>NZ_JBXASH010000001.1:0-1222027 GCF_058809095.1 Sphingomonas sp. GW821-FHT10F11
GAGACGCCCGAACTGCTCGAGATCGGCAAGGGCCGTATCGTGCGCACGGGGCACAAGGTCGCGATCCTGTCGCTCGGCACGCGGCTGGGCGAGGCGCTGAGGGCAGCCGATGCGCTCGATGCGCGGGGTCTGTCCACCACGGTCGCCGACCTGCGCTTCGTCAAGCCGCTCGACGAGGCGCTGATCCGCCGCTTGCTGACCACGCATGAGGTGGCGGTGACGATCGAGGAGGGATCGATCGGCGGGCTCGGGGCTCATGTGCTGACCCTCGCCAGCGACACCGGGCTGGTCGATGCCGGGCTCAAGATCCGCACCATGCGCCTGCCCGATATCTTCCAGGACCAGGACAAGCCCGAAAAGCAATATGCCGAAGCAGGCCTCGATGCAGACGCCATCGTCGACACCGTCCTCAAGGCACTCCGACACAACTCAGGCGGCGTCGTCGAGGAAGCCAGGCGCGATGTCGTTTAAGCGGGTGCGAGCATCCTTCGCCATGCTGATCGGGTTCGGGGTTGCGGCAGCGGCGCCTGCGCCCAATGGAACGCTCACGATCCGGGTCGACAATGTCCGGAATTCGGCCGGCGTGGTCCATGTCGATATCTGCCCCCAGGCTCAGTTCCTGAAGGACGATTGCCCCTATGCCGGGGACGCGCCTGCCCATGCCGGTGTCACCCTGGTCACTGTCCACGGCCTGCCCGCCGGACGCTATGCGGCGCAGGTATTTCATGACGAAAACCGCAACAAGAAGGTCGATCGCGCGCTTTTCGGCATCCCGAAGGAAGGCGTGGGTTTTTCGAACGATGCCCGGATCAGCCTCGGGCCGCCGAAATGGGCCGACGCGGTATTCGCCTTCGATGGGCAGGAACAGGCGATCGGCCTGAGGATGCGCTATTTCCTGGGGGCTTCCGGGCCGGCAAAGGCGCGCTGAGCGGATGCGGTCGCCCATTCCCACCCTGGTTGCGATCAGTATCCGTCGTCCCTGGCAGACCCTGTTGCTGTCCGTGGTGCTGGCGGGCGTAGCCCTTCTTTTCACGGCCGCGCGGTTCGACATGACGACCGACACGGCGGCGCTGATCTCGCCCGATATCGATTGGCGCAAGCAGGAACGGGCGATGGAAGCCGCCTTTCCCCAACTGCGTGACGTGATGGTGGTGGTGGTCGACGGCCAGACACCCGAGCTGGCCGAGGATGCCGCAGCGAAGCTGACGGTCGCGCTGGGGGAGGACAAGGCGCATTTCAGGCTGGTGCGCCGGCCGGACGGCGGTGACTTCTTCGCGCGCGAAGGGCTGTTGTTCGGGTCGCGCGAGGATGTCCGTCAGGCGACCGCCGCCCTGATCGAGGCGCAGCCGATGCTTGGACCGCTCGCCGCCGATCCGTCGTTGCGCGGGGTGAACGGCGCGCTGTCGACGATGCTCGATGGAGTCGAGGCGAAGGCAGCGACGCTCGACCAGATCGACCGGCCGATGCGCGCGCTGGCCGAGGCGACCGAGCGGTCGCTCGACGGCAAACCCGCCTGGTTCTCGTGGCAGCAATTGTTCGCGACTGGGGCAGGGCCGCTCAGTCTGCCCAAGCGCCGCCTGATCCTGGCCCAGCCGGTGCTCGATCACAGCGCGCTGATGCCGGGCGAGGCGGCGAGCGACGCGGTCCATGCCGCTGCCGCAGCGCTGCAGCTCGATGCCGCGCACGGCGTATCGGTTCGCCTGACCGGCGAAGTGCCGCTCGCTGACGAGGAATTCGCGACCTTGCAGGAGAATATCGGCGCGGTCGGCATGGTGATGCTCGGGGCCATGCTGGTGACCCTGTGGTTCGCGACTCGATCGGTCAGGCTGGTCGCGGCCATTTTCGGTACGATCATCCTCGGGCTGGTCGTCACCCTTGCCGTGGGGCTGGCCGCGGTCGGGCGGCTCAACCTGATCTCGGTCGCCTTCATTCCCCTCTTCGTTGGGCTCGGCGTGGATTTCGGCATCCAGATCTGCGTGCGCTACAATGCCGAACGCGTGACGGGGCTTGCGCCCGCCGCGGCGCTGCAGGGAGCCGCGACCGCGCTCGGCGCGCCGCTATTGCTGGCGGCAGGCGCGGTGTTCCTCGGCTTCGGCGCTTTCCTGCCCACCGCCTATATCGGCATCGCCGAGCTGGGCGTGATCGCTGGCCTCGGCATGGTGATCGCGCTGTTGTTCAGCGTGACCTTGCTGCCCGCCCTGGTCCTGCTGCTGCGCCCCGGCGCGCCGCGCCGCGAGGTCGGCTTCGCGCAATTCGCCCCAGCCGATCGCTTCCTTGAACGGCGTCGCAAGGCAGTGCTCTGGGCGTTCGGCGCGTCGATGGTGGTGAGCATCGCGCTGCTCCCCTGGGTCGTCTTTGACTTCAACCCGCTCCATCTGCGCGATCCCAAGGCGCCTTCGATGCAGGCGCTGACTGATCTGACCCGCGACCCCGACCGCACGCCGAACACGATCGACGTGCTTGCACCCAACGCACAGGCCGCGGCGGGGCTGGTGAAGCGCCTGTCCGCGCTGCCCGAGGTGAAACAGGTGATCTCGGTCGACAGCTTCGTGCCCGAGGACCAACCTGCCAAGCTCGCCTTGATCCAGGACGCATCGGTACTGCTCGACCTGACGCTCAACCCATTCGACATCGCGCCACCGCCCGATGATGCTGCGCTGGTGACCTCGCTGCGCCAGGTATCGGGTCGTTTGAAGGCGATAGGCGGCGCGGGGCAGGGCGTGGCGGATGCGCGACGCCTTGGGGCGGCATTCGAGCGGCTGGCCTCGGCCACGCCGGCCAAGCGCGCCGAGGTGAACGCGATGCTCTCCCGCCCGCTGACGGTGATGCTCGATCAGGTCCGTGCCGCGCTCCAGGCCGAACCGGTCACGCGCGAGAGCCTGCCGGCCGACATGGTCCGCGACTGGATCGCCCCCGATGGCCGCGCGAGGCTTCAGGCCTTCCCCAAGGGCGACGGCAACGACAATCAGGTGATCAAACGTTTCCGGGCCGCGGTGGCGACGGTGACGCCGGCGATCTCGGGCCTGCCGGTCGCGACTCAGGCGGCCGCCTTCACCGTGGCCGGCGCGTTCGTGCAGGCCGGGGTGATCGCCTTCGTGCTGGTCAGCCTGTTGCTGCTCGCGGTGCTGCGCAACCTGCGCGAAGTGATGTTCACTTTGGCGCCGGTGATCCTGTCGATCTTCCTGACGCTCGCCACCTGCGTGCTGATCGGCCAGCCGATCAACTTCGCCAATATCATCGCCTTCCCGCTGCTGTTCGGCGTCGGCGTCGCCTTCCATATCTATTTCGTGATGGCGTGGCGGGGCGGCGCAACCGGGCTGCTCCAATCGAGCCTTGCCCGCGCGGTGCTATTCAGCGCGCTCGCCACGGGAACGGCGTTCGGCAGCCTGTGGCTGTCGCACCATCCGGGTACGGCGAGCATGGGCAAGATCCTGATGATCTCGCTCATCTGGACGCTGATCTGCGCGCTGGTGTTCGAACCGGCCCTGCTTGGCCCGCCAGCTGAGAAAGACGAGGCGGAACCGGTCCTGACCTGAAACCAGAGGCCTGGGATACGCGGGCTGGAAAAGCGATTCGCCAGCGTTAATGGTCGAATATTTTTCTTCCGCTGTTAAGTTGGATTTTGACGGCGAATTCTTCATCCATTTACAATGGCTTACCGCCGGTTTTCCCTGTTACGCATAACAGAGGAAAAATGGCGCGAAATGAGCGCGATTTTCCGCTGTTACCGGTCAAAAGGGCACGAAGAATCGTCCGACATTCAGCCGTCACGAGCGGTCCTTTGCAGTGTCTACGATATCAAAGAGCAGTTTTGAACCGTGCGCGCGCCTTGCGGACTTTTGAATTGAGCCTGACCAGGAGCAAGAGCGGGCGGGGTTCCGCTCAGGGCTGTGCCGGATCAGTGAGAGGATCGGCTTTGTCGGTCGCGGGAGCCGCGGTTTGCCCGGCAGGAACCGCCTCGACGGCCGGCGTGGGTTTTGCAGGATCGCTCAACGGGTCATCCAAGGGGCTTGCCGCGCCCGATGCCGGGTCGCTCAGCGGATCTTCGAGCGGGTTGACGCCCTGTGTCGTCGCGCCACGGCCGTGCAGTTCCTGGATCTCGGCCGCGCGGTTCTGGAGATAGACTGACCGCAGTGTAGCATAGGGGTCGACCGCGCCGTCGAGCAGCGCCTTCATGTCGGCATCCGATTCAGCGCGCTGGTCGAGCGCGCTGATCACGCCCTTGGGCACCTGATATTGCCAGCGGTCGAAGGGATTGCCGATCGCGACCGGCAGTACGAAGCCGTCGCCCTGGCCGCCGATCAGGTCACGGAGCGTGGTCGGGCCGACGAACGGGAGGAAAAGATAGGGCCCTGGCCCCACGCCATAATAGGCCAGCGTGTTGCCGAAGCCGTTGCTTCGGTGCGGCAGCTTGACCCCAGGCGTCCCGGCGACATCCACCAGGCCGCCAATGCCGATGGTCGAATTGGCCGCAAAGCGCACCAACGTCTTGATCGCCCGGCCCGGCTTGAGCTGGAGCAGGTCGTTCAGGAAGACGATCGGCTCGCCCAGATTGCTCAGGACGTTGCGGATGCCCGACCGCACCGGCTTGGGCACGACATGCTTGTAGCCCATCGCGACCGGCCGGATGAATTTCCGGTCGGTGCTCTGGAATGCCGAGAACATGCGTCGGTTGAAATTCTCCAGCGGATCGCCAGGCGTTCGGTCAAAACCCTTGATGGACTCTGGACCTGGCGTCGCCGGCGCTCTGGCCGCATCGATCAGCGGTGCGGGCAAAGGGTCCATCGAATAGTCTGGAGCGGCTGCAGCCGGCTCCGACCGAGGTGCAGGCGCCGCTTGCTGCGGCTCGGGCGCGGCCGAAACCTGCGCGATCGGCGCGGGCCGCGCCGCGGGCTCTTCCGGCGCCGCGCTTAGCAGCGCTACCGTCGGCAGGACGAAGCCGAGACTCAATTCCCGCCCTTGGCAGCCAGTTCGTCGAGATGGCGGATCAGCGCCTTTGCCCCGCCCGTCGCCAGCACTCGGGAAAAATCGGAGCGGCGGGTGGCAAGCTGGCTGATCGAATTGCGGTAATAGACGTCGATGATCTTCCAGCCGCCGCCGCTCGCGCGCAGGCGATAGGCGATCGGGATCGGCGCCTCGCCGGTCTGGGCCAGGCTGGTTTTCACCAGCTTGTCGGTTCCGCGGGTCTCGACCTTGGCGTCGATGGTGAATTTCTCGCCGGAGAAGGAATCGAAATTGGTGGCGTATTGGCCGATCACCATTCGCCGGAAGGCGGCGACCAGAGCGGTCTGATCCGCCGGCGCGATCCCGTTCCAGCCGGCGCCGACCGTCAGCCGGGTCATCAGCGGCACCTCATAAACCCGGTCGACGACCGGGCCGATCGCCGCCGTGCGGCCGCGCACGCCCATCGTTTTGCCGCCTTTCATGATCGAGACCAGGCCATCGCAAAGCGCCTGTACCGGGGCACGCGCCGGATCGTTGGCCTGGGCCAGGGCGGCGGGTGCCGGCACGATCAGCGCGGCGACGATGAGGGAGGGGATGAAAGGCGGGACAGGGGTTCGCATGTTCGGTTCGTTCCATTCTGCCCCGTGGCCCGTCTATCGGCGCCGCGCCGCAAAATCCACCCTCTGGCGTGCATCGCCCCGTCGAAACGGCCAGGTTCCTAACATCCGTGCCGCTTTTACACCTTTTTCTTCGGCTACCGCACCGCTATCTTCCTACCGCAACGGCGAAGGATATCGTCGACCGGGGGCTGGTGTGAAACTAGTACGGGGCTGGACACGGGTTTGATGACCGCCGAAAAAAGTGCTCCATTGCGGGTGATCCTCGCGAAGCCGAGGGGTTTCTGTGCGGGGGTGGTACGAGCTATCGACATTGTCGAACGCGCCCTCGATCTCCACGGGGCGCCGGTCTATGTCCGGCATGAGATCGTCCATAATCGCCATGTCGTGAACAAGCTGCGGAGCAAGGGCGCGATTTTCGTCGAGGATCTGGCGGAGATTCCGGCCGGCGCGCCGACCATTTTCAGCGCGCACGGAGTCGCCCGTTCGGTGCAGGACGAGGCGAAGCTGCGCGAATTGCCGGTGCTCGATGCGACCTGCCCGCTCGTCACCAAGGTCCATGTGCAGGGCCGGCGCTACGCCAAGGCCGGGCGCACGCTCGTGCTGATCGGCCATGCCGGTCACGCCGAGGTCGAGGGCACCATGGGGCAGGTCGATGCGCCGATCCATCTCGTGTCGACCGAGGCCGAGGTCGAGGCGCTGCCGCTCGAGATCGATACGCCGATCGCCTATGTCACCCAGACGACGCTCAGCGTCGACGATACCCGCAGTGTGATCGCGGCGCTCAACGAGCGTTTCAGCGATGTGCAGGGCCCGGACGTTTCGGACATCTGCTACGCCACGCAGAATCGCCAGACTGCCGTGCGCGATCTCGCGCGGGTCAGCGAGCTGCTGATCGTGGTCGGCGCGGAGAACAGCTCCAATTCCAGCCGGTTGCGCGAGATTGGCGTGGAAATGGGCCTGCCGAGTTATCTCGTGGCGGATGGCGATGGTGTGGATCCGGCATGGCTGAGCGGTATCGATGCGGTCGGCATCACCGCCGGCGCGTCGGCACCGGACGAACTTGTCGACGATGTGATCGCTGCCCTGGCTCGGCTCCGCCCGATCGAGGTCTCGCAGCTTGACGGCGTCGAGGAAAATATCGAGTTCAGCCTCCCGCCCGAGCTGAGAAATGTAATGCCGCGCGCCGCCGCGGCCGAATAGGACGATTCCATGAGCCTGCCTCTTTCCCCGCTCGTTCGCATCGGTGCGTACACCGTCAGGCAGCACATCAAGGGCGGCCGCTATCCGCTGGTGCTGATGCTCGAGCCGCTGCTGCGCTGCAATCTCGCCTGCCCGGGGTGCGGCAAGATCGACTATCCCGATGCGATCCTCAATCAGCGGCTGAGCTATGATCAGTGCATGGAGGCGATCGACGAATGCGGCGCGCCGGCGGTGTCGATCGCGGGCGGCGAGCCGCTGCTGCATCGCGACATGCCGAAGATCGTGAAGGGTTATATCGCGAAGAAGAAGTTCGTGATCCTGTGCACCAACGCGCTGCTGCTCAAGAAGAAGATCGACGATTACGCGCCGTCGCCCTTCTTCACCTGGTCGATCCACCTCGACGGCGACAAGGGCATGCATGACCACGCGGTCGATCAGGACGGCACCTATGAGGTGGCGATCGAGGCGATCGAGCTGGCCAAGGCGAAGGGCTTCCGAGTCCAGGTCAATTGCACGGTGTTCGACGGTGCCTCGTCCGAGCGCCTTGCCGCTTTCTTCGACGAGATGGAGAAGCGCGGCGTCGAGATCACGATCTCGCCCGGCTATGCCTATGAGCGCGCGGCGGACCAGGAGCATTTTCTCAACCGCACCCGCACCAAGCAGTTCTTCCGCGACGTGTTCGCGCGGGGCGATGGCGGCAAGAAGTGGACCTTCACCAACTCGCCGCTGTTCCTCGACTTCCTCGCCGGCAACCAGAGCTATGAATGCACCCCCTGGTCGATGCCGCTGCGCACCGTCTTCGGCTGGCAGAAGCCGTGTTACCTGGTCGGCGAAGGCTATGTGAAGAGCTTCAAGGAGCTGATGGAAGGCACCGAGTGGGACGATTACGGCGTCGGCAAGTACGAGAAGTGCGCCGATTGCATGGTCCATTGCGGCTTTGAAGGCACGGCTGCGACGGATTCGATCCGCCATCCGCTCAAGATGTTCGCGATCGGCCGCAAGGGCGTGCGCACGACCGGCCCGATGGCGCCGGATATCGATATCAGCAACCAGCGCCCGGCGCAGAACGTGCACTCATCGCATGTCGAGCGGGAACTCGAGATCATCCGCGCCGCCAACCCCAAGGCCGCCAAACACGTGGTTCAGGCCTCGTAATCCTCAGGGTCGGGAGGCAGGTGTTCGGGCGAGATGCGGTCGAAATGGCCCGCAGCGATCGCCGCGAACGTGCGCTCCAAGCTCTTGAAGGCGCGCCCGGCCTGATCGCCAGTGCGGATCAGGGAGGGTAGCTGGCGGGGTTGGCGGGCCAGCGACCACAGCACGGCGCGGAGCGCCATGCTTCCATCCGGTTTCATCCCGACCAGCGCGGCCGGGGGGAGGGTGGATCCGGCATCGTCCGAGATCACCCGCACCGCCACGAACGGCAGGTTCCTGCGGGCGGCGACCCGTCTGGCGACGTGGGTTTCCATATCGACCGCGATGGCGCCGGTGCGATCGGTGAGGGTCTGTTTTTCCGCGGCCGTCACCACGATGGTGTCGCTGCCGACAACGGCGCCGATCCGGGCATGCGGCAGGATAGCCTGAAGCCGTGCGACCAATCCACGATGACCGTCGATCACCACGTCTCCCGGCTGCAGCGCCGGGTCGAGGGCACCTGCCAGCCCGCTCGACACGACGATCCCGGGAAACATCGCCGTCATGTCGTCGAGCTCTGCGTCGAGCCGCGCAGCATCACCGCCGCCGACTACCACGAAAACATCCCGGCCTGGCCGGTCGATGATGCTCTCCTCGCGCTTCAGCCCGCAGGCGACGACCAGCGTCACATCCCGTACGCGACCTGACGCGTGTTGGAGCGCTTCAGGTTGCGATAGCGCGCCATCGCCCAGAGCGGGAAGTATTTCGGGTAACCGTGATAACGCAGATAGAAGACCCGCGGGAAACCGCCGCCGGTGTACATTTCCTGTCCCCAGAGCCCGTCCGCCTCCTGGTTCGCCGCGAGCCAGGCCACGCCGCGCGCGACGGTCGGCGAATCCACTTCGCCCGCCGCCATCAGCCCCAGCAGCGCCCAGGCGGTTTGCGATGCCGTCGAGGGGGCAGGGGTGTAGCCGGCATAATCGAGTGCATAGCTCTCGCAGTCCTCGCCCCAGCCGCCGTCCGCATTCTGGATCCGGGCGAGCCAGTCGGCGGCTTTCGCGACGATCGGTTCGTCCGGCGCAAAACCCGCCGCGTTGAGCGCGCACAGCACCGACCAGGTACCGTAGACATAGTTTACCCCCCAGCGCCCGAACCAGCTTCCGTCGGGCATCTGTTCCTTCGCCAGGAAATCGAGAGCGGCGCGCATGCGGTCGCTGTCGCGTGCCTCGCCGAGCTGCGCGAGCATCGAGACGCAGCGGGCGCTGACGTCCGAGGTCGGCGGATCGAGCAGGGCGCCATGATCGGCAAAGGGCAGGTTGTTGAGGTAATGATAGCTGTTGTCGGCATCGAACGCGCCCCAGCCGCCGTTGCGGCTTTGCAGGCCGACGGTCCATTCGACGCCGCGATCGATCGCCTCGCTGTCATTGCGTGCCTTGGCGCGGTCCATCGCCATCACCACCACGGCCGTGTCGTCGAGGTCGGGATAATGCGCGTTGTTGTACTGGAAGGCCCAGCCGCCCGGCCGAACGTCCGGCTTCTCGTCCGCCCAGTCGCCCTTCACGTCGAGCACCTGCAACGGCTTCAGCCAGTCGAGCCCGCGGCCGGCGCGTGCCTCGGCATCTTCGCCACCCGCTTCGAGCATCGCATGCGCGGCAAGCGCGGTATCCCAGACCGGCGAGACGCAGGGCTGGCAATAGGCCTCGTCCTCGCGGATCACGAGCAGCTTCTCGACCGACTGCCGCGCGATCGCCCGCGCCGGGTGATCCTCGGCATAGCCCAGGCAATCGAACATCATCACGCTGTTCGCCATCGCCGGATAGATCGCGCCGAGCCCGTCCTCGCCGTTCAGCCGCTCGATCACGAAATCCACGCAAGCCTTGATCGCGCGCGCGCGCAACTTCTTCGGCCACAATCCGTTGCCGGCCTTGAGTACGCGGTCGAGCGCGTTGAAGCCGTGAGTCCACAGCCATTTGGTGTCGGCCGCCTTGGTGCCGGGGCGGACCTTCTCGCCGGTATAAAGTTCGCCGACCCTTACCCCGAGCGCGTTGCGCGCGACGGGCTGGAGCGCGCCGAGCACGAGCAACGGCACCACCACGGTGCGCGCCCAATAAGACATCTTCGACAGATGGATCGGGAACCAGCGCGGCAGCAGGATCAGTTCCGGCGGCATGGTCGGCACGGTCGACCAGGGGCCCGCCGCAAACAAGGCAAGCTGGATGCGGGTGAAGACATTGACCGCCGCCGCGCCGCCCACCGCCAGTATCGCGGCGCGGGCTTTCGCCATGTGCGGCGCGTCGACCGGATCGCCGATCATCTTCAGTGCGTAATAGGCTTTTACCGAGGCGCTGACATCGAACGCACCGCCATGGAACAGTCCCCAGCCATGATGCTCCGCCGACTGGATGCGGCGCAGATAGGTGGCGATCTTCGCTTCGAGCGCGGCATCGACCGGCTCGCCGAGATAGTGGCGCAGCAGGATATATTCTGCCGGGATCGTCGCATCGGCCTCGAGTTCGAACACCCAATGGCCGTCGTCGCGTTGCAATTTCGCAAGCGCGTCGGTCGCGCGATCGACCGCCGCCTCGACCGTGGCGAGCGACGTCGCCGTTTCCCCGATCCCGGAAAAGCTCTGGTGCATGCCTCTTCCTATCGCCCAAGCGCGAGGCGCGCCACGGTTTCCCCGGACCGCAAGGCGCCCTCGATCGTGGCGGGGAGGCCGGTATCCGTCCAGTCGCCGGCAAGGAACAGGTTGCGCCAGCGCGTCGCGGCGGGCGGACGCTTGGCATTCTGCTCGGGTGTGGCGGCGAAGGTCGCGCGCTTCTCCTTGACGATCTGCCAGGCCGGCATCGGCGCATCCAGGCCTAGCGCGGCGCAGATATCGGTCCAAAAGGTGCGCGCGAGGGCCTCGCGGTCCATATCGACCAGCCGGTCGGCGGCGCTGACCGTGACCGAGAGACGATCGGGAAAGGCGAAGAGCCATTCCGCCGTCCCGCCGAACAGCCCAAGCATCGGCGGCGCGCCGGCCGGGGCGGGCAGGGCGAAATGCCCGTTGACGATGGCGCGGAATTCGTCGGGTGCCTGCAGCGCGGGCACCAGCGAGGTAGCGACCCAGGGTGGTACCGCCAGAATCACCGCTTCATCCGTGGCAACAGGTTCCATTCCGGCGCCCCAGTCGAGGCCGATTGCCAGGTCGCCATCGAACGCAATCCCGCGAAGCCGACGTCCAAGCACTACTGCGCTTCCCTGGTTCGCGAGCCAGGCAAGGGCAGGGTCGATAAAAGCCGCGCCAAGGCTGGGTTCCGCCATGCGGGGACGCATCGCACGACCACCTTTGGCGATCGTCTCGCGCAGGACAGCGGCGGCGAGTTTGGTCGAGGATTCGCCAGGCGCCGTGTTGAGCGCCGCGAGCAGCACCGGCTCGAGCAGATGTGACCAGGTCGGGCCGCTTGTGGCGATGCGCTGGTCGATCCGGCCCTCGCGGGTCGACAGCAGCTTCGCGAAAGGCAGATAGTCGCCGATCCGGCTGCCCGGCACGCGCCGGGCCGGCACCGCGACCCACCAGGGGATCGCGCCGTCATTGATCCGCACCGTCCAGCGTTTCGCGCTGGTCAGGTCGTGAAAGGTGAAATCCGCATGGTCCGGCCCGGCCAGCGCCGTCGTCACGCCCACTGCCGATCGAAAACGCTCGACCGCGGGATTGCCCGACAGGACGAGATGATTGCCATTGTCGATCGTCAGGCCGAGCTGCGGATCGTGATAGGAGCGGCAACGCCCGCCAGCCTGCGCCGCTGAATCCGAGATCGACACGGCGACGCCCGCCTTGCGTAACGCCACCGCGGCGGAAAGCCCCGCCAGACCGGCACCGGCAATCGTCGCCCGGGTGAAGCTCAACGCGTCAGCCACAGCCACACCACGGTCCAGAGCAGCGACAGCTTGGACACCTTCACCCGGTGGCGCGGCGGTTTCCAGCCGATCGCCTCGGTGCGCTGCAGCACCTTGGCATAGGCTGCCTCCATCAGGCGCGGCGCAATCAGATGCCCGCGCGGCCGAGTTGCGAGCACCGCGTGCGCGCGCCGGTAATGCTCGTGCGCCGTTGCCGCGAGCGAGCGGCAGGCGGAATCGATCCGGGGATCGGCGACGACGTCGAGAGGGGTAGTGAGGGGAATACCGGCTGCGGAGATCGCCTCAACCGGGAGGTAGACCCGCCCGATCTCCGCATCCTCATCGACGTCGCGCAGGATGTTGGTGAGCTGCAATGCGCGGCCGAGATGATAGGCGAGTTCGATCCCCGGGGCCTCGTCCATGCCGAAGATTCGCACCGACAGCCGCCCCACGGCGGAAGCGACACGATCGCAATAGAGATCGAGCTCGGCCATGGGCGGCCAGCGGATGTCGCGATCGACGTCCATTGCCATGCCGTCGATCACTGCCTCGAAATCGGCGCGGTCGAGGTCGAAGCGTTTCACGGCTTCGGCGACCAGCGCCGCCTGTCCCGGGGGCCCGCCCGCGTAAAGCGAATCGAGATCGGCGCGCCACGCGTCGAGTGCGTGCATCCGGCCCTCGCGATTGCCCTGCTGGTCGTCGGCGATATCGTCGACCAGCCGGCAAAAGCCGTAGATCGCGTACATCGCTTCGCGTTCGGCCTTGGGCAGCACGCGCATGCCCGCGTAGAAAGAACTGCCCGAAACCTGCTGCTGCAGGGCGGCGGGGGTAGCGTCCGGGTTCATGCCGCGCGCCGGAACAGGCTGCCGACCGCAGCGCCGGCGGCGAGGAAGCCGGCCTCCCAGGTCTTGTGATGCACTCGCTCGCTGAGCGGATCGCGCGTCTCCAGGCGCCCGCACAGGCTCACCGCGAGGCGCTGGATGATCGCGACCTCGGCAGCGAGGCGTCTGTCCGCGATCATGGTGGAGAAACCGGCGGACGTGTCGAGCAGCATTCGGGTCTTGCCTGCGAGGGAGGCGATCGCGGCGCGCAAGGCCGGCGTGGCGCGATCTGCCGCGAGGTCCTCGATCCGCGCGCCTGTCTCGGCGAAGGTCTCGGCGGGGATATAGACGCGGTCGAGCGTTCGGTAATCCTTCGCGCAATCCTGGAGATGATTGATCACCTGCAATGCCGCGCAGAGCGCGTCGGACGCAGGCCAGGTGGCACGATCCTCGCCATGCACGTCGAGCACATAGCGTCCGACCGGCATCGCCGACAGCCGGCAATAGCCGATCAGCCCTTCCCAATCCTCATACCGCGTGATGGTCACATCGCGCTCGAACGCATCGAGCAGGTCGTGCGCATGCATGGGATCGAGCCGGTGATCGGCCATGACCGAGCGTAGTGCGAGCGCCTCCGCCGCACCCTCCGCCTTGCCGTCGAGCCCGGCCCGCATTCGCCCGAGCTGCGCGAGCTTTTCTGCCGCCGGCAGCGTCTCGTGATCGGAGATGTCGTCCGCCACGCGGGCAAACCGGTAGAAGGCCATCACCGGGGCGCGGTGTTCCGGTTTGAGCAGGACCGAAGCGACGGGGAAATTCTCGTCGCGATGTCCCTTGCCCGAGGCGAGATCGGCGGCCTCCATCAGCGGCCCCCCGATGCCTGAGCGCGGCCTTTCCACATTCCACCACGTCCCCGCATATGCTGCCATGCCGATAGCAAGGTGCAGCCGGCGTAGAAAGCCGCGATCAGCGGCAGGGCAATGCCCCAGAGCGGAGAGCGGCGATAGAATCGCAGCATCGGCTGGAAGGAGATCGCCATCAGCGCCCAAGCGGTTGCGCCCGCGATTTGCGGCCAGCCGGTGCCGGCCAGCGCGAGGAACGGCGGTGCGCCATAAACCAGTGCAAGGCCGATCAAGGTGCCGGCCAGCAATAGCGGCGAATAGCCGAGCTGGGCATAGGCCGAGCGCGAGATCATCGCGGCGATTACTCCGGCATCGTCATAGGCGCGGATACTGCGCGAACGATGGGTGAGGCCAAGCCAGATCGGCCCCTGTTTCTTGAGTTGCGCGCCGAGCGTGCAATCGTCGATCAGCGCCGTGCGGATCGCGGCGATGCCGCCGGCCGCCGCCAGCGAATCGCGGCGCACCAGCATACAGCCGCCCGCCGCCGCGCCGGGGCCGGTCGGACGGTTCACCCGGCCAAAGGGATAGAGCATCTGGAAGAAGAAGACGAAGGCGGGGATCAGCGCGCGTTCGGCCAGGCTCGTGCAGCGCAGTTCCGCCATCAGCGAGACGAGCGTCAACCCGCCGGCCTCGCTGCGCGCGACCAGCGTGCGGAGCGTGTCGGGTTCGTGCGCGATATCGGCATCGGTCAGCCAGAGATAGCGCGGGGTTGAGCCGGCATGCTCGACGCCCTGCGCAACCGCCCAGAGCTTGCCGGTCCAGCCCACAGCGAGCGGCTGGCCGGTCAGCACTTCCAGCGCCTGCGGCCCCTGAGTCGCGCGGGCATTATCGGCGGTGCCGTCGCTGCTCGAATCATCGACCAGGATGATACGGAAACGGCCGGGATAGCCCTGCGCGCGCAGGCTGCCAATCGCTCGGCTGATCACCTCCGCCTCGTCACGGGCCGGGACAATCGCGACCACCTCAGGCCAATCGGTCGGGTCTTTTGGAACCTGGTGAGTGTCGCGTTCGCGGGCGAGCCAGAAGCCGCCATGCGCGAAGACCAGCCCGCTCCAGATGGCGAGGCTGAGGCCGCCGATGACGAAGGCGATCACCGGATCATCCCCGCATCCCTGAACCACGCGATCGCGTCAGCCACCGCCTCTTCCCAGGGCCGGGCGCGATAGCCGAATTCGGCTTCCGCCTTGGCCGAGGTGAAGAACATATGATGCTTCGCCATCTTCAACCCGTCGACCGTGAGGAACGGCTCCTTGCCGGTGATCCGCGCCAGCGCCTCATTGGCATAGGCCAGCGGGAAGAGTGGCGCGCGCGGCAGGCTGATCGTGGGCGGCCGGCGCTTCATGATCGCCGCGATGGCGGCGAGCATGTCGGCAAGCCGCACGTCCTGCCCGCCAAGGATATAGCGCTCGCCGATCCGGCCCTTCTCCAGCGCCTGCAGGTGGCCGGCGGCGACATCGTCGACATGGACGAGGTTGAGCCCGCTATCGAGATAGGCCGGCATCTTGCCGTTCGCTGCCTCGACGATGATCCGCCCGGTCGGCGTCGGCCGCACATCGCGCGGGCCGATCGGCGTTGAGGGATTGACGATCACCGCGGGCAGGCCGCGCTCCGCGACCATTTGTTCGACCAGCCGTTCGGCGACGACCTTGCTGCGTTTATAGGCGCCGACCGCCTGTTCGGGCGTGGCGGCGCGGGTCTCGTCGGCCGGGCCGGCGGGGTCGGGCTTCAGCGTGGCGACGCTGCTCGTATAGACCAGCCGCTCGACCCCGGCCGCCAGCGCCGCGCCCATCACCGCGCGCGTGCTGGCGAGGTTGTTGCGGACGATCTCTTCCGGATCGGGCGCCCAGATCCGGTAATCGGCAGCGACGTGGAACAGGTGGCGCACGTCGCGCATCGCGTCTGCCATCGCCGCCGGGTCGCGGGCATCGCCTTCGACGAGCGTTCCGGGAAAATCGACGAGATTGGCGCGGGGGCTGGTAGCGCGCACGAGACCACGCACTTGCCGCCCCTGTGCGGCGAGCGCCCGCGCCACTGCCGATCCGACAAAACCCGACACGCCGGTGACCAGCACCGCATCCGAACCCTGGCTCACCCCGCCTCCGCGCGTTTCGATCGCGCTCTACACAGGATGCGCGGGCGGCGATAGGGAGGTAGAATGGCGGGTGTGAATAGTCGGTCGACCTTCTTATTCCCTCTCCCCTTGTGGGAGAGGGAGGGAGGAGCGCAGCGACGGAAGGGTGAGGGGGACACTCGCGAGTGTTCCGAACCTCACTCCCCCTCATCCGGCGCTACGCGCCACCTTCTCCCACAAGGGGAGAAGGGTTTTGGGCCGTCGCCCAAATGCTAGCGTGTGCCGTCATCGGATGGATGTTGCTGGCGCTCGGTGCGATCGGCACTCTCTACATGATCGCCGCAACGATCGTGTTCCGGCGTTTCATGGCCGGACAAACGACACCCACCCCCCGCGCTGATGCCATAACCCTGCTCAAGCCGCTCCACGGCGCCGAGCCGCGCCTGTTCGAAAACCTGGCGAGCTTCCTCGACCAGGATCATGCCGGCCCGATCCAGCTTCTCTGCGGCGTCCAGCGCGCCGACGACCCCGCCATCGCCGTGGTGGAGGCGCTGCGCCTCCGATATTCGCATATCGCCATCGACCTCGTGATCGATCCTGCGAGCCACGGCGCGAATCGCAAGGTCTCGAACCTCGTCAACATGATAGCGAGGGCAGAACACCCGATCCTGGTGCTGAGCGACAGCGACATGGTCGCGACGCCCGATTACCTCTCTCGAGTCCTCGCCGCTCTCGACGCGCCGGATGTCGGGGCCGTGACCTGCCTCTATCTTGGCCGCGGCGATGCGGGTTTCTGGTCGCGGCTCGGCGCGGCGGGGCTCAGTTACCAGTTCCTGCCCGGCGCCGTGTTCGGCGTCGCGCTTGGTATGGCGCGCCCCTGCATGGGATCGACCATCGCGATCCGGCGTGAGACTCTCGACCGGATCGGCGGTTTTATCCGTTTCGCCGATGTGCTGGCCGACGATTATGCGATCGGCGAAGCAGTCCATGCACTTGGGCAGAAGGTGGCGGTACCGCCGATGCTGGTCACCCATGCCTCGGCCGAGCGCAGTTTCGCCGAGCTGTGGCGGCACGAACTGCGCTGGGGCGCGACGGTGCGCGGTGTCGTGCCGGGCGCCTATATCGGGTCGGTGATCGGCATGCCGTTTCCGCTCGCCCTGCTGGGTGCGGCGCTCGTTCCGGCGCACATGGTCGGCCTGGCTATCGCCCTGATGTCGCTCGTCGTCCGCGCCATTGTCGCCCGTGCCGTCGACCGCCGGACCGGTGCACCGGCCATGCCGTTATGGCTCTTGCCGGTGCGCGATTGCCTCAGCTTCGCGATATTCGTCGCAAGCTTCTTCGTCGCATCGGTTGATTGGCGCGGACAACGTCTTAGAATGGCAGATGACGGCCGCGTTTCGGCTGATCCGGAGATTCCCGCATGATGCGTACGCTGTTCCTTCAGGCTCCCTCGTTCGACGGTTACGACGGGGGGGCCGGCGCGCGTTATCAGATGAAGCGCGAGGTGAAGTCCTTCTGGTATCCGACCTGGCTGGCCCAGCCGGCGGCGATGGTCGAGGGCTCGAAGCTGATCGACGCCCCGGCGCACGACCAGAGCTGGGACGATATCAAGCACGAGTTCGACGAGCGCGACCTCGTCATCCTCCACACCTCGACGCCGAGCTTCGGCCAGGACATCCGCACCGCCGCGCTGATCAAGGAGCGTAACCCCAATATCCTGATCGGCTTCGTCGGCGCCAAGGTGGCTGTCGAGCCCGACAAGAGCCTCGCCGCATCGCCGCACATCGATTTCGTCGCGCGAGAAGAATATGATTTCACGATTGCCGAGATCGCCCAGGGCAACCCGCTCGCCACGGTCGACGGCATCACCTGGCGCGCGCCCGACGGCGCGTTCGTGCGCAACAAGGATCGCGCGATCATCGAGGACATGGATGTCCTCCCGATGGTCTCGCCGGTCTACAAGCGCGACCTCACCATCGAGAAATATTTCGGCGGCTATCTCCGCCACCCCTATGTCAGCTTCTATACCGGGCGCGGCTGCAAGAGCCGCTGCACCTTCTGCCTGTGGCCGCAGACGATCAGCGGCCATAATTACCGTTTCCGCTCGGTCCCCAAGGTGATCGAGGAGGTGCAGTATATCCTGACGGAGATCCCCGAGACCAAGGAGATCTTCTTCGACGACGATACGCTCACCGACAATCATGCGCGCGTCGAGGAGCTGGCGATCGCCCTCGGCCAGCTCGGCTTCGGCAAGCCGGGCTTCCCGGTATCGTGGAGCTGCAACGCCAAGGCCAATGTGCCGAAGAAGACGCTCGAGGTGCTGAAGGCCAATGGCTTGCGGCTGTTGCTCGTCGGCTATGAGAGCGGCAACCAGCAGATACTGCACAACATCAAGAAGGGCCTGCGCGTCGATGTCGCGCGGCAGTTCACCAAGGATTGCCACGAACTCGGCATCGTCATCCACGGCACCTTCATCCTCGGCCTGCCCGGCGAAACCGAGGAGACGATCGAGGAGACGATCAACTACGCCAAGGAGATCGATCCGCACACGATACAGGTGTCGCTCGCCGCGCCCTATCCGGGGACCTTCCTGTACAAGCAGGCGACCGAGAATGGCTGGTTCGACGGCACCGACCATCTGCTGACCGACGGCGGCAACCAGATCGCGCAGCTCAGCTATCCGCACCTGCCGGCGAGCGTGATCTTCGACAAGGTCGAGGAATTCTACAAACGCTTCTATTTCCGCCCGTCCAAGATCTGGTCGATCGTGTCGGAGATGCTGCGCGATTGGGACATGATGAAGCGCCGCCTGCGCGAGGGCGTGGAGTTCTTCGACTTTCTGCGCCGGCGGAAGGAAGCAGCCTGACCCGGGAAGGGAAGCGCCTGATCGTCACCGCCGACGATTTCGGCGCGGCGCTTGCGGTCAATGAGGCAGTCCAGGCCGCCCATCACGACGGCATCCTGACCGCTGCCAGCCTGATGGTTTCCGGTGACGCGGCAGCTGATGCCGTCGCGCGGGCCAGGACGATGCCGGGGCTTGGCGTCGGTCTGCACCTCGTCCTGGTCGAAGGCCGCCCGACCCTGCCGCCCGAGCAGGTGCCCGACCTGATCGATGCGACCGGTCGTTTCCGCACCGACATGGTCGGCGCGGGCGTCACCATCTTCGCGAAGTCCGCCGCACGACGTCAGCTGCTGGCCGAGGTCGAGGCGCAGTTCGCCGCCTTCGCCGCAACCGGTTTGCCACTCGACCACGTCAACGCGCACAAGCATTTTCACCTGCACCCGACGATCGCCTCGGCGATTCTGAAGGTCGGGCCGCGCTTCGGCATGAAATCGGTGCGTGCCCCGATCGAACCGCGCGACATTCTGGCGAAGATCGAGCCTGGCACCGGCGGCATGGACGTCGCGCGACTATGGGCGCTGCTCGTCCGGCGACGTATGCGGGCGGCGGGCATGGCCGTGCCTGATCAGGTGTTCGGTCTCGCCTGGTCGGGCGCGATGGACACTCGGCGCATATGCGGGCTGATCGCCCATCTCCCCGAGGGCCTGACCGAGATCTACACGCACCCGGCCACCGACGATCATTATCCGTCTCACGCCCCGGGTTATGCCTATCGCGACGAGCTTGTGGCTCTGACCGACCCCCTTGCGCGCGAGGCGATCTCGCGCGACAGCATCGCGCTGGGGAGCTTCACAGACTTCGCTTGAGATCCGCGCCATGAACATCGCCAACGGCTTCCAACACTTCGCCCAGCCCGAGCCGGTCCCCGCCGGCCCGATCCGCCTCGGCAGCCGCGAACATCGCGCGCTGTTCTGCCAGACCATGCTCGACACGCATGATCCCTATCGGCCCGCGTTGATCGACTGGCCCAAATTGGAGCCGGAGACGCGCGACAAGATCGTCTCCCTGCCGATCTGGGACATCGCCGTCGCGACCGAAGGGCGCGCGGGCATGAACGTGAAGACCTTTGGTGAGGCGATCGGCGATCCGCTGCTCAAAGCGGCGGTCGATATGAACGGCTTCGAGGAGAGCCGGCACAAGATCGTGCTCGCCGACATGGTGCAGGCCTATGGCATCGTCCTCGCGCCCGAGCCGGAATACAAGCGACCGCGCGATCCCGAATTCGCCTTCATGCGCACCGGTTATTCGGAATGCATCGACAGTTTCTTCGGCTTCGGCCTGTTCAAGCTCGCCAAGGATTCGGGCTTCTTCCCCGAGGAACTGGTCGACACGTTCGAGCCGGTGATGCGCGAGGAGGGGCGGCACATCCTGTTCTTCGTCAACTGGGTCGCCTGGTGGCGGCGCAATATGCCGTGGTGGCGCCGGCCGCTGTTCGAGGCCAAGGTGTTGATCGTCTGGATGTTCCTGATCGGCGAACGGATCAGCATGGCCAAGGGCATGGGCGACGATAACACCAAGGCGCAGGAGAACAATTTCACCCTCAATGGCTCGAAGGAGCTTGGGGTCGAGGTGACGTTTCCCGAGCTCGCCCGGATCTGCCTCGCCGAGAATGACCGGCGCCTGGCGGCGTATGACGAGCGGCTGATCCGCCCGCGATTCGTGCCGGCGATGATGCGTCTCGCGCTGCGCCTTGCGGGTGGGCGCAAGGGAGACACCGCCTGAACAATTTCGCACGCGCGGGCATGTTGCTCGCGACTCTGGCAGGGCTGGCCGCCGCGGTCTGGGTCTTCGGCTCGATCGGGTTCGGCAGCGTGCTGGCGGTCGCGGGACGGATCGGGATTGGGGGATTCCTGATCTTCTGCGCCATTTCGATCTCCACCTTCGCGATATTGGGGGCTGCCTGGCTGGCAGCGGCGCCGGGGGAACCGCTCGGCCGGATCGGCCGGTTCGCTTGGGCGCGGGCCGTGCGGGAGGCGGTATCGGACCTGCTGCCCTTTTCTCAGATCGGTGGCATCGTCATCGGTACGCGGACATTGACGACGGCCGGCATCCCGACGTCGCGGGTGTACGCGTCCCTTGTGGTCGATATGACGACCGAAATGGGCGCACAGCTCGTCTTCACCCTGTTCGGCCTGGCGATGATGATCACGCTGTTCGCGGCGGGCGAAAAGGCGGCGGCGCTGCGCCCGCTCATTCTCGGCGGTACGGGCGTCATGGTTGCTGTGATGGTGATGTTCTTCTTCGCCCAACGCCCGGTTCTCGGCCTGGCCGGACGCGTTGCCCAGCATTTCCTGCCCGGATCAGTCATCGCCATGACCGGGATCACCGATGCGTTGCGCGATACCTATACGCAACGCGGACGCGTTGCGCTGGCCTTTGCGCTCAACCTTGCCGGCTGGATCGCCAGCGCAGTCGGCGGCTGGGTCATATTGCGAATGATGGGCTCGGAAATATCGATCTGGTCGGCATTGTCGCTCGAGAGCCTGATCTTCACGCTCCGGAGCGTTGCGTTTGCCGTCCCGGGCGCGATCGGCGTGCAGGAGGCCGCCTATGCTCTGGCCGCTCCCTTGTTCGGCCTGGCGCCGGAAACTGCGCTGGCGCTATCCTTGGCCAAACGCGCGCGAGACCTGGCGATCGGATTGCCGACATTGATCATCTGGCAAATCGGCGAGGCGCGGGCGGTCGTGTTTGGGTCTCGAAAGCAATAACCGGCCTCGCGGTACCGTTGCCCAATGGCGCGGCAATCTTGGCGATTCGAAATGGTGCACCCCGCAGGAGAGAGTTCGAACCTATTCGAGACCCTCGCCGAGTGGGAAGCCGTCCTAAAGGACGTTCCCGAAGAATATCTCACACCTGACCCAGAGCTGCCAGAGCCCTTTGGTCCTTAGCGTGGCCCCGGCCTAACCCCCCGTTCAACCTCTTGTCGAGGCGCATACCTCGCACCGTATCCGGTGCGGGGTTTTGTCGCTTGTCGTCCCTGAATTCCATGTCACACCTGAAACCGAAGCGCCCCGCGCCGTTCTGCATACGGCTGTCGGAGGTCGAGCGCGCGCAGCTCAAGCACGACGCGGGCAACATACCGCTCGGTGCCTACGTCAAATCCGTTTTGTTCGATCAACGCGGGCATGCCCGCGCGGGCCGCCGTGTTGACCGTGACATGCTTGCGCAGCTTCTCGCCCGGAGCGGGCGCTCGCGTGTTGCAGAGAATTTGCAGGCGTTGGCCGATGCCGCCCGTTCGGGATCGCTCGCGATTACCCCGGATACGCAAGCGCAGATCAATGAGGCGGTGAACACCATCCAGTGCTTCTACCAGACGCTGTTGAAACTGATCCGGCCCCGGGGCCGCGAATGATCCTTAAAGGCTCGACGCGGGGCAATGCGCGGGCGCTGGGTCGCCACCTCCTCAACGAGCGGGACAACGATATCGTTGAAGTTCACGAAGTGAGCGGCTTTCTGAACAAGGATGTTCCGAACGCCATGCGCGAACTGGAAACCATAGCGCAAAGCTGCAAATCCAAACTCCCGATCTTCTCCGTTAGCCTCAGCGCCCCGCAGGGCTCGAATGCGGGCATCGCGGCATATGAAGACGCGATCCGTCAGATCGAAGAAGCCAACGGCCTTACCGGGCAACCTCGCATCATCATCTTTCACGAGAAGGAAGCGCGTCGTCATTGCCATGCGGCATGGTCCCGCATCGACCCCGAGACGATGACCGTCAAACCGCTCCCATACTTCAAGACCAAGCTCAACCAGATCGCCAAGGGCATCTATCTCGAACAGGGATGGGAATTGCCACCCGGCTTCATCGACAAGAAGAAGCGTGACCCGCGCACGTTCGACCTCGCCGAATGGCAGCAATGCAAACGCGTTGGGCGCGATCCGCGCGAACTCAAAATGCTGGCGCAGGAAAGCTGGGCCGTGTCCGGCAACGGCAAAGCGTTTGCCCGCGCCCTCGAACAGCGCGGGCTCTATCTCGCCAAGGGCGACAAGCGCGGTCATGTTGCCATGACCATCGAGGGCGAGATTTTCTCGGTTCCCAAGCTCTTGGACAAGCGCACCAAGGAGGTGCGCGAGCGGCTTGGCGATATCGAGAATTTGCGCAGCGTCGAAGCTACGCACGCGCATATAGCCGGGATCGTCCTTCCCAAGCTCAAGGGATTTATCGAACGCGCCGATGCCGACAGGGCCGAGGCGCTTGCGCCACTCGACCAGAAGCGCGGCGCAATGGGCTCTCAGCACAAGACCGAGCGGCAATTGATCGACGCTGGAATCCGCGCCCGCGCGGAGGCCGAGAACGCCCTACGCGCCTCCCGGCTGCGATCCGGTCTTGCTGGACTGTGGGACCGCTTGCGGGGTGAATATCAACGCGTCCGCACTGAGAACGAGCGCGAGGCATGGGAAGCGCTGGAACGCGACCGCAGGCAGCGTGCCGATCTTATGGCTGCGCAAATGCGCGAGCGGGCTGAACTCCAGCGTGAGATTGTCGCCGTGCGGCATGCTCATGCCGCCAAGGTTTTGGAGCTTCACCGCGATCTTGATCGGCAGCGCGAGATTCACGTTCCTGAACCGACAAAGATTCCGGTTCAGCGTGAGGATCATGTTTCCGAACGGGAAAAGGCCCCGGCGCAGAATTTGCGCGATGCCTTCATGAACGCTCAATCCCAGCAGCCGCAGATTGAACGCGCACCTGAGCAGCAGCGCCAGCCTGCGCCGCCTGTTGAACGCAATCGCGATTTCGGATTGGAGCCATAAAAAAGGCGGCCCGCAGGCCGCCTTTCTAAATCCGCACTTGGGTCTTTCAGTATCGCTTGAACCGCGTGCTTATCACTCCGACCCAGAACGTCGTGAAAATGATGAAGGACAAGAGCGCGAGATTTGCGAACGTCGCTGTTAGGACCGCGACAAGGCAAAACCAGAAGACCGATCCGATCCACGTCAGCACCGGACCCATGTCCGCGCTAGTGACCGCCCAATCCACCGACCATGCATAGAGCTTGGGGCTCGATACGAAGCTGATGGCGATTCCCGCCGTTATCGACAGCCATAGCGCCGCGCGGGGGATTGGGGCCGCTCCGCCGCTATTTCCTGATGTGTTTCCGTTGCCGAACATGCTTGACCTCCTGTCATTTGCATGTCCGGGGATAACCCGTTCCGGCGCTGCCACCGGGGGATACGCCTTTGGGATAGGCCCCCCACCGTTTGCATTTTGTTAACCATTTTTTCACGCACGCTCAGGTAGAATTGAGGTGGTTTCGCGACGGCAGAAGCGCGGGAACCATAGAGGGCAAATGGCGCTGGACGCCGAAACTGACAGGCTGAAATCAGCCATCCCCGATATGTATCGACCGCCGCGAAACGCGGGCGGTTTGCTCACCAATTATTTTTCGTCAGCAGTAGATTTGCTTCGCAAATCTACTGCCCTGCAGGGCAGCGAAATCGCCGACCGCGACCGCTTCAACCTTGGCATGGGGTTCTTGAACAAGGGGGATGCTAACCCCGAAGCGAGCCCGAGTTTCATCCTGCCCGGCGCATTGGCCGCCGCCCGCAAACTTCAAATCGCCCGGCACGAGGAAGAGCGTCACCGCGATGTGCGCGTTGCCCTCGAACAGTACCGTGCCGCACTTGCTGAGCGCCTCGCAGCCCTCGACGCCGAATTGGAAGCATTGAACCGGGAAATTGATGACATCGAGACTCGCCGCACCGAGATAGGGGCGTCCCTCGAAGCGCTCGATGAGGTTGAACGCCTCAAGCGATCGGGCAAGGACCCGAGCGATCCCGCCTATGCCTCATTGTTGCGCACCGCTGGTATCACCGCCGAAGAAGCAAAACGCGACGACTTGCTCGACGTGATCCAGCGCCATCGGCGCGACCTCGACCGTGAAGACGGCAAACTTGAAACGCTATGGAACGCGAAGGTGAAGCGCCGCGATCAGGTCGCACTCGAAAGGCTCGATGTGATCGGAGCGCAACAGGATATTGAAAGCGCTGATACGGATGAGGCGCGCATTCTTGCCGAACGCCGCGCCGCAACCGTGTTGGGGGCGCAGCAACTCGGCGAAGCTACGCTCCAGACGGACAGCAACCGCGCGAAGGTTATAGCTGCCGACGCGGTAACCGATGCCGAGGGATCAGACCGTCGCGCAGTCAGTGCCAATCTCAATCACAATTCTGTTGAGGCTAACAAGCGTGTTGTCATGGCAAGCGATACGAAAGAGTTTGCGCCTTAATCCCACATCCTTGCGGCAAATTCGCGCTCTTCAAGCCCCACGGCATCGAGATAGATTGCCGTGGTCGCGATGCTGCTGTGACCGAGCCACTTCTGAATCAGGTTCGGCGGCACCTTCTGCGCAGCCGCACGAATGCCCAGGCCGTGACGCAATCCCTTTGGGCAGGTCATGGGTCCGTGGATTTGCGCCAGCATCATCGCGTGCTTGACCCAGCGCCATGCCGTGGATCGGTGGGTCTTCCAAACACGGCCATCGGCGCGACCCGGAAGCGCCAGCAGCATTTGTATGAGTGCATCCGGCACCGGCATTGTGCGGTAGACGGTCTTGCGCCTTTTGAGCGTTCGAAAGACCAACACACCAGCCTCATTGTCGATGCGGTCGCGGGTAAGTTCGAGCGCTTCGGTCACGCGGCACCCCGTATGCGCCAGCGTGTAGAACAGCGCTTGTACTTCTGGCGCGCACCCATCGGCGACATTGAGGAAGCGCGCGCGTTCGGCGGCGCTCACATATTTGCGTCGCCCTGTGGAATCGCGCACCTGCCATTGGCCGAGTTGGATGAACGACATGAGTAAGGCTCTCCCGACCATGCGACAGTTTCTACAATAGGGTTGCGCCAATATTTTTCGTAGGCGCGGATTTCTGCGCGTTTTACCCAAACGCTAAAGTAGATCAGCGAAAGGGCCGCGAGTATAAGCCTATGATAATACAAGATTACGCTGCGACAAAATTGTAGATACGGTTGCATGGTCCTAGATTCTTCCCGCAGGGGCGGGAGGACTACATGCAATCACCTTTTCGCTTTTCCCAATGCGCCGCACTTGTCGTGGCGGCTGCCCTAGCGGCGCAGCCATCGACCGCACTGGCCCAAACGCGCGCCGCTTCCGCTGCCGACATCAATGTCCCGCTCAGCGATGCGCGAAAGGCTGGGCCGAACTCAGTTCGATTCTCGGCAGCGCAATTCACCAAGACGGCACCCGTTATTGTCATTTTCGGCGTGACGAAGGCGAATTGGTCCAAACTCCGCAGTGCGATCCAGCAGGCGGTGTTTGAAGGCTACGCCGTCGAAGGCATATTCGTTGGCCCGGACGACACGGTGCCTGCCCTCGAAATCTACGCAAAAGGCCATCATGTCACCAACCCGATCAACCCCAACACGATTTCCGGCCCCGAACTTACCCGCGTGATCCGCGATGTCGTGCGGGAATATTATCGGTGAGCGCCGAGCGCATTGACGCAACCGAACAGGCAAATGGCCTCGGCGTTGCGGCGGCAATCGTTTGCGGACTTGTCGGCTATGCCGTGAACGGCGTCCCCGGCGCTCTTGCCGCCGCGATAGCTGCCTACGGCGCGGCGCGCATCCTTGTGTTCCTGCTGCATACGCTCAAGGCGTTTCTCATATCCGGCTTCATCCTGCTGATCGGCGCAGCAGTACTTTCGGCCTATGTCGGGCGCATTGGCAGGGCGACCACACCCGGTCCCCATCCGATCTGGTTCAAGAACGATTGCGCCCGCGAAGTTCGCCTGTTCGTCAAATGGAACGACCCGAAGAACGGGTGGACGACAAACGGGTCGTGGCAAGTGAATCCCGGCCAGCACTTGTTCCTCGAATTGCAGGGCGACGCGCGGATTCTTACCGCATCACCCGAAATCTACTTTTACGCCTACGTCGCGGATAGCGATCTCGATTGGCGCGGGGACTATCCCGAAACATTTAAGGGCCGGACCCTACCCATGCGAAAGGCAGAGGTCACGGTCGATGGGACCACCAGCTACGACTTTGGCGTTAATTGCACCGCGCCGTAGTTCGGATATCTGACTTTCAGCTTTTTGGCCTCACCTCTTTCAGCGCTAACCATCAAGCGGCATCTCTACGGGAGCGTTGATCGAGCCGCGCCGCCAATCAACCCGGCTCGCTTCCGCCCCCGGATCAGGTCCGGGGTTGTGCAACTCCGCCCCGCTGGCGCGCATACGCGCGGGGTTTGATCGGCGGCTCCGACGGCCCGCTCCGAGTCCTCTCCCACGAAGCCGCGAATGGTCGCGGCGGAAAAAGGAGAAGATCATGACCACCACGCAATCGAACAGCAAACCAACCCACCGAATTTACAGCGTCACGGGCTCTGGCGATAGGAGTTACTGGACTCCGATTGGAGCAGCATGGCCGAACAAGGACGGTTTCGGCTTCTCGATTTCCTGCGATGCCGTGCCTCTCGCGGGCCGCATCGTGATGCGGGCGATCAAGCCCCGCGACGACGAGGGACAAGGGCGGCTCGTTTAGAGCCGCCCCAACCGAAACGGCGGCGCTTTCACGTCGCCGTTTCTCCATTACAAATTGTGACGGGCGACCAAATCCATCCGCTCAATGTGAAGTGCCGTCGATATCAGCCGCGCCCGGTCGCGCATCGGCTGAAGTACACGGCCCGGTATGTGAACCGAGCAATTCATCAGATCTCTCACGTTGCTGGCTGATCCATCCTCACCAAACGCCTCGCCGAAATCCGGAAGGTTCGCCAAATCGAAGGCTAGGCCACTACGGCGGTAGAAGGCTTTCCCGCCTGCCCGATCAAATCGCTCAATCGTGTCACAGACCCAATCGGGAATCTGCCGGCGCGGCTTGCCAAGATCGACAACCGCCTTGCCTGTACGCGTGATATAGAATCGGTCGGCGATTTCGCAGTCGCAGGGAAGGTAGATGCACCAACCATTCTCATTGTCGTTGGACGCGAAGGTCGCCTTTAGCTGGCGGAAGAAGCAGCGAGGGCAGTGTTTCGGCAACTTGGACATCTAGTCCTCCATCAAACGAGTTGATGGAGCCCGTCGGCTCCCGACGGGGGCGGAATGCCCTCGCCGACCGGGCCGTCGCCCAGCCCGATTCTGCTGCCCTAACGGCGCGTTGCTGTCGTCAGTGAGACTTTGGTGATTTTGGTGAGTATTTGGTGAGGGAACGTGTAGCCGGGGCAAATTGCCGGGCTGGAACGTCAAGGCGCTCTGGAGCGGCGAGGCCGCGCTCCGCCGACAGACTCGAATGACGCCATTTTCCTGACGCGCGTTTCAATACTGCAACTGCGGGCCTGAGGATTTGCCCCGGCTACAGGGAGCGTCAAACAGCGCCGAATCTTGTTGCACAATTGTCAGTTATGTAATATCATAACATTTGCCTCATAACATAACAAAAAATGGCATATGATCGAAACGTATGAAGTTGAAATCCGGCAAAATCCGGTAACCGGCGTAGTCGAATACGAGCGTTGGAAGTTGCGTGGTGAACTACATCGCGTTGGCGCACCTGCGCTTATTCACCGTGATGCTGATACCGGCGTAGCTTATGTTGAGCAGTGGTTTAATCATAACCGTACACATCGATCCGACGGCCCTGCCTTGACTTATCGTGATCCCAAAACAGGTAATACGACACTTGAAGACTTCTTCGTTAACGGTGAGCAATTAAGTGCGGAGAAGGACTTGCAGGACGCGCCGGGCCACACACCCTCACCCTAGCTATGCAATCCGATTGATGCGAGATTGCTGCGCGAGCAACCACAAGAGGGTTCTTCGTGTCGCAGGCGATGGAAAACGATGCTGGCGAATACCCGCGCGATGCTGACTATATAAAGAAAACCGAGTTTCGCCGCCGTGCCCTTGTTGAAGCCGTTTGGGAGGCGGCGGAGCTAGGCGATGGTAGCGGCCATTCATCGAAGCGACAGGAGTTTTTTAAACTGCTGAAGCGATTTTTTTCTCACTTTCATGTCGAACTGCCACCTGGAAAATCCGACCTCAGTAAGCTGAACCATATCCGAGTTCGCATACCCAAAGGTCAGTTTCAGAAGGGCGTGCTACCCCTTTTGGGATGGCTTTGGACACACGACCAAGAAGGCGGGAATACGCTCTATAAGAAAGTTGGACTGGGTGACGTTTACCGTCGACCTATCCCATTCGCGGATCGGCCAAGCATAAAACATGACAGGTTGATAGTCGACTCATCAGTCTCCAGCCTTTCACCGGATGTTCAGCAGTTGGTATTTGGGCGAGAGCGAGTTAGTCTTGAGAAGGTCAACAAAAATTTTCCTCCATCGTCGGATCTCGCCGAGTCAACAAAGAACGTATTAGAATATTTAGAGTATTCCGTAAATAACAAGAATATTCATTACAACTCATCTCGCGATAGTCGAGAGATTGTGCCACATGAAATATCGAAGGAAATTGACGGGATATGGCAGAATTTAACGAGTGCTCCTTGTTGGAATGTGTGGGGAGACTTTTTCTGTATATTGATATGCGCAGAGTGCCCAATTTCCGAAAATTTCTACACCCAGACTCATGGACGGGACTCTGGTCCGCCGCCTGTTTTTACGATCCCTAGTGAGATTCGGCAATGGATTAAAATATCTAATAGTAAATCGACGTCAGAATTTTCGATTTCGTCAGAGAGGGTTCGTAATCAATTTTTATATAAACTAGGCCAGAGGGCGATAATATATTTGCGTAGGATATCAGTCACGCTGGAGGATAATAGGCAATATTATTCAAATCATTGGGTTGAATATGCCCCAGCGTATCTGCTCAGAATTTTCGCGATATATAAACGTTCTCTGGCGCTAGAAGAGCATGATTTACTAGGAGAAGGCAACTATGCCCTTCGGAACTTGGAGGTGCATCGAGCTAAGGAAATGGAATTATTAGTCAAGCTGCTCTCAGACAGAGAATTTATCGTAAAGCGTCAAATAAGATACAATTCTAACGCCTTTTGCGCCAAAATGATGAAGGATTGGTTGTGGGCTGCTGAGCTATTCTCCCCTATGATATCGACGCGGGAGATACAAGAATTGCACTTGGGGCTGAGAGACCGTTTCGTTTTTTGGAGTAATTATCGGTGGTTTATTGGAGAGTCTGGCTCTCTTGAAGAAGCGTCATTTCTATGGCAGAAGATGTTTGAAACCGATCTCGAAGGAGATGAGAAAAAGTTCTATGCGGCCGTGGATACCATTCTTTTGGAAGATGTGAAACCAGATTTTGGGATACTAAATCAAAAATTTGGCTGCTGTTTCATTCCGGAGATAAGAAAAATTGTTCAATTGACTGATCATTGTACGATATCAATATGGAATTTAAAGGGAGAAATAGAATATCAGATTAATGGGCACCCGGCTGAGATTCTAGGTGGCCTCTGGGCTAACGATGTTCGATCTTTCTTTTCTTGGTCGGCGGACGGTGTCATTAGATGCTGGCGGAGCGAGGAGGATACGCATCGGATTTTTGGCAAGCACACGGGGACGGCCTTGGGCCTGATCTGGGCACCCGAGATTTTGACTCTATTTTCATGGGGGACGGATGGTAAAATCCGTCATTTCAACCCCGATGGAGAACAGTGGGGTGAAGCTGATTGCGATCTTTCTCAAACGGGGCAATTTGAGTACCAGGCAAACGCGGGCGTGCTGGTATCTAGGCAAAAAGATGTCTGTTGGTTTTGGCGCGTAGAAGCGGGCAAAGGGGCCGGCAAGCATGACGCTTGACAGCAAGATGCGCATTGGGCTGATGGCAAGATGTGCCTGAAAAGGCGGACGGCAAGATGTGCCTGAAAAGACGGACGGCAAGATGTGCGCGGGTAATACCCGTGCATCTTGGCAAGGAGCCGCTGCGCTCTCTCCGTTGCATCCTTTCCGCCTGTGGTGCTTCATCGGCATCGAGCCGGACCAGCACCATTCAAACGGGTGGCCGTTTGATCACCATTCAGGGAAGCGGCCCTGCTTCCCCGAAACCCCCAAGGCTAAAAGTGTGCCGTCGCGCGTTAGCTCACTTGCTGAGAGCGGCCCTCCAGCCACAAAGCAGTCGAGTCCAATATGTCGGCAATCCGCTGATGTTCTGCGCGCCGTTCAGTCGTAACGTCCCGCATCGGCTCCCCGCCATTCGCCTCGAAAAATCGGCATCGCCCGTTGTCGATATCTCGCGCCGCCTCCAATTCTCGATCCCGTTCGGCTCTGTGGCGCGCAATAACGTCATCAACGGAAATCATCATATCCTCCGTACATGTTGAGGCTCATCATGCGGCCTCGCGTTGGCTTGCTTCTTCTTTCCACCGCTGAATCTGCGAGTTCAGCGCATCATGGTTCGCCCAAAAGTTCACCGGGATGAACGCATCAACCCTCGACAGAAGTTCGCGCGTGTCGCTCTCAAATATGTGCAGTTCCCCGTTGCCGAGATAGTCGCTGACGAACCGGGTCAGTTCGGCAGCGTGCCTCGCCGCATTTGCTGACCCGTCATCGTTCGCAAGGATTCCGTCGTTCCAGTCGAAACGCAGGCGCTCCTGCTCAAAATCCAGTTCGAAAATGATTTTCACGAGATCGTCGGGCGACGCGTAGACAAGCTGGAGGCGGTTTTCGACTTGGGACGCATGAAACGGCTGCATCTTTTGGAGCGGCGCGTAAGGCTCGCGACGGCGAAGCTCGATGTCAATCAGGGGCAGATCGATCACCTCACCATCGGGCGGCGCAACTCTGTCCACGATGCTTTGCACGCGATCCGCACCAAGCAGGTTCTTGAACCCTTCAAGTTCGAAGAGGTGCTCCTTCCATACCGTGTGCCGCGTCTTAATTCCTATCTCTTCTTCGATAGCCAATTCAGCTAGCCCGATCATAATTGGGAGTTCGGATCGGATGTTGTCGCTTTCCTTAACATCGTCGGGATTTATAATTGCTCCAGTGCCAGCATGGGCAATTGCATGTCTGCGCGCCTTTCGTATGTGGTCAGCCACATTGAGCACCCCAGCGGCATTCAACGCCTTCAGCGCGTCCTGTGCATGAGGGTTGCGCAGTCTCCCAAGATTGGCGGTAATCCAATTGTCGCGCGCGGGATGCGGCGCAGGAATTGCGGCCTCCAACACTCGGTAGAAGGTTAGGAACGCGTAGGCCGGGTGATTTAGGCCACGCGCTTCGCGCATCAGGGCAATGGCTAATCTGCCCCTGTCATCGGTTGGCTCGGGCAGATAGGTGAGATTCAAATCTTGTGTGATCGTCAGGCCAGATGATTTCTGCCTGCCCATCGGCCTCGGCAAGTTTCCGCCCCCAAAGGAATCCACCATGATCCCGGCGCTCTCTGACCACGAAACCGCGCTAAGAAAACGCATCAACCTCGAACGCGCTTCTTCTCGGGACTCGGCGTGGCGCTTCGTCGCAACCGCAGGGTAGCTTTCACGCGTAACGGGCACCAGCCAGAACTCGGTCCCCAAATATGCAACCTTCTGGGCTTCCACGGGCCAGCTAATAGAGGTGTCCAGATTGGCGACGATCCAATCCGCCTGCTCGGCAAGTTCTCCGCGCAGGATGTCTTTCAGTTCCGGTATTTCAGCCATCATCGCCCGCCCATCGGCGCCGCTCCGCCGCTCTCAATCTCACGCCGCCAAGCTAAACCTCGCGGCTCGTTGGCGGCAATCGTTCCCACTTTGTTCGATGTATCACAGGTTTGCATCGGATAGCCATAGGATCGTTCCGCTGCACCAATCGGTGCCGACGCTTTCTCTAAGCCCCCAAACCACGCGCGACGCTGCCGTAGTTGGAAATCACGTCGAGGCGAACTTGTCGCGGCGACCCCTAACTAAGGAGCAGCCAATGACCATTATTGACTTCAAGCCCGGCCTGATCGGCGTTCCGCGCCCTCCCAGCGGGACGAGTGTCGGCGAGATCATCGTCGGCGTCATCGTCGTGATCGTCATTCTGGCGATCATCTTCTGAAATAGCAGCCGTCACAGCGGCACTTCATGGGCGGGCGGCGGGAGCAATCCCGTCGCCCGTTCCGGCATTCAAGGATACTCATATGCATTTCGACGCGGAAGAAATGCGCTTCGGTTCCGCCCGCTGGGCGAACGAGCGCGACTTCGAACGAGCGGGCCTGTTCGGCAGTGACGGACTGCCTATCGGCTTCTTTCTCAATCGGCACATGCGCCGCCGCCTGAAACTGAAATCGGACGGCCACTGGCTTGTGGTCGGTGGTGCGGGCAGCGGGAAGTTCAGGGACGTACTCGGGCCGTTGCTCATGCAACTCAACGGCGAGCGCGTTGTCGTCAACGACCCGCGTGGCGAAATCGCCGCCGTGACGCTCCACAATTTCGCCCGCTGGAAAGCCTTCGCCTACTGCTTCAACCCATGCGGGCTACACCCGCATATCCTGCCGCAGCATCGGCTCAACGTCCTCGACATTCTATGCCTGTCCGACCCGTTGCTCCATACGAATTGCACTTTCATAGCCGAAGCCCTGATCCCGCTGAGCGGGAGCCCGAGCGGTCAGCACTTCGAGATCACCGCCCGCCAATATCTCGTCGCCATTATGAAGGTTCTCGTTGAGGTTACCGGGCGTGCGAGCCTGCCCGATCTATACCGCGTGGCAAATGCGATCAGCGCCGACCCGGAATATCTCGCTGCCATTCTCGATGCGATGACGCGATCACGGTTCGATGACGTGCAGCGCATCGGCGGGGAGATTCCTGAAAAGAAACGTGACGCGCCCCGCGAGTTCAGCGGCATCGTCAGCACCCTTCATTCACACCTCGGATTCATGGCCGATCCGATGTTGCAAACGGCTCTTGAGGTGCCGGATTTCTCGCTCGCCGAGATCGTCAATCCCGCGCGAAGCGTCAGCGTCTTCCTCAACATCCCTATCGAGTATGTTGGGCTCTGGGCTCCGTTGCTCCGCGTGATTTTCATGGTCACGCGCCTCTACAAATCACAGGCCCCGGACTCGCCGAGCGTTACGCTCATCGTCGATGAGGCCGGACAACTAGGCCGATTTGAAGGGCTTATCGGTTGCTTCTCATACGGTCGCGGAATGGGTCTGCGCGTAATCGCCGTCTATCAGGACCTCGCGCAAATCTCGCGCGCGTTTGACCGCGAAGCGATCCAGAGCCTGATGGGAAGCGCCCAATATCGCTTGTTTCTGGGGACGCGCGATCCCGAGACGGCAAGCTTCATCGCGCGCATGTGCGGTAATCAGACCCTTCAATACGACGACAATCTCGCACGCGAGGCGGCGCGGCGTCACCAGTGGGAGGCCGCGCGGAACGTCATGAATGGTGGCGACCCGTTCGCATCAGCGTTCGACTTCTCACACTACGGCGAGGCTGCGCAAAATCGTAGCAAGATGCAACGCCCGCTGATTTCGCAGGACGAGGTACTCGCGCTGCCCGACCGCAACGCCATCGGATTCTTATCCGGCTGCGAGGTGCCGCCCTTGCTCATCGATAAGTTCCCCTACTGGGAGCAGCCGGATTTAAACGGTTACTGGCTTCCCAACCCGTACCATTCGAACGACGGTGACCGCGTGAAACTTGGCGGCTTCTGGGGCAAACGCTGGCACCAGGTCGTAACGGAGAGTGTCCGGGTGCACCTGTCTGAATACCCCCAGACCCAGACAGGCACCGTGCGATATGTCGCCGGTCACCGGCCTTGGTGACGGAAAGGAATGGCTATGTCCAGACACGTTCCCCTTGGCGCGGCACCGCCCGATATCTCTACGCGCGCGGAGTTTTTACAATTGTACGAACAACGCCGCGCGCCGCGCGCAACGCCGGAATATACGCCGGGCGGACCCATCACCCCGGCAGTGAACGCCATCGAAGCGCAACAGCAAGAAGCTCGCTTTCAGCATGTGCGCGCAAATCTCCAGCGCGCGGCTATCGGGTTCGAGACCGGGTTTGACAATGCAAGCAACGGCAATGTCCAGACCGTTGCCCAACAAGCGTCCGCGCAACAATCAGCCGCCGTTGCCAAAGATTGCAGCCAGTTCCGGGGCCGCAACGCCGGGACGTTGCAGCAGGATTTCGACCGTGAGCGTTAGGCATACGACTGTATTCTTAGGATAAAATTCCTTGCTTTCGGGCTTGCCCCTGTGATCTGATTAGCGCTGTTTCGCTCTCACTGCGTAACCAAGGCCCCGCCATTCGCGCGGGGCCTTTTCGTTTTGGGCAAACCCCCAAGATGCGCGGGCGATGGCGGTATTTCCCATCAACCTCTTACTCTGAACCGCCGCGCGAAGGCTCGGCGGAGAAACGTGTTTCCTATGCCCCTCGAATATGCCGACTTCGCCCACCATTATGCCGATAGCGGCCTGACAGAAGCTCAGCAGCGCGAGCATTTCTCTGTCCTCAGCGATGTTCTCGAATTCATCGCACGCTACTTTTGGCACGGGGCCGAAGCGGGCGAAAATCTCTTGGGGATAAGTTGGCTCGGCGATCCTCCGTCATCTGAATATGCCGTAGAATCAGAGAAGACCGTGACATCAATATTTGAAGAGGCTGCCAAGGGGGCGGCAGGAAGCGAATGCCTATGAAATCAGATCGTCAAAACGAGGGCATCATTTACTGCCGCGTCTCCGACCCGAAACAGGTCGAGGAAGGCCACGGCCTTGAGTCGCAGGAAGCTCTTTTGCGCGACTATATGGAGCGCAAAGGCGTCAAAGTCCTAGAGGTGTTCCGTGACGATCTTACCGGGAAAACCGCTAATCGCGATGGGCTCAACGATGCCGTGAGATTTCTGAAAAAGCGCAAGCCCGGCACGCGCGTCTTTGTTGACCACCTCAACCGTATCGCGCGGGGCATGCGTGCGCACCTCGCGATCCGTGATGCGATCTTTGGCGCAGGCGGCAAACTGGAATCTCCGGGACGCGTCTACAAGGATGACCCGGAAGAAGATGTCTTGGAAATGGTCGAGGCGACCATGAACGGCGAATTCCGCAGACAGAACGCCGAGCAGACGCGCAGGCGGATGCAGGGCTGCTTTCTGCGTGGCCAATGGGTCTTTCAAGTCCCGAAAGGCTATCGCTTTCGCCCGAAGCAAAGCAAAAAGGATAGCGCGGTTATTGAACTCGTTGAGCCTGTCGCGACCATCGTCAAGAATGCGCTGGAAGCCTTCGCCTGCGGTCAGTTGGCAACGCAGGCCGAAGTCGCGCGATACCTCCAAGATCAACCGGAGTACCCGCGCGATTCCACGGGGCGCGTTCGCGATGAATACGCCCATCGGATGCTCACCAATCCCTTTTACGCTGGATATATCGACAGGCCGATATGGGACGTGGCCCTGCGCCGCGCCACGCATCCGGCGCTCATCTCGATGGAAACTTACCAAAAGATTCAGAAGCGCCTTAAAGCCGGAGCGCGAGGAACCGTCCGCAAGGAACACAGCGAGGAATTTCCCTTGCGCGGCTTTGTCGTGTGCGGTTGCTGTCAAAAGCCGCTAACCGCCTATTGGGCCAAAGGCCGCGTTTCCCGCCATGCCTATTACCACTGCTTCAACAAGGGGTGCGAAGCTTACTCTCGCACGATCCGCCGCGAGGTTATCGAAGGGCAGTTTGACGATCTGTTGCGGTCGCTCACGCCAACGCCGTCCGCATATTCGCTGGTGTTGGATGGATTGCAGGCGCTGTGGCATCAAATGGCGGAAGGGGCAGAGGAGCGGACGAAATCTCTGAACACCGAAATCAGGCAGATCGAGCAGGATGTTCGCCAACTTCTGGACTACATCGTGAAGACGAAGGTGGAAGCGGTTCGCGAGGCCTACGAGCAGCGAATCCATGAGCACGAACTGCGCAAGGCCGAGCTGCGAGAAAAGCTTGCAAACTGCGGTCGCCCGCTCGGAAGCTTCGAAGATGCATTTAGAACCGCGAAGATTTTCCTCGCAAGTCCTTATAAACTATGGGCTTCTGGCCAATTGAAATTGCGGCAAATGGTACTGCAACTGGTCTTTGCTGACCGCTTGGAATACGTCCGTGAAAGCGGGTTTAGAACCGCCCTAACCACTTCACCTTTCAAGCTTTTTTGCAATCAAGGTGGGGTATTTGGGGGGATGGTGCCGGTTGCAGGAATCGAACCCGCGACCTTCGGTTTACAAAACCGCTGCTCTACCAGCTGAGCTAAACCGGCACGTGGCCGCCCAATGCGTCAGACGACGCCGAAGGTCCAGCCCTCTCGTTCCGCAATGTCAGCGGTCAGGCCTTGCGGATGCCAGAGATCTGCGCGGCCCGCATTGGCGCGCAGCCATGCGGCGGTGAGGATCGCGTCGGTCGCGTGGTCGGTATAGCGCGCGAGCGGGACGTGCGGCTTCGATCCCATGACGGCCAGCGCCGCATCCAGCGTTTCGCCATCGCGGAACTTGCTCAGGCCCTTGCGCTTGCCCGCCGCGCGGGCTGCGATCGAAGTGTAGATTTCGACGATCATAGCGCCCCTGTCCGGCACCGGATCGAACGGCCATATGGGAATTGCCGTGCCGAGATGGTGAAGCAATCGCATGCCTGCGAAGCTTGCCTTCGCCACCTGAGCCGCCCCGATCGCATCATAAAGGGAAGAGGGCTTGTGGCCGCCGCTCGCCTTGTAGTGCGCCTCGCTGCGGCGCAGATGGATGAAGCTTGCCTTCGGTCCGTCGGCCGCCCCGAGATAGAAATGCCGGCCTCGTCGATTTTCCAGGAAGGATGCGGCACCCAGATCCATATCGGGGCTGGCGGTATCGACATAAGCCCAGAAGGGGCGCGAGGTGAGCGGCGTATCCTCGCCCGGCAGATAGGCGCCGCGCTCGAGGATCGGCGGCGAGAAGCTGCAATCGAACCCCGTCAGCAACGGCTCGTCGGCGCGGGCGCGGAGCCATTCGAGGATCTCGGTGCGCGACCAGGCCTTGCCCGGCGGATCGATGATCACCGGCGCTGCGTCGCCAGCCTCGCATACCGCCAGCGCGATGCCGGGATGGGATTGGCCTTTGGCGCCCGACCAGTCGATCGCCGCGAAACGGGTGAAATGGTCAGGGGCGGTCGCCACCGCGCCTCTTCCGTTGAGCTCCGGACGCACGGTCCCACCAGGCGCGCTCGATCAGTGCGCGCAGGCGGTCGGGGTCCGCCGCTATCGATCGCACCAGCACGCAGGGCCAGCCCTCATATTGCGGCGTCTGCCAGAAACAGCCCGGGTCGGTCTCGATCAATACGCCGATCTCTTCACGCGTCGCGCGCAGCACGAAATCGCCCGGCGTCCGCCCCTCCGACACGATCTGTTTCCCGCGTACCTGCGGCGAGGTCGATCCCCGCGCACCGGTCCCCATCGACACACCCGGTAAGGTCAGGGCGAAAGCGACCGCCTCGTCCCAGGTGAAGCTCATGCCCTGGCTTTGCGTGGCTTCGATCGCGGCCGTGCGGCGCTCCAGTCGCGGGACCGCTCGATCATCGCATGGACTCGCTCTGGATCATTGCTGTCGTAACGCACCAGCACCCCGGGCCAGCCCTCATAATGCGGGGTCTGCCAGAAGGTGTCCGGATCGGTCTCCATCAGCATTTCCTTGGTGTCGATGTCGATCGCGAGCACGAAGGAATCCGCCTCCCGGCTGGGATGGAGAAAGGCGCGGCCGTTGGAGACGATCTTGACCGCCGGCTTGCCATAGCTGGTCGACATTTCCGTATCGGGCAGGCCGAGCGCGAATGCCGTGATGCTGTTCCAGTCGAGCCTCATCCGCCGCGCTCCTTCAACTCCTGCCAATAGGCCATCCGTTCCGCGATTCGTTTCTCCACGCCACGATCGGTCGGGATGTAGAAGGTCTGGGGGCTCATCTCCTCGGGCCAGTAGTTCGACCCGGAAAAGCCCTCCGACGTATCGTGATCGTAGGCGTAACCCTTGCCGTACCCGATATCCTTCATCAGCTTGGTCGGGGCGTTGAGGATGTTCTGCGGCGGCATCAGCGAGCCGGTTTCCTTCGCGCTGCGCCAGGCGGCCTTCTGCGCGGTATAGGCTGCGTTCGATTTGGGCGCGACCGCGCAATAGAGACAGGCCTGAGCGATCGCGAGTTCGCCCTCCGGCGATCCGAGGAACTCGTATGCGTCCTTGGCGGCGAGGCACTGCACCAGCGCATTGGGGTCGGCCAGCCCGATATCCTCGCTGGCGAAGCGCGTGATGCGGCGGAGCACGTAGAGCGGCTCCTCGCCCGCGGTCAGCATCCGCGCGAGATAATAAAGCGAGGCTTGCGGATCGGACCCTCGCATCGATTTATGCAGTGCGGAGATGAGGTTGTAATGCCCCTCGCGGTCCTTGTCATAGACCGCGACGCGCCGCTGCAGGAACGCCGACAGCCCGGCCGGATCGAGCGGCTCGGGCAGGTCGACCGAAAAGAGCGTCTCCGCCTGGTTGAGCAGGAAGCGCCCGTCGCCATCGGCACTGGCGATCATCGCGTCGCGCGCCTCCGCGGTGAGGGGCAGGGGGCGCCCCTCGATCTCCTCGCCCCGGTCGAGCAGCTTCTCCAGCGCGGCGCGGTCGAGCCGCTGCAGGATCAGCACCTGCGCGCGGCTGAGCAACGCGGCATTGAGTTCGAAGCTCGGATTCTCGGTCGTCGCGCCGACCAGGGTGACGGTACCGTCCTCCACATAGGGCAGGAAACCGTCCTGTTGCGCGCGGTTGAAACGGTGGATCTCGTCAACGAACAACAGGGTGCGCTTGCCGATCCGCGCATGCTCGCGCGCCTCGGCGAACGCTTTTTTCAGGTCGGCCACGCCGGAAAACACCGCCGAGATCGCCACGAACCGCAGGTCGACCGCATCCGCCAGCAGCCGTGCGATGGTGGTCTTGCCGGTGCCGGGCGGGCCCCACAGGATCATCGACGACAGCCGCCCCGCCGCGACCATCCGCCCGATCGCGCCCTCGGGGCCCGTCAGATGCTCCTGACCGACGACATCCTCGAGCCGCTGCGGGCGCAATCGGTCGGCGAGCGGCGCGTTCTCGGCGAGCGCCTCGCGGGCGGGGGGATCGAAGGTGGCGAAAAGGTCGGCCATGCCTGGAACATAGGGTGGACGGCCGGATGGTGCCACCCCGCCATCCCGCGCCGCGCCCCTCGAAAAATTCCCTCTTGCCAAAATCGATTCAAGATATATCTTAGACGCATCGTGATATACAAAAGGAAAGACGATACATGTTTCATCACCATATGCGTGGTCACCATTTCGGTCCCCGGGGCGGGCGCTTCACGCGCGGTCCCTTCTCCTTCCAATGGGAAGTGTTCGGGCAGGGCGAACGCGGCGGCCGCAGCCGCCGGATGTTCGACGGCAGCGAGCTTCGCCTCGTCCTGCTGAAGCTGCTCGAGGAGCAGCCACGCCACGGCTACGACCTGATCCGCGACATCGAGGAACGCACCGGCGGCGCCTATGCGCCGAGCCCCGGCGTAATCTACCCGACCTTGACCATGCTCGACGACATGGGCCTGATCGAGGAGCAGAAGTCCGAGGGCGCGAAGAAGCTCTACGAGATCACCAATAGCGGCAAGGCCCTGCTCACTGAGCGCGAGGAGGAGGTCGAGGCGCTGTTCGCCCGGCTCGAGTCTCTCGGATCGATGCGCGAGCGTACCAGCGGCGGACCGGTCCGCCGGGCCATGGGCAATCTCAAGGCGGTGCTCCAGCAGAAGCTCGGCGCGAGCGAGGTCGATAGCGACGTGCTGCACCAGGTCGCGGCACTGATCGACGAAGCCGCGCAGAAGATCGAGCGGCTGAAATAAGCGCATGACGCGCCTGCAACTCCTGCGCCGGCGGCTGGGCATCGACCCGGTCGCCGGCATGGATGAACGAACGACGAAAGGACCGCGCTCATGCACAGCGCAACCGCCAGCGTGCCCACGGCAAGCGGCAGCAAATATCTCCAGCAGCTCTGCAAGCACTGGCAGCACAACCTGACCGTGGAATTCACGCCGGAGCACGGTACCGTGGTCTTCCCGAAGGACGCGCGCGGCGCCGACTATCCCGGCGACGGGCTGGCAACCTTTGATGCCCACCCCGACGCGATCGACGTCAGGATCGACGCAACCTCGCCTGAGCAGCTCGAAGGCCTCAAGGGCGCTGTCGCACGCCATCTCGACCGCTTCGCCTTCCGCGAAGCGCCGCTGCCCTTCGACTGGAAGCACGCCAGCTAGAGTCGTTCCGACCAAACCTAACCGTCATGCCGGACTTGTTCCGGCATCCACGGTGCCGCACATCCATCGGCATGGTTTGCGGCGCCGTGGACCCCGGAACAAGTCCGGGGTGACGCGTCGATTTGGTCACACTCGACTATCAAATGGGCGCCCGGCAAATGGGCGCCTGGCCGCCCCGGCCGATGACGATCCGACTATTTCCCCCGCCGCTCCAGCACCGCCAGATAGGTGTCGAGCACCGCCTGGTTGATCGTTTCCCAGCGATAGCCCGCGGCCTTGGCATGTCCCGCCTCGCCGGCCGCGTGGCGGAAGGCGTCATCCTCGCAGAAGCGCTGCAACGCGTCGGCATAGCCCTGGATGTCGGTCGGATCGACGATCAACCCGGTGACGCCGTCATCGATCAGCCCGACCGCGCCCGATGCCCGTGCCGCGACCACCGGCACCTTCGCCGCCATCGCCTCGAGGGTGACGTTGCCGAAGGTCTCGGTCACGCTCGGGTTGAAGAACACGTCCATCGAGGCGACCGCGCGGCCCAGATCATCGCCCGACTGGAATCCGGCGAACACCGCGTCGGGGATCTCCTGCGCGAACCAGTCCCGCGCCGGGCCTTCGCCCACCACCAGCGTCTTGTGCCGCACGCCCCGCGCGTCGAGTGCGTGCATCGCCTCGGCAAACACGTCGAGGCCCTTTTCCTTCACCAGCCGGCCGAGGAAACCGACCGCGATCTCATCGTCCGCGATGCCGAGGCCGCGTCGCCATTCCATGTCGCGGCGGCCGGGATTGAACCGGTCGTGGTTCACCCCGCGCGACCAGCGCGAGATATGCGCCGTTACGCCCCAGTCGCGCAGGATCTCGCCCATCATCTGGCTCGGCGCGAGCACCTCGTCGACGCGCGAATAGAATTTGCGCTGGGCATTGATGATGATCGGCTCGAGGAAGCCGATGCCGTAATAGCGGACATAGGTCTCGAACCGCGTATGATAGGACGCGACCGAGGCGATGTGGTTCTTCTCGGCATAACGCACCGCGGCGTGGCCGAGCCAGTCGGGTGCCGAGACATGGATCAGGTTCGGCGCGAAGGCGTCGACATCAGCCCGCGTCTTCGCCGGCATGCCTCGGGCTAGCTTGTATTCCGCGCGGCCGGCGGGAAGCTTGAGCGAGGGCACGCTGACCAGGTCGCCGGTTGGGGCGAAGGCGGGGCGGCGGCTGGTCGGGGAATAGACGCGCACCGTCGCCCCCTGTTTCAGCAAATGGCCGACGAGAAGATTGAGCGCCTGGTTCGCGCCGTCGCGTGTATAATTATAGTTGCCGCTGAACAGCGCGACGCGGAGGTCTTTCGCTTGCATTGCGGGCGCATATACCTGCCGGAGCGAAACGCCAATCTCTGCGCTGGGCAGGCCAGGTTAAATTCCGTTCATGCAGGGAGGTGAATCGCGGCTTCGGGCCCCCTACGTTCAGGCGCGAAGGAGACCTACATGACCGATCTGTCCGATTTCCCGATCACCAAACGCTGGCCTGCGCAGCATCCCGACCGCATCCAGCTCTATTCGCTGCCGACGCCGAACGGCGTGAAGGTGTCGATCATGCTCGAGGAAACCGGGCTGCCCTATGAGCCGCATCTCGTCGATTTCGCCACCAACGATCAGAAATCGCCCGAATTCGTCTCGCTCAACCCGAACGGCAAGATACCGGCGATGATCGATCCCGACGGGCCGGGCGGCAAACCGCTTGGCCTGTTCGAAAGCGGCGCGATCCTGCTCTATCTCGCCGGCAAGACGGGCAAGTTCATCCCCTCCAATCCCACCGGCCGCTGGGAGGCGACCCAGTGGGTGATGTTCCAGATGGGAGGCGTCGGGCCGATGTTCGGCCAACTCGGCTTCTTCAACAAATTCGCCGGCAAGGCCTGGGAGGACAAGCGCCCGCTCGGTCGCTACGTCGACGAATCGAAGCGCCTGCTCGGTGTGATGGACGGTGCGCTGGCCGGCAAGGACTGGTTCCTCGGCGACGACTATACCATCGCGGACATTTCGATGCTCGGCTGGGTGCGCAATCTGATCGGCTTCTACGAGGCACGCGAGCTGGTCGGCTTCGACGACTTCAAGAATGTCGCCGCCTGGCTCGAGCGCGGCCTTGCGCGGCCAGCGGTACAGCGCGGCCTCACCATCCCCGCAAAACCGGCCTGATCGACGCCCAAGCCTGACCCATCGCGTCACCCCGGACTTGCTTCCGGGGTCCCCCGTCCCGCACATTCATCGGCCTTGAGGCTGGTGGAACGGTGGATGCCGGAACTAGTCCGGCATGACGAGGTGAAGGTGCGGGAAAAGTTTGTTCCCCTCTCGTTCCTCTTCCGCTAAGGCATCGCACATGGCGAAACCTCAGAAACGCTATGTCTGCCAGGCCTGCGGATCGGTCGCGAACCGCTGGGCGGGCCAGTGCGCCGATTGTGCGGAATGGAATACGCTGGTCGAGGAGGTCGGCGGCACCGTCACGCCGTTCCAGGCCAAGCATAACCTCCAGTCGGGCGGCCGCTCGGTGACGATGGTCGGCCTCGACGCCGATATCGCGCTGCCCGAACGCATGGAGAGCGGTATCGCCGAACTCGATCGCGCGCTCGGCGGCGGCTTCGTCGAAGGATCGGCGACCCTGATCGGCGGCGATCCGGGCATCGGCAAATCGACCCTGCTGCTCCAGGCGGCGGCCAAGATGGCGCTGGCCGGGCTGCCCGTCGCCTATGTCTCTGGCGAGGAGGCAGCCGATCAGGTGAGGTTGCGCGCCCGCCGCCTCGGGCTCGGCAACGCGCCGGTGCAGCTCGCTGCGGCGACCTCCACCCGGGATATCCTGACGACGCTGGGGCAGGGCAAGGCACCCGCGCTGCTGGTGATCGATTCGATCCAGACCATGCATTCGGACCTGATCGAGGGCGCCCCCGGCACGGTCAGCCAGGTCCGCGCCTCGGCGCAGGAACTGATCCGCTTTGCCAAGGAACGCGGCACGGCCGTGGTGCTGGTCGGCCATGTCACCAAGGACGGCAGCATCGCCGGCCCGCGCGTGCTCGAACATATGGTCGACACGGTGCTCAGCTTCGAAGGCGAGCGGAGCCACCAATACCGCATCCTCCGTGCGATCAAGAACCGCTTCGGCGGCACTGACGAGATCGGCGTGTTCGCGATGGTGGCGGAAGGGCTGGCCGAGATTTCCAACCCGAGCGCTCTGTTCCTGACGCAGCGCGACGAGGGCGTGACTGGCACGACCGTCTTCCCCGCGCTCGAGGGTACGCGCCCCGTGCTGGTCGAGATCCAGGCGCTGGTCGTCCGCCTCGCCAGCGGCGCCACGCCGCGGCGTGCGGTGGTCGGCTGGGATTCGGGCCGGCTGGCGATGGTGCTCGCCGTTCTGGAGGCGCGGTGCGGCCTCAGCTTCTCGTCCTGCGAAGTCTATCTCAACATTGCCGGCGGCTACCGCGTGCAGGATCCGGCAGCCGATCTGGCGGTGGCCGCGGCGCTCGTCTCCGCGCTGTCCGAGCGCCCGGTGCCGCCGGACGCCGTCGCCTTTGGCGAGATCGCATTGTCGGGTGAGATCAGGCCCGTCGCGCACGGCGCGCTACGGCTCAAGGAATCGGGCAAGCTCGGGTTCGAGCGCGCCCTGGTGCCGGCGGCGATCACCAACGAGAAGACACCGCTCAAGCTGTCGGGATTCCGCACGCTCGGTCAGTTCGTTGACCATATGCTGGGGCGCGGCTAGCGGTCGCGTCAAGCGCTCCCCACCTTCCGTTCGTGTCGAGTAGGGGTCGAGCTTGTCGAGAACCCGTATCGAGACACATGTTCCTCGATACGCCATCTCGGCGGGCTCGATGGCACTCGGAACGAACGGTGGGTAACAAGGCTGAGATATGGGACTGACCGCACTCGACATCCTCGTACTGATCGCGGTCGGCGGGGCCGCCATCCTCGGCCTGATGCGCGGCTTCGTGACCGAGATACTCTCGCTGTTCGCCTGGGTCGCGATCGTCTTCGCGCTCAAGCTGTTCCACAGCCCGCTCACCCAGGCGCTGTCGGGATCGGTCGGCACGGTCACCGGCGCTGCGGTGCTGTCCTTCGCGATCATCGCGGGCATCACCTATTTCGCCGGACGCGCGGTCGCCAACGCGCTGGGATCGCGCACCCGCGATTCGATCATGGGCCCGGTCGATCGCGCGCTCGGCTTCGGCTTCGGGGCGGTGAAGGGCCTGATCCTCGCCAGCCTCGGCTTCCTGCTCGTCGCGCTGATGACCGATACGGTGCGCGGCGGCCCGACTCACCGCCCCGAATGGTTGACCTCGGCCCGGACCTATCCGCTGCTCAACACGACCAGCGCGAGCATCGCCGATTTCGTCGACCGCCGGCGCAAGGGCAAACCCGTGTTCGGCGCCGCGGACAACGCCACCGAAGCCGCGAATGTCAGCGAGGCTCGGCCATGAACGCCCCGCTCTACAATGCCGAAATCCTGCGCCTCGCCGCGACCATCCCGCATCACGATCGGTTGACCGATCCGATGGGCAGCTCGGAAAAGCGTTCGCCCGTCTGCGGCAGCCGCGTGACCGTCGACGTGAATGTCGACGATCAGGGACGGGTGAGCGAGGTCGGCCTCATGGTGCGTGCCTGTGCTCTCGGCCAGGCGTCCTCATCGCTGATGGGCGCCAGCGTGATCGGTAAATCGCCTGAGGAACTTGCCATTGCGCGCGATGCGCTGACGGCATGGCTGGCAGGCGAGGGGCCCTTGCCCGACTGGCCCGGCTTCGAACTGTTCACCCCTGCGCTGCCGCACAGCGCCCGCCATGCCTCGATCCGCCTGGCGTTCGAGGCCGCCGCCGAGGCTGCCGAGATAGCGCGCGCGCGGCTCGACGCATGAGTGAATCCCTGCTCTTCGATGCGGTGATCCTGCTCGGCTTCGGGCTCGTCTTCGTGCTGATCTTCCGGCGGTTCGGGCTCGGCGCGACTCTGGGCTATCTCGTCGCCGGCGCCTTGGTCGGGCCGCAGGCGCTCGGTCTCGTCGGCGGTGCCGAATCGAAGATCGGCGTCGCCGAACTCGGCATCACACTCCTCCTGTTCATCGTCGGGCTCGAGCTCAATCCACAACGGCTCTGGCAGCTGAAGAAGGAGATTTTCGGGCTCGGCCTGATGCAGGTCGTGCTGTGCGGTATGGCGGTATCGCTGGTGGTGTGGCTGATCACGCAATCCTCGCTCGCCGCCGCGCTGGCGCTTGGCCTGCCGCTTGCTCTGTCCTCGACCGCGCAGGTGCTGCCAATGCTGCAATCGGCCGGCCGCTTGCGCACTCCGTTCGGCGAGCGCGCCTTCTCGATCCTGCTGTTCCAGGACCTGTCGATCGTCCCGCTGATCACCATCGTCGCGGTGATGTCACGCAACCCGGCCGACGCCGCGGGGCCGCCGGGCTGGCAGCTCTTCCTCTACACCGTCATCGCAGTCGCCGGGTTGGTGCTGCTCGGGCGCTATGCGCTGCGTCCCTTGTTCCGCATCATCGGCAATATGGGCGAGCGCGAGATGTTCGTATTTGCCGGCCTGTTCACCGTCATCGCCGCAGCGGCGATCATGGAGGCGCTGCACCTGTCGACCGCGCTCGGCGCGTTCGTCGCGGGCGTCATGCTCGCGGACAGCCCGTACCGGCACGAGCTCGAGGCGGACGTCGAGCCGTTCCGTTCGATCCTGCTCGGCCTGTTCTTCCTCGCGGTCGGCATGATGCTCGATCTCCACGCCATCGCCGAACGGCCGTTCTTCGTGGTCGGCATGGCGCTGGCGCTGATCGTCACCAAGCTGGTGATCATCATGGGCATCGGCCTGCTCTTCAAGATGACCTGGCGTGGCGCGCTCGCGCTCGGCCTGCTGCTCAGCCAGGGCGGCGAGTTCGGCTTCGTGCTGTTCGCCCAGGCGCAGAACGCGATGCTGATCGCGCCCGAGGCGGCCAGCCTGTTCGGCGCGGTCGTCACGCTTTCCATGGCGACCACGCCGTTCCTGATGAAGGCGACCCAGCGCATTCGCACCGAGCCGGAGACTGACGGTGGCACGCGCGAAGGGCCGATGTCGGACGGGGCGAACGCGCTGATCGTGGGTTATGGGCGCTTCGGGCAGACAGTCGGCCAGATGCTGATCGCGCAGGGCGTACCGGTCACCCTGATCGACACCGATATCGAGATGATCGACGTGGCCGGCAGTTTCGGTGCGAAGGTCTATTATGGCGATGGCACCAGGCTGGACATGCTGCGCCAGGCGGGCGGCGGCGATGCGGAGCTGATCCTGTTCTGCACCGATGGCGATCAGATAACGTCTGAGATGGTCGAGGCAGTGCACGAGGCCTTCCCCAAAGCGGCGATCTTCGTGCGCGCCTATGACCGGCGCTCGCTGATCAAGCTCAAGGGCGCGCCGGTGCGCGGCGTGGTGCGCGAAGTGCTCGAATCGGCGATCAAGATGGCGCGCATGGCGCTGTCGAGCCTTGGCGTCGAGGATGAGGAGATCGCCCGCACCGAGGACATGTATCGCGCCCGCGACAAGGAGCGGCTCAAGGCTCAGGTCGAGGCAGGCGACGTTCGCGCCGCGGTAGACAAGGTCATCACCCAGCCATTGCGCGGCACGGAAGACGCCGGATGAAGAACCGGTCGCTCGCCGCGCGGATCGGTTTCGCCCTGGCGGGCTGGAAGACCGCATGGGTGCGTGAGCGGAGTTTCCGGACCCAGGCATGGTGCGCGCTGCTCGCCTTTGTCGCCCTGTTCATGCTGCAGCCGCCGCCGATCTGGTGGGCTTTCGTCGTGCTCGTCTGCGCCTTGGTGCTCGCGCTCGAGCTGATCAACAGCGCGCTCGAGGCGCTGATCGACCTGCTCCATCCGGAGGTGCACCCCGAGATCAAGGTCATCAAGGACATGCTGGCCGGCGCCGTGCTGGCGATCAGCTGCGCGGCATTGTTCGGGGCGGTCGCTTTGGGAGCCGCCTTTGTCTGGGCGCAATTGCTCTCGCTGGAGAGTTGAAGGAACCGTCATGAACCCGATCGCCCTCCTTGCCGCGCTGTCCGGCGCACTTGCCGTCGCGGCCGGCGCGTTCGGCGCCCATGGCGCGAGCGGGGCGGCGGCCGACTGGCTCAAGACCGGCGCGCAATATCAACTGCTCCACGCCATCGCCGCGCTCGCGATATTGCGGCTCGACGCCAAGGGCCCGGCAATCCTGTTCCTCGCCGGTGGGGCGCTCTTCGCGGGCACGCTCTACCTGATGGCGCTCGGCCTGCCGCGCTGGCTCGGCGCGATCACCCCGATTGGTGGCGTGCTGTTGATTGCGGGCTGGCTGTGGCTCGCCTGGCTGGGTGCCCGCAGGGCCTAGATCGGCGCACATCGCCGGCATTGCGTGGCATTTCCGGCTCATTCACTATCCCAATGGATAGTGAACTTGCTCAGCCTTTCTTCTCATGTCATCCTGTCGATCGATCGGCACATGTCGACGACCCGAGGAGAGGACACCATGAAGAAAGCCATTTTCCTGGCGGCGGCCGCTTGTGCCGTCTGTTTGACCGTCCCCGCGTCGGCGGGGCCGAACCTGCCGACCAAGCCGATCGAGCAGAAATATTATGCCGATGGCGCCTGGACGGTTGCCCAGAGCTTCACGCCCGCCGGTTGCGACTCAAAGGGCAATGCCTGCGACATCTTCTACCCCGCCAGTCTCGGCGCGAACGGCGTCCGTCATCCGATCATCGTCTGGGCCAACGGATCGGGCACCACGCCGATCCCGGCTACCACCTATGCCTATCTGCTCCGCCATCTCGCCTCATGGGGCTTCGTCGTCATCGCGACGCGCGACGGCACGACAGGCACGGGCCAGACGGTGATCGACAGCGCCAACTATATCAAGGCGCGCGACACCGACAGCGGCAGCATCTTCTACGGCAAGCTCGATACCACCCGGATCGGCGCGATGGGCCATTCGCAGGGCGCCTCGGGCGCGGTCAACGCGATGCTGAAATCGGGCGGCGCGATCCGCACCGCGGTGACCTTCCATCTGCCGCGGCAGTCCTGGTGCAACCCCGCCAGCAATTGCCTGCTGACGAGCGACCTTGCGGCGGCGGCGAGTGGATCGATCCTCTATGTCAGCGGTTCGACCGATGTGCTGATCTCGCCCGACACCCAGCTCATCCCACCGGGCCAGCTCAACTCGCTGACCGCCTATTACAACGCCACGCCCGCGCCGCTGCTCAAGGCCAAGGGGCTCATCAAGGGCACCGCGCACAACGACGTGCAGGGCAATCCGACCTGCGCCGGCGCCGCCTTTCCGTGCAGCAACGGCGTCCATGGCTATCTCGGTTATGCGACCGCCTGGATGATGTGGCAGCTGATGGGCGCGGCCGACGGCCGCCAGGCCTTTGTCGCTTCGGGCGGCGAGATCTTCACCGAGACGACCAACTGGCAGGGCGTGGCGAGCAACATCCCCTGATCCCGCACTTTCGCTTTGACGGGGTTGCCGATACGCTGCGGCAACCCCCGAAAGGACCAAGTGACGGCATCATCATCGACCAAAGCGCCGGACGGGCCCTCGATCCGCCAGCAACGGCTACAGAATACCGGCAAGGCGATCCTGGCCAGCGCGGTCGACCACTTCTCGCGGCGCGGTTTCGAAGGCGCATCGCTACGCGACATCGCGCAGGATGCCGGCGTCCGGCACGGCATGATCCGCCATATCTACCAGACCAAGGAAGAGCTGTGGCGCCAGGCGATCGCCTTCCTGTTCGATCGCATGGAACGCGAGATGCCGGCCTCCTTGTCGGTGTCAGAGCCCAAAGGCGGCGTGGCCGGCTTCAAGGCCTTTATCCGCTGGTATGTCGGCTATTGCGCCCGGCACCCGGAACATGCCCGGCTGATGGTGCAGCTCTCGATCCTCGAAGGCCCCGAACTGGAATGGACGGCCGAACGCTATATCGGCCAGGGCTATCGCTGGTACCAGCCGGTCATCGAGCGGCTGCGCGAGAGCGGCAAGCTGCCCGATGTCGATCCGCTGTCGCTATCGCTGATGCTCACCGCCGCCTGCCAGATGCCCTATCTGCTCGCGCCCGAGATCCGCGCGGTGGCGGGTCGCGACGTCCATGCGCCGGCTGAGATCGAGGCGCATGCGGAGGCGGTGATCCGGGTGTTCCTGCGGGACTGATGCCCTGCGGCCTAGCGCCGCGCTTCGGGGGCGCAACGCGCGGCATGCTCGCGTTCTTCGCTTGAAAGAATGCCGTCGCCGTCGCTGTCGATGCAGGGAAAGGCAGCCAGCCTGACTTCCAGCATCTCGTCATGTGTCAGATAGCCGTCGCCATTGCCATCCTCGGCGCGGAAATCGGCGGCGATGTCGTTTCTCAGGCGATCGATCTCCTTCGGCACGACCGGCAGCCGCGCCAGCGCGCGCTCGCCCATGGCCGTCCATTCGGCACGGCTGAAGCGCCCGTCGCGATCGGTATCGGACGCGCGGATGACTGCGGTCATCGCCGCATCGCATCCTGCCCGGGTCGAGCAGGACGGCGCCTCTTGAGCGGCCAAAGCCAGCGCCAGGAGCATCTGGCCGCTAACCGGCCTGGCCAGCGTCGAGGAACGCGGCAACATCCTTCAGGTCGACCGATTTGTCGAGGAAGGTCTGGCCGATCCCGCGCGCGAGCAGGAAGGGCAGGGTGCCCGCGTCCATCTTCTTGTCGTGGAGCATGTGCCCGACCAGCGTATCGCCACCGGCCTGAATGCCAGCCGCGGCGACACCGTCCGGCAGGCCGACCGCGCGGAGATGCGCCGCCACGCGTTCGGCATCCTGGCCCGGCGCCAATCCCTTTGCCGCCGAATAGCCGAACGCCAGCGCCATGCCCGCCCCGATCGCCTCGCCGTGGAGCAGCCGGTCCGAGAAACCAGCCTCGGCCTCGAGCGCATGGCCGAAGGTATGGCCGAGATTGAGCAGCGCGCGCACGCCGCTCGTCTCGCGCTCGTCGGCCGCGACGATGCGCGCCTTGGCCGCGACCGAATGGGCGATGGCATGGGCGCGCGCCGCCGGGTCGCCCGCGAGCAACGCCGCCGCATTGGCCTCGCACCATTCGAAAAAGGCGATATCGTCGATCAGCCCATATTTCACCACCTCGGCATAGCCCGCGCGGACCTGGCGCAGCGGCAGCGTGTCGAGCACCCGCGGATCGATCAGCACGATGGCCGGCTGGTGGAAGGCGCCGATCAGGTTCTTGCCCGCACGCGCGTTGATCGCGGTCTTGCCGCCGACCGAGGAATCGACCTGCGCCAGCAGGGTGGTCGGGATCTGCACGAAGCCGCAGCCGCGCTTCACGACCGCGGTGGCGAAACCGACCAGGTCGCCGATCACGCCGCCGCCCAGCGCGATCACATGGTCGCCGCGCTCGACGCCCAGATCGAGCAGCCGGTCGGTCAGCTGCTCGAGCGTCGCCCAGCTTTTCGATCCCTCGCCTGGCGCCAGCACGATCGCCTCGCTCGCGACGCCCGCCGCGGTGAGCGAGGCCTGCAACGTCGCCAGGTGCGGCAGGACGTTCTCGTCGGTCACGATCGCCATGGTCCGCCCGCGCGACAGCGGAGCGAGGCGCTCTCCCGCCCGTGCCAGCAACCCATCCTCGATCACCACCTCATAGCTGCGCGCGCCGAGGGAAACGGTGATGCTGGTCATAAGCGCAGGGCTTTCAGGATCGAGTTCACGGTCGATTCGTGCGGCGCGTGATGGCTGGGCACACGGATATGGGCGAGCGCGTAGATCGGATTGCGGATCTTGGCCAGTTCGTCGAGCACCTGCCGCGGATCGCGATCGCGCAGCAACGGGCGGGTGTCGCGGCGGCCCACCCGGTCGGCCAGCACGGCGGGATTCGCGTCGAGCCAGATCGACAGCGCCTGTTTCAGGATCAGGTCGCGGGTGTCGTCGTTGATGAATGCGCCGCCGCCGGTCGCGATCACCTTGGGCGTGCCGTCGATCAGCCGGGCGATCACCCGGCGCTCGCCGTCGCGGAAATGCGCTTCGCCGAATCGCTCGAAGATATCGGCGATCGACATGCCGGCGGCCGCCTCTATCTCCGAATCGGCATCGACGAAGGGCAGGCGCAGGCGCGCCGCCAGGCGCCGGCCGACGGTGGATTTGCCGGCACCCATCAGCCCGACGAGCACGATCGGCAGGCCGGTCCAGTCCGGGATGGGGGGGCGCCTTTGCAACATGGAAGCGGGGGCTATACAGCGAGCCCGCGTCTCGGGCAAAAGGCCGCGCGCAGTAGAATTTCTCACGTCTGTGTTAACGCGTCTGTACAAGGTTCGCTCATGTCCCGTCCGCTGATAGCGCTTATCGTCATCCTGGTCGTCGTGGTCGGGGGCCTGTTCGTCCTGGCCGGGCGTACGAACGAGAAGCCGCTGACCCGCGTCGAGAAGGTAGTCCCGCTTGCGAATCTCTCGAACTAGCGTCGCGCTCGGCGCGATTGCCGCGGTACTTGTCGGCGTGGGGCTTCCCGCGCTGGGCCCCGCTACAGGCCAGGACAAGCCCGAATCGCTGCTGCCGCCCGGCTTCGGCGATCCCGTCGCGGCGCCTGCGCCGACGCCTGCACCTGCGCCATCGGGGCCGGCCTCGCCGCGTCCCGCGCCGACGGAGACCACGCCGGCGGATGGCGTTCTGCCCACTCCCACTGCATCGGCCACGCCGGGGGTTCCCGTCCCGGTCGATCCGGCCGTGCTCGCGAAGTACGACATGCCGGACTATGCGCGCCGCTCGCTGGCGTCGGTCGGTCCGGTCGGTCCCGATGGCGGCGGCCTGGGTCCACGCGCGTTCGGCAATGCCGATGGTCATTATCTCGAAGCGCTGATGCGCCGTCTCGACGTGCCGGTCGCGTCGCGCTGGCTGTCGATCGCGCTGCGGCGCGCTCTGGTCTCGCGGGTCGATACGCCGCGCGGCATCAACGGCGCGGATTTCGCCGCCGAGCGCGCCTGGCTGTTGCTGCGCATGGGCGAATCGGTCGCGGCACGCGGCGTGGTGCAGAGCGTCGACGGCGACAATTATACGCCCAAGCTCTACGAGATCGCGATGCAGGCCGCGCTGGCGACCGGCGATCCCGGCGCCTTGTGCCCGGTCGTCGAAGGCGGCGCGCTGCTCCGCCGCGAGCGCGGCTGGGTCGTGGCGCAGGCGATCTGCGCCGGCCTCGCCGGCGAACCGCGCAAGGCCCAGTCGCTGATCGCCTCGGCGCGCAATTCGGGCCTCGCCGGCGGAATCGACCTGCTCCTCGCCCAGAAGATTGCCGGTACCGGCGCGCGCGGCCAGCAGGCGGTGACGATCGAATGGGACAATGTCGATCGCCTGACCGCATGGCGCTACGGCCTCGCCACCGCGGCGGCGGTCGAGATACCCGAACCGCTGTTCGCCACCGTGCTCCCCAACGTCCAGGCGTGGCGGGCCCAGTCGCCGGCGCTTACCGCCCGCGTACGCGCGGCGCCCGCCGAGCAGGCGGCGGTACGCGGTGTGTTCTCGAACGCGGCACTGGTCGACCTGTACGGCGCGATCGATGCCGAGGACGATCAGTCGCTCGCCGAAAGTGGCATCGCCCGCGATTTGCGCAGCGCCTATTCAGCCGCCGATATGCAAGGCAGGCTCGACGCGCTGAAGCAGCTCTGGGACGAACCCAAGACCCCGGACGCACGGTTCGCCCGCCTGATCCTCACCGCGCGCGCCGCGGCGCGCATTCCCGCCGGTACCCAGGGCGCCGACGCCGACCGGATCGTCGCCTCGATGCTGACCGCCGGGATCGACCGCGGCGCGATGCGCTGGCAGGCGAGCGTGCCAGCCGGCGGCGATGCCTGGGCGATGCTCGCGCTCGCCGATCCGGCGCCGGCCTCATCCACCTGGTCCGACGTCAACCGCTATTCGGGCGCGAACGATTCGAGCGGCCTGAAGAAGCGTCTGTTCTTTGCCGGCATGGCCGGGCTCGGCCGCCTGTCGGCCGATGATGTCGAGCGCGGCGCGCGTTCGCTCGACGTGCAGATCGGCCTCGACAATGCCTGGACCCGCGCGCTCGCGCGCGCCGCGCAGGGGCGCGAGCCCGGCACGGTGCTGGTGCTGGCCGCCATCGGTATGCAGACCCGGTTGTGGCAGGGGGTGCCGCCCGAGGCGCTCTACCATATCGTCACCGCACTCCGGGCGGTCGGCCTGCAGGCGGAGGCACGGATGATCGCCGCCGAGGCCCTGGCGCGGCTTTGACCGGCGCGCCCGGCCCGGGCAACGACCGAGCGCTGATCGAGCGCTTCCTCGAGATGATGGCCGCCGAGGCGGGGGCCGCGAAGAACACCATCGCCGCCTATCGCAGCGACCTGGCGCTCGCCTCGGACTTCCTGGCGGGTGGCCTAGCCGCGGCCTCGGCCGACGATCTTGCCCGTCTCGGCGGCCAGTGGCTCGAACTTTCCCGGTCGAGCGTGGCGCGCAAATCCGCCGCGCTTCGCCGCTTCTTCGCTTTCCTCGCCGACGAAGGCCACCGTGCCGACGATCCTGGCGCCGCACTGCCTCGCCCGGGGGCGCAGCGCCCCTTGCCCAAGGTGCTCGGCCATGACGATGTCGATCGGCTGTTCGCCGTGATCGCGGCGCGGATCGCGCGCGTGCCGCCCGATCCCAACGACCTGCGGCTCTCCGCCCTGGTCGAACTGCTCTACGGGTCGGGCCTGCGCGCGACCGAGCTGGTTTCGCTCCCGCGCAACGCCATCGCGCCCGACCGGCCCTATCTGATCCTGCGCGGCAAGGGCGGGCGTGAGCGGTTGGTGCCGATCTCGGATCGCGCCCGCGCGGCGGTGGCGGCGTGGCGCGCTCATGTCGCGCCCGACCGCCTGTGGCTCTTCCCTTCGGGCAAGAGTTTCCTGTCGCGCGTGCGACTCTATCAATTGCTCAAGGGGCTGGCGGCCGAAGCCGGCATTCCGCCCGATCGGGTCAGCCCCCACGTCCTGCGCCACGCTTTCGCGACTCACCTGCTGGCGGGCGGCGCTGACCTGCGGGCGCTGCAATCGATGCTGGGCCATGCCGACATCGCCACGACCGAGATCTACACCCATGTCGATGCCAGTCGCCTGGTCGAACTGGTCAACACCCGCCATCCTCTCGTTGACGTGAAGAGGCGCGGGGCCTAACCGACGCGACCGATGGCAAGCTTCCTCGATTTCGAGAAACCGATCGCCGAGCTCCAGGGCCGGATCGACCAACTCCGCGAGACCGCAGCCGATGGCGCGGTCGATATCGATTCGGAGGTCGCCCGGCTCCAGGCCAAGTCCGACAAGCTCCTGCGCGAAACCTATTCCAGGCTGACCCCGTGGCAGAAGACGTTGGTCGCCCGCCACGGCGAGCGCCCGCACTTCAAGGACTATGTCGCCGGACTGTTCGATGATTTCATGCCGCTGGCCGGCGACCGGGCGTTCGGCGACGATCAGGCGATTCTCGGCGGCTTCGCGCAGTTCCGCGGCCGCAAGGTGATGGTGATCGGCCATGAAAAGGGCGACGACACCGCCAGCCGCCTCCGCCACAATTTCGGCATGGGCAAGCCGGAGGGCTATCGCAAGGCGATCCGCCTGATGCAGCTCGCCGACAGGTTCGGCCTGCCGGTGCTCACCCTGGTCGACACCTCGGGCGCCTTTCCCGGCGTCCAGGCCGAGGAACGCGGTCAGGCCGAAGCCATTGCCCGCTCGACCGAACAGTGCCTCGCGCTCGGCGTGCCGCTGATCTCGGCGGTGGTGGGGGAGGGCGGCTCGGGCGGCGCGATCGCACTCGCCGCCGGCAACAAGGTGCTGATGTTCGAGCATGCGGTCTATTCGGTGATCTCGCCCGAGGGCTGCGCGTCGATTCTGTGGCGCACCGCCGACAAGGCGGCCGAGGCGGCCGAAGCGATGAAGGTCACGGCGCAGGACCTGAAGGAACTTGGCGTGATCGATGCGATCGTGTCGGAGCCGCTGGGCGGCGCGCACCGCGACCCGGCGTTGGCCATCGCCAATCTGGGCGACGCACTCGATGGGGCGCTGGCGGAACTGGACAATCAGGGTGCCGATCAGCTGCGCCGTGGGCGCCGCGACAAATTCCTGGCGATCGGCAGGCTCTGACGAAGATGGAAGCGCCGGCGGACTCCGGGGGGAGGTGCCGCCGGCGCACTCCCGACTACGATGCTTTCATGTTCGACGAGACATTCTCGAAGGTGGTCTTCAGCTGATTGCCCAGACCCTGCATCGCCGCGATGGCGGCGACGGCGATCAAGGCGGCGATCAGACCATATTCGATGGCGGTTGCGCCCTTCTTGTTGCGCAACAGCTTCCGTACAACGTTCATCGTTTCTTCCCCGGCAGGCGCCGGAAGACGAACGCCGCCGCCCGTTCCGCCTGCGCAACGGTTTTGCGCGCCGATCTGTTAACGCGATCATCTAACTCAGGGGTAACAGGGCGGAAACCAAACCGTTTCGGTTGCGTTTCTTTTTCGGGCGGGCACGAAAAGGGCGGCGGAACCGAAGTTCCGCCGCCCCGATCTCGTTAGCTGGTGAGAGCTTACGAAGCCTTCATGTTCGAAGAAACGTTCGAGAAGGTCGTCTTCAGCTGGTTGCCCAGGCCCTGCATCGCGGCGATCGCGGCGACGGCGATCAGAGCGGCGATCAGGCCGTACTCGATTGCGGTGGCGCCCTTGCTGTTCTTGATGAACTTGCGGATGGTCTGCATGATTCCGGTCTCCAATGGTTCTAAAGCTTCAGTACCCGGCTGAACCGGTTGGAACCGGACCAGCAGACTCAGGTCTAGGTGCGCTAGGTTGAGAAAAGTTTAAGCTGAGCCGAGGAATTTTACGGAACCAATCAGCCGCCCGTGCGTGCGACCTCGATTTTGGTATTGACGTTGCCCCACATGCCCGTCGTCACGTTCGCCAGTTCGACGAACGAGGCGACCATCGTGATCACGACCAGCGCGGCGATCAGGCCATATTCGATCGCGGTTCCGCCCTTGCGGTCCTTCGCCAGCTTTCTGATCATGGTGAACAGCATCAAGGGTTCGTCCCGGCCCGAATTTGTTGCCGAATGCTAATCTGGGAGCGTTAATGAATGGCGAAGACCAACCAAGACCCTGCGATTTCAACGCTTTTCCCAGTGGTCGCGGTGGCGCTGGTCGATCGTGAAAGGCGAGTGCTGGTGCAGCGGCGCCCTCCGGGCAAGATGATGGCAGGGTTATGGGAATTCCCCGGCGGCAAGGTCGAGCCCGATGAGACGCCGGAGGCCGCACTGATCCGCGAACTCGCCGAGGAATTGGGGATCGCGGTGAGCCCTGCCGCGCTCGAGCCCGCTGCCTTCGCCAGCGAACCGCTCGCCGGCCGCCATCTGTTGCTGCTGCTCTATATCTGTCGCGTCTGGCAGGGCACGCCTCATGCGCTCCATGCCGAGGAGCTTCGCTGGTGCCTGCCCGAGGCGCTGTACGACCTCGCCATGCCGCCGGCCGATCTGCCGCTGATCGCCCGATTGAAGGCGCTGGTCTGAGTCGGGGGGTCTGAATCGGGGTCCGAAACTGGGGCTGGCAGGGATTCTGTGATACGCCGACGGGGGGCGAAACGGGGGGACGGAGAATGGCGGGACGGCCGTTGCTCAAGGGGCTGCGCGCAAAGGCCTGGGTGATCCTGCCCGGGCTCGCCGTGCTGGCGGTCATGCTTGCCCTGCAGATGGTCGGGGTGCCGGCGATCGACCGCGTCGGATCGCTGCTGTTCGATAGCTATCAGCGCGCCAAGCCGCGCGCCTATCAGGATGCCGGCGTCCGCATCGTCGACATCGACGACGAGACGCTGCGCCGGCTCGGTCAATGGCCCTGGCCGCGCACCGACGTCGCCGATCTTACCCGGCGCCTCACCGAGGCCGGCGCCGCCACCGTCGCCTTCGATATCGTCTTTTCGGAGCCCGACCGCACCTCGCCCACGCGGTTGGCCGAGCGGATGAAGCGCCAGGGCGGCAATGAGGCAGCCATCGCCGCGCTTGATACGCTGCCCGACAATGATGCCGTGCTCGCCGAGACGTTCAGGAATTCGAACGTCGCGCTCGCCTTTTTCCTGACCGACGACAAAAAGGGGGGGCAAGTCGAACCGAAGATGGGCTTCGCGGTCGCCGGTTCGCCGCCGAGCACCGGCAAGGCGACCTATACCGGTGCGATCCAGCCGCTTCCCGCGCTCCGCGACGCGGCGGCCGGCCTGGGTTTCGTCAGCCTGCCGCCGGACAGCGACGGTATCGTGCGCAAGGCGCCGCTGATCTCGACCCAGAATGGCCAGTTGCTGCCGTCGCTCTCGCTGGAGGCGCTGCGCACCGCCTATCGGACCCAGTCGGTGATCGTGAAATCAAGCGATGCCAGCGGCGAATTCAGCGGCGACGGTTCCAATGTGGTATCGCTCAAGGTCGGCGATTCGGAGGTGCCGACGACCCGGTCGGGCCAGCTCGTCATGTATTTCACGGCGCCACATCCCGAGCGCATCGTGCCGGCATGGAAGGTCCTGACGGGCCAGATGTCGGCGGCTGAGATGCAGCGCAATTTCGAGGGGCAGGTGGTCTTTATCGGCACCAGCGCGCAGGGCCTGTACGATCTGAAATCGACCCCGATCGCGCAGACCGAGCTTGGCGTGGTGGTCCATGCCCAGGCGCTCGAACAGATCATCACGAAGAGCTTCCTGCGCCAGCCCGACTGGGCGAGCGGCGCCGAGCGGACCGCTTTGCTCCTGCTCGGCCTGATCATGGCCTTTTCGCTGCCCTGGCTCGGCGCGACGCGCGGTGCGATCCTTGGCCTGGTCATGGTCGGCGGCATGGCGGGCGGAAGCTGGCTGGCGTTCAGCCGTGAACAGATGCTGCTCGATCCGACCTGGCCGGTGCTCGGCCTCACCCTCGTCTATGTCATCGAGACGGCGCTGACCTATTATCGCGAGGAACGGCAGCGCGCGTACATCCACCAGGCGTTCGACCGCTATCTCTCGCCCGAGATGGTGAAGCGCATCGTCGACGATCCCGGCAGCCTGAAGCTCGGCGGCGAGGAGCGCGAGATGACCGTGCTGTTCTGCGATATCCGCGGCTTCTCGCGCCTGTCGGAGAAGCTTACCCCGCAGGAGATCATCCAGTTCCTGATCGCCTTCCTCACCCCGATGTGCGACATCTTGCTCGCCCGCAAGGCGACGATCGACAAGTTCATCGGCGATGCGGTGCTGGCCTTCTGGAACGCCCCGCTCGACGACCCCGATCAATATGCCAATGCCGCACGCGGCGCGCTCGGCATGACCAGGCGGCTGCGCGAGATCAATGTCGAGATGCGCGGGCGGAGCGGCGGCGTCTGGCCGGGCGAAGTCAGCATCGGCATCGGCCTGAACGCGGGGCCGTGCTGCGTCGGCAATATGGGTTCGGCGCAGCGGCTCAATTATTCGCTGATCGGCGACACGGTGAACCTTGCCTCGCGGATCGAAGGCATGACCAAATATTACGGCCTGCAGATCGCGATCGGCGAGGATCTCAGGCGGCACCTGCCCCAGTTCGCGATCGTCGCGCTCGACCATGTCCGCGTCGTCGGCCGCGACGCGCCGGAGGAGATATTCGCCCTGCTCGGCGACGAAAGCCTCGAGCAGGAACCGTCGTTCCGCGACTTCGCGCTGCGCCATCAGGCGATGCTCGACGCCTATCGCGCGCAGGACTGGGCCAGGGCCGACGCGCTGGCCGGGGCGGGCCAAGCGGCGGCGACCGGCTACGGCCTGCGCAAATTCTACCTGCTGATGCGCGAGCGGGTGGCGCATTTCGCCGCGAACCCCCCGGGCGAGGGATGGGACGGGGTATTCTCAGCGACGGAGAAGTAGCCGTAAAAAAAGGGGTCAGAGTGATTTATCACCGGAGCCCTGGATCAATAAATCACTCTGACCCCTTTTTTCACGGCACGCCCAAGGCGCCAGCCTCGGCCTGCAGCCGCGCCTCTTCCCCCGGATTGGCCGCCACCGCCGCCTTCAGCGCCGCGCTTGCTTTGGCCGGCTCGCCCAGGGTCATCCGGCTGCGCATCAGCATGATCCAGCCGTCGGCATTGCCCGGATTGGCCTGGAGCTTTGCCTCGAGGCTGGCGACCATGCCCTGCACCATCGCATCCTGCTCGTGCGGGGGCAGGGCGGCGGCGGCACGCATCTGCTCGGCGTTCGGCCTGGGGATCGGCGCCGCGGCGGTCGAGCCGCCCGGCACCAGCGGATGCGGCGCCGGCTGCTTCACCGCGGCCAGCCGTTCGGCCACCTCGATCGTGTTGATCTTGCCGACCTGCTCGATCGTCCGGCGCAGGTCCCGCTCCCAGGGCGCCCCCGGCGGCGTGTCCTGCAGCAGCGCGAACCAGTCGCCGATCGCGCCCCGGTGATCGCCGGCCAGGTCGCGCGCCACGGCCAGGAAATAGCGCGCCCGAGGATCCTTCGGGTCGATCGCCGCCGCCTTGCGGAAGGCTGCCAGCGCGGGGGCCGGCATCGGGCTGTCGGCGCTGGCCATCACGCGTGCTTCCCCGAGCGCGGACCAGATATCGGCACGCCCGCCGGCGACCGCTGTCCCACGCTCGTACGCGCGCGCCGCTTCGGCATAGCGGCCGGCATCGAACTGCGCCTGGCCGAGCGCGAGCCATGCGTCGGGATTACTGGGTTCGGCCCGGGTGCGTTCCTCGATCGTCGCCAGAGTGGCTGGCTGGCCGGGCAGGGGCGAAGCTGCGGGAGACGCAGTGTTTTTCTCGGGATCGGCGCCCCGGAGTGCTGCCCATGACACGGCCGCGACCAGAATCAGGCCCGCGAATACCAGCAGGATCAGTCCGGTCCTCGACTTTTGCTTGGCCGCTTCCATCGCTTTCCTTGGCTTTACCTCGTTGAGGCTGGCGCCCCACGTCCACGATGCTAGTGTGTACGCGCCGGCGGCAAATGCAATCCTGAACGGGGGCGCACCGTCCGCGGCGCGGGGTATAGGGGACAGGGCGTGACGGACAGGGTCCGCATCGCGATCATCGGTTCGGGCCCCGCGGGGCTGAGCGCCGCCGCGCGTGCCGCACAGCTCAAGCTCAGCCATGTCCTGCTGGAAAAGACCGACCACCTCTCGGATACGATCTTCAAATACCAGAAGGGCAAGCACGTCATGGCGACGCCCAGCCAGCTCGTGCTCCGCTCCGACATGCAATTTGACGCGGGCAAGCGCGAGGCGATCCTCGGCATCTGGGACAAGCTCGCCGCGAGCCATGGCATCAATGTCCGCTATCGCAGCGAGGTGAAGGCGATCGAGGGGGAGCGCGGCGATTTCCGCATCGCGCTGACCGACGGATCGACCGTCACGGCCGAGACGGTGGTGCTGGCGATCGGCACGCAGGGCAATCCGAACCTGATGCGCTGCACCGGATCGACCCTGCCGCACGTCCAGTATCAGCTCGACGATCCCGGCGAATATGTCGACGAGCATATCACGGTGATCGGCTCGGGCGACGCCGGCATCGAGAATGCGCTCGGCCTCGCTGCCGATATGGCGCAGGGCAATGTCGTCACCATCCTCAACCGCTCGGCCGATTTCGCCCGGTCAAAGGGCGCCAACGTCAAACTACTCAACGAGGCGGCGGATGCCGGGCGCATCTCGATCCGCCTGGAAACCACGCCTGCGGAGGTCCGCCCCGGCGAGCTGGTGCTCGAAACCCGCGACGGTCAGGAGACGATCCGCTGCGACCGGATCATCGCTCGCATGGGCTCGGCTGCCCCGCGCGCCTTCGTCGAAAGCTGCGGCATCGAGTTCAGCAGCGCTGACCGGGAGGCATTCCCCAAGCTCTCGCCCGTGTTTGAATCGACCAAGCCCGGCATCTTCGTCATCGGCGCGCTCGCCGGCTATCCGCTGATCAAGCATTGCATGAACCAGGGCTATGACGTCGTCGAGTTCATCAACGGCAATACCAGCCTGAAGCCCGCCGACGAACCGATCCTCGCGGCCAAATTCGCCCGCTTCAAGGCGAAGCGCTCGGTCGACGAATGGCTCGAAATGCTCCGCGCCAACGTCACCATCCTGAACGAGCTGTCGCCGCTGCAGATGCGCGAATTCATGCTCGATTCCGAGGTACGTTCCTACAAGGCGGGCGAGGTGATCTTCGAACGCGCCGACCCCGGTTCGTCGCTGTTCGCGATCGCGCAGGGCACCGCGCTGGTCCAGGTCGACAAGGACAACCCTTCGATCACCGTCCCCATCGAGCAGGGCTCGATCTTTGGAGAGGTCGGCCTGATCTCCGGCCGCCGCCGCGGCGCCACGGTGCGCGCGGGCTCGGACATGATCGCGGTCGAGGTTTCGCGCACCGCCGCGCTGAAACTGATGGCCTCGGTCCCAGCGGCGAAACGCGCGGTCACCCGCATCTCGGTCGAGCGGCAATTGCTCCAGCTGTTCGGCTCGGGCCTGACCTCGGCCGACATCGCCGAACTGCTCGACGCGTCGGAGATCCAGACGGTGCGTGCCGGCCAGCCGATCATCACGGAAGGCGAGGCGGGCGAGGACATTTTCGTCATTCGCGTCGGCAGCATGATCGTCGAGAAGAATGTCGGCGGCAAACCCGTCTTCCTCTCCTATCTCCCCGCCGGCTCCTATGTCGGCGAAATGGCGCTGATCGGCGGCGGCAAGCGCACCGCGACGGTCAAGGCAGCGATCAAGTCCGAAGTGATCAAGCTCCCCGGCACTGCCTTCCGCCGGCTGATGGAGGCAAAGCCCCGCCTGCTCGAAAAGGCCCGCGCCGACATGGCGCAGCGCCAGAACATCAATGCGTTCGTCGAGAGCCGGAAGGACAGCTTTTCCGGCGTGGTCGACATGTATTCGCAAACCGCGACCTTCCTGGTCGAGAACGGCATCGGCGAGGCGACCGACGTGCTGCTGATCGACGAGACTCTCTGCGTCGGCTGCGACAATTGCGAAAAGGCCTGTGCCGACAGCCATGAAGGCCTGTCCCGGCTCGATCGCGAAGCCGGGCGCACCTATGCCCATCTCCACGTCCCCACGAGCTGCCGGCATTGCGAGCACCCGCATTGCATGGCCGATTGCCCGCCCAACGCGATCCATCGCGGTCCCGACGGCGAGGTGGTGATCGACGATACCTGCATCGGCTGCGGCAATTGCCAGCGCAACTGCCCGTACGGCGTGATCCGCATGGACAGCGTGCCGCCGAAGAAACCGGGCCTGCTCAGCTGGATGTTCCTCGGTATCGGCCCTGGCCCGGGCGAGCCCACCAAAAAATGGCGGTACGAACACGCCAAACCAGGCATCGAGAAGCCCAAAAAAGCCATCAAATGCGACATGTGCTCGGGCATCGATGGTGGTCCTGCCTGTGTCCGTGCCTGCCCGACCGGCGCCGCGATCCGCGTCGCGCCCGAGGAGTTCCTCGACGTCGCGCGGCTCGAAGAGGGAACGCAGTCATAGCCAGCCGCGCCTCCCGAGGTTCGGCGCGCCCGGGCAAGGTCGCGCTGCACGAGGGATTCCTGCGCCACAAAAGCTTCCGCTGGCTCAAGATCGCGCTCGCCGTCAGCCTGATCGCGATCCTCGGCTATGCCCTGATCGACGTGACGCCGCGCCCCAATGGCGGCTCGCCTTATGGCTATACGCTCGGCACGATCGGCGTGCTGTTGATCCTCTGGCTCAGCCTGCTGGGCATCCGCAAACGCGCCATGACGCGCGGTCGCTGGTCATTGAAGGCGTGGACCAGCGCGCATGTCTATCTCGGGCTCAGCCTGATCGTCATCGCGACCCTGCACACCGGTTTCCAGTTCGGCTGGAACGTCCACTCGCTCGCTTATGCGCTGATGATGCTGGTCATCCTCTCGGGCCTTTACGGCATCACCGCCTATGCCGCGATCCCCGGTTATCTCAGCACCAATCGCGAGGAGATGACTCAGACCCAGATGCTCGACGCGCTCCGCGCGATCGACCGCCAGCTTCATGATGCCGCCCAGCCGCTCGGCCAGCGCCAGGCCGAGCTGGTCCGCAACTCGCTCGAACAGGACCCGTTCGGCGGCGGCCTGATTGCGCGCCTGTCGGGCCGCTACGCGCGCTGCGCGACCTTGCGCACCTTCGACACCATCCGCGAACGTACCGGGCCGCGTCCCGATGTGGGCGACGACCCGCTCGAACGGGTGGACGCGCTGCTCGAACGCAAACTGGCGATGCTGGCGCAGCTCAGGCGGCATTTGCGATTCAAGGCGATGCTCGAAATCTGGCTCTACGTACATGTGCCCTTCACCTTCGCGCTGATCGCCGCGCTCACCGCGCATATCGTCAGCGTGTTCTTCTACTGGTGACGGCGGCGTGACCTTCCTCCTCCGCCAGATCAGCTATACCGCGGACCACCGCGAGATCGTGCGCACGACCCGGATCGACAGCGATGCCGTGACGATCGGCCGCGGCGCCGAGAACGACATCTCGCTGCCCGATCTCGCCGTCGATCCACGCCATGCCCGGATCGAGCGCCGCGATGACCGGCGTATCGTCGTCGTCGCGCTCGGCACCCTGGGCTTCGAGATCGACGGCCGCACCGTGCGCCGCGGCGAGATCAATGCCGCCAAGGGCGCGGAACTCGGCTTTGGCGGCCACCGCATCACCGTGACGCGCGATGCCGAGGGGCAGATCATCCTCACCGTCGCGCGGGTCGGCGCGATCTCCGATACCGCCGAGGAACGCGAGGAAGCGACCGCCTATTCGCTCAAGGGCCTGCTCCCGGGCAAGCGCCTGACCGCCTGGCTGCTGGTTGCCGCGGTGCTGCTCGGCTTCCTCGCCTGGCCGGTATGGAGCTATCTCGACCGCGACCGCGCCGACACCCGCAGCATCTACGCGCTCAAGGCCGACCATAGCTGGTCGAGCGGCCCGCTCAGCCAGGCGCACCATGCGCTGGAGGGCAATTGTGAGGCGTGTCACGTCAAGGCATTCGTCTCGGTCCGCGACGACAGCTGCACGGCCTGCCACAAGGACGTGCACGATCACGCGCCGCCCGCGCGCCTCGCTGGTGCCCGCGAGGCGCCCGATTTCACCGGCCGGATGCTGGCCAGGGTCGCCCAGACCTTCGGCAAGCCCGGCGCCGGCGCCTGTGTCGATTGCCATACCGAGCATGAAGGCGCGGGGCCGATGCCGCCGACGCCCCAGGCGTTTTGCGCTGACTGCCATGGTTCGCTCAAGACCCGGCTGGCGGACACCAGGATCGGCAATGCCGGCGATTTCGGCACCAGCCATCCGCAATTCCAGCCGCTGGTCGCGACCATGCCCGGCGACAGGCCGGTGCTCACCCGTATGTCGCTCGATCGCCTGCCGACCGAACACAATGGCCTGAAATTCCCGCACAAGCTGCATCTCGACACGCGCGGCGGCGTGGCGCGCATGGCGCAGACGATGAAGGCGCGGAACGGCTTCGGCGATGCGCTGGTCTGCGCCGATTGCCACAAGCCCAGCGCCGATGGCGTGCGTTTCCTGCCCGTGAAAATGGAGCAGAGCTGCCAGATGTGCCACAGCCTCGGCTTCGACCGGATCGGCGGCACGGTGCGCACGCTCCGTCATGGCGACGTCCCGCAGATGATCGCCGATCTGCGCGCGACATACCGTGCAAACCCATCGAGCGGACCGGGGCCGAACGATCGTCGTCGCCCCGGTGTCTATGCCCCAGGCCAGGTCTATCACGCCTATTTCGGCCCGGGTGCTCGACCCGGCAATGCCGATGCCGCGATCAGGGCGGTCTTCACGAAGAACGGCGCCTGTTTCGATTGCCATGTCATCACGCCGCCGGGGGCGGGCGGGGCAGCCGACTGGACGGTGCTGCCGGTACATCAGCCGATGCGCTACATGATGCATGGCTGGTTCGATCACGCCGCGCACCGGACCGAAAAGTGCGAGAGCTGCCACACCGCGCAACAATCCAGCTCGGCCGACGATCTGATTCTGCCGGGTATCAGGACCTGCCGCACCTGCCATGCCGGCGAGGGTGCCGCCGCCAAGGTTCAGTCGAGCTGCGCCATGTGCCACAGCTATCATGCCGATGCGGACGCGCCCTGGATGCCGTCGAAAACCAGGGCCCGCATCCGTTCGCTGCCGATCGCCGTACCTGCCGCAGGGCCGCCATAATAAACAGGGAGGGGGGATCATGCTGATCGCGCAGGTCACCGACATTCATCTCGGTTTCGAGCCGGACAACCCGGCGGAGGCCAATCGCCAGCGCCTCGATCTGGTGCTCGCCGAGCTGACCGGGGGCCGCAACCGGCCGGACCTGATGCTCGCGACCGGCGATCTCACCGATCGGGGGGATGCCGACAGCTATGCCCGCGTCGCCGAGGCGCTGCGGCAATGCCCGTTTCCGGTCTACCCCTGCCTCGGCAACCACGACGACCGCGACACCTTCGCCCAATTCTTCCCGCAGGTGCCGCTCGCCTCGGGCTTCGTGCAATATTGCATCGCGCTGGAAGGATTGCGGATCATCGTGCTCGACACGCTCGAGGTCGGCCGTCACGGCGGCGGCTTCTGCGAGATCCGTGCGGCCTGGCTCAAGGCCCGCCTGGCCGAACAGCGCGACACGCCGACCGTGATCGTCATGCATCACCCGCCGCTCGACGTCGGCATCGCCTGGATGGACCCCGGCCCCGACCAGCCCTGGATCGAACGCTTCACCGATGCGATCGCCGGCCATCGCCAGATTCGGGCGATCTGGTGCGGCCATCTCCACCGCACGATCGTCGCCTCGTGGAAGGGCATCGCGCTGACGGTCTGCCCCGCCACGGCGGCGGAGCTGTCGCTCGATCTCAACCCGATCGACCCCGACCAACTCGATGATCGCCCGATGGTGAACGCCGACCCGCCCGGCTATGCGCTCCACCGCTGGAACCAGGGTCTGGTCAGCCATTTCGACTCGGTGCAGGACCATGTCGTGCTCGCGAAGTTCGATGATCGCATGCAGCCGCTGGTCCGGCAGATGGTCGAGGAACGCTCAGCTCGATCGTAGGGTCGGCCTGGCCGGCATTGCGCCCATGCTCTACGCCGTAACGCGGGGCCATGTGCGCACCGTGTCCGCGACATAGTCGCGCATCGCTCGATTCACCTCGCCGCCAGTAAGCCGCCCATCGCGAAAGTCGCGCGTGAGCGCCGCCGTGAACAGCGTCGCTCCTTCGCCGTCCTTGCGCTTGCCTCGTTCGGGATCGGTGGCGCTGTGCGCGCCGAATCCCCATTTCTCGACCGACAGGGCAAGCGCCGGAACCGGCTGCACGAAATGGGGGTCGTCGGGCCACAATCCCGCGCTCCAGTTCAGCAGGCGCCCATATCCCATACTCACCAGCGGATCGTCGAAACGACCGCGCACCTGATATTGGCCGAAATCGACCAGCTGCGCATCGAACGATATCCGGTCGTCCGGCGCGCGCACGGTCTGCACGTTCATGCCGTCACCGGCGAGCCGGCTGGCCCCCCGCATCCAGCCGCGCACCGTCGCCGCATCGTCGGGCGAAAGGCTCGGCACCGGCGTTCCCGCGAAGGACGCGACCAGCTCCTCCTCGTCGCTGAACAGGAAGCGCGTGCCGCGGTTCGCCGAGGTGATCCCGTAATGGCGCAGCAACAGCTCGATCTCGACCTTCACGGCCTCGTCGCGCGAGCCGCTGACGGGCAGATCGACATTGCCCCGTGCGCGACGATGGGCGCGTCGCACCATGATCCCCGCCGGCTCGACGGTCCCCGACATCGACGTCGCGCCGAAGCCCGTGTCGATAAACCCATAGACCGGCACGGTGGAGAAATGGGGCGCCGCATGCCGGAAGACGGCGTCGATCACCCACTGGAACAGGACCTCGCGCAACCCGTCGCGCATCAACAACAGGCCATTGCTGTGCACTTGAAGCGCGGGCGCACAATTCGGCTCCCGGCCGGTGCCTTTCATATCCAGCAGCCCGCACCCGGTGTCCGACAGAAAGGCGCGGCCATAGCGCGTGGGTCGCCACACCCGGCGGGGTTCGTCGCGCGTGGCGATCGGCGTGTTCGCGATGTCCTGCGCCGCTTGCGTCACGGAGACGAGCGCGGCGTGCTCGAGCAGCCACGCCTCGCGCACGGCGTCGCACTGATCGGGCGCGCAACCGCCCGCCACCAGGGCATCGTCCCGCAATGGGGGGAAGTCGTTCTGCAACAAGGCGTGGTCGGCAAAGACCAGGCGCGCGCCGGCAAGGGGAAGTGCGGTGTCGGGTCGAAGGCCATCATCATCGAGATCGCCGATGCGGCGCGGAATCATCGCGTCGCGAAACAATGGGCAAGGCGGTGGTATCGGCTCGCCCGGCATCTCGACTCTGTTTCCTTGCATGATAGGGTGGCATCCAACGTACCAATCGGGGAGCGGAACGATGGCTGAAGACGAGCAGGGTGCCAAGTCGCCCAACGATCCAGCCGGGGCCGCACGCGCGGGCGGACAGGCATTGACGGGGCAGGGCCAGACGTCAGGCACCGAACCGGCCGTCCAGTCGCTCCCGCCGATCGAGCAGTTCCAGCGCGTCTTGCTTCAGGATCCGGCATTGCAGGAAACGCTGGCGCGCGCGCAATCGCACGACGCGTTCCTCGATGCGGCGGTCCAGCTGGGCAACGACCATGGCTACGTCTTCACGAAGGACCAGCTGCAGGCGCACATCGCGACGCTGGAGCAACAACAGGCCGGCGCGGCCGGCGTTACCGCGCCGCAGGCCGACCCGATCCAATATGTGTCATTGTCGTCCGAACCCCCGCCGACACCTCCTCCGCCGCCGCCGCCGCCATCGCCGCCTTCTCCGCCGCCGCCGCCGCCATCGCCGGAACCCCCGGCGCCGCCTCCACCGCCGCCGCCACCGCCTTCGCCGCCATCCCCGCCGTCGCCTCCGCCACCGCCGCCGTCGCCCGAACCGCCTTCACCGCCGTCGCCTCCCGGGCCTGGCCCAACGCCCACCCCCGGGCCGTCGCCGTGCAGCTCGCCGAGTACGGCTTCGGGCTATTCGATGCAGTGCGGGTTCAACACGCAGACCTGCCTTTGCACGCTCTGAGCGAAAGCCCGGAGAGTGCCGATATTCCTTTTCACCACGCGCTGCGGCCGTTGCGGGAGGCGGCGCTCGCCGGGCTAGATTTCACGGCATTCCATCCCGCGGCGCGGGATGCGCTGGCCGACCATCTCGTGCGCAGGCTGTCGGCCGCCTCGGCGCCGACCTTGCAGCGCGCGTTCGAGCAATTCTCCGCCCCCGGCGCGCGCCTGGTATCGCTGTTCGTCTCGGCCGAAACGTTGCGACCCGCCGATTTCCGCTACCGCGCCTTCGTGGCGTGGCTGCTCGACGACGGGTGGAGCAACGTCCATGCGGACTATCCCGTTCTCGCGGAGGTGATGGCGGGGCTGATCCGGGACTGGACGCATTTCTGTTCGGAACTGGCGATGCGGGTGCGGAAGGATTTCCCCGCGACGGCCGTCGAGGGCCTGCGCATGGCCGGCTCGGACCCGCACAATGGCGGCCGGGAAGTCGTGCGGCTCTTCATGGCGGGCGGCCGGTCGATGATCTACAAGCCGCGCAGCGTGGCGATGGAACACGCCTTCTCCGCCTTGCTCGACTGGTGCAACCGCAATCCGGGACCGCCGGATCAGGACCGGCCGGATCTCGACTGGTACGTGCCGTGGGTCCGCAGCGAAGCCGGCTATGGCTGGATGGAATATGTCGAGACGCTCCCCTGCACGGATGCAGGCGACGTCCGGCACTTCTACCGGCGTGCCGGCGGGCTCGCCGCGCTGCTGTACCTGCTGGGAGCAACAGACTGCCATTGCGAGAATGTCGTCGCGCATGGCCGGTACCCGGTCCTCGTCGACGCGGAGACGTTGTTGCAGCCGCGCTACGTGCCGCCATTGGCTGCGACCGGCCTCTACGAGATCGCCGATCCGCGGGGCTGGGATACGGTGGCGCGGTCAGGCTATCTGCCGCGCTGGGAACTGACCGATACGGGCCGGCTCGTCGACATAAGCGGTCTGAGCGGTGGCGCGGACACCGCCGCGCGTGGCCCTGTGTGGCTCGAGGTCAACACCGACGCGATGCGGCTGACCTGGGGAGAGCTGCCGTCGCGGCCGATGCCCAACCTGGCACGGCTGGATGGCGCTCCGACCAGCGCCGCAGACTGGCAGGCCGAGGTCGAGGCGGGGTTCGAGGAGACGTGGCGCGCGCTGGAGGGCGCAAAGGACGAGCTGCCGTTGCAGGTCTTCGCCGCGCTGACGACGCGCTTCATCTATCGGCCGACTCAGCTCTATGCCGAGCTGCTCTGGCAAGCGTCCCAACCGGAGAGCCTGCAATCACCCGCAGCGCACGAAAAGGCGTTCGATCTGCTGGACAAGGCGCTGGAGGTCCTGTGCGATCCCGTGGCGGAGCGGCAGCTCGCCGAAGAGGAACGCGCGGCGCTGCGGCGGCGCGATATTCCGCTGTTCACCGTGGCGTGTCGGGCCTCGACACTCGCACCCTCGTCTTTGCCTTTTCGCGATTCGCCCTGGAATGACGTTGGTGCACGGCTCCGGCATTGGAACGACGAGGCCTTCGGCCGTCAAAAGGCGATCGTCAGGGGCGCGCTGCGCGCCCTGGCTGCCATCCCCGTCCCGTTCGTCGAACCGCCGCTGCCCTTTCCCCAGCATGATGGTTCGGCGGGCGATGCCGTCCTGCTGCGCGCTGCCCGAACGATCGCAGACCGGCTGTTGCAGGCGAGCTTCCTGGTCGATGGCGGGCGAAGCTGGATCGCCCTGCAGGACAGGTCGCCGGCACCGTGCTTCCAGGTCGAACCGGTCGGGTTCGACCTGTACGGCGGCACGTCCGGCATCGCCATATTCCTGGCGGCCGCCGGTATGGTGCTGCGCGACGACCGCTATATTTCCGCCGCCCGGGAAACGGTCGAGCCGCTGCGCCGCGCACTGACGTCCGACGACGCGACCTTGCGAGAGGCGCTCGGTCGAAGCGTGCCCGCCGGCGGTCTGAGCGGCATCGGATCGGTCGTGTACGCGCTCACGCGGGTGGGCAGCATCCTCGGTGACTCACACCTCGTCAGCGCAGCAGGCGAGGCGGCGCGCCTGATCACGCCGGAGCGGATCGAGGAAGACCGCTATTACGACATCGCCAGCGGCAGTGCCGGTACGCTGTGCGCACTGCTCGCGCTCTGGAAGATGAGACCCGACCCGGTGCTGCTGGCCCGCGCGGAGGCGTGCGGTGACCATCTGCTGCGGCACCGGACAGGCGAAGATGGCCGGCGCGCGTGGCGGACCTTCGCGTCGGTGCCGCTGACCGGCATGGGCCATGGGGCCGCCGGAATCGCGATGGCGCTGCTGCGCCTGTCGGAGGTCACCGGCGACGTGCGGATGGCGGAAGCGGCGGCGGAAGCGCGCGCCTATGAGCAGGACCTGTTCAGCGTCGATCAGGGCAATTGGCCCGATCTTCGGGATGCCGTTCGCGTTGACGATGCGCCCGGATTCTCGATGGCCTGGTGTCACGGTGCGCCGGGCATCGGCTTGTCGCGGCTGCAGGGCGACGAGGCCGGGAGCGCTCGGGAGATCGACGCGGCAATCGACGCGACGCGGCGGTTCGGCATCCAGGGACCCGATTATCTATGCTGCGGCACCATGGGCCGGATCGACTGGCTGCTGGAAGCGGGCGTGCGTCAGGGGCGCGCCGCGATCGTCGACGAGGCCGTGGCGGCGAGCGTCTTCCTGAGCCGGCGCGCGGAAGCGAATGGGGGTTTCCGCCTGCTGGCGAACGCATCGGCGGACGACGTCAAGCCGGGCTTCTTTCGCGGCTCGGCGGGTATCGGCTACAGCCTGTTGCGGTGCGCCCGTCCGGGTACGCTGCCCTGCGTGCTGGCCCTCGACTAGGTGCCGGATTCGCTCCTGCCTCTGATCGACCTTCTGCCCATTGGTCGCGATGCGCCGGGACTCCAGCGCATGGCGGCGACCCTTCCTTTCTCGTCCTACATCGCGTTCGAGCTGAAGAGCGGCGACACGGACACGATGAGCCTGTGCGCCCATGTGCCGCCGCGCAAAGGGGAGTGGCGTCGGTTCCACCCTCGAATCCTCGCCGCGTGCCTCGACGAGGATGCGGCTTGCGCGGCGTTCGTGCAGAGCGTGTATCTCGAGTTCGACGCTCCCTACAGGGATGCGCCGGGCGTGTTTGTCGGGCTGCGCAGTGATCTGCCCGCCCGCGAGGCTGCCGTGCGCGCGGTCGCGGGGACCGTCGTACCGGGAACGCAGGTCCCCGACGACCTGGCGCCGCATGTTTCGCATGTGGCGGCAATGCCGGCGCGGTCACCTTCTCTGCTTCGTCTCAACCTTCTGGCCGCAGGAATCCGGTGTGTTGCACCGTTGGAGCAACTCGCGGCGAGCGTGGCCGATGTGACCAATCATTGCGTGGGGAGCGTCGATGTGACGGGCGGTGCGCTGTCCGATCGGGTCGGCATGGAATGTTACGTGAAGGATTGGGAGCGCTTCTTCGGGATATGTCGCCGTCGCGGCTGGTGCGGCGATACGGACGTGGCGCGCTGGCTCTCCTGGCCCGGCGAGGCGGCTGGCCCCGTCGTTGACGAACTGCCTGACTGGGCGCGGTGGACCGGGCAGCTGTTGAACGCGCGAAGCGGGGTGGTGCGGACGCTCAATCACGCCAAGCTGGTCGCGCGGCCCGGCCACCCTGTTGAAATGAAGATCTACCCCGCTGTGCATCATGTCTGGCACTGAATCGGGCAAGAGCCGTGTCGAATGGCGCGGCGATCTGTTCGCGGCTGATCTTGACGAGGTCTCCGCGCGGCTGGTGGCTTGGCCGCTGATCCCGCGACCGTTCAGGCACACGCTGACCTTCTTCCTGCATCCCGTCGATGGCGACTGGGACGTTGCTACCGCGATCCGGATGCGCGCCTACCGGAATTTGCCCGAGGTGTCGGCCGACGCCGTGGCGGCGGTGCTTTCGTCCGGGGTGGAAGGCAAGCTTCAGGCAAAATCGCCCGTGGGTAGAGTCGAACAGCTGGGCCCGGTCCTGCTCCGCACGATGCCCGATGACGGCGCACCGCTTCTGACGTCGCGCGGCCGGGTGTACCGGGTCCATTCGGTGCGGGTTTCGGCGCGCGAGCATCGAAGCTTCTCGGCCGGAGCGGCGGCGCCGTTCGGGCCCGCCGCCGAGCTGCGGCGGATCACGGTCGATCGCACGCGCATGCTGTTCCGTATCGACCCGGCGGCAGGGACGGTTACGTCTCTTGGCGAGCTCGGACCGCGTCTGGAAATCAAGGCGCCGACCCGCGCCGCGGTCGATACCGTGCGGCAGGCGCTCGATCCGGGCGGTGCCATTCGCGTGCGGCCGAACGCTTCGCTGGCGCTGCTTTTCCAGGACGAGCTGCGGCAGCGGATCGACCCGGCACCCGCCGGCTTTCCGGAAATGGAGATCAAGTTCGACGTTCCCGGCGGGCTTGCGGACGACGACGCCGATGCGGTGGCGGACGCGATCGTCGACACCTTCGATGTGCTGCTGCCGGCACCGGGACGTATCGAGCGCGTGCGGCGCTACCATGTCTGCCATGATGATGACGTCGGCGCGGAGTGCACGGTGGTCGAGACTGCCTCCGGTCGCCTGTCAGCCAAGCGCAAGCGGGGCGAACGCCGGCTCGGATCGGCCTTGCTGCGTGACACGGTCGCGTCGCGCACCACCGATACCGACGGCGCGTTGTGCTCGGTCGCCCAGTTCACGGGCGAGCTTGGCTGGACATGCATGGCCATGTTCGAAAAGGCGCAGACCAAGATTCCTTTCGCCCTTCCCGAAGGGCGTGCCTATCTGGTCAGCTTGGACCGCTGCACCGCGCGGCAGCGAGGGCTGGATCAGGTCGAGATCGAATTTATCGGCACGGTGCCGGGCTCGCCCTTTCCGACGGCCCAGATCGTCGCGGATGAGCTCGCGCTCCTTGGTGCGTGGCTGGTTGCCGGCCCGCTCGGGTGCAGGCTCGCGCCCGGCTCGGGATCTAAGCACGCCTTCTTCCGCGCCACTGCCTGATGTCCTGCCGCCGGGCGTCAGCGTTCGGCCAGCGCGACATCGAGCACGGCGTGAAAAGCGCGACGCTCCTCCGCCATCGTGTGCCTGCTCGCGACCACGTCTCCACCCGCGCGTAGCCTGTCGCGAAGCGGTACATCGGACAGCGCGCGCATCACCGCGGCCTCGTGCGCATCGAGGTCGTCGCGCGGTGCGATCAGGCAGGTCACCTCATGCCGGCAATGGCCGCGATTGCCACCGGCATCATTGGTGATCACCACCGATCCCGCCGCCATTCCCTCCAGGGCGGGGAGGTAGAATCCCTCTATGATGTTGGGCAAGGCGACCAGCACATCCGTGGCCCCGATCAATGCCTCATATGCCGGCTGCGACAACCGCGGGACGGCGGCGAGAACGGGCGCAAGCCCGCGACGCCGGAGGCGCCCCGCGAGCGCCTCGGCGAGCGCGGGCTGCTTGCCGGACAGGATCGTCACGCCGATCGATTTGCTGCCCGATCGCCGGGCGAAGAATCCGTCGGCGGCGCCGATCGGGACCAGATGCATCGGCCCGCACGCCGCCGGTGCGAGCGCGTCGCGCAACGCAGGGGTCGTGCAGACGCGCCGCGCCGGCCGGGCCAGATACGCGCGGAGCACCGGGTCGGTGAGATAGCCGGGATGCTGCGTGAAATGGAGAATTTCCGGGCCCGACGCGCGTTCCGGCAGCAGCGACCAGTCCTTGCCGTTCAGGGCGACAAACCGGGCGTCGGCAAGGTCGGCGCGAGGATCGCTGACAATCGCCGCGTCGGCAACCCCGTCCCAGATGTCGCTTTCGCGGTGGCGGGACCCGGGCGAAAACCACAGGGCAGCGTCGATCAACGGGTGCGCCGCCGCGTGCATGTAATAGTCGCGCACCTTGACGTTGCCGCCGGTGGGTTCACCGAAGTGTCGGATCAGCAACAGGCGGTGTCGTGAAGCCATTGTCTCTTTCGTCAGGTCCGCTCGATTCAACGCTGGCGCGAACAATGCAGGATGCGGCCCGGCGGCGCCCTCCTCGTGCCGCCCCGCTCATTCTCATTGTTGTTTGAATGTTGGAAGCGTTTCCGCGCCGATCAGCGGTAAAATCGCGTCGTTTTCCCGCAATTTCGGCACGTTTTTCCGCTGTTATGGCATAACAGGGAAAACCCACCTCAAGGCATTGGCGCTCAACGGAAAAATATTGCTGAAAATCCAACATAACAGCGGAAGAAAAAAAACGACGCGAAAAATCGCACTTTTGTTGGATTTTACCGCTTCGGCGCGAGCATCGGCGGGCGCCAGTCCTTCATGTCCGCCGCATCGCTTACCTTCCACGGCACGCCCTTGCTGGTCAGGAACAGCCGCTCCATTTCCGGCCGGGTGAAGGGCCGGGAGCCGAGCCGTCCGAACACCGCGATCTGCCCGCCCGTCTCGTCCACCGCCCGGTCGCGGTCGAGCCCCTTGGACAGGGCAAAGGCAGGGGAGGGCGTCTTCGCCCAGGCGATCAACTCTGGCATCGGCGCGGGCGAGAAGCCGTAGAAGTTGCGCTGGCTGTCGGGCGAGGTGAGTTGCAGCACCTTCAGCCCGTTCCGCCCGTCGGCGACATAGGCGAACAGCGAGGCATTGGTGCTGCCCAGGATCACGTCCTGCGCATCGTTGAGCTGCCCGTCGAACGTCACCTTCTTGTAGATCGTCGGCCGCGTCGGGTTGGTCACATTGGCGATCACCAGACCCTCGGCCCCCGCCGCGACATAGGCATAGGTCCGTGCGACATAGAGCCGCCGCGCATCGGCCAGCGGGATCGTGGCGGATGGCACCGCGACCGGATCGAGCAGCTTCGTCACGTCGAAAAGCTTCACGCCCTCGGCATCGGTCACCCAGAGATAGCGGAACTGGATCGCACTCGCCCGCGCATCCCGGAGCGGCCGGACGGCGGCGAGGCGCGGATGGAGCGGATCGGCCAGGTCGACCACCACCAGCCCGGCATCCGTGGTGATATACGCGACCGACCCCGCCAGGACGATATGCCGCGCGCCCTTCAGCACGCCGCCCTCGTTCCAGGTCACCGCGCGCTTCAGGAAGTTGTTGCGGAACTCGCCGTCCGCCATGGTCTCGATATTGACGAGGATCAGCCCCTCGACCGCATCGGTGATCGCGGCATAGCTGTAGATCGGCAGGAACGGCTGTTCCTGGTTCATCTCGCGCATGGCGGGTGTGTTGCGCTGCGGGTTGATCGGCTGGCCCGTCGGCAGCGCCATGCAGGTCGCGTTCCTCGACGCGACACGCGTATTCTGCCCGAGCTTCGAAAAGGGCGCCGACACGATCGGTTGGGAGAAGCCCTTGTTGGCGATCGAGGCGACGTCATAGACGCGGAAACCGCCGCGCCCTTCCGCCACATACATATATTCGCCGCGCAGCTGCAGGCAGCCGACCCGGTCGGACGTGCCCTGCACCACGTTGCGGAACTCCTCCTTCGGCCTTGTCTCGCCGGAGAAGCGTTTGTCGAAGGTCTTGCCGCGCACCCAGTTCTTCAGCTCGCGCCTGTTCCCCTCGACATGCATCCGCCAATAATCGGGATAGGCATAGCGCTGCAGATAGGAGCCGATCACGGCCTGCGGCTCCTCCCATTCGGTCACCCGCACTGCCTCGAACCCGCGATCGAGCCCGGTCCAGGCGTTCAGCCCGACGAAATTGACGCTATTGGTGCCGAGCAGCAGCAGCTGCGCCATGATCGCGTTGTTGTCGTCCTTCGCCGACAAATGGCAGTCCGAGCAGGTCTTGGTCTCGGTCGTGCGCACCGTGTGCGGGAAATGCGGGGCAAAGGCCTGGCTGGAAAAGCCGATCGCGCTGATCGGGGGCTGCTGGATATAGATCCGCTCGCGATTGACGTTGGTCGAGGACAGCACCAGCGCCGAGGTGCTGCGCACCGGCGTCACCACATTGCCCTTGGTCGTCATGCCGCGCCCGAGCTGGAACATGTCGTCGCGCGCCACCTGCGGGTTATAGGTCGCGAAGTTGCGCGTTTCCTCGCCCTTGAAATGATGGGTCGTGGACTTCCAGTTCGCCTCGATCGGCAGATGGCAGCCGCCGCAGCTCGTCGTCCAGCTGAGGTGGCAGGTGTAGCAGGTGACCTTGTCTTCGCCATGCGCGCGGTCGACGGCGGGGATGCCCGGCCCGAAGGAGAATTTCCCGTCCTCCCCGCCGTATCGGCTCATCAGTTTCGCGCGCGCGGCCTTGGCGTTGAAATGGCTGTTGGCCGGATCGACGCTGTCCTTGACCAGCCGGACTTCCCAGCTGAGCTTGGGATCGACGATCGATCGCTGGATAAGGATCCGCGGGCCGAGCGGCTTGCCGATCCATTCAAAGCGGCGCTGGCCGTCGGGATTTCGCAATATAGACAGGTCATTACCCCGCGGTCTTGCCGCCGGGCCCGAAGTTCGGAGGGTCGGATACTCGTCGGCGGTACCGTGACAATCCTTGCAGCCGATCTCGACCGCATTGGCCACCTCGCCATAGATCAGGCCGTTGCCATGGCTGTCCTGAGAGAAATGGCAGTCGGCGCACTGCAGGCCCTTCTCGGCATGGATGTCCATCAGGTGGACGGCCTTGCCCGGATTGGTGCCCGGCGGCACGAACGCGCCTTCGCCTTTCTTGCGCCATTTCTCGGGGTCGTCGGGCCAGACGATCTTGCCCTCGGCATCGAGCAGATTGCCCTCGCGATCGCGCTTGAAGACGCCGCGGAAGTTCCAGCCATGGCCGTGATAATCGGCGAACTGGGTGTCCTTCAGCCCCGGGTTGAGATCGTACACGTTGCGCAGGAAATCCGGGTCGCTCCACTTGCCCAGCGCGGCCGCCGCCTCGGGATTGCGATCGTTGCTGGCGCGCACCTCGGCCGCGGTCGGGTATTTCTGCTCCTTCGGCCACATCGACGGCGCATCGGATTCATAATCCCACATCGTGTAGCCGAGGTAGGAGTTCAGGAAGATGTTGGGCTGGTGCATGTGGCAGCTCATGCACTGCGCGGTGGGGATCGCCCGGGTGAAGGCGTGGCGGATCGGGTGGCCGCTCTCGCGCATGCCGGGTTTGATCAGCCCGCCATGGCCTGCGCTGGCTGTCTTCGCGGCGATGGTCGGGTCGACCGTCGCGCTTTGCCCGTCGCGGCCGAACTCGGCATAGATCAGGCTGTGCCGCGGCTCGCGGTCGTTGGCGTAGATCACATGGCAGCCGGTGCAGCCCGATCCGCGATAGTCGCCGGGCTGCTCGTTGGTCCCCATGAACCACATCAGCGGATCGTTGAGCCGGGTCTTGTGGATGTTGAGCACTGGAATGGCGACACGCAGCCCCGTGCCGGGCCCGCGGTTCGATTGCTTCAGGTCAGGGCGCCCCGGCTCCTCCAGTCGCTGGATCGATCCGGTCGGGTTGGGCAGCCCCACTTCGGCGAACTGGGTGCTGACGTTGCGCCCGCCGCGCTCGAACACCCGGAAGACGTCGCCGGGCGGCGTCACCTGCCAGGTCGGCAGCGGATACATCGCCGCCAGCGCCCCGCGTTTCGCCTCCGCTTCGGTCACGGTGCCCGGCGGCGATCCCGGCGAGACGATCTTCGCGGGCTCGCCCTTGTCGGTATAGGCCTCGCCGAACACGTAATTCTTGAACGGCACGATGCCGTTATTGTACGCGGCGCCACCCCACAGCATCGCCCCCGACGCCATGATCGAGCGCTCGGCGGCCTCGATCACCTCGAGATGGCAGGCGCCGCAGCTGTTGCGCACCACCCGGTAATCGCCCGGGTTCACGAAGCGGATATACTCCGGCGCCTCCTTGTTGAGCAGCGTGTAGCTCCCCTTGGGATTGGCCGAGTCCGGATAGTTCCAGCTATGCGGATAGCGCGGCAGCACATGCGCCTTCTCGCGCGCCGCGACATAATCGGGGTCGTTGAATCCGAGATCGGGATTGCCCCGGATCGCCGCATCGCCGCCATGACAGTCGGTGCAGCCGAGCCGGACCGCCGGGCTGGCGTGCATCGATGGCTCGTCGGTGCGGGTATGGCAGGAGGTACAGCCCTCGGACTTGGCGGAGACCTGCTCCGGTGTCTGGCTCATCGGCGCGGCCAGCATCGGCGCATAGATCCGCGCGACCGGTTTCTCCTCATCGCTCGCGCGCAGCATCGCCGCCGGCACCAGCGCCATCGTGATCGGCAGGAGGAAGAGGAGCCTGCGCATCAGTAGCTCAGGATCACATTGGCGAGGATCGAGTAATAGGACCGATCCCGATCACTCGCCGCGAACAGGTCGCGAAAGCCGCTACCCGGCACCAGGACTGCGCCCGACAGCCGAACCACGATGTTCTGAGTCGCCTTGGGCCGCCAGATCGCCGCGGCGGACAGGTCCCAGCCGATATCCTTCGGGATGCTCCCCTCGTTGCGCAGCGTCTGCAATACGGCCGTATCGGCGAACCACAGATGGTTCACATTGGTCGACAGCCGCGTCGTCGGTGTGATGTCGAAGTCACCGCCCACGCCGACCAACGCAGTCCCCGGATTGTTGAAGTTGGATTGCCCCTGTTCCTTGGACGACCGCAGCGAATTCAGGACGCCATTGCGCCCGCTGATCGCCACCGCCCGCCCGCCGCCGGCAAAGGGAATGGTCTGGCGGATCCAGTAGCTCGTATCGGCGCCCGCGAAGATCGGGTTCTCGAAGATCGCATCGAACCCGTTCTCGACATTGTCGTACGGGCGCTTGTCGCCGCTCGCGTAGAGCCCGGACAGGCGGAAGCGCATCCAGTCCCTGTCGTAACTCAGCTCGGCCGCGCCGAAATAGGCCCTGATCTGCGCCGGCCGGCTGGTAAAGAAGCTGTTCCGATCCTGCCCGAGCGCGCCGTAGAGTGACGCCGTCAGATTGAGCCGTCCGATCCGGCCGTCGGCGTTGTAGCCGAGATAGACCACGTCATAATCCCGCCCGCGCAAGTCGCCGAGCAGGGCCGGACGGACCGGAAAGCCGTTATCATCCGCCTCGATCCGGCGGCTCTCTCGATTGCGGTTGTATACGGCGGTGACCTGACTGGTCAGGCCGGGAATGAGGAAGTCCTGACGATAGACATTGGCGATGAACACGAAATCGTCGCGCGGCCGCTCGATGACGCTGTTCAAGCCGGAATTGGTGTCCTTTTCCAGCCGCCAGAACGCCGCGAGGTTGAACTGGAAGCGGTTGTTGTCGCGATTGCCGAAGAAGCGCACGCCGAGTTGCTGATCGTTGAACAGAAAGCCACGGAAATCACTCTGAAACGGCTGTATTCCGACACGGATCGATTCGAAGTCATAGCGGTCGGACGTATTGCGCAGGTGATAGTCGACGAACAACTCCTGCACGCCGATGAAGCTGTCGGTGCGATGGCTCGGCTTGCTCGGCTCGACGAACAGCACGCGGCGCTCGGGCACGTTCACATGGTTGATGTTGAAGGCGAGGGCGACGCGATATTCGATCTCGGGCGGCTTGAACGCGGTCGATCCCTTGAACAGCGACGCGCCGACGATGAAGGTCTGCGAGAAAACATAGCTCGCATCCTCGCCGAAGATGTCGAGGCTCTGCGGTCGCTCGGTCGTCTGCACGCCGACGGGAATGGGGAAGGTGCGGGGCTCCAGCACGGTATCGCTGACCGCGCTCGCAGCGAAGAACCAGTCCTCGCCGTGGATCGGCAGCCACGGCACCTTGGCCGGGTCGATCGGCCGGTCGCCCTTCAGCGTGTTCTGGTTGTACGGGTCGAACCAGCGCTCCTTGACCAGCCCGAGCGACTGAATCAGCCGCCAGCGATCGGGCACCGGAATCTGGTCGGTCGGAAACGCCTCGGGCGGCGGCGGCCGGACCGCGCCGATGTTGTTCTGCGTGACCGGGTCGGGGAGGGGTTTCTCGTAGCCGGGCCGGCGCCGGCCCTCGATCGTCTCGACCGGGGAAGCCTCCTCCTTGCGGGGCGGCTCGGCCTGTGGCGGCGGAACGGGCGCTGATTGGTCGGCCATGCCTGCCAGCAGCAGGAAAGGGGACAGGAGGGGGCTCATGACCCAGCCTCTCCCTCTTCGTCACCCCGGACTTGTTCCGGGGTCCATCGGGCCGCAAACCAAACCGCCGCGGCTCCTGCGGAACGGTGGATGCCGGAACTAGTCCGGCATGACGATTGGAGAGGCGGCAGCACCTTAAAGCCCCGCGCAGACATTCTGCGTCGCGCTATCGAGGAACGGCGCAAACGGGCAGTTGATATAGCGCAGCCGCACATTCGAAGGAGCGACCACCATTTGGTCCGCCCGCATCGCCACCGGCGCATTGCCGATGCTCCCGACCCGCAACCCGCCATTGTGCAGCCCCAGGAAGCTGATCATGTCGTCCTGGTCGATGCCGTCGCCCGACACGCCGATCCCGCCGACCAGCACGGAACCGCGATAGATCGGCACCGATCCCGGGAAGATCTGCAAGCCATTCTGCAGCCGGTTCTGTCCCAGCGCCGCGTCGGGAATGAAGGTGCAGCGTTGCGGCGTATCCGTCCCGCTTGCGCCCGTGACGAAGTTCAGATGCTGCCCGAGATTGGTCAACACCAATGCCGATTGCAGCCCGGTCGAGAAGGGATTGAACTGCGCGACCGGTCGCGAGAACGGCCCATTGGGCCTGCCAACCTCGCCATCGGGGAAATAGGGGCGGGCAAGATTGCCGACCGACCGATCGGCAAAGGCGACAGACCCGGTCAACGCGCTCGGATTGCCCAGGAAAGTCCGCGTCGCCGCGACGAAGCTGCGCACATCGGCGCTGGGGTCACCGAGCAATTGAGTCCCGGCAAACGGGCTCGAGAGGAAAGCGGCGGTCCGCGCCTTTTGCAGCGAGACATCGGTGCCGAAGATCGGGGCATCGGGCGATCGCACCAGCCCGAGCACCGCCCCGCGCGTATCCACCAACGAGATGCTGACCTGCGCCCGGCTGTCGAGCGGCTGGCGGATCTGTGCTCGGGCCCGGCTCATCACCGCGAACGCCTCTTCCATCACCGTCCGGACCTCGGCTGCGGTGAGCGGCTGGGCGATATCGGCGCCATCCGTGCCGGCGCGGATCGGGAAACGGTCAACACCCGATCCGTCAGTCAGGACAAAGGCATCGCGATTAGAAAATTCAGCTGCAGTAGAAGTTCTTATCCCAGAACTCTCGCTCCCATAGGTAGATCCAGCAAGAACCACCGGAGTCGGTATGCCGAAATATCCCCGCACCGCGACCAATGTCCCTAGGCCAGGATTGGTCGCCGCGTAGCTGGGGGTGCCCGTCGCGATCAGCCCGGCATAGCTCACGTCCGTGAAACGCAACTGAGTCCCGTCGACATAGATTCGGTCGGCACGGATCGCGGTCGGCGCTTCGAACCCGACCGTCCCGGCCAGCGCGATCGCTTCCTCCGGATCATTGTCGCCATCGAGGATGTTCGGGTCGAAGCCGTACACGCCGTCCGCCATCACCCCGATGCCGCCCACCACCATCCCGTTCTTGTAGAGCGGAAAGCCCCCCGGGTCGGCGGAAAGGCCCAGCGGCGAGCGCTTCGGCCCGATTGACGCCATGGCGCCAGCCGCGCCGTAGCGCGCGACGAGATCGGAACAGGGTAGCTGGCTGAACTGCACCCCGAACAGCGGCCCGCTCTCCAGCCCGACCGTCGAGGGCGCCGGCGGGAAATGCGTCTGGACGATCTGACTGGCGGTGCGCGTGGAAAAGGCGTTGCCGCCGCTCGACAGATAGGCGCCCGTGATGGCTTTGGCGATCGCCCCGGCCTCGGCAGGCACCGTCAGGTTCTGCGCGTCGATATTGGCGCCGTTCGGCGCCGCACTGGTGGTCGCGCTCGCCGCGGCGCCGGTCATGCGGAACACCGCCAGCACATTGCCGACCCGGTCGACCACGGCGATCACAGCGGGCAGATGTCGTGCATTGGCCTCGGCGGCAGCGCGAGCGATCACCGTCTGCACATCGGTGACGCTCAACGACTCCGCCGCCGGGACAGCGTAGAGGGTCGAGGTCGGGGCTGGGGCGGGCGCCGGGGTCGGTGCGGGCGATCCACCGCCCGAGCTGCCACCACTGCCGCCACACCCCGACAGGATCAGCGCGGCGCTCGCCAACAGGCCGGTGAGCCTCCTCCTCATCGCAATGCCCGGATGCTGCGCACGGCCTGGCCGAGCGACGCGCGGAAGTCGGCGGGGCGATAGGCGTTCGGTTCCTTCACCGCGGCATAGGCGCGGTTGATATTGGCGCGGATTCCAGCGGCCGCGCCGATCGTCACGCGCTTCTCCTTGACCAGCGCATTGAGCAAGGTGTCGATCGCCATCACGCCCTGCACCGACCCCTCATAGTCGGTGAAGCGCGGCGCAATGCCCGGCCCGGCGATCGCATCGACCATCGCAAAAGCAGTATCGCCCCCGCCGGCCGAGGACAGTGCGGATGCCAGGGCCGTGGCGGTCGCTGCCAGCCGCCCACCCGCCGCCACGGCCGCGCCGCGATCCCTGGCCAGCGCCGCATGGAACGCCCGGCTGTCGCTGTCGAACCGCACCGCCATGCCCGGTGCCGCGACCTTCGCGGCGGCGGCAAGCAGGATCATGTTCTCGTCGTTGAACGGCGGCATGCCTGCCGGGATCGGCCGTCCGGGATTGCTCTCCCAGGTTCTGGTCCGGTCCTCCCCGTCATAGATGCGGCGGTGGCAGCTATGACAGTCGAAGAAATAGAATTCGGGAAAGGCGCCCTCGGTGCCCTTCGGCGTCGCATAGAGAGTCAGCATGCGGTTGACCGCCATCGCCTGGCCGACCGCCCACATGCGCACGCTGTCCGTCCGGCCCTTGCGCTGGATATAGTCCGCGTCCTCGTCGTGATGCTGCTGCAGGGTCGAGAACAGATCGAGCTCGAACGAGACGCGCGGATGCCCCGCCGCCATCATCCGATGCGAGACGAACTGGCCCGGCTTGCCGCTGCCGAAATGGCAATCGAGGCACACCGCCGCCCGTATCGCTGGCCGGTCGAGTGCCGTCATGCCTCGCGAGACATTGGCGGCATGGCTCGCCCCTACCGTGTAGTGCGACGCGATCCAGCCTGCTGCGGGGCCATGGCACGCTTCGCACCCCACGCCGTCCCCGGGCAGGAAGCGCCGCGCCGTCGTCCCGCTGGCCGGCGTGGTATGGCAGCCGAGACAGGCGGGCGCGGCGGTCGGTTCGCCGAGGCCGAGCGTCGCGGTGATCTGGCGTGCCCGCGGATAGGAGAGGACGGCGAAGGCCCGGCTATGCGCGCCGCCGGGCGTCGAGGGCTCCTGCCAGCGCATCAGTTCGTCCTGGCGGACGATGACGCCGTCCGCCTCCATCCGGCCGTGGCAGGTGGTGCCGGCACAACTCGCCACGCCTTCCAGGCCGCTGGTCTCGCGCGCGGTTTGCCCCGCCAGCGAGGCCGAGGAGCCGATGATCAATGCCAAGCCAAGCGCGGCCGCAGCGGCGACGCTCGTGACGAGCGCGCCGATCCGCAATCCGACGATATGGCCCCCGATCGCCATGCAGCGCCTAGTCCCCTTGGCCACCCGCGCCATGCGCTTTGGCGGCGTCTCTCGAAACGCGTGCAACCCGCTCTACGTCTGCCCGAAACGGTCTGATCAGAACAGCGTAAAACGTGTCTGTCAGCGGGACAAAGGGGCGGTTCAGCGTCGGCGGATCACCAGATTGCGGATCTCGGTCATGTCCTCCATCGCAAAGCGGATGCCCTCGCGACCCAGTCCGGAATCCTTCACGCCGCCATAGGGCATGTTGTCGACGCGGTAGCTCGGCACGTCGTTGATCACGATCCCGCCCACCTCGAGCCGGTCCCAGGCATCGAACATCTTGAACAGGTCGCGGGTGAAGATGCCGGCCTGAAGCCCGAACTTGCTATCATTCACCTCGGCAAGAGCAGAGCTGAAATCACTGAATTTACTCAGCAAAGCGACGGGGCCAAAGGCCTCTTCGCGATACACGGCGCTCGACCGGTCGACATCCTCGAGCAGCGTCGCCTCAAGCATCGCACCCTCGCGCTTGCCGCCGCAGAGCAACCGTGCGCCGCCCGCCACCGCCTGCTGAATCCATCCGTCGAGCCGCCGTGCCTCGCCCTCGGAGATCATCGGCCCGATAAAGGTCGCCCGGTCTTTGGGGTCGCCCGCGACCAGCGTCTTCGTCTTCGCGACGAGCATATCGCGGAACCGGTCATAGACCGCTTCATGGATGATGATCCGCTGCACCCCGATGCAGCTCTGGCCCGATTGGTAGAAGGCGCCGAAGATCACCCGCTCCAGCGCATCGTCGAGATCCGCGTCATGGTCGATAATCACCGCGGCATTGCCGCCAAGCTCGAGCACGACCTTCTTCTTGCCTGCCCTGGCCTTCAGGTCCCAGCCGACGCCAGGCGACCCGGTGAAGCTCAGCAGCTTCAGCCTTTCGTCCTCGGTGAACAGGTCGGCGCCCTCGCGGTGCGCCGGCAGGATCGAGAAGGCGCCTTCGGGCAGATCGGTCTCGGCCAGCACCTCGCCGATGATGATCGCGCCCAGCGGCGTACGGCTCGCCGGCTTCATCACGAAGGGGCAGCCGACCGCGAGCGCGGGCGCGATCTTGTGCGCGGCCAGGTTCAGCGGGAAGTTGAAGGGCGAGATGAACGAGCAGGGGCCGATCGGCACGCGCTTCCAGATGCCCTGATAGCCCTTGGCCCGTGGGGAAATGTCGAGCGGCTGGACTTCGCCGGTCATGCGCACCGATTCCTCGGCGGCGATGCGGAAGGTGTCGATCAGCCGCCCGACCTCGCCCTCGCTGTCCTTGATCGGCTTGCCCGCCTCGACGCACAGCGCATAGGCGAGTTCGTCGAAGCGCTGCTTGAACCGGTCGACGCAGTGCTGGAGCACTGCCTGGCGCTCATACGACGCCATCCGCGCCATCGGCTCGGCCGCGCGGACCGCACCTGCAATCCCCGCATCGATCGTCGCCGCATCGGCCTGCGCCACGCGGAAGGCGACCGCGCCGGTGAACTTGTCGGTGACTTCGAGATCGGTGTTAGGTTGTGCCGCCTGGTTATTGAGATAGAGCGGATAAATGTCCTTGAGAAGGGGCATTGGAAGCTCCTGATGGCCCTCTCGAGGAAGAGGGCAGGAAGGTCACAGCGCCGCGCTCAGTTCCTTGATCTCGCGGTTCAGGATCCGGTCGTTGTCGGCATAGTCCACCGGGCAGTCGATCAGATGCACCCCCGGTGTTGCCAGCGTGTGCTTCAACAGCTCAGGCAGATGCGCCGCACTCTCCACCCGGTGCCCGATCGCCCCATAGGCCTCGGCATATTTGACGAAATCGGGGTTGCCATAGGTCAGGCCGAAATCGGCGAACCCCATATTGGCCTGCTTCCAGCGGATCATGCCGTAACTGCCGTCGTTGAGGATCAGCACGGTCAGGTCGAGCTTCAGCCGGACCGCAGTCTCCATCTCCTGGCTGTTCATCATGAAGCCGCCATCGCCACAGATCGCCATCACCTTGCGCCCCGGACACACCATTGCCGACGCCATGGCGGAAGGCAGGCCGGCGCCCATCGTCGCCAGCGCATTGTCGAGCAGCACGGTATTCTGCTTGCGCGCCGGATAGTTGCGGGCGAACCAGATCTTGTAGACGCCATTGTCGAGCGCGATGATCCCGTCGCTCGGCATCGCCGCCCGTACCGCGCGCACCAGGCTCGCCGGGAAGATCGGGAAACGCTCGTCGCCGTCGAGCGAGGCGGTATGCGCCACCTCGGCCGCCCGCGCCGCCTGCATGGCCTCGAACGACCAGCCGGCGGAGGGCACGATATCCTCCTTCATCTGCCAGATGGCATTGGCGATATCGCCCAGCACCTCGATCTGCGGGAAATAGACCGGGTCGACCTCGGCCGACCGGCTCGAGACATGGATCACCTCGGCCCCGCCCGCCTTCATGAAGAAGGGCGGCTTCTCGATGACGTCATGGCCGATATTGACGATCAGGTCGGCCGCCTCGATCGCGCGATGGACGAAATCCCCGGCCGAAAGCGCCGCGCAGCCGAGGAATTTCGGATGCAACTCATCGATCACACCCTTGCCGAGCTGCGTGGTGACGAAGGGAATCCCCGTCTTCTCGACGAATTGGAGCAGCATTCGCCCGGTCATCTTGCGGTTCGCACCCGCGCCGATCACCAGCACCGGCGACCGGGCGTGCTCGAGCCGCTTCACCGCGGCGCGCACCGCCTTTGGCTCGGCCGAGGGGCGGCGGCACAGGCTTGCCTTGATCGGGCGGCTCTCGGTCAATTCCTCGGCAACGTCCTCGGGGAATTCGAGATGAGTCGCGCCCGGCTTCTCCTCCTCGGCCAGGCGGAAACTCTCGCGCACCCGGCTCGGGATATTGTCGGCGCTGGCGAGCTGATGGGTATATTTGGTGATCGGCCCCATCATCGCGACCACGTCGAGGATCTGGAACCGGCCCTGCTTGGATTTCTTGATCGGCTTCTGCCCGGTGATCATCAGGATCGGCATGCCGCCCAGCGTCGCATAGGCCGCCGCGGTGACGAGATTGGTCGCGCCCGGGCCGAGCGTCGCCAGGCACACGCCGGTCTTGCCGGTATGCCGGCCATAGGTCGCGGCCATGAACCCCGCGCCCTGTTCGTGCCGGGTGAGGATCAGCTTGATCGAGGAACGTGACAGGCTGTCGAGGAAGTCGAGATTCTCCTCGCCCGGCACGCCGAAGACATACGCGACGCCTTCTTCCTCGAGGCACTTCACGAAAAGGTCCGAGGCTTTCATCGATCGTTCCCCCGTGGCGGTTGAATCACCGAACAAAACGACCAGTGCTCGAGCCGACTCTGCCGGACGACTTGCCTCGCTGAAATAGTGTATTCTTTGGCCAATAGAAAGCCGCGACTCGAAGCGGCCGGTCGCGTCAACCTGGGCTGATCAGCCGAAAAGGGAGGACGGAAATGGCAATGACCGACCATGTCGACCTGTCGACATTCATGGAGGGCGTAAAGAAGCGTAACCCCGGGCAGTCGGAATTTATTCAGGCGGTTCAGGAGGTAGCGCAGGATATCTACGAGTTTATTGCCGACAAGGAAGAATATCACCACTACCAGATCCTCCGCCGCATCGCGGAGCCCGACCGGATCGTGTCGTTCCGCGTCTGCTGGGAGGACGACAACGCCAATATCCGCGTCCAGCGCGGCTGGCGGGTCCAGAACAACAATTCGATTGGGCCGTACAAGGGCGGCATCCGCTTCCACCCTTCGGTCACCGAGAGCGTATTGAAGTTCCTAGCCTTCGAGCAGACCTTCAAGAACGCGCTGACCGGCCTGCCCATGGGCGGCGGCAAGGGCGGCGCGAACTTCAACCCCAAGGGCAAGAGCGATCACGAAGTGATGCGCTTCTGCCAGAGCTTCATGACCGAGCTCTACCGCCATGTCGGTGCCGATGTGGACGTGCCGGCCGGCGATATCGGCGTCGGCGGGCGCGAGATCGGCTATATGTTCGGCCAGTACAAGCGCATCACCAATCAGTTCACCGGCGTGCTGACCGGCAAGGGCCTTGAATATGGCGGCTCGCTGATCCGCACCGAGGCGACCGGCTATGGCGCGGTCTATTTCCTGCAGAACATGCTCAGGACGCGCGGCATGGACCTGGAGGGGAAGACGGCGGTGATCTCCGGATCGGGCAATGTCGCTACCCACGCGGCGGAGAAAGTCACCCAGCTCGGCGGCAAGGTGCTGACGCTCTCCGACAGCGAAGGCTTCGTCCATGATCCCGACGGCATCGGCCAGGAAAAGATCGACTGGGTGAAGGCGCACAAGACCAGGCGTCGCGGCCGTATCTCTGACTATGTGGCGGAATATCCCGGCGCGAGCTTCCATGCCGGCATGACGCCATGGGGTGTGCCGTGCGATGTCGCCTTGCCCTGCGCGACCCAGAACGAGCTGCTCGGTATGGACGCGCGGGCGCTGGTCGCGGGCGGCTGCATCGCCGTGGCGGAGGGTGCGAACATGCCGACCAACCTGGAGGGCGTGCATGTCTTCAAGGAGGCGCGCATCTTGTTCGCGCCGGGCAAGGCAGCCAATGCCGGTGGCGTTGCCGTGTCGGGGCTCGAGATGAGCCAGAACAGCGAACGCCGCGCCTGGAAGGAGGCGGAGCTGCAACAGCTCCTGCTCGACATCATGGAGGGCATCCATGATCGCTGCGTCGCTTATGGGCGCGAGCCCGACGGCTATATCGATTATGTGAGGGGCGCGAACATCGCCGGTTTCAAGAAGGTCGCTGACGCGATGCTGGCGTTCGGCGTGGTGTGAGTCGCGTCGGGGCGATCCACCTGACCGCCCCGACTGGACCGAATGCTATGGGTTGACCGGATCCTGACCTTGGCCCGGTTGCGGCGTATCCTCCCGATTCCGCTCGAAATACTGGTCGATGATCGGGTTCGAGACCAGCGGATCGTCGATTGACCCGGCTTGTGGACGGGCGTCGCGGAGCAGGCCGGCAAGCGCATCGGAGCCCGTATCGGACAGGGCGAACGGCCCGATCGGCACCTGGCCCGGCCCGGGCACGAACACAGCGAAGCCGGATGACGTCACCGCCACGGTCGTGCCGCCGCCTGCGACATCGATCGCACCGGGGGTTTCGCCCTGAGCGTTCGGGCCCGGGCCGCGCAGCAGGATCAGCGACGCGGTTTCGGGGTCGGCGGTGAAGCCGGCCGGCACACCCGCTTCGGCACGGGCGATGCGGATCGCATCGGGGCCGATCGCACCCTCGACGATCGTGCCGCGGATGCCGATCGATGCCACGGGCGTGCGGATCGACGACTGACCGGGATTGGCGTGGAGTGGCTTGCCCGACATGAAGCGGAACGCGCCCTTCGCCACCGACAGGCCGACCGAACTCGCCTTGCGGTCCGGATCATAGACGAACCGATCGACCTTGATCCGGGCATTGCCGCCGACGGTAAAGGTCGTGCGGTCGAGCAGCATCACCTGCAGCACGCTCGCGCGCCCGGTCTGGATATCGTTGCCCAGCGAGACGCGCTCCTTCAGCACTGCCTTATGCAGCGTGGGCTGCGCCTGGGTGGTCATGCGCACGTCGTTCACGACCGCTGCGTTGACACCGACCGTCTGCGCCGATGCCGGAGTTGCGGTCAGCGCCAGCGTGGCGACCGCGAGAGGGGTGATATGGCGGATCATCTGGAGCACTCCTCAGCGGCCGAATGTGTAGATGAGGCGAAGCTCGCCGCCGACATTGTCATAGTCGTGCAGGAAGCTTGTCCGGTTATAGTCGCGGCGCGCATAGCTGGCGGCCGCTTCGATATCGAAGCCGGTGTCGCCGATCGGCGTGCCGATCGCGGCGCGGCCGAACAGCCGGGTCTCGATCTGGCGATTGCCAAGCGGGTTGGTGCGATAGGCGAGGTGGCGGATCGTGGCCGACAGGCCGGCATAGGTGCCGCTGTCGTCGATCGGCAGCCGCGCGGCCGCATAGATCCTGCCGCCGGTATAGCCGAGATAGACGGTTTCCGCGGTCTTCTGTTCGAAGGCGCCGCCGATCATGTAGCTCGCCTTCGCGCCCGCCTCGGCCGCATAGTCCAGCGCCAGATCGTAGCGCGTGCCGTCACGGTCGAAGACCGGGCGGGAGCCGGCATAGTCCTGGTGCACGACCTCGCCGCGCAGCGTGATACGGTGCGTGTCGCCGGGCATGGCAATGGCGATCTGGCCGCCATATTCGCCGACGAATTCCTTGCCGGCGATGCGGCCATAGCGGCCGACGGCGCCGAACGAGACGTCGAGACCGCCAAGCTGGTTGCCATAACCGATCCGGCCGGTGCCGATCTGATAATCGAGCTTCGGGCCCGACACCGAGTCCTTGGCCTGCGCGCTGACCCCGCCATAGACATAGCCGCTGCCGGCCTGGGCCCGCCCGTCGAGCCGCGCCGAAGCGATGAAGGAAAGGCCATCGTCGCGAACGGCCGGCGTGCCGAGGTCGAACTGGGCGAGCAATGCGCCGAACGCATCGCTGTCATAGGCGATGCCGGCGGTGATCTCGCCGGTCAGGCCGTTCGCCGAGCGCGCCGGCGCGCTGGCCGGCACGGTGATTGCTCCGCAAGCCTGTTGCGCCTCGCCTAGGCTGGCATCGCTCACCTTCAATCCGGCGAGCTTGGTCATCTCGATCCGCGCCCGCTGCCGATCATCGAGCTTGCACAGGACGGCGATATAATAGAGCCGCGCCGCCACATTCTTCTGATCCGCCTGGCGGAGCAGGACACGTTCCAGCGTCGCCGCGGCGCCGGGCAGATCGCCCTGACCCTCCTGGCTGCGGGCAAGCGCGAGGGCCTGGTCCGGTGTGGCGGAGGCGTCGATCAGCGCGTCGATGGCGCCGGCATCCTGCGCCATCGCCGGCGTAGCCGCCGCGATCGCGGCGACGGCCATGACGGCGGCCATGCATTTACGCAAGATATCGTCCGAAAGCATTCATATTCCCCCTTAAATTCGATATTACCTGGCCTTTAGAGGGCCGGAGAACCAAGATCTGCCGATGAAAGGCCGGGCAACGAGTGCAGGCAATACTCGCCGGTTGCCGGGCCGTTAGCATCGCGAAACGATATCCGTAACGCCTGTTCGTTGCATTTCCGTCATCGCTGACGCGTGGTGATCGCGATAATGTCCCTTGCCGGGATGCCGAACGGACTGAGCGGCACGGGCGCGCGGCGCATTAGCGCTGCTCGCGGAGCTGCCGTAACAGGCACGGCCCAGGCACGGTATTTACAATCGCTGTTAAGGAATCGCCGGGATGATCGCCGCGCGGCGCGTTTGCGCCTCCCTGGAAGACGGAAGAGAGTGAGCGCGATACGGTCGCCGATCTCAAGCGAGCCGAATCAGTCGCTAAAGGAAGTGGAGGCCCGACCGGGAATCGAACCCGGGTGCAAGGATTTGCAGTCCTCTGCGTCACCACTCCGCCATCGGGCCAGAGGCGGGCGCAGATGCTTCCTTTTTGTCGCGGGGTCAACCGTGCTTGGGTCGACAGGAGCGATTCACCATCAAGCCATGGAAAGGACACCGATCTCGCTTGACGCGGGTCATGCGGGCACGGGATGATCGCACCATGTTCTCGATCTTCCTGACGCCGGACTATTTTCCCTTCGCGGTCGCTTTCGTCGTCATGCTGGGCATCGGCCTGGTCGAGGCGGTCGGCCTGGGGCTGGGGCATCTCGATCTCCACCCGGGTATCGATGGCCATGCCGAACTGGATGCGCATGGCGTGCTCGAGTGGCTGGGCCTGGGCGGCGGGCTGCCGCTCCTGGTCTGGCTGACCTCGCTGCTATGCTGTTTCACAATAGCCGGCATCGCGGTTCAGCAGATCGCGACGGGGGTCCTTGGGGCGCCGTTGCACTGGGGCGTCGCGTCGGCGGCCGCGCTCGGGGCCGGTGGTCTTGCCAATGTCTTCGCCGCGCGGGGGCTCGGGCGGATCCTGCCCGGCTACGAATCCAGCGTCATCGATCCAGGGGATCTGCTCCGCCGCCGCGGCACCATCCTGGAGGGTACCGCGCGCCGCGGCTTTCCGGCCCGCGCCCGGATTGTCGATCAGCATGATCAGGCCCATTACGTCATGGTCGAGCCACATGACGATGCCGACACCATTGCCCAGGGCGAAACGGTCCTGCTCGTGCGCCGCGAAGGCGTGATCTTCTATGCATTGCCGGAAAACCATCCGACCCTGCGTCCGCTGCTATAACAAATCTTCCCTAGGAGAATCCCGTGCCCGCATCCCTGCTGAACATCCTGATCTACGCAGGCATCGCCATTGTCGGCCTGATCGTGATCATGTTGATCCTGACGCGGCTCTATCGCCGCGCCACCAAGGACGTAGCGTTGATCCGCACGGGCTTTGGCGGCGAGAAAGTCGTCCTCAATGGCGGCATTCTTGTCTTTCCGGTGCTGCACGAACTGATGCAGGTCCGCCTGACCACGGTGAAACTCGAAGTGTCGCGTCTTAACAAGGACGCGCTGATCACGATGGACAAGCTCCGCGTCGACGTGGTCGGCCTGTTCCACATCAAGGTGAAGCCCGACGCCCAGTCGATCGCCGCCGCGGCTCAGACGCTGGGTGAATCGGTCAACAGCCCGGATGCGGTGAAGGCGTTGCTCGACGGCAAGCTGGTGTCGGCGTTGCGCTCGGTCGCGGCGACGATGACGATGGAGCATCTCCACGCCAACCGCGCCGACTTCATCCAGAAGGTGCAGGAAGCGCTGATGACCGATCTGGACATGAACGGCTTCCAGCTCGAATCGGTCTCGATCACCCATTTCGACCAGACCGCGTTCGAGCATTTCAACGAGAACAACGCGTTCGACGCCGAAGGGCTGACCGTGCTCACCCGCACGATCGAGGAGCGCAAGAAGATCCGCAATGACATCGTCGCGACCAACCGGGTCGAGATCGAGCAGCGCAACCTCGACGCCAACAACCAGTCGCTCGAAATCGCCCAGGCGGCGGAACAGGCCCGGCTGACCCAGGAACAGACGCTCGCCGCCCGCCGTGCCGAGCAGGCGACCGCGATTGCCACCGCCGAGGCCGAACAGACCCGCCTCGCCGAGATCGCCCGCATCACCGCGGAACAGGCGCAGACGGTCGCGCAGACCGAGGCCGACAAGGTCATCCAGACCGCGACCATCGCCCGTGACGGTGCGGTCCAGACCGCGACGATCGAGCGCGACCGCAATATCGAGCTCGCCCGTATCACCACGGCGGTGCAGACGGCGCAGAAGTCCGAGGAGGAATCGACCGCCACCGCCGCCGCCAACGAGGCGCGCGCCCACGCCGTCCGCGCCGAGGAAAGCGTTGCGACCGCCAAGGCGACCGAAATCGCCAACCGCACCAAGAACGTGGCGGTCATCGCCGCCACGCAAAAGGCCGAGGAAGAGGCGGTCGGCATCACCGTCGCCGCCCGTGCCGAGAAGGAAGCCGCCGAAGCCCGCGCCATCGCGTTGCGGACCGAGGCAACGGCGGACGCGGACGCCGAAAAGGCCCGCGCCGAGGGCCGCGCCGCCGCGTTCAAGGTCGATGCCGCTGGCCAGACCGCGATCAACGAGGCCACCAACGTCCTCAACGATGCGCAGACCGCCTTGCTGATCCGCAAGGCGATGCTCGAGGCGCTGCCCGGCATCATCGCCGCCGCGAGCAAGCCGATGGAGCAGATCGACAAGATCAGCATCCTCGACGCGCGGGGCCTGCACGGCAATCCGGGCGGCACGGATGGCGGTGAAGGGGGTAACCTCGCCGACGCAGCGGTCGCCGCGGCGATGCGCTACCGCGTCGGCGGCCCGCTGATCGACGCGCTGATGGCGGAACTCGGCATGGGCGGGAACACGCTCAATGGCCTGCTCGGCGGTGCCGCACCCGCGCCGGTGGCGCCGGTGATCGTCACGGAAAAGGATTCGTCTGAATAGGAGCAATCAGGATGAAGGGGCGGTCGGCGGCCGAAATTACCGCGCGTCCCTACCCCTGCCGCCGTCTCCCGCATCAAGCAGCCGAGTCGCGAAGTCGTCCTTCACCATCCGCCGCCCGCACCCGCGACACACGCTTTCGCGGCGGCCGTCGACGAGGCGCGAATGCCTGCTCGATCGGACATGACGCCCCGTTGCGCATCGAATGAGCTGCAAAAGGTGCATCCGGAGTCCTCCTGGTGCCTGACTCGGCCACCCTGTTCCTGCTGCAATGACGAATGACATGATGTGATCGCAGGAGGATCACATCGCCTCCTCGGCGATCGAACGGTGACAAAGACCGACCGTCGTCGCGACCGCCCTGCGTCCGACGCTCCGTCTCGCCATTATTTCTACGATGCCGAAAACGATCCCCATATCGCTAGAAATAGCGACACGATCGCCAACGCCGCTATTCCGGCACCATGATCCACGAACCCGTCTACGCCGATAAGGCCCGGGACTGCGGCAACGCGCCGTCTTTCGTGCCTGAAGCTACCGCGCGTCCGTACCTCTGCCAGTGACGCCGTCTCCGGCACCAAGAAGCCGAATCGCAAAGTCGTCCCTCACCATCCGCCGTCCGCAGCCGCGGCACACGCTTACCCGGCGGCCGTCGACGAGGCGCGAGTGCCTGTTCGATCGGACATGATGCCCTGTTGCACATCGAATGAGCTGCATGAGGTGCACCTTGAGTCCTCCTATTGCCTGACTCACCCACCCTGTTCTTGCTGCATAGCACAATAGAGATGACATGCGATTGACGATCGAATGAATTCGTCCCGGGAATCCCTGCATTCGCCCCGCTGTGGCTCTGCGGTCGCGCTTTGATAATATCGCCTCGGCTGCGCTTGGCGCGGGCGCCAGCGCGCGATACAAGCCGCGCAGCGAAACATGTGTATTGCATGACTAAAACAGTTGTGCGACAGGGTGACCCGATGGAAATGACCGGACTCGATTCAGCCCGCTTCGAGGCGATGCGCCACGCGATGGTGGCGAGCCAGCTGCGCACCAACGCGGTGAGCGATCCGCGCATCGTGACGGCGATGGCGCGCGTGCCGCGCGAGGCGTTCCTGCCGGCCGAGGTGCGCGCGATCGCCTATCGCGATACCGCCGTTCCGCTTGGCCATGGACGATATCAAAACGTGCCGATCGCGACCGGCCGGCTGCTGACCGAAGCCTATCTGCTGCCGGCCGATCGCGTGCTGCTGATCGGCGCGGCGGGCGGCTATACCGCCGCCGTGCTCGCCGAGCTGGTCGCGCATGTCGTCGCGGTGGAAAGCGATCCCGTGCTCGCCGCCCAGGCGCGCGCGGCGCTCGCTGGCCAGGCCAATGTCACGCTGATCGAAGGCCCGCTCGATGTCGGTCATGAGGGCGGGGCGCCCTATGACGCGCTGGTGATCGACGGCGCCGTCGAGCATGTGCCCGAGGCCCTGATCGCGCAACTCGCCGCAGGCGGCCGCGTCGTCACCGGCATCGCCGATCGCGCCGTTACCCGGCTCGCCTCGGGCCGCAAATCGGGTGGCGGCTTTGGCCTGCTCGATTTCGCCGATATCGACTGCGTTCCGCTGCCGGGATTTTCCCGGCCCAAGACCTTCACCTTCTGAAAGATGCCGCGAACCATGCGACGGACCCATTTGCTAGCCGGTGTTGCGGTGATGCTGACAACGACGGCACCGGTGGCGGCGGAGACGCTGCGCGGCGCGTTGGTGAAGGCCTATAACACCAACCCGACGCTGGCGGCGGAGCGCGCCAATGTCCGCGCCATCGACGAGAATGTGCCGATCGCGCGTTCCTCGGGCCTGCCGGGCGTCAATTTGACCAGCGGCTATACCGAGAATGTGCTCGATTCGGCGCCGAGCATCACCTCGCCCGATCGCCAGCTCACCGCGGCGACCACCCTCACGGTGCCGGTGTTCAGCGGCGGCGCGGTGCGCAATTCGGTGCGCGCGGCCGAGACCCGCGTCGATGCCGGCCAGCTCGGCCTGCGCGGGACCGAGGCGGACCTGTTCACCAACGTCGTCGGCGCGTACATGGACGTGATCCGCGACGAAGCGATCGTCTCGCTCAACGAGCAGAATGTGAAGGTCCTCGACGTCAATCTGCAGGCGTCGAAGGATCGCTTTCAGGTCGGCGACCTGACCCGCACCGACGTCGCCCAGTCCGATGCCCGCCTCGCGGTCGCGCGCAGCCAGCTTCAATCGGCCCAGGCACGGCTGATTTCGAGCCGGGAAAGCTATATCCGCCTGGTCGGTACGCCCCCGGGCGAGCTGGAAGTGCCGCCCGAATTGCCCAACCTCCCGGGAAGCCCGGACGCAGCGGTCGATGTCGCGCTGAAGAACAATCCGACCCTGCTCGCCGCGCAGAAATCGCGCCAGGCGGCCGGTTACGACATCGATGTCGCGCGCGCCAACCGGCTGCCGCGGGTCAACCTCAATGTCGGCGGCAATTATTACAATTATTTCGATTCGGTCGGGGCCTCGGTCGGCCTGCCCAATGCGGGCTCAGCCGGCACGGTCGGCGTCGGGCTCACGATGCCGCTGTTCCAGGGCGGTCGCCCCGCCGCGCAGATCCGCCAGGCGCAGGAGCGCCGCGCCCAGGCGAACGAGCAGGTGACGGAAACCGAGCGCGGCGTGATCTCGCAGGCCCGTTCGGCCTATGCCGTCTGGCGGTCCTCACTCGAAGTGATCGCCTCGTCGGAAGTCGCGGTGAACGCCAACAAGCTCTCGCTGGAGGGCGTCCGCGCCGAGAACAGCGTCGGCAACCGCACCATCCTCGATATCCTGAACGCCGAGCAGGAACTGCTCAACTCGCAGGTCACCCTGGTGACGGCGCGCCGCGACGCCTATGTCGCCGGCTTCGCGCTGCTCGCCGCGATGGGCGACGCCGAGGCCAAGGACCTCGGTCTGGAGGGCGGCCCGCTCTACGATCCGGTCGCCCACTACAAGAGCGTGCGCGGCAAGATCTGGGATTATGGTTCGCAGCCGGACCCGGTTTCAACCAGCACCAGCACTGCGAATACGCCCGCCCAGGGCTCGGTTGTCACGCGCCCGCTCGATCCGATCCTCGACGCCCCTGTATATCCCGCAGTTGACACAGGGACGCCGAATCCCGCAGGTGGCGTCAAGTAAAGGCCGCTGACGAGCGGTCTTCGGTCACGAGGTTCGTTCGATGGGGGATATCAGCGCTGAACCGTCGATGGAGGATATCCTCTCATCGATCAAACGCATCATCGCCGAAGAGGGCGAGAGTGCTACGGCGAGCCGCGCCCGCCGCACCACGGCGCGGACGGTTGCGCCCAGGATCGAGCCCGGTTCGTTCGGGCATGACGAGATCCTGGAACTCAGCGATCCAGTACGATTCGTCGAGGATGAAGAGGAAGAGGCGCCCATGGCTGCCGAGGAACCCGCCGTCCGTTCACCCGTTGTGCCAGCGTCGATGGCACCCCCTCCCAAGAACCCCGCCGCCGCGCCTGTCGCTCCCCCAGCGGATCCGATCCTGTCGCACCGCGCGGCCGAGGCGAGCCGCGGCTCGCTCGACGCATTGTCGCGCATGATCATCAAACCGGAGGTCCAGGGCAGCGACACGCTCGAGGCGCTGGTGCGCGAGATGCTTCGCCCGATGCTGCGCGATTGGCTCGACACCAATTTGCCCGCGATGGTCGAGACGATGGTCTCGCGCGAGATCGCCCGGATCACCGGCGCGCGGTAACCGGATTTCGCGCCCGCCCGATTGCGGGCGGCGCGGCCTTCTGCTCTATCGGCGGGCATGAAAATGCTCCTATCCGCGAGTGTCCTCGCGCTCACCGCCGCCGCTGTGCCCGCTCATGCCCGCCAGCTCACCATCGACGACGTCACCATGCTCTCGCGGGTCTCGTCGCCCACCGTGTCGAAGGACGGCCATTGGCTCGTCTGGCAGCAGCGCGAAACCGATCTCGTCGCCGATCGCGGCCGGTTCGACCTGTGGCGGCTCGACCTGACGAAGAAGGGCGCCGTCCCCGAACAACTCGTCGCCGAGCCCGACGTCAACGAAACCAGCCCGCAATTCTCGCCTGACGGCGCGTCCGTCTATTTCCAGTCCGACAAGAATGATGCCGACGCCGTGTGGGTCGTCGCGGTGACCGGCGGCGCGCCGAAGAAGGTGACGAATTTCGAAGGCGGCTTCAGCGGCTTCAAGATCGCGCCGACCGGCGACAAGCTGCTCGTCTGGGCCGATCGCCGCCCCGGCGCGCCGAGCCTCGAGCCGGCGATGGTCAAGAAGGACCCAAACGCCGGCGCCGGCCGCACCTATGACCAGCTGTTCGTGCGCCATTGGGATACATGGGCGGACGGCACCCGCTCGCAGCTCTTCGTCCTGCCGCTGACCGCCGAGGGTGCCACCGGCAACGGCGTCGCGATCGAGGGCGGACTCGTCGGCGACACTCCGTCAAAGCCGATGGGCGGCGGCGAGGAAGTCGACTGGTCGGCCGACGGCAGGACGGTGTTCTTCGCCTTGCGCGAAGCCGGCCGGATCGAGGCGACCTCGACCAATCTCGACATCTTCTCGGCACCGGCGGACGGCTCCGCCGCGCCGACCAACCTGACCCCCGACAATGACGGCATGGAGAACCTCCCGACCGCATCGCCCGACGGCAAATGGCTGGCCTATTTCTCGATGAAGCGGCCTACCTATGAAGCCGATCGCCAGGTGCTGATGTTGCGCGATCTCGCCACTGGCCAGGTCCGCGCGTTGACCGAAGGCTGGGATCGCTCGGTCGCGTCGATCGCTTGGGCTGACAACGGCAAAACCATCTACGTCACCGCCGACGATACGCAGGAAACCCCCGCCTTTTCGGTCGACGTCGCCAGCGGCAAGGTCGTGCGGCTGACCCAGGAAGGGCATGTCTCCTCGCTCAACGTCACGCCCAAGGGGCTGGTGCTGGCGATGAACAGCCTGACCGCGCCGGATGATTTCTACCTGCTCTCGGGCAAGAAGACCGCACGGCTCACCTCGGTCAACGCGTCGAAGCTGGCGGATATCGAGATGCCGACCGTCACCCGCTTCAGCTTCGCAGGGGCGAACAACGACACGGTCTGGGGTTATGCGGTCAAGCCCGCGGGCCTTGTCGAGGGTGCGAAGGTGCCCGTCGCCTATATGGTCCATGGCGGTCCGCAGGGGTCGAGCAACAACAGCTGGTCCTATCGCTGGAACCCTGCGGTGTTCGCCGGTGCCGGTTACGGCCTTGTCGCGGTCGATTTCCACGGGTCGACCGGTTACGGCCAGGCCTTCAGCGACGCGATCCGCGACAATTGGGGCGGTTGGCCGCTGGAGGATCTGCAAAAGGGCCTCGCCGCCGCGACGACCAAATTCACCTGGCTCGACGGCGACAATGCCTGCGCGCTCGGCGCTTCCTATGGCGGCTATATGATGAACTGGTTCGAGGGCAAATGGCCCGACCGGTTCAAGTGCATCGTCCAGCATGACGGCGTGTTCGACGCCCGCGCCATGGCGTACGAGACCGAGGAACTGTGGTTCGACGAATGGGAACATGGCGGCAAGACCTATTATGAGGATCCCGCCGCATTCGAGAAATGGAACCCGGTCAATCTCGTCGACAAATGGAAGACCCCGATGCTGGTCATCACCGGCGAGAAGGATTTCCGCATCCCCTATACCCAGGGCCTCGCCGCCTTCACCGCGCTCCAGCGCCGCGACATCCCGTCGCGCCTGCTGGTCAACCCGAACGAGAATCACTGGGTGCTGAAGCCCAGGAACAGCCGCCAATGGTATCGCGAGGTGCTCGGCTGGATGGACAAGTGGACGGGGAAGAAGGCGGAGTAAGCGAATAACGCTTTGCTATCCACCTGTCCGATACTATCTTGAGCCAGGAGTTTTTGTGATGTCGAAGCAACTTGCCAAGGTCCGCCCGAGCGATCTGGAAACCAAGCGCCTCCGTGCGCCCGATGGCACCCTGATCACGGTGAAAGTTGTGAAATCGGATAGCGACACGCTTGAATGGGATTTCCTTGCCGCGTTCCGTTCGAACGTGCGCCGCGTAAGGCAGGAACGGCGCGAGCGAGCGGGTGTCGCAGCAATCTCTCCGGAAGCTTGAAAACCCCATATTGTGGATCATTGCCGGGCCCAATGGGTCCGGCAAGAGCACCCTGTACAACCGGACGGACGTCGAGGGATGGGGTGGTTCGGTCTGGATCATCAATCCGGATCTGTTGACCGCACGGCTTCAGCAGGTCGAACATCTCGATCTGAACGCGGCGAATGGCGCGGCGCTGGACAGGATCCAGACCTGGCTGGAAGCCTCTATTGCCGTGCATCAGACGATCGGTGTTGAAACGGTGTTGTCGACGCCAAAATACCGCGATCTGATCGAGCGTGCCCAGGACAACGGCTTCGAAATCCGAATGCTCTACGTCGTCCTGGATACGGCCAAGCGACAGATCGATCGCATCCGCATACGCGTTGCGGAGGGGGGCCATGACGTCCCGACCGACAAAGTGATCGATCGACGCCGGAGATCATTCGAACAGCTTGCGCTCTTTGCCAAACATGTCGACCGGCTCATGATTTTCGACAATTCGACCGGCGCGCCCGATCTTATTGCCTATAAGCGCAAAAAGCAGCCACTCAGCATAATAGGGAATTTGCCCGCCGATCTGATGAGGGCGCTTGTCGAAGGTCAGGTTGCAATGGTTTCGGCTGCCTCTGATTGACCGCTACGTCATGGTCGCTAAAGCCACCCCACCATGACCGAACTCCCGAAAACCTTCGACCCCGCCGACATCGAATCCCGCTGGTACGCCCATTGGGAAGGCGAAGGCCTGTTCCACCCCGACCGCCCGGGCGCCGAGCCCTGGACGATCGTCAACCCGCCGCCCAACGTGACGGGCAACCTCCATATCGGCCATGCACTCGACAACACGCTGCAGGACATCCTCGTCCGCCACGCCCGGCTGAAGGGTAAGGACGCGCTGTGGGTGGTCGGCACCGACCATGCCGGCATCGCGACCCAGATGGTGGTCGAGCGCAACATGGCGCTGCACCAGCAGAAGCGCACCGATTTCACCCGCGAGGAATTCATCGCGAAGGTTTGGGAATGGAAGGCTGAGAGCGGTGGGGTCATCACTCAGCAGCTCCGCCGTCTCGGCTGCTCGATGGACTGGGCGAACGAGCGCTTCACCATGGATCCCGGCTTCAGTCAGGCAGTGCTGAAGGTGTTCGTCGATCTCTACAACCAGGGCCTGCTCTACCGCGACAAGCGGCTGGTGAACTGGGATCCGGGCCTCGGCACCGCCATCTCCGATCTCGAGGTCGAGACGCGCGAGATCAACGGCCAGTTCTGGCATCTGCGCTATCCGCTCGAGGACGGCAGCGGCTTCATCTCGGTCGCAACCACGCGCCCCGAGACGATGCTCGCCGACATGGCGGTCGCGGTGAACCCGACCGACGCGCGCTACACCGCGCTGATCGGCAAGAATGTGAAGCTGCCGATCACCGGCCGCCTGATCCCGATCGTCGCCGACGAGCATGCCGATCCTGAACTGGGTTCGGGTGCGGTGAAGATCACGCCGGGCCATGACTTCAACGATTTCGAGGTGGGCAAGCGCGCCGGCTTCAAGCCCGCCGACATGCTCAACATGCTCGATGCCAAGGCGCAGGTCTCGCAGACCGCGGACGAGCTGATCCCGGACGATCTGATCGGCCTGTCCACGGCCGACGCCCGCAAGCGCGTCGTCGCGCTGCTCGAAGAGGCAGGCCTGCTCGAACGCGTCGAGGATCGGGTGATCCAGACCCCGTTCGGCGACCGTTCCGGCGCCGTGATCGAGCCCTGGCTGACCGACCAATGGTATGTCGACGCAGCGACCCTCGCGAAGCCCGCGATCGAGGCGGTCAAGACCGGCGCGATCAAGGTCGTCCCCAAAACCTGGGAAAAGACCTATTTCAACTGGATGGAGAACATCCAGCCCTGGTGCGTGTCGCGCCAGCTCTGGTGGGGTCACCGCATCCCGGCATGGTTCGCCGAGGACGGCCGCATCTACGTTGCGATGGACGAAGCCGGTGCGCAGGCGCAGGCAGGCGAGGGCGTCGAACTTCGCCAGGACAGCGACGTGCTCGACACCTGGTTCTCCTCCGCCCTCTGGCCCTTCGCCACGATGGGCTGGCCCGAGGACGGCAACCCGACGCTCCACGGCCGTTACCCGAATGACGTGCTGATCTCCGGCTTCGATATCCTGTTCTTCTGGGATGCGCGCATGATGATGCAGGGCATGCACTTCATGAAGGACGTGCCCTTCCGCACGCTCTACCTGCACGGCCTGGTCCGCGCGGCGGACGGGCAAAAGATGTCCAAGTCCAAGGGCAACACGGTCGATCCGCTTGGCCTGATCGACCAATATGGCGCGGACGCGCTGCGCTTCTTCATGGCGGCGATGGAAAGCCAGGGCCGCGACATCAAGATGGATGAGGAGCGGGTAAAGGGCTATCGCAACTTCGCGACCAAGCTCTGGAATGCCGCGCGCTTCTGCCAATCCAACGGCATCGGTGCGAGCGCCACGCTGGAAGCGCCCGAAGCAAACCTTGCGGTCAACCGCTGGATCATCGCCGAGACGATCCAGACGGTGCAGGCGGTCGATCTGGCGCTGGCCGACTACCGCTTCGATGGCGCTGCGAACGCGGTCTACCAGTTCGTCTGGAGCCGTTTCTGCGACTGGTATCTCGAACTGATCAAGCCGCTGCTCGGCAATGCCGAAGGCCCGGCCACCGGCCCCGAGGCAGAAGAGACGCGCAAGGTCGCGGGCTGGGTGCTCGATCAGATGCTGGTCCTGCTCCACCCGTTCATGCCGTTCATCACGGAGGAGCTGTGGCACGCCCTGGGCCAGCGCGACTCCGATCTGATCGTCGCGAAATGGCCGATGGCCGATGCGCGCGCGATCGATCCGGAAGCGAGCAAGGAGATCGACTGGCTGATCCGGCTGGTCGGTGAGGTTCGCGCGGCGCGGAACGAGCTGAACATCTCGCCCGGCGCGCGTATGACCTTCCATGTTCGCGACGCCGACGCCTCGACCCTTGCACGGCTGGACCGCCAGGCCCCGGCAATTGCGCGGCTCGCTCGCATCGACCGTGCCGCAGGCGAAGCGCCGGCAGGCGGAGCGGTGCAGGTCGTGATCGACGAAGCGACCTTCGTCCTTCCGCTTGAAGGCGTGATTGATCTCGACGCCGAACGCGCACGCCTGACCAAGGCGATCGAAGCGGCTGCGAAGAACCGCGACATGCTTGCCGGCAAGCTGGCCAACGCCAACTTCGTGGAAAAGGGCAAGCCCGAAGCGGTCGAGAAGACCCGTGCGGATCATGCCGAGAAGTCGGCCGAAGCCGAACGTCTCACGGCAGCGCTGGCGCGGCTTGGCTAACCTCTTCCCCTCCCTGCAAGGGAGGGGCTAGGGGTGGGTCAGGAAAAGTCGGGGTCGATCCCCGGCTTTTTCTTTCTGTCCCGTGCGAGACGCTCGCTGCGCTCGCACCCACCCCCGACCCCTCCCTTGCAGGGAGGGGAGTGAGAGAAGCGATGGCACCACCACCCTCCCGTCCCGGCCAGCGCGACCTCACCACGGGGCCGATCGCCGCGACCCTGCTCGCCTTCGCGCTGCCGACGCTCGGATCGAACATCCTTCAGTCGCTCAACGGGTCGATCAACTCGATCTGGGTCGGGCGATTCCTCGGCGAAAGCGCGCTCGCGGCGACGTCGAACGCCAACATCATCATGTTCCTGATGTTCTCGGCCGTGTTCGGCTTCGGCATGGCGGCGACGATCCTGATCGGCCAATCGGTCGGGCGCCGGGATATCGAGGCGGCACGCCGCGCCTTCGGATCGACCGTCGGCCTGGTGGTCGGCGCGGCGGTGGTCATCTCGATCCTCGGCTGGCTGTTCACACCTCAGATCCTGCGCCTGCTCGCCACGCCCGGCGAGGCGCAGAACATGGCGCGCGACTATCTGCGCGTGATCTTCCTCGGCCTGCCTTTCTCGATGCTCGGCGTGCTGATCCAGATGAGCCTGCGCGGTACCGGCGATTCGCTGACGCCCCTGTGGTTCATGCTGCTCAGCGTGGTGATCGACAGCAGCTTCAACCCGCTGCTGATCGAGGGCATCGGGCCGTTCCCACGCATGGGCATCGCTGGCTCAGCGACGGCGACCCTGCTGGCCGGCATCGTCTCCTCCGCCGGGCTGCTCATCTATGTCTATTGGCGCGATCTTCCCATCCGCCTGCGCGGCCCCGAACTGCGTTATCTCATCCCCGAAGCGGCACTGGTGAGGACGATCGTCGCCAAGGGCCTGCCGATGGGCGCGCAGATGCTGGTGATGTCGACCGCGGGGCTCACCATGGTCGGCCTCGTCAACCGCCTCGGCGTCGATACCGCGGCGGCCTATGCCGTGTCGCAGCAGCTCTGGACCTATATCCAGATGCCGGCGATGGCGATCGGCGTCGCCGTCAGCAGCATGGCGGCGCAGAATATCGGCGCCGGCAAATGGGAACGCGTCAACGCGATCACCCGCGCCGGGATCATCTACAACACCGTTATCACCCTGGTCGTGATCGTCGCGATCATCCTGTTCGACCGGGAAGTGATGGCGCTGTTCGTCGGCAGCCAGAGCCCGGCGATCCCGATTGCACGGCACATCCAGCTCATCGCGAGCTGGACCTTCGTCATGTTCGGCGCGACCATGGTGCTGTTCTCGACCGTGCGCGCCAATGGCGCGACCATGGCGCCGCTGATCATCCTGGCGATCGCCTTCTATCCTATCCGGATCGGCTTCGCGTTGATTGGCCCACGCTTCATCGGGCATGATGCCCTGTGGTATTCCTTCCCGCTCGGCTCGCTGGTCTCGCTGTCGCTCGCCATCCTCTATTATCGCGGTGGCCATTGGCGCGAGCAGGTGTTGATCGTGCCGCCTGACCCGGCCGAGGCAGGGGAACAGGCGCACGCCGCGGGCGAACCGGCCGGGCGGCAGCATCCAAACGGCTGAGCGAGGCAATGGCGAATGGCGTGCGCGTAAAGTCGTTGCACTTGCACGCTGACGGCTGATCCAGCACAAGCCGCGCATGTCAGCCCAATACCCCGCACTCCGCCTCCGCCGCACCCGCGCTTCCGCGTGGAGCCGGCGCATGCACGCCGAGACCGTGCTCACGCCCGCCGACCTGATCTGGCCGCTGTTCATCGCTGAAGGGCAGGGGGTCGAAGAACCGATCCCGAGCCTGCCCGGCGTCTCGCGCTGGTCGGTCGACGGCATCGTCGCGCGGGCGAAGGAAGCGCGCGATCTCGGCATTCCCTGTCTGGCGCTGTTCCCCAACACCCAGCCCGATCGCCGCTCCGACCGGGGCGAGGAAGCGCTCAACCCGGACAATCTGATGTGCCGCGCGATCCGCGCGCTGAAGGATGCAGTGCCGGAAATCGGCGTGCTCACCGACGTCGCGCTCGATCCCTATACCAGCCACGGCCATGACGGGCTGCTCGACGAGACCGGCTATGTGCTCAACGACGAGACTGCCGAGGTACTGGTGGGCCAGGCGCTCAACCAGGCGGCGGCGGGCGCCGACATCATCGCGCCCAGCGACATGATGGACGGCCGCGTCGGGCTGATCCGCGCGGCGCTCGAGGGCGATGGCCGCACCAACGTCCAGATCATGGCGTATTCGGCCAAGTACGCCAGCGGCTTCTACGGTCCGTTCCGCGACGCGGTCGGCTCGCGCGGCCTGCTCAAGGGTGACAAGAAGACCTATCAGATGGACTCGGCCAATGCCGAGGAAGCGTTGCGCGAGGTCGCACTCGACCTGGCGGAAGGCGCGGACAGCGTGATGGTCAAGCCCGGGCTGCCCTATCTCGACATCATCCTGCGAGTGAAGAGCGAGTTCCAGGTGCCGGTCTTCGCGTATCAAGTGTCCGGCGAGTACGCTATGATCGAGGCAGCGGTTGCGGCCGGGGCGGCGGAGCGCGACGCCGTGGTGCTGGAGACGCTGATGGCGTTCAAGCGCGCCGGCTGCTCGGGCGTGCTGACCTATCACGCGGCACACGCCGCGAGGCTGCTCGCGCAGTGATCGAGACCGAACGCCTGATCCTGCGGCCCTGGGAAGAGCGTGACCGCGCCGCGCTGCGCGCGCAGTGCGACGACCCGGAGGTCATGCGCTTCCTGCTGCCGGTGCCGGACGATGCCGCATTCGAGACGATGCTCGGCCGGCTCACGACCTGGCTCGACGAACACGGCTTCACCTTCTGGCTCCTCGAACGCCGCAGCGATGGCGCGGTGCTGGGCATGTGCGGACTGAAACCCGGCGCGCCCGGCACGCCGATCGAGAACGAGGTCGAGATCGGCTGGCGCCTCGCGAAGGATCATTGGGGCCAGGGCTATGCCCGCGAGGCGGCGCAGGCCGCGCTCGACTGGGCCTGGGCCAATCTCGACACGCCGGAAGTAGCGGCGATCACGGTGGAGGCGAACGGCGCGAGCTGGGGCCTGATGGAAAGGCTCGGCATGACGCGCGACAGGGATAGCGACTTCGACCATCCGCTCGTGCCGGAGGGCGATCCGCTCCGTCGCCATATCCTCTATCGTATCGCGCGGCCGGCTTGATGGCGCGCATCGCTGTGCCGGCGAGCGTCGCCCGGCCCTTGTTCGTGGTGACGATCCTGGCGGGATCCTTCCTGCTGTTCCTGGTCCAGCCGATGGTCGCGCGCATGGCGCTGCCCCGGCTCGGCGGCGCCCCCGCCGTTTGGAATTCGGCGATGCTGGTCTATCAGGCGCTGCTGCTCGGCGGCTACGCCTATGCGCACTGGCTCGGCCGGGTGACGCCGCGGCTTCAGGCGGCGATCCATCTCGCGGTGCTGCTGGTCGCCGCGCTCTGGCTGCCGATCGGCCTGATGGCGACCCAGCTCCCCGCCAATGCGCAACCCGCGATCTGGGTGCCATGGCTGCTCGGCGCGTCGATCGGGCCCTTGTTCTTCGCCATCTCGGCCCAGGCGCCCTTGCTCCAGCGCTGGTTCAGCGTGTCGAGCAAGGGGCAGGATCCCTATGCGCTCTACGCCGCCTCCAATTTCGGCAGCTTTGCCGGGTTGATCGCCTATCCGATCTTCGTCGAGCCGGGCCTGGCGCTGAACGGCCAGAGCCGGCTCTGGACCTTCGGCTATATCCTGGTCGGTCTGCTCGTCGCGGTCTGCGCGATGACCTTGCCGAAGATGAAGATGCGGATCGTCGAGGGGCCGGTCGCCGAAAGCCCGGCACCGAGCCGCGGGCGCGTCGCGCACTGGATCGTCCTGGCCTTCGTGCCCTCGGGCCTGATGCTGGCGACCTCGACCTATATCACCACCGATGTCGTCGCGATGCCGCTGCTCTGGGTGCTGCCGCTCGGCCTTTATCTGCTCAGCTTCACCGTTGCCTTCGCGACCAGGCGCGGCCCGGCTGACCTGCTCACCCGGCTTGCGCCCGTTGTCATCCTGCTGATCGGCGGGGTGCTGGTCGGCGGATTGCAGGGCAAGCCATGGCTCAACGCCGTGCTCGCCCTCATCCTGCTGTTCATGGCGGCGGTCGCGCTCCACACCGCGATGTACCGGCTCCGCCCCGAGGTCGATCGCCTGACCGGCTTCTACCTTGCCATGTCGGTCGGCGGCGTGCTGGGCGGCGTGTTCGCTGCCTTGATCGCGCCTCTGGTGTTCGACTGGACCTATGAATATCCGCTGCTGGTCCTCGCCGCCGGCGCGCTCGCGCCGCAGCGCTTCCTGATCCCGGAGATCGGCATGTTGTGGGACAGGGTCGCGCAGTACCGGCGGGTCATCACGATCGCCGTCGCGCTGCTGATGTGGCTCATGATCCTGATCGTGATGAACAGCCCGGGCGCCGGATCGGAGGGTTCGGGGCCGGTCCAGGGCATGGTGTTCGTCGTGATGGTCGTGGTGGGCGTTTTCACCATCGGCGCGCGCGGCGCCTTCATCGCCGCGCTTGCTGGCGCGCTGATCGTGTTCGGCGGCTATCGCTCGATCCTGTTGTCGCTCGAGCCGGGCGCGCGCACGCGAAGCTATTTCGGCGTCTACACGATTCGCGGCAATCAGGAGGTGCGCCAGCTCCAGCACGGTACCACCGTGCACGGCACCCAGTTGCTCGGCAGTGTCGACCGCGAGCGCAAGCCGACCGCTTATTACGTCACCGGCTCCGGCGTCGGCCAGGCGATGCAGGCGGTGCCGGCGCTGTTCGGCGACCATGCCCGGATCGGTGTCGTCGGCCTCGGGGCCGGGACGCTCGCCTGCTATGCACGGCCCGGTCAGAGCTGGCGCTTCTACGAGATCGACCCCGTCGTGGTGCACATCGCGCGCGATACGGGCCAGTTCACCTTCCTGAAGAATTGCCTGCCCAACCCGAAGATCGAGGTTGGCGACGCCCGGCTCAATCTCGCGACCGAGGCGACCGGCTCGCTCGACCTGCTGACGCTCGACGCCTTCTCGTCCGATGCGGTGCCGATGCACCTGATGACGCGCGAGGCGTTCGACACCTATGGCCGGGTGCTGTCGCACGACGGCGTGCTGCTCTTCCACATCTCCAACAAATTCCTCGATCTGGAACCTGTGGTGTCGGCCGCGGCGAAGGCCGGCGGGTGGAGCGCGGCAAAATTGCTCTATTTCCCGGGGCCGAATGTGGAAGAGCCCCGCGCCGTATCCTTCTGGGTCGCGCTGTCGCACGATCCGGCGACGATCGAGGCGTTGAAGGCGCGTGATGCCACATGGGGCCCCTTGAACAGCTATCCCGAGTTCACGCCCTGGACCGACGATTATTCGACGATCGTCCCGCTGGTGAAGCTGTTCCGCAAGCCATAGCGGCTGCTCGATTCAAGTCGGAGCCGGGAGATCGCAGGATGAGACCGGACGGGCATCGGCATTGCCTCGTTCGGTTCTTTCTCATGGTCGATTGCACAAGCGTTCCGCGCCTGTCTAACAGCGGAAAATTCCTCTGCTTTTTCCCCTGTTATGCGTAACAGGGAAAAGGTGGCCCAAGTCGTGGGAATCGCGCCGCTAATCCGACCGCAAAATCCAACATAACAGCGGAAGAAAAAATAAATCCGCTGCTGATGTCGAGGACCCGGAAAATGGCGCCGTCGCCCCGCGATTCACGCCCCAAGGCCGTCAGGCTTCGGGCAGCATCGCCTGGATAGCGGCGATTCGCGCCGATTGTGCCTGAAGCTGGGCGTTGGCCTCGGTCCGCAATGCCTCGATCCCGGGATAGTCCGGCTGGCCGGCGGTGGCGCGTTCGATCGCCATGTCTTCGATATCGGTCAGCGTCGCCGAGGTGATCGCGCGATAGCCGTCAAGTTCGGCCAGCGCCGACTGGGCGGTGATCCAGCCCTCGCTGCCGGCCGGCTGGCCCTTTGCCGCCACCGCTGCCTGTTCGGCACGCTCCGCGGCTGGCGCAAAGTCCTTGGTCGATTCGTCCAGGGCCCCTTTCAGCGTCACCAGCTTCGCGTCGACCGCCGGGTCGGCCAACACCGGCGCGGGCGGCGGTGATTCGGGTTCGGCGACGCTGGTCGCCTCGATCGGCCGTGGCAGCAACGAGGGATAGCGGCCGGTCGACTTCTCGGCGCAGCCGCACAACAGGGCCAGGCAGGTGAGGGGGAGGGCGCGTTTCATGCGCCTCCGCTCTATGCGGCAAATAAGAGGTGTGCAACGCACGCAACGCACTTGCGCCCCGCGAAAGACGCCTCTATGTGCCCACTTCCCAAGCGCCCGTAGCTCAGCTGGATAGAGCATCAGACTACGAATCTGAGGGTCGGACGTTCGAATCGTTCCGGGCGCGCCATTTTCCAAAATCGACTTTCCCTTCGGGGTTCCCTCACGGCTCCCGTCCACGGCGGCTGCGATCCGTCAGCCCGGGAAGGGCGACGGGAAGATCAGCGTCACCGCGACATAGGCACTTGCGCCGAGCAGGAATATTCCGCTGATCAGCCACAGCTTCAGATCGGTCGATACCGGCACCGGCTCCAGTACGGATTGCTCCGGCCTCGCCGGGTCGTAATGGACCCGGACCCGGGCGCCGGCCCGATAGGGCGCGACGGCCGCGCGAATCATCGTCTCATCCGAGGATTTGAGATGCGCTCCGACGCGGAGGCGATCGCCAGTGAAACGGCGCCCAGCGGCATGATAGGCGTAGCGGACGCGGGCTTCATAATCGTCGTCGTCGATGCTGGTGGTTACGATCACCTCGGCCGACAGGATCTCGCCGGCGACCGAGGCCCAGTCCTTCACACGTTCGGCTGCGCGCGCGCGGCGATGCCAGGCAAGGGCGCTGTACCCGGTGCACAGGCAACCGCCGACGATCATCGCGGCCAGCACGGCGATGTTGGAGGGGCTGAACGGTTCAGGAGGCAAAACCCGTCTCCGGCAAGCATGCTGTCACGCGTTTGGTAGGCCCAAGGCGTTGCGAAGTCGTGACGTGCGACGGGATCCTTCAGGCCGTTGCGACGGGTACGAATTCGAGCGTGAACACGGCCCCGCCCTCGGCATGATTGCCCGCCCGGACGCCGACCCGCATCGCATCGGCGAAGCCCTTCACGATGGCGAGGCCGAGCCCGCTGCCGCCCTCGCGGTCGCTGCCCGCGCCGCGCGTGAAGACCTCGAACAGGTCGCGGTCCGGCACCGGCAGGCCGGGACCGTCGTCGCGAATCGCGATCGTCACGGCGTCGGCGGTCCGGCGGCCCTCGATCGTGATCGTGCCGGTGGCCCCGCCATGCTGAGCCGAATTGACCAGCAGGTTGATCAATATGTGGTGCAGCAGGGTCGCGTCCGCCTGGACCAGCGGCAAATTAGCCGGCACCTGGAAATCGATATGCTTGCCGCGCAGCAGATCCTTCAGGTCATGGATCGCACCACTGACCGCGTCGGTCAGGTCGATCGGCTCGATCGACAGCTTGAGCGCCCCGGTATCGAGCCGCACCATGTCGAGCAGATTGTCGAGGAAACGGCGCAGACGCTGCATCTCGGCCCGGGCGACGGGGATCGCCGCCGAATCGGGGTGCTCGGCGGACACGCTCTCGATCGCGGTCGTCACGGCGGTCAGCGGGGTGCGCAGATCGTGGCCGATCGAGGAAAGCAGGGCGGCGCGCAGCCGGTCGCGTTCCTTCAGCACCGACAATTCGCGCATTTCGTCCTCGAGCCGCAGCCGCTCATGCGCCAGCGAAGCCTGGCCGACCAGGGTGGAGAGCAATACCGCCCGGTCGGAGGGTACCGGGTCGCTCCCATCGTTCCGCGCGACGCCCAGCACCGCCAGCACGCCCATCGACGTCTTGAGCGGATGGAACTGCCAGTCCGAGGCGTTGAGCGTGACCGTGCCGTATCCGGCGGTCTCGCCGCGTTTGAACGCCCAGTCGGCGGCGGCGACGTCGATCGGGGTCAGCTCGCTGGCCGGCGGGGCCGCCGCGACGATCTCCGGCTGGCCGCTTCGCTCCGCAAGCAGCACGGCGTTCACATCCAGCAGGCGCGATACCTCGATGCAGACGGTGTCGGCGGTCGATTGCGCGTCGGACACCCGCGTCAGCGCCTGGGCAAAGGCAGCGAGCGCCGCATTCTCATGCGCGCTGCGGACGCCGATCGCGGCGCGCGATCGCATCCCGCCGGTCAACCGGCTGGTGAAGGCGGCGATGCCGATCAGCACCAGCACGGTCAGCACGCTCTGCGGATCGGTGATGGTGAAGGAGTAGAGCGGGGGCAGGAAGAAGAAGTTGAAGGCAAGCGCCGCCAGCACGCCCGCGGCCAGCCCCGGCCTCAGGCCGTACCGGCTCGCGGCGGCGACCACCGGCAGCAGGTAGATGAGGTCGATCGCGCCTGTGCCGATCCACGGTTCGACCAGCTCGGCGAACAGGGTCGTCGCGGCGACGAATGCAAGGACCGCGGCATAAACCGTTGGCCGGGCATCCCAGCGAAAGCCCTGTCCGGCCGCCCGCGCCGGCGGAGACGCATCGGCCGGGATGACATGGATCGCCAGCCCCTCGACGTTGCGAAGCAGCTTCTCGACCACCGACCCGTGGCGCAGCTCGAACCACCAGCTCCGCCGGGATTTGCCGATCACGAGCTGGGTCGCGCGCATGCCCTCCACCTGGGCGCGCAGCCCGTCGATCACGCTTTCCGCGGGTACGGTCGCGATGGTCGCCCCCAGGCTCGACGCGAGGCGCAACGTCGCGGCGATCCGGGCCTTCTCCTCGGTGCCGAAACCTTCCGCGCGCGGCGTCTCGATATAGACGGCGGTCCAGGGCGCCCGCAGCGCGTCGGCGAGGCGCTTGGTGGTGCGCACCAGCGCCTCGGCACCCGGCAACTCGCTGACCGCGACCAGTACCCGCTCCCCGGCGGCGAAGGCGCCCGGCAGGGCAGTCGCGTCGAGATGCTCAAGCATCTGCCGGTCGACGCTCATCGCCGCGCGGCGCAGCGCCATCTCGCGCAGCGCCGACAGGTTCGCCTTGGAGAAGAAATGGCCGAGCGCCCGCGTCGCCTCGGCCGGGATATAGACCTTGCCCTGCTTCAGCCGTTCGATCAGCTCGTCGGGCGGGATGTCGACCACCTCGATCTCGGCATCCTCCAGCACGCTGTCGGGCACCGTCTCACGCACGCGGACCCGGGTGAAGCTGGCGACGACGTCGTTGAGGCTCTCGACATGCTGGATGTTGAGGGTCGAGAACACATCGATCCCCGCATCGAGCAGTTCCTGGATGTCCTGCCAGCGCTTGGGATGGCGGCTGCCCTCGACATTGCTGTGGGCGAGCTCGTCGACCAGCACCAGCGCGGGGCGGCGGGCGAGGATCGCGTCGAGATCCATCTCGGTCAGCGCCTGTCCGCGATAGTCGATGATGCGGCGAGGGATCACCTCGAACGGCGCGACCAGCGCCTCGGTCTCGGCCCGGCCATGCGTTTCGACCACGCCGACGACCACGTCTGCGCCGGAGCGAAGGCGGGCGGCGCCCTCGCTCAGCATCTCATAGGTCTTGCCTACGCCCGGGGCCGCCCCAAGGAAGATCTTGAGCTGCCCACGCGCCTCCCGCTCCGCAGCACGGAGCAGGGCGTCAGGCGAGGGGCGTTTGTCGTTCAATCCGGTCTTCCGCTGGTGCATGCAGACTATGAGGGCGCCAATCGGGAAACGCCACGCCCGCACCCCAATCTATATGCGAACTTAACGCGACCGCACCCATTCGCCGTCGCACCTTAACGCACCCCGCGCCTATCTGCCTTTCCGACCCGGCCACACCGCGCCGGCCGATCGGAGGCACAGCCCCATGACCGATATCCTGTGGCTCGGCGCGCTCGCCGGGCTGTTCGCGTTGACGCTCGCCTATATCCGCCTGTGCGACGAGGCGTGAGGCGATGACGCTGCATCTCACCCTGGCCGCGATCACCGCTGCCGCTCTCCTCCTTTACCTCGTGGCCGTGCTCCTTCGGCCCGAGCGATTCTGATCGGTATCGTCATGGATATTCAGGGCTGGGGGCTGATCGCCCTCTTCGTCATCATCCTCGTCGCGCTGGCCAAGCCCATGGGCATGTGGCTGTTTGCGCTCTACGAAGGCCGCCGCACGCCGCTCCACTATGTCTTCGGGCCGGTGGAGAAGGGCTTCTACAAGCTCGGCGGAATCGACCCGAACGCCGAGCAGAGCTGGCGCCGCTACGCGGTGCATATGATCGCGTTCAATCTCGCGCTCCTGCTGCTCACCTATTTCGTGGTCCGTTTCCAGGACCTGCTGCCAATGAACCCGCGCGGATACGCCGGCATCGCACCGGACGGCGCGTGGAACATCGCGGTCAGCTTCACCACCAACACCAATTGGCAATGGTATTCGGGCGAGGTCGCCCTTTCCAACTTCAGCCAGATGTTCGGGCTGGTGATCCACAATTTCCTGAGCGCCGCGACCGGCATCGCGCTCGCCTTCGCCCTGTTCCGCGGCTTTGCACGGCGCGAAGCCAAGTCGATCGGCAATTTCTGGGCCGATGTCACGCGCGTCACGCTCTACCTGCTGCTGCCGATATCGATCGTCTACGCCGTCTACCTGATCTGGAGCGGCGTGCCCCAGACCTTCGCCCAGTCGATCGATGCGACCACGCTCGAGGGCGTGAAGCAGACCATCGCGCTCGGCCCGGTTGCCAGCCAGGAAGCGATCAAGATGCTCGGCACCAATGGCGGCGGCTTCTTCAACGCGAACAGCGCGCATCCGTTCGAGAACCCGAGCGCGATGACCAACCTCATCCAGATGCTCTCGATCTTCCTGATCGGCGTCGGGCTCACCTGGACTTTCGGCAAAGCGGTCGGCAACACCCGGCAGGGCTGGGCGATCCTCGCCGCGATGCTGATCATCTTCGTTGCCGGCACCGGCGTCGCCTATTGGCAGGAAGCGGCGGGCAACCCCGTGCTGCACTCGCTCCATGTCGCCGGCGGCAATATGGAGGGCAAGGAGGTCCGCTTCGGCATCGCCGCCTCGGCGCTGTTCGCCAGCGTCACCACGGCCGCCTCGTGCGGCGCGGTCAACGCCATGCACGACAGCTTCACGGCGCTCGGCGGCATGATCCCGATGATCAACATGGAGCTCGGCGAGATCGTCGTCGGCGGCGTCGGCGCGGGCATCTACGGCTTCCTGCTGTTCGCCATCCTCGCGGTGTTCGTCGCCGGGCTGATGGTCGGCCGTACACCCGAATATGTCGGCAAGAAGATCGAGGGCCGCGAGGTGAAGTTCGCCGTGCTGGCCATCGCCGTGCTGCCGCTGCTCATCCTGGGTGGCACGATGATCGCCTCGGTGATGCCCGCCGGGCTCGCCGGACCGCTCAACAAGGGTCCGCATGGCTTCTCGGAGATCCTCTACGCGTTCAGCTCGGCGGTCGCGAACAATGGTTCCGCCTTTGCCGGCCTGACCGCGGGCACGCCCTTCTACAATGCGCTGCTCGGCATCTGCATGTGGGGCGGCAGGTTCTTCATGATCGTGCCGATGCTGGCGATCGCCGGCAGCCTTGCGGCCAAGAAATACACGCCGCCGTCTTCGGGCTCCTTCCCGACGACCGGACCGCTCTGGGTGGGGCTGCTCATCGGCGTCATCCTGATCATGGGCGGCCTGACCTTCCTCCCCAGCCTCGCGCTTGGCCCGATCGCCGATCATCTCGCGATGATCAGCGGCCACCTGTCATGAGCCGGTCGCTTAAACTCCCTCTCCCAGCGGGAGAGGGAAGGAGCCACGAAGCGGCGGGAGGGTGAGGGTGATCGCACGTCTAACCTCGCCCTCACCCTCCCACTCGGCTGCGCCGAGCGGGCCCCTCCCTCTCCCGCCGGGAGAGGGGACTGGAGATCAATAATGTCCGTACCAACCTCCATCTTCACCGCGAGCCTGGTCGTCCCGGCGATCGGCGACTCGTTCAAGAAGCTCGATCCGCGCCAGCTGATCAAGAACCCGGTGATGTTCACCACGGCCGTGGTGGCCACGTTGCTCACCGTGTTGCTGATCATCGGCGGCGAGCCGCTCAGCTTCGGTTTCCAGATCCAGCTCATCGTCTGGCTGTGGCTGACCGTGCTGTTCGGCACCTTCGCCGAAGCGCTGGCCGAGGGCAGGGGCCGGGCCCAGGCCGCCTCGCTCCGCGCGACCAAGGCCGATCTCAAGGCCAAGCGCCTGCTCGGCGTCGGCGAGACCTATGAGATCGCCTTCGCGACCCTGCTCGAAAAGGGCGACATCGTCCTGGTCGAGACCGGCGACCTGATCCCCGCCGATGGCGAGGTCATCGAGGGTGTCGCCTCGGTCAACGAGGCAGCGATCACCGGCGAGAGCGCACCGGTGATCCGCGAGGCGGGCGGCGATCGGTCGGCGGTGACGGCGGGTACCCGCGTCATCTCCGACCGGATCAAGGTCCGCGTCACCCAGGAGCCGGGGCACGGCTTTCTCGATCGCATGATCGCGCTGGTCGAAGGGGCCGAGCGGCAAAAGACGCCGAACGAGATCGCGCTCACGATCCTGCTCGTCGGCCTGACGATCATCTTCCTGATCGCGGTCGCCACCATCCCGGGCTTCGCTTCCTATGCGGGTGGCGGCGTGCCGGTGGCGATCCTTGCCGCGCTGCTGATCACCCTCATCCCGACGACCATTGCCGCGCTGCTTTCGGCGATCGGCATCGCGGGCATGGACCGGCTGGTGCGTTTCAACGTGCTCGCCAAGTCGGGCCGCGCGGTCGAGGCTGCGGGCGACATCGATGTGCTGCTGCTCGACAAGACCGGGACGATCACCATCGGCGACCGCCAGGCGAGCCAGTTCGTGCCCGTCGGCGGAATCGACATCGACACGCTGGCGAGCGCCGCGTCGCTGGCGAGCCTTGCCGACGAGACGCCCGAGGGCCGCTCGATCGTGGTGCTGGCGCGCGAGCGGCATGCCATCCCGACCCGCGTCATGCCCGCCGATGCGGAGATCATCCCCTTCACCGCCCAGACCCGCGTATCGGGCATCGTCACCGGCGGCAGCACGATCCGCAAAGGCGCGGTCGATGCGATCCTGCGGGCCGATCCGGGCCTGGGGGCAAGCCCGGTCGCGGCCGAACTTCGCCGCGTGACCGAGGAGATCGCCCGCTCCGGCGCGACTCCACTCGCCGTGTCGCGCGACGGCAAGCTGCTCGGCGCGATCGCGCTGAAGGACGTGGTCAAGGCCGGCATCCGCGAACGCTTCGGCGAGCTGCGCCAGATGGGCATCCGCACGGTGATGATCACCGGCGACAACCCGCTGACCGCTGCCGCCATCGCCGCCGAGGCAGGGGTGGACGACTTCCTCGCCGAGGCGACGCCCGAGGACAAGCTCGCGCTGATCCGCAAGGAGCAGCAGGGCGGCCGGCTGGTCGCGATGTGCGGCGACGGCACCAACGACGCGCCGGCGCTGGCCCAGGCCGATGTCGGCGTAGCGATGAACACCGGCACCCAGGCGGCGCGCGAGGCGGGCAACATGGTCGATCTCGACAGCGATCCGACCAAGCTGATCGAGGTCGTCGGCCTCGGCAAACAGCTGCTGATGACGCGCGGCGCGCTGACCACCTTCTCGGTGGCCAACGATGTGGCGAAATATTTCGCCATCATCCCGGCGATGTTCGTCGCGCTTTATCCGGGGCTCGGCGTGCTCAACGTGATGGGGCTGGCGACGCCGCAATCGGCGATCCTGTCGGCGATCATCTTCAACGCGCTGATCATCCCGCTGCTGGTGCCGCTGGCGCTGAAAGGCGTGACGTATCGGCCGATGCCGGCGGGCCCGCTGCTGGCGCGCAACCTCGCCGTCTATGGGCTGGGTGGGCTGGTCGCGCCGTTCGTCGGGATCAAGTTGATCGATCTTGCCGTGACCGGGATGGGGCTGGCGTGACCAAATTAGCCCCTCCCCTTCAGGGGAGGGGCTTCAGAAGAAGGAATTTCCAATGCTCACCGACCTGAAATCCGCCCTTCGCCCCGCCTTCGCGCTCACCATCGGGTACGCGCTGCTGCTCGGGCTCGCTTATCCGCTCGCGCTCACCGGCGTCGGCCAGGCGCTGTTTCCCGCCCAGGCGAATGGCAGCCTGATCACCGAGAACGGCAAGGTCATCGGCTCCGAGCTGATCGGCCAGGGCTTTGCCGGCGACCGCTATTTCCACGGCCGGCCCTCCGCCGCGGGCAAGGGTTATGACGCCAGCGCCTCGTCCGGCTCGAATCTCGGCCCCGCATCCCAGGCGCTTGCCGACCGCGTCAAGGCCGATGTCGCCGCCAACCCCCCTTCACCGGAAGTATCGGTCCCCGCCGATCTGGTGACGTCCTCCGCCTCGGGGCTCGACCCCCATATCAGCCCCGAGGCGGCTTTTTATCAGGTGAGCCGCATCGCCAAGGCGCGGGGCCTTGCGCCGGATGCGGTGCGATCGCTGGTCGAGGCGCAGACCGAGCATCCGCTGCTCGGCTTCCTCGGCGAGCAGCGGGTCAACGTGCTGGCGCTCAATCGGGCGCTCGACCGGGCGACCGCACGGCCGTAACAAGGGAGCATGCCGATCGCCGCCAAGGTCCTGATCGTCGAGGACGACGCGCACATCCGCCGGTTGCTGCGCGTCGCGGCCGAGCGGGCCGGCTACAAGGCGGGGGAAGCGGCGACGGCCCGGGAAGGGCTGTCGCTGCTCGATATCGACAAGCCCGATGTAGTGCTGCTCGATCTCGGCCTGCCCGACCGCGACGGGCTCGAGCTGATCCAGTTGATCAAGGCGCGCGGGGCGACCTTGATCGTCGTTTCGGCGCGCGACGATACCGCGGAGAAGGTCGCGGCACTCGATCTCGGCGCGGACGACTATCTGACCAAGCCGTTCGATACCGAGGAACTGCTTGCCCGCATCCGCACCGCGCTGCGGCACCGGCTCGCCGATCAGACGGCCCAGCCGGTGGTGACGATCGGCGAGGTGACGATCGATCTCGATACCCGCCGCGTGCTGCGCGCCGGCGAGGAGATCCATCTCTCACCCAAGGAATATGGCGTGCTGGCCGAACTCGCCCGGCGGCCGGACCGGATCGTCGGCCATGCGCAACTGCTCCGCGACGTGTGGGGACCAGCCCATGAGAGCCGGGTCGAATATCTGCGCATCGTCGTCCGCAATTTGCGGCAGAAGCTTGAGCCTGACCCGGCACGGCCGACGATCATCCGCAATGAGATCGGCGTGGGCTATCGGCTGACGGGCGCGGCGTAGACCCCGCACGTTCCGGAAAATCAATGACATTGCGCACCGTATTGCCGCCGGCCATGTAGCGCGCGCGGCCGAAAGTCCCTAGGGCGGCCGTCGCGTCTCCGAATCATATAGGATACGCCGCTATCACTCACGGACGAGGATGTTTGCCGGTGCGTCGCTTTTACGGTCTTCCTCTCATTGCCCTGATGTTGCCCGTTCAGGCGCTTGCGCAGGAGGCACCCGACGCCTCGCACCCCGCCGATATCGTCGTTCTCGGCTCCGGCCTGCCGCTGCCGCCCGGCACGCCCGCTTACAGCTCTGTGGTGATCGATCGCGACCGGCTGACCAACGACGCCTCGGGCCGGGTCGAAGACGTGCTGGCCGATGTCGCGGGCTTGCAGCAATTCCGCCGGTCGGACAGCCGCTCGGCCAACCCGTCGGCGCAGGGCGTGACATTGCGCGCGCTGGGCGGCAACGCGTCGAGCCGGGCGCTGGTGCTGCTTGACGGCGTGCCGCTGGCCGATCCGTTTTTCGGCTATATCCCGTTCAACGCGCTGGTCGGCGATCGCTTCTCCGGCGTGCGGATCACACGGGGCGGCGGCGCGGGCGCGTTCGGCGCGGGTGCGGTGGCAGGAACGGTCGAGCTGGCCAGCGCGACGCGGGCCGACCTGCCGCTGCTTTCCGGCAGCGCCTTCTACGGCAGCTATGATTCGCAGAACGTCACCGCCAGCCTGACCCCGGACCTGGGCAGCGGCTTCGTGTCGGTGTCGGGCAAATGGGAACGCAGCGACGGTTATCGCACCACGCCCGAATCGCAGCGCACGCCCGCCGATGCGCGTGCGCGGTTCGAGGATTGGTCGGGTGGTATCCGCGCTGTCGCGCCGATCGACGCGGAAACCGAACTCCAGGCACGCCTGCTCGTCTTCCGCGACAATCGCACGCTGCGCTTTCAGGGAGCAGACAGCAGCTCGGAAGGGCAGGACGCCAGCATCCGGCTGGTCCATCGCGGTGACTGGGCGGTGGATGCGCTGGCCTATATCCAGGCGCGCAACTTCACCAACAAGGTGATCAGCGCGACCAGCTTCAAGCTGACGCTCGATCAGCGCAACACGCCGTCCACCGGCCTGGGCGGCAAGATCGAACTGCGCCCCCCGGTCGGAGCCGACCATGTGCTGCGCGTCGGGGTGGATGCCCGCCTGGCTGACGGCGAGCTGTACGAAGATGCCTATGCCGCGAGCGGCGCGGTGACGGCGCGACGCAACGCGGGCGGCAACAGCAGCACGATCGGCATGTTCATCGAGGACGACTGGACGATCGGCAAGCTTGTGCTGACCGGCGGCGTGCGCGGGGACCGCTGGACCATCACCAATGGCTTCTACCGCGACCTGGCCCCCAGTGGCACCTATACCCGGAACGCCGTCTTCCCCGATCGGGACGGGTTCGAGGGCACGGGCCGGGTCGGCGCGCTGTTCCATGCGGGCAGCGCCATCGCGCTCCGTGCCGCGAGTTATACCGGCTTTCGCCTGCCGACGCTGAACGAGTTGTACCGGCCCTTCACGGTGTTCCCGATCAATACCCTGGCCAACGAGAATCTGAAGCCCGAGAAGCTGAAGGGTTTCGAAGGCGGTATCGACCTGACTCCGGCGCCTGGTGTCTCGCTCGGCGTCACGGCCTTCTACAATCGGCTCGACGATGCGATCGCCAATGTGACGATCGGCACCAACCTGCGCCAACGCCAGAACGTCAATGCGATCGTCGCCAAGGGCATCGAAGTGACCGCCGGTGTGCGACGCGGCGCCGTCTCGCTCGACGGTTCCTATGCGTTCAGCGACAGCCATGTCCGTGCGCCGGGCACGACCCTGAACGGCCTCATCCCGGCGCAGAGCCCGCGCCATGCGGCAAGTGCGACGCTCGCATGGGAGCCGAAATCAGGGCCGTCCTTCTCCACCACCGTTCGCTATGTCGGCCTGCAATATGAGGATGATCTGCAGACCGGCGTGCTGCCGGCCGCGACGACCGTCGATACGGTCGTGCGGCTGCCGGTCGGCAGGCATTTCACCATCGTGGCGCGCGCGGAAAATCTGTTCGACGAGACGGTCATCACCCGCAACGCAGGCGGATCGATGGACCTTGGCACGCCGCGTACCCTGTGGATCGGGATAAAGTTCGGCAGCTAATTCCAATAGGGATCGGCGACTGAGACCTGTTATCACCTGTTCCTGGCGGTTTATTTTTTTTCTCACCTGTTATGTTGGATTCGGTCGGCTAATTTCCTCACTTGAATCAGCAGCTTCGGGGCGGCCACCTGTTCCGGCGATAACAGGTGGGGAACAGGTGAGAACAGGTGGCGGAACAGGTGCCTTCCCGAAAAAACAGGCTCGGGAAACCTTCAATATCTCCAGTCTTGAGAAAGAGCCGATCGAGGCAAGACCAATCGCCCCAGGGCTATAATGGCACGGGCGGATCGGATTTGAATCGATGAGCCCGCGCAGCTGGTGATTCGGAACCGCCGGTTCAGGCGGTCGGTGGCGCAGCCGGCAGGATCACCGTCACGCGCAGGCCGCCGATCGGCGAGCGGCTGGCCTCGATCCGGCCGTGATGCGCCTCGACGATCGCCTGGGCGGTCGCAAGGCCCAGGCCTGAGGTCATTACCGATTGGCCCGGCTCGGTGGTGGTGCGGTAAAAGGGTTCGAACAATTCCTGTGCGAGCCCGATGTCCACGCCCGGTGCGCTATCGTCGATGATCAGGCGCCATGCATTGCGCTGGCCCTCCAGCCCGAGCTGGATGCGCCCGCCGCCGGGGGTGTAGCGCAGGCTGTTCTCGATCAGCGCGGTGAAGAGCTGCTCGATGCGCGCGCCGTCCCATTTCACCGGCACGGTCGCCTGGGGCATGTTGCCCGGCTCGAGCGTGACGTTCTGCGCCTTTGCGCGCTTGCCGCTGGTCCAGATCGCATTGTGGATCAGCGCGCAAGGGTCGACCGTCGCGAACCGGACCGGGAGGCGCCCGAGATCGGCGAGCGCGACGGCGTGCAGGTCCTCGGCCATCTCGCCCAGGCGGCGGACGCCCTCGACGACTTCGTCAAATGCTTCGGGGTCGGTCGGCGGCGATTCCTCGCGGATCGTTCCGAGCCGCTCGGCCAGCGCATGGACGGGCTTGCGCAGTTCCTCGGAGACCGAGACCAGCCAGGTGCGGCGCGCGGTTTCGAGCCGGTCGAACGAGCGGGCGATGCGGCCCAGGTTGCGCATGGTGGCGCGGGTTTCCGCGGCGCCGGTCTCGGTGACGTCGGCGCCATAATCCCCCTGCGCGATGTCGCGGCTGGCGCGGAACAGGGCGAGTTGGGGTGCGGCCCACCGGCCCGCGATGTAATAGCCGGCGACCAGCAGGATCAGGAAGATCGCGGTCATGGCGACGACGATGCCGATCACCTGATCGCGGACAAAGGCGAAGCTGGCCGCGTTGGCCGGCGGGGCGCGTACGATCCGCGCGTTCGCTACGACCCGGCCGTCGAGCTTGACCGGGCGTTCGGCCCGCACCCGTTCACCGTTGAGGGTCGGACCGGCGATATGGGCGCCGGTCGGGCCGACCAGTTCGATGCGCTCGCGCAGCGGCGGCGCGGGGTCGCCGGGCAGGCTGTTGTCCCTGAAGCTCGACTGGACGACCTGCAACGCGTTCTCGACCGGAACGCCGGCCTTGAGTTCGGCGCCGAGCAGGGTCGTCATCGCCGCGAGCGCCTGGCGATCCTGCGCCTCCATATAGGCCGCATTGCCGCGATCCAGGTTCCACACCAGAACGGCACCCGGCAGGACAGCCGCCAACAGCGCCTGACCTGCCAGCAGCAGGAACAGTCCGGCAAACAACCGCAACGATAGTCTCCCCCCAAGGCGGCAATGCCGCCGGCCAAGGGCTAACCTGTATCAGGCTGGGAAACAATCAAGTTCCCGGCGACAAAGGCGCGTCCCGCTAAGGGACCGTGGCGGCTACCGCGGCCAGCACCGCTTCCGCATATTCGGGCCGGCAGATCAGCAGGTCGGGCAGCAGCGGATCGGCGCAATTATAGACGAGCGGGCTGCCGTCGATGCGCGACGCGTGCAGCCCCGCCGCCTGCGCCACCGCGACCGGCGCGCAATTGTCCCACTCATATTGGCCGCCGGCATGTAGGTAGATCTCGGCACGCCCCTCTACCACCGCCATCGCCTTGGCGCCGGCCGAGCCCATCGGCACCAGTTCCGCGCCGAGCGCCTCCGCCACGCTTCGGACGATCTCGTGCGCGCGGGTGCGGCTGACCACCATGCGGGGCCGTGCTGGAAGGGGCGGGAAAACGGGAGGCGCGTCGTCGGTCACGAAGACCTTGTGCGCCGCGGGCAAGGCGACCGCGCCCGCGGCCGGTACGCCGTCGATGGCCAGGCCGATATGCACCGCCCAATCCTCGCGCCGTTCGCCGAATTCGCGCGTGCCGTCGAGCGGATCGACCACCCAGACGCGGCTTGCCGAGCAGCGGTCGCGATTGTCCGCCGCCTCTTCCGACAGGACGAAATCGGCTGGCCGGGCGGCATGGAGGCGGTCGAGGATCAGCGTGTTGGCCTCGGCATCGCCGCGCCGTTTCAGATCGCCGTCAAGGCAATTGCCGGTCGCGCAGAGGTTCCGGAGCAGTGCCGCCGCCTCGAGCGCGACCGAACGGGCGACTTCGGCATCGGTCACAGATCGGGGCTCCACACGCCCATGATGTGCTCGACGATCCGCTCCGCCGCGGCTTCGGGGCTCTCACGGGTCGTATCGACCCGGACCTCGGGGCGCTCGGGCGCTTCATAGGGGCTGGAGATGCCGGTGAAATGGGCGATCTCGCCGCTCCGCGCCTTGGCGTAGAGGCCCTTCACGTCGCGCTTCTCGGCTTCGGCCAGTGGGGTATCGACGAAGATTTCGACGAACTCGCCGTGCGGCAGCATCGACCGCACCAGCTCGCGTTCGGCGCGGAAGGGCGAGATGAAGGCGGTCAGCACGATCAGCCCGGCATCGGCCATCAGCTTGGCCACCTCGCCGATGCGGCGGACATTCTCGATCCGGTCGGCATCGGTGAAGCCGAGATCCTTGTTGAGCCCATGCCGGATATTGTCGCCGTCGAGCAGGAAGCTGTGGCGGCCGAGCGCATGCAGTTTCTTCTCGACCAGATTGGCGATGGTCGACTTGCCCGAGCCGGACAGGCCGGTGAACCACAGCACCTTCGGGTTCTGGCCCTTTTGCGCGGCGTGCGCCTCGCGGGTCACGTCGATCGCCTGCCAATGCACGTTCTGCGCGCGGCGGAGCGAATAGGTCAGCATGCCGGCGGCGACCGTTGCGTTGGTCGCGCGGTCGATCAGGATGAAACCGCCGAGATCGGCACCGTCGCCGAACGCCTCGAAGACGATCGGCCGGTCGGTGTAAAGCTGGGCGACACCGATGTCGTTGAGATCCAGGGTCTTCACCGACAGTTCGGCCAGGGTGTTGATATCGACGGCATAGTCGGGCGGCTGGACGGTCGCGCCGACCGTCTGCGTGCCGATCTTCATCCAATAGGTGCGGCCGGGCAGCAAGTGATCTTCGGCCATCCAGACGATCGTCGCCTTGAACTGGTCGGCGACTTCGGGCGGGGCGGATGCCGTGGCGATCACGTCGCCGCGCGAGCAATCGACTTCATCGGCCAAGGTCAGCGTCACGGATTGACCCGCTACTGCCTGATCGAGATCGCCGTCCATGGTCACGATCCGCGCGACCTTGCTGGTCTTGCCCGAGGGCAGGATGCGCACGGCATCGCCGGGGCGCACCACGCCTGAGGCGATCATGCCGGCAAAGCCGCGGAAATCGAGATCGGGCCGGTTGACCCATTGTACCGGCAGGCGGAACGCACGGTCCTGCGCGGCGTCGGTGCCTAGCGGCACGGTTTCGAGATGCTCGATCAGCGAGGGGCCGGCATACCAGTCCATCGCGTCCGACCGCGATGCGATATTGTCGCCGGCGAGGCCCGAGAGCGGGATCGCGGTGAAGCTTTCGATGCCGATCGATTCGGCGAAGGTGCGATAGTCCTCGACGATCGCGTCGAAGGTCGCCTGATCGTAGCCGACCAGGTCCATCTTGTTCACCGCGAGCACGATGTGCCGGATGCCGAGCAGGTTGACGAGATAGGAGTGGCGGCGCGTCTGAGTCAGCACGCCCTTGCGCGCGTCGATCAGGATCGCGGCGAGATCGGCGGTCGAGGCGCCGGTCACCATGTTGCGGGTGTATTGCTCGTGCCCGGGGGTGTCGGCGACGATGAACTTGCGCTTCTCGGTGGCGAAGAAGCGATAGGCGACGTCGATGGTGATGCCCTGCTCGCGCTCGGCGGCGAGGCCGTCGACGAGAAGGGCGAAATCGATGTTCTGGCCCTGGGTGCCGACTCGCCTGCTGTCGGCTTCGAGCGCGGCGAGCTGATCCTCGAAGATCATCTTCGAATCGTAGAGCAGGCGGCCGATCAGCGTGGACTTGCCGTCGTCGACCGAGCCGCAAGTGATGAAGCGGAGCAGCGACTTGTTCTGGTGGAGCGCGAGGTACGCGTCGATGTCCGAGGCGATGAGGGCGTCGGTTTCGTAGGAAGGGGCGGAGGCCATCAGAAATACCCCTCCGCTTTTTTCTTCTCCATGCTCGCCGACTGATCATGGTCGATCGCGCGGCCCTGGCGTTCGCTCGTCGTGGTGAGCAGCATCTCCTGGATCACTTCGGACAGGGTCGCCGCTTCGCTCTCGACCGCACCGGTCAGCGGATAGCAGCCGAGCGTGCGAAAGCGGATCGAGCGTTCGACGGGCACTTCGCCCGGGTTCAGGCGGAAGCGGTCGTCGTCGACCATCAGCAACAGACCGTCGCGCTCGACCGTGGGGCGGGGGGCGGCGAGATAGAGCGGGACGATCTCGATGCCCTCGGAGAGGATGTACTGCCAGATGTCGAGTTCGGTCCAGTTGGAGAGCGGGAAGACGCGGATGCTTTCGCCGCGGCTCTTGCGGGCGTTGTAGAGCTTCCACAGTTCGGGGCGCTGGTTCTTCGGGTCCCAGCGCTGGCGGGCCGAGCGGAAGCTGAAGATGCGTTCCTTCGCGCGGCTCTTCTCCTCATCGCGGCGCGCGCCGCCAAAGGCGGCGTCGAAGCCGTATTTGTCGAGCGCCTGCTTCAGTCCTTCGGTCTTCCACATATCGGTGTGGAGGCTGCCGTGATCGAACGGGTTGATGCCACGCTCTTCGGCTTCGGGATTGCGATAGACCAGCAGCTCCATGCCTGCTTTGGCCGCTGCGCGATCACGCAGTTCGTACATGTCGCGGAACTTCCAGGTCGTATCGACATGGAGCAGCGGGAAGGGCGGGGGCGCGGGGAAAAAGGCCTTGCGCGCGAGGTGCAGCATCACCGCGCTATCCTTGCCCACGGAATAGAGCATGACCGGGCGTTCCGCCTCGGCCACCACTTCGCGCATGATGTGGATGCTCTCCGCCTCGAGGCGTTGGAGATGGGTGAGGGCGACGTTCATGCTCGTCCAGATAGTGGCGTAGGCGCCAAGCGCGATCAACTTATCCTGTTGAGCGCAATAGCTCGCTCATTCCGGGCGCGAGCGTTCGACCGAATCGAGGATGCGCGCGCCGGCCATGAACACGGCGATCGGGCAGACCGCGAACAGCATCCAGCCGCCATAGCCCGGATATTGCTGCAGATAATGGACGCCGCGTTCCACCGCCCCGAGACCGAGACCATAGATGACCGCAAAGGCCTCGAACTTGGTCTTGATGACGAACAGCCGGGAGAATTTCGTCCACATGCCCCTCCTTAAGCAATGACCGGGCCAACGGCGGATTTGCGCGGGTTTCGCCTTTACATATATGGTTACCTGTCAATTAACTCGACAGTTCCGAGGGCCTCCAGCAGCGCCGTCCGGGCGCGTTCGATCGCGCCGACCAAAGCCGGATCGGCGATCGTTTCATGCGGGATTTCCTCGGGCCAGAACTGCTCGACGACGCCGGCGATGAGGTCGAGCCGGTCGTTGTCGACCAGGAAACGCGGGTCGATCGCGGCGGGATCGGCGATGACGCGCAGGCGCAGGCAGGCCGGGCCGCCGCCATTGGCCATGGACTGCCGCACATCGACGACTTCGAGCCGACGGATCGGGCCGTTGCCGGCGATCATCTCCTGAAGCCAGGTCCAGACCGCAGGATTTTCGCGCGCTTCCTCCGGCAGGATCAGCGCCATGGCGCCGTCCGGCAGGGTCACGAGTTGGGCGTTGAACAGATAGGAAGAGACGGCGTCGGCCAGGCTGACGCGCGATGCGGGCACTTCGACGATCTCGACCTCGGCCAACATGCCGCGCAGATCGGCGTAGAAACGTTCCTTGTCGGCAAAGGCCAGTTCGTGCGCGAACAGCACGCGTTCATTGGCGACGGCGACCACGTCATTGTGGAAGGCGCCGGCGGCGATGGCTTGCTCCGACTGTTCGACGAACAGGGTGTAGCCCGCATCGAGCCGGTGCCGCCGCGCGACCGCCATGCTTGCCTCGCGGTGCTGGCGCGCGGGGAAGGGGCCGCCCGAGACGCCATAGACGAACACTTCGACACCTGGCTGGCCGTGCGCGGCGCACAGGCGCATGTGATTGGCAGCGCCCTCGTCGCCGAACGGGGCGGGCACGGGGCCGTGCACCGCGAACAATGGATCGGCGAAGGCGAGCTGCAACTGGGCGAGCGTGCCGGGCCATTCATGGCTGCGATGCGGCATGGTCACCAGGTTGGCGACCGAGAGATGGCAGCGGCCATCGGCGGTGTCGGGCGACGGCGAGACGGTGGCGGCGTTGGCGGCCCACATGGCAGAGGCGGAGAGAGCCTGAGCCTGGAGATGCGACGCGGCCTCGGCGTAATTGGTCGCGAGGCTGTCCAGCCAGGCATGGTCGGGGCGGGCGAGGGGGAGGAACACGCCCTGGGTCAGGCCGAGCGCGAGGTTGGCGCGCATCTTGGCGATGCCCTCCAGCGCGGCACGGCGCGGGGCGGCGACCTTGCCCGCGTTACGCGTCGCGGCGAGGTTGCCGGGGCTGAGGCCGGCATAATTGTGGCTCGGGCCGATCAGGCCGTCGAAGTTGATTTCCTTCAGCATTCACGCCCGCCCGACATGGCTGATCTCGGCATCCTCGGTGACGGCCAGCGCGGTGGCGCAGGTGCGGTCGATCGCGACGCCGTCGCCGCAGGGGCGCAGGCGACCATAAGCGCAGCGGAAATCGGCGAGCCGGCCGGTGGCGATCAGCGCCGCTTCGCCGCCGTCATTGTCGATCGCGGCGACCGTCGTCGACTGCGCTTCGCGGATGGTGCGAACCTGGTCGGTCTTCGCGGTCATGGTCGGGCCGCCGTCGAAGATGTCGATATAATTCTCGAAGGCGAACCCTTCATTCTCCAGCATGCGCATCGCGGCGCGGCCGGAAGGGTGGGGCAGGCCGATCGTGGCGCGGGCGTGTTCGGACAGCATCGCGATATAGATCGGGTGCTTGGGGAAAAGATCCGCGATGAACTGGTGGCCGCGCACGGCATTGAACTGGTCGGCATCCTGGAAATTCATGCCGAAGAAGCGTCCGGCAAGACCGTCCCAGAAAGGCGAGCCGCCCGCCTCGTCGATGATCCCGCGCAGCTCCGCGAGGATCCGGTCGGCGAAGCGCGCGCGATGGCGGGCGATGAACAGGTAGCGGCTGCGCGCGAGCAGCATGCCGAGCCCGCCGGCGCGCTCGCCGGGGTGGAGGAACAGGCCGCCGACTTCGCTGCATCCTTCCAGGTCGGTGGTGAGCGAGAGCTGGTCGGCGCGGAAGGTGCGGCCGAGCTCTGCGCTGTGCTGAGTCAGCGTGCCGAGGCGGTAGCTGTAAAAGGGGTAACGCTGCCCGACCTGGGTGAAGATCTGGCAGGTGCCGCGTACTTCGCCGGTCTCGACATTCTCCAGCACCAGCACGAACAGATCGTCGGCGAGCGTGTCGTCGGTTCGCGCGAACGCATCATGGCTGCGGGCCATCTTGATCATGAGCGCGCTGCGATCGGCGGGCAGGTTGGTGAAGCCGCCGCCGGTGAGCTTGGCCATCTCGTAGAGCGGCTGCAGATCCTCGTCGCGGGCGGCACGGATGCGGAAGCTCATAGCGAACCCTTTTCGGCGATGCGCAGTACGGTGAGCGCGGAGAGGGCCGCGCGTTCGGCCAGGCTGTCGACGATGAGGAATTCGTCGGGCGAATGAATCAGGCCGCCGCGCGGGCCCATGGTATCGACCACCGGCACGCCGCACGCCGCGATGTTGTTGCCGTCGCACACCCCGCCGGTCGCGCGCCAGGAGATGGCAAGGCCGAGATCGGCGCCGGCGGTCTTGACCAGCTCGAACAGTTTCGCCGCGCCCGGGTCGATCGGCTTGGGCGGGCGGTTGAAGCCGCCATGGACGTGGATGCGCACGTCATGCTCGGCAGCGACCGCGGCGACCGCCGAGTCGACCGCTGCCTGGGCGCGGGCAATTTCTTCCTGCGAGGCGGGGCGGAAATTGACGCGGAGGATGGCGAGTTCGGGCACGACATTGTTGGGCCCGCCGCCCTCGATCCGTGCCGGGTTCACCGCCAGACCGGGGCCGCGCACCTTGCTCAGCCGGAGTGCGATATCGGCCGCGGCGACGATCGCGTTGCGGCCTTCTTCCGGGTTGCGGCCGGCATGGGCGCTCTTGCCGTGGACCACGATCGAGAAATTTCCGGTGCCGCCACGCGCGCCGGCGAGCGTGCCGTCGGGCAAAGCGGGTTCGTAGGTGAGGGCGGCGACCTTGCCGCTTGCCGCGGCTGCCAGAAGTGAAGCGGAGGAGGCGGAGCCGGTTTCCTCGTCCGAGTTGATCACGACTTCATAGCCGATGCGAGCGGCGAGCGGCGACGCTTCGACTGCCTTGAGAGCGGCGAGCATGGTGGCGATGCCGCCTTTCATGTCGGCGACCCCGGGGCCGTTGAGCCTAGTGTCGTCGAGGAAGGTCAGCGCCTGGAAGGGGTGATCGACCGGATAGACCGTGTCCATATGGCCGGTGAACAGCATCTGCACCGGCGCGTCGGGGCGCACGGCGAGATGGAAATGCTTGCCATGAGCCAGGTCGGAGACGGTGCCGTCGGGTCCGACGCTGGTCACGGGGGTCGGCTCGACCAGATCGATTCGGCCGGGCAGTGCGGCGAAGGCGTCGCCCAGCTTGCCAGCCATGGCGGCGATCCCGGCCATGTTGCGAGTGCCGCTGTTGATCATGGCCCAGTCCTGGACCTGGGCGAGCATCGCGGCGTCGGAAAGGGTGGCGATGGCGTCTCGTTCGACGGTGGAAAGCGCGGTCATGACGCGGTGTTAGCCGGATTTGGGTGGCGCGGGAACCGGTCGGGCTTATCCATTACGAGGTCGTAACGGATGACGATAATTTTTTTCCTCTGTTCCGGGTGATTTTGTTGGAAATAATAGTCTTTTGTTTCAGTGTCTTGATGGTCGTTTTCCCTGTTATGCGATAACAGGGGAAAATGTGACCCGGAACAGCGGTGGAATCGGCGATAACAGCGGGACGAAATGGGCATAATTGGGGGCTCGATCTGGCCGCGCGGTGGTGGCGGCATTCGTGTTTCGGCGGCGTTCGCTGACGGGACGCTGACATAATGGAAGCCAGGTTTGAATCGCGCAGCCGTTCTACCGTTACGTCGCAGACGTATGTGCCTGAATGTTCGGTGAAGTGCCTAGGGGCGGAGCCAGCACCCCGCCCCTCGGTTTGTGGTCGCGATGACGACCTGAATTCCGTTGTTGAAGCGATTCAAAACTAGCGCATGTAACAGACTAAATAGCCCTGTGGTGCTTGCCCGGGTAGTGTTGGAATCAGATAGCCGTATGATGCGTTAAAACCGACTTGCTGACATACTTTCAATCCAGCGGCGCCGTTGTTTGCTTCTTTTGGCAGGGGAATAAGAAGTGGGGCTCGCGCACGGGTCTGATAATCTACATAAGTTTTTACATCGGCGCGTAATTTATCGACTTTGCCATCTACAGCTTGAAGTTGCGCAAGCGTCACCTCCTGGGCGTACGCTGGAAGCGGGCTAGCGAGGAGAACAATTGAAACCAGAATGCGAATGGACATACGAACCTCCTGCTTGAGTTAGGGAGACGCAACACGCACGGACAGGTGCACTCCAATGGTTCATGCGTCGCGACATCAGAACCAGCGCATTTACAACCCAAATGGAGCGAAAAATCGCTAAACGCTTGAGAAGTCTGCGGCGGGAGCTCACCAAGTCTTGGTCATTGGTCTGCTTTATCCGCTTCATTGCCAAGGATCGGTAGTGGGCAAGACCGCTAGAAGCTGTACGCCAGCGACGCGCGGCTGGTCGTGTCGGTACCGACGCGGCCCATAGGCGGCATGCTTTCATATTGCACGACGTAGGAGAAACGTGCGGCGAGCGGGCCGATCAGCTTCGCGTTGAGCGCGGTCGTGCTGCTGACCGTGCTGTTGTAATGCTGGACATAGGCCGAAGCGTCCTGGCTGACCGAGATCGTCCGGCTCAGCTTCCAGTCGAAATCGAGCGACCCGCGTGCCGCGACGCTGCTTTCCCGGTTCCGGTCAGTGAACGACGTGTCGCGATAGGCTGGGCCGAGTTCCAGATCGAGCGTGACGCCGGGCTGCTTGATCGCGCTGTAGCCGGCGCCGAGCGAGGCCGAATAGCGGTCGGTATAACCGAGGAACCGGTCGCTCTCATATTGCGCGGCGCCATAGACATAGCCGCGCGGAGAGAATTTGAAATTGGGTTCATAGCCGGCGACATAATGTTCGCGGCTGACCACGCCGGCGCTCTTCTTGTAGTCGGCGGCGAGATGGATCTTGTGGCGCCAGCGCAGCGTCTCGCGCGACAGGTCGATCGCACCGCTCAGGCCGGTGTCGTGCGTGTTGCCGGTGGTCAGATAACCGCCAAGCTCGGCGCGTCCATGCCACAGGTCGAACATACCGGCGTTGCGCAGCGTCTCTTCGCGCCTGGCCGCCCGATCCTTGCGCCATGCGTCGATCGCGGCGGTGATGGCGGGCGCGGCATCGGGTGCTGCGGCGCGCGCATATTTGGCGACGGTCGCGACCTCGCCTTCATTGCCCGAGGCCATCGCCGCATCGAGCATCGCCTTCATGGCCGGAGGGATGGGCGCCGGATCCGTGTTGGCGAGCAACAGGGGCGCTGCGAGCAGGGCGAGGCGAAGCTGCATACAAGCCGGATAGCCTGTGGATCAGCCCGCGATCAACCCAGATGCTCGGCAAAAGCGGCCAGAACGTCCTCGTAGAGCGTCTTTTTGAACGGCACGATGATGGCGGGCAGCTCGGCCGGATCGACCCAGCGCCAGGCACGGAATTCCTGGTGTTGCGTGGCGATGTCGACATCGCTGTCCTCGCCGAGGAAGCGGTAGAGGAACCAGCGCTGGCGCTGGCCGCGCCATTTTCCCTTCCAGACCTTGCCGATCAGGTCCGGTGGGAGGTCGTAGAAGAGTTCGTCTGGGGCGACCGCAACCAGCGCGACCTTGTCGGGCTGGACGCCGGTCTCCTCGCCCAGTTCGCGGATCGCGGCGGTCTCGGCATCCTCGCCATCGTCGATCCCGCCTTGCGGCATCTGCCAGGCCTCGACCGTCGAATCGATGCGCTGGCCGACGAACACCTGCCCGTCGCGGTTGATCAGCATGACGCCGGCACAGGGGCGATAGGGAAGGGTGGTCGGGTCGATCATCCTGCCGCCTGTGCCATCACGCGATCGCCTTCGGCTTCGGCGATCACCGTCTTCAGGGCCGCCAGCGCACCGGCGACATCGCCGACGGACGAGGGGATCGCCTTTCGCAAGGTGACGAAGCCATGGATATTGCCCTTCGCCTCGCGGAAGATGACCGGCACGCCCGCCACGGCAAGGCCGCCGGCATAGGCGCGGCCCTGGTCTCCGATCGGGTCGAGGCTGGCGGTGATCACCACCGCGGGCGGCATGCCGGCGAGGTCGCCGATCAGCGGCGAGGTGCGGATATGGTCGGCCTCGGCACCATAGGCCGCCTCGAACCAGTCCAGGCTCTCGCGGGTCAGGAGGAAGCCCTCCGCGAAAATGCCGTAGGAAGGATATTCCTTCGAGGCGTCGGTGGCCGGATAGATGGGGAATTGCGCGATGACCGGCACGGCGGCCGGCGCGTCGCGCAGCGCCATGGCGGTGACGATCGCCAGGTTGCCGCCCGCGCTGTCGCCGCAGACGACCAGGCTGGTGACCTTGCGGTCGAGCCCGGCCGGGTTTCCCGCCACCCAGCGCGCCGCCGCCTCGCAATCGTCGGGTGCGGCGGGCCAGCGATGTTCGGGGGCGAGGCGATAGTCGACCGAGACCACGGGGATATCGAGCACCCGGGCGATTTCGGCGCAGAAGCTGGCATGAGTCTCGATATTGCCGATGACGAAGCCGCCGCCGTGAAAGAAAAGCATGACCGGCCCGGGCTCGCGGCTCGCCCTGGCATCGAACAGCCGCGCCGGGATGGCGCCGGCCGGCCCCGGAATCGAAAGGTCGGTGATGGTGGCGAGATCGCCGACAGGCAGGTCGGCGACGTCCTTCATTGCGGCATAGACCGCGCGGGCGGCCGGCGCCTCCAGTTCATGCATCTTCGGCCCGGGGAGATTGTTGAGATAGGCGAGAAATCCGCGGACATCCGGGCGGACGAAGACTTCGGTCACGGTGTTCTCCCACATCCCGCATTGGCGATGCGGGTATCGGCGGACTACCTAAAGGCGATGATCCCGGTCGTCCATCACCCCGCCTATCTCGTCGCCGGCCGGCAGGTGGGTCGGCTGACGAAGAACGCGGCGATCCGCGACCTGCTCCAGGCCGAGGGCGATGCGATCGAGTGGATCGAGCCCGAGCCGATGCCGCGCCGCTGGATCGAGGCAGTACACGATCCGGATTATGTCGAGGAAGTGCTGAGCGCCCGCGTGCCGCGCGACAAGGAGCGGCGGATCGGGTTTCCGGTGACCGAGGCCGTGGCGCTCAGATCGCAGATGGTGGCGGGCGGCACCTGGCTGGCGGCACGGATCGCGCTCGATCGCGGCTTTGCAGCGAACAGCGCGGGCGGCAGCCACCATGCGCTGGCGACAACTGGGGCGGGTTATTGCGTGCTCAACGACCTCGCCATTGCGGCGGTGCGGCTGGTGGAGGAGGGAGCGGTGGCGCGGGTGCTGATCGTCGATGGCGATGTCCATCAGGGCGACGGCACCGCGGCGCTGACCGCGGGGAGGCCGGGCATCGCGACCTATTCGATCCATGCCGAGCGCAATTTTCCGGTACGCAAGGCACGCTCGACGCTCGATGTGGGGCTACCCGACGGCACCGGCGATGCGGCGTATCTGGAGGCGCTCGAATCGAGTCTTGCGCCGCTGATCGGCGAACAGCGGCCCGGATTGATCCTGTACCAGGCCGGGGTGGATCCGTTCGGCGGCGATCGACTCGGACGCCTGGCGCTTACCCGGGAAGGGCTGATCGCGCGCGACCAGCTTGTCGCGGGATTGGCGAAGCGGTGCGGCATCCCGCTCGCGAGCACGGTCGGCGGGGGCTATGGCGAGGACGTCGCCGCGGTCGCCCGGCGGCATGTCGCGGCGATCCTGACGCTTGCATCGGTGCTCGTGCCGGCCCGGGACGGGGCACTAGCTTAAAAGAACCATTTGCAGGTGCCCCCGATCAAACTAGGTTGGCCAGTCAACGCTCCGGGCATAGAGGGCGTCGGATAAATCCGCAGGACACATATTGATGGCATCCGCCGTTCACGAATTGACGCCCGCCGAGGCATCGGCACATCCCCCCGCAGAATCGATCGTTGTGCGCTTCGCCGGAGATTCCGGCGACGGCATGCAGCTCACCGGCGGGCAGTTCACTTTGTCGACCGCGCTCGCGGGCAACGACCTTGCGACCTTCCCCGATTTCCCCGCGGAGATCCGGGCGCCTCAGGGCACCTTGTTCGGCGTCTCCGCCTTCCAGATCAATTTCGGCTCGACCGCGATCGATACGGCGGGCGACGCGCCCGACGTGCTGGTCGCGATGAACCCGGCGGCGCTCAAGACCAATGTCGATGCGCTCAAGCCCGGCGGGCTGATCATCGCCGACGAGGGCGAGTTCGGCGAGCGCAACCTCGCCAAGGCGAAATATGAGGTCAATCCGCTGCACGACGGCAGCCTGGCCAAATGGCAGGTGCTGGCGTTCAACATCTCGCAGCTGACGCTCGATGCGGTGAAGCCCTTCGGCCTCGGCAACAAGGAGGCGCTGCGCTGCAAGAACATGTGGACGCTGGGGCTCGCGCTCTGGATGTTCGATCGTGACCGCCAGCCGCTGATCGACTGGCTCAAGAACAAGTTCGCCAAGGCACCGACCCTGGCCGAGGCCAATATCGCCGCGCTGAACGCGGGCCACGCCTATGGCGAGACGGCCGAGCTGGCCGGGCCGATGAAGCAGCATCATGTCGCGGCCGCCCCGGCCGAGCCGGGCCTGTACCGCACCGTGACGGGTGCCGAATCGATCTCGCTCGGCCTGGTCGCGGGTGCGCAGCTGGCCGGCGTGAAGATGTTCTTCGGCGGCTATCCGATCACCCCGGCCTCCGCGATCCTGCACCATCTGTCGCGGCTGAAGGAGTTCGGCATCACGACCTTCCAGGCGGAGGACGAGATCGCCGCGATCGCCAGCGCGATCGGCGCCTCGTACGCGGGGCAACTCGGCGTCACCTCATCGTCGGGGCCGGGCATTGCGCTCAAGGGCGAGGCGATGGGTCTGGCGATCATGACCGAGCTGCCTCTGGTCATCGTCAATTCGCAGCGCGGCGGCCCTTCGACGGGCCTGCCGACCAAGACCGAGCAGTCGGACCTCTACCAGGCTGTCTATGGCCGTAACGGCGACGCACCGATGCCGGTGATCGCGGCGCGCTCGCCCGCCGACGCGTTCGATTGCGCGATCGAGGCGGTGCGCATCGCCGTCCAGTATATGACCCCGGTGATGCTGCTGACCGACGGCTATATCGCCAATGCCGCCGAGCCCTGGCTCGTGCCCAATATGGACGATTATACGCCGTTCCCGGTCACCTATCTCGAGGAAGCGCCCGAGACTGGCTTCCTGCCTTATGCGCGTGACGAGAAGCTGGCGCGCCCCTGGGTGAAGCCGGGTACGCCCGGCCTGCTCCACCGCATCGGCGGGATCGAGAAGCAGCTCGGCACCGGCAATATCGACTATGGCGCCGCCAACCATCAGGCGATGACCGAGATGCGCCAGAACAAGGTGCTCGGTATCGACGTGCCCGACCAGAATGTCGAGCTGGGCACGGAGAGCGGTAAGTTGGCGATCGTCGGTTGGGGGTCGACCTATGGCCCGATCCATCAGGCGGTGCGCCGCGCGCGCGCCAGGGGGCTCGACGTCAGCCATATTCATATCCGCCACATCTGGCCGATGCCGGGCAATCTCGGCGCACTTCTCAAGAGTTACGGGAAGATCCTCGTACCCGAGATGAACACCGGCCAGCTCAAGACCGTGCTGCGCGACCAGTTCCTGGTCGACGCCAAGCCGCTCAACAAGATTTCGGGCCAGCCCTTCATGATCGCCGAGATCGAAGCGGCGATCGAGGAGGCGTTGAAATAATCCCTCTCCCAGCGGGAGAGGGAAGGAGCCGCGAAGCGGCGGAAGGGTGAGGGCGAATGGCGCCGGATCACCCTCACCCTCCCAAGCCTCCGGCTTGGGCCCCTCCCTCTCCCGATGGGAGAGGGGAAGAACGGAAGAAGACCGATGAATGATATGACGCCAATTGCGAAGACCAGCCCGAAGGACTGGGAGACCGACCAGGAGGTGCGCTGGTGCCCGGGGTGCGGCGACTACGCGATCCTCAAGGCGGTGCAGCGCACCATGCCGGAGATCGGCGCGCGGCCCGAGAACACCGTGTTCGTCAGCGGCATCGGCTGCTCGTCGCGCTTCCCTTATTATATGGAGACGTACGGCTTCCACACCATCCATGGCCGTGCGCCGGCGGTGGCGACGGGGGTGAAGCTGGCCAATCCCGATCTCGACGTGTGGATCATCACCGGCGACGGCGATGCGCTGTCGATCGGCGGCAACCACACCATGCACCTGATCCGCCGCAACCTCGATTGCCAGGTGCTGCTGTTCAACAACGAGATTTACGGCCTGACCAAGGGGCAATATTCGCCGACCAGCCATGTCGGCACGCGCAGCCCCTCGACCCCGTTCGGCTCGCTCGACCGGCCGCTGACGCCGTGCGCGTTCGTGCTCGGATCGGGCGCGCGCTTCGTCGCGCGGGCGATCGACGTGAACAAGAACCTGCCGGCGGTGCTCAAGGCGGCCTATGCCCATAAGGGCACGGGCTTTGTCGAGATCTTCCAGAACTGCATCGTCTATAATGACGATGTGTTTGCGCCCTTCACCGAGAAGGCCAATGCGGCCGGCAGCCAGCTCTGGGTCGAGCAGGGCAAGCCCCTGCTGTTCGCTGGCGGTACCAAGGGTTTGACGCTCGATCCCGAGAAGCTGGTGCTGAAGGTGGTCGATGTGGTGGATGGCGACTGGGCGGCGGCGCATGTCATCGTGCACGACCAGACCAACCGCGCGGTCGCGCATATGCTGGTCGAAATGCCGTTCGGGGCGTTCCCGATGGCGCTGGGCGTCATCTATGACGATCCGGCCCCGACCTTCGAGAGCGCGGTCGTGGCGCAGAACGCTCAGGCCAGCAGCGGCAAGACGCCGAATCTGCAGAAACTCCTCTCGCAGGGCCAGACCTGGCAGGTCGAGAAGCAGCCGCACACGATGTAGGCGGGCGGAGGCCGGCAATGACGTTCGTCGTCACGGATGCGTGCATCCGGTGCAAATTCATGGATTGCGTCCAGGTCTGTCCCGTGGAGGCGTTCCGCGAGGGCGAGAATATGCTCGTGATCGATCCGAACGAGTGCATCGATTGCAATCTCTGCCTGCCGGAATGCCCGGCCGATGCCATCCTGCCGGATATCGAAAGCGGTGCGACGGCCTGGATCGAGCTGAACAAGACCTATGCGGGGCTATGGCCGGTGGTGTCGCGCAAGCTCAACCAGATGCCGGATGACGCCGAGGCGTTCAACGGCGTGGCGGGCAAGTTCGAGGCGTATTTCTCGGCCGAGCCCGGGAAGGGCGACTAGTCGCTGCCGTCAGGTTTCTTACTCCAATATTAGTGGTTTAGGTGACAGTCCTGAGATAGCATCGCTGATGTCCTGCGTCGAAAGGTCAGGCAGGGCTTCGATCAGCGCACCGAGCGCCGATACGTCGTGAACGCGCCTATGCGTGGAAGTGTGCGCTGACGGCCGCAAAAAATGCGCGATGACGAATCGCTTTTCCCGCACCCTCTCCGGGTGCATGAGCCGCGTGATGAACGCATCAGCGCCGAACAGAGGCCGTCGCTTCGGGGCGCGCGGGAGACCGGCGACCGGTCGGGTCGACCGGCTGCTGGCCCCCTTTGCGAGCGTCTTCCACCGCCTGCTCGATCGGATCGACCAGGGCCTCGAGGCCGGATCGATCGAGGCCTCGCTGCCCGACGGGACCGATCGCATTCTCGGCGGGCGCGCCGACGGGCCGGTCGCCATCGTCGAGATCGCGAGTTGGCGGGCGCTGATCCGGCTGGCGATGGGCGGATCGGCCGGCTGGTATGTCGCCTGGTCGCTCGGCGAATGGCGCAGCCCCGATCCGGTGCCGCTGTTCGACCTGTTCATGCGCAACCGCCGCCCGCTCGGCGAGGCGGGGCGGTCGCGCGGGCCGATGCGGGCGGTGCGGCGGCTGTGGCACGCGCTGCGCCGCAACCATCGCAGCGGGGCGCGGCGGAACATCGAGTTCCATTACGATCTGGGCAACGACTTCTACGGCCTGTGGCTCGACCCGGGCATGACTTATTCGAGCGCGCTGTTCGATGAGCCGATCTCGGCGGCGCAATCGCTCGAAGACGCGCAGGCGACGAAGCTTCGCGCCGTCCTCGATCGCACCGCGACCAAGCCCGGCGACACCATCCTGGAGATCGGGTGCGGCTGGGGCTCTTTCGCCGAGATTGCGGCGGGGGCAGGGGTGAAGGTGCATGGCATCACCCTGTCCGCCGAGCAGAAACGCGCGGTCGAGGCGCGCATGGCGGCGGCGAGGTTGGACGGCGTCACCGTCTCGCTGACCGATTACCGCGACGTGACGGGACACTATGACGCAGTTGCCAGCATCGAGATGGTCGAGGCAGTCGGCGAGGAATTTTGGCCGGCCTATCTGCAGGCGATCGCGCGGGCGCTGAAGCCGGGCGGGCGCGCCGCGATCCAGTATATCGCGATCGATGATGCGATCTTCCACGCCTATGCGAGCAACGTCGATTTCATCCAGCGTTTCGTCTTCCCCGGTGGCATGCTGCTGTCGGAAAGCCGTTTCCGCGCGATCGCCGAGGCTGAGGGGCTGGCGTGGCATGACCAGCGCAATTTCGGGCCTCACTATGCGGAGACGCTGAAGCGCTGGCGTGCGGCGTTCGACGTGGCGGTGGCGGCGGGTCGTCTGCCCGCGGAATTCGATCGCCATTTCGTCGATCTGTGGCGATATTATCTGATGTATTGCGAGGGCGGGTTCAGAGGCGGCGGGATCCATGTCGCCCAGGTCACGCTGATCAAGAGGGGATGAGAATGAAACGGCAGTTGTTCGGCGCGCTCGCGCTGGCGGGCGTCGCGATGATTCCGATGCAGGGCTTCGGCCAGGCCCAGCCTGCGGCCGAGGCGACCCAGCGTCAGGTCGGGGCGGAGGTGCTGTTCTGGTCGCAGGCGCAGCGGGATTCGAACTTCCCGGCGATGGAGAAGGTCTTTCCGGGCAACGTCATCAAGGCGGATCCGGCCAAGCTTCGCGCACTGCCGGCGGGCAAGCCGCTGCCCATGGCGGCGGCGGATGTGGATGCGTTCATGACCTCGATGAACGTCGCGGGCCTGATCGTCCTGCAGGACGGCAAGGTGCGGCTGGAACGCTATGCGCGGGGGTTCTCCGCGGAGGGGCGCTGGACCAGCTTCTCGGTCGCCAAATCCTTCACCTCGACCCTGGTCGGCGCGGCGATCAAGGACGGCTTCATCACGTCGCTCGACGATCCGGTGACCCGCTACATCCCCGATCTGGCGGGAAGCGGCTATGACGGGGTGACCGTCGCTCAGCTCCTGACGATGACGTCGGGCGTCAAATGGAACGAGGACTATACCGATCCCAAATCCGACGTGGCGCGGATGTTCCTTGAGCCGGTGCCGGCTGGCGTCGACCCCACCGTGTTCTTCATGCGCAAGCTGCCGCGCGAGACGGCGCCGGGCACGAAATGGGTTTACAAGACCGGCGAGACCAACCTGATCGGCGTGCTGGTGCGCCGGGCGACGGGCAAGACGCTCGCCGCCTATGCCGAGGAGAAGATCTGGAAGCCCGCCGGCCTGGAGCGCGACGGGTTCTGGATGAAGGACCAGACCGGCGCCGAGGTCAGCGGCTGCTGCCTGTCGGTGTCGCTGCGCGATTATGCGCGTTTCGGGCAGTTCGCGCTGGAGGGCGGCAAGGGTGTGGTGGCGCCGGGCTGGTTCGCCGAGGCGACCAGGGCGCATGCGGAAGTGGCGCCGGGCGGCTATGGTTATGGCTATCAATGGTGGACCTATCCCGAGGGGCGCTACGGCGCGCAGGGGATTTTCGGGCAGATGATCACGATCGATCCGTCGAAGAAGCTGGTGATCGCGATGGTCAGCGCCGCGCCCAAGGCGAGCGAGCGGTCGCTGACCCTGGCGCGACTGGCGTTTTTCGAGAAGCTGATGGCGGCGGCGAAGTGAGCATGTCCCCTCCCGCAAGCGGGAGGGGAGAAGGTCAGTCGATCCGTTCGAAATGGCCGTTATCGAAATCGCCGGCGATCAGCGCGACGAGGCGATCGGCCACGACTTCCGGGGCCTTCACCGAGGCAGGATCCTCACCCGGATAGGCGCGCTCGCGCATCTTGGTCCGGGTCGCGCCCGGGTCGACGATGGCGACGCGGATGCTGCTGATATGCTCCATCTCGTCGCCGTACGCGCCGACCAGCGTCTCGAACGCTGCCTTGGAGGCACCGTACAGGCCCCAATAGGCGCGCGGGGTGCGGCCGACGCTCGAGGTGATGCCGATCACCCGGGCACGCTTCGACTTGCGCAGCATCGGGTCGAACGCGGTGATCAGCGCGGCCTGAGCGCTGACATTGAGGGTCAGGACGGTCGCCAGTTCCTTGGGGTCGATCGCGGGGACGGCGGCGAGGCTGCCCAGGGTCGCGGCGTTCATCACCATGATGTCGAGCTGCGGCCAGCGTTCGCCGATCGCGGCACCGAGGCGGGCGATGCTGTCGGTCTCGGTCAGGTCGAGCGGGGCGATGGTCGCGCTGCCGCCGGCGTCGAAGATCTCCGTCTCGACCTGCTCGAGGTCCTTGGCGGTGCGCGCGGTGATGACGACATGCGCGCCGGCCGCCGCCAGGGCCTTGGCGGTCGCGGCGCCGATGCCGCGGCTGGCGCCGGTCACGAGGGCGATCTGGTTGGCGAGGGGCTTGTCGGTCATGCTCGTCTCTCTTCGTCACCGGTCCGCACACACGGACGCGGCGGCGCTTGCACCACGGTGGATGCCGGAACAAGTCCGGCATGACGGGTTTTGCTAGATCACGCGCTCCGCGAGGAGGGCGAACTGGTCGACCGAGGCGACTTCGTCCTGGTCGGTCAAGGTCGTCGGGTAATCCCCGGTGAAGCACGCGTCGCAGTGGCTCGGACGGATATCGGCGCGGCAGGGTTCGCCAAGTGCCTTGTACAGGCCGTCGATCGAGACGAACGCCAGGCTGTCGGCCTGGATATAGGTGTTCATCTCTTCGATGTTCTTGGTCGCCGCGAGCAGCTTGGCCCGCTCCGGCGTGTCGACGCCGTAGAAGCAGCTGTGCCGGGTCGGCGGGCTGGCGATGCGCATATGCACCTCCGCCGCGCCGGCCTCGCGCATCATCTGCACGATCTTGAGGCTGGTCGTGCCGCGCACGATCGAATCGTCGATCAGCACGATGCGCTGGCCCTTGATCAGCGCGCGATTGGCATTGTGCTTCAGCTTCACGCCGAGATGGCGGACCTTGTCGCCCGGCTGGATGAAGGTGCGGCCGACATAATGCGAGCGGATGATGCCGAGCTCGAACGGGATGCCGGACTGCTGGGCATAGCCCAGTGCCGCGGGCGTGCCCGAATCGGGCACCGGGATGATCAGGTCGGCATCGACCGGGCTCTCGATCGCGAGCTGCGCACCGATCGCCTTGCGCACGGTATAGACGCTGCGGTCGTCCGAGATCGAATCGGGGCGCGAGAAATAGACATATTCGAAGATGCACGGGCGCGGGGAGACCGGCGCGAAGGGGCGGTGCGAGCTGATCTCGGTACCGCGCACGATGACCAGTTCGCCAGGCTCGATCGAGCGGACATATTCGGCGCCGACCACGTCGAGCGCCACGGTCTCAGAGGCAAAGATCACGGCGCCGTCGAGCGTGCCCATCACCAGCGGGCGGATGCCGAGCGGATCGCGGCAGGCGATCATGCCCTCCGGGGTCATCACGATCAGCGAATAGGCGCCCTCGACCCGCTTCAGCGCATCGATGAACTTGTCGACGAAGGTCCGGTAGCTCGAGGTCGCGACGAGATGGATGATCGTCTCGGTATCCGAGGTCGACTGGAAGATCGAGCCGCGCTGAACGAGGTCGCGGCGCAGGCGCATCGCGTTGGAAATATTGCCGTTATGCGCGATCGCGAAACCGCCCGAGGCGAGGTCGGCATAGAGTGGCTGCACGTTGCGCAGTGCCGTCTCGCCGGTTGTCGAGTAACGGACATGGCCGCAGGCGACTGTGCCGCGCAGCGCGCCAATGATGTCGTCGCGGTCGAAATTGCCGGCGACATGGCCCATCGCACGGTGGGTGTGGAATTCGGCGCCGTCGAAGCTGGTGATGCCAGCCGCCTCCTGGCCGCGGTGCTGCAGCGCATGGAGTCCGAGCGCCACGAGGGCGGCTGCGCCCTCGCTGCCGGATACGCCAAAAATGCCGCACTCTTCGCGCAGCTTGTCGTCATCAAATGGATTCGTTGTAAGCATGGCGCCCTTCGGGGGGTAGCGTCGCCCGCCATATAGGGGCGGCTTTCGGCTTTGTCGCGCTTTTGTCACATGGATTGATCGCCAACCGTCGCATTGGCGGTTTTGCGTGGGTCGCGCTAAGCGTCGTGCATGCCTGATTCCCGCGATACCGGCCTTGTGCTCGACCCGAAATACGATGCCGCCGGACTGATCACCGCCGTGGCGACTGATCGCACCACAGGCGAGGTGCTGATGCTCGCCCATATGAATGCCGAGGCGCTCGCCGCCACGGTGGAGACGAAGGAGGCGCATTTCTGGTCGCGCAGCCGCGGGCGGCTCTGGAAAAAGGGCGAATCCTCGGGCCATGTGCTGCGAGTCGCGGATATCAGGATCGATTGCGACCAGGACGCGGTGTGGCTGATCGTCGATGCCGCGGGCCCGGCCTGCCATACCGGCGAGCGCAGCTGCTTCTATCGCCGGATCGACGGCGACCGACTCGCGACGGCCGAATGAAGCGCGGGTCGGCGCTGGCGCTGTTGTTGCTCGTCGCCGGTTGCGGGAGGGATGAGCCGAAGCCGGCCGCCAATGCGACCGCCGCGACGGGACTCGAGGCCGCCGCGATCGAGGCTGGGGTGATTCCCGACCCCAACAACACCGATATCACCGGCCTTTATGCGCGCGACACCGACCGGGTTTGCATTGTGCCGAGCGCCACCGCGTACCGTGTCGGCGTGTTCGTCGACTATGGCGACAAGGTGAGTTGCGGCGGCTCCGGCACGATCACGCGGGCGGGCGAGAAGCTCCAGCTCGAATTCGACGGCGTGGAGGGTTGCAGCTTCGAGGCGCGATTCGAGGGGGACCGGATCGTGTTTCCGGGCACTTTGCCCAATGCCTGCCAGAAGCTTTGCGCCCAGCGTGCCTCGATGGCCGCGCTCGACGTGACCCGGTTGAGCGAGTCGGTTTCGGAAGCCTCGACCCTGCGCGACGGCAAGGGCAAGCTGCTCTGCAACAGCGGCGGATGAGCTTGACGTTCACGTAAACGGCACTTAATTTGCCGACATGTCGACAGCCGCTGCCCCCATTGCTGCCCAAGTCGCCGCCTATGCCGCGATCGAACGGCATCCCGACCGCGATCATTTCTCGATCTCCGACCTGTCGGCCGAGTTCGGCGTGACGGCGCGGGCTCTCAGATTCTACGAGGATGAAGGGCTGATCGCCCCCGAACGGCGCGGCACCGCCCGAATCTACTCCCAGCGGGATCGGGCGCGGCTGGCCTGGATTCTGCGCGGCAAGCGCGTAGGCTTCAGCCTCGCCGAGATCCGCGAGATGATCGACCTCTACGATATCGGCGATGGCCGGCAGGTGCAGCGCGCGGTCACGATCGATCGCTGCCGCCAGCGCGTGTCGCTGCTGACGTCACAGAAGCAGGATATCGATGCGGCGATCGACGAACTGAACGATTTCATCACCCTGCTCGAAACCCATGGCGCGCAAGGCCGCCTGAAGGACTGATATCATGCCGCAATATACCCCGCCCGTGCGCGACACGCGCTTCATCCTGGAGCATGTGGTCGGCCTCGATCGCTATGCGAACCTGCCGGGCTTCGCCAACGCGACGCCCGATGTGGTCGATGCGGTGCTCGACGAGGGCGGGCGGTTCGTGGCGGAGGTGCTGTTTCCGCTGAACCAGTCGGGCGACCTTGAAGGCTGCACCCGTCATGAGGACGGCTCGGTGACGACGCCCAAGGGCTTCAAGCAGGCCTATGACAAGTTCGTCGAATCGGGCTGGGGCACACTATCCGCGCCGGCCGCGTTCGGCGGGCAGGAAATGCCGCACGTCGTCTCGACCGCGTTCCAGGAATATATGATCTCCTCGAACATGGCGTTTGCCATGTATCCGGGCCTCACGCATGGCGCGATCGCCGCGCTGCTGGTCAAGGGCACCGACGAGCAGAAGGCGAAATACGTCCCCCATATGGTCTCGGGCAAATGGGGCGGGACGATGAACCTGACCGAGCCGCAATGCGGCACCGATCTCGGCCTGATCCGCACCCGCGCCGAGCCGCAGCCGGGGGGGGCCTATTCGATCACCGGCACGAAGATCTTCATCTCGTCGGGCGAGCATGACCTGACCGAGAACATCATCCATCTCGTCCTGGCCAAGACGCCGGGCGCGCCGGAAAGCTCGAAGGGCATTTCGCTGTTCGTGGTGCCGAAATTTCTCGTCAATGACGACGGATCGCTCGGCGAGCGCAATGCCGTGACGTGCGGCTCGATCGAGCACAAGATGGGCATCCACGCCAATTCGACCTGCGTGATGAACTATGACGGTGCCACCGGCTGGCTGGTCGGCGAGGAGATGAAAGGCCTCGCCGCGATGTTCATCATGATGAACGCGGCGCGCCTCGGCGTCGGTCTGCAGGGCCTTGGCGTTGCCGAGACCGCCTACCAGAATGCCGTCCAGTACGCGCATGACCGCCGCCAGGGCCGTTCGCTCACGGGTGCCAAGGATCCGCAGGAAAAGGCCGACACGCTGTTCGTCCATCCGGACATCCGCCGCATGCTGATGGATGCCAAGGCGCTGACCGAAGGCCTGCGCGCCTTGTGCCTGTGGGGCGCGCTCCAGGTCGATCTCGAACATGCCGCCGGGAACGAGGAGGAGCGCCAGCTCGCCGAGGACCTGATCGGGCTGCTGACCCCGGTCATCAAGGGCTATGGTACCGACAAGGGGTACGAGATCGCGACCAACGCGCAGCAGGTTTATGGCGGCCATGGCTACATCGCCGAATGGGGCATGGAGCAATATGTCCGCGATGCCCGCATCTCGATGATCTATGAGGGCACCAACGGCATCCAGGCGATGGACCTGGTCGGCCGCAAGCTCGCCATGAATGGCGGCCGGGCGGTGCAGGCCTTCTTCAAGGTTGTCGGCGAGGATGTGGCGGCCGGCAAGGCCGACCCTGCCACTGCCGACTTCGCGGCGCGCCTGGAAAAGGCCAATGGCGAGTTGCAGCAGGCGACGGTCTGGTTCCTCCAGAACGGCATGCAGAACCCCGACAATGTCGGCGCCGGCGCTCAGCCCTATCTGCACCTGATGGGCATCGTCGCGGTCGGGCTGATGTGGCTGCGCATGGCCTCGGCCGCCGCGAAGCTGAAGGCGGCGGGGGAGGGCGATGCCGCGTTCCTCGACGCGAAGCTGGTGACCGCGCGCTATTTCGCCGAGCGGATCATGCCCGATGCCGGTGCGCTCCGCCGCAAGATCGAGGGCGGGGCCGAAGCGCTGATGACCCTGCCGCCCGAGATGTTCGTGGCGGCGTGATCGGCTAGTGCACTGCTGGCGGCTGCGTAGCGGGCGCCGGCGGTGCCGTGGCAGGTTTGACCGGCGGCGGGGTGGTTTCTGCCCTCCGCCGCACGCCCGACAGCTCCGGTACCGGCCTGATCGTCGTCGTCACCGGCGGCGGCATGACCCTGGTCGTGCCGGCCAGGCTTTCCAGCTTGAAACTGTCGACCTGGCGCGCGACCGGCACCAGCACCTGCAACTTCATGCACTGGGTGAAATCGGGCCGCTTGAACTCGGTGCAGTTCCACAGCGCCTTGTCGTAGCTGCGGGACTTGTCGCGGAGATAGCTGAACGACATCGCCGCGATCTGGGTCGGCTGAAGCGGCAGCGCGCCCGGCGTCTTGGCCTTGCTGGTCCAGCCCATGACCTTGCAATAAGGCCGGTCGCCGCAAGTGCGCGCGGCGAGCAGCGCATAGGCATCGGGCGGCATGCGCGGATCGAGCGTCAACAGGAAGCTGTTGGCATCCGTGGTCAGCGCAGGCGGCAATGTGGCGCCGGCCGCAGCCGCCTCGGCGATGGTGGCTGACGCATCGACCAGTGCGGCGCCGGTCTTGTGGGCATCCGAATAGAGCGCGAGCTGGGTGATCACGGGTTCTTCGGATGAGACGTGCCGATTGAACGCTGGCGGCGTGCCCCACCATCCGGTCCAGCGGAAGAACAGGTGCGTGCGGACCGCAGCGATCTTGTCGAGGCTCGATTGCCAATAGGGCACGACCCAGTCGGTATGATAATGGGTCGCATAGCCGACCGGTTTGTAGACCGCACCGGACAGCGCGAGCGTGGCGGTTTCTCGCGCGCGTACCCAGGCGGCGTCCGACCAGCGATGCCGCACCAGTGCGCCGTCGCAGGTGAAGGTGAACTGGCACCCGGTCACGCGCTCGGCCCCCTGGAACACCACGCCGCAGATCGTCTTGGGAAAGGCCGGATGGCGCGCCCGGTTGATCACGACCTGCGCCACCGAGCGTTGGCCGAGCGTATCGTCGCCCGCCTCATAGAGCACGCCGGCGGCAAGGCAGTCGATCGCCCGGGCGCGCTCCTCGTCGGTGCCGACGAACTTGAAGGGTCGCGCCGCCGGGTTGGGGCCGGTCGAGAAGGGCACCGACGCGTTGAAGGCGCGGGCATCGTCGGGGGCCAGGTTCTGGAACGCGACCGGCTCGACCGGGGGCAGTTCCGCCTTGGGCACGACGCGCTGCGGCAGCCGCTTGACGACGTGATGGGGCACGACCGGCGGCGCGTTGCGGACGATCAGCGCCGGTGCCGCAATCGCGGTGATCGCGACCAGCAACAGCAGGAGGTTCAGTCCTAAACCGGGATTGCCCGGCGGGGCGGAGGGCTGGGGCATGGGCGAAGAAGTTTCAGCGATGAAGGGAGCGGCGCGGAAGGGAGGTCAAGAGCGGCTCCTGGCGACGGTAAGGAGGGGGCCTTTACCTCAGAACGCTTCGGATGCGAAATGGTTCGCGGGAGTCTCTAAGAGGGACAGCGGCACGTCCGGCCGGAGCAACGGCTGGGCTCGCCGGACAAGCAGTGGAGTCCGAGTCGCGGGTCGGCGGTACGTGCGATGCCGCCCCGATCTGGCGGACGACGATGGTCGCCCGAGCACGCTGAAAGCTGTGATCGCGCCGCCGGTCGCGAACGGCCGCGCATCGCGCTTTCACGGGCGGGCGGCCGGATCGTCGTTGAGGTCTGCTAGATCGAGGACCGTTCGCCACAGGCCCCGATTGCGCCGGCTACACCGGCGGCGGCGTCGCACGTCGGGGAACCGATACCGTCGCGAGGCAATCGCTGCCACCGCGACGGCGGCACATTATTCCGGCCAGAATCCCGTGGCTTCGCACAGGTCCCATCGATCGGCGGCCTTGATGCTGCAGGCCTGATCGCCCCTGGCGCAGCGCCGGAATTCCGTCTGGTAATGCTTGTAGCAGCTCTTCGGAGCGATAGCGGCCGGCAGGCTGACCTTGGCGGGAATCGGGATCACCGTCGCCACGGCGACGGCGGGAATGGGTTTCGGCACCTCCCGCGTCGCGGTGGCGGCCGCTGCCGCGCCCTCGCCATGCTGCCCGAAGATCATCGGCCAAACCAGAAACAGCGCCAGCATCACACTGACGCAAATCATCGCCCTGCGCATTGTCCCACCCCTCGCAACGCCCCCGCGTCGACCATCTAAATATAGCCGAAACGGATGGTTTGCGCGAGATTAACTTTCGGGGAGGAAGTCCGGCACGGAGAGGTAGCGCTCGCCGGTATCATAGTTGAATCCGAGCACGCGCGTGCCGCTGGGTAGCTCGGGCAGCTTCTGCTGGATCGCGGCCAGGGTCGCGCCCGAGCTGATGCCGACCAGCATGCCTTCCTCGCGCGCGGCGCGGCGGGCCATGTCCTTCGCGGCTCCCGCATCGACCTCGATCGCGCCGTCGATCGCCTGGGTATGGAGGTTGGCCGGAATGAAGCCGGCGCCGATGCCCTGGATCGGGTGAGGCCCAGGCTGGCCGCCCGAGATGACGGGCGAGGCCTGGGGTTCGACCGCATAGACCTTCAAATGCGGCCATTCCTTCTTCAGCGTCTCGGCGACGCCGGTGATATGGCCGCCGGTGCCGACGCCGGTGATGATCACGTCGATCGGCGAATCGCGAAAGTCGTTCAGAATCTCCTGCGCCGTCGTGCGCACATGGACGTCGATATTGGCCGGATTCTCGAACTGCTGCGGCATCCAGCTGTTCGGCGTCTGCGAGACGAGTTCGAGTGCTCGCTCGATCGCGCCCTTCATGCCCTTTTCGCGCGGAGTCAGATCGAAGGTCGCGCCATACGCAAGCATCAGGCGGCGGCGCTCGAGCGACATGCTCTCGGGCATGACGAGCACGAGCTTGTAGCCCTTCACCGCGGCGACCATCGCCAGACCGACACCGGTATTGCCGCTGGTCGGCTCGATGATCGTGCCGCCGGGCTTGAGATCGCCGGACTTCTCGGCCGCCTCGATCATGCTGAGCGCGATACGGTCCTTGATCGAGCCGCCGGGATTCGCCCGCTCGGACTTGATCCATACCTCGGCGCCAGGGAACAGCTTCTGCACGCGGATGTGCGGGGTGTTGCCGATCGTCTCGAGGATCGTGTTGGCTTTCATCGTGCGGCCTCCATCTCAATATCTGCGGCGTCTTGCGGCGTCGCGGGTGGATCGAATGTCCGCGCGTTGCGGATGTTCGGGAATAGATAGGTCCACAGGATCGTGACGACAATCGCCCCGCCGCCGCCAATCAGCACTGCACCGACCGGGCCAACCGCCCAAGCGAGGAAGCCGGATTCGGCCTCGCCCAGTTCGTTCGAAGCGGAAATGGTGAGCTGCGAAGCGGCACCGACCCGGCCGCGCATCCCGTCCGGGGTGTAGAGCTGGATTAGCGACTGGCGGATATAGACCGAGAACATGTCGGCCGCGCCGGCGATGGCAAGCGCGATCAGGCTGAGCGGCATCGAAGTCGACAGGCCGAAGACTACGGTGGCCGAACCATAGATGAGCACCGACCCGAGCATTTTCGGTCCGACGTTGGTCTTGAGCGGGCGGAACGAGAAGAACAGCGCTACGAGGCCCGCGCCGACTGCCGGCGCCCCGGTAAGGGCGCCCAGCGCTTGCGGACCGACCTTCAGGATATCGTGTGCATAGATTGGCAGAAGCGCACTGGTGCCGGCCAGGAATACGGCGAACAGATCCAGCGTGATGGTACCAAGGATCATTTTGTTCTGCCAGACATAGGCAACCCCCTCGACGATCTGGCGTAGCGGATGCGCGGTGCTGATGGCGATCGTGCGAGGCACGCCGCCAATCATGAAGACGCAGACCAGCGCCACGCCAAACAGCCCGGTCGCGAGGAAATAGGGCGCTGACGGGGCGAACGAATAGGCCAAGCCGCCGCTTGCATGGCCGATGATCGTGCCGACCTGCCAGGAGATGGAACTGAGCGCGATTGCGGTCGGCAAGACTTCCTTCGGCACGAGGTTGGGCGCCAACGCGGAGAAGGCAGGGCCGGCAAAGGCGCGGCCGAGGCCGAGCAGCACCGCGACCGAAAACAGCACCGGCAGTGTCATCCAGCCTTCATAGGTCGCCATGGCGAGAATGAGGGCGCAAAGCACCTGCAGCGAGACGGTGCCGCGGGCGATCCAGCGGCGATCGAATCGGTCGGCAAACCAGCCCGTGAGCGGCGTCGTCACAAAGAGCGGGACGAACTGCAACAGCCCGATCAGGCCGAGCTGTGCCGCGGCACCCGCCGGAGACATGGTTTCGCGGGCGATGGTGTAAGTCTGCCAGCCGATCACGATGATCATGCCGTTCTGCGCCAGCGTCATGCAAAAGCGGGCTGCCCAATAAGCGCGGAAATTGGCGATGCGGAACGGATGGGGGGACGAATCCATTGCGGCGGGCTTTAAGCCCCCGATCCTTGGCGGAGCAATCGCCGATTGCTTGGGGGCGTGAAACTTCTCATGTCTCCGCGTGATCGATGTTGTGCTCGGACGATTGATGTCCGGGACGAAACGCGCCTATAGGCTCGCCGTCCTCCCCTACGGAAACGAGGTTTCCCTCACGTGGCCAAAGCCCCTGCTGCTCGCAAAGCCGAGCCCCTGACGCCCAATCGCGAGCGTCCCGACGAACCCAAGCCCTACAAGGCGTCCAAGGAAGAGCTGCTCGACTTCTACAAGCAGATGCTGCTCATCCGCCGCTTCGAGGAGAAGGCGGGCCAGCTCTACGGCCTCGGCCTGATCGGCGGTTTCTGCCATCTCTATATCGGTCAGGAAGCCGTCGCGGTCGGCCTGCAGTCCGCGCTGACCGACAAGGACAGCGTGATCACCGGCTACCGCGACCATGGCCATATGCTGTTGTGCGGGATCCCGCCGCAGGACGTGATGGCCGAGCTCACGGGGCGCCAGGCCGGCATCTCGAAGGGCAAGGGCGGCTCGATGCACATGTTCAGCGTCGAACATAAATTCTACGGCGGCCACGGCATCGTCGGTGCGCAGGTTTCGCTCGGCACCGGGCTTGGCTTCAGCCACAAATACAAGGGCGATGGCGGCGTATGCCTCGCCTATTTCGGCGACGGCGCCTCGAATCAGGGCCAGGTGTACGAGAGCTTCAACATGGCCGAGCTGTGGAAGCTGCCGGTCATCTACGTCATCGAGAACAACCAGTACGCCATGGGCACGAGCGTCAACCGCTCCTCGTCCGAGGACCAGCTCTACCGCCGCGGCGAGAGCTTCCGCATCCCCGGCATCCAGGTCGACGGCATGGACGTGCTGGCCTGCCGCGGCGCGGCCGAAGAGGCTTTGGCCTGGGTTCGTGCGGGCAAGGGGCCGATCATCCTCGAGATGAAGACATACCGGTATCGCGGCCATTCGATGTCCGACCCGGCCAAGTATCGCAGCCGCGAGGAGGTTCAGGCCGTTCGCGACAAGTCCGATCCGATCGAGCATGTGAAGAAGCTGCTCGAGGAGTTCGGCGCGAAGGAAGACGAATTCAAGAAGGTCGATCAGGAGATCCGCAAGGTCGTGAACGAAGCCGCCGATTTCGCCGAACAGACGCCTGAACCGGAGCCAGCCGAGCTCTACACCGACGTGCTGGTGGAGAAATACTGATGGCGATCGAGATCAAGATGCCGGCGCTTTCCCCGACGATGGAGGAAGGCACGCTCGCCAAATGGCTCGTCAAGGAAGGCGACACGGTCAAGTCCGGCGACATCATGGCCGAGATCGAAACCGACAAGGCGACGATGGAATTCGAAGCCGTCGACGAAGGCACGATCGGGAAGATCCTGGTCGCCGAGGGCACGGATAACGTGAAGGTCGGCACCGTCATCGCGACCTTGAACGCCGAGGGTGAAGAGGCTTCGACTGCCGCGCCCGCTCCGGCCGCCGAAAAGGCGCCGGTGGAGCAGAAGGCCGAGGCGGTGCCCGATCCGAAGCAGGTCGAGACCGGTGCGCGCCAGATGTACGAAGCGGCGAGGAATGACGGCCCGACCGATCCGGCGATTCCGGCTGGCACGGAGATGGTCAAGCTGACGCTGCGCGAGGCGCTGCGTGACGCGATGGCCGAGGAAATGCGCAAGGACGACCGAGTCTTCGTCATGGGCGAGGAAGTCGCGCAATATCAGGGCGCCTACAAGGTCACCCAGGGGCTGCTCGACGAGTTCGGCGACAAGCGTGTGATCGACACGCCGATCACCGAATATGGCTTTGCCGGCGTCGGCACGGGCGCGGCGATGGGCGGTCTTCGCCCGATCGTCGAGTTCATGACCTTCAACTTCGCGATGCAGGCGATCGACCACATCATCAACTCGGCCGCGAAGACCAATTACATGTCGGGCGGCCAGATGCGCTGCCCGATCGTGTTCCGCGGGCCGAACGGCGCCGCGTCGCGCGTGGGTGCGCAGCATTCGCAGAATTACGGTCCCTGGTACGCCAGCGTGCCGGGCCTGATCGTGATCGCGCCCTATGACGCGGCGGATGCCAAGGGCTTGCTCAAGGCAGCGATCCGCAGCGAGGATCCGGTCGTGTTCCTCGAGAACGAGCTGCTCTATGGCCGCACGTTCGAGGTGCCGGCGCTCGACGATTATGTCCTGCCGATCGGCAAGGCGCGGATCATGCGCGAAGGCAAGGACGTGACGATCGTCAGCTATTCGATCGGCGTTGGCCTGGCGCTCGAAGCCGCCGAGACGCTGGCGGGCGAGGGCGTGGACGCCGAGGTGATCGACCTGCGCACCTTGCGGCCGCTCGACAAGGAAGCGGTGCTCAAGAGCCTCAAAAAGACCAACCGCATGGTGGTGGTCGAAGAGGGCTGGGCGACCTGCTCGATCAGCTCCGAGATCGTCGCGATCGCGATGGAGGAAGGGTTCGACGACCTCGACGCGCCGGTGCTGCGCGTGACCAACGAGGATGTGCCGCTGCCCTATGCCGCCAATCTCGAGAAGCTGGCGCTGATCAACGCCGACAAGATCGTCGCGGCGGCGAAGAAGGTGACGTACCGGGGCTGACGCCCCGGTCATCACTTTGGTGGCGGCCCGGGCCGGGTGCCGCGCGTCCTTGTCCTTTTGCCGCGCTCGGCTTTCGAGCGGTGCAGGACATAGGCGACCAGGCCTGCCCAAAGCAGCAGCATGATGACGAACGTGATCAGCGGTTCGGTGCGCATCAGGGCTCTCCGGCGCGCGGGACGGGTGATCGTGTGTGCTGGCAAGCCTGTCCGGATCGGCAAAAGGGCGGGGTGGCGAACACGGCCGCTCCTTGCCATGGCGGCCCCATAAGGTTCGAGGGCCGAAAATGCCGCAGCGCGTTAATTTTCCATAAGGATGCGCGCAGCGCTGCCGCGCATCGCACCGCGAAAACCGAGGCGATACAGGCAAATACGGAGTGTCGTGGCTTTGCGTGCGCCGGCTGCAAACCAAATTGACAATGCTGCGCTGCGGGAGCAATCGCCCCGTTGTCGGCGACTCGCCGGCGGTCAGGAACCAAACGCAATGCCAAGCGACAGTAGTCGATTGTCCGCGCCGTCGAAGGCGCCTGGCCGAGCCTGATCCCTCAGTCTCGTTGCCGGGTGCCCGCAGGCGGCGCCCCGACGAGGTGAGATATGAACAATACGCCCCAGACCGGCCTGGGTGCGGCTGCCTTGGCGCGCTTCTGGCGCGGCACGGCAACACCAGGTTGGGCCGACGCCATCGCCTTGCTGTTGCTCGGCGGCATCGCGGTACTCGTGATCCGTGGCGCCGGCGGCATGGCCGAGCCGCTGTCGCACCTGCGCCTCGCGCCGGTGACGCTCGATCCCGCGAACCTGCCGACCTATGCGTTGCGGACGACGCTGCGCATGTTCGCGGCGCTCGGCGCATCGCTGGTCTTCACCTTCGTCGTCGCGACCCTCGCCGCCAAGAGCCGCCGTGCCGAAATGGTGATCGTGCCCGCGCTCGACATCCTCCAGTCGGTGCCGGTGCTGGGTTTCCTCACCTTCACGGTCACCTTCTTCATGGGCCTGTTCCCGGGGCGCGAACTAGGTGTCGAACTGGCCGCGATCTTCGCGATCTTCACCAGCCAGGCCTGGAACATGGCGTTCAGTTTCTATCAGTCGCTGCGATCGGTGCCGACCGACCTGGAGGAGGTGTCACGCGGCTTCTCGCTCTCGCCGTGGCGGCGCTTCATCCGGCTCGACCTGCCCTTCGCCACGCCGGCCTTGGTGTGGAATGCGATGATGTCGATGTCGGGCGGCTGGTTCTTCGTCGTCGCCTCCGAGGCGATCAGCGTCGGCGACACCAGGATCATGCTGCCGGGGATCGGGTCCTGGCTCGCGCTCGCGATCGACGCGCAGGATTTCCGCGCGGTCGCCTGGGCGGTTGGCGCGATGGCATTGGTCATCCTGATCTACGACCAGCTCGTCTTCCGGCCGGTCGTGGCCTGGGCCGACCGTTTCCGGTTCGAGCAGACCGCGGCCCAGACCGCGCCGCGGTCCTGGGCATATGACCTGTTCCGCCGGGCGAGATTGCTGCCGGTGCTGTTCTCGCCGCTGACCGGTCTCGGGCGGATCCTGATGGCGCTCGATCGTCGGCCCGGCCGGCGCCCGAAGGTCAGGATCGACACCGCGCCGGGCCGTCTCGGCCAGGTCCTGTGGGTTTCGGCGCTCGCGGTCGCGCTCGCGAGCGCCGCCTGGCTGGTCATCGGCTATGTCGCCCGCAACCTGGCATGGGACGACATGGTTGCCGCGTTCGGCTTCGGCTTGGTCACCATGCTGCGGGTGCTCGTCCTGATCGCGTTCGCCAGCCTGGTCTGGGTGCCGATCGGCGTGTGGATCGGGTTGCGTCCGCGCTGGGCGGAGCGCCTGCAGCCGGTCGCGCAGTTCCTGGCGGCTTTCCCCGCCAACGTGCTGTTTCCCTTCGCGGTGATCGCGATCGTCCATTGGCATCTGAACGCCGATATCTGGCTGTCGCCGCTGATGGTGCTCGGCACCCAATGGTACATCCTGTTCAACGTGATCGCGGGCGCGAGCGCGATCCCCAACGATCTGCGCGAGGCGGCCGGCATGTTCGGCGTCCGGCGCTGGCAATGGTGGCGGCAGCTCGCGATCCCGGGGATCTTTCCCTATTATGTCACGGGCGCACTGACCGCGTCGGGCGGGTCCTGGAATGCGAGCATCGTCGCCGAGGCGGTTTCCTGGGGCAGCCAGCGGCTCGAGGCGACCGGCCTCGGGGCCTATATCGCCAAGGCGACCGCCGCCGGCGACTATCCGCGCGTGACCCTTGGCATCGCGGTGATGTCGATCTTCGTCATCGGCTTCAACCGGCTGCTCTGGCGACCGCTCTATCGCTACGCCGACCGCCGCCTGCGGCTGGGCTGATCTTCCCCCGACCCTGAACTTCCCCGGACCAGGAGCTGTACCATGGCCACCATCCTCGCACGTCCCCCCGTTTCGCCGGCGCTCGTCACGGTCGAGCATCTGCGCCATCGCTATGGCAAGACCGGCGGCGGCCTGCTCGTGCTCGACGATGTCGACCTCACGCTGCACGAGAATGAGGTCGTCGGACTGCTCGGCCGTTCGGGATCGGGCAAGTCGACCTTGCTGCGCTCGATCGCTGGGCTGATCCGGCCTGACGAAGGGACCATTGCCTTCGTGCCGGAAGCCGGCGGCGCGGCGCCGACGGTGAGCATGGTGTTCCAGACCTTCGCGCTGTTTCCTTGGCTCACCGTCCTGCAGAATGTCGAGCTGGGGCTGGAGGCGCAGCGCGTGCCTGCCGCCGAACGGCGGACCCGGGCGCTTGCCGCGATCGACCTGATCGGCCTCGACGGCTTCGAGAATGCCTATCCCAAGGAATTGTCGGGCGGGATGCGCCAGCGCGTCGGCCTGGCGCGCGCGATCGTGGTCAATCCGTCGCTGCTGCTGATGGACGAACCCTTCTCCGCGCTCGACGTGCTGACCGCCGAGACGCTGCGCACCGATCTGCTCGATCTGTGGGCGGAGGGGCGGATGCCGATCAAGTCGATCCTGATCGTCACCCACAATATCGAGGAAGCGGTGCTGATGTGCGACCGCATCCTGGTCTTTTCGTCCAATCCGGGGCGGGTCGCGGCGGAGATCAGGGTCGATCTGCCGCAGCCGCGCGACCGGCTCGACCCTTCCTTCCGGGCGCTGGTGGACGACATCTATGCGCGGATGACCGCGCGTGCCGCGGTCGAGCCAGCGCGCGACGGCGTGTTCCCGGGCACCGGCATCGCCATGGCCCTGCCGGTCGTCTCGACCAATGCGCTGGCCGGCCTGATCGAGGAGGTCGATGCCACGCCGTTCGACGGACGCGCGAGCATGGCGGATCTCGCCGACCAGTTACAGCTTGAGATCGACGAGCTGTTCCCGATGGCGGAGACGCTCCAGCTCATGCGCTTCGCCGATCTGTCGGGCGGCGACGTGACGCTCACGCCCGCCGCGCGCCGCTACGCCGTGTCCGACGTCGATCAGCGCAAGGCGATGGTCGCGCACGCGCTTCTCGCTCACGTACCGCTTGCCCAGCATATCCGCCGAATCCTCGACGAGCGCGCCAGCCATACCGCGCCGGCGCGGCGCTTCCGCGATGAGCTGGAGGATCATATGTCCCCCGATTATGCGACGGAGACACTCCGTGCCGTCACCCATTGGGGCCGCTACGCCGAAATCTTCGCCTATGACGAGGATGCCGATCAGTTCAGCCTGGACGATCCCAGCTGATGCGGGGCCGAGGCAAAGCGGTCAGCAGCTCGCCACCGTTGCACCGGCGGTATTGTAGACCGTGGTCAGGTCGCGCCGGTCGCGGACCGCCATCGAGGCGATCTCGGTGAAGGTCGTCGTCGGGGCGAGCGTGCCGCGGCCGACCAGCGGGACATAAGTGTAGAACACCTCGACGAACATCGTCGCATTGCCGCTCTGCGCCGTCACCTGGCGGCCGGTGGGGCCGATGCCGGTCAGGTTGGTCGTGCCCGAGGTGGTTGGATATTGCCGGGCATAGCTGGTCTTCAGGCCGTAGCAGCGCCGCCAGCCGATCTTGTACTTGCCGGCATTGGCCGGATCCTCTTCGAGATCGGAGAGGATGACTCGGCCGTTGGTGTTGAGATCGAGCTCGCCCGACTGCATCTGCGCACCGGTGAACAGGTCGTTGATGTCGGTCTCGGTGATCGTCTTGGCCGAGAGCTGGCTGCCATTGCCCATGCGCGCCGCGTCGTCGGCGATGTGCAGCGCGAGCTGGCTGATGCGCATCTTGGCGGTGATATAGTTGGTCATCTCCGCCCCGGTGAGCGCCATGGTCAGGAACACCGGCAGGATGAACGCGAATTCGAGCAGCGCGAGGCCGCTCCTGTCGTCGCGGAGCCGCATTGCGGTGCTGGTCAAGCGCGCAATCATGTACAATTCCTCACGGTCGATGCACCGTAGCTGCCCTGATCCGAATAAGGCTGGTTCGCCAGGACGGTCGCGGCGCTGATGCGGGTCGTGTTCGACCCGCCGATGATCCGATAGAGCGGGAAATAGCGCGGATAGCTCATGCTGACGGTATAGACGGCCTTGTCCTTCGCGCCGCCCTGGCCGCCATCGCCGCCATCGGCATCCCAGACACTGTTGTTGTTGGCATCCTGATAAGGCTCGTTCGCGTCGCACGTGCCGTTATGGTTGGTGTCGGTCCATGCCTCGGCCTGAGCCGCCGACGCGGTGGAGAAGGTGCGATAGTAGCGCCGGGTGATCGTGATGGTGGCATTGTTGGCGATCGCCTTGACCGATGCCCGCACCTTGTTGTCGAGCACCGTCTGCTGGGCGCTGGTCGTGCCCGTTTCGAGCGACGAATCGCGCGCCACCTTCTGCACGATGCCCTGCAGCACCGACCGCATATACAGCGAATGGGCGGTGTCGAACGCACCGAGCAGCAACAGACCCATGACAGGGGCGATCATCGCGAACTCGACGACCGTCGAGCCGCGCCGGTCAGCGGCGATATGCCGCAGCAAAGGGTGAGGCAAGGGGCGGCGGATCATTTGGTGAGCCTCAGCTGGGAGATCTGGTTCGCGATGCTGGCGAAGGTCGTCTGCAGCGCGGCGGAGTCGCGTGCCGTGAAATAGCGGCCGGGCGAGGCGCAGGTTTCGAGCCGGGTCTCGGTGGTGGTGTTCGATCCGTTGCCGAACGAGATCACCCACAAGGTGATGTTCTTGTTCTTGACCGCGGTGCAGAGCGCCTCGAGCCGGTAATTGATCTGGTTGTTGAGCGACGTCATGCCGCCAGTGACACCCTGGCATTGCGAGGCGGTGCCGACATCGTCCGTGGTCCGCTTGTCCCAGAAGGCGACGCCATACGCGGCATAGTCGCAATTCTGCGACACCGCGTCGCCGTCGGTCATGAAGATCATGTGGCGCTCGATCTCGGCCCCGCCCGGGGTGAGGGCGTTCTCCGAGGCGAAGATGCCGGTCGGCGACATCAGCCGCGCCCCCCACAGCATGCCGATATCATGATAGGTGTTGCCGGTGGGCACGAGGCTGTCGACATAAGTGTCGAACGTGGTCGCATCGGGCCATGCCTGCAGCTTCTTGGCGGCTGTCGGGCAATAATAGGACACGCTGTTGTAATAGTTGGCCGTGGTGTCGAGCACGTTCGCCGTGTTTGCCTGGCTCCACTGGGTCGAGATCGACCGCATATAGATGAGCTCGGGCAGCGCCGGCCCCCAGAGCGTGGTCGCGTCGCCCGACGAAGGGACGAGATCGATATTGAGGTCCTTGGAGCTGCTCGGGATCGGATCGTAGTCCGTCAGCTTGTCGGTGGGGCGGCGTTCCTCGATACAGCCGTCCCAGGTGATGGTGCGATTGGTTCCGCTCGATCCGATCGGTGCGGTGAAGGTGTTGTTCCAGCTGCTGCCGCCCGCCTTCAGGCCGCTGATATCGATCGGCGCTTCCTTATAGTCCCAGCTGCGGAACTGCTGGACATAGGTGGTGGTGGTGTCGGTGCGCGAGCGTCTGCAGCTGCGATTGGTGCCGCTGTCGTCCGATGCACCGCTCCAGCCCCATTCGCCGGTGCCGCCGGCGGTTGCCGCGCCGTCGCTGTTGAAGGTGACCGTCGAGGTCGCCGCGGGCGCGGGGCCGCCCGAGCTGGTTGCCGTCGGCGTGAAGCTGCCAAAGGACTGGTTGTTCATGTATTTCAGGCAGTCGCTCTGCGAGATCGCGCTACCATAGGTCTGCCAATAGGGGCCGTTGGTGGTGGTGCCGGGCGGATTCCAGTTGGCGACGCGTGTCTGGTAGTTCCAGCTGCTGGCGAGATAGCTGTTGGGAAGGAGTTTCCCGACGTTCACGTTGGTTGAATAGGGCACGAAGCCGAAGCGTATCTGGACCTGGCTGCCGGTGCCGCTGGTGCCCGGATTGCCGGTAGTGCAGTTGGCGTCGGTATCGAGGCGGGCCACGATCTCGTAGAAACATTTCACTGCAACCTTGAGGCCCGCCATCTTCGAGCTGGAGCCGGACGAACCGCAATTGTTCCCGTTCGAATCGCAATCCATCGAGCCGGTATTGTCGAGCACGAACATGATGTCGGTATTGGGCAGCCGCATCTCGGCGTCGCAGGTGACGTTGAGCGTCGCATAGGCCCAGTCCTTGGTCACGACCTTGACCAGGGTCATCTGCAGCTCGACCGACGCGGTGCCGGTGACCCTGCCCGCGCTTTCGGCAAAGGCCTTGGTGAGGTTGCGGGTGCCGTAGCTGCTCGGGGCGAAATTCGCGTCGAAGAACTGGACGGCGGTGGTGTTGGGCATGCCGTTGCTCTGCGACCAGGTGCCGCCGCCCATCGCCTTGCGTCCGGCGAGCGCGCCGGCGTCACAGGCGTGTTGCAGCCGCGTCTTGGTGATGTACATCCGGCTGATGTCGATACCGCCGCCGACCAGCCCCGCCAGGGGGACCATTGCGATCGCCATGATCGCCAGCGTATTACCCCGCACATCACGTGCGAGCCGGCTCAAAAAGCCAAGCGGCATCGCTAGCATCTTCGGCTTCTTCCCCAGCATTCGCGTGCCCCACCCGATAGAAACAGTTCCCGGTCGGTGCAGTATGCGGGGGGAAGGGATAATCGCGGCTCAAGCGACATGGTTAACGCGGCGGTTACCAAATGCTTTTCCTGGAGGCTGCTGGTGAGCCGGGACGAGAGGGGGCAAGACCCCGAGCGCGGGCTCGCACTGGGCTATTCCCCGCGGGCCGCCATGCCCGGCCTGCTGGCGCTGTTCGCGCTCGACGACAGCCTTGGCTCGATCCTGCGGACGACGCGCGAGCCCATGGTCGGCCAGATGAGGCTGACCTGGTGGCACGAGGCGCTGACCAGGCTCGATACTGCACTGCCGCCGGCCGAGCCCGTGCTGCAGGCGCTGGCGCGGCATGTCGTGCCGAACGGCGTTTCCGGCGCGCGGCTGGCCTGGATGATCGAGGGATGGGAGGAACTGCTCGAGCCTGAGCTCAACGACGACGCGATAGCCAGGCATGCCGCCCGGCGCGGCGGCAAGCTGTTCGAGATGGCCGGGTTGTTGCTTGGCGCGACCGAGACCGACCCGCTGACGGCCGCCGGAGAGGGATGGGCACTGGCCGACCTCGCCCGACATCTGAGCGACCGGGCCACCGGCGACCATGTCCTGGCGCGCGCCGCAGCGCCGCTGGCCCAGGCAACGCGCCGGAAGTGGAGCCGGCAGGCGAGGCCGCTTGGCGCGCTGGCGCATATTGCGCGTCTCAACCTCGACATTCCGTTCGATCAACCGATACCGACCGGCGCTCCCCGGCGCGTGGCGCGCTTGCTGCTCCATCGATTGACCGGCCGCTAGAAGACGATAGCTTTCCAACACGGATCGGGAGGAGAGTGGGGATGTGGCGTTATGTCGTGGGCGGCGGTTCGGCACTGCTGCTGGGCACTGCGGGGGTCATGCTGTCGACCGGCAAGGCGCGCCCGCCATCGCCGTTAGCGGCTCAGCCGGTCGCTGCGGCCGCGCAGGACGGCCCGCTTCCCGCCGATGTGCCCGAGGCGAGCGAGCGTAGCCGCGAGCAGAAGCGGTTCGACCGCTACGACAAGGATCGCAACGCGCAGGTGACGCGCGAGGAATATCTCGCCCAGCGCCGCAAGGCCTATGCGAAGCTCGACGCCAATCATGACGGCCAGCTCTCGTTCGACGAATGGGCGGTCAAGACGACGACCAAGTTCGCGGAGGCCGACAAGGACAAATCGGGCGCGATGACTCCGGCCGAGTTCGCGACGACTGCCCCGAAACGCACCGTCAAGCGGCAGCCCAATTGTCCGCCGGCACCGGCGGCGCGCGAGGACGAGGAGACCTGACAATCTCCAACATTGTCGCTGGTCCGGCGGTTTGTTTTTTTATTCCGCTGTTATGTTGGATTTTGAGCCGGAAATCGTCGTGGATTTCCAGTGACTTGAAGCGGCGTTTCCCTGTTATGGCATAACAGCGGAAAACGGAGCGGTTACAGCGGAAAAAGAGTCATCATTTTCCGCTGTTCCCGGCAGAAAACCGTCCAACAAAATCGACCATGTCAAAGAGCGTGCCGAGGTTCCGGACATCGAATCCTGTCGTCACCCCGGACCTGTTCCGGGGTCCATGATGCGGCAACCCAGGCGCCGATGAGCGTGCGGAACGGTGGATGCCGGAACAAGTCCGGCATGACGATGATCTTGAGTGACTTCGGCACGCTGTGCTGCCACGATCTCGTTGGCTGTTGAATCAAAGGTGACGATCAGGCGGTCAGCCATTCCCCGAATGCCGCACGGGCGCGGTCGGTGTACATCTTCTTGCGGTCGGCCTTTTTCGTGCGGCCGGGGATCGGCGGCATCAGGCCGAAATTGACGTTCATCGGCTGATAAGTCTCGGCGACGGCGGCACCGGTGATGTGGTGGAGCAGCGCCCCGAACGCCGTCTCGACCGGCGGCGGCGCGAGCGCCCGTCCGCCAAGCTCCGCCGCGGCGAAGCGGCCGGCGAGCAGGCCGATCGCGGCGCTCTCGATATAGCCCTCACAGCCGGTGATCTGGCCGGCGAAACGGATGTTGGGCTTGTTCTTCAGGCGCAGCGTTTCGTCGAGCAGCTCGGGCGAGCGGATGAAGGTGTTGCGGTGGAGCCCGCCGAGCCGCGCGAACTCGGCATTCTCCAGCCCTGGAATGGTGCGGAACAGGCTGACCTGCTCGGCATGTTTCAGCTTGGTCTGGAACCCGACGATGTTCCACAGCGTGCCCTGGGCATTGTCCTGGCGGAGCTGGACCACGGCATGCGGCCAGCGGCCAGTGCGCGGATCGTCGAGGCCGACCGGCTTCATCGGGCCGAAGCGCAAAGTGTCGAAGCCGCGCTCCGCCATCACCTCGATCGGCATGCAGCCCTCGAAATAGGGCGTGTCCTTCTCCCATTCCTTGAAGTCGGTCTTTTCACCCGCGATCAGCCCGGCATGGAAGGCGGCGTACTGATCCTTGTCCATCGCGCAGTTGATGTAGTCCTTGCCTTCACCCTTGTTCCAGCGGGACTGGAACCAGGCCGTCTCCATGTCGATTGAATCGAAATGGACGATCGGCGCGATGGCGTCGAAGAAAGCGAGCGAGTCCGCGCCGGTCGCGGCGCCGATGCTTGAGGCGAGGCTGGCGGCGGTGAGGGGGCCGGTGGCGACGATGGCGAGGCCGTCATCGGGCAGCGCGTCGACTCGTTCGCGCACCACCGTGATGTTGGGATGCGCGGTGATCGCAGCGGTAACGCCGGCGGAGAAGCCGTCGCGATCCACCGCGAGCGCAGAGCCTGCCGGGACCTTGTGGATATCGCCTTCGCGCATGATCAGCGAGCCGAGCGCGCGCATCTCGGCATGGAGCAGACCGACCGCGTTGCTGATCGCGTCGTCCGAGCGGAAACTGTTCGAGCAGACCAGCTCGGCAAGGCCGTCGGTGTGGTGCGCCGGCGTCATCTCGCCCGAGCCGCGCATTTCGGAAAGCTTCACCTTGAAGCCGGCCTCGGCAAGCTGCCACGCAGCTTCGGAACCGGCGAGGCCGCCGCCGATGATATGGATGTCGTGAGTCATGGCGCGGGCAGATAGCAGCGTGCCCGGCGATCGGCCAGCAGGGCTGATTCTTGTTGGGTCAGGTCGTCACGGCGCGACCCTGTCCGTTGCAGGTCAATCGCCACGACGCTATATCGCCCGTGTCGGAAAAGGCAGACTTGGTTTGGTAAGCCCAAGTCCTTTCGGAAACGAAAGCTCTGGTCTTTGGCTTCGTGCACGAGATCCCCGCGACGAACGTCGGATGCCGCCCAGGCACCCAATCGTTCGTCCGTGTGGTTCTCAAGCTCGAGGAACGCTCCGGTCGAACATCGACACAGGAGCATTTCATGCACAGCCACCACCCGGCTCTTTATGATGTCGTGATTGCCGGCGCCGGCCCCGTCGGCTTGTTTCTCGCCTGTGAGCTGCGGCTCGCCAACCTTTCGGTGCTGGTGCTGGAGCAGGCCGAGGACCCGCGATCACCGTTGAAGCGGCTTCCGTTCGGCATGCGCGGTCTTTCGGCGCCCACGATCGAGGCCTTCTATCGTCGCGGCATGCTGGACGACGTCGCGATGCCGGAGCATGCGAAGGATGACTCGGGCAACAGCGTGGCGAGTGTCGCGCATTGGATGCAACAGCCGCGCCGCCCGGCTGGTCATTTCGCCGGCATCCAATTCTATCACGACGCCATCGACACCTCGACATGGCAATATCGCCTGCCGAGTCCGGCCGGCACGAGCATGGCAGTCACGATGGAGCATCTCGAAACGCTATTGGCCGCTCGGGCATGCGCGATGGGGGCCGAGATCAGGCGCGGCTTCGGCGTCGACGATTTCGACCAGTCGGATGAGGAGGTGACCCTTCGCGCTGGTCGGGAGACTTTTCACGCGCTCTGGCTTGTCGGTTGCGATGGCGGCCGCAGCACGGTGCGCAAAGCTGGCGGCTTCGCGTTCGTCGGCACCGATCCCGAGTTCACCGGCTATTCCGTCGATGTCGAGATGGCCGACCCGGACAAGCTCAGCCCGGGCCGCCACTATACGCCGACGGGCATGTATACCTATGCAAGGCCCGGAACGATCGCGATGGTCGAGTTCGACGGGGGTGCTTTCCACCGGACCCGGCCGATCACGCTCGAGCATGTGCAGGCGGTCTTGCGCCGGGTGTCCGGCACCGACGTCTCCCTGACGGCCCTCCGGCTCGCCACCACCTGGACCGATCGCGCCTGCCAGGCGACGGCGTACCGCAACGGGCGTGTGCTGCTCGCGGGTGACGCCGCGCATATCCACTCTCCCCTGGGCGGGCAGGGGCTCAACCTCGGGCTCGGCGACGCGATGAACCTGGGCTGGAAGCTGGCTGCCACGATCAGCGGTGACGCGCCGGCCGGTCTGCTCGACAGCTATGTGACTGAACGGCATCCGGTGGGGGCGCAAATTCTCGACTGGTCGCGCGCGCAGGTCGCGCTCATGCGTCCCAGCCGGAGCACGCGCGCGCTCGAAGCCATCATCCGTGATCTCATCGAAACCCGCGATGGCGCGACCTACTTCGCCGAGCGCGTGTGGGGCGTCTCCTTCCGCTACGATCTTGGCGGCGATCATGTGCTCATCGGCCGTAGCGTCCCTGATTTCGAACTGGTCGACGGAACGAAGGTCGGCGCGCTCCTGAGCGAGGGAAAGGGCCTTTTCCTGGACTTCGACTCTCGCGCGCCGCTTCGGGCGCTTGCACGCCGGTGGAACGGGCGAATCACCTATATCGCAGGTGAGGCCATGGATCGGCTTGGCTTGAGCGCGGTTCTCGTGCGTCCCGACGGTATCGTTGCCTGGGTCAGCGAGGATGCCGCTGACGAAGACGCAGCTTCCAAGGCCGTGTCACGTTGGTTCGGCGACGCTGAAGAGGCACATGAATCCGCCTGACGCTTCCGACGCCGCGCACCGTAATTCCTGCCGAGTTCTTAGGCGACGCTCAATTCGTGGCGGTCGTCGAGGCTTGCGAATGGCTGGTCTGTGGCACTGTCGTAAAATAACATCACGAAAGCCAGTCTTGGTTCTGGAGAGCGAAGCGGCACGACGCGGTGCTCGATCGAGCCAGGGAAGCAGATGAACGCGCCTGCGCGGGGGTGGATTTGCGCAATCGGACACCCCGGGTGGCGAAACTCCAGTTCGCCCCCGAAGCCCATCTCGGGCACTGCGGCATAGAACACGCCGGTTACTAGGTTCGCGTCGGTATGCCAATCGGTCTCCGCGCCAACGCCTTCCAGTATATTCAGGGTAATCGCCGAACTGATCCGATTGGCTGGATAAACCGGGCGGCCGAAACGATCAGCGACGAAGGCCCGGATCGGGCCAAGATACAGACGCCAGAGCCAATCGAACCGCGCACGGACGTCTGTGCCTCCGAGGATCGAGAATTTCTCGTCGCCTGGGGCAATGTCGGCGCCGGATCGGACAATCAGGCGCTCGGGCGCGTGAGTCGCGGCATGAACCTGCTCCGCCCAATCGCGCGGCAGCGCATTCTGGTTGTTGAGATCCAATACAAAATGGGGCGGCCAATTCATGGGAAGGTCTTGCGGCCAACCTTGTCCGCGCGCAACCTGAACATGAGCGGCTCATTGAGAAGCGCGCGTCGACAGAACGACCCGTGAGCAAGAGGCGGCGAAGAGATCATCCCCAGTGATCGATTCAAGTTTCAGGCGCGGTCGCCTTCTCCTCCTGCGCAAGCTCCGCACAGACGCGGGCAGTGTGCTCGTCGGCGGGAAAGGTGCAGTCGATCCGGATCTCGTCGAGCGTCACGTCGTGCGGCGCGGCGAAGGTGGTGAAGGTTTCGAAGAAGCGGAGCTCGCCGCGCGGACTGGCGAAGGTGAAGGTAATGATCGGCGCGGGCTCCTCGCCGAGATCGCGCAGCCGCCAGCGCTGCGGCACGCCGGGATATTGGAAGATCTCGTCGAGCAGCTGCCGGGTCCGGCGATCGGTCGGGTTGGCGGTGAGATCGTCGTGGAGGTGGCGGATGAAGCGGCCGGCCACTTCCGGCCAGTTGACGATGACCGATCGAAAATCCGCCGGATCGAACAGCTGGTGGAGCAGGTTGGCGTGGGGGCTCTGGCGCCCGCCGGTCAGCAGCGTGTTGAGGCGCACCGCCGCCGCGTTGGTCATCAGCACATCCCAGTGCCGACTGATCACGAAGGCGGGGTAGGGCTCCTGGTGCGCGATGATCAGATCGACGGCCTGGCGGACCCGGTCGAGCGCCGGCGCGGCGAGATCGCGTTCGGGATGCATCGCCGCATAGCCCGCCGCCCGGAGCAGGACATTGCGTTCACGCAGCGGCATGGCGAGCGTATCGGCGAGCCGCGAGATCGTCTCGCGGCTGGCCTTTGCCTTGCCGGTTTCGATGCAACTCAGATGCCGGGTCGAGATGCCCGCCTCCAGCGAGAGATCGAGCTGGCTCATCCGCCGCGCCGCACGCCACTCGCGCAGCAGCATGCCGATTGGCGGATAGGCATCTTCCGCGGTTGCACGTGTGGCCATGGCGACTCCTTCGGTTCCGGGCACATGAATAGCCGGGTTCACGGTGCGCTACACGGGTCCTCAATCGTCGTCAGCGCATGAAACTCGATCAGCACGCGATCCTCGCCGGATCAGGGCGTGACGGGCTTTCGTTCCGCTGACCCAACCGCCCAGTCGGGTCGCAGGATATTTTGCCCCTGGTCGCCGGTAAAACCGATCTTGTCGGGCCAGCGATCCTGAACGCGCGCAAGGAGCGCCGCGAATGGTTCGCGCCAACTCTTGCCTCCCTGCGGCTGAGACAGCGAGAAGCGCATATTTCCATCCGAAAAAGCACCAACGAGAATCTGGGTGCCGGGCTCAGTACACAGGCTGATCTGAAACCATTTGAAGCTCTCGTTTGGGCGGACGTCGGACAGGATTGACCATTTCCGTTGGTGTGCGAAACGCCCGATGATCGCAGCAGCTTCGTCCCAGTCCGATGGGCCGATATGAAGATCGAAGCTGGCGACAGGACCGATCGACTCGCGACCGTCGCGCAATGGGTTGTGACATGACCGATCGCGCGTGATTTCGGGCACGGCGATTGATGCTGCGGTGAATCCGACGGCGGCGCAGACCAGCATGACGATCCGCCAAGGCGGAGCCTTGTCATGGTCATGATCGCGTTTCTCACTGGCCGCGGCAGGTATCGCTCCGGTGGCCCTCATGAGGAGCCAAAAGACCAATGCTCCCGCCATGCCGAGCAGTCCGAAGCCGCCGACGACCATCGCGTTTTGCCGCCAACCGGCCAAAGTGTACGCGCCGTTCACGACGGTTGCCACACCATCGACTGAGGCCTGGCCCGTGTGGGATGTCATCACCACGAATAGCGGGAGGGCGGCGCCAACCATGAAACCCGCGATGATCGCGGATTTCCATTGTACGCGGCGCGCGGCCAGCAACGCGGCATAGATTGGCATGCCGAAGACAAGGCCGACGATCAGGATCAGGAGGAATGCTGGCGGGTATAGTCTGATTTCTCCGCCGACCCACGTAAACGCAGCCGCCGCGGCGCCGGCCGCCACAACGAGCGCCATCACATGTAATATGATCTGCCTTGCCGTTCTGGGCATGATTGCTCTTCCAACTGTAGTTACTGAAAAAAGAGAAACTAATAAGCGTGGCGGTCGAAGGCGGGCACGGACGATCGTCGAACGTGGTTTCTATTCGCTCTTGCCTTTGCCGCCCGGAATGAAGCGCGCCACCTTGCTGCCGAGCTTCATCAGAGTGACCAGGGTCGGTTTGGGCAGGGTGCGGACCTGGTCGTACCAGCCGCCGAGCGTCGAGATGAATTCGTGCATCCGCGTCACGCGTTCCCGGACATAGGCAGGCGCCGCCTTGTCGTTCTTCATGCGCTCGGACAGTTCGGCGAGCAGGGCGAGGGTGGGGTCGATCTCGCGGCGCTTGCGCTCGGCGGTGATGCGCATCAGCATTTCCCACAGGTCGGTTTCCGCCACGAAATGGTCGCGCCGGTCGCCCTCGACATGGACGCGGCGGACGATGCCATAGCCCTGCAATTCCTTGAGGCCGGTCGAGACGTTGGAGCGGGCAAGCCCGAGCGCCTCGACGATCGCCTCGGCATCGATCGGCCGGTCGGAGAGATAGAGCAACGCATGGATCTGCGCGACCGATCGGTTGACGCCCCATTGCGTGCCCATCTCCCCCCAATGGAGGATGAAGGCCTTGACGTCGGGATGATCGGTGAGGGTCATATGTTTCTCTTTTCTGTAAAAACAGAAATACGAGATATGGGCGGTTGCGTCAATGGGGCTGGTTCGTGCGTTATGCCGCGCGTCTGTCGGGAGAGGAGTGCAGCATGCTCGATCATATCGGTCTGGCGGTGACGGATCTGGCAAAGTCCCGGGTCTTTTACGAAGCCGCGCTGGCGCCGCTCGGCATCACCGTCCTTGAGGTCATCGACGAGAACGAGGCCGGCGGCACCGCGGTGATGATGGGCGACAGCGAGCCCTTCTTCGTGTTCGCCGACAACGAGCAGCCGGGCGAGGGCACGCATGTCGCCTTCCGGGCTTCGTCGCGGGCACAGGTCGACGGGTTTTACGCGGCAGCAATGGCGGCGGGCGGCAAGGACAATGGTCCGCCTGGCATCAGGGCGCAGTATCATCCGCATTATTATGCGGCGTTCGTGCACGATCCCGACGGGATCAACGTCGAGGTGGTCTGCCATCTGCCCGGATGAAGCGGACGGATTGCGCGATCCTTCGCGGAGCGCGATACCGTCGCGATGAGCCAGACGACATCATCGCCTTTCCCGAACTTCTGGCTCTTCCCCGCTGCGATCCTTGCGGGCGTGAGCTTCTGGGCGGCGAGCCATCTGGGCGTGTCAGGCGCCCTGTTCGTTGCCTGGAAGGGGTTGGGTGTCGGGTTGCTGACGTTCTGCGCCGGTCTTGCCGCGCGCGACCGCAACGGCTGGCTGCTCACGGCGCTGCTGGCGCTGGGGACGCTGGGCGATGTGGTCCTGGAGACCTCCGGCATCGTGATCGGCGGGGCGGCGTTCCTGGCCGGGCATCTGGTCTCGATCCTGCTCTATCTGTCCAACCGCCGGAAAGAGGGCGGCGCGGTGGCGATCGCGATTGCCCTCGCGATCCCCGTCGCTGCCTTTGCCATCACGCATGATGCCGGCGCGACGGTCTATGCCGCCGGACTGGGCGGGATGGCGGGGGCTGCCTGGTACAGCCGATTTCCGCGGACGCTCGTCGCGACCGGCGCCCTGATGTTCGCCGCGTCCGACCTGCTGATCTTCGCCGAGCTCGGGCCCTTGAAGGGGTCGATCCTGCCGAGCCTGGCGATCTGGCCGCTCTATCTCGGCGGCCAGGCGCTGATCGCATACGGCGTGCTGAGAACCCTCGAAGCGAGGAAGCGCAATGAAGATCTTCACCATCGGCTATGAAGGCACGACGATGGCCGACTTCCTCGCCGCGCTGAAAGGCGCGGGTGTGGAACGGGTGATCGACGTGCGCGCGCTGCCGCTGTCGCGGCGGCCGGGTTTCTCCAAATCGTCGCTCGCCGCGTCGTTGCTCGATGCGGGGATCGGTTATGTCCATCTGAAGGCGCTCGGTACGCCCAAGCGGGGTCGGGACGCCGCGAAGAAGGGCGACCGGGCGACACTGGAGGAGGTCTATGCCGGGCAGCTCGAATTGCCCGAGGCGCAGGCGCAGGCAGCGCAGATGCTGGATCTTGCGGCGGAGAAGCCGAGCGCCCTGCTCTGTTTCGAGCGCGATCCCTGCGTGTGCCACCGAACCTTGTTGCTGGACGCGGTGGGCGAGGGTGCCGAAGTGATCGACCTGTTCGCCTGACCCCAATCGAAAGGACAATCGATGATCGACCATATGGGCATCGCCACGTCGGGTTTCGACGCCTCCCGCCGCTTCTACCAGGCGGCACTGGCGCATGGCGGGCAGGACAATGGCGCCCGACGTTCGCGCGCATTATCACCCCCATTATTACGGCGCGTTCGTGTTCGATCCCGACGGAATCAATGTCGAGGCGGTCTGCCACCGGCCCGAATGATCCCGCAATAAAGGTCTCGCGCAACCCGGCTTGCCTTTCGCCGTTGCTCTGTCATGTTCCACGGACTTCGGGGGAGGAATCATGGAACCATCGACACTTGCGGCCGGCGCGCCGAACATGTTCGCGGTCGCGGGCTTTGTCCTGCTGCTGTTCTGGCTGGTCCCGATCGGGATCTGCGGCATTCCCTTTTACCGGATACTCCAGCGCGCGGGCCTTCACCGCGGGCTGATCGCGCTGCTCGCGGTGCCGCTCGTGGGAATCCTGGCGATGCTGAGCGTGCTCGCTTTCTCGAACTGGCCGAACGAGCCCGAGGGGTATCGCTGATGCTGCTCATATCCCTGGTCATCTTCGCCTATACGGCGATCTGCATGTCGCTCATCTGCCGGAAGATGGGCTATTCTCCCGCGATCGGCCTGTTGACGATCGTGCCCTATCTCAATTTCCTGACCTTTCCGGCGCTGCTGTGGTTCATGGCCTTTGCCAAATGGCCGCGCTGGACCGACGACTGGGCCTGAAATTCGGGTAGCGGGCCTGATTGTGAGGATATGGCGGTGGTGATTGCTCGGTTGCGTGCGTTGCGGACGGCCATTCCCGGGCCCGGCTGGATGCTGCTGGCGCTGGTGTTCGGCTTTGCCGCCGGCGTGCTGATCGGCACCGGCCGGCCGGCGGTGATCGATGCGATGCGGCTGATCGGCGGGCTGTGGCTCGATTGCCTGCGCATGACGATCGTGCCGCTGGTCTTTGCGCTGGTCGTGACGGGGGTCGCCGATCTGGCGACGGCCGACGACGGCCCGGCGGCGCGCATCGGGGCGCGGTTGCCGCTGGTGCTGGCGGGGTTCCTGATCCTGTCCGCCGTGGTTGCCGCCTTGCTGGTGCCGCCCTTGCTGGCATTGTTTCCGATCTCGGCCGAGACCGTGGCGGGGCTGCGCGCCAATTTTCCCGCGAGCGCGCCGCCGGCGATCCCGTCGACCGCCGAGGCGATCAGCGCGATGGTGCCGGTCAATGTCATCGCGTCCGCCGCGCAAGGGGCGATCGTACCGCTGGTGGTGTTCGCACTGGTGCTCGGGCTCGCCTTGAGCCGGGTCGAGCGCGCGCGGGCGAAGGCGACGCTCGAACCGTTCCGCGGGCTGGGCGACGCGATGATCGTGGTGGTCGGGTGGGTGTTGCGCGTGGCGCCGATCGGCATCTTCGCGCTGGCGCTCGCGATCGGCGCGACGGCAGGGATCGGCGCGGCGCTGGCGCTGGGGCATTATATCCTGGTGCAGATCGTGCTGGCGCTGGTGCTGGCGACGATCTGTTATGGCCTGGCGCGCTGGCCGGGTGGCGTGCCCTTGTGGCGCTTTGCCCGCGCGGTCGCGCCGGCCCAGGCCGTCGCGGCGGGCACGCAATCCTCGATCGCGACCCTGCCGGCGATGCTGGTCAGTGCCGAGCGAGTCGGCATCAGCGATCGCGACGCCGGGGTGATCCTGCCGCTGGCGGTGGCGGTGTTCAAGGTCACCGCGCCGTCCGGGTCGTTGCTGTTCGGGCTGGCGATGGCGTGGATGGTTGGCGTGGACGTGCCCCTGGCCAAGATCCTGATCGCGATCCCGCTCGCCGTGCTGTCGACGCTGGTGGTGATCGGCATGCCGGGCGCCGTCAGCTTCTTCGCGGCGGCGACGCCCACCGCGCTGGTGCTGGGCGCGCCGTTGGAGCTGTTGCCGATCCTGCTGGCGGTCGACACCATTCCGGACATGTTCCGGACGGTTGCGAATGTGACGGCGGATGTGGCGGTGGCGGCGATCGTCGCGCCGCCCGGTATTGAGGACGGATCCTAGAGCCGGCCGGGTAAGGGACCCCGGCAATCCAGCCGGTCTTCGCCGGAGGCGATCGGGTAAAGCTCGCCCGCTTCCCGCAGGTTGACGATCCGGTTGCCGAGGAAACCGACGATCCAGAACTCCCGTCGCGGTTCGAAATGCGGGTCGGGTTCGAAAATGGGCATCAACAGGCCGTCATCGCCCATATAGCGTTCGAGTTCCCATCGGTCGCGTTCGATCGTCGCGACATAGAAAGCGGACGTCTTGTCTTTTCCGTCGTCGATGCGGCGCAGCGATTCGAGGCGCATCGGATGCTGGTCGGGCTTGCCATTATGCGAGCGCAGACTGGCGGCCAGCGCCTCCCATTCTTCCCATTGCACCGACCCCAGTTCGTCGGTCGAGACCTGGACCCCGATCAGCAGGCCGCCGAGCTGAGGGCGCTTGGCGGTCGCCAGTCCCTGGAGCAGGTTCGCCAGGGCGCTGCAGGCAAAGTCGGGCTGGTGCGGCCGGATGGCGGCGACCGAAGTCGCGCTGGCGGGCACGGCGAAAGCAAGCGAGAGACCGATGAGCCGCAAGATCATGCGACAAACATGCGCTGACTTCGGGTGGTGCGCAATGGACGGGCCGCGCTTGGGGATCAGCCCGTAACGGGCAGCTTCACCTTGCCCTGATCGTCGCGTTCGATCGGGCCATAGGCGACCACCGTGTCGAGCAGCAGCGGGCCGTAGATGTGCGGGAAAAGCTGGCCGCCGCGTGACGGCTCCCATTTCAGCGTCTCGCCCTGCGCCGCGAGATCGACCGCGGCGAGGTGGAGATCGGACTGGCCGGCGAAATGCTTGTCGACCGTCTCGTCGAGCTGCTGCGCGGTGGAGAGGTGGATATAGCCGTCGGCCAGGTCGATCGGCGCGCCGGCGAAGCTGCCGGTTTCGAGTGCCGTCATCTGGTCGGCTGTCAGGACCTTGTACGCCGTCAGTGCCGTCATGCGATCTCTTCCATACGCTTCAGCCGCGTCATCCGGGCCGGATTCCAAACCCGACGAACCGTGCGACGCCATGTTCCTTCGCAGCGAATGTCCGGCCTCTCTCCCCTCCCGCGTGCGGGAGGGGAGAAGGGATGGCCCCATTTACGCTTCGCTGTCGGGAACAGAATCCTCGCCGCCGTCAGCGAGGTCTTCGCTCGTGTCGCCGTCGGGCGTCGGCTCGCCGGCGATCGGGCCGTCGGACAGATCGACCTCGGCCTCTTCCTCCGATTCCTCGATGCGCGCGGCCGAGACGACATGCTCGTTGTCGGCCACATCGAACAATTTCACCCCGGCCGAGTTTCGACTGATTACTCGGAAACCTTCATCGTCGTTTCGAATGTGGCGCAACTCGATTGGCATTCGGATAAGCTTTGCCTGGTCTGTGACCAACATGAGTTGATCGCCATGCTTGGCTGGGAAGCTTGCGACCACCGGCCCGTTGCGTTCTTCGATCTTATCAATGTTGGTGAGGCCTTGGCCGCCGCGACCGATGCGCCGGTAATCGTAGGCGGATGAAAGCTTTCCATAGCCATTTGCGCAGACCGTCAGAATAAACTGCTCATGCGCGCGCATTTCATTGAAGCGCTCAGGCGCTAATGAGGGCTCACCGTCCTTGTCCGGTTTCCATGGTGCAAAGCGTAGGTATTCTTCGCGCTCCTCTTGGGTCGTACCGACTCGATGAAGTATGGAAAGCGAGATTACCTCGTCGCCGTCCTTGAGTGTCATGCCGCGCACACCGGTCGCCGTGCGGCTCTGGAACTCGCGGACATCGTCACCAGCGAAACGAATGGCCTTACCTTGGCGAGTCGCGAGCAGCACGTCATCTCTCTCGTTCAACAATGCAACGCCGATCAGGCGATCTTCGGATCCATCTTCAAACCTCATTGCGATCTTGCCGGCAGTCGGGACGTTAGTGAATGCGTCCATCGAGTTGCGCCTAACAGTGCCCCTGAGCGTGGCGAACATGACATGAAGATTGCCCCACTCGGCTTCATCCTCGGGCAATGGGAGCACGGTCGAAATCGTTTCGCCTTCAGCGAGCGGCAAGAGGTTGACCATTGGTCGTCCGCGCGTAGCAGCCCCTCCCTCGGGCAGGCGCCAAACCTTCAGTCGGTAGACCTTGCCTGCAGTTGAGAAGAACAGCACTGGCGTATGGGTCGAGGTGACGAATAGGTTGGTGACGGCGTCCTCGTCCTTCGTTGCCATGCCAGCGCGGCCCTTACCGCCACGAGCCTGAGCGCGGAAGGTGTCGAGCGTGGTGCGCTTGATATAGCCCTGCATGGTCACCGTGACGACCATGTCCTCGCGCTCGATCAGATCCTCGTCGTCGATGCCGTCCGCGGCAGCGGCGATCTCGGTCTTGCGCGGCGTGGCGAAGGCGAGGCGCACGGCGGCGAGCTCGTCCTTCATCACCGCGTATAGCTTGATCCGGTCGCCCAGGATCGCGAGCAGCTCGGTGATCGATTCGGCGAGCGTCTTGAGTTCGTCGCCGATCTCGTCGCGGCCGAGCGCGGTGAGGCGGTGCAGGCGCAGGTCGAGGATCGCGCGGACCTGGATGTCGGATAGGCGATAGCTGTCCCCCTCGATCTCCTTTTCGACCGCTTCGACCAGCTTGATGTAGGGCGCGATCTCCGCGATCGGCCATTCGCGCGCCATCAGGGCGGCGCGGGCGACCGGCGGGCTCGACGAGCCGCGGATGATCTTGACCATCTCGTCGAGATTGGTCGTGGCGACGACCAGACCGAGCAAGATGTGCGCACGCTCACGCGCCTTGGCCAGTTCGAACTTCGAACGGCGGGTAATGACCTCCTCGCGGAACTTGACGAAGGCCTCGATAATGTCGCGCAGGTTGAGCGTCTCGGGCCGGCCGCCGCGGATGGCGAGCATGTTGGCCGGGAAGCTCGATTGTGCCGGCGTGTGGCGCCAGAGCTGGTTGAGCACGACTTCCGCCGTCGCATCGCGCTTCAGGTCGATGACGATGCGCACGCCGTGACGGTTCGATTCGTCGCGGATGTCCGAGATGCCCTCGATCCGCTTGTCCTTGGCGGCCTCGGCGATCTTCTCGACCAGGGCGTTCTTGCCGGTCTGGTACGGGATTTCGGTAAGCACGATCGAGCGCTTGTCGCCTCGCCCTTCCTCGACGACGTGGCGCGAGCGCACCATGATCGAGCCGCGGCCCTCATGATAGGCGCCCTTGCAGCCGGCGCGGCCGAGGATGATGCCGCCGGTCGGGAAATCCGGACCGGGCACGATCTCCATCAGCTCGTCGATGGTGATCGCATCGCCGCCGTCGAGCGAGCGCTCGATATAGGCGAGGCAGGCATCGACCACTTCGCCGAGATTGTGCGGCGGGATGTTGGTCGCCATGCCGACCGCGATGCCGCCCGCGCCGTTGACCAGGATGTTGGGGAAGCGCGCCGGGAGCACGGTCGGCTCCTCGCGCGAGCCGTCATAGTTCGGCGCGAAATCGACCGTGTCCTTCTCGATATCCTCGAGCAGGGCCATCGCCGCCTTGGTCAGCCGCGCCTCGGTGTAGCGCATCGACGCGGGCATATCCGGATCCATCGATCCGAAATTGCCCTGGCCGTCCATCAGCATCACGCGCATCGCCCAATCCTGCGCGAGGCGGGCGAGCGCCATGTAGATCGAGCTGTCGCCGTGCGGATGGTAATTGCCCATCACGTCGCCGACGATCTTGGCGCATTTGCGGTAGGGCCGGCCGGGGACGAAGCCGCCTTCCTGGCTGGCGAAGAGGATGCGGCGATGCACCGGTTTCAGCCCGTCGCGTACGTCCGGCAGCGCGCGGCTGACGATCACGCTCATCGCATAATCGAGATAGCTCGAACGCATCTCGTCGACGATCGAGATCGGTGAAATATCGGAAGGGTCGGCGAGGAGTGTCTCGTCGGTCAAGTTTTCGAATCTTTCGGAAAGTTTATGTGTCTGTTGGATGACGGTTCTAGCGGGCCCGGCCGCATTTGTCACGCGCGTGCGTGACCCGCGTGCGCGCGTACGCACGCGTGAGGGCGCTCAAATCCTACTTGCGCAGTGGGAGTTTGTGAGGCCTATTGTCGGAGTTCAGGGGAGAGAGCCGATGCACGCCTGTCGACTGATGATCGTCATTCTGCTGGTGCTGCTGGCAGGGTGCTCGCCGGTGCCCTTCACTATCTTCGCAACGATCGAGGGACGGGACCTGGTTTTCAGCAGCAAGGGTAAAGGCTCCTGGCCGTTCAGGAAAAAGGACAATATCGAAACGGCACGGAAGATCGAGGTTCGCGACGGCCAGCAACTGATCTGGCGGATCGAGCAGGCGCTGGACAGCCCCGGCTGCGCGAACCCCGAACCGCTGCACTTTCCCCTGACCTATAACCGGACGCCGCCATGCTACCGCGTGATCATGCCGTCGCGCGGAATCCAGCACGGGATCGTCTATACGGTGGAGAGCGAGGGGTCGAGCGGTGTGGGCAGGGGCTGGGGACAGTTCCGGATCCGGGACAGTGCCCAGAATCTCTAAACCTTGTCTCTGACGGTCAAGGCGCGATCTCGGCGCCGTCCCAGGCGAAGTGCTTGCCGGTGTCGGGCGCCTTGAGGCCGTCGATCAGATCGAGAAGCTGGACCGCCGCGCGCGATGGGTCGAACAGGGTGCCCGGCGCGGCATTGCCGCGGAACGGGCGCGACAGATCGGTGTCGACGGTCCCCGGGTGAAGCGCGACGACGATCGAGCGGTCGTTGCGGCGCTTCTCCTCGATCGCGAGGGTGCGGACCATCATGTTGAGCGCCGCCTTGGAGGCGCGATAGCCGTACCAGCCGCCGAGCCTGTTGTCGGCGATGCTGCCGATCCGCGCCGACAGGACCGCGAACACGGTGCGGCCGGTGCGCGACATCAGCGGGAGGAAATGCTTCGCGACCAGGGCGGGGCCGATCGTGTTGACCGCGAAATTGCGGGCGAGCCAGGCCGGGTCGAGATCCTGCATCGCCTTTTCCGGGCCGTTCCCGTCCTCATGCAGCAGACCGGTCGCGACGACGACGAGGGTCGGCGCCGGCCCTTTGGCGACGATGGACGCGGCTGCGGCGATGCTGGCCTCATCGGTCAGGTCGGTACCGGTGGCGCTGCGAGAGAAGGCGTGGACGGCGTCGAAGGCACCTTCGTCCTCGATCGCCTCATATAGCGCACCGCCGATACCGCCCGATGCGCCAATGACGACGGCACTCATGCGCGGGTGAAGCACCAGTTATCGGGCTCGCTCGATGCGGCATCGAAACGATAGCCAGCGCTGTCGAAGCCTTTCATCGAATCGGCATCCGTGATGCGGTGCTCGCAGAGCCAGCGCGCCATCATGCCGCGCGCCTTTTTCGCGTGGAAGCTGACGAAGCGGGGGCCATCGGGGCCAGGTTCGCGAAAATCGACATTGATGACGCGCAGGCCCTGAAGCTTGTCGGCGACGGCGTGGAAATATTCCTGGCTGGTGAGGTTGAGCACAACGCCCGATCCTTCCGCTTCGACATCGTCGCGCACCGCCTGGGCGATGCGATCGCCCCACCAGGCATAGAGGCTCTTGCGGCGCGGCGCCCAGCGCGTGCCCATTTCGAGCCGGTAGGGGCGCATCGAATCGAGCGGGCGGAGCAGGCCGTACAGGCCGGAGAGCATCCGGACATGATCCTGCGCGAAGGCCACGGCCGATTCGTCAAGCGAGCGTGCCTCGAAGCCGAGATAGACGTCGCCGGCAAAGGCGTAGAGCGCGGGCCGCTCCGGCTGGGCGTCGAATCCGGCGAAACGGTCGGCATTGAGCTTGGCGAGCTTCTTCGAGATATCCATCAGCTCGGACAGGCGCCTCTGGCTGAGATTGGCGGCCGACGCGGCGAGCGAACTCGCCTCCGCGGCGAAACGCGGCACGGTGGCGTCGACCGGCGGCAGGGGCCGTTCATAGTCGAGGGTCTTGGCGGGGGAGAGAAGAGCAATCACCCGCCGCGCCTAGTCGGTGCGTCGCGCGCGAGTCAAAGGCCATGGATGCGAGCAAGGGATCCGAAGGCGTTAAAGCAGCGTTCAGCGCCCGAATGCCAACCGCACTGGGTTCCGTGCGCCTTGAACCATGGTGCCCCCCACATTAGAGGCGTCTGCGAATTGAACGGACGTCCATCCGCTTAGGAGTTTTTCTTGATGAAGCTGCTTCCGAACGTCGCGCTGGCCCTGATGCTGTCGCTTGGTGCCACCGCCATGGTTGCCACGCCGGCAATCGCGCAGAAGAACAAGAAGGACGACAAGGCGGCGGCGGGAGCGCCCAAGCTGGCCGCGAGCCCCGCCTTCGGCAAGCCTGCCCAGGAGGTCAAGAAGGCGCTCGACGCCAAGGATTATGCGACCGCTGAAGCCAAGCTCGCCATCGCCGAGCCGCTCGCGACCACCGATGACGATCGTTATTTTGCCGGCATCTTCCGCGTCAACATCGCGAGCGAGAAGAAGGACAACGCCATGCTCGCCACGGCGCTCGATTCGCTGATCGCGAATCCGAAGACTCCGGCGGCTGACCTTCCGGCCTATAATTATGTGCGGGGCACGCTCGCCATCGAGGCGAAGCAGAACGAGCAGGCCATTCCGCTTCTGCTGAAGGCGCGTGAGCTGGGCTATGCCAAGGCGGATCTGTCGGTATCGCTTGCCCAGGCTTATGGTTCGACCAACCGGACCAAGGACGCGATCGCCGAGCTCGACAAGGCGGTGACGGCAGAGACGGCCGCCGGTCGGGCGGCGCCCGAATCCTGGTACGCCTATGCCGTGAGCAACAGCTATGCCGGGCGCGACATTCCGACGGCCGAAGCCTGGCTCGTCCGCCAGCTCAAGGCCTATCCGAAGACTTCCACCTGGCGCACCGCGGTCAACAATTTCCGCAAGGTGACCGATCCGACCAACACCAAGTTCACCAAGGCCCAGAAGCTGGACCTGTATCGCACGATGCGGAACACCAAGGTGCTGAGCGACCCGAACGATTATTATGGTTATGTGCAGGCAGCGCTCGATTCGGGTCTGCCGTGGGAATCGGCCGCGGTGATCGACGAGGGGCGCGCGGCGGGCAAGATCCCGGCGGGCGATGCCGATATCGCGCGTGTCTACACCGCGGCTCAGGCGGCGATGAAATCGGAAGTCTCGGCGGCAAGTGCCGCCGGCAAGTCGAAGCCAAGCGTCGCCGGCGACATCTACTTTGCCGCGGGCGATTATGCCAAGGCAGCGGAGAGCTACACGGCCGCCACCGGCCAGGCCGGCGCCGACGCCAATGCGGTCAATCTGCACCTCGGCATGGCGCTCGCCAACCAGGGCCGCAAGGACGAGGCCAAGGCGGCCTTTGCCAAGGTCGGCACGGCGCCGTTGGCCGATCTCGCGCGTCTGTGGACGATCTGGCTGGACTCGCCGCCGCTGGCGTGATTCACCACGACTGAGAGCGCGACCGCCAGCGCCGTATTTGGAGAGTTCGGTAATGAAGACGATTTCGACCATGGCGCTGGCGGCGCTGCTGACCGGTAGCGCGGCATTGCCGTTCGCGGCGACCGCCGCGGGCAAGAAGGAGCAGCCGCTGCCGGACAGCCCGACGAACTTCGTCCTTTCCCAGCAGGTCCGGACTTCGGCGGCAGCGGCGACACTGGCGCTGAAGGCCAACGACCTGGCCGGTGCCGAAGGCGCGATCTCGACGATCGAGCGCAGCGCGAGCAACGACAGCGAGCGCTATATCGGACGCACCCTGCGGGTGAGGCTGCTGAGCGCGTTGCCGGTGACGGTCCAGAACCAGACCGCGATGGTGAAGCCGATGACCGAACTCATCGCCGATCCGCGCACGTCGAAGGATGACGCCTCGCGCTACAATTATACGCTCGGCGATTTCGCCTATGCGCGGAAGGATTACGCCAAGGCAGTGCAGTTCTACCGCCAGGCGCGCGAGAACGGCATTCGCGACGACGAGCTGAACCTGCAGATCGTCCGTGCGAACATGGAGGCAGGCCAGGTTTCAGCCGGCGCGGCTGAACTCGATTCGATGATCGCGGCGCAGATCGCCGCGGGCAAGAAGCCGCCCGAGAGCTGGTACCGCTTCGCGACCCAGCGTCTCAGGATGAAAAAGGCGCCGGAGACGGCGGCATGGACCGGCAAATGGCTCGGTGCCTATGGCACGAAAGCGAACTGGCATGACGCGATCGCGATCAACGGCTTCAAGGACGAGGACGAGACCAAGCTGACCCCGGCCGAGCGCAAGGACCGCGACACCCGTTTCGTCGACCTGTTCCGCCTGATGCGCGCGACGAAGAGCCTGGCCGGCCAGAAGGAATATCTGGAATATGCCCGGCGGGCGAACAATCTCGGCCTGAAGGACGAGGTGAAATCGGTGATCGAGGAAGGGCGCGCCTCGGGCGCGATTCCGCCCAAGGACCCGGAAAGCATCCGCCTGATGGGCGCCGCGCCCGCCAAGGGCAAGAAGGCCGCGGCGCCGGCCGGGCCGAGCGAGGCGGCGGCACGGAAGGCGACGGACGGCGCGCTGGCGGCGCAGGTCGGCGATGCCAGCATCGGCAAGGGTGCCTATGCCAAGGCAGTCGAGATGTACGATCTCGCGCTGGAGAAAACCGTCAAGGATGCCGACGATGTCCGCCTGCACCGCGGCATCGCGCTGGCGCTTGCCGGCGACAAGGCGCGTGCCAGCGCCGATCTCGCCATGGTCACCGCTGCGCCCGACAGCGACACGGCAACGCTCTGGCAGATCTGGCTGGACAACCCTCCGGCGGCGTGACGCGCGCCGAAGGCATTGAGAGGGGGCGGCGATGTCGCCCCTTTTATCCGGTCAGGCCTGCCGCACCGGGATGCCGGGCAGCGCCTTGGCGGTGCGGATCGTCAGCGAGGTCTTCACGCTCGCCACGTTCGGGGCAGGCGTCAGATGGGTGGTGAGGATCTCCTGGAAGCTCTTCAGGTCGGTCGCCACGATCTTCAGGATGAAATCGATCTCGCCGTTGAGCATGTGGCATTCGCGAATCTCGGGGATCTGCGCGACATGATCCTCGAACGCGGCGAGATCATGCTCGGCCTGGCTGCGCAGGCTGACCATTGCGAAAACGGTGATCGGATAACCGAGAGTCGCCGCGTCGAGTTCGGCATGATAGCCGCGGATCGCGCCTGCTTCCTCGAGCGTGCGGACCCGGCGCAGGCAGGGCGGTGCGGTCAAACCGACTCGCTCCGCCAGATCGACATTCGTCATCCGGCCATCATCCTGCAGCAGTCCCAGAATCCGCCGGTCGATCGAATCAAACGCCATTACGCAAAGCTCCCCGCCGGCTCTATCTTTCTGGCGAGCGGCCGACATTCAGCATAAGATAATTGCGGACGAACGCAATTGTCCCACATTGCTACGTACCAAAAACAGATGTTTCACTGGCGACTCCGGCCGGTTAAGAAATTCTTACGGCGCACCCCTCGCGACCGTTTGGGGATTGTGACCTTTGCGCTTCGACGACAGTCTCGAAACGGTTCTCTCGGCAGACATGTCGACCCCGTTCGGCGCGCAATCGGCATGGCGACAACTGGTCGACCTGATCAGCCGCCGCCGCGTTCCCCCCGGGATCAGCGCCATCGCAAAACTCAAGGCGATTCGCCAGCATGTGCCGGCGCCGATTCGCGCCGCGAGCGCGCGCGGCGTTGCCTTTGCCGATCCGCCCGCCGCGCTCGTCCAGCTCTTTGCCGAAGACGACCTGGCCATCGCCGCGCCGGTATTGCGCACTGCCCGGCTACGCGCCGACGAATGGATCGAGATGCTGCCGGGCATGCCGCCTGCCGCCCGTTCCATCCTGCGCCATCGCCGCGACCTGCCGCCGGCGGTGAACCGCGCGCTGGAAAGCTTCGGCAGTGTCGATTTTGTGCTGTCGGCCGGACCGGTCGCCGCACCGGTCCAGATCGAAGAGCCTGTGCCGGTCGAGCAGGAAGCCGAGGCGATCGAGGCCCAGGCCGAGCCTGTCGAGATCCAGGCGGACGTGGAAGCGGCACTGCCCGAGGTTGCGGTCGAGGAGACGGTCGAGGAGACTGGGGCGCTCGATACCGCGGTCGCCGTGGAATCGATCGACTGGACCGATGTGCTCGGCCCGCTTCCCGCCAATGAGCCGGAGCCCGCGATCGCGGCTGCGCCGGAGCCAGAGGTCGTCGAGCCGGAAACGGTCGCCGAACCGGCAATCGTCGCGCCGCCCGAATCGACCTTCGTGTCGTTCGCCAGCGTTGCGCTCGGTCTACCGGTCGTCGCGGAAGCGTTGCGCCATAGCGAGGCTGAGGCAGAGCAGGCTCCCGTGGAAGCCGAATCGATTCTGGACACGTTGCCCGAGACGGAGGCCCTGGAGGCTGGGGAGGTCCCCGAGACTCCGGAAGCTGCCGAGACCGAAGAAGCCCCCCAGGTTCAGGAAGAGGCCGAGGCTTCGGGCCCGGGCGCCGAGGTGATCGAGTTTTCCGCCCTGCAGCCGCCGCCGGCCGAGGCATCGAGCGGCATGTTCCAGATCGCCGAACTGGTCGCGCGGATCGATGCCTATCAGCGCCAGCGCGAGGAAGCGCCGACGACCCCGATCTTGCCGGAGATCCAGCCCGAGCTGTTCGAGTTCGAATCGATCCAGGCGCGGAGCTTCCGGTTCGAGACCGATGCGTCGGGCATCGTTCGCTGGATCGAGGGTGCCGCGCGCGCGCCGCTGATCGGGCTTTCGCTCGATCTCGCCGCCGTGTCCGGAGGATCGCGGGTGGACGGTGCCGCCGCCGGGGCGTTCCGCCGGCGCGCCGGCTTCGCCAATGCGCGCCTGGTCGTCGATGGCGATTCGGACGCCGCCGGGCAATGGCGGATCACCGGCATCCCGGTGTTCGACCGCGAGAGCGGGCGTTTCACCGGCTATCGCGGGACGGCGCGTCGCCCCCGCCCCGACGAGACGGCCGATCCGCGCCCGATTCGCACCCCCGCCTCCGATGCGCTGCGCCAGCTCGTCCACGAGCTGCGCACGCCGACCAATGCGATCGCCGGCTTCGCCGAGATGATCGAATCGCAGATGCTCGGGCCGGTACCGCAAGCGTATCGCGCGCATGCCGCCGATATCCGCAACCAGGCGGGCAGCCTGCTGACCGCGATCGACGATATCGACATGGCGGCGCGGATCGAATCCAGGGCGCTCGACCTGCGCCCGGGCGAGGTGCCGCTGGTGCCGCTGCTCGAGCGGGTCGCAAGCGACCTGCTGCCGCTGGCGACTCTGCGCGGCACGACGATCGACATCTATACCGGCGGCAGCGACCTGGCGATTGCGGGCGACGACCGGGCAGTCGAGCGGCTGATCGCGCGGTTGATGGCGACGCTCGTGGCGTCGGGCGGACGGGGGGAGCGGATCGGCATCGCCGCGACGCTCGAGGCGGACGCCATGGTCGCGGTCGTGTTCGATCGGCCCGCCGCGCTGGCCGCCTATGCCGGCGACAGCCTGTTGACGATCGATGCCGAGACCGAGACCGAGGGCGATCGCGAGGGCGCCCCGCTGCTCGGTACCGGCTTCGCCCTGCGGCTGGCCCGCAACCTTGCCACCGAGCTGCGCGGCGCGCTCGTCATCGGTGACAAGGCCTTGACTTTGCGGCTCCCGGCCGCCGTTATCGAGAGCGTGGAGCAGGTTTCTTCAAGCTGATCGTGGACCAATCCACGCCTTTGCCGGGCGCGGTGACGGGATACCGCGTCCCCCCGCCGACCGCCGCCGATCTGATCGCCTGGCCCGAGGATTTCGGCACGCGTTTCACCGTCTTCGTGGATACCGAGGAGGAGTTCGACTGGGACGCGCCGCTCGATCGCGACAGTCACGGCCTGTCGCATGTCACTGCGATCCCTGCGGCGCATCGCCGCTTCGCCGAGCGGGGCGTGCCGCTGACCTATATGGTCGACTATCCGATCGCGACCGACCGCCAGGCGATCGACATGCTGCGCGAGGTGCTCGCCGATGGCGTGTCGGCGATCGGGACCCAACTCCATCCCTGGGTCAATCCGCCGTTCGACGAGGCGCTGACGCCGGCCAACAGCTTCGCCGGCAATCTTCCCGAGGCGCTGGAGGCGGCCAAGATCGATGCGCTGACCGAAGCGATCGCATCGGCCTTCGGCGCCGCGCCACGCGCCTATCGCGCCGGGCGCTACGGCATCGGCCCGGCGACGGCCGGGCTGCTCGCGGCACGGGGCTATGCGCTCGATAGTTCGATGCGGTCATCTTATCGCTACAGCGACGAGGGCGGGCCGGATTTCGGGGCAGTCGGCAACCATGCGTTCCGTGTCGGATCGATCATCGAGCTGCCCTTGACCACGGTCTTCACCGGGCTGGCGCGGCGCGGCGGGGTCGGCCTCTACAATCTGCTGGGGAAGCTGCCCAAGGGACGCGGGCTCTTCGCCAGGACTCATCTGCTTTCCCGTGTCGCACTGACACCCGAGGAAATGCCGCTGGCCGATGCGCTGGAGGCAGTGGCGGTCGCGGTGGGCGAGGGGGTGCGCCTGCTCAACTTCTCCTTCCATTCGCCCTCAGTCGCGCCCGGCCACACGCCTTATGTGCGGGATGCGGCGGACCTTGCCGCCTTCCATCACTGGTGGGACCGGATTCTCGGCGATCTGGAGCGGCGCGGCGTCGCGCCGGCATCGCTCGGACAGATCATCGACGCGGCGGCCTTGCCACCGAAGCTGACCCTCAGCTAACGAGCGGCTTGGTGGGGCCTGTAGCTCAACTGGTTAGAGCTGCCCGCTCATAACGGGTAGGTTGCGGGTTCAAGTCCTGCCGGGCCCACCAAGTTTCCCAGCGGACGGTCGATTCGGTCGGGGAGTGTTCATGGACAATCGGGTGGCGATCGTGACGGGCGCCGGAAGCGGCATCGGCCGCGCGGTGGCGCTTGCCCTGGGCGAGGCCGGGTGGCGCGTGGTGCTGGCCGGGCGGCGGCGTGAGACGCTCGAAGAGACGGCGACGCTGGGCGCTGGGTCGATGCGCGTCGTCCCTTGCGACGTGGTTGATGCGACGTCGGTTGATGCGTTGCTCGACTCGGCGATCGCCGAGTTCGGCCGGGTTGACCTGTTGTTCAACAATGCGGGCATCTCGGCGCCGCCGGTGCCGCTCGACGAACTGGCGGTCGAGGCGATCCGGTCGCTGCTCGACATCAATGTGCTCGGCAGCTTCCTGTGCGCCCGTGCCGCGATGCGGGTAATGAAGCGTCAGTCGCCGCAGGGCGGGCGGATCATCAACAACGGATCGATCTCGGCCGATCGGCCGCGCCCGAATTCGGCGCCCTATACGGCGAGCAAGCACGCCATCACCGGCCTGACCAAGTCGATCGCGCTCGACGGCCGCGCCTTTGGCATCGCGGCGGGGCAGATCGATATCGGCAATGCCGTCACCGAGATGAGCGCCGCGATGGGGCAGGGGGTACCGCAGCCCGACGGCAGCATCCGCGCCGAGCCGAGGATGGATGTCGGCCATGTCGCCCGCGCGGTCGTCCAGATGGCGGCGCTGCCGCTTGAGGCGAACATCCCCTTCATGACGATCATGGCGACCAATATGCCGCTGTTCGGCCGGGGATGACCGAGCGGCCTTGCGTCGCACCCCGGTCCAGCCTAAGCGACCCGTCCGTCGGGGAGTGGCGCAGTCCGGTAGCGCGCCTGCTTTGGGAGCAGGATGTCGCAGGTTCGAATCCTGTCTCCCCGACCATTATCCAGATATCTGGCCTATCCTTCGGCGCGGAGAACCCGGCCGCTTCGCTTCACCGTGAATCCGTCGACGAAGGTTTCGCGCATGACGATGCCGGCGGATTCCAGCCGCTGCCTGACCCGTCGCCGATCTTCAGCGTGCATTCGTGCGCCGAGATAGACGGAGGACACTGCATCGATTTCGAAACGGGCAGGTCCCGTATGGTCGGCGAAGAGCCGCCACTCCCGCTCATAGGACCATTTGAGGCTCTTCGTCGAAAGAATGGCTCGCGCCCTATCTTCCTGCCGGAGTGCAGCAGTGTGAAGATGATATGGCTTGTCGCCATAGATGATGCGCGACAGCGCGCAGGAGTCCGGCAGACCTTGCAGCAATTTTTCGAACGAATAACTCACGCAGATGCCGCGGAACCCGTCCGCATAATGCGCCCACATCAACTCGTTGTTCCAACTCTCGCAAAGCGAGGCGATTCCTGTCTCCATCTTTTCCCCGAAGAGCAGCCCTTCGACCCGCTGGTAATCCGGACGGTCGCGGACGCGACCGCTGGCGCGATAGAGTCCCTCCATCGGATCATTCATATCCTTGTATCGCGGGCAGAAGATGTATCGATTCTCTATCGCATCCAGCTCCCGGTCGAGCGCTGTAGGATCGAGACGAAGCTCATCCCCCACAAGCCGGGAGCGGAGGTTGCGATAACGATATAGTCGCAGCGGTCTCGCATAGATTTGAATGCTGGCCATGGCCGTGGTCCCCCGTCGTACATCAAGCCTGGTCTATGCGCCGCTTCGGCATTATTGCACCCGTAATTACACCCGTAATTTGGACTGATCTTGGGAATTGTGCTTCCCGGCACATCATCGCTTATGATCGCGCCGCGCGGCTTCCCTGCCTTGGAATGGATTGCCGTAGATCGACGTGCCATTAAGGTAGTGGCGTGAAGGCGATCCTCGGCATCCCCGCGCAGACCATCATGAACGTCATGGCCGGTCTTTCCGTGGCCGGGCTGATGCTGCCTGAAGCCGTCGCCTATGCGGGCATTGCCGGGTTTACGCCGGGACGCGCGATCCTTGCCGCGCTTGCCGGCGGCGTGGCCTATGCCCTGCTCGGCCGCAGCCGTTTCGCGATCGTCGGACCGACCTCGTCCTCGGCGGCCATTCTCGCGGCCGCCCTGGCGACCCTGCCGGGCAGCCCGGCCGAGCGCGGCGCCATGGCGACGGTGATGGTCGCGATCGTCGGGGCGCTGTTCGCGCTGATTGCCCTGTTCCGCCTCGGCAGCCTGTCGGCCTTCATCGCCCGCCCGGTCCTGCGCGGCTTCGCCTTCGGCCTGGCGATCAACATCATCATCCGCCAGCTGCCGCATTTGCTGGGACTGAAGCTCGCCTCGTCGTCCACGCTGGCCCTGCTGGCAGAGATCGCGGCGAATCTCGGCCGGACGAACGTCGCGAGCGTCGTGATCGGCGTGGTCGCGTTGGCGTTGTTGCTGGGCCTGCGCGCCACGACCCGGCTTCCCGCCGCGCTGATCGCCCTGATCCTGGGCGTCGCGGCGTCGCGGATGATCGACTTGCCGGCATTGGGTGTGGCCCCGGTCGGGCCGATCGATTTCGGCCTGTCCGTCTGGACCCTGCCGGACTTCAGTTTCGCGCGCTGGTCGCGCCTCGTACAGCTCGCCGTACCGTTGACGTTGATCTTGTTCGCCGAAAGCTGGGGTACCGTTCGAACGCTCGCGCTGCGCCATGGCGATTCGCTCTCCGCCAATCGCGAATTCGGTGCGCTCGCCGGCGCGAACCTGTTGTCCGCGCTGGTTCAGGGCATGCCGGTCGGGGCCGGCTTCTCCGCTGCGTCGGCCAATGAATCCGCCGGCGCGACGAGCCGGCTCGCCGCAGTCACGGCGCTGATCGCGCTCGCGGCGGCGGCCTTGCTGGCCGGCTCGACGATCGAGGCCCTGCCGCAGCCGCTGCTGGCGGCGGTGGTGATCGCGGTGCTTTCCCATGCCCTGTCGCCGGCACCGCTGACCCGGCTGTTCATGATCGACCGCGACCAGTGGATCGCGCTCGCCGCGGCATGTGGGGTGATCCTGTTCGGCGTGCTCGACGGGATGCTGATCGCGGTGGCGCTGTCGATCGGCGCACTGCTCAACCGGCTCGCCCATCCAGCGGTGAGCGAGCTTGGCTGCCTGAACGGCGGCCATGATTTTGTCGATCGGGCGCGCCATCCCGAGGCCCGGGCCGTGACTGGCATCGCGATCTTCCGCCCGAACGCGCCGCTTTTCTTCGCCAATGCCGAACAGTCGCTCGGCACCATCGCGACGAGAATATTGGCGCGTGCCGGCGATACCGACGTCGTCCTCAGCCTGGAGGAAAGCGACGATCTCGACAGCACCGCGCTGGAAGCGATCGCCGAGTTCGAAAGGCTGCTTGAGGCGAAAGGGCTGTCCCTGCATCTCGCGCGGGCGCATGATCGCGTTCGCGACGTGCTGGTGGCGGCCGGGTTCGATCGCCTGGCGCACGGCGCGTCGTTCAGCGTCGCGGATGCCGTGCGCGCCGTGAAAGAAAATCGCGGTGTTCAGCCCGGGCGTAAGGCCGAGTAACGATAGAGTTAAACTGGATTGAATACGTGCAGGCGCATGAGGGAGAGATGCTGCCTGCTCCATGACATGTATATTCAAAATGGAGAAGGCTGGACTCCATTAAGCCCGGAAAGAGGAATATAGGGATACGGTCATGATCGACCGATCACACCTGTAGGGTGCGATCAAGATGTATTTGGCTTCTTCCTATGCGTCAGGGGATGCGAAATGAGCCGATCCACATCGACCGATGTCACTGGCCATCTCCGGTCGGCCCGGGCGCGGCTGTTGCGGATCGTGACGGCAGCGCTGGTTTGCGCCGCGTTGATCGCAGCTCCGGCCGGCGCGCAGAGCGTCGGGGACATCGCATCGAAAATGACGATCGCGAATTCGAAAGCAAGCATTGCAATCAGCGCGGCAAACACGGCCAATGGCGCGGCTGGCGCCGATATCCTGCCGGCAAAGCTGGTAAGCAAGACGCAGGCCGCCTCGGATAAAATGCAGGAAACAGCGGATGCAATGCGGCAAGTAGTTTCCGCGATCAGCTCCTATGTCGCCGCCGCCATTTCGGCGACGCCCGAGGAGTACCGGCCGGCGATGTATGAACTTCTTCAGCCCCTAGTGCAGAATGCGGTGGCATGGAGTAGTCAGGCCGCCGCATGGGATGCTGCGGCGCAGGCATGGTCGGGGGGAGCTCAAGGCTTGGGCACGTCAGACATGCCCTCGACACAGGCGGGCGGAGGCGGGGGAGGCGGCGTCGGGGTATCGGGCGTCGATGCGACCTTGGAAGCGATCAGCGCTGCTGTCGCCACTGCGGCATTGGGCGCGCCGAGCCCGCCCATACCCGTCAGCCCTTGACGCTCACTGAGCGAATTCCCCGCCGGGCCCGGCCGCTGACATGTTCAGGCAGGTGCCGCGCCGTGCCCGCCCTTGCGCGGGATCAGGTGCAGCACCGCGACGATCACCCCGCCGACGATCATGCCGACCACCGCCGATCCGAGCGCGCCGGCCAGCCATTCGACCAACCCTTGCGCCACAGGCGAGGCATGGCCGACCGCCTTGGCCGCATCGTGCAACCCGTGCGAGATCATGCCGAGGCCGAATTCCTCCAGCCCGTGCACGATGAACCCGCCGCCGACCCAGGCCATCGCCGCGACGCCCAGGGTCGACAGGCCTTCGAGCAGGAGCGGCATCGCCTTGACCAGCCCGCGGCCGAGCGCGCGGACTCCCGCCTGCTTCCGCTGGGCGAGGTGAAGGCCGATATCGTCCATCTTCACGATCAGCCCGACCACGCCGTACACGCCGACCGTGATGGCGATGCCCACCGCGGCGAGCACCACGCCCTGCATCACCACCGATTGCTCGGGGATGTCGGACAGGGCGATGACCATGATCTCGGCGGACAGGATGAAATCGGTGCGGATGGCACCGCCGACCTGGCGTTTCTCCAGCTCCGCCGGGTCGTGGATATCGGCGACTTCCTCGGCATGATGGGTGCCGGTGACGGCTTCGAAGATCTTTTCGGTCGCCTCGAAGCAGAGATAGGCGCCGCCGATCATGAGCAGCGGCGTGATCGCCCAGGGCAGGAAACTGCTGAGCAGCAGGGCGGCGGGCAGCAGGATCAGCAGCTTGTTGCGCAGCGAGCCGATCGCGATCCTGGCGATGATCGGCAGCTCGCGATCGGGTGTCAGGCCGACGACATAGCGCGGGGTGACCGCGGTATCGTCGATCACCACGCCCGCCGCCTTCACGCCCGCCCGGCCTGCGGCAGCGGCGACGTCGTCCACCGAGGCCGCGGCTAGCTTCGCGATCATCGCGATATCGTCGAGCAGCGCTACCAGGCCTCCGGGCATTCGATCACTTTCGGTTGATGGTGTCGATCGCTGGTATCGCATTCGGCGCGAAGTGCCAGAGGATCCCAAAGGATCAAGGCACCGCGATATCGAAATGCAGCACGTCCTCGCGCGCACCCAGCTTCGTATAGAGCGCGATGGCGGCATCGTCGCCATGATCGGCCTGGACGAAGATGACATAGGCGCCGCGCCGGGCGGCGATCTGTCGCAGATGCTCGATCAGCGCGGTGGCGATGCCTTCGCGGCGATGAGCCTCGGAAACGGCGAGGTCGTAGATATAGATCTCGCTGCGTTCCTGCTCGAATTTCTGCAGCTCATAGGCGACGAGACCGCCGACGACCGCGCCGTCCCTCACCGCGGCGAGGGCGAAGAAATGGTCGCTGCCGAGCAGGCGGCGGAGGTAATCCGGGCTCGGCCGTTTCGCGGCATAGGTTTCTGCGTCCTCGAACGCCTCGCCGAACGTGTCGAGCAGGGCGTCCATCAAGGCGAGATCGCCGGAGGCAAGGTGGCGAATGGTCGCGGGCATCAGGCCTGCTCCATGTCCGACGGTTCGATCGTCGCGATCAGGCGAAATTCCTCGCACCAGAGCAGCATGCCGGGCTCGAACCCGCCGTTTCGGGTGAAGTAACGCTGATGGGCATCGCGCCAATAGTCCAGGCTGCGATCGCCTTCGCCTTCCTTCACGGCGAACTCCGCCTTCACCTCGGAAAAAGCGAGCTGACGAAGCGTGACGGTCTCGATCACCGCGCGCGGACGACCGCGCCCGTCGCAGGCGACCATGCGCTTGCCGATCTCGGTGAGCTGACCGTCCCGCGCCGCCCAGCAGGTCCCGGTCTTGATCCCCGCCAGCACCAGCGCGAGCAGGGCGTTGGCGAGTTCCGGGCTGTCGCCGAAGGAGAAGCGCTCGAGATCGCTGATATCGGCTTCGGTGAGGGTTTCGGTCATGAGCCGACCGTAACAGGAGAGGGACGCCGAAAAAATGGTTCCCCGTCGAGGATTCGAACCTCGATGGCGGCAGTCAAAGTGCGAGTCCTGCCCTTGGACGAACGGGGAATGGCACCAGCGGCAGGAGTCGAACCTGCTGGCGTCGGTTTTGGGGACCGGGCCGCGCCCACGCGCTCGCTGATGTGGTGCCAGATGATGGAATCGAACCATCGCCGCGCGGATCTTCAACCCGCCGCTCTACCGCTGAGCTAATCTGGCATGAGGGATTGGCTGACCGTGCAGGAATCGAACCTGCCGTAAGCCGATTAACAGTCGGCCCCGTCCACCTTGTTCGGCTACGGTCAATTGGTTGCAGTGACTGGGATCGAACCAGCGACCTAAGGCTTATGGACCCCCTGCTCTACCTCTGAGCTACACTGCAAAGCAGTGAAGCGAACGCAGCTTCACCAATTGCTGGTAAATCGTTGCATTCGATTGAGGGAGCGTATCTGTCGCATGCGCGGGCCATTAGCGAAGAGTTTGGTTGATCGCAACTTCCATTTCAAATAGCGATATCCGGCGCGGCGCCCAGTGGCGCAGCTCGTGCCCGTAGATGTCGAGATCGATGAGCGGAAACCTGTTCGGGAGAGCGGAAATGTCTCGTGCCCTTCTGCCGGTTGTCCTTGGCGCCCTCTTCATTTCCGCCGCCGCCGACGCGGCGAGCGCGCCGCGCGAGAGCTGGGGCAAGGCGGGTGTCTCGCTCGACCGGTATCGCGAGGATGCGGTGCTGTGCGGGCGCCAGGCCTATTATCTGGACGTGTCGGACACCCCGGCAGCAAAGGCGCTGGTGAGGGCGTCGAGCCAGATCGACAATCTTGCCTCGAACATCAACGAGACGGCTTCTCAGCCAATGTCGGGAGCCGAGGCGATCGTCATGGCGGTGCAGGGCGCACGTCCGGAGCAGCGTTTCCGCGAGATCGCCGCGCTGCAGAAATCCACTCTGGAGAAATGCCTGACCTCGCTCGGCTATGTCCGCTTTCGCCTGACCGAGGATCAGCGGCATCATTTGGAAAAACTGCGCGCGGGCACGCCCGAGCGCCACGCCTATCTCCACAGCCTTGCCAGCGACCCGAAAATCCTGTCGACGCAGCATGGCTGATCGAGAGGAAGAATGATGATCAATGTCGGGGTGATCGGGTTCGGGCTGGCCGGCGCGAGCTTCCATGCGCCCCTGGTCGATGCGGTCGAGCGGCTGAAGCTCGCGGGCGTAGTCACCTCGCGCAAGGATGAGGTCGCCAGGGCCTTTCCCGGCGTTGCGGTGGTGCCGACCGCCGAGGCGTTGATCGCGGACCCGTCGATCGGCCTGATCGTGATCGCGACGCCCAACGAGCTGCACGCCCCGCTGGCCAAAGCGGGGCTGGAGGCGGGCAAGCATGTCGTGATCGACAAGCCCTTCGCGGTCGACCCGGCCGACGGCGCTGCGCTGATCGAGCTGGCGACGGAGCGTGGGCTGGTGTTGTCGGTGTTCCACAACCGCCGCTGGGACGCGGATTTCCTGACGGTGCTCGACGTGCTGGGCGGCGATGCGCTGGGCGAGGTGATGCTCGCCGAGCTGCGCTGGGACCGGTTCCGCCCGGCGATCAAGCCCGGCTGGCGCGAGGCGGCGGTGGGGCAGGGCGGCGGCATGCTCGCCGATCTCGGACCGCATCTGATCGACCAGGCGCTGCAATTGTTCGGCACGCCGGAGGCGGTCACCGCCGATGTAGCGGCGCAGAGGCGGGACGTGGTGGTCGACGATTATTTCGAGCTGACCCTGCACTACGGCGCGCGGCGCGTGATCCTCTCCGCCTCGACCCTGGTGGTGGCGCCGCGACCGCGCTTCGCGCTCCACGGGAGCGCGGGCAGCTTCGTGAAACACGGCCTCGATCCGCAGGAAGCCATGCTGCGTGCCGGCGCGAGCGCCAACGATGCCGGGTATGGCGAGGAAGCGCCCGAGGCGTTCGGCACGCTGACGCTGGCGGATGGCCAGCCCGAACTGGTGCCCTCGATGCGCGGCGACTGGCGGCGTTTTTATGAGGGAGTGGCCGATGCGATCCTCGATGGCGCCCCGCTGCCGGTCGATCCGGCCGATGCGCTGATGGGGCTGAAGCTGATCGCGCTGGCGCGGCGGAGTGCTGCCGAAGGGCGGAAATTGCCCGTCTGATCTAGACCCGGCCAGTCCTCAGCGCCCGCGCCCAGTCGGGGCGGCCATGCGCTTCCGCATCCTCGGCCGCGCCTTCCCAATCATAATCGACCGCGAGCAGTTCGACCGACCATCGCCCCGCCGCCCGGGTGACGATGGCATAGCGCGCATGGGGCGATCCGCTCTCGACGACATGGGGAAAGGGACGGTCGTCGTCATAGGCGGGGAGCCCGACGCTTCCCGGGTTCACGATGAGGCGCCCGTGCGGAAGGCGGAGCGTTCGGGGCAGATGGGTGTGGCCGCACAGGATCAGTGCCGCATCCGTATCGCCCGCGCGCTGTTCCACCTCGGCGAGCGTCGCTTCGCGCAGCCCGTTCTCGGTGACGGTCTCAAGGAAATAGGTCAGGTCGCTGTCGGGCGTTCCGTGGACCAGCAGCACATCGTCGGTGACATGGATGCTTGTCGGCAGGCCGCCCAGCCACGCGAGCTGGTCGGGGCGTAGCCGTTCAACCGTATAGAGATCGGACTGGCCCATGCGGTCCCGTGGCAATGTCACCAGCTGCCGCTCATGATTGCCCCTGATGGTCGGCAGCGCCAACGGCATCAGCCGGTCCGCCGTCTCGCTCGGGAACAGGCTGCCCGAGCAGATGTCGCCCAGATTCACGATCAGGTCGACCCCGCGCGCCGCGATATCGGCGAGCACGGCATCGAGCGCGGCCACATTGCCGTGAATGTCCGAGATGACGGCGATCCTCATCGTCGCCGATTAGCCAACCGGCATCCTCCGCGTAACCCCCGATGCCCGAATGGGTTCGGTCGGCCTGCTCGCGCCACCCGACCGAGCCGATTCAATATAAATCGGCGCTGCCCTATCCCATTGGCGGATTCCCCTTCCGGAGGCAGTGAGCAGTCCTCATCATGCCACTCGCAAAATTCTATACTTACGAGTTATCTGTCGGGTGCGAACGACCATGTCGCTGGCGCGCCTGGTATGAGCACGGGAAATTACCACGGACCAGCCGTGAGTTTTTTACTGGAGCACTATTTGTTGGACGCGATTCTGCTCCCTTCGCTGGTGGGTCGCATAAATCGCGACTGAGCGAATCCCGTCTTGAAGATCATTTCGACGATGATGTCTGGTACTTCTCCGATACTCAGTCACCTGCCTCGATTTGGCGACCATCCCACCGGCAACACCCGTGCCGGGAGCCGAATCCGTATCTTTTGCGCAATTTCGCGGGAGGAAGCGCCAAGTATAACGTCGTAACTTCCCGCCGCGATGCGCCATTGATGCCCGGCCTCGTCCCAGGTCGCGAGCAGGCGCGGATCGACCTGCACGGTCACCTGCTTCGAGGCGCCGGGCGCCAGCGCGACCTTGGCGAAGCCGCCAAGCCGCTTCGGCGCCTCCCAGCCGGCACCCGCCACATAGATCTGCGGCACCGCCTTGCCCGTGACCTTGCCGGTGTTGCGCACGGTGAAGCGTACGCCGATGCCGCTGCCGGAGGGCGCGGCGCTGAGTCCGGCAAAGGAGAAGCTGGTGTAGGAAAGCCCATGGCCGAAGGCGAATTGCGGATCGAGGCCCTTCGAATCGTACCATTTATACCCGATTGCCGCGCCCTCGGTGTAATTCGTGTCGCGCTTGTTCGGCTCGGCCGGGTGGGGCAATTGATCGAGGCCACGCGGGAAGGTCGCGGGCAGGCGGCCCGACGGGTTGACCTTGCCGAACAACAAATTGGCGATCGCCGTGCCGCCCTCGGTGCCGGGATACCAGGCCGCCAGCGCGGCACCGACCCGGTCGATCCAGGGCGTGAGGATCGGGCCGCCGGTCTCCATCACCACGACCGTCTTCCGGTTCGCGCCGGCGACCGCTTCGACCAGCGCATCCTGATGGTCGGAGAGAGTCAGCGGCACGTCGAACGCTTCGCCCGCCCATTGCGTGACGAACACGATCGCGACGTCGCTGTCGCGGGCCAGCGCCGCCGCGGCCGCCGGATCGCTGCCGTCGGCGAAGCGCACCATGGCGCCCGGCGCCTGCTTCGCGATCGCGGCGAGCGGCGAGGACGGGTAATACATGATCGGCCCCGGCCAGCTCGTCGGCGTCAATCCGGGCACGGCGTTGCCGCCCTTCGGATAGACCAGAGACGATCCGCCGCCCGCGAGCACACCCTTGTCGGCATGCCCGCCGATCACCGCGATCCGCTTCGTCGTGGGCGACAAGGGGAGGATCGCGGCAGCATTCTTGAGCAGGACAATGCCTTCCTCGGCGTCCTGGCGCGTCACCACGGCGTGCGCGGCATGGTCGATCGGGGCCTCGGCGACGGGAAACTCGAACAGGCCGTGCGCGATCATCGAACGCAGGATGCGCGTGACCATCGCATCGAGCTGCGCGTCGCTCACTCCGCCGCTGGCGATCGCCTTGGCGAGCGGCTCGCCGAAATAGGGCGCGTCGTCGAACGGGAAGCCCGATTCCTGGTCCAGGCCGGCCTTCACCGCCTTCGCCGTGCTGTGCGTCGCGCCCCAGTCGGACATGACATAGCCCGGCCATTTCCAGTCCTTGCGCAGCACCTGGTTCAGCAGGAAATCATGCTCGCAGGCATGGGTACCGTTGATCCGGTTGTAGGAGCACATCACCGAGCCCGGGTTCGACCGCTCGATCGCGAACTGGAAGGCGAGCAGGTCGGACATACGCATCGCCGCTTCGCCGAGGATCGAATTGCCCGCGAAGCGATCGGTCTCCTGATCGTTGATCGCATAATGCTTCACAGTCGAGATGATGTGATTCGACTGGATGCCCGCGATCTGCGCGCCGACCATCGTGCCGGCGAGCAGCGGATCCTCCCCGCCATATTCGAAGTTCCGGCCGTTGCGCGGCTCGCGCATCAGATTGACGCCGCCTGCCAGCATCACGTTGAAGCCGGAATGGCGCGCTTCCTTGCCGATCATCGCGCCGCCGGCAAAGGCGAGCGCCGTGTTCCAGCTCGCCGCAGTGGCGAGGCCCGAGGGCAGGGCGGTCCGCTCGCGCTTCACCGCCGCGCCGCCCTGGGTCGCGACACCGACTCCCGCGTCGGTCTGCCATTGCGGCGGAATGCCCAGGCGCGGGATGCCGGGGACATAACCCGCGGAACCGGGGCGCGATCCCTTCGGCGTGAGGAATTTCTTCGACGGAAAATCGGTGCCGAAATAGCCGAACACCAGAGTCAGCTTCTCGTCGCGGGTCATCCGCCTGACCAGCGCGGCGGCGCGGTTGTCCGGAGAGGGCGCAGCGGCCCGGGCCTTTTTGGGCGCGGCGGCGATCGGCGTGCCTGCACTCGTCAACAACGCGACCATCAAGGCCGCTCCACAGGCACGCTTCATCGTCTCTTGTCCTCAGTTCTTGGGGAGTTTGGCCGGGTCGTAATTCTGGCCGAAATCGAGCACGAACACAGGGCCGAGATCGATCACCTGCTTGTCCGCGGCGAGATGAGCGGTCGCCCGCATGCTGCCGCCGGGAAAGGCCTTGGAGGCTTTTCCGGAGGCGTAATAGAGTTTCCAGTCCTTCGTGATCGTCACGCCGTTGCCGACCAGATTCTCATAGGGCGCCGCCGCCCCGTTCGCGCCGATATAGGGGATGGAGGCGGTCTCGCCGTCCTTCAGCTCGGGCGCACGCAGGTACATCGCGACCAGGATCGTGTCGCCGGCCGCGATCGGCTTCTGGATCGGGGAGCTGGAGCCGACGTCCCAGGCATTGGTGCCCTTGGCCGACACGGTTACGCGGATCACCTGGCCGCCGGGCACGCCGCCATCGTTCAGCGCCTTAGCCTTCTGGTTCGGGCCATAGATCTGCCAGTTGGTGCCGGGCTGGTTGACCGCCTTCTTCATGATGTCGTCGGACGCATCGCTCTTCGCCGCCGGGGCCGCCTGCTGGGCGAGCACCGGCAGGGCAAGCATCGCCGCGCTGCCTGCAAGAAACATCGTCAAAACCTGTCGCATATCCTCCGCTCCTCTTCTGGCCGCCTCGCGCGGCTCGTGTCAGGTCCGCGCCGGTGCTGCCGCGAACGCTTCGGCGAAGGCGGTGCGCATCGGTTTGGGCTTGAAATCGCTGTCGTAAGGGCAGGGGCGCCGCTTCGCCCCGTCGCCGCGCGGCTCGAACCCCTCGATCCAGCTATACCGGTCGCATATGCCCCAGACGAGAACGTCCGACAGCTGGGGATAGGCGACCATCACGTCGAGATAGGCGCGGCTGTAATCCGCCACCGCCCGGTCCCGCGCGGTGATGTCGGCGGGCAGATTATTGTCGCGCACGTCGAATTCGGTGATCAGCAGCTTGTAGCCCATTGCCACGACCTGATCGAGAAAACGGCGCCACTCCGCCTGCTGTGCGGAAACGCTGGCGGCGGTGTCGGTACCTTGCGTGATGAGGTGCGACTGAACGCCCAGCGCATCTACGGGCGTGCCGCGTGTCCTGAACCCTTCGAGCAGACGGAGCACGCCGGCGCGGTGGTTCGCATTGCCCGGCTCCCAGCCCATATAGTCGTTATAGACGAGCTGCGCGTGCGGCGCGGCGGCGCGGGCGGTGTGGAAGGCGAGGTCGAGCGTTGCCGTCGCCCCGCCGATCGCGCGCGACAGTGCCGTCTCGTACAGGCTCGCATCGGCCGGATTCACCGCCTCGTTGACCACGTCATAGCTGGCGATCTTCGCGCCGTAGCGGGCGCAGACGGTACGGATATGTTCGGTCAGCACGCGATCGCCCTCGATCGCGGGATTGGGGCCATAGTCATGGCTTTCGGCCCAGGCCGGCATCCATTTGGGCTGGTGCCACAGCAGATTATGGCCGCGAACCGCCAGCCCCTTGCTTTCGGCATAGGCCATCATCGCGTCGAGACGGGTGAAGTCGAACGCCGTCGCGCTGGGGCGGATGAACTGCCATTTCATCTCGTTCTCGGGAACGAGGATGCCGCAATCTCCCTCGATCAGCGCGGCATAGGACGGGTTGGCGAAGGACCCGCGATCGGCGCCGGGCGTGCTCCACGCATAGGCAGACCCGAAGCGCATGCCCTTGGTGCGCGCCGCGCTGTTCAGGGAGACGGTCGGCGATGTCGGGCTTGGCGAGGGAGTCGGTGTCGGACTCGGCCCGGTCACGGTGCCGGAAGAGGGGCCGCTGCCGGCGCAGGCGGTGAGCACCATGCCGGCGGCCATCATCAGGCCCTCGCGACGCGATATTTCGCTCATCGTCCCTCCCCGCTGCCCCGCTTCAAGGTTCCGGCGGCCTTGATAGCGGTATCATGATGGCCGTTTGACCAACCTTGTCAATAGGACGCGCGCGGGCTCGCTATGGGCAGTAATCGAGGACATTTTCGGCCTGGGAGGCGTCGGGCGCGGTCTTGCATGCAGATATGGTGCGGAATCGAAATAATAGGCTATTAGCAGGCAAGAGGAGACCCATAGTACCGTGAACGAGAAGAACTCCCGCCGCCGTAGAACGGCACCGACGATCAGAGACGTTGCTCGCATGGCGTCGGTTTCATCCATGACCGTGTCCCGCGTGATCAATGGCGAAGCCAATGTCCGCCCGACGACTCGCGACGCGGTCAATGCCGCCATTGCCGCGCTCAGCTATTCGCCCAACCCTGCCGCGCGCAGCCTGGCCGGCGCGGCGCCGGTGCGGATCGGGCTGCTCTACAGCAATCCCAGCGCCGCCTATCTCAGCGAGTTCCTGGTCGGCAGCCTCGACCAGGCCAGCCGCAGCGACGTGCAGTTGATCATAGAGAAATGCGAGCTGGGCGATCACGAGATCGAGGTCGCCAAACATCTGATCGACAGCGGGATCGACGGGCTGATCCTGCCCTCGCCACTGTGCGACTCCCCCAAGCTGATCAAGACGATCGCCGATGAGGGCGTGCCGGCGGTGCTGGTCGGCAGCGGCCAGCCCGCAGCCGAGCTGAACGCGGTCAGCATCGACGAATATTCGGCGGCCTGGTCGATGACCGGCCATATCGTCTCGCTTGGCCATCAGCGCATCGGGTTCGTCATCGGCAATCCCGAACAGACCGCCAGCGACGAGCGGCTGCGCGGCTATCGCGATGCGCTGGCCAAGGCGCATATTGCCGTGGACGACGCGCTGATCGTGCAGGGGCTGTTCACCTATCGCTCCGGCCTGGATGCGGCGGAGAAGCTGCTCGACGTGGTCGATCCGCCCACCGCGATCTTCGCCAGCAATGACGATATGGCGGCGGCCTGTGTCGCGGTGGCGCATCGCCGCGGGCTCGACGTGCCGGGCGATCTGACGGTGTGCGGCTTCGACGACACCACCTTGGCGACCGCGATCTGGCCCGAACTGACCACCATCCACCAGCCGATCGCCGACATGTCGCGCGCGGCGGTGGAGATGCTGGTGTCGTCGATTCGCCGCCCGCGCGCGAACGACGAGAAGCAGCAGCATGTGGTGCTCGATTTCACCCTGGTCCGCCGCCAGTCGGACGCGGCGCCGCGGCGCCGTCCGCCCTCCAGATCGGCGCGTCCGGCCTGATTTTCCGTTAGCGGTAACAGTCATGCCTATCGGGATGATGGCGCGCGGCAGCGCTTGGCGCTAACAGGCTGTCATGTCCTTCGATGTCAAACCTGTGACCGACACCCGCGTCGCCGAACGCCCGGCGGTCGATGCCGAGACCTTCGCCCGCGAGATCGCGCCGAGCTACGCGCCGGTCGTGCTGCGCGGGCAGGTGGCCGATTGGCCCGCGGTTGCGGCGGGCAGGCAGGGGGAGCGGGCGCTGGCCGAATATGTCGCTGGGTTCGCCGGCGGCAAGCCGCTCGAGGTGCTGCTGGGGCCGCCCGAGATCGCGGGCCGCTTCTTCTACCGCGACGATATGCGGGGCTTCAATTTCACGCGCCAGCAGGTGCCGCTGGGGGCGCTGATGGGGCAGCTGCTCCATCTCGCCGAAGAAGGCGCGGCCGATCCGCCGGCGATCTACGCCAATGCCGCCGCGGCGCCCGATCATCTGCCCGGCTGGGGCGAGGCGAACCGGCTCGACCTGCCCGCGACCGGCGCCACGCCGCGGGTGTGGATCGGCAACGCGACGCGGGTCGCCACGCATTACGACGCATCGCCCAACCTCGCCGCAGTGGTCGCGGGGCGGCGGCGCTTCACCCTCTTCCCGCCCGAGCAGGTGGCGAACCTCTATGTCGGGCCGCTCGACCGCACCCTGGCGGGGCCGCCGGCCAGCATGGTCGACCCCGACGAGCCCGATCTGGAGCGCTATCCGCGCTTCGCCGAGGCGCGGCGGCATGCCCAGGTGGCCGAACTCGGGCCGGGCGACATGCTCTTCATCCCGGCGATCTGGTGGCACCATGTCCGCGCGTTCGACCGGATCAACGTGCTGGTGAATTACTGGTGGGCCTATGACACCTCGGCCACCCCGTTCGTCGCGATGGTCCATGCGCTGATGAGCGTGCGCGACCTGCCGCCGGCGGAGAAACAGGCGTGGAAGGCGTGGTTCGACCATCTCGTCTTCGGCGAGGATGCAGTCCAGGCGGGCGACCATCTGCCTGAACATGTGCGCGGCGTGCTGGGCGCGCCGGGCAAGGAGCGGAACGAGCGGATCCGCGCCTATCTTCTCGGGATGCTGTCCGCGCGGGGCTAGAGTCGAACGCGACCCAGTCGAATCGTCACCCCGGACTTGTTCCGGGGTCCACCGTGCCGCAAACCTAGGTGCCGATGGATGTGCGGCACAGTGGATGCCGCAACAAGTCCGGCATGACGGCTAAGCCTGATCGCGAACACTTGTAGGGCGGATCGACCTTCAGCGACGGGTGTCGCGTGTCGATTCAACCTGACGATGAAGCATGGCAGGGTGAGTTCGGACGGCGCTCTCCGGGTGCCGCCCCGCTCTTTCTCAGTCTGAAGATGCAGGACGATCGGCGCCGGCTGTTTTTCCGGCAGAACAGCCAGCATGCTGGCTGTTACCTGGCTGTTATTCGATAACAGCCAGCATGGCCGCAAACGCTTGAAATCGGGCCGTAAATCCCGGCCCGAAATCCAACATAACAGCCAGCAAAAAAATTATCAGCCAGGAACAGCCAGCACGGCGCCCTCTTTGTTGGACCTGTCGCATGCCACGAACGGACGGCAGTTGAATGTCGATGCGGCTGTCTCGCAACCTGGCGCTAACAGGCGTAATCAGTGCCGATGCTCAGACATATGCTTGCCGCCGGCGCGTTCCTTCTCTGTCTGGCGGTTCCCGCGACGGCGCAGCAGATCGCGGACGCTGCCTATGCACCGAAGCTGGAAAGCCCCGCCTATATCGAACCGGGACCGCAGGTCGTGATCGACGGGGCGCACCGGAATTTCCACACGCTGGACGGGCGGTACGCGCCGTTCGGCAAGCTGCTCGAAGCCGACGGTTACAGGGTTTCCGCCCTCACGACCCCGCTTTCGGCCGAGGCGCTGGTCAGCGTGAATGTGCTGGTCATCGCCAATGCCCAGTCGGCTCCGCCGGAGACTTCAGCCTTTACGCCTGAGGAGATCGCCGCGACCCATGACTGGGTCGAAGCGGGCGGCTCGCTCCTGCTGCTCGCGGACCATGCGCCGTTCGGCGGGGCGGCGGCCGACCTCGCCAAGGCGTTCGACGTGGACATGGGCCAGGGCTATGTCGCCGCGCATCAGGACGGGAAGGTGACCTTCGCCATCGACTATGCCGGACCGCAGCTTGGCGACCATCCTATCTTCCACGGGCGCGGCGAGAAGGAGGAAGTCCGGCAGGTGCGGACCTTCACCGGGCAGTCCCTTGGTGTTCCGGAGGGTGCCGTTGCCCTGCTCGGTTTGCCGGTGGACGCTGTTGAGGTCGCAACGCCTCTGGAAGCCGGTGCGCTGCTGAAAGGCGAGGCGCCGCCGGGCAGGGTGATGGGTGGAAGGGCTCAAGCGGTCGCCATTGCGGTAGGCAAGGGCAGGGTAGTGATCGCCGGCGAGGCCGCGATGTTCTCGGCGCAGGTGGTGACGCGTCCGAACCAGCCGGTCAGGCATATGGGCCTGACGGTGGCCGACGATCAGCAGTTCGCGCTCAACACGCTTCACTGGTTGTCGCACTTGATCGGTTGACGCTCAGCGATCGAGCAGGAAGCGGTAGCGGCCGGTCAGTTGGTGCGTGAACAGCGCATCCTCCTCACGCGCGCCGGCGCCGATATTGTGGATGACGGCCCAGCTTCCGCTCCGCCCGCGCCGATCGGAGACCAGGCCGATATGGGGCAGGGTACCGCCGATCAGGCAGGTGAAGATGTCGCCCGGGCGCCAGCCATCGGGCGAGGTGGGCAAGGGCAGGCGAGCGCCCTTGCGGGCCATGAAGGTCTGCAGATTGGGGACGCGGCGATGGTCGATGTTGCGGTCCGGCCCGCGCAGGCCCCAGCGCCGCGGATAGGCGGCAAAGGCAGCGCGCATATCGGCATTGACCAGTGCTTGCAGATCCACGCCGAACGCGTCGCGATAGGCACGGATCAGCACATCGGTGCAGACACCCCTGGTGCGCGGCACATCGCCACCCGGAAAGCCGAGCCGGGTATAGGCGGAGTCGTACTGCACCGTGACGCCGACCTGCGCGCGCGCTGCGCCGATCAGGGTCGCAGCCGTGCGAACGGAGCGTTGCGCCTGCACCGGCGCGGTGATCACGGCGCCCAACCCGAGCAGCACGGCGCGGCGATCGAGGATAAAGGTCATGTCCGAATGATACGCTCAATCGTGACGGCGTCATCGTCATTCGATCAGGATGAGGTCGTCAGTCCAGCGATTGCAACTCGATCTTCCTGAACTCGACCGGATTCCCCTCGCTTTGCAGCGCGATATAACCGCGACGCAGCGTCAATACCCCTCCCGCTGCCGCGACGAGCGGCTTTGCGTCCGCATCGTCAGGGTCGAGCTGGGGATTGGCATAACGCAGGACGATTTTTCCGTTGATGCGGTGCGTGATCTGCCCGTTCGGAAGGACTTCGAGTTCGGCGTGGACCCAGTGCCCACTGGGCAACAGCGGCGAGGACGAAAGGATGCAATGCCGGGGATCCTGCTTGCCGGCTATCTCAACAATAGTACCCGGGGTGCAGACATTGGCGGTCGGCTCCCGCACCGCGCGGGGAACGGCGAGCAGCTGCATTTCCAGGCTGACCGGAAATGCCTGATCGTGCCGCATCGTTTCCGGCGCCTGGGCGTGGAACATCACGCCGCTGTTGGTCTGCTGCCATATCTTCACGCCCGGAAGGGGGGCGCCGAACAGACGATAATCGAAACGCAGACGATAGGCATGCATCGGAGCCTTCCAGAAAAGGTGACCGAACTCGCCCTCGAAGCGCGGATAACCGGCATAGGACACGCGGATTGCGCCATGCTTCACGATGAACATGTGGCGCGGATCCTCCCCGACCGCGCGGCCCGTGATCTTCGGCGTCCAGCCATCGAGCGTCCGGCCGTCGAAGATCGGCTGCCATTTGGGTTCGGGCGCGGCCCCGGCTCCAACCAGCGCCAGGATCGGCAGAACCAGCAATGCCTTTGCCGTGGGTCCGATCAGATGCAGCCCGGTACGGATCGGCCGAATGTCGCTTGCCTGCCTGCTGGCCATCTACCGCTCCTCGTCCAGATACGCGGTGACCCAGAACAACGGGGCGTTCCAATTGATCGCGACCTCGTTCAGCGCATAGGCGTGCACATCGTCGCGCCAGCAGCGTTGCGGGGCGCATTTGCCCTTCATGGTCTTCGCGATGTCGTCCACCATCGCGGTCGAATTCGGCCCGCCCGACAGCACGCCCGGTGGAGGCCCCGGCAGTTTCGGGTCGAGCGAGGGCGCCCAGAAGCGGTGGTGCGGATAGCGCATCGGATTGACGCCGAAGCCGCTGACATAGCTCTGGTCGAGCGGGTTGCGGCCGAGGATATAGTCCATCGAGTCGACCACGGCATTGCGATAAGGCGCCTCGCCGGTGAACTGGGCGGCCAGCGCCAGGATGATCGCGCGGTTGAGGATGTTCGAGTTGGAACCCCAGGGATAGGCGGTGGTGCCATAGGGAATATGATAGCCGGAGCCCCGTTCTTCCCCGAGGAATCGGCGGGCGGCGATGACGATCAGGGCGCGCTGCGACGCCAGTTCTTTCGCGGATAGCGTGTTGGGAACGGTGGTGAGCGTGATCGTGCCGAGCGCCGCCGTGTTGGGCCAGCCCGGTTCGCTCAAGGGCGCCGAAAATTGCGCCAGGTGGGTCACGGCATCGCGCCAGACCGGCTTGCCGGTCGTCACGAACAGCTCGGCCGCTGCCCAGTAGAATTCATCGGCCAGGGTGCGGTCGCCATAGCCGCCGCTGCCGGTGAAGGTGTCGGGGGCATAGATTTCCGGATTGCGCAGCGCGGCGTTGAAGGCGCGTTCGCTTGCGCCCAGGCAACGCGCGGCAAAGGCCGGGTCGATCGTCCGCCATATCCGGGCGCACTGCGCCGCGGTGGCGGCGAGGTTGAGCGTCGCGCCGGTGCTGGGCGGATAGAGCAGGCGCGGCTGGGGGTCGTCGGCCGGCCGCATCGGCAGGCCGGTCCATGCCCGGTCGGCGACCTTGTGGTGCGCCATGCCCGACGCGTCGATATCGGTGAAGACGAGCTTGACGCCCTGCGGCTGCGGGCCGACGGGCACGCGGATATGCTTGCCCTGGGGCACCTGCATGGCGAGCAGGAAGCTCATCTGCCAGCGCGCCTCGTCGAGCAGGTCGTTCACGCCATTGCCGGCCTCGGGCAGCTTCGCCTTGCCATCGGCGAAGGCCGAGGGGCCGGCCTTCGCCGCCTCGCGTTCCGCGTAATTCTGCAGCATCCACAGCGCGATGCCGCCGTTGACGACATATTTGCCGTGGTCGCCCGCGTCATACCAACCGCCGGTCACGTCCAGGCTATAGTCGCAGCCGGGCCAGTCATTGCCCTTGTCGTCCTTGCCCGAGAAGCAAGGGGCGATTTCCTTCGGGTGGCCCGCGGGGCGCGCCCATCGTAGGCCGCCGGCGTAGCGCGCCTCGATCGGGATGCCGGCGCGGGTCTGGTAGAAATAGTTGAGCGCGGCGTATTTGAGCGGGGTGTAGATGCCGCGGGCGATGGGGAAGGGGCGGCTTTCTGTCTCGCCGACCCTCAGGCGGTAGGTGCCGGCCGCGCTGACGCCGGTGAAATCGACCTCATGGACATGATCGCCCGAGGCGGTGTCGTTGCCGGTGACCCGGGTCTTTCCCTGAGCGACGATGGTGTCGCTCGCGTCGAGCAGGCGCCATGGCAAGGGCGCGGTTGCCGGATCGGCGACGATCGCGCGCTTGGCGGCGTCGGGGTCGAAGCCGAGCTGGTTCAGGTGAATTGCCGTTGCCGGCGCATCGGCCGGGGCTGACGGGCTTGCGGTGGCGAGGGCAAGCGCGACGGCGGCGGCCGTATGGAGCATGGTCCGCATGTCAGGCCGCCGCGCAGTGGCGATTGATGAAGTCGCGGTGGCTCGGCATATAGCCGACCGAGGCGGCGATGGTCTCCCGGATATTGGTCAGGCGCGCCTCCAGCACGTCCGGGCCAAGTGTGTCGGCAACGGGATCGTGAGTCGCCGCCTTCATGCACTGGCCGTTCATCACGGCGAACCAGCTCGTCTCGTTGAACAACTCGTCATCGTCGCGGAAGGTGCGGCCATATTCCTCGAAGCAGCGCATCTTCTCGTTCAGCCGCTCGGGAATCTCCATCGTCCGGCAATAGTTCCAGAAGGGAGAATCGTCGCGTTCTGTGGCGTGGTAATGGAGCACGATGAAGTCACGGATCTGGCGATATTCGTTGAGCAATATTCGGTTGTAGCGATCGATCGTGCCCGGCGCGAAGCTGCGATCGGGGAACATGCCCATCAGACGCGCGAGGCCGCTCTGCACCAGCCAGATGCTGGTCGATTCGAGCGGCTCCATGAAGCCCGAGGCGAGGCCCAGGGCGACGCAGTTCCTGATCCACATCTTCTGCCGATGGCCGCTCTGGAACGGGATGGCGCGCGGCTCGGCCAGCGCCTCGCCGTCGAGATTGGCGAGCAGGATCGCGGTCGCCTCGTCCTCGCTCATATAGGTGGTCGAGAAGACATGGCCGTTGCCGATGCGGTGCTGCAACGGGATGCGCCATTGCCAGCCGGCGCTGTGCGCGGTCGCGCGCGTATAGGGGCTGAAATGCGATCCATGCGCGCAGGGCACGGCAACCGCGCGGTTGCAGGGCAGCCAGTGCGACCAGTCCTCGTATCCGCCGCCCAGCGTCTGCTCGATCAGCAGCCCGCGGAAACCGGAGCAGTCGATGAACAACTCGCCCTCGACGCGGGTGCCGTCCTCCAGCACGACCGCCTCGATGAAGCCATCGCTGCCACGTAGCGCAACGTCGACGATCTTGCCCTCCTGGCGGACCACGCCCCGCGCTTCGGAATAGCGGCGAAGGAACGGACCGTAGAGCGACGTGTCGAAATGATAGGCATAGGCGATCTCGCTCAGCGGCGAGTTCTTGCCATTGTCGATCGACCGCATGAACTTCGCCTGCTCGCCGGCCAGCGCCTGGAGCGAATATTCCTCGATCGGCCGCGCGTCCCCGGCATGGTGCGCGCGCAGCCAGTGCGCGTGGAACGACACCCCCGCCATATCCACGCCGAACTTGCCGAACGGATGGAAATAGGTGCTGCCGATCTTGCCCCAGTTCACGAACTCGATGCCGAGCTTGAAGCTGCCTTGAGTCTCGCGGAGGAATTCGTCCTCGTCGATGCCGAGCATGCGGTTGAAGATCGCCATTTGCGGGATCGTCGCCTCGCCCACGCCGACGATGCCGATCGCGTCGGACTCGATCAGGGTGATCTCGGTATAGTCGGTGCTCAGCAGCTTGGCGAAGGTCGCCGCGGCCATCCAGCCGGCGGTGCCGCCACCGACGATGACGATCTTGCGGATGCGGTTGTCGGTCATGCGGTCTTTCTCGACGGAGCGGCGGTGGGAGCGGGGCAGGTGCGCGCGAGCCAGTCCTCGTGGCGCGGCATTGCCGCGGCGGCGCGGCGGAACACCTCGCGGATTCGGTCGAGCCGCTGGCGGACCAGCGCCGGATCGACGGCGTCGGCGAGCGGATCCCAGCCGGCCGGCATCACGTTCTGGCCGAGCAGCACCGCGATCCAGCTCGAATCCGCGAACAGCTCGTCGTCGTAGCGGAAGAAGCGGCCGCGGTTGCGGAACAGGTCGATCTTGCGCTGGAGCGTCTCGGGGATGTCCATCTCGCGTACCCGGCGCCACAGGTCGCCGTCGGTGCGTTCGTTGGCGTGATAGTGCAGGATCACGAAATCGCGGACCTGCTCCATCTGGATCTGGGTCTGGCGGTTATATTCGTCGCGTTCGACGGGCGAGAAACCGCTGTCCGGTAGCAGCGCCATCAGCTTCGAGACGCCGGTCTGGATCATGTGGATGCTGGTCGATTCGAGCGGCTCCACGAACCCGGACGCGAGGCCGAGCGCCACCACATTGCGGTTCCAGGCCAGCTTGCGGCGGCCGGCCTCGAACTTGATCAGCATCGGATCGCGCAAGGGCGCGCCGTCGAGATTGGCCATCAGCGTCGCGGCCGCTTCGTCGTCGCTGATATCGTCGCTGCAATAGACATAACCGTTACCGACGCGGTGCTGCAGCGGGATGCGCCATTGCCAGCCGGCGCGGCGAGCGGTCGATCTGGTATAGGGTGCAATCTCGCTGCCCGGGTTTGCCGATGGTACCGCCCAGGCCCGGTCGCATTGCAGCCAATGTTTCCAGGATTCGAAACCGGTCTTGAGCGCCCCCTCGATCAGCAGGCCGCGAAAGCCGGTGCAGTCGACGAACAATTCGCCTTCGATACGGCGGTCGCCCTCGAGCGCGATCGCATCGACATGGCCATCTTCGCTGCGCAGCAAGACATCGACGACCTTGCCTTCGGTCCGCGCCACCCCGCGCGCCTCGGCATAGGCGCGCAGATAGATAGCGTAGAGCGATGCGTCGAACTGATAAGCATAGGTGAGGCGCGACAGCACGGAGGCGGGATCGGCGACGGGCGTCGTATACCGCCCCAGTTTTTGCGCAGTGGCGCAGAGATTATAATCCTCGATCGAGCTCGCTTTGCCCTCGGCATGGAGCTTCCGCCAGAAATGATGGAACTTCACCCCCTCGATATCGAAGCCGAATTCGCCGAACGGGTGCGTGTAGCGGTGCCCCTCGCGCGTCCAGTCGATGAAATCGATGCCGAGCTTGATCGTGCCCTGCGTTTTCGAGAGGAAGTCGTTCTCATCGATCCCGAGCAGGCCGTTGAAATTGCGGATCGGTGGGATCGTGGCCTCGCCCACCCCGATCGTGGCGATGGCGTCGGATTCGACGAGAGTGACCGAAACGCCGGTGCGGACGAGACGGGAAAGAGCGGCGGCTGCCATCCAGCCGGCAGTGCCGCCGCCGACGATGACGATGCTGCGGATCGGTGCGGTCGCACTCATGCGGCGGCCCCACGCGGCGGGGCGCTATGGGCCCGGCGGAGATACTCGCCGTGCGGCGGCATGGCCTTCACGCCGGCAATGATCGCTTCGCGGAGCCTCGCGAGATGCCGCTCGATGCGCTCGACCGGCACGCTGCCCGCCAGCGCGTCGTGGCGGCGCGGATGGAGGCCTTGCGCGTCGAGCAGGGCGATCCAGTCGGCTTCCTCGAACATGTCGTCGTCAAACATCGGCATGCGACCCGCGCTGGCGAACTGGGCGACCTTGTAAGCAAGGCGGTCGGGCGGGCGCACCGAGCGGACCGCATTCCAGAAGGGATCGGCGAGGCGGCCATTGGTGGCATATTGTGCGATCAGGAAGTCGCGGGCGCATTCCGTCTCGTTGATCGTCATGCGGTTATATTCGGCTGACTCCACCGGTGCCTCCGGTGCATCGGGGAACAGGGTGATGAGCCGGGCAAGCGCGCTTTGCACGAGGTGGAGCGCGACTGGGTGCAGCGGCTCGAGCACACAGGCGGCAGCGCCGATCGCGACGCAGTTCCGATGCCAGGGCACGGCACGGCGGCCATTCTCGAACGCGATGCCATGCAACGGCTCGCCGCCCTCGATACCAAGCGCTGCCGCGCCGTCCCCGTTGCCGAACGCGCTGCTCCAGCAGAGCAGGCGCCCCTCCTCGCCGGCGAGCGGGGTGCCGCTGCGCCAACCGTTTGCCAAGGCCTCGACATAGCCGAGCGGCGACGGATCGGACGGATCGGCGACGCGTGCGGCTATCGCCCGGTCGCAGGGCAGCCATTGTCGCCAGCTTTCGAAACCGACGCCGAGGGCACCCCCGCTCAATAGCGCGTCGGAGCCGGTCGCGTCGATGAACAGCAGGGCGGCGAGGGAGTCGCCATTGGTGAGTTCAAGCGCCGCTATCTCGCCCGATGCCCCCAGCAGCGCCCGGCGGAAGGGCGCGCCGGCGGTCCGTGCGCCATGCGCCTCGGCAGTCGCGCGCATCGCCGCGAGATAACCCCAGGTGTCGAGATGGAGGCCATAGGCATAGTGCGACGATATTGAGTGCTGGTCAGTCGATGGGCGCGCAAAGCGGTCTGCCTGGGCGGCGATCGCGGCGATCGCATAGTCCGCCGCCCTGACGGGGCGACCCTGTTGCCGCAAGCGAGTCAGCAATTGGTGGAAGGCGACCGGACCGAGCGGCGCGCCGACTGCGCCGAAGGGCAGGAAATAGGCCGAATCCGGTTCGGCCCAGCCCGCAAAGGCGACTCCCAGGGAGAAGCTGCCGCGCGCGGCGCGCAGGATGAGGTTCTCGTCGATGCCGAGAGAATCGTGGAACGGCCCGATCGACGGCAGCGCGGTCAAGGTCGTGCCGAAATCGCCAAGCCCATCCCCGTCGCGATCGGTCTCGACGACCATGACGCTGTAGTGCCGGCGCGGCAGGCGGCGGGCGAGGGTGGCGGCCGCCATCCAGCCTGCAACGGTGCCACCCAGGATCGCGACGGTGCGCATCTCACCGCCCGTCATGCGCGCACCGGATCGGCAAGGCCAGAGAGCTGACGGAGATAGGCGGCGTGATCGGGCATCGCCTCGGCGGCGTGGCGGAAAGCGACCGCCATGGTCTCGGCGCGGGCAGAGACCTCGTCGATCGGCAGCGCCTCGACCAGCGGGCTGACTCGGTCGGGTTCGATGCGCTGGCCATAATAGACGGCGAGCCAGCTCGGTTCGAGGAACATGCCCTCGCGATATTTCACGACGACGCCGCGTTCCCGGAAGGCGGTCATTTTGTAGACCAGCGAGTCGGGCAGGCTCATCGTCCGGCAATGGTTCCAGAACTCTGTGTCGGTCCGTTCGGTGGCGCAATAATGCAGGATCAGAAAGTCGCGGACCCGCTCATATTCGACCCCCATCGAGCGGTTGAACTCGGCGGCGTCGAGCGGATCCCAGCCGTCGAGTGGCAGCAGCTCGATCAGCTTGGTGATGGCGAGCTGGATCAGGTGGATGCTGGTCGATTCCAGCGGCTCCAGGAAGCCCGAGGACAGGCCGATCGCGACGACATTGCCGAGCCATTGCGCCTTGCGCTTGCCGGTGGCGAAACGGAGCAATTTGGGCTCGGCCAGCGCCTCGCCCTCCAGGTTCGCCATCAGAATATCACGGGCCGCATCGACGTCCGTGAAGGCAGTGCTGAAGACATGGCCGTTACCGACCCGGTGCTGGAGCGGAATGCGCCATTGCCAGCCGGCGTCGCGTGCCGTTGCGCGCGTATAGGGGGTGAGCGGTCCGCCATGCACGCAGGGCACCGCGAGCGCGGCATCGCAGGGCAGCCAATGAGTCCAGCTCTCATAACCGGCCTTGAGCGTGCCTTCGATCAGCAGGCCGCGAAAACCCGAGCAGTCGACGAACAGGTCACCGGCCAGCTCTTCGCCGCTTTCGAGCGTGACCGAGCGGATAAAGCCGGTTTCGCTGTCCTGGCCGACCGACATCACCTTGCCCTCGACCCGTCGTACCCCGCGCTGTTCGGCGTAGCTGCGCAGATAGGCGGCGTAGAGGCCAGCATCGAATTGATAGGCGTAGGAGAAGGTCGACTCGATCGTCGATGGATCGGGTGAGGGCGATGCGAACCGGTCGGCGCGTGCGGCCATGATCGGGAGCGAGAACGCCTCCAGCGCCCTGTCGGTGCGTCCGGCGCGCGTGAGGCGGAGCCAATGCTGGTGGAAGGGCAGACCGGCGATATCGCGGCCGAAATCGCCGAACGGGTGGATATAGCTGTCGCCGATCCGTGCCCAATCGCGGAACTCGATGCCCAGCTTGAAGGTGGCGTTGGTGCGTCGCATGAAATCGGCTTCGTCGATGCCGAGCCGCTGATTGAAGAAGCGGATGTGCGGGACGGTGGCCTCGCCGACGCCGACCGTGCCGATCTCTTCCGACTCGACCAGCACGACTTCGACCGGAAGTGCCGACAATGCCCATCCGAGCGACGCCGCGGTCATCCAGCCGGCAGTTCCGCCGCCTATAATGACGATTCGACGGAGTCGCCTGTCCGAGTCGGCCCGTGCCGCCTGTGCTTCGATCATTGCCCCTCCCTGTGCATCCGCTGCGACAGATGTGTGTTTCCGATCACACTATCTGTAACAAATGTCCCACGTGAGACTTTTTGCGGGGCGCCTCTTGCTTTTTATATCCGATACGGCATCATGACCGCAGCTACGAAGATAGCCAAGAAAAAATCGCACCAAAAATTGGTAGCGGTACCATGACAGGGGGGTGACCTGATGAGGTATGTTTCGCGCACTGGTGGAATCGTGAATCGCAGCGGAATCGGCCGTTCGCTGAGGGACGGCGTGTCGATGATGGCGCTTTGTGCCTTCTCGATGGCGACCCCCGCATGGGCTGACGAAGTCGCCCCAAAAGTCGCGGATTTGGCTCAGCCGGTATCGGGCACACAAGACGCGACCGGACAGACAACGTCGGACACGCCAGCCCAGGATGACGCCGATATTGTCGTCACCGGCATCCGCCAGAGCCTCAAGACGGCGCAGGCGCTGAAGCAGAATGCCGAGATCGTCAGCGACTCGATCTCGTCGGAGGACATCGGTGCGCTTCCCGACCGTTCGGTCACCGAGGCGCTGCAGCGCGTGCCGGGTGTCGCGATCAGCCGCTTCGCGGCGGGCGTCGACCCCGATCACTTCTCGGTCGAGGGTTCAGGCGTGGTTGTCCGCGGTCTGACCTATACCCGCTCGGAACTCAACGGACGGGACACCTTCACCGCCAATAACGGCCGCGGCCTGAGTTATGCGGACGTGCCGTCGGAGCTGCTCGCCGGTGTGGACGTGTTCAAGAGCCCTTCGGCCGACATGGTCGAGGGTGGTATCGCCGGCACGGTCAACCTGCGCACGCGCGTGCCCTTCGATTCGAAGGGTCTGCTCGTCGCGGGTACGTTGGAGGTCAATTACGGCGACCTGACTCATCGGTCCGCACCGACCGTCTCGCTTCTGGCGAGCAACCGGTGGCAGACCGGCGCCGGCGAATTCGGCCTGATGGGCAGCTTCGTGCGCTCGGAGCTCCTGTCGCGCTCGGACGGCTTGCAGATTTCGAACTGGGGACAGCGTACGCGCCATGCCAATGGCACGTTCGGCCAGCCGCCGGCGGGTGCTGGCGACACGATCGTCTATATCCCGCGCGGCGCGGCGATCCGCAGCACCGATACCCAGCGCATCCGCTACGGCTATTCGGCGGCGGCGCAGTGGCGCAGCAACGACGAGTCGATGACCGCGACCTTCCAGTTCCTGCGGTCGGACTCGCGCGAAACCTGGACCGAGCATGCGGTCGAGATCGCGACCGACAACGTTACCAGCAATGGCGATTCGCAGCCGCTGCCGGGCACCAGCTTCAGCTTCGACAGCCAGAACATCTTCACCGACGGTACGATCACCGCGCCGAACGGCTACCGTGCCGATCAATGGGGCGCCGCCGACAATATCCGTACGCCGCTCAACGGCCTGCAGAGCAACAACATCACCCGTGCGGTGAATCAGCGCTATCTGACCGACGATTACGGCGCCAATTTCAAATGGAAGGTGACCGACCGGCTGGGTGTCAACCTGGATTACCAGCACACCAAATCGCACGTGACCAACACCGATTTCGGCATCTGGGCTTCGACCTTCCAGAATGCCGAGATCCACATGAACGGCGACGACCCGGCGACGGTGAAATTCCTGCCGCTCAGTAATGCCGGCTCGCTGTACATGAATCCGCAGCACAACAGTTATCTGGATCCGTACAACAGCTTCTACCGCTCGGCGATGGACCATATCGAGGACAGCGACGGCAACGAGGATGCCGCGCGCATCGATCTCGACTACAGCTTCCCCGAGGATAGCTGGCTGACCTCGATCCGCGCCGGCTATCGCTTCTCCGATCGCGAGAACACCGCGCGCTTCTCGACCTATAACTGGGGCGTGCTCAGCGAAATCTGGGGCGGGACCGGGCCGGTATGGCTCGACGAGCCCGTCAACGGCAACCCGAATACGGCTGGCGGTTCGCCTGGGCCAAGCGAAGCCTATTCCTTCTCGAATTTCTTCCGCGGGACCGTCAACCTGCCGACAGGTGCTGGCCGGCTATTCTTCCCCGACGAATTGATCAAGAATTATGCGGCGGCCAGTGCCGCCGGCCTCGCGATCGGCGATGAATGGCGCGACCGGCTCGCTGGAACGCCTGCTTGTCCACAGAACTGGGTGCCGCTGGCGATGCGGTGCGACGTCGTTGCCGGAACGCCGTTCCTGCCGGGCGAAATCAACCCGGTGCACGAGCGCAATAACGCTGTTTATGCGCAAATCCGCTTTGGCAACCCGATCGGCAGCGGCGGGGTAAATCTGAGCGGCAATGTCGGTCTGCGCTATTCCAAGACGACGCGTGAAGCGAGCGGCAACCTTTCCTTCCCGAAACGGACCTTCACCTGCACGCCGCCGCAGAACGGGCAGCCGCCGACGCCGTTCTGCGCGCTCGGGCCGACAGTAGTCGCCAATGCCAATGCGTTCCAGAACGGCGCGCTCTCACCGATCAATGTGAAGCTGGACTATCATTATTTCCTGCCGAGCGTGAATCTCAAGCTTGAGGTCGGCGGAGGACTGCAGTTCCGCGCAGCATTCAACCAAGGCGTCGCTCCTCCGGACTTCGGCCTGACTCGCGCCTTTTACAATGTGATCATCGATACCCTGGACGCAACAATCGCCGCGAACGGAGCGCCAGTCGCATTTTTCAGCGTCGGGAACCCCTATCTCAAGCCGATTCGGTCCGACAATTACGATCTCACTGCTGAATGGTATTTTTCGAGCGTCGGGCAGCTCAACCTGTCGTTGTTCAAGAAAGACCTGCACGGCGTAATCGCCAATGGCACCGACAGTTTTTATATAACCAACAACGGCGCCACCTTTGGCGCAGCTGTCACCACTCCCTTCAACTCGCCGGAAACTGGAAGGGTAAAAGGGCTGGAGGTGGGCTATCAACAGACCTTCACTTTCCTGCCTGGATTACTTAGCGGCTTCGGGCTGAGTGGCAATTTTACTTATGTTGAATCCAAGGGAGTGAGACAAAGCACGCTGTCGGCCACTGATCCCAATGTTGCCGCCGGGCGTGTCGCCAATGTCGACACCAGCAAATTGCCGCTGCAGGGGCTGTCGAAATATACGTTCAACATCGCGCCTTTCTATCAGGCCCACGGACTGGAACTCCGTGCCGCCTATTCCTGGCGCTCGCGCTATCTGCTGACGGTACGCGACGTGATCGTGCCCTTTGCGCCAGTTTTCAATGAATCGACTGGCCAACTGGATGCATCGGTGTTCTACAACGTCACGCCCAACATCAAGATGGGCTTCCAGGGCGTGAACCTGCTCAATGAGACGCTCAGGACATCGCAGGTGATCAACAACGACCTCATTCGAAGACCGCGTTCCTGGTTCATGAACGATCGGCGCATCATCTTCTCGTTGCGCGCCAAGATCGGAGGTTAGGGGCCCCGCCTTCGACCCTGTGCGCCGCTGCGGGAGGGCAAGGTCATCGGCGGAGAATCTCGGGGCTTCAATCCAATGGGATTGGAGCCCCTTTTCGATTGGAGGGCGGCGCTTGCCGGGCCCCGATGAGGGCCATAGACCTTGCGGATGAGATCGCGATGACGCCCGTTCCAGCCCCGACCTATGACCTGAGCGTCAACCCGCGCCCGCGGGTGACACTCGACCGTGTCGGTGCGGTGCAGGAGCCGGTGCTGATCGTCGACGGGCTGCTCAACGATCCGGCCGCGCTGATTGACTATGCGACCTGGGAGGTGGCGTTCACGCCCGCGGGCAACCCCGAGGGCGGCTATCCCGGCGTCCGCGCGCCGGCGCCGCTCAATTATGTCGAGGCAGTAGTGCGGGCGCTGAGCCCGTTGATCGAGCGGGCGTTCGGTCTGGGCGATGTCGTGCTGTCCAATGCGGAATGCAGCTTCTCGCTGACCACGACCCCGCCGGGGCAACTGACGGTGCAGCAACGTACACCGCACATCGATACGGTCTATCCGCTGCAGTTCGCGCTGCTGCACTATCTGTGCGACCCGGATTATGGCGGCACGTCCTTCTACCGCCACCGCGCGACCGGATATGAGACGATCGATGAGGAACGCGCCGTGACCTATGACGCGGTGCGTGCGCGCGAATTGGCCGAGGAGGCGCCGCCGCAGCATTATGTCGGCGAGGATACCGGCCATTATGCCCGGATCGGGGGCTGCGACGCGGTCTTCAACCGGATGGCGATCTATCGCAGCTGCCTGCTCCATTCGGGCCATATCCGCGAGGAGAAGCCGCTCGTCGCAGATCCGCGCAGGGGGCGGTTGACCGCGAATATCTTCGTCAATTACCGGCCGCGCTGAGATGGGCGGGCCGGGGCGATTGCGCAGCATCGTCATTGCCGGGGGCGGCGTGACCGGGTGGATGGTGGCGGTCGCGCTGGCGCCCTTCACGCCGATGATGCGAGTCACGGTGATCGATTGCCCGGTCGACGACGCGGTCGCCCAGGCCACGCTGCCGGCACACAAGGATTTCCATGCGCTGATCGGCGTGGACGAGCATGAGATGCTGGCGTGCTCGGGCGGGACGATGCGGCTGGGCACCCGCTTCGCCGACTCTGAGCGTCCGGCCGACTATCTGCACGCCTTTGGCGATTTCGGGCTCGAGGTCGGTGGGGTACCCTTTTACCAGCTCTGGCTGCGCGCCCGGGCGGCGGGGCAGCAGATCGATCTCGACGATTACAATCTCGCCGCGATCGCCGCGACGATGGGCCGTTTCGCGCGGCCCGCCGCCGACAAACGCGCGATGATGGACTATGGCTATCATCTCGACACGGCGCAGTACGCCGCACATCTAAAGTCCCTGGCGCTGGTACAGGGCGTGGGTTGCGAAACCGGAGAGATCGGCGCCGTCACGCGGGATGGCGAGAGCGGGCTGATCGCTGCGATCCTGTTGCGGGACGGGCGCTCGATCGAGGGCGACTTCTTCGTCGATTGCACGGGCGAGCGAGCGCTGTTGATGGAAGCGCTGGATATCGGGTTCGAGGACTGGAATGGCTGGTTTCCCTCCAGTCGCGAGGTCGCGGTCGGCACGGAGGCCTTGTCCGATCTGCCGCCGCTGACCAACGCGGCGGCCCATTTGTCCGGCTGGCGGCGGCGATTACCGCTGCAGCATCGGACCTGGCACAACCTTGGCTACGCTCCCGGCGAGATCGAGGATGAGATCGCGGTCGCGGCCTTGGGCGATGGCGGAGAACCGAACTTCACGGCGCATCGCAGGGGGCGGAGGCAGCGCTTCTGGGCGCATAATTGCGTCGCTTTGGGTACGGCGGCGGTCTCGATCGAGCCGATCGAGGCCGGCGAACTGGACATTGCGAGCAGCTTTATCGTCGCGCTCCTTTCGCTGATTCCGGATCGGGGCGATGCGGTGGCGGAAGCGGGCGAGTTCGATCGAGCCATGGCCGCGACGATCGAGGCGCAGCGCGACCTGACACTGCTTCATCATGTTGCGATCGAGCAAGGGAAACCAGCCCTGCGCGTAGGCGGGGAGGCGGCTGCGCTGCCGGACAGCCTGGCGCACCGGATCGAGCTGTTCCGCGGACGGGGTCGGCTACAGCCACGTGACGCGAGCGGTTTCGGCCCGGCGGACTGGCTGGCCGTGCTGATCGGGCGGGGCGTGCTTCCCGTGTCATGGGATCCGCTGGCCGATGCGATCGACATTCCGCGCGCGCAGCAGAATTTCCTGCGACCGGCCGGGCTGTTCCGGCAATCGGCCGAAACCATGCCCGGTCACGCCGCCTATATCGCTCGCCATTGTCCGTACAGGCCATAGGCTTGGCAGTGTTTGACAACGCTGACTGATAACGTTCTCATAAGGAAAAAGTCGAGCCGGGACGTGCCGGGGAAATGGTATGGCGACCATACCGCCATCCGGCCCTGAATGCCTCGATTCGCCACAGGAGTTATCCGTGTCATATCCCATGCCCTATACCGCCGATCCCGCACGCTATGATGGACGCATGCCCTATCGCCGGTGCGGCAGGAGCGGGCTCGACCTGCCGGCGATCTCGCTCGGCCTGTGGCAGAACTTCGGTGGGGAGGACGTGTTCGAGACCGGTAGGGCGATGCTGCGCCGCGCATTCGACCGGGGCGTCACCCATTTCGATCTCGCGAACAATTACGGCCCGCCCTACGGATCTGCGGAGGAGAATTTCGGCCGCGTGCTCGCCGCCGATCTTGCCGGGCACCGGGACGAGCTGGTCGTCTCGACCAAGGCCGGGTGGGACATGTGGCCTGGGCCGTACGGCGATGTCGGCGGATCGCGCAAATATCTGATCGCGAGCTGCGACCAGAGCCTCAAGCGCATGGGGCTCGATTATGTTGATATCTTCTATTCGCACCGCGTCGACCCCAAGACCCCGCTTGAGGAGACGATGGGCGCGCTCGCCCACCTGCACCGCCAGGGCAAGGCGCTCTATGTCGGCATCTCCTCCTATTCGTCCGAGCTGACCCGCAAGGCCGCCGCGATCCTGCGCGAGGAGCGGGTGCCGCTGCTGATCCACCAGCCGAGCTATTCGATGCTCAATCGCTGGGTCGAGAACGGGTTGCTCGACACGCTGGACGAGCTGGGCACAGGCTGCATCGCCTTCTCGCCGCTCGCCCAGGGGATGCTCACCAGCAAATATCTGGACGGGGTGCCGGAAGGCGCTCGAGCAACTAAAAGTGGGTCGCTGGGCCAGAGGATGTTGTCCGACGAAAATCTTGCCAGGATTCGCGCGCTGAACGCGATCGCCGGACGGCGCGGTCAGACGCTGGCGCAGATGGCGATCGCCTGGGTGCTACGCGATCCGCGGGTCACCTCAGCTCTGATTGGTGCGCGGACGGTGCAACAGCTCGATGATTCGCTCGATGCTGTCAAACGGCTGGGATTCGACGAGGCGGAACTGCGGGAGATCGATCAATATGCCGGCGAGGGCGGGATCGACCTGTGGAAGGTCTCATCGGCGCTCGGAAGCGAGCAGGCCGCCTGATTGTCGATCGGATGAGGCGCCCAACGAAAAAGGGCGCCCCCGAAGGGACGCCCTCTCGAATCAATCGACCGGGCCGAAGCCCGGCCAATCCGATCAGTTGGCCGTCACGGCGTCGGCTGCATTGTGCAGGCCATCCGCAGCGTTCTCGAGCGCGTCGGCGGCAACAGCGTTCGACGTGTTGTCGGCAACCGCATCAATGTTGTCAGCGACTGCGTCCAGGTTGTCCCCAATCGCTGCCGTGTTGTTCTCGACAGGAGTGGGCTTGGTGCAGGCGGCGAGCGACATCAGGCCGGCGGCGGCGAGAACAAAGGCGATCTTCTTCATGCGGATGCTCCCAAGCATAGCAAACTTCGCGGCCAGCCCGATTGCTACCACGAGCCGCTTTTCATAGCGGACGTTGCAGGTGCGTCAATCGCAATTCATCTTACAGAAAGGTTCGATCACGGTTTTCCGTCATTTCTTGATCGTAACCGGCCCAATCTCCTCCGGCGCGTTCGCAACCACGGCAAGCATCGCTGTCCATGCAGCGACATTCTGGCGGAGTTGATCCACGTCGATGATGTCGAGCGTGTCCTCCGGCGTATGGTGATAATCGAAATAGCGCAGGCCGTCCTGGTTGAGGTCGATCCCCGCCACACCCGTCGCCAGCACCGGCTCCACATCGGTGCCGCCATTGGCCTTGCCCGGACCGCGAATCACCCCGATCGGAGTGAGCGCCGCCGCCAGCCGGTCGGCGACCGGCTTCGCGCTGTCGGGCAGGTTGGTCTGGAAGCGCCAGACCCGGTCTGCCCCGAAGTCGGATTCGGTCGCGATCGCATGACGTTCGCCGACATGCGCCTTGGCATAGGCCTCGCCGCCGAAGCCGCCGGTTTCCTCATCGCCGAACCAGACGATGCGGATCGTGCGGCGCGGGCGATTGCCCGAATCCAGCAGCATCTTCGCCGCAGCGGTGGTGATGCCGACGCCCGAGGCATCGTCGATCGCGCCGGTGCCGAGATCCCAGCTGTCGAGATGGCCGCCGATCAGGACGATTCCGGCATCGGGATCGGTACCAGGCACTTCAGCAATGACATTGCCGGAGTCGCGCATGCCGACCCGCTTCGGCGTGAGCAGCAGGTGGAGCGTTACCGGCTTGCCGCGCTTGACCATGCGTTCCAGGTTGGCGGCATCAGCCACCGACAGGGCGGCTGCGGGAATCGGGGTGATACCCGCCTCGAAATTGGTGACGCCGGCGTGCGGCCCGCGGCCATGATCGGTGCCGATCGAGCGGATGACGATCGCGCTGGCGCCCTTTTTCGCGGCGATGCTCGGTCCCTGGCGTCGCGCGGCGCCCTGGCTGCCATAGCTGGAGCCGTCCATGGTACGTTGCATGGTGTTGGAGACGAAGGCGATCTTGCCCTTCAGGCTGCCATCGGGTGCGGCGCGCAGATCCTCGATGCTCGGGAAGAAGACGATCGGCAGGGTCAGGCCCTCGGGCGGCGTCGCGCCCGAATTGCCGAGCGCGGTGAGGCGCAACGGCTGCGGATAGGGCGAGACGACCTCAGCGCTCTCCAGCCCGCGCGCCCAGGTGTCGAGCTGGTAGGTCTCGATGCGGACATTCTGGAAGCCGAGGCTCTTGAGCTTCGCTACGCCCCATTCGCGTGCCTTGGCCTGTTGCGGCGATCCGTCCGGTCGTGGGCCGATCTCGGTGGTCAGTCCTTCGACGATATCCCAGGCGACATCGTCCTTCAGCGCCGCGTCGCGCAGCTTGCCGACAGCCGGATCGAGCGGCGGCTGTTGCGCGGCGACCGGAAAGGCGAGGGCGGAGGCGGCAAGCGCCGCGAAAAGGGAGACATTGCGCAAGATCGGACCCTCCGTTCGCCCTGGAAAACCGCAGGGCCGTGATAGTGTCGCTTAGAAGCAAGCACGGTGTTTCGACAAGCGCCCTGCCGACGGATTTTTGGACATGATCCGGTTTGCCAAGCGGCCCTGCAACCACTACATGCGCCAGCGAAATTCCCCGCATTCAAAGACGGAGCCAATCGGCGATGGCCGTGCAGTACAGCTATGTGATGAAGGGTCTGACCAAGACCTTCCCAGGTGCCGCGAAGCCGGTGCTCAACAATATCCACCTCCAGTTCCTTCCCGACGCGAAGATCGCGATCATCGGCCCCAACGGCTCGGGCAAGTCGACGCTGATGAAGATCATGGGCGGCATCGACCCCGATTTCATCGGTGAGGCCTGGGCTGCCGAGGGCATCAAGGTCGGTTACCTGCCGCAGGAGCCGCAGCTCGATCCGACCAAAAACGTCATCGACAATGTCAAGGACGGCGTGCGTCCCGTTGCCGACCTGGTCGATCGCTTCAACGCGATCTCGGCCGAGATGGGCGATCCCAAGGACGACACAGATTTCGACGCGCTGATGGAGGAAATGGGCGATCTCCAGGCCCGGATCGACGCCGTCGATGGCTGGAGCCTCGACAACCAGCTCGAGATCGCGATGGAGGCCCTGCGCTGCCCGCCGGGCGACAGCCCGGTCACCAATCTGTCGGGCGGCGAGAAGCGCCGCGTCGCCTTGTGCAAGCTGCTGCTCGAAAAGCCGGACATCCTGCTGCTCGACGAACCGACCAACCATCTCGACGCCGAGAGCGTCCAGTGGCTGGAGAACTACCTCAAGGAATATACCGGCAACGTCATCCTGGTGACCCATGACCGCTATTTCCTCGATAACGTGGTCAATTGGGTGCTCGAGCTCGATCGCGGCCGCTACTACACCTATGAATCCAACTATTCGGGGTATCTCGAAAAGAAGGTGAAGCGGCTCGAGCAGGAGGAACGCGAGGAGCAGGGCAAGGCCAAGGCGATCGCCGACGAGCTCGCCTGGATGCGCCAGACCCCCAAGGCGCGCCAGACCAAGTCGAAGGCACGTATCCGCGCCTTCGACGAGCTGATGGAGAAGCAGGAGAACCGCACCGTCGGCAAGGCGCAGATCCTGATCCAGCTCCCCGAGCGTCTCGGCGGCAAGGTGATCGAAGCCAAGGGGCTGACCAAATCCTATGGCGACAAGCTGCTGTTCGAGAATCTCGACTTCGTGCTGCCGCCGGGCGGCATCGTCGGCGTGATCGGGCCGAACGGCGCGGGCAAGTCCACCCTGTTCAAGCTCATCACGGGCCAGGAACAGCCGGACGAGGGCACGATCGACATCGGGACCACGGTAAAGCTCGGCTATGTCGACCAGAGCCGCGACGATCTCGACCCCAACAAGAATGTCTGGGAAGAGATTTCCGACAAGCTCGAGGTCTTCCGCTTCGGCAAGCAGGAACTCGGCACGCGGGCCTATGTCGGCGCGTTCAACTTCAAGGGCCAGGACCAGCAGAAGAAGGTCGGCCAGCTATCGGGCGGCGAGCGCAACCGCGTCCACCTCGCCAAGATGCTCAAGGAGGGCGGCAACGTCCTGCTGCTCGACGAGCCGACCAACGATCTCGACGTCGAGACGCTGCGCGCGCTCGAAGAGGCGCTGGAGAGCTTTGCCGGCTGCGCCGTGGTGATCAGCCATGATCGCTTCTTCCTCGATCGCCTCGCGACCCACATCCTCGCGTTCGAAGGCGACAGCCATGTCGAGTGGTTCGAGGGCAATTTCGAGAGCTATGAGGCGGACAAGCGTCGCCGCCTGGGCGATGCGGCGGACCGGCCGACGCGCCTGGCGTACAAGAAGCTGACGCGCTGAGCCCTGGGAACGTCTCGTCGGCCTGCGTGACGGTGGGTCGACGATCCCCGAAACGCTAGCGAAGTGGATTTGTCTCGATGACGAGCCCGGCGATCGAGGCCGCCTCGATGGGGTTGCCAAACGCAGTCGCGCGTCTCTCTGCATAGGTATCGCCTCGGGGATGCCACATCTGGTGGATCACCTTGGCGTTCACGTCCGCGACCCAATATTCGGGCACGCCGGCTGCGGCGTAGATGCGCTGCTTGTCTTCGAGGTCAAACGCAAGTGTTGCGTCGGACACTTCGATGATCAGCCGCACCGACGCGAGCGGGATGAGGCCGTCGCCTTCCGCTTCCACCGTCAGCACGATGTCAGGTTCCGGCGCGTTCGTGGGCGGTATCGCTACCGAGCCCTCGACCACGGCCTCGATTCCGGGATTGGTCTGCGCCAGTGCCCCTGCCAGCAGCACATGAAGGCGCGACTTGATCCGCGCATGAGGTCGATGCTGGGCGTTCATGAAATAGACGCCCCCCCCGATCAGCTCGGTCTTGCGATAGGCGTCGAACGCGCCGGCTTCGTCGAGAAGCAGATAGTCCTCGACACGCAGCTTCACGGGAAGGGGCGAGGTATTGAGGGGCAGAAGCTCCGTCATGGCAGGAAGCTATCACGGAAGGCGCGATTTTCCACCAATGGTTGATTGGTCACAGTGTAAACCGCTTCGTGAATCCCTTGGGCGGCCGCTCGCCGTCGGCATGGGCTTCGATATGCTCGACGCGTGCGAGGGGAGGGCCCTCGCGGCATTTGTCGATCAGGGCCGTGGAGGCGTCGCTGTCGCCGATGACCAGGACCTCGACCCGGCCGTCGGTGCGGTTGCGGACCCAGCCGATCAGGCCGAGCGCCTTGCCGTGGCGGACCACCCAGTCGCGGAAACCCACGCCCTGGACCTTGCCGGAGATGAAGACGCGTTGAGTCGTGCTGGTCATTGGCTCATTCCCTGAGGGCGGGCGCTGACGGCGGCGATCCTAGCATGATCGGTCCGCAAGGTCGGCGCCGGTGGGGGCAGATATCGTAATCGAGGCAGTTTTCGTCGCGCTCTCGACCTGGCCACCGGACGGCGATAGCCTGCGCCGATGAGCGACCTGCATGCCCCTTTCGTCACCCGTTGCTTCGAACTGGCCGACCAGGGGCGCTCCGAGGGCGGCTTGCCGATCGGATCGGTTCTGGTCGGCGACAGGCGAATCCTGGGCGAGGGCTATAACCGGCGCGTCCAGCAAGGCGATCCGATCGCACATGGCGAGATGGATTGCCTGCGCAACGCCGGCCGCCGCCCGCATTATCGTGATACTATCCTCTATACCTCGCTCAGCCCCTGCATGATGTGCGCGGGCACGATCGTGCAGTTCGGCATTCCTCATGTCGTGATCGCCGAGAACCGGAATTTCGGCGGCAACGAAGACTTCCTGCGCGAACGAGGCGTGCGCGTGGACGTGATCGACGATTCGCGCTGCATCGAGCTGATGGCACGCTTCATCGCCGAGCATCCGGCGCTGTGGAACGAGGATATCGCCGAGGGCTGAGGCGACTATGCCTGGATCCCGAGGCGCTTGTTGAAGCCCTTGAGGTGGATTTCACCGACCGGCTGCACCTCGATATCGTCGACCCGGGCAAGCTGCGGCCCCTGGCGGCAAGCCTCGACCAGTGCGTCGAGTGCCTGGTCCTCGCCCGATGCCATGATTTCGATGCTGCCGTTCTGGACGTTGCGGACCCAACCCGTCACGCCCAGCGCATTGGCCGTCCAGATCGTCCAGTTCCGATAACCAACGCCCTGCACCTTGCCGCTCACGATCATTCTCTGTGTCGCGCTCATTTGTCGTTTCTCGCTTTACACGACCGTGCGACCCCCGCCCGGCCAGACGCAAACCCTAACAGCGGCCGATCCGGCCAAAAGCCGGGCGCAACCGGATTCACCGCGATTCCGGCAGCTTCCGGCGTGAGATGACTGATTTTCGAGACGGTTAGCGGAGCCTTCTCACATCCCGATGCCCGACCTGGCCGCGCCTTGCGAAATCAGGCGCGTGGCGTATTGCCCGAACAACACGGTTCGATCGGGGAGGAATGCCACAATGATTCTCGCAACGTTGATGGCGGCTGCGCTCGCGGTGCAGGCCAACCCGGCGCCCGCAGTACCGCACGAGAATACGGCGGCTGTGGTGACATCCGCAGACTTCACCTCCCATACCGCCGCCTTCGCGGCATTTGTCGACGAGACCGCGACAATGCCGGAGACGGACCGAGTCCGGCTATTCCGCGCACGCTTCAATGCCCTGTTCCCCGGCTTCTACCAGCCCAATGGACGGACCGAGGCGGAGTATGACGCCACGGTCGCGGCGGCCTTGACCGGTTTTCCGGCCATCCGCGAGAAATATACTGCCGCGTCCGATGCGTTCGCCCAGGCCTTCACGACCGGCCAGACTCGCTTCCTCAAGACCTTCCCCGACTACAAGCTCAACATGCCGGTCTATCTGGTCCACTCGCTCGGCCAGATGGATGGGGGATCGCGGACCATCAACGGGCGCAACGTGATGATCTTCGGCGCTGACGTGATCGCCAAGATCCATGACGAGACGACGATCGCACCGTTCCTCGATCACGAGCTGTTCCATCTCTATCACGCCACCTGGTTTCCCGACTGCGACGCGCTCTGGTGCTCGCTGTGGCAGGAAGGGATGGCGGTGTACGTCGCGTCGCGGATGAACCCGGGGGCGAGCGAGCGTCAGCTCCTGCTCACTATTCCCAAGCCGCTGCCCGCCGCGGTTAATCCGAGGCTCAACGAGGCGATGTGCCTGGCACGCGCCAAGTTCGACGCCACCGGGCAGGCGGATTACGCGCCCTTCTTCTTCGGCCGGCCGAGCGGCGGCCCGTTCCCGCCGCGCTTCGGCTATTATCTCGGCTATCTGCTGGCGCAGAAGATCGGCACGACGATGCCCTTGACCGAGATGGCGCATATGCCGCCGGCCAAGGTCAGGCCGCTGCTCGAAAAGGCCATCGCCGAGTACGGGGCCTGTCCGCCGCCGGCCAAGGGGTGATCACGCCCTGGTGCGGGCGGCGTCAGCGCTCCATGCACCACCGCCGGCGGCAGCGAGGTACAGGAAGATGAAGCAGTAGAGCATCGCCGCTTCACCACCATTGGCGGCCGGGAAGAAGCCTTGTGGGAGATGCGCCATGAAATAGGCGACGGCCATCATGCCGGAAAGGACGAAGGCGACCGGCCGGGTGAAGAGTCCGATCACGATCAGCGTGCCGCCGACCAGTTCGAGTCCGCCGGCGACGTAAAGCAACGGGTTGAGCGGCGCAGGGAAGGGCGGGATGCCGAAGAACTTCGAGACGCCGTGCTGAAGAAAACCCAGACCAGCGACGATGCGCAGGATGCTGAGAAGCTGGGAAGACCAGGTCGCGGGGATCGGCATGACGGTTCCTCTCGGGTCGTTTCGCTGCACGATCGTTTCATGACGGGCGAGCGCCGTCAATTGGTCCGCCGGAAACGCTAGGTTGCCGGGTACGCGATGGCGATCACCTCATACTCGCGTTCGCCCGCGGGCAGGGTGACCCGGCGCAGGTCGCCGATGGCAGCACCGCGTAGCGCGCGGGCGAGGGGCGCGCTCCAGCCGATGCGGCCAGCGCCAGCGTCGGTCTCATCGTCGCCCACCAGGGTGAGGACCCGCTCGGTATCGTCTTCATCAGCGATGGTGACGGTGGCGCCGAACCACACCCGCGAGCGGTCGGGCTGGGCAGCGGGATCGATCACCACCGCCGCCTTCATCCGCTTCGCCAGCCAGCCGAGCCGCCGGTCGATCTCGCGCAAGCGCTTGCGGCCATAGATATAGTCGCCATTCTCGGAGCGGTCGCCATTGCCCGCCGCCCAGGAGATGACCTCGACCAGCTTGGGGCGCTCGTCGCCGAGCAGGATCCGATATTCGGTGCTGAGGGCGTTATAGCCGGTGGGCGTGATGTAGTTGGGGCGGTCCATGTTCTTCCGTCATGCCGGGCTTGTTCCGCAGATGCGGCGAACGTTGTGTGTGCGGCACGATGGACTCCGGAACAAGTCCGGGGTGACGGTTGCTCTCAGCCCGGGGTGTTCTTGCCGAGATACCAGCTGATCCGCCTCGCGCCGCTTGAGCGCGAGCGCGACGGGTTCATCAGGTCGTAGACCACCGCATTCTCCAGCACGCGCTGGACGTAGTTCTTGGTCTCGTAGATCGGGATCGCCTCGATCCAGTCGATCATGTCGACGCCGGGCGTACGCGGATCGCCATTGGCACGCAGCCATTTGTTCACATTGCCGGGGCCGGCATTGTACGCCGCCACGGCCAGCGGATAGCTGCCATAGAGCCGGTAGATACGTTCGAAATAGCTCGACCCCAGCATGATGTTGTAATCGGTATCGTTGGTGAGCGAACCCGGATCGTAGGACATGCCCAGCTTGCCCGCTGTCTCGCGCGCGGTGCCCGGCATGAGCTGCATCAGCCCACGCGCGCCGGCGTGGCTGACCGCGGCGCGATCGAACTGGCTTTCCTGCCGCGCGATGGCATGGATCATCGTCCAGCTATCCTGGCTCGAGGCCGGCACGCGGACATTGGGGAAGCCGACCGTGCTGTATTCGCTGAGGCCGTTCTGCAGGGCACTGCGCCCTACCATCACGCCGAGATCGGGCCGGCCGAGGCTGCGCGACAATTCGGTCGCGAGGACATGATCGCTGTCGGTCTTCGCGTCGATCGCGATCTGGCGGACGAACGCCGTCTGGTCCTGCCACGCGCCGACCGTGCCGAGATATTGCGCGGCGCGCACCGTCTCGCGGCCATAAAAGGCGGCGCGGAGTTGCGGATCGACAGGCTTCATCAGCGGATCGCCCGGGGGCGTCAGCGCCATGCCGAGCCGCTCGGTCGCGAGCTGGCCGTAAAACAGGTCGCGGAAGCCGGCGGCGCGCGCATAATAGCTGTTTGCTTCCTCGCGGCGCCCGGCGGCTTCAGCGGCGCGGCCGGCCCAGTAGAAGCCCTTCGATTGGGTCGTCGGCGTCTTCGAGGCGCTGCCGTAGCGGGTGAACATGCCGATCGCGTCGGCGGGCCGCCCGAGTTGTTTCAGGGCGGTCTGCCCGGCGAGCCAGGCCAGGCTCGTATAATCGTCGCGCTCGCCATAAGGCTTTTCGCTGACATCGGTGCCGGCCGGATAGGTATCGTCGAGCTGGCGTGCGATATCGAAGGCGGTCGAGTATTGCGCATCGGCAGCGGCGCCGCGCGCGTTGGTCAGCAGGGTTTCGAACCATTTTTCCGGGCTGCCGGGGCGCGACGTGAGCGCCTGGCGCCGGGCGAGCAGGCTGCGCGCGCTGGGCGAGGCATTGTTGTTGCGGAACCAGGCGGCGCGGTCGGCAAGATAGCCGGGGTCGCCCGCGCCGATGCCATTGGTATCGGCTGCGAGATCCACCGCGTTGGGCGCGTTGGTGCGAAGCGCAAGCCGGGCCTCGAACAACGGGCGCTTCGACGGGCTGACCAGGGCGAGCTGGCGCTGGGCCGACTGGATCGATCCCTGCCAGAGCAGCATGTCCATGCGGGCGTCATGATCAACCGAGGTCAGCGCGCCGGAGAAGCTGCCGATCAGCTTCGCCTCGTCGAGCGCGGATAGCGACCCGGACACCCAGGCCTTTTCGGCGGCGAGGTTCGCTTCGTCGCGCGCGCCGGTCGCCGACAATGCTTCGGCGAAGCGAGTCTTGCCCGCGCCGGTGAGCGGCGGATAGCGGCGGAAATAGGTGACGGCGGTGCCCGGCGACCAGTTGCCGGCGGACAGTGCATTCTCCGCGTTGCGCCGCATCGCCATCTCGCCGGGCCAGCCGGGGTGCGCGAGCAGGAAGCGCGCATAGGTCTCGAACGGATAGCTCGAACTGTCCTGGAGCGTTTTCCATTCGGTGATCGTCGCGGAGAGCGCGCTGTTCGCGACGGCGGAGCCCTGGAGGGCCTGCTGCGCGCGGCCCCAGCCGAGTTGATCCTGTGCCACGCCGGAGGTGACCGCGAGGCCCGAAACACCGGCGAACAGCAATGCCGACTTGATCAGTGACGGTATCATGTGGACAGGATATGGGAGCGGACCTTATTTGTCGCTGAACAAATTACGAAAATGCGACGGAATCACCGTCCCGTAGGAGCACATCAACCATGTTTTCGGGTTCGATCCCGGCGCTCGTCACGCCGTTCGAGGAAGACGGCGCATTCGCCGAGGGCGCGTATCGCGATTTCATCGAGTGGCAGATCGCCGAGGGCTCGACGGCCCTGGTACCGTGCGGCACGACGGGCGAGGCGGCGACCATGTCGGCCGAGGAGCATTTCCACGCCGTTCGCGTCTGTGTCGAGCAGGCGGCGGGCAGGGTGCCGGTGATTGCCGGTGCGGGCTCGAACGACACGCGCGTCGCGATCGAGAACATCAAGGCGGCGAAGGACGCCGGCGCCGATGCGGCGCTGATGGTGCCGCCTTATTACAACCGCCCCAATCAGGAAGGCATCTTCCGCCACTTCGAGGCAGTGGCGAACAGCTGCGACCTGCCGATCGTGCTCTACAATGTGCCCGGCCGCACCGTCACCGACATTGCGGTCGAGACGATGGGACGCATCGCGAAGGCCTTTCCGCGCGTGGTCGGCGTCAAGGATGCGACGGGGATCATCCAGCGCGTCTCCGCCCAGCGGGAGGCCTGCGGCCCCGATTTCTGCCAGATCTCGGGCAATGACGACATGGCGCTGGCGTTCAACGCGAACGGGGGCAGGGGCTGTATCTCGGTAACCGCGAACGTTGCGCCCCGGCTGTGCGCCGAGTTCCAGGCGGCGTGCCAGGCGGGCGACTATGCCAGGGCGCTCGACTATCAAGATCGCCTGTTCGCGCTGCACGTTGCGCTGTTCACCGACGCGTCGCCGGGGCCGATCAAATATGCGCTCAGCCGGGTCCGCCCGGGTTTCCCGAAGATGCTGCGCCTGCCGATGACCTGGCCGGGCGAGGCGAGCCAACGGGCGGTGGATGCGGGGCTGGCACGCGCCGGATTGCTGTAGGTCAGTTGTGTCGCGGCGGAAGAAATTCCCTGTTCCGGCAAATTAACAGGGAATTTGTTTCTATTTGTCTGTTTTGGCTGGTTCTTCTGGTAATTCCTTTGGTGATTCCAATGACTTGAAGGCAAATTCCCTGTTATTCGATAACAGGGAAATTTTGCCGAATAACAGGGAAAACCTGACCGGAACAGGGATTCCACCTCGCGCTGAAACTGAGTTCCTTCGGTACTTCCATCAATGAGAAAGAGCGGATCGTGGCGCCAACGGCGCCTCGACCATCACTGAATGCGACGGTTCTTCGTAACGTTGAATCGACGGCGCTCAGGCGGATCGAGCGCGAGGTTTCTCGACGCCGCTCGAAACGAACTTGGAACTCGGTGAAATAACCTACCGGCTGGAGGCGACGAAGGTCGGTAGCTGCGGGCCGCCATTGGCCGTCGCGCTATAGTCGATCACGCACATGTAGCGCACCGTCGGGTGCGTGCCGCAGCCGACGCCGGCGAAGCGGTTGCCGGTCGCGAAGACCAGCGCGCGGTGGCCGCGGCCGGGAACGCCGTCATCGATGACGAGCTGGCGGACCACCGCATGGTGCTCGCTATAGCCGTAGGAGATGGTCTCGCTGACGAAGATGTCGCCGCCGTGGCGCTTCACCCGGTCGCCGGGCATGGCGCCGTCGGCCGAGCGATGGCCATTGCGGCCGGTTTCGCCCTGTTCCTCGACAAGGTCGCGTGCAGCGAGTTCAAGCAATGCGCCGCGAGCTAGCGGGGGCAGGGGTTTCTGGCGATCGAGGAAAGCGATTGCTTCGTCGACCGCATAGGCCCCCTCACGTGTCATTTCGCCGACCGGGTCGCCGGGCAGCCGTACCACGTGCCCGTCGAACAGATCGCGATACTGGCGCAGCTCATCGGCATATTTCTGGGGGTTGGCCCGTACATAGTTGATCTCGTCGAGGACCGAATCCTCAAGCGACGCAGGCCGATCCGCCGCGACCAGGGCCAGCCAGCCCAGGCCAAGCGCCGCCACGGTGCGACCGATCCCCATCTTCCGAAGCCCCCAAGGCGTGATCGCGACATGATTGCAGCGACTATCAACGACTTAGGGATGCTAGCTTGTCGAATGGAAAATGCAATTGGCTGACGTGGTGGTAACCTTGTCACCACGATGATCGTTGCCCAGCTATCGGTTCGTCGCTCAAAAGTTCCGCTTCACCGTAAAAAATTCTTGTTCATCCTGTTGAAACCTTCCGGCCCCGTGCGCATTTCCATTTCAAGTTCCTCGAACATGAAACGAAACAGGCCATGAAATCCGTCGTTCCGATCTTCCTCGCCCTGATCCCGCTGGTCGCGGTGGTGGGTGCGTGCGTCGCAGCGCCGTAACGCCGAAACAACCCGTTACCCGCTTCAGGGCGGGACAACAGAAAAGGGCCGCCCGGCGAAACGCCGGACGGCCCTTTTTCTATGCGAACCTCGCGGTCGTTCAGCCTTCGGCCGACTCTTCCGCTTCGGGTGCCGCTTCGGTCTGGACCTCGGCGGTCGCGCCTGGCTCGGCGTTCGGATCGTACGCCTCGACAAAGCCCGCTTCGTCCTTCTCGAACATCGCGGACATCACGTCGACGCCCTTCGCCTGCATCTCGGCCTCTTCAGGCGAGCGTGCGACGTTGACCTTGATGGTCACGGCGACTTCGGCGTGCAGGGCGACCTTCACGTCATAGACGCCGATGGCCTTGATCGGCTTGTTCAGCACGATCGCCGACTTCGGCACCTTGTGGCCTTCGGCCTCGAGCAGCTCGAGCAGATCGCGCACCGCGACCGAGCCGTAGAGCTGGCCGGTGTTGGACGACTGGCGGATCAGCGTCAGCGTGATGCCGTCGATCGTCTTGGCTTCGGTCTCCGCTTCGCTGCGACGCGCGGCGTTGTCGGCCACGATCTTCTCGCGGTTCTTCTCGAAGACCTTGCGGTTGGCTTCGTTCGAGCGAAGCGCCTTCTTGTTCGGCAGCAGGAAGTTACGGGCGAAACCGTCCTTCACCTTCACCACGTCGCCGATGTTGCCGAGCTTTTCGACTCGTTCCAGCAGGATCACATCCATGAGTCCGGCTCCTTACTTAACGATGTAGGGCAGCAGGCCCAGATGACGGGCGCGCTTGATCGCCTGGGCGAGCTCGCGCTGCTTCTTGCCGCTCACCGAAGTGATGCGGCTCGGGACGATCTTGCCACGCTCGGACACGAAGCCCTGCAGCAACCGGACGTCCTTATAGTCGATCCGGGGGGCGTCCTTCGCGGAGAACGGGCAGCTCTTGCGGCGGCGGAAAAATGGGCGTGCCATTGTCTATATGCTCCTTATTCGCCGTCGAAGTCGCGACGCGGGCGCTCGGGCCGGTCACCACGGTCCGGACGGTCGCCACGGCCCTCGCGGTCACCACGACGCTCACGGTCACGATCGCTCTTGCGCATCATCACCGACGGACCCTCTTCGAGGGCGTCGACCTTGACGGTCATGTAGCGGATGATGTCTTCGTTGATCTGGGTCTGGCGCTCCAGCTCGGCGACAACACCGGCCGGCGCGTCGATTTCGAGCATCACATAATGCGCCTTGCGGTTCTTCGCGATCTTGTACGCGAGGCTGCGCAGGCCCCATGACTCGGTCTTCACGACCTTGCCCTTATTGTCTTCGATGATCTTGGTGGCGGTTTCCGCCAGCGTATCCACCTGCGCCTGTGCCAGATCCTGGCGCGCAAGGAACACGTGCTCGTACAGAGCCATGCTGCTTTCTCTTCTCTTGGCCGATCGCTGACGTACGCACCATGCGCAACGCCCCTCCGGCTATCGTCTCTCAATGCAACCGGGGCGGAAAGCTGGCGCTTCCCACCCCGATGGCGGTCCCTTAGCGGAAATCGGGCGAAAGGCAAGCCTTCCGCCCGATCTTTGGGTGTTAGCGAAGTGCGCCGGCCAGAATGGCTGCGATCACGCCGCTCGAGATGCCGACCAGCAGCGCATCATTGCCCGACTGGACATAGCGGTAGCCGCGGGGCGGGGCCTTCAGGTGACGGCCGCGATAATCGTTGATCACGCGGTAGTTGCGGGCCTGGCGATAGTCGAACCGCTCGCCCCGGCGCCAATCGTTGCGATACTGGGGGCGGCTGTGGCGATAGTCGCGCTGGACGACGACGGTCTTGCCCGGCTGATGACGGACGACCGTCTCATGGCGCTGCTGGGGCTGATACTGGCCGGCCGAAGCTGCGGTGGCGGCCAGCGGGCTCGCGACCATCGAGACGGCGATCGCGCTCAGGATGAACTTCTTCATGATACTCACTCCTCGGTGTCTTTCACGGCGCCTCGCTTGGCGTCGAACACCTATCTAGGAGTCGGTTGTCGCAGGCCCGTGCCGATAAGGGGCCGAAATGGTCGCCATTTGTCGCGGCTTGCCTAAGTTCGTTCAGCTTTCTAGTCCCACCCGCCTGATCTCACAGGAGCCGGCCCATGCGTGCATTCATCTTTCCCGGACAGGGCAGCCAGGCGGTCGGCATGGGCCGTGCCCTCGCCGACGCCAGCGCCGTCGCCCGCGCCGTGTTCGAGGAAGTCGACGAGGCGCTGGGCCAGCATCTCTTCAAGCTGATGAGCGAGGGGCCCGAGGACGAGCTGCAGCTGACCGAGAACGCCCAGCCGGCGATCATGGCCAATGCGATCGCGACGCTGCGCGTGCTGGAGAAGGAAGGCGGCATCCGCCTGGCCGACAAAGCCGATTACGTCGCCGGCCATTCGCTTGGCGAATATAGCGCCTTGTGCGCAGCAGGGGCGATCGACCTGCCGACCACTGCCTTGCTGCTCAAGCATCGCGGGCTGGCGATGCAGGCGGCGGTCCCGGTCGGTGTCGGCGCGATGGCGGCCCTGCTCGGCGCCGATCTCGAAAAGGCGCGGATCATCGCCAATGCCGCGGCGGAGGGCGAAGTCTGCACCGTAGCGAACGACAATGATCCGAGCCAGGTGGTGATATCGGGCCATCGCGGTGCGATCGAGCGGGCAGTGGCCATCGCCAAGGAATATGGTGCGAAGCGCGCGGTGCTGTTGCCGGTGTCGGCGCCGTTTCATTGCCCGCTGATGCAGCCGGCGGCCGACGCGATGGAGAAGGCACTGGCCGAAGCACGGATCGATTCGCCGCTGGTGCCGGTGTTCGCCAATGTGACAGCGACGGCGGTCGGCGATGTCGACACGATCCGGCGGCTGCTGGTCGAGCAGGTGACGGGCATGGTGCGCTGGCGGGAATCGGTGCTGGCGATGTCGGATACGGGGGTCGAGCGTTTCATCGAGTTCGGCGGCAAGGTGCTTGCGCCGATGGTCAAGCGGATCGTGGCCGATGTGGATGCGTCGAGCGTGATCTCGATGGACGATATCGAGGCGCTGGCGAAGACGCTTTAAGTTTTGTTCGCGCGGAGGCGCGGAGGCGCAGAGAGGTCGCGGTGAAGGATATCGATACGATCTCCGGTGACGTGATCGATGTATCCTTGCGTCTGCATCGCGACCTGGGCCCGGGATTGCTTGAGACCGTTTATGAAACCGTCCTTGCTGCGAAGCTCGCTGCAATGGGCTACGAAGTCGCTCGACAAGTGGCTGTACCTATCGAATTTGAGGGGTTGCGGTTTGATGCCGCTTTCCGGATCGACTTGTTGGTGGATCATCGTCTGATCGTCGAAATCAAATCGATCGAGCGGTTGAATCCGATGCACGCGAAGCAATTGCTGACCTATCTCCGTTTGACGGGGCAGCCAGTCGGGCTGCTTCTCAATTTCGGCGGCGAGACGTTAAAGGAAGGTATCCGACGGCTCGTCAACAACCACAAACCCTCTGCGCCTCCGCGCCTCCGCGCGAACAAAATAAATGGAGATTAGAATGTTCGACCTGACAGGCATGACCGCGCTGGTGACCGGCGCTTCGGGAGGGATTGGTTCAGCGATCGCGCAGGCGCTGGCGGGGCAGGGCGCGCGGCTGGCGGTTTCGGGGTCCAATGCGGCCAAGCTCGACGCATTCAGGGACAGCCTCGGCGGCGATCATGTCGCACTGCCCTGTGACCTTTCCGACGGTGCGGCAGTCGATGCACTGGTGCCAAGCGCGGTCGAGGCGCTCGGCAAGCTCGACATCGTCGTCAACAATGCCGGCGTCACCCGCGACAATCTCGTCATGCGCATGAAGGACGACGAATGGGACCAGGTGATCCGCGTCAACCTGGAGGCGGCGTTCCGTATCGCGCGCGCCGCCGCGCGGCCGATGATGAAGGCCAGGTTCGGGCGAATCATCTCGATCACCTCGGTGGTGGGCACCACCGGCAACCCCGGCCAGGCCAATTATGCCGCGTCCAAGGCGGGGCTGGTCGGCATGTCCAAGGCGCTGGCGCAGGAACTGGCGAGCCGCGGCATCACCGTCAACTGCGTGGCGCCGGGATTCATCACCTCGCCGATGACCGATGCGCTGCCCGATGCGCAGAAGGAGGCGCTCAACGCACGCATTCCCGCCGGGCATATGGGCGAGGGCGGCGATATCGGCGCGGCGGTGGTCTATCTCGCGAGCCGCGAGGCGGGCTATGTCACGGGACAGACTCTGCACGTGAATGGCGGCATGGCGATGATCTGATCGCGATCGGTGCCGTTTCCCGGGGCTGCGCCCCCTTGCAAGGGCACCAAGCGCGTTCTACGTGCGTTCAGGAAATGAAACCCCCAGCGATAGAGGGACGATAACAATGAGCGAGACCGCAGACCGGGTTAAGAAGATCGTCGTCGAGCATCTCGGCGTCGAAGCCGACAAGGTCACCGAAGACGCGAGCTTCATCGACGATCTGGGCGCGGACAGCCTCGATATCGTTGAGCTGGTGATGGCCTTCGAGGAAGAATTCGAAGTCGAAATCCCCGATGACGCCGCGGAGAAGATCACGACCGTCAAGGACGCGATCACCTTCATCGACGAGCATAAGGACTGATCTGGCGGATGGCGCCCCGGCGCCCGCCTGGCCTTTTTGCAGGCAGGAATGCATGAGCGGCTCCCCGTCCCAGGGCAACATACCGGGGCGGGGGGCCGTTCCTATTTGACGACCCCAATTTGACGAATGAAGAACGGAGATGGCCATGCGCCGTGTTGTCGTAACCGGGCTCGGGCTTGTGACGCCGCTGGGTGCCGATGTGGAAACCGCATGGGCGAACATCATCGCCTCCAAATCGGGCGCGGGCACGATCACGCGCTTCGACGCGACCGACTATGCGTGCCGCATCGCCTGCGAGGTGAAGCCGCCGGAGCATGAATATGGCTTCGATCCCGGCAAGCGCGTCGATCACAAGGTGCAGCGCCAGGTCGATCCGTTCATCATCTACGGCATCGATGCCGCAGGCCAGGCGCTCGAGGACGCCGGCCTGACCGACATGACCGAGGAGGAGCGCTTCCGCGCCGGCTGCTCGATCGGCGCGGGCATCGGCGGCCTGCCGGGCATCGCCAGCGAATCGATCGTGCTCCACGAAAAGGGCCCGCGTCGCGTGTCGCCGCATTTCGTGCACGGCCGCCTGATCAACCTGATCACCGGTCAGGTGCAGATCAAATATGGCCTGATGGGCCCGAATCACGCCGTCGTGACCGCCTGCTCGACCGGGGCGCATTCGATCGGCGACGCCGCGCGGATGATCGCGATGGACGATGCCGATGTAATGCTCGCGGGCGGCGCCGAGGGCGCGATCTGCCCGCTTGGCATCGCCGGTTTCGCACAGGCGCGCGCGCTGTCGACCAATTTCAACGATACGCCTGAAAAGGGCAGCCGGCCCTATGATGTCGATCGCGACGGGTTCGTGATGGGCGAGGGCGCCGGCGTGGTCGTGCTCGAGGAATATGAGCGGGCGAAGGCCCGCGGTGCGAAAATCTATGCCGAGGTGATCGGCTACGGCCTGTCGGGCGATGCCTATCACGTCACGGCACCGCATCCGGAAGGATCGGGTGCGTTCCGCTCGATGGAAATGGCGATGAAGAAGTCGGGTCTGGCGCTGTCGGACATCGATTATATCAACGCGCACGGCACCTCGACGCCGCTCGGCGATGAGCTGGAACTGAACGCGGTGCGTCGCCTGTTCGGCAACAACATCGACACTCTGTCGATGAGCTCGACCAAATCGGCGATCGGGCATCTTCTCGGCGGCGCAGGCGCGGTGGAGAGCATCTTCTGCATCCTGGCGCTGCGTGACCAGATCGCGCCGCCGACGCTCAACCTCGACAATCCGAGCGAGAATTGCGCCGGCGTCGATCTGGTGCCGCATGTCGCCAAGAAGCGGTCGATCAAGGCAGTGCTGAACAACAGCTTCGGCTTTGGCGGTACCAATGCCAGCCTCGTCATGCGGGCCGTCTAGGGGGCCGTGCGCAAGCTCGGATGCCTTGGCCTGCTCATCGTCCTTGCGACGATCGCGGCGGCGTTCTTCGGACTGCAGATCTGGGCCGGCCCCGGGCCGCTGAAGCGCAATACCACCGTCACGATCGCACAGGGCACCAGCCTGGCGACCGCGTCGGCCCAGCTTGAAAAGGCGGGCGCGATCGGTTCGGCGAACCAGTTCCGGCTGTTCGCCCGCTTCCTGGGCTCGGGCGACCCGATCAAGGCCGGGGAATACCGGCTTCCGGCGCATCTCAGCCAGGCCGATATCCTGAAGGTCCTGCAGGGCGGCAAGACGCTGCAGCGTTTCGTGACGATCCCCGAGGGCTGGCCGTCGGTGATGGTCAAGGCTGCGCTGGACAAGACGCCGGGGCTTGAGGGAACCGTGGCGGTGCCGATCGAGGGAACGGTGCTGCCGGACAGCTACAGCTTCGAGCGCGGCTATACCAAGGCCTTCATGGTCGAGCGGATGCAGCGCGCGATGGTGCGCTATCTCGCTTCGGCCTGGGAGAAGCGCAAGCCGGGCATCGCGGTGAGCACGCCGCGCGAGGCGCTGATCCTCGCATCGATCGTCGAGAAGGAAACCGGCAAGTCGAGCGAACGGCGGATGGTGGCGGCGGTCTATTCCAACCGGCTGAAGCGCGGGATGATGCTCCAGGCCGATCCGACCGTGATCTATCCGGTGACCAAGGGGCGCCCGCTGGGCCGGCGCATCCTGCGGTCCGAGCTGCAGGCGAACAACGGCTACAACACCTATGCGATGACGGGCCTGCCCGCCGGCCCGATCTGCAACCCGGGCCGTGCTTCGATCGATGCGGTGCTGAATCCCGAACAGTCGAACGCGCTATATTTCGTCGCTGACGGCACCGGCGGCCATGTGTTTGCCGACACGCTCGAACAGCATAATGCGAACGTCCAGAAATGGTATGCGATCAGGCGCGCCCGCGGCGAGATGTGAGGCGCGCGATATAGCCCAACCTCGTCACTCCGGGCTTGTCCTGGAGTCCACCGTGCCGCAAACCAAAGGCTGATTGCTTGCGGAGAGGCGGATGCCGGAACAAGTCCGGCATGACGGGTAAATCGGTTTGCCAATGACGCCGGGGGCCTGATCGTGACCATACAACGCAGCAGCTTGCGCCTTGAGCTGCCCCGCCAGCTCCTCTTGCTGTTGCTGGCCACCTTCCTCACCTGTAGCCTCGGCTGGCTGTTCAAGGCACATTGCAGCTTCGACGGTGGCTGGTCCGCGTCCGAACAATATACCACCGGCTGCTATTCTGACGCGATGCCCTTCTGGAACGGGCGGGAGATCGCGGCGGGCAGACTGCCCTATTTCGAGGCGCGGATGGAATATCCGGTGCTCACCGGGGCGCTGATCTATCTCGACGGGCGCATCACCGCCGGCCTGTTCGGTGCACAGGCCAGCGCGCCTTATTTCCTGTTCGTCGTCGCCCTGGTCAACACGGCCATCGCGCTGCTGGTGACCGCGCTGCTCTGGTCGATGCGCCTTGCGCCGACGCGGCTTTGGTGCTGGGCGCTCGCGCCACCGCTGATCCTCTATATCGGGCATAATTGGGACATATTGGCGGTGGCGCTGGCGGTCGGCGCGCTGGCACTGGCGCAGCGCGGCCGCCTCATCCAGGCCGCCGGGCTGGCAACGCTCGGCGGAGCAGCCAAGCTCTTTCCACTGCTGTTGCTGCCGCTGCTCGCCCTGCGCCCTTTGGTCGAACGGCGGATCCTGGCGACGGCCGCGATGATCGCGACGGCCATCGGCGCCTGGGGGCTGGTCAATGCCCTGCCGGCATTGCTGGCGCGGGCGAACTGGCTCGATTTCTACACCTTCTCGACCAGCCGGAGCGGCACCGCAGCCTCGATCTGGGAATTGGCGGCCCAGTTCGGCTGGCTGCAGACCGATATCGCACAGCGCAATCTCTGGTCGGCCGCTCTGTTCGTCACGGGCGCCGGGGCGATCCTTGTGCTGGGCGGGCGGCGCCACTGGTGGCATCTGTGGGTATTGTTCACGCCAGTCGCCGCGTGGTTCCTGCTCATCAACAAGGTCTATTCGCCGCAGTTCGATCTGTGGATCTTTCCGCTCCTGCTGATCACCTCGCGGCGGATGGGCCCGGTGGCGCTGTTCCTGCTCGGCGATCTGCTCGCCTATTTCGCCGAGTTCTGGCTCTTTGCCGGGCAGGAAGGCGCGTGGCCCGCCATGGGCCAGACCGGGATCCTGATCGCCGCTTCGGTGCGCGGCGCGGCGATGCTGTGGATCATCGGCGATGCCGTGTTCGCCGCGGCGCCGGCATGGATCGACCGGCCGGGCGGCGTCGCCGATCCCGTCTGACGGCGTCGATTCAATCGTCGAAAAATCCCGTTACCGTGATGAGCGATCCGGCCCGCAGCGGTGCGATTCGGGTCGGCTCTTTCTCAGTTTCGGCAAAGACCAGGTCGCCCTGTTATCGCGCTCGCCCGCCCTGTTATGGCTGACGGTTCACCCTGTTCCGCGTTAACAGGGTGAAGGCTATAAGTAATTGTAACGAAATAATAAAAACCATAATTTGGCCAGAATCAGGCCGAAAACAATGAAAAAATTAAAATAACAGGGCGGAACAGGGTGGAACAGGGCGGGTGCGCTCCTACCGCGCCAGCGCCGCCGCCGCGCGCGCCTTGGCTTCGACCTCGGCCATGGTGCCGCCGGTTACCCAACTGCCGCCGACGCACAGCACCGGGCCGAAGGAGAGCCAGTCGGGTGCGCTCGCTTCGGTGATGCCGCCGGTCGGGCAGAAGTTGCACTGGTAGAAGGGCGCGGCGAGTGCCTTCAGCGCCTTGAGCCCGCCCGAGGTCTCGGCGGGGAAGAACTTGAAATGGTCGAGGCCGAGATCGAGCCCGCGCATGATGTCGCCCGCGGTCGCGATGCCCGGCAGATAGGGCACGCCGCTGTCCACGATCGGGGCGGCAAGCCGCTCGGTCAGGCCGGGCGAGACGATGAACTCGGCGCCAGCGTCCATCACCTGTTCGAACTGCTCGGTCGAGACGACCGTGCCGGCGCCGACGATCGCGCCGGGCACCTGCTTCATCTCGCGGATCGCGTCGAGCGCGGCGGCGGTGCGCATCGTCACCTCGAGCACCCTGAGTCCGCCGGCGACCAGCGCTTCGGCGAGCGGTCTGGCGGTCGACGCGTCTTCGATCACCAGCACGGGAATGACCGCGCTCGTCCGCATGATCGTTTCGATACCGCTCATCGGGCATGCTCCTGGGCAAAGGCGGCCGCGGCGCCGAACAGGCCGGGCTGGGGGTGGGTGATGAGCTTCACCGGTATCGACTTCATCAGCGACTGGAAACGGCCCTTTGCGGTAAATCGTTGCTCGAAACCGGATTGAAGCAGCCGATCCTTGAGCCGCAGCCCAAGTCCGCCAGCGATCACCACGGCGGTGGGACCATGGGTCAGCGCCAGATCGCCTGCGACCGCGCCCAGGCTGAGGCAGAATCGATCGAGCGCGGCGAGTGCCAGGCTGTCGCCATCGTCGAGCGCGAGGCTCCAGATCTGCTTGTCGTCGAGCCGCTGCAACGCGCGCCCTTCGATCTCGCCCAGGGTCTCGTAGATCGCGACGATGCCTGGGCCGGCGACGATCCGCTCGACCGACACGCGGTTATAGGCCTTGCGGAGACGTTTCAGGAGGGCGTCTTCCAGATTGTCGAGCGGCGCGAAATCGATGTGACCGCCTTCGGTTTCGATCACATGATAGCCGTGGCGCATGCGCAGGACCTGGGCGACGCCAAGGCCGGTACCCGGCCCGCAGACGGTGATCGAGCCGTGATCCGGCAGCGGCGTGTCGGGCCCGCAGAGATGCTGGAAACAATCATGGCCGACCTGCGCCACCGCATGGCCGATCGCGCCGAAATCATTGATCAGGGCGAAGGTGTCGACCTCGAGCCGCTCCTGGACCAGCGCCGGGCGAATGATCCAGGGATTATTGGTCAGCTTGATGATCTCCCCGCCGATCGGCGAGGCCACCGCGATCGCCGCGGCGCGGGGCAGGGGACGGTCGAGCGACGCGCCAAAGGCCTGCCAGGCGGTCTGCAGGCTGGCATATTCGGCGGTCTTGAGCGTCTCGGGCTCGCCGAGGGAAAGAACGCGCCCATCCGCAACCTCGGCGATGGCGAAGCGCACATGCGTTCCGCCGATATCGACCGCCACAACTTCCATGCTTACCATCCCATCGCGGCCAGTATCGCAGATGCGCCCTTTTCAGCTTCGTTCGCGTTGCCGCGGAAAAGGCCGAACAATTCACGTCCCATGCCTTGGGCCGCCGGCGGCGCCTCGACGAAGCTGCGTGCCGCCCATTCCTCGGGATCGATCAGCGCGACCAGCTCGCCGCTATCCGCCGACATGCGGATGACGTCGCCATCACGCAGTTTCGCAAGCGGGCCATGGCCGAGCGCCTCGGGCGAACAATGGATCGCGCACGGTACCTTTCCGCTCGCCCCGGACATGCGCCCGTCGGTGACCAGCGCGACGCGGAAGCCGCGATTCTGCAGCACGCCGAGCGGCGGGGTGAGCTTGTGCAATTCGGGCATGCCGTTCGCGCGCGGGCCCTGGAATCGCACCACCACGACGACATCGCGGTCCAGCTCGCCCGCCTTGAACGCGGTCTGCACTTCGGACTGGTCGGCAAAGACGCGGCACGGCGCCTCGATCGTCCAGCGATCGCGATCGACCGCGCTCACCTTGATGCAGGCCCGGCCGAGATTGCCGGTGAGGATGCGGAAACCGCCCTCGGGCGCGAATGGCGCGGCGGCCGGGCGCAGAATCGTTTCGTCACCACTGGCCCCGACATCCCCCCAAACCAGCGCCTCGTCCTCGATGGCCGGGCGTTTGGCGTACGTTGTCATGTCATCCCCAGCGACCGTCATCAAGTCCCGATGGAGCATTCCCCCATCAAGCAGCTCGCGAATGACATAGGGCATGCCGCCCGCATCCTCGAAGCCGTTCACATCGGCCGAGCCGTTGGGATAGACGCGCGCGATGAGCGGCACCGCGCGGGAAAGGCGGTCGAAATCCTCCCAGTCGATCACCACGCCTGCCGCAGCGGCAATTGCGGGGAGGTGGATCAGGTGATTGGTCGATCCGCCGGTCGCGAGCAGGCCGACCGCCGCATTGACGATGGCCTTTTCATCGACGCATTCGCCGAGCGGACGGTAGGTGTCGCCGTTCCAGCCGATCTCCGCGAGGCGGTGCACGGCGGCGCGGGTCAGCTCCTGGCGCAGCTTGGTGCCCGGGTTGGCGAAAGCTGCACCGGGCATGTGGAGGCCCATCACCTCCATCATCATCTGGTTCGAATTGGCCGTGCCGTAAAAGGTGCAGGTGCCCTTCGAATGATAGGCAGCAATCTCCGCTTCGAGCAGGTCTTCCCGCGTGGCCTTGCCCTCGGCGAACTGCTCGCGAACCGCTGCCTTCGCCTTGTTGGCGAGGCCGGAGCGCATCGGACCGCCCGGGATCAGGATCATCGGCAGATGGCCGAAGCGCAGCGCGCCCATCAGCAGACCGGGCACGATCTTGTCGCAGATGCCGAGCAGCGCCGCGCCCTCGAACATGCCGTGGCTGAGTGCCACCGCCGTCGACAGCGCGATGGTGTCGCGGCTGAACAGCGACAGCTCCATGCCCGGATAGCCTTGAGTCACGCCGTCGCACATCGCCGGCACGCCGCCCGCGACCTGGGCGGTTGCGCCCGCCTCGCGCGCCCAGACCTTCATCTGCTCAGGGTAGCGGTAATAGGTCGCGTGCGCCGAGAGCATGTCGTTGTAGGCGGTGACGATGCCGATGTTCATGCCGCGGCCCGCCTTCATCGTGTCGCGGTCCTCCTCGGTGCCGGCATAACCGTGCGCGAGGTTGGCGCAGCCGAGCGCGGGGCGATCGATATGGTTGTCGCGCTCGCGCCGGATCAGCGCCAGATAGGCGTCGCGGGTCGGTTTCGACCGGGCGATGATCCGGTCGGTGACCGCGCTCACATCGGCATGAAGGGTCATGCGGGGCTCCAATGGATATCGACCGGCAGCTCGGCGTCGGCGAGCACGCGGCCGATCGGGTAGGAGGAGGACGGGCCCTGCTTGATCGCCTGTTCGATCACCTTGCGCTTCTTGTCGCCGGTGACGGCGATCATCAGCGCCTTGGCCGAGACGATCGCGGCACGGCTGAGCGTGATGCGTGCGACAGGGGCATCGGCCGGCATCGGATCGGGCATCACGCCAAGCGCGCGGCGCTCGCGCGGGCCGTTGATGGCTTCCTCGAAATCGGGGCCGGGGAAGATCGAGGCGGTATGCCCGTCCTCGCCCACGCCGAGCAGGCAGAGGTCGAGCGGCCAGTGGTGATCGGCAAGGCGCGCATCGGCTGCCTTGCCGGCGGCGCGATAATCCTTCGCCGCCTCGCTGACGATCGGGATCACCCGGGCGCCCTTCGGTAGGAAGGCCTTCCCGATTGCGGTGATGTTGGACAACGGATCGCCGAGCGGCACGATGCGCTCGTCGGTCGGGATGATCGTGACCCGCTTCCAGTCGAGCTTGGTCGCGGCGAGCTTCTCATAGATCGGCAGCGGGGTCTTGCCGCCCGCGAGCGCGATGACGCACCCGCCGCGCGCGTCGATCGCGCTTTCAATCACGAAGCCGATATCGCCCGCGACGGCAGCGGCCATCTCGGCCGCGTCGTCATAATCCCACCATTCGATTTCTTCGCTCATGTCATCACCTTAATAGTCGTTCGTTGCGAGCGGCGGCGTCGCTTCGCGTCTCAATCGTCCTGCCAGGTCACCCCGTCGCGCTCGGTCAGCGCGATCGCGGCCGATGGTCCCCAGGTGCCGGCGCCATAGCTTTTCGGCTTCACGTCGTTCGCCACCCAGCCGGCACGGATCGCGTCGATCCATTCCCACTGCGCCTCCACTTCGTCGCGGCGCACGAACAGCGTCGGATCGCCCTCGATCAGGTCGAGCAGCAGCCGCTCATAGGCGATGCGGCGGCGGGTGCCGGCGAATTCGGCGTCAAGGCTGAGGTTCAGCGGCACCTCGCGCAGGCGGATGCCGTCGCGGTCGAGGCCGGGTTCCTTCGCCATGACCAGCAGCTGGACATATTCCTCGGGCTGCAGGCGGATGATCAGCATGTTGGGCTGGAGCAGCCCGCCGCGGCTCGCGAACATGGAGTGCGGCACCGCCTTGAACTGGATCGCGATCTCCGAATGGCGGTTCGGCATGCGCTTGCCCGTGCGGAGATAGAAGGGCACGCCCTGCCAGCGCCAATTGTCGACATGCGCCTTGATCGCGACGAAGGTCTCGGTGGTCGAGGGCTTGGCCAGTTCGTCGAGATAGCCCTTCACGATCTCGCCATTGACCGCGCCCTGGGTATATTGGCCGGTCACGGTGACCTGCGGCACTTCCTCCGGCTTCATCTTGCGGAGCGAGCGGAACACCTTGGCCTTCTCGTCGCGGATCGCCGTACCGTCGAAGCGGGCAGGCGGCTCCATCGCGATCAGCGCGACGAGCTGCAGGATATGGTTTGCGACCATGTCGCGTAGCGCGCCGGCCGTGTCGTAATAGCCGGCGCGTTCCTCCAGCCCGACCGTTTCGGCGACCGTGATCTGGATGTTGTCGATGCCCTGCGCATTCCAGACTGGCTCGAAGAAGCTGTTGCCGAAGCGCAGCGCCAGGATGTTCTGGACGGTTTCCTTGCCCAGATAATGGTCGATCCGGAAGGTGCGATCTTCGGGGAAGGCGAAGGCGACCGCGTCGTTGATCTCCTTGCTCGAGGCGAGATCGTACCCGAGCGGCTTTTCGAGCCCGATGCGGGTCTTCGGGCCGGCCAGACCGGCGGATTCGAGGCCCTTGATCGTCGGCTCGAACAGGAAGGGCGCGGTCGACAGGAAGATGGCGAGCCCGCCCGAGACGTCGCCGACCTTCTTGGCGAGCGCCGGGAAGCCCTCGGTCGAGGACGCGTCGAGCGCCTGATAGCCGATGCGTTCGAGGAAGCTCTTGATCGCCTTCTCGTCCTTGCGATCCTCGGGCAGGAACTCGTCGAGCGCATGCCTGGCGAATTTGCGATAGCTCGCATCGTCATGCTCGGACCGTGCCGTACCGGTGATCGTCAACCCCTCGGGCAGGAGCCCGTCGGCGTGCAGCCCGTATAGCGACGGCAGCAACATGCGTTGCGCGAGGTCTCCCGTCGCGCCGAACAGCAGCAGCTTGCCCACCGGATCGCGCATAATATCTCCTGGATGGCGATGTCGCCCGTGCGACTAACAGACGCGGGTGCGCCGGGCCAAGGCCAATACGCAGTCGGTGCCGAGGATTAAAGCGTCAATCCGGCGACGGGATCGAATCCGGCCATGATGTTGAGGTTCTGGACCGCGGCGCCGGCGGCGCCCTTGCCGAGATTGTCGAGCGTCGCGATCAGGCGCGCCTGGCCGGTTTCGGCATTGCCGAAAACGCGCAGGGTCAGCCGGTCGGTGCCGGCATCGTCCTCGATCGCGACGGTTTCGACATCGGCGTCTGCCACCCTGACGATCGGTGAATCCTTGTACGCCTCGCGCAACACGGTCTCGAGCGCGACGAGAGTCGGGCGCCGCACGAACATATGGAGGGGCAGGGGCACCTCGACGATCATGCCGCGATAGGTATTCGCGACCGACGGCATGAAGATCGGCGGATGCTCGACGCGCGCATGCTTCTGCATCTCGGGTACATGCTTGTGCGCGAGGCCAAGCGCATAGGCGCGCGCGGCAGGGGGCGGATTGGGACCTTCGAACTCGGCGATCATCGATTTGCCGCCGCCCGAATAGCCGGACACGGCATTGACGGTGAGCGGCCAATCCACCGGGATCAGCCCGGCGCGAATGAGCGGCCGGACAAGCGCGAGGAAGCCGGTCGGATAGCAGCCGGGGTTGGAGACACGCTTTGCCTCGGTGATCGCGGCCATCTGGCCGGGTTCGAGCTCGGGAAAGCCATAGGTCCAGCCATCGCCGGTGCGGTGGGCGGTCGAGGCGTCGATCACGCGCGTATGGTCGTTCTCGATCAGCGCGACCGCTTCGCGTGCCGCGTCGTCGGGCAGGCACAGGATGACGAAATCGGCATCGTTGAGCAGCTTTGCCCGCGCTTTCGCATCCTTGCGGCGCGATTCGCTCAGGCTCAGCAGCTCGATATCGTCACGACCGCCCAGCCGTTCGCGAATTTCCAGGCCGGTCGTGCCGGCTGCACCATCGATGAAGACCTTGGCCGTCATTGGGCCGGTTCCAGCGCAGCTGCGTCGATATAACCGACCAGAGTATGGGCAACCGCGATTCCCCATGCCTTGCCGCCGGCAAGATCCAGGACCTCGAAAATCTCGCCCGGACGCAACATCTCAAGGACCGCCGAATCATCGGAATCGGTCGCCAGCAGCGAGGCCTGAACCGCGATTCGGCGCGGCATGGGGGCAGCATAATGGGGAGCAAACACTCGGTCCGCGAGACGGATATCCGCTACATCGCGCCGTACGGCGTCGTGCAACGGATCCAGGACAACGGACGGGCCGAGGAGCGCGAAGCTCCTACGCGGAGGCCCGCCTGGCAACCGGCTGCTCGGCGTCGTCGATAAACTGGCCAAACTCTTCAAGAAATTCTGCCCCTTCAGACGTGCGCGCGACGAATATGTTGCGCTTGTCGGTTTCGTCACGCTGTCGGCGCAGATAGCCGAGCGAACCGAGCCTGTTCAAGGCGCGCGTCACAACCGGCTTTGAAACGTTCAGCACACGGGCGAGCCCGCGCACAGTATGCGGCCCTGGATTAAGATATACCACCAGCAACAGCGCCATCTGCCGATTGGTGAGATCGGGCTCTCCCGACCGCACATAATCCACCAGCGTCCGCATCCAGCCGCCCAGCGACCGATCAGGTAGTGTGGCCACGAAAAAATTCCACATTTTGCCCAGGCCCCGCACGTTGGGGCACCGGACATATAACGTTCATAATCGCTGCTGGTTTCAGTGCGGAAGCGAAATGTCCGGCATGGCGTGCCCTGTGGCGGTTGATCGGAAGCCCGGGCTCGCCTATGTGCCCGCCTTCCCAAGCCACAGGTTGCGTCTTTTCATGTTCAAGTTCCTCCTCGTCGTCCACGCGATCATCGCCGCCAGCCTGGTGACCGTGATCCTGATGCAGCGCTCGGAAGGCGGCGGGCTTGGCATGGGCGGCAGCCCCTCCGGCCTGATGTCGGCACGCGGCGCGGCGGATTTCCTGACGCGCGCTACCTCGGTCCTCGCGACCTTGTTCGTCGGCCTGGCGGTCTTGCTCGCGGTGCTGGCCTCGATGGGCCACAACACGGCCAAGATCGACCCCAGCCTGGCGCGGACACCGCCCGCAACCGGCCAGTTGGCCCCGCCGCCCGCTCCTCAGCCGACGACCGCGCCGGCGCCGGGCGCTCCGGCTGCGCCTGCCGGCAACAGCGCGGTTCCTCTCGCGCAGTAAGCGCGCGGGCTCCTTCGCCACTTTTTTGCAACGATATTGGAGTCGTGCGCTTGTCGCGCGACCCCTGATGACGCTAGGCCTTTTCTCCCATGGCGCGGTTTATCTTTATCACCGGCGGCGTGGTCTCCTCGCTCGGCAAGGGTTTGATGGCGGCGAGCCTCGCGGCTCTCCTGCAGGCGCGCGGCTATCGCGTGCGTATCCGCAAGTTCGATCCCTATCTGAACGTCGATCCCGGAACGATGTCGCCGTACCAGCATGGCGAAGTCTATGTGACCGACGACGGGGCCGAGACCGATCTCGATCTGGGCCACTATGAGCGCTTTACCGGGGTCGCGTCGCGCCAGTCGGACAATGTCACCTCGGGCCGGATCTATCAGCAGATCATCACGCGTGAGCGTCGCGGCGACTATCTGGGCGCGACCGTCCAGGTGATCCCGCACGTCACCGACGCGATCAAGGAATTCGCACAGGCCGAGACAGACGATCTCGATTTCGTGCTGTGCGAGATCGGCGGCACCGTCGGCGACATCGAATCGCTGCCCTTCATCGAAGCGATCCGACAGCTTCGCAACGATCTCGGCCGGGGCCAGTCGGTCAGCATCCATGTGACTTTGGTGCCGTACATCGCGGCGGCGGGCGAGCTGAAGACCAAACCGACCCAGCATTCAGTCCGCGAGCTAGCCGCGCTCGGCGTTCAGCCCGACGTGTTGGTCTGCCGCTGCGAACAGCCGCTCCCGGCGAGCGATCGCGCGAAGATTGCCCTGTTCTGCAACGTGCGCAAGGAAGCGGTGATCCCCGCGCTCGATGCGAAGAGCATCTATGCGGTGCCGATGCAATATCATGCGGAAGGTCTGGATGCCGAAGTGCTCCGGGCCTTCGACATCGAGCCGGGCGACGCGCCGGACCTGTCGCGCTGGGCCGATATCGTCGATCGCCTGACCAATCCGGAAGGCGAGGTCACGGTCGGCGTGGTCGGCAAATATGTCGGCCTGCAGGACGCATACAAGTCGCTCAACGAGGCGCTGGTGCATGGCGGCATCGCCAATCGGGTCAAGGTCAACATCGAGTGGATCGATGCCGAGCTGTTCGAGGCCGAGGACAGCGATGTCGCGGCGAAGCTCGAGCCGCTGCATGCGATCCTGGTGCCCGGCGCGTTCGGTGAGCGCGGCGCGGAGGGCAAGATCGCCAGCGTGCGGTTCGCGCGCGAGCGGGAAATTCCCTATTTCGGCATCTGCTTCGGTATGCAGATGGCGTGTATCGAGGGCGCGCGCGACCTGGCGGGCATCGCAAATGCCAGCTCGACCGAATTCGGCCCGACCGAGGAGCCGGTGGTCGGCATGATTACCGAATGGATGACCGAGGCCGGTATCGAGAAGCGCGAAGAGGGCGGCGACCTGGGCGGCACGATGCGCCTCGGCGCCTATGACGCGAAGCTCGACGGCAACAGCGTGGTCGCCTCCATCTATGGCGGCACCGATATTTCGGAGCGGCACCGGCATCGGTATGAGGTCAATACCGGTTATCGCGATGCGCTGGAAAAGGGCGGGCTGGTTTTTTCGGGCATGTCGCCCGACGGCATGCTGCCGGAGATCGTCGAGCGGCCGGACCATCCCTGGTTCGTCGGCGTGCAGTTCCATCCGGAGCTTAAATCGAAGCCGTTCGATCCGCATCCGCTGTTCGCGAGCTTCATCGAAGCGGCGGTGCGGCAGAGCCGGCTGGTCTAAACCTGCACAAGGCCGGAGCGCGGCATCTCGCCCGCCACCATGGCCCGCTTTTCTAGTGGGACGTCTCGGCCCGGTCGGCCTGGGCTTCATATTCCCGTGCCATGGCGATGAGTGTTTCGACGGTATAGCGGTCGCCAACTGCCAGGGCGAGCCGGCGGCAACGCTCCGCCTTGCCCAACAGCGTTTCGATCTCGGGCTCTTCGGCAAGCATCTCGTCGGATCCAGTGACCGCCAACAGGGCCTGGTCGGCAGGCGATTTTGCGGAGTCGGTACGCGCTCTCATCGGATTCCCCCGGGTCGAACAGACCTTCTATGGGGCAAGAACGTTGATCTGAATCAACGGTTCCCTTTTTCGGACAAAAAAGAGGCGCCCCGGGCACTTGGCCCCGGGGCGCCTCTTCCGCGCGAGCGGCGTTGGGGGTTACGCCGCCTCGCTGTCCTGGCCGCCATCGACCGCGGCGAGCGGTGCGCCCGTCTTGATCGCGATCGTCTTCGGCTTCATGGCTTCGGGCACTTCGCGGACGAGTTCGATCGTCAGCAGGCCGTCATTGAGTCGCGCATCGTCGACGCGGACGAAATCGGCGAGCTCGAAGCGGCGCTCGAAGCTGCGATTGGCGATGCCGAGATGCAGGAAGGAGCTGTTGGCACCTTCCTTCTCGGCCTTGTTGCCCTTCACCTGGAGCAGATTCTGCTGTGCGACGATCTCGATCTCATCGCGGACGAAGCCGGCCACGGCGAGCGTGATTCGATAGCGGTCGTTGGAAAGCTTTTCGAGGTTGAAGGGTGGATAATTGTCCGCGGACGACTGGCGCGCGCTGGTTTCGAGCATGTCGAACAGGCGGTCGAAGCCGATCGTCGAACGGCGATAGGGGGTCAAATCGAACTGACGCATATTGGTCTCCTCATGCGAAGCGAGATGGTCGTCATGGGTGCCCGCAACGGCGCGGCACCCGGTTTCCACGCGGCCCAAATGGCACCGCGCACCGCGAATCTGGGGCGTTTGGGCGCTGGTTCAAGGGGTAAACCGGCGGATTTACGTGGGTGAAAGCTCAGCTTTGCTTTCGCCAAGTTCTTACGGGGGTGAAACCATATCGATTGAGTGGGAATTATAGTCGCGACTCGCGCTAACGAGCGAAAAAGGGGACACCAATGCTCGCCACTCTGCCTATGCTGTTGCTTGCTCAAACTGCGCTTGCCACCCAGACGATGGCGGTCACGGATGCAGGCGCGGTGTCCGCGGTTGCGACGCCCGCCGTTGCCGCGCCCGCATCCGACGATGAACCGCAGGGTCAGGCTGTCGCAGCGGCTGCCGCGTCGGACGATATCGTCGTCACCGCACGTCGTCGTGCGGAGAATGTGCAGGACGTTTCGATCGCCGTGTCGGTCGTCACTCCCGAGTCGCTCGAGAAGACCGGCGCGTTCAACGTCAACCGCCTTCAACAGCAACTGCCCTCGCTGCAATTCTATTCGAGCAACCCGCGCAACTCGGCGATCAACATTCGCGGCCTGGGCGCGCCGTTCGGCCTGACCAATGACGGTATCGAGCAGGGCGTCGGTTTCTATGTCGACGGCGTCTATATCGGTCGCGTCGGCGCCTCGACCTTCGATTTCGTCGATGTCGCTCAGGTCGAGATTCTCCGTGGCCCGCAGGGTACGCTCTACGGCAAGAACACCACGGCAGGTGCACTTAACATCACCACGCGCGCGCCGACCTTCTCGCCCGAAGCGAAGGTCGAGATCAGCGGCGGCAATTACGAATTCGTCCAGGCCAAGGCCTCGGCCTCGGGGCCGCTGTCCGACAATGTGGCTCTGCGCCTGTCGGCGTCCGGCACCACACGCAAGGGCACGATCTACAACGTCACGAGCGACGAATATCTGCACCGCCAACGCAACCTGGGTTTGCGCGGTGCGCTGCTGTGGAAGCCGACCGATACGATCGACCTGACCCTGTCCGGCGATTTCAACGTCCAGAGCCCGGATTGCTGCGTGCAATATTATGCGAGGGTTGGCGCCACCCAGCGCCCGACCGCCCGCCAGTATAATGCGCTCGCTGCGGCCTTCGGCTATACGCCGCCCAGCAAGAACCCGTTCGATCGGGTTACCGATCTCGATGCAAGCATCAACTCTCGTCAGGAGATCGGCGGTGTCTCACTGGTGGCGAATTGGGATGTCGGCTTTGCGACGCTGACGTCGGTCAGCGCATGGCGCTATTGGGACTGGCAGCCGCAGAATGACCGCGATTTCATCGGCCTGCCGATCACCACTGTTTCGCAGAATCCGTCGCAGCAGAAGCAGGTTTCACAGGAAATCCGTCTCGCTTCGAACGGCTCCAACAAGCTCGACTACACTGTCGGTGCGTTCTTCTTCCATCAGACGATCCATACGCAGGGATCGCAGGTCCAGGGTCCGGCCGCGAGCCGCTGGCTGCTGTCGGGCGCGGACGCGTCGAACCCCAATGTCCTGAATGGGCTTACCTCGACCAACACGATCAATTTCGACAACACCAGCTTCGCCGTATTCGGGAAGCTCAACTGGGAGGCCTTTGACGGCTTCCACATCCAGCCTGGCCTGCGCGTCAACTATGACAAGAAGTCCGGCTTCTACGACGCGGTCGTCAGCATCCATAACAGCCAATATGATTTCGTCGCGACCGCTGACAATGTCGCGGCCATGCTGAACGCGTTCCCCAATCCCAGCGCCGGCCGGACGACATTCCAGAACCAGATCAACACGCTGGCCCCGCAGCGTTACAGCCCGGAGTTCAGCGCCTGGAACGTTTCGGGTGACATCACGGCCTCCTATGATTTCGGGGCGGACATCCACGGCTATGCGACCTATTCCCGGAGCTTCAAGTCGGGCGGTATCAATCTCTCGGGCCTGCCGCTCAACGCGACGAGCACGGGCGTCGATCTCACCACGCAGACGGTGAAGCCGGAGAAGGTCAATGCATATGAGTTGGGCCTGAAGACTCAGTTCCTCGACCGCCGCGTGACCCTGAACCTGGCCGCGTTCTGGACCGACATCACCGACTATCAGGCGACCGTGAACAACAACGCGATCAACGTGATCCGCGGCTATCTCGCTAATGCCGGCAAGGTCCGCTCGCGCGGGTTCGAGTTCGACTCCAGCTTCCGGCCGAGCAAGCGGTTCAACATCTACGTCAACGGCGCCTATACCGACGCCAAATATATCGATTTCAAGAATGCGCCGTGCCCGCCCGAGCTTTCCGGCGGTACGGCAACCGCGCCGGGTGGCGTCACCGATCCAGCGGGTACGGCGGCCGGCCGCAGCCCAGCCTATTGCGACATCTCGGGTCAGCGGCTGCCCGGTATCTCCAAATGGTCCTTCTCGTTCGGCGGCGAATATAATGTGCCGGTGGGCGGATCGGGCGGCGAGGTGTATCTCGGCTATGACGGCAACTATCGCTCGCGCTTCTCGTCCAACCCGTCGCCTTCGGCCTATACCTGGATCGAAGGGGGCTCGCTGTCGAACTTCCGTCTCGGTTACCGCCAGGATGGCTTCAACGCCTTTGCCTGGGTCCGTAACGCCTTTGATCGCGACTATTTCGAGCTGCTGTCGACTCAGTCCGGCAGCACCGGCCTGATCGTCGGCCAGCCGGGCGATCCGCGCACCTTCGGCGGCACCATCAGCAAGTCGTTCTGACCAATCGAGAGCGACCCCGGCGCGAGCCGGGGTTGCCACTCGGGAAAGAGTGTCCGCGAAGCGGCGCTTTGCCGCAAATACAAACGCCCGGGCTGTTTCCAGCCCGGGCGCCTGCGTGACGACTGCTCGTCAGCCCCCTTGTCCCGCTTCCGCTACCAGGCCCTTAAGGGCGGCGCTGAAAGCATTCCCCGAACCACGGCCGTTGCCTGTGTCTCAGTGAGGTGATTGCTAGGAGCGGACCCGGCGATTGTCACCGGGAATGTGGCGAGCCCGAACGGATTACGGCGACCCTGTGGCGATTGCGCAACACGCGCGTTCAGTTGCCAGCAATGCACACCGGCCTTAGAGCGATCGGACCATCACTATCGGGCGGGTTGTTCCCAACATCATGATCCTGTCGCGCTACGAACGCATGATCGCCCGGCGTTATCTGCTGCCGGGCAAGGGCGAGGCGTTCATCCTGCTCGTCGCCGGCTTCAGCCTCGGCGCGGTGATGCTCGGAGTCGCCGCGCTCGTCATCGTGATGAGCGTGATGAACGGCTTCCGCGCCGAGCTGTTCGACAAGATCGTCGGGCTGAACGGCCATGCGGTGGTGCAGGGCATTGGCGGCCAGCTGCCCGACTGGCGCGACGTCGTGAAGATCGCCCAGGCGACTCCCGGCGTGACCAGTGCGACCCCGTTGATCGAGCAGCCGTTGATGACCAGCTATAACGGCCGGGTCGAGGCAGTGCTGGTGCGCGGCATGCGGGTGGAGGATATCCGCCGTAACCCGATCATCAGCTCAAAGGTGGTGATGGGCTCTCTCGCCAGCCTGACCGATGGCAGCAACCGGATTGCGATCGGATCGCGGCTGGCCGAGGCGCTGGGCGCTCAGGTCGGCAGCGAGATCTCGCTGATCAGCCCGCAGGGGCAGACCACGCCGTTCGGCACGGTGCCGCGCATCGTTTCCTATACGGTCGGCGCGATCTTCGAGATCGGCGTCTATGATTACGACAAGGCCTATGTCGTCATGCCGATGCAGGACGCCCAGACCCTGCTGATGATGGGCGATTCGGTGGGCATGATCGAGGTGCAGACGGTCAATGCCGACCAGGTCGGGACGACCCTGGCGCCGCTCGCCGACAAGGTCGCGGGTAGGGCGGTGATCGCCGACTGGCGGACGATGAACGCGCAATTGTTCGAGGCGCTGGCGATCGAGCGGGTCGTGATGTTCTGCGTGCTGTGCATCATCATCCTGGTCGCGGCGTTCAACATCGCCTCGTCGCTGATCATGCTGGTGCGCGCCAAGACCCGCGACATCGCGATCCTGCGCACCATGGGCGCGACCCGGAAGAGCATGATCAAGATTTTCATGACGGTCGGCACGACGATCGGGTCGCTCGGCATCCTTGCCGGACTGGTACTCGGCTTCACCTTCCTGGTCTTCCGCCAGAATGTGGTCGATTTCGTCCAGTGGATCAGCGGGCAGAATCTGTGGGATCCGAATATCCGTTACCTGACGCTGCTGCCGTCCAAGACCGATCCGGTCGAGATGATCGCGATCGTGCTGATCGCGTTCCTGCTGACCTTCCTCGCCACGCTCTACCCCGCGTTCAAGGCGGCGAGCACCGATCCCGTGCAGGTGCTGCGTTATGAATAAGCCCGTATTGGCCGTGACCGGCCTGACCCGCAGCTTCACCCAGGGCGGCGAGACGATCGAAGTGCTTCGCGGCGTCGACCTGACGGTGGAGAAGGGCGAGATCGTCGCGCTGCTCGGCCCGTCGGGCTCGGGCAAGTCGACCCTGCTCCAGGCGGTGGGGCTGCTCGAAGGCGGATTCACCGGATCGATCCGCATCGCCGATGAGGAAGCGGCGCGGCTGGACGCACATGGCCGCACCATGGTGCGCCGGGACTATCTGGGCTTCGTGTACCAGTTCCATCACCTGCTGCCCGATTTCAACGCGACCGAGAATGTCGTGCTGCCCCAGCTGATCCGCGACCGGACCCGTGCCGAAGCGGACGAACGGGCGACGTCGCTGCTGACCTCGCTCGGTCTAGGCCACCGGCTGTCTCACCGGCCGAGCCAGCTTTCCGGCGGCGAGCAGCAGCGCGTCGCCGTCGCGCGGGCGCTTGCCAACAAGCCGGCTTTGGTGCTGGCTGATGAGCCGACCGGCAATCTCGACGAGGCGACCGCCGATGTGGTGCTCGCCGAGTTCCTCCGCCTCGTGCGCGGCGAGGGATCGGCCGCTTTGGTCGCGACGCATAACGAACGCATGGCGCTGAAGATGGACCGGGTGGTGAGGTTGCACGAGGGCAGGCTGGCATGAAGGCGTCAATCCGGAGTATCTGATGGCGCGTCACGAGGAGAGGCAGCGATGAGCGCGATTACCGAGATGAGCGTGAAGGCAGCCGATGGCACCCCCGCCGATCTTTCGGCCTATGCCGGGCAGGTGCTGCTGATCGTCAACACCGCATCGAAATGCGGCTTCACCCCGCAATATGAAGGGCTCGAGGCGCTGCACCGCAAATATCGCGATCGCGGGTTCGAAGTCCTCGGCTTTCCGTGCAACCAGTTCGGCGCGCAGGAGCCGGGCGACGCGGCAGAGATCGCCAATTTCTGCTCGCTGACCTATGACGTGACCTTCCCGGTCTTCGCCAAGATCGACGTCAACGGATCGAACGCCGATCCGCTGTTCGAAAAGCTGCGGAAAGAAGCGCCGGGCCTGATGGGCTCCACCTCGATCAAGTGGAACTTCACCAAGTTCCTGGTCGACCGCACCGGCAAGACGGTCGCGCGTTACGCGCCCACGACCAAGCCCGAGGATATCGAAAGCGATATCGAGAAGCTGCTTTAATCTGAGAAAGAGCGTCGGGAATGAACCCCGACGCCCGATCTACGCGCCCGGGCGGACCATTTGAATCACGGGCGCGCAGCGTTGGAAATGTCATGAGGGTCACTGACATTCTGGCATAATTTGTCTGACAATTTAACACGTCTCTACATCTCGCCCGTCAGCGTCAGGGTGAAGGCGCGGGGGCTGTTGACCGTGAAGAGCCCGGCGCTGTTGGCATTCCACACGAAGCGATTGAACAGGTTAGTCACGCGCGCCCGGAGCGTCACCGGCTTGCCTTCGATCGTGAAGCGCTCCCTCAGGCCGGCCTGGGCGATGGCATAGCCGGGCAGGGTCGCGCTGTTCTGGCGGTTCGCGTAGCGCTCTCCGCGATAATTGACCCCGCCATCGATCGTGAGGCCCTCAACACCCGGCACGCGCCAGGTGAGGTTGGCGAGCGCGATCCGTTCGGGCCGCCCGATCGGATGCGACCCGATCACGCCGGCATCGACCAGCTCGCCGCTGATCTGCGCGTCGAGAAAGGTAGCGCCCAGGACAGCGCTGAGGCGCGACGTGATCGGTCCGGCGACCGACAGCTCCGCTCCGCGATGGCGCACCTCGCCGACGAATTCATAGACGCCGTTCGCGTTCAGGCCGGGCATCGGCTTGGAAATGGCGAACAGGCCGGCGATCAGCGAGGGGCCGCCGGGAATGGCATATTTCACGCCGAGCTCGGCCTGGCGCGACATGCCCGGGGGCAGCACCGCGCCGCGATTGAACGCGTTGCCGGGTGCCACGCCTGCTTCCTCCAGCCCGCGCGCATAGCTGGCGAACGCGGTGAGCTGGCGCGTGAGGGCGCCGGTGACCGAGCCGCTGTAGAGCCAGGGGCGCGTGGTCTCGCGGGTCGTCTGTCCGTCAAGCGCCCGCACCTGCTTGGTGTATTCGGCGCGTTGCACGTCGCCGCGCATCTCGGCCACGCCGCCGATCGACAGGCGGTAGCCGAGGCCGCCTGCCCATTGGCCGACATCATCGCGGGTGCGGCGCGGGTCGAAGGTCACCGGCGGTTTTGCGATCACGGGCGGCGAATCGACATCGGGGAACTGGCCAAGCGCCAGTGGCGCGCCGGGGTCGCTGCGCGTCATGCTGTCTCGCCGCCGCGCCATGGCGATCACCCGGTGATCGAGCTTGCCGGTCGAGAAGCTCTTCGTCGCGGTCACCTCGGCGGAGAAGGAGCGGGCGCGCTCATCGCGGAACAGGAGACCGCTTTCCTCGGCCGGTGCGCCACCGCCGGGGAAGCGGATCAGGTTGAACACGCCGCGCTCCTTGATGATCTCGGAGACGAAGGCGGAGGCGCCGAAGGTCCAGCCCCGGCCGGCATCGACATCGGCGATCAGGCCAGCCGCGTTGGTCTCGTCGCGCGGTTCCATCCAGTCGGGCGATCGCGCGACATCGCGCTTCACGCGCGGCGGTGCCACGCCGCCGGTCGTCGCGAACACGGTGTCCGCCCCGCGCTCATACCAGGTATGGCCGGCGAGCGCGGTCAGCCGGACGCCCGGCAGGGGTGACCAGCGCGGGATGGCCCCGATCGCGAAGAAATCGCCGCCGGTGCCGTCGGTGTAATCCTGTTTCGGGGCGAGCTGGACCCCGCCGGCAATGCTGAGACTGCCGTCATGCGTCCCTGCGGCGAAACGGGCGAGGGTGATCGGACCCGAGCCGGCCCACCAGCCGCTTTCGATCGTCGCGCGCAGACCGGGTGCCGCGTCGGGCAGGTCATATTGCACCACGCCCGAGGGGGCGGCGAAATCGGTGCGCAGGCCGTTGGCGCCGACGCGGATCGCCGTGCCTTCGGTCAGCGGCAGGATCAGCCCGGTCGCACGTACGAAATAATGATCCTCGATCCGGTAATTGCCGGCGCTCTGCAGGTCGAAGCCGCGCACCTCCCCCTCGCTGTACAGCCCAACATCCTCGACCCCGATCCGCCGCCCGAACGCGTCGTCGGCGGCGCGGACCACGTCGCGTCCCTGTGGCTGCGGCGCTGGCTGAACTGGTGATTGAACCTGGGCATGGGCGGCTGGCGCGGCGAGCAAGGATAGGCAACAGATGGAGAAACGCATCCTCAAAGTCCCTTTCATTCACCCCTGTCGACGACCGGATGCACCCACCAACGGCGCGTCCGGGAGGGGCTTGGGACGAACGTCACACGGGTGTGACGAACGGACATTCGCGCGCGCGCGTAGGTGAGCTATCGTTCGGGCATGGCGACACGGCCCCGCGATTCGATTCTGGACCTGCGCCTTTCCGGCAACGCTGCCGCCGTGATGGCGGCGCTCGCCTTTCTGCTCGGTTATGGCATGCGTGGCAGCCAGGCCTCGTTCGACCGGCCGTCGGCAACGGCACCTGCCGAGACGGGCCTGTTCAACGCGCTTCTCTGGGGGACCGTGCTGACGATCGGTTGGGCGTTCCGGGATCGGTTGCGCGACCTGATGATGGCGCCCCACCAATCGCGCCTGTTGCTGGTCGTGCTTGCCTTCGTGCCGGTGACGATCGCCGATGCCTTTGCCATGCAGCTATCGGCGGCGATGAGCCTTGACCCGGCTTGCCCGGAACAGGTTGCGCTGATCCCGCCGCTTCAAACCTTCCTGCCGCGCGCCGCGGTGCTCGGCACGACGGTGCTGCTCGTGCTGCTTGCCTGGGAGCGGCAGGTGGCGGGGCAGACGCCCCGGCAGCCCCTTACGGCGCCACCGCCACCGCCGCTGCCCGAGCCGCCGGTCTCCGGCGAATGGCTGGATTTCCCCGAGGCGCCGCTGCTGCGCGTCCGCGCCGACGATGTGGTGCTGATCCGCTCGGCAGGCAATTACAGCGAGATCGTCGCGCATGGCCGCGCCCATCTCGTCCGCGCGACCTTGAGCGAGCTTGCCGCGCGGCTCGCGCCGATGGGTTTCGTCCGGGTCCACCGTCAGACGATCATCAACATGCGCAATGTCCGCGAAATCTGCCGCGATGCCGCAGGCCGTGCGCTGATCCACCTTGCCTGTGGCAACAGCGTTCCCGTCGGGCGCCGCTATATGGCCGCGATCGACGCGCTCACCCGTTAGCGGGCGGGGTACGGCATCGATGAGCGCCTAATAAAGTTCCCGCCGCAGCCAGACCTCGTCGGGGCCGGTTCCCGCGCGCTGGAGCAGCTTGGCCAGGGTGAGCTTGTACTGGCGCAGTTCGGCGAAGCTGAGCGATCCGAACCAGGCGCGCTCGTGTCCGCTTGCCTCAGCGTCGAGCAGCGGCACCAGATCGGCGCCCGCTTCGGTGAGCGAGAGCCGGACCGAGCGGCCGTCGGTAGGATCGGGCTCGCGTGCCACCAGGCCCTTGGCCTGAAGCCGGTCGGCGAGGCGCGTGACCGCGGCGCCATCGAGCCGCAAGGCGGTGGCGATGCCGCGAACCGTATCCGCATCGTGCCGTGCCAGCGCCGCAAGCAGGCGGCATTGGGCTGGCGTTACGCCATAGGCCGCGAACCGCCGCTCAAGGTCGTTCTGCAGCTCTTGCGATACGCGGTCATGCCAATAAGGCACGCGATCGCTCTCTTTGTGGATAGTTAATGTCATGACAACCATTTACATTGTCATGACATCGAACGCAATCCACAGCTAATTTATCGCGTAACACTTCCCCGAATCGGCCAGGGCACCCATAGTCGCAACATGCCGCATTCCGCCTTCGTGCCCCTGCGTATCTTTTCGTCCTACACGATGCTCGATGGTGCCATTGAGCCCAAGGCGATCGCCAAGCGTGCGCAGGAACTCGGCTTTCCCGCCGCGGCGCTGACCGACCGCAACGGTCTTTATGCGGCGATGGCCTATTCGGACGCCTGCAAATCGTCGGGCGTGCAGCCGATCATCGGCACGATGCTGGGCATCGCGCGGCCTGACATGCCCGAGGGCGTCGATGCGCCGATCGACTGGATCGCGCTCTACGCGCAGGACGAGCACGGCTATGAGAATCTCTGCGCGCTGGTGTCGCGCGCGCACCTCGACCGCCCGCTCGAATTGTCGCCGCATGTCGATTTCGCCGCGCTGGAGGGCAGGACCGACGGGCTGATCGCCCTGACCGCGGGCGGCGAGGGCGGGCTCACCCGGCTGATCGCGGAAGGGCAGACCGAGCGAGCCATGGCCTATGCCGACCGGCTCCAGTCGCTGTTCTACGACCGGCTTTATATCGAGCTGGTCCGCCGGCTGGACGAAACCGAGGGCAGGGCCGAGGCGGGGCTGCTCGACCTGGCCTATGCCCGCGACCTGCCGATCGTCGCGACCAACCCGTGCTGTTATGCCGACCAGGATTTCGGCAATGCGCATGACGCGATGCTGTGCATCGCCAATTCGACCTATATCGCAAGCGAGGATCGCCCACGCAGCTCGCCCGACGCCTGGATGAAGCCGGCCAAGGACATGCGCCAGCTGTTCGAGGATCTGCCCGAGGCGATCGCCAATACATTGGTCGTGGCGCAGCGCTGCGCGGTGATGGCGCCGTACCGAAAGCCGATCCTGCCCAGCCTGGCCGGCGATCCGGAGGCGGAGGCCGAGGCGCTGCGCGTCGATGCGCGCGCGGGGCTGGAGAAACGGCTGAAGCGGATCGAGGAGCTGTCGGCGACCTTATCCCTCTCCCGCACGCAGCAGGGGAATAAAGAAGAAGATTGGCGCCAGGCCTATCGGGATCGGCTCGAGTTCGAACTCGACGTCATCATCCAGATGGGCTTTCCGGGCTATTTCCTGATCGTCGCCGACTTCATCAAATGGGCGAAGGACCATGACATCCCGGTCGGGCCGGGCCGTGGTTCGGGCGCGGGCTCGGTCGTCGCCTGGTCGCTGACCATCACCGATCTCGACCCGATGAAGCTGGGCCTGCTGTTCGAACGTTTCCTCAACCCGGAACGCGTGTCGATGCCCGACTTCGACATCGACTTCTGCGAAACCCGGCGCGGCGAGGTGATCCGCTACGTCCAGGAGAAATATGGCCGCGACCAGGTCGCGCAGATCATCACCTTCGGAAAGCTGAAAGCGCGCGCCGTGCTCAAGGATACCGGCCGCGTGCTGCAGATGAGCTATGGCCAGGTCGACCGGCTGGCGAAGCTGGTGCCCAACCATCCGACCGACCCCTGGACGCTCGAGCGCGCGATGAACGGCGTTTCCGAGCTGCTCGCCGAGTACAAGAGCGACGGGGGGGTGAAGCACCTGCTCGACCTCGCGATGAAACTCGAAGGCCTGCCGCGGCACAGCTCGACCCATGCCGCCGGCGTGGTGATCGGGGATCGGCCGCTGGCCGAACTGGTGCCGCTCTACCGCGATCCGCGATCGGACATGCCCGTCACTCAGTTCGACATGAAATATGTCGAGGGCGCCGGGCTGGTGAAGTTCGACTTTCTCGGCCTGAAGACGCTGTCGGTTCTCAAGAAGGCGGTTCAGCTGCTCGAAAACCGCAACATCATCATCGATCTCGACGCGCTCGAATGGGAAGACGAGGGCGTCTATAAACTGCTCCAGAAGGGCGACACGGTCGGCGTGTTCCAGCTCGAATCGGAGGGCATGCGACGCACGCTGTCGGCGGTGCGCCCATCCAATTTCGGCGACATCATCGCGCTCGTCTCGCTCTATCGCCCGGGCCCGATGGACAATATCCCGAGCTTCGGCGCGCGCAAGAACGGGCGCGAGGACATCACCTATCCGCACCCGCTGCTGGAAGGCATCCTGTCTGAAACCTATGGGATTTTCGTCTATCAGGAACAGGTGATGCAGGCCGCGCAGATCCTGGCCGGCTACAGCCTGGGCCAGGCCGACCTTCTGCGCCGCGCGATGGGCAAGAAGATCAAGGCGGAGATGGACGCGCAGCGGGCCGGGTTCGTCGAGGGATGCCTCGCGGTCAACAAGATCCCGGCGGGCAAGGCGAACGAGCTGTTCGACTTGATCGACAAGTTCGCCGGCTACGGCTTCAACAAGTCGCACGCCGCTGCCTATGCGCTGCTCGCCTATCAGACGGCATGGCTGAAGGCGCATTATGCGGAGGAATTCTACGCCGCCTCGATGTGTTTCGACATGACCCTGACCGACAAGCTCGGGGTGTTCGCCGACGATATGCGGCGCATGGGCGTCACCTGCCTGCCGCCCGACATCAACCGCAGCGAGGCGGAATTCTCGGTCGAGAGCACCGCGGACGGGCTGGCGGTTCGCTATGCCCTCGCCGCGCTGAAGAGCGTGGGCGAGGGGGCGATGGAAAAGCTCGTCGCCGAACGCGACGAGAATGGGCCGTTCGAGACGCTCGACGACCTTGCCCGGCGGGTCGACCCGCGGCTGCTCAACAAGCGGCAGCTTGAGACTCTGGCGGCGGCGGGCGCGTTCGATTCGATCGATGCCAACCGCGCCGGCATCTTCGCGACGGCGGAGACGATCCTGGCCACGGCGGCGCGCGTGCACGACATGCGCACCAGCGGGCAGGGTGGTTTGTTCGGCACCGCCGATGCGGTCGAACCGGCGATCAAGCTGCCGCTGTCGGCGCGCTGGACCTTGGCGCAGCGCATGGAGCAGGAGAAGGAGGCGTTCGGCTTCTATTTCTCGGCGCATCCGGTCGACCGGCACGGGCATCTGGCGACAATGCACGGCGCCCGCAGCTTCGCGGCGCTGGGTGAGCTTTCAATCCCGGACGACGGCACGCGGGCCGGGGCGACGATGGCGGCTTTGGTCGAGGATGCGCGCTGGCGGACCTCGGCGCGGGGCAAGCGCTACATGATGGCGACCCTGTCCGACCCGTCGGGCCAGTTCATCGCCACCTGTTTCGACGATATGGTCGCGGCCGACCTGGAAGAAGCTGCGCGCAACGGCGGCTGTGGGCTGCTGACGGTCGAGCTCGATCGCCGCCCGGGCGAGGACAGCCCGCGCGTGAGCATCAAAAGGATCCAGCCGTTCGAAACGCTCGCCAACACCGCGCGCTTCGTGGTCGAACTGTCGGTGGAGACTCCGGCGGCGATGGCGGCACTCGGGGCGCTGCTCGCCGAGGCGCGTGGGGCGCGGGGCGAGGTGTGGGTCAATGCGGCGCTGCCCCAGGGCGGCGCGGCCCGCGTGCTGCTTGGCCGGGATTTCCTGCTCGACGGCGAGCTTGCGGCCAGGATCGAGACACTGCCGGGTATCAGCAACGTGGTGCTGAGGACCTCCGAGACGAGGCTCGCGCTGGTCGGCTGACGGATGTTGCCGTTCCGTGTCCGGCTTGACGATGCGAAGGATTTTTATGACGTTCGCTTGATCGCGTCGTGGTGAACGGCACGGGATCGAAACAGGGCCGGGGCTGTACAAACACGCTCAAAGCGGACGACAATACCCCGTGGGACAAGCCGGGAGAGGGCGATGCTGGGCGGAATGCAGGATTTCGAGCTTCGGGTGCCGCGGCTCCTGGAGCATGCCGAGCGGGAGCATGGCGGCCGGGAGATCGTCAGCGTCTGGGCCGATGGACGCGAGACGAGGACTGACTGGGCCGGTATCGCACGCGATGCGAGGAAATTGTCACAAGCCCTTGAGAAAATGGGCTGCAAGCCGGGCGATCGTATTGCGACCCTGGCGATGAACCATAGCCGCCACCTCGTCGCCTGGTATGGCGCGATCGGGATGGGCGGGGTGATCCACACCGTCAACCCGCGGCTGTTCGACGAGCAGCTGGTCTATATCGCCAACCATGCCGACGACCGGGTGCTGTTCTACGACCGAGTGTTCCAGCCGGTGGTCGACCGGCTCAAGCCGCTCTGGACCAGCATCGAGCATTATGTGGTGTTCGACCCGGATGAGTCGGAAGGGGGCGGGCCTGACGGGTTCGAGGCGCTGATCGCGGGTGAGGACGGGAACTATGCCTGGGTCGAGGGGCCCGAGCGCGATCCGTGCATGCTCTGCTATACCAGCGGCACCACTGGGAACCCCAAGGGCGTACTCTACCAGCACCGTTCGACGATGATCCATGCGATGGCCGAGGTGGCGCCGGCGGTGTTCAATCTCTCGTCGCGCGCGGTCGTGCTGCCCATCGTGCCGATGTTTCACGCGGCGGCCTGGGGCCTGCCCTTCGCGGGCGCACTCGCAGGAGCGAAATTCGTCTATTCGGCGGTCAACGACCCGCTGATCCTGTGCCGGTTGATGAACCAGGAGAAAGTGACTCATTCGGCCGGCGTACCGACCGTCTGGCTCGGCATGTTCCAGCATATGGACGCGACCGGCGAGGCGCCCGGGCATCTCCAGCAGGTGACGATCGGGGGCTCCGCGGCGCCGCGCGCGATGATCGAGCGGATCATGGGCATGGGCGTGACGGTCAAGCACCTATGGGGCATGACCGAGACCTCGCCGATCGGTACCGCAGGTTCTCCGCCGGCCCATTGGGACGAGATGAGCCTGTCGGACCAGCTCGACCATGTTTCCAAGCAGGGCCAGATCCCGTTCGGCGTCGAACTCCGCGTGGTGAATGACGAGGATGTCGTCCAGCCGCGCGACGGGGTCAGCTCGGGGCGGCTGCAGATTCGCGGTCCCTGGGTGATCAAGCGCTATTTCAAGGCCGATGCGGACGCGGTGGATAAGGACAACTGGTTCGACACCGGGGATGTGGCGGTGCTGCATCCCGACGGCACGATGCAGATCACCGACCGGGCCAAGGACGTGATCAAATCGGGGGGCGAGTGGATCAGCTCGGTCGATCTGGAGAATGCGGCAGTCGGCTGCCCTGGCGTCGCGGAGGCGGCGGCGATCGGCATTTATCATCCCAAATGGGACGAGCGGCCCTTGCTGCTGGTTGTGCGCAAGCCGGGCAGCGCGGTGACCCCGAGCGAGATCACCGCGCATCTGGCCAACCATGTCGCGAAATGGTGGCTGCCCGACGAGATCGTCTTCGTCGACGACCTGCCCCACACCGCGACCGGCAAGCTGCTCAAGACCGAGCTTCGCGCGCGGTTCAAGGACTACAAGCTGGCGGCCGCCTGACCTCAGGCAGCGCGATCTTTATCGGCGATGGCGATATTGGCCGCGCGCAGCTTGTCCTTGACCGCGTTGGAGAAGCTCCGCTCGATCGCGCTGCGCAGGCCTTCATGGTCGTCGAGGAAGCGGGTCACTGTGGGTGTGGACGCGCACCAGAAGGTGGAGGGCTCGGTCAGGGTGACGGTGGCGGTGGCGTCGTCGCCCGACACGATGGTCGCCTCGCCGATCAGGTCGCCGGCGCGGCAGGTGCCGACCTCATGCCCCTTGATCGTCGCGCTGGCCTCTCCGCTGACGAGGTAATAGAGGTTGGTCACCGGCTCGCCCTCATTGGTCAGCACGTCGTCGGCGACGCCGCGCAGCCACAGGCCGAGGTCGATGAACTGGCGCGCCGCGCCGCGTGGCAGCGCGTCGAGATAGGTGCGGCGCATCGCCTCCTCGACCGGCGTGAAACGGATCTTCCTGCCCTCGGTGCGGTCTCCCCAGAGCTTGACCAGCCATACCCCGAGCAGAAGCAGCATCCAGCCCAGCCCGGCATAATCACCAAGCAGGACCGCATGCGCCAGAATCGCCACGCCCGCGGCGGCGATCATCATCCGCATGCGCCGCGTCGTGCGCGCAAGCAACGCGACGACGAGCAGAGCGTAGCTAAGCTGCAGCACCAGGGCATCGGTTGAAATCATGCGTGCGCTCCCTCGTTGGAAAGCGACCCGTGACCGCATCATGGGCAAAGCGCGGGCGCGGTACAAGCCAGCTTGCGACGCTTGCGACGAAGGCGCGAGTGGTTCAAGTTCCCCGGCTGGATTCATCGCCTTGTGCGCGGGAGTTGACGAGTGACGGACGAAGGCGCGACGGTTGAAGTGGGCACTCCGGCGGGGGCGGTGACGCTGCCCGCCCGACCCGAGGCGCTGCGCCTGTCGCCCGGCGAAACCGCGGTCGTCGTGATCGACATGCAGAATGCCTATGCCTCGCCCGGCGGTTATGTCGATCAGGCGGGTTTCGACATTTCGGGCGCGGCGGGCACGATCGGCAAGATCGCGACCGTGCTCGACACCGCGCGCCGGGCCGGGGTGCAGGTGATCTATCTGCAGAATGGCTGGGACCCGGACTATGTCGAGGCGGGCGGGCCGGGATCCCCCAACTGGCACAAGTCCAACGCGCTGAAGACGATGCGCAGGCGGCCGGAGCTGTCAGGCACGCTGCTCGCGCGGGGCGGCTGGGACTATGAGCTGGTCGATGCGCTGAAGCCGCAGCCAGGCGATATCAGCCTGCACAAGACGCGCTATTCCGCCTTTTTCAACTCGCAGCTCGACAGCACGCTCCGGTCGCGGGGAATCCGGAACATCGTGTTCGTCGGCATCGCGACCAATGTTTGTGTGGAATCGACCCTGCGCGACGGCTTCCATCTCGAATATTTCGGAGTGATGCTGGAGGATGCGACTCATCACCTGGGGCCTGAATTCATCCAGCAGGCGACTGTTTACAATGTCGAGAAATTCTTCGGCTGGGTTTCCACTGTCGCCGATTTCTGCGGCAGCTTCGGCCAGGCCCCCAAGGAGTAGAACCATGCCCTTTGAACCGATCAACCCGCCGCAATTCCCGACCCCGATCGCGCCCTATTCGGCCGGCGCCAGGGCGGGGAACACGGTATATGTGTCAGGCGTGCTGGCGCTGGGCGAGGGCGGGGTGGTGCTGCATGTCGGCGACGCCGCCGCGCAGACCCGGCACGTGCTCGACGTCATCCGGATCACGCTTGAGGCGGCCGGGGCGACGCTGGCGGATGTGGCGATGAACCATATCTTCCTGAAGGATCTGGCGGATTATGCCGCGTTCAACGGGGTTTATGCCGAGTATTTCCCCGGCGCGAAGCCCGCGCGCTATTGCATCAGATGCGATCTGGTGAAGCCCGATTGCCTGGTCGAGATCGCCAGCGTGGCGCATATCGGCTGATGCAGGCCGCCGGGCTCTGGTACGAATGGCACGGGCCCGAGCATGGCGAGGTCGTCATCCTCTCGCCCGGCATGGGGGGCTCGGCGGGATATTGGTCGCCGAACCTGGCTGCCCTCGCCGCGGACTATCGCGTGCTGCTCTACGATCATCGCGGGACGGGGCGTAGTGACCGGACGCTGCCCGATGGCCTCACCATTGCGAGCATGGCGGGGGATGTGCTGGCGCTGCTGGACGAGATTGGGGTCGAGCGTGCGCATTTCATCGGCCATGCGTTGGGCGGGCTGATCGGACTCGAACTGGCACGGATATTCCAGGGGATCGGCAAGATCGTCGTCATCAACGGCTGGGCCAGCCTGGATCCGCATTTCGCGCGGTGCTTCGAGACGCGGCTTGAGCTGCTGCACGGGCGCGGGCCGGCCGCCTATGTCCGCGCCCAGCCATTCTTCCTCTATCCGGCCAACTGGATTTCGGAGAATATCGCGCAGCTCGATGCGGAAGGTGCGCATCAACTGGCGCATTTCCCGCCTGTCGAGACCCTCGAAAAGCGGATCGGCGCGGCGCGGATGTTCGAACTGCCCGCCGATGTGGCGGCAGATATTCTGGTGCTGGTGTCGGAGGACGATATGCTCGTGCCTTCGCGTTGTGCGCGGCAGCTGGCCGATCGGCTGCCGCGGGCCAGGCTCGCGACGATGGCGTGGGGCGGCCATGCCTGCAACGTAACCGATCCAGCTACCTTCAACTCACTCGCGCTCGAATTTCTGGGGAGCTAACAACATGCAAGTCGGCGTTTTCGTGCCCATCAACAATAATGGCTGGCTGATCTCGGAGAACGCTCCGCAGTACAAGCCGAGCTTCGACATGAACAAGGAGATCGCACTCAGCGCCGAGAAGTACGGGCTCGATTTCCTGCTGTCGATGATCAAGCTGCGCGGCTTTGGCGGCAAGACCGAGTTCTGGGAATATGGCCTGGAGAGCTTCACCCTGATGGCCGGGCTGGCGGCGGTCACCGAGAAGATCAAGATCTATGCGACCTGCCCGACCCTGGTGATCCCGCCGGCCTTTGCCGCGCGGATGTGCAACACGATCGACTCGATCAGCCATGGGAGGTTCGGGCTGAACCTGATCACCGGCTGGCAACGGCCCGAATACAGCCAGATGGGCATGTGGCCCGGCGACGAGCATTTTCGCAATCGTTATCAGATGTTGGACGAATATGCGTATATTCTGCGCGAGCTCTGGGCCGAAGGCGTTTCCGACTATAAAGGCCAATATTATCAGATGGAGGATTGCCGCGTCCGGCCCAAGCCGACCGGCGACATGAAGATCATCTGCGCCGGATCCTCGGACGACGGCCTCGCCTTTTCGGCGAAATGGGCCGACTATGCCTTTTGCCTGGGCAAGGGCGTCAACACGCCAAAGGCCTTCGCCTTCAACAATGATCGCCTGGCCGTCGCCACCGCCAAGACCGGGCGCGACGTCTCGGTCTTCGTGCTGATCATGATCATCGCGGCCGAGACCGACGAGGAGGCCATGGCCAAGTGGAAATCCTATAATGACGGCGTCGATGTCGACGCTATCTCCTGGCTCGCCGACCAGGGTGCGGCCGACAAGCACAATGCCACCACCAATGTCCGCCAGCTCGCGGCGCCCGAAGGTGCGGTGAACATCAATATGGGCACCCTGGTCGGCAGCTATGAGAGCGTGGCGCGGATGCTCGACGAGATGGCCGAAGTGCCGAACACGGGCGGCGTGCTGCTGACCTTCGACGACTTCATCGAGGGCGTGGAGAAATTCGGCACGCGCATCCAGCCGTTGATGAAATGCCGCGCCGGCAAGGTGTGACGCCGAGACTCCACACCTTGGCCGCCATCGCGCTTCTCGCGAGCGGACCGGCTTGCGCCGAACGCAAACAGGCTGTGCCGGTCCCCGTCTATGTCGGGGGCCGTGTCGTGGCCGAGGCGGACGGGTCGCTGCGGTTCGGCTGGCCCGGACTCTATTTCGAGGGGCGCTTCAAGGGTAGCGGCCTTGTCGTCAGGCTCCACAACGGCTCGGGTCGCCTGCGCCTGCTGATCGACGGCGTGGAAAAGGCGCGGTTCGACCGCACGGGCGATATGGATGTGCGGATCGGCGATCTTGGCGACGGCGAGCATAGCTTCCGGCTGGAGAAGCTCAGCGAAACCCAAGGTGACGTGACCCGCCTGATCGGCTTCTTCCCGACGGATGACGGCGCGCCGCTCTCGCCGCCGGCCCGGACCGGGCGGCAGATCGAGTTCATCGGCGATTCCCACAGCGTCGGCTATGGCGACACATCGCCCAAAAGAGACTGCACGCCGGCCGAACTGCGCGACGCCACCGATACGCAACAGGCTTTCGGGCCAATCCTCGCACGGCGCCTGGGTGCTGACTATCGCGTCAACGCCTATTCCGGCTTCGGCATCGTCCGGAACTATGACGGCAATCGCCCGGGCGAGAGCATGCCAGGGCTCTATTGGCGCCTGGTCCCAAGCGATCCGGCGCCGGTCGAGACCGACCCCGGTGGCTGGCATCCGCAGGTCATCGTCATCAATCTCGGCACCAATGATTTCTCCACGCCGCTCCACAAGGGCGAGCCCTGGGCTGATCAGGACGCGCTGCGTGCCGCCTATCGCAGCCGTTATGTGCGGTTCGTCCGCGATGTGATGGCGCGGCAGCCGGAGGCGCGGCTGATCCTGATGGGGTCTGACGCGTTCATCGCCGATGTCGAGCAAGTCGCGGCGGCGCTTGGCGGCGCTCCCGGTCGGGTTTCCACCGTGCATGTCAGCGGGCTCGATCTTGGCGGTTGCGATTGGCATCCCTCGCTGAAGGATCACCGGCTTATGGCCGACCTGCTCCAGGCCGAGATCGGGCAGATCGGGGTGCCCGCCCACTAGGTATCACGCCGGACCTTTGGACCTTGAAATTGCCACAGACTGGGTCGCTTGTCTGAGCCCCGGGGGCTCCTCAAGCGAGCGGGTGAATCATGCGTCTTGTCTTCCTGACATCTCTGGTCCTGCTGACCGCCGGGTGCGGCGGCGACCAGCATCCCAAATTCCGGCATGGTCCGCCTCCGGGTGGTTTCCGCGGCGGCGCGGAAGGTGAGGGACCGCGCGGGCGGCTGTTCATCAGCCCGATGGGCGAGCCTTTTCGCGGCGACCGCGGCGGCGGCGACCCACAGGACATCTGGTTCCAGAATGCCGATACCGACCATGACGGCGCGCTGAGCCGAGCCGAATTCTCGAAGGACGCGTCGCGCTTCTTCGCGGTGCTCGATCGCGGCCGTGACGGCGAGATCGATCCCGACGACATCGATTATTACGAGACGGTGCTGGCCCCCGAAATCCGCGTCGGCGGCGACGGCGGCGGCGGGCGTTTCGCTGGTGGTGCGGGTCGTGGCGGCGGCGGGCATCGCGGTGGTGGTGGCCGGGGCGGTGGTGGCGGCCGCCGCGGCGGCGGCGGTGCCGGCGGTGGACAGGGCGGCGCGCAAGGCGGCGGCGAGACCCGGGTAACCTATGGCAAGCAGGGCGCGGCCCGTTTCAGCTATTTCGACTTTCCGGAGCCGGTGACGATCGCCGATACCAACTTCAATCGCGGGGTCGATCCGGCCGAATTCCAGCATGCGGCCGATGTCCGGTTCGCGATGCTCGACAAGAATGGCGACGGAAAGATCGAGCGCAAGGAATTGCCGCGGATCTCGAGTGGTCCCGCCGGCGGGCGCGGGCGCCCCGGGGCGGTCCCGGTGGGCGGAGATGCGCCGCCGGCCGATCGGACCGGCGCTGCGCCCTGAGGCAGCACGCCGGGATCAGGACGGCTTCTTGCGTCGCTCGCCCTTGCGGCGTTCCTCGCCTGCGTAAAGCGCTTCCTGTTCCCGGCGCCGATCGCCGGTTCTCTTGTCGGCCGACGGCCGATCGTCCGTGCTCGCCTTTTCCATCAACTCCTCCCGTAAAAAGCCTGGCTGCAACAATAGAGGCGCGGTTGGTTCGACAAAAAACGGCGCCGCGCGAGAAATACCTCATTCTTCGCGATCCATTCTGCCATACGAACAGCTAAGGCGATGTTAAAGCGCTGGATAAGCGGCTTTCGCGATCGTCGCGCTCACCCGAACAACTCGCCCTGACGACCCGGCGGCGGCCTGAACAAGTCGGTCCGGAGCGGTTTCCATTCGCCGACCAGGCCGTTTTTTCGACAGGCGATCTTGAATCGCGTCCTGAGCAACTCGGCCCAGGGGCCGCTGCCACGCATCCTTGTGTGGAAGTTCGGGTCATTGTCGCGCCCGCCGCGGATCGACTGGATCGTCGCCATGACCTTGCCGGTGCGATCCGGGAAATGCGTGTCGAGCCAGGCCTTGAACAGCGGCGCGACCTCATAGGGCAATCGGACGGGGATGAAGGTGACGCCGTGCGCGCCGGCCTCCGCCGCGCGCTCGATCAGATGCTCCATCTCGTGATCGGTGATCGCCGGGATGACCGGGGCGATCGAGACATAGGTCGGGATGCCGGCATCGACGAGTTTGCGCACCGCGGCCAGCCGCCGCTCCGGCGCCGGCGCGCGGGGCTCGACGGTCATGGCGATGCGCGGATCGAGCGAGGTGATCGACACTGCGACCGCCGCCAGCCCCCTGGCCGCCATCGGCCCGAGCAGATCGATATCGCGGGTGACCCGGTCGGACTTGGTAGTGATGGTCAGCGGATGCCCCGTTTCCGACAGGACCTCGATGCATTGCCGGGTGATGCGCCATTCGGCTTCGATCGGCTGATAGGGGTCGGTGTTGGTCCCGAAGGCGATCGGCCGCACGACATAACCGCGCTTGGCCAGCTCGGCTCGAAGCAACATGGCGGCGTTCGGCTTGGCAAACAGCCTGCTCTCGAAATCGAGTCCGGGCGACAGATCGTGGAACGCATGGGTCGGCCTCGCGAAGCAATAGATGCAGCCATGCTCGCAGCCGCGATAAGGGTTGATCGAGCGATCGAAGCCGATGTCGGGCGACGTGTTGCGGGTGATGATGGTGCGTGGGGTTTCGACCGTCACCGTGGTGCGCAGGGGCGGCGGGCCCTCGTCGAGCAACGCGCGATCGTCCAGCCAATCTCCATCAGCCTCGCGCTCGGGCAGGTTGAACCTGACGCTTTCCTGGTTCAGCGTCGCGCCACGGACGGCTCGGGATTTGGTGCCTGATTTTGGCCCAGAATTTGGCATTGACTTGGTCTAGTCGATCGATGAGAACATAGCAAGAACACTGCGGTCTTTTGGGAGGCTTTATGGCACGCTTCAACTATCTCGAGCTGCCGGTGCGCGATGTGCCGGTGACCAAGTCCTTCTATGCGTCGGCCTTTGGCTGGACCTTCACCGATTTCGGACCGGACTATGCCGCGACGATGACCGGCGACACCGATCTGGGGCTCAACGGCGACTCGTCGCAATGGACCGCGCAGCTGTTGCCGGTGATCGAGGTCGAGGATCTGGAGGCGGCCGAAGCGGCGGTGATTGCGGCGGGCGGCACGATCACCTTGCCGATCTTCGCCTTTCCGGGTGGGCGGCGCTTCCACTTCCGCGATCCGGCGGGGCATGAACTTGCGGCGATGCAACCCGATGCCCATGCATGAAGGCGCGTGTGGCGTGTCGCTGGCGGGCCTCTTATAATCTTATTCATACCGATCGGCTTCGGGGGAACAGGAATATGCGGACGGGACTATTGGCGCTGACGCTCGCGGCGATGACGGCCCCTTCGGCTGCGATGGCGGCCGATCGGGTGATCGATGTTAGCAGCGTGAAGGGCGTCGCCGCGCTTCTTCAGGAGGCTGGGTACAAGGCCGAGATCAAGAAGGGCGACGACGGCAGCAGCTATATCGAGAGCGGCGTCAATGGCAGTGGATTCCAGCTGACCTTTTACGGCTGTACGAACGATGCAGGGTGCGATTCCTTCGAATTCTACAGCTATTTCAAGAAGGAGCCCTTCTTCTCGAGCGACATGGCAAACGAGTGGAATGCGAAGAAGCGCTTCCTGAAGGTCGCCATCGACAGCGACGGGGACCTTGCGGAATATCTCTACGTTTCAGCCCTGGGCAACATGACCTATGAGAATTTCAAGGACTATATCGACTGGTATTCGTCGATGGATGCGCAGCTCGGCACTTTCATCAAGGAGAAGCGTGACGCTGCGGGAGGCAGCAAGCCGACAACCTAGGACGGATCGACCTTCAGCGATGGGTGTCGCGCGTTGATTCAACCTGACGGTGGATCATGGCAGGGTGGGTTCGGACGACGCTCTCGCAGGGCGCCGCCCCGCTCTTTCTCAGCTTGAAGGTGCAGGACGATCGGCGCGGGCTGTTTTTCCGGCAGAACAGCCAGCATGCTGGCTGTTAGCTGGCTGTTATTCGATAACAGCCAGCATGGCCGCAAACGCTTGAAACCGGGCCGTAAATCCCGGTTCCAAATCCAACATAACAGCCAGCAAAAAAATTATCAGCCATGAACAGCCAGGAACAGCCAGCACGGCGCTCTTTTTGTTGGGCGCGCCTCATGCCTCGAGCGGCCGGCGGTTGAATGTCGATTTACCTCATAACCTCCTGCGTTGATGTCGCGCGCTAGAGGGCGACCTTGGTGCCACTCTCTTCCGCGATAAAGGCGAGGAGCGCCTTTTCCAGCGGGTCGAGCGTCGTGTCGGCGTCGATCTTCGTCTTGAGCCAGCCCTGCTCGTCGGCGGCGATGGCGCGGTCGGAGGCGACCGCCGCGTCGTGATCTTCCGGCGTTGTGGGGCCGCCGAACACGGCGCGGAAGCCATCGGCGAAACCGGCCCGGCTCATCCTGCCGAAGAAACCACCGACGCCGGAACGGGTGTCGTTCATGGATGCATCAAGCCTTGCGGCCTGGTCGCGGTCCAGCGGGCGATAGTCGTTATGCGCCATCAGGTGGTTGCCGACGGCCTGAACGAACAGCCTTTGCCATTCAGGCGCGTTGGTGCCGGCCAGGGTCGCGTCCTTGATCCTGAACAGCATGTCCGCTTCGGCACGGCTGATCGCCGCAGGGCCATCGCTCGCCTGTGCGAACAACAGACGGCGCAGCAGCGTCACCTCGGCCGCGCTGATCGATCCGGCATCGAGCGATCCGCCATCTCGGGTCGGCCCGGTGCCGGTCAGGACGATCGTCTCGACCTGCTCGAGCGCGTAGGTCTTCAGCGTCTCGGGCGCGTTGGTCGCGTCCTCGAGGATCTTCACCAGCACCTCCAGTTCGCCAAGCGAGTCGACCCTTCCGTCCGAGTCGATCCTGCCGATCAGCCAGGCGGCCTTGGCATCGTCGACATAGCCTTCAGGCGCCTGCTGGCGAACGACATAGGTGCTGATCGCCTCGACGAAGAAGTCCACCCACTCGCGCGACCTGTCCTTCACGCTGGTGTTCAGGTCGAAGATCGCATCGGCTTCGGGCGCGTCGATCCGGCCGTCGGGCCAGGCGATGCGGCGGATCGCAAGCGTATCGTCGGCGTCGATGCTCGCCTTGGTCTTGAGCGTGACGGTGAGATCTGAAATCGGCGCGGTCATGGAAATGCCCCTCACTGGATGTGGGGGATGTAGCGGCTGAGATTTAACACCCGCTTACGGCCGGTTGAGGGCGGAAGATTGACGAACGGCCCGGCTTGCGGTCTGCTGCCCTTGCCGTCGCAAGTGGGGGCGGCGCGACCGGGGGAAAGACCATGCGTCGACTGATAGCGATATCCGCCCTGCTCTATGGAATGACCAGCGCCGTCCAGGCGACAGCGCAGGATAGGCTGCTCGATCTGCGACAGCCACCGGTCGTCGTCACCGCGCTCAAGGAGGCGGGCTACAAGGCGGAGCTGAAGCAGAACAGCAAGGGTGAACCCTATGTCCTCAGCAGCGCCGGTGGATCGGATTTCACGATCGAATTCTACGGCTGCACCGGGCAGGTCGATTGCGGATCCTACCAGTTTTCGAGCTGGTACAAGGCCGAACCTCTGTTCACGCTCGCGCTCGCGAATGAATGGAACCTCACCAAGCGCTTCCTGAAGCTTGCCGTCGATAAGGAGGGCAACCTCAACGAATATATGGATTTCACGGCCACCGGGAAAACCACCCAGGCCAATTTCGCTGACATCGTCGACTGGTATCAGGTGATGGACGCCGAACTGGCGAAGTTCATTGCCGCCAAGAAAACACCGGCGGCAGCGAAATAAGTTCCTAGCGCTCCATCAGGCGCGGCATCAGCTCCACGAAGTTGCAGGGCCTGTGACGGCTGTCGAGCTGGTCCTTGAGGATGCCGTCCCACCCGTCCTTCACCGCGCCGGTCGATCCGGGCAACGCGAAGATATAGGTGCCGCGCGTCACACAGGCACAGGCGCGCGACTGGACGGTCGAGGTGCCGATCGTCTGGTAGCTGAGCCAGCGGAACAGCTCTCCGAAGCCGGGAATCGGCTTGTCCTGCACCCGCTCGATCGCCTCGGGCGTGACATCGCGCCCGGTCACGCCCGTGCCGCCGGTGGTGATGACGCAATCGACCTGCGGATCGTCGATCCAGGCATGGAGGCGGCTGACGATCGCGGCGACATCATCGGTGACGATCGCGCGATCGGCGAGGACATGCCCCGCCGCACTCAGACGCCCGACGAGCGTGTCTCCCGAGCGGTCGTCGGCCAGGGTCCGGCTGTCGGAAATGGTGAGCACCGCGATCCTGACCGGCAGGAACGCGGCGTCCTCGTCAATTGGCACTGGCGACCGATGCCGGTACCGATGCGGAACTGAGCGCGCCGGGGTTGATCGCGCTGGAGCTGAGGCGCACCGCGCTGGCGCCGGCCATGCCCGGGAAGCGCGGCCACAGGCCCTGCGACAAGGCGACGCGGCTCGGCGACGCCGTCTTGCCGGTCTGCCCCTCGTACATCCAGTAATTGCGCAGCACGGTGATGACGTAACCGCGCGTCTCCCAGAACGGGATGGATTCGATGTAGAGCAGCGGATCGCCGCCATCGCGCGCCTGGGCGTTCCATGCCTCGACAGGCACCGGCCCGGCATTATAGGCGGCGATCACCTTGGGCAGCAGGCCGCCCGTACACGGCTGGTCGCGCAGTTGCTCGAGATAGCTCTGGCCGACTTCCATATTGGTGCCGGGGTTGCTGAGCGCCGAACGATCGAAAATGCGGCCCTGCTTGCGGGCGATGTCGGTGGCGGCGCCGGGGCGGACCTGCATCAGGCCATAGGCGCCGGCTGCGCTGACCACATCGGTGCGGAAACGCGATTCCTGCAGCGTGTGGGCAAAGACCAAAGCCTTGTCGACGCGCCAGCCGCCATCGGGCGTCCAGTTCGGCGCCGGGAAACGCGCCTCGACCGGCGGCGTCGCGCCGACCGGGCCGTTATGGGAGAGCCAGACCAGAGTCGAAGGCAGGTTGAGCGCCCCGGTCAGCCGGACCAGGGCCGGGAATTCCGATGCATCGCCGATCCGTGCCTGCTGACGGATCACCTCGTCGGCCAGGCTGTTCTCGCCGACTTCGATCAGCGCCGCGGCGACGCGGATATTGGGGCGGCGTGCCAGAATCTGCCAGTCATTGGCAAGCATCGTCTCGGCGGGATGACCGGCCGGATCGCGGATGCCGAGCGTCTGGCGGGCGAGCAGGCCGTAGAAGGTTTCGCGATATTGTGCGGCATTCTTCAGCCGGCCCTCGACCAGATCGGGACGGCCGCACTGCATGTCGGCGCGCGATGCCCAATAGAGACCCGCCGCGCGAAGCTCGATGTCGTTGGCGCGCGCCGCGACCTTGGTGAAGCCCTGTCCGGCGGCGGTGCAATCGCGCTGCCGCCAGGCGGCGAGCGCGGCGACCCATTCGCCCTGCACGGCCCAGTCGCCGGTGCCGGTCGCGGCCTTGGTCGCCATGGTGCGGGCATTGTTGTCGTCGCCCGCCAGGAAATACATCCAGGCGACCTTTTGCTGCCATTCCGTCAGCGCGTCGGGGGACAGGCCCTCCATCGATTCGAGCAGCGCCTGGGCCGAAACGCCGTCATCGGCCTTCACGAAGGGCTGCATGCGGATCGCCAGCTCGCCGGCGACCATGTCGCTCTTGATGCTCTTCGCGCGCAGCCGGGCAGGGGCGCCGTCGATCCAGGTGAGCCTGCGCGCTTCAGGCAGCGGCGGCAGGCCGACGGCGCCGCGCGAGCTGGCCAGCACCGCGATCTGTTGTGCCTGGGGAAGTTCCGGGGCCTCGCTCAGCAGCTTCACCAGCGGGTCGAGATCGGCTTTGGGCGAACCCTTGGCGGTAAGCAATTCGGCACGCGCGATGGCGTGGAGCGGGCCCGGCTTCATCGAATCGAGCTGAATCTGCGCATCGAGCCATTTCTGGTCGCGGATGCTCTGGAACACGGCACGATAGCCGGCGTGTTGCTCGGCATCGAGCTGCTCGGGTACGGCGCGGGCTGTGGCGGATCCGACGCGCTGGGCATCGGCGGCATGCGCAACACCGAGCGGGGCCAGCGCCACGGCGCAGGCCAGAATGAATTTCGAGGTCACTTTTCGAGGTTCCCGATCAGCATCTGCAGATCTTTCCATGCTTCGGCCTTGGCGGCCGGCCGCTCCAGCAGGAAGCGCGGGTGGAAACTCGCCACCGCCTGCGTCGCGACGTCATTCCCCCCCGGTTGGTCCCTATCTGCCCCGGACCCTTTTCCACCACTAAGGTTAACCACGTGTAAACCGCCGCGAACGCGCATCACATCCGCCCCGAGCAGCGCTCGGCTGGGCGCATTACCCAGCAACAACAGGCGTTTGGGCGCGGCAAGTTTGACATGGTGGCGGGCGACCTCGTTCAGGCGCTCCTCGATCTCGGGGGCGATCCGCCCGGCTACAGGACGGCTTCCGCAGACCGGCACGAGATAGATCGAGGCGCGGTCCCGCCCGATCGCGGCGAGCATGCGATCGAATAGCCGGCCGGCAAGACCGCTCATCAACACGCCCGATTCGGCATCCTCGCGCTCGGGAAGATCGATCAGGACCATGATATCGGAAGCCGCGGAGCCCTGGGCCGCGATCGGTTCACCGGGCCATCCAGCTTCCGGAGCCTCCGGTCCGACCCGCCAGGCTTCGAACGCCGTCAGCGTGTTGGGCAGGGGTGCCACCGCCGCCGCTTCCGCTACGGCTTGAGCGCGCCGGACTGGTTTGGGCGCCTCGACGGCGGCAAGCCAGTCGCGCGGCGTCTCGTCGATCGACGCGTCGACCCCCGCGTCGCGCCACCAATCCAGCGCGCCCGCCACCGCCGTCCGCCAATCGATATGCTGGTCCGCCCCCATGATGTTCCTATAGAGTCGAGTGTTGACGGCGCGGTCAATTCGCTGGCACCGCTGAATGGACAGGACGTTGCTGTGGCGCGACGAGAGCGCCCACTTCGTCCCTATTGGAGACGATGATGAGCGAACGCGAGTCCATGCCTTATGACGTCGTGATCGTCGGCGCCGGGCCTGCGGGCCTGTCCGCCGCGATCCGGCTCAAGCAGTTGGCGGCTGAAAAGGGCGGTGAAATCTCGGTCTGCGTGCTCGAAAAGGGCTCGGAGGTAGGGGCGCATATCCTGTCCGGCGCGGTGGTCGATCCCAAGGGGCTCGACGAGCTGATCCCCGACTGGCGCGACAAGGGCTGTCCGCTGGCCGAGGTGCCCGTCACCGATAACCAGCATTGGATCCTGACGAAAAAGAAGAAGTTCGGCTTGCCGCACATCTTCACGCCGCCCTTCATGCACAACAAGGGCACCTATACGGGCTCGCTCGGCAATCTGTGCCGCTGGCTCGCCGGCCAGGCGGAGGAGCTCGGCGTCGAGATATTCCCGGGCTTCGCGGCGGCCGAAGTGCTGTTCAACGAGGACGGATCGGTCAAGGGCGTCGCCACCGGCGACATGGGCGTGGCGCGCGACGGCACGCACAAACCGGATTACACACCGGGCCTCGAGCTCCATGCGAAATACACCTTCCTGGGCGAGGGTGTGCGCGGGCATCTGAGCAAGGAACTGATCCGCACTTTCGACCTGGCGAAGGACGCGCAGCCGCAGGTCTATGGCCTGGGCATCAAGGAATTATGGGACATCAAGCCGGAGCACCACGTCCCCGGCCGGGTGATCCATACCCAGGGCTGGCCGCTGTCCGACGGCACCAGTGGCGGCGGCTTCTTCTACCACCAGGCGAACGGGCAGGTGGCGATCGGCTTCGTCACCTGGCTCAACTATACCAACCCCTATGTCTCCCCGTTCCAGGAGATGCAGCGCTGGAAGACTCATCCCGCGATCGCGGCAATGCTGGAGGGCGGCAAGCGCGTCTCCTATGGTGCGCGAGCGATCAGCGACGGCGGGCTGCAATCGGTACCGAAGCTGGTCTTCCCGGGTGGCGCGCTGATCGGGGATTCGGCGGGTTTCCTCAACGTGCCCCGCATCAAGGGCAGCCATACCGCGGTGAAGAGCGGAATCATGGCCGCCGAGGCGGCCTATGACGCGGTCCAGGCAGGCCGGTCGAGCGACGAGCTGACCGCCTATCCCGAGGCGTTCGAGCGGAGCTGGGTGAGGAGGGAGCTGTCGATCGTCCGCAACGTGGTGCCGCTGGTGAAGACCTTCGGCGATTTCCTCGGATCGGGCCTGTCGGGCATCACCATGTGGTTGGAGAATTTCGGCATCAAGATGCCGTTCACGCTCAAGCACCATCCGGACAATGAGAGCCTGTGGCGCAAGGACCAGGTCAGGAAGATCGATTATCCCAAGCCCGATGGCGTGCTGACTTTCGACCGGCTGTCCTCGGTGTTTCTGTCGAACACCAACCATGAGGAGGACCAGCCGGTTCACCTGACGCTCAAGGACCCGGCCATCCCGGTCGCGTACGATCTGCCGATGTATGACGAGCCGGCGCAGCGTTATTGCCCGGCGGGCGTTTACGAGATCGTGGGCGAAGAAAGCGGCGATCCGAAGTTCGTGATCAACGCGCAGAATTGCGTCCACTGCAAGACGTGCGACATCAAGGACCCCACCCAGAACATCAACTGGGTGGTGCCGGAAGGCGGTGGAGGACCGAATTATCCGAACATGTGATCGACTGGGCATCGCGCTGCTGGCGCTGACCGTGGCGACGCCCGCCTGGGCGGATCGCGGTGCCGACGACCTCGCCGCCTATGCCCGTGCCCGCGCTGCCGACGGCGACGGTCGGGTCGAGCAGGCGGCGGCGGGTTACGCTACCGCGCTGGCCGGCGCTCCGGGCAACCTCGCCATCGCGCGGCGGGCGTATCGCGAGGCGATTGAGGCGGGCGACGATGCGCTGGCCGACCGTGCGATCGTGACCTTGGATGCGGCGCGCGCGGCGCCGCCCGATGCGATCCTGTTCAGCTATGCCCGGGCGGTGCGCGCCGGGGACAAGGCGGCGGCTGCCTCGATCCTGACCCGGATCGGTGCTGGGCCGTTCGATTTCGTGGCGACCCTGCTCGGGGCCTGGGCGGTCTACGATGCGGGTGGCGATCCGATCGCGAAGCTCGGCGAAGGCAAATCCAATCCGGTCGCGCGCCGCTACACCGCGGAAAACCGCGCGTTGCTGCTGATCGCGACCGGCAAAGTCGATGAAGGTGCGGTTGCGCTCCAGGCGCTGCTGGGCGCGGATCAGGCGAGCCTCGATCTACGGATCAATGCGGCGGAACTGTTCGCGGCCAAGGGCAGGGCTGATATCGCCAGGGCGCTGCTGACCGGCAACGATAGCGCGGTGGTCGTCCTTCGCCGGACGATCGGTGACGGCGTGCCGCCATCGAGTGCATTCGGCGCGTCGCGGCTGTTTGCGCGGCTGGCGGCCGATCTTTCGGAGGGCGAACCCACCCCGATCGTCATCGCACTGGCGCGGGCCTCGCTGCGGCTCGATCCGGGCAACGACCGGGCGCGCATCCTGCTGGCCCAGGCGCTGGCGCGTGGCGGGGCGAGCGACCGTGCTTTGACCCTGCTTGGTCAGGTCGAGCCGTCCAGCCCGTTCCATGAGGCGGCGTTGCAGGCGCGCGTTGCCGTGCTGAGCGGGGCGGGCGAGGGCGCCGGTGCGTTGGCCGCCGCGACGACCCTGTCCAATCGCAAGGATGCCACCAGCATCGACGCGGCGCGGGTCGGCGACCTCCAGACCGGTGCCGGGCGCTTCGATGAGGCGGCGCGCGCCTATACGCTCGCGATCAGGCGCGCGGGGGACAATCCGCCCTGGACTTTATTCCTGCAGCTTGGCGGCGCGCTCGACCAGGCCGGGCGCTGGCCCGAGGCGCGCAAGGCGCTGGAGCGCGCGGTCGCGATGGCGCCCGACGAAGCGGTCGCGCTCAACTATCTCGGCTATGCCCGGCTCGAGCATGGCGAGGATCCCGTCGCCTCGATCGCGCTGCTGGAGAAGGCGAATGCGCTCCAGCCCGGCGATGCCTCGATCATCGATTCGCTCGCCTGGGCCTATTTCAAGCGCGGCGACATACGCAGGGCTATACCGATGCTCGAACTGGCCGCGCGAGGACAGCCGGCCAATGCGGAGATCAACGAGCACCTCGGCGACGCTTATTGGTCGCTCGGGCGCCGATACGAAGCGCGCTATGCTTGGCAGGCGGCCGCGATCGTCGCAGATACGGAGGATGGTAGCCGGATCGCCGCCAAGATCGCTAATGGGATGCGCGCAAAACCGTGATCGTCGAACAGGCTCCGGCCAAGATCAACCTGGCGCTGCATGTTCGCGCACGGCGTGACGACGGCTATCATGAGATCGAGACGCTGTTCGCCTTCCTGCAGGATGGCGACGAGGTGCGGCTGGTGGATGGTCCGCCGTCCTTTGCAGTCGAAGGGCCCTTTGCCAACGCACTGGCGGGCGAGGGCGACAATCTCGTCACGCGCGCGGCTTACGCCTATGCCACGGCCTTCTCCGGCCCGGCGGACGGAGCGTTCACGCTGGTGAAGCGGCTGCCGGTCGCGTCCGGCATTGGTGGCGGATCGGCGGACGCGGCGGCTGCGCTGCGCGCGCTGGCGCGACGGGATGATGTACCGCTCGACGATCCGCGGCTGTTTTCCATTGCCGAGGGGCTTGGCTCGGACGTTCCCGCCTGCCTGCTTGGCCGCAGCGCGCTGGGGCGGGGCAAGGGCGAGCAACTCGAGCCAGTGGACGGCCTGGCCGATATGCCGGTCCTGCTGGTCAATCCGGGTGTCGCTGTCTCGACCGGGCCGGTCTTCGCCGCCTGGGACGGCAGGGATCGCGGAGCGATCGGCGACGGGTCGTTGCTTGGCCGTGCAATTCTCGGCCGCAACGATCTCGAAGCTCCCGCCCGGCGGATCGCGCCGGCGATCGGCGACGCGCTGACGCTGCTGATCGATAGCGACGGAACGCGTCTGGTGCGGATGTCGGGCTCGGGCGCCACCTGTTTCGCCCTGTACAAAAGGCCCGAGGATCGCGCAGCCGCGGCTCGTGCCATCCGCACCGCCCGGCCAGGCTGGTGGTGTCTCGAATCAGCACTCGCGTGACGGTTTATCGCCCCGAAATGATACGCTTCTTCACCGGCGTGCGACGCGCAGCACGGCAATCCGTAATTGGCACCGCTCTTGCTGGTCGAAGATCGAACGGGTCCGTCGCTCCAGGCGATGCGCCCGCTGATGATCCCCGGCCCTCCCGGGCGTCATCCCCCCAAGGCGGCGGCGGGTGCGAACTCGTCGCCGTTTTGCGTGAGGCAGGCCGGTGAGCGCGCCTGTCATCCTGCCCGGCCTACCCGGTGCCATCCTCCTGATCTGCGACCATGCCTCGAACCTGGTGCCCGAAGGCATGGACCTCGGTATCGACGCCGCCTTGTTCGACAAGCATATCGCGATCGATATCGGCGCCGCACCGCTGACCGAAGCGCTGGCCGTGCGGTTGGGAGCGCCGGCGATCCTCGCGACGGTCTCGCGGCTGGTGATCGACCTGCACCGCCAGCCCGACCATGCCTCGCTGATCCCCGCCACGAGTGACGGGCATGCGATCCAGGGCAATGTCGATGCCGACCGGGCGGACCGTGTCGCACGCTTCCACGCGCCCTATCACCGTGCGCTGGCGGCGATGATCCGGGCTGGGCGGCCGACCTTGCTCGCCTCGATCCACAGCTTCACGCCCGAACTGGAGAGCGGTGGGGCGGGGGCGAGGCCGTGGCATGCCGGCATTCTGTACAATCGCGATCGGCGCGCCGCGGATCCTGCCGTGGCGATGCTGCGGGCCGCTGGAATCGAAACGGGCGACAACGAGCCTTATTCGGGCCGGGTGCTCAACGCGACGCTCAACCGGCATGGCGAAGCGAATGGAATCCCGAGCCTCGCGATCGAGATTCGCAACGATCTGATCCGCGATGCGGCCGGCGTAGCGCGTTGGGCCGACATTCTCGCGCCTATTCTGACGAAAATCAGCAATAGTCTTGCGCGAAAGGTCCCTCTCGCGACATAGGCGCCGCATGACTCACCAGTTCGACAAATCAAAGCTCCCCAGCCGGCACGTCTCGGTCGGGCCCGAGCGCGCGCCGCACCGCAGCTATTATTATGCGATGGGCATATCCGAGGAGGATATCGCCAAGCCGTTCGTGGCGCTCGCCAGCGCCGGCAACGACAGCGCGCCGTGCAACACCACGCTCGATGCACAGGCCGACGCGGCGCGCGCCGGCGTGATCCAGGGCGGCGGCATGCCGCGGCGGTTCAACACCATCACCGTCACCGATGGCATTGCGATGGGCCATCAGGGCATGAAATCCTCGTTGGTCAGCCGCGAGGTGATCGCCGATTCGGTCGAGCTCAGCGTACGCGGCCATTGCTACGACGCACTGGTCGGCTTTGCCGGCTGCGACAAATCGCTGCCTGGCATGATGATGGCGATGCTTCGCCTCAACGTGCCGAGCATCTTCGTTTATGGCGGGTCGATCCTGCCCGGCCGTTATCACGACCGCGACGTCACTGTGGTCGACGTGTTCGAGGCGGTCGGCCAGCACGCGGCGGGCAATTGCCCGCTCAAGGACCTGACGGAGCTGGAAAAGGTCGCCTGTCCGGGGCACGGCGCCTGTGGCGGCCAATATACCGCCAACACCATGGCGTGCGTTGGCGAGGCGATCGGCCTGTCGCTGCCCAATTCGAACATGGTGCCGGCGCCATACACGACGCGCGAGCAGATCGCGGTCGCGGCCGGTGCCCAGGTGATGGAATTGCTCGCCGCCAATATCCGTCCGCGCGACATCTGCACGCGTGAGGCGTTCATCAATGCGGCGCGCATCGTGGCGGCGACCGGCGGTTCGACCAACGGCGCGCTTCATCTGCCGGCCATGGCGAGCGAGGCCGGTATTGATTTCGACCTGTTCGACGTCGCGGATATATTTAAATCAACACCTTATATCGCCGACCTGAAACCGGGTGGGAAGTATGTCGCCAAGGACATGTACGAGGCTGGTGGCGTCTACATGCTGATGAAGACGATGCTCGAGAACGACTTGCTGTTCGGCGATTGCCTGACGGTCACCGGCAAGACGCTCGGCGAGAATATCGATCGGGTGACGTGGAACCCCGACCAGAAGGTCATCTACGACGTGAAGGTGCCGATCAGCCCCACCGGCGGCGTGGTCGGCCTGCGCGGCACCCTGGCGCCCAATGGGGCGATCGTGAAGGTCGCGGGCATGCACCGGCTTCAGTTCAGCGGTCCTGCCCGGGTGTTCGATTGCGAGGAGGATACGTTCGCGGCGGTCGAGGCGAGGGAGATCAACGAGGGTGAGGTCATCGTCATCCGCTATGAGGGCCCCAAGGGCGGACCCGGCATGCGCGAGATGCTCTCCACTACCGCCGCACTCTATGGCCTCGGCCTGGGTGAGAAGGTGGCGCTGATCACTGATGGCCGCTTCTCCGGCGCGACGCGCGGCTTCTGCATCGGCCATGTCGGACCGGAGGCGGCCGATGGGGGCCCGATCGCCCTGGTCGAGAATGGCGACATCATCAGTATCGATGCCGAAGCGGGTACGATCGACCTCGACGTGGCGGAGGATGTGCTCGCCGAGCGCCGAGCCAAATGGGTGCCACGCGCGCATGACTATCAATCCGGCGCGCTCTGGCGCTATGCGGCCACGGTCGGCCCTGCCTATAAGGGCGCGGTCACGCACCCTGGAGCCAGCGCCGAAACCCATGTTTACGCGGATATCTAGCGCACTGGTACTTGCCCTCGGCCTCGCCGCGTGCGGCGAGGCGAAGACCGATCACGGCACGCTCGCCAATGTCGAGGCGGCGCAGATCGCCCGCGCCGAGGAATCGGGTAATATCGTCTGCGCCCGGGCCGGGTCGGCGGATTTCGCGCGCGTCTGCACCGTCGACCGCGAGCAGCGCGACGAAGGGCTGGTGTTGACCGTCCGCCATCCCGACGGCGCGTTCCACCGGCTGCTGGTGACCAAGGACGGGCGCGGCGTAATCGCGGCGGACGGAGCGGAGCAGGCCGTCGTGACGGTGCTGGACAAGGAAAGCATCGAGGTGGCGCTGGGTGGCGACCGATACCGCCTGCCGGCGACGGTGCGTGGACCCTCGAAGCCGGCGCCATGACGTCACTTTCAGGCAAGCCCTTGCTGACGGCCGCGGAAATGCGCGTTGCAGAGGACGATGCCATCGCCGGGGGATCGACGGTCCAGGGCCTGATGGACCGCGCCGGGCGAGAGGTCGCCGAGATGGTGCGGCGCCTGGGCTCGGGCAATGAAGTGCTGATCCTGTGCGGGCCGGGCAATAATGGCGGGGACGGCTATGTCGCGGCAGCGGCCTTGCACGCCGCCGGTGTGCCGGTGCGTGTTGCCGCCAGTGGCGAGCCCCGCACCGATGCTGCAAAGCACGCCCGCGCGCGCTGGAACGGAGAGGTTGAGACGCTCACCAGAACGGCGCCCGCGCCAGTCCTGGTGGATGCGCTGTTCGGAACCGGGCTGTCCCGGCCGCTCGACGCGGCGATCGCGGCCGATCTTGTCCGCGTGCGCGACCGGGCAAGGCTGGCGATTGCGGTCGATCTGCCGAGCGGTGTCGCCACGGATGATGGAGCCGTGCTGAACGAGATTCCCGTCTTCGACCTGACCCTGGCGCTCGGCGCGGCCAAGCCTTCCCATCTGCTCTATCCCGCCGCGGGCCATTGCGGCACGGTCCGGGTCTTCGACATCGGCGTGCCGGTGTCGAGCGACGCTGTCGTCCTCGACGAGCCACGCCTGCCGGCACCGGGACCGGACTCCCACAAATATACGCGCGGCATGGTAGCCGTCATCGGGGGGGAGATGCCGGGCGCGGCCAAACTCGCTTCCCTGGCCGCGATGCGGGCGGGCGCTGGCTATGTCCTGCTGCTCGCCGATGGTGTGGCGAGGCTGCCCCATGCAATCGTCCGCAGGCCGTTTACGGCGGAGGCATTGAACGACACGCGCATCGGTGCGGTGGTGATCGGGGCCGGGCTGGGCAGGGGCGCCGTAGCCGGAACGCGGCTTGATCTGGCGCTGGCCTCGTCGCGCCCCCTCGTCGTCGATGGGGACGCGCTCCACCTTCTCGACGAGCCGCGGCTCGCGCGGGTTCGCGCCCATGCGGCCCCTGTCGTGCTGACGCCGCATGCGGGCGAATTCGACGCGCTGTTCGGCAAAGGTGCCAGCAGCAAGATCGACCGCGCACGGGCCGCCGCGGCGATGGCGGGCGCGACCATCGTCTTCAAGGGGGTGGATACGGTCATTGCCGCACCCGACGGTCAGGTCCGGGTCGCCCAGGGCGCAAGCCGGTGGCTTTCGACTGCGGGCACCGGGGACGTGCTGGCCGGCGCCATCGGTGCGATGCTGGCGGCGCGCGCCGGATCGGCGATCGATGCCGCCTCGGCCGGTGTCTGGCTCCATGGTGCAGCAGCGAAGCGGCTGGGCGGCGCCTTCATCGCCGACGATCTTGCCGAGGCACTCGGCGGCGCCCGGGCCTCGTTATGAGCGACAAGATCATCCGAGTCGCAGCGCGGGGCGATGGCATCACTGCCAATGGCCGTCACGCGGCGCTGGCGGCCCCAGGCGACACGCTGACGGCGGAAGGGCAGGTAATCCCCGGTCCACATCACCAGACGGCGCCATGCCGTCATTTCCCGACCTGCGGTGGCTGCCAACTCCAGCACCTCGACGACGAGAGCTATGCGCGCTTCATCAGCGACCGGATCACCGGATCGCTCGAGGCGCAGGGCCTGGCCACCGAGATCCGTCCGCCGGCGCTGTCGCCACCGCGCACCCGCCGACGTGCGGCACTACAGGCCGAGGCAAAGGGCGGGCGCATCCGGATCGGGTTTAGCGAGGGATCGAGCCATGCGCTGGTCGATCTGCAGGAGTGCCGGATACTGACCCCCAGGCTGTTCGCGCTGGTGTCGCCACTGCGCGGGCTGCTAGGGCGTTTCCTCAAGGCCAATCGCCGCGCCCGGCTGCACCTCACCGAGGCTGATCAGGGCATCGACCTGCTGATCGAGGGGATCGAAGCCGAAGGGCTGGAGGCGGCCGAGGCGATCACCGCCTTCTGCCAGCGCCACGGCGTCGCGCGCCTGTCGATCGACAATGGCCTGGGGGCGGAGACGCGGTGGGAGCCGGAGCCGGTTACCATCACGCTGGCGGGCGTCCTGGTGCCGATACCGCATAATTCGTTCCTCCAGGCGACACGGGAGGGGGAAGCATCGCTCGTCGCCGCCGTGCGCGAAGCGATCGGGCAGGCGGTGACGGTAGCCGATCTCTTTTCCGGACTCGGCACCTTCGCGCTGGCGCTGTCAGGGCGAGTCTATGCGGCGGAGGCGGCGCGTGACGCCATTTTGTCGCTCAAGGGGGCAGGTGCCCGGACGGGGCGCCAACTCTTCGCCGATCACCGGGACCTGTTCCGCCGGCCGCTGACCACGGCAGAATGTGACCGGTTCGACGCCATCGTGCTCGACCCGCCCCGAGCAGGTGCACGCGAGCAGGTGGTGCAGCTGGCGGTGGCGAAGACGTCCGTCATTGCTTATGTTTCCTGTAATCCCAGCAGCTTTGCGCGTGATGCCGAGATATTGTGCAAGGGTGGCTACAAGCTGGAATGGATCCAGCCGGTCGGCCAGTTCCGCTGGTCGATTCATGTGGAGCTGGCGGCGAAGTTCAGCCGCTAACCTCTACATGATTGGATCAGGGGTAATCCGCCCGCAGGAAGTACAAGCCGTCCGGCGGCGCATTCAGCCCGAGCTTTGATCGGTCCCGCGCCTCAAGTACAGCTTGCAGGTCGTCAGGCGACCATTTCCCCTGGCCGACCAGCCCCAGGCACCCGACCATCGACCGCACCTGATGGTGCAGGAACGACCGTGCCGACGCGAACACGCTGATCCGGTCGCCGCTGGCAACTACCTCGAGCCGGTCGAGCGTGCGCAACGGGCTGTCCGCCTGGCAATGCGCCGAACGGAAAGTGGTGAAGTCATGCCGGCCGACCAGCCGCGCCGCACCCTCGGCCATCGCTTCAGCATCGAGCGGTGTCGGTACGCGCCAGGCCAGCCCGGTCTCGAAGGTCAATGGCGCGCGGCGGGTGATGATCCGGTATTCGTAGTGACGCGCCAGGCAGGAGAAGCGAGCATGCCAGTCGTCCGGCACCGTCTCGCAGGCCAGGATCGCGATCGGGGCCGGTCGTATGACAGCGTTGAGCGCCTCCATCAGCCGGAACGACGTGATCGTCCGTTCGATATCGACATGAGCGCGCATCCCGGTCGCATGAACCCCTGCATCGGTGCGACCGGCGGCATGGACCGTGACGGCCTCGCCGGTGATCTGCAGCGCGGCGATCTCGATTGCCTCCTGCACGCTCGGGCCGTGCGCCTGGCGCTGCCAGCCCATGAAGGGCCTGCCGTCATATTCCACGGTCAGCGCGAAACGCGTCATGAGAGCTGCGTTCCGGGCGGTATCGCAAAGCCGCGCAGCAGCTCGGATGGCGTCATGACGCCGCGTCCCGCGCGCTGCAAGAGCGTCGGACGGATCGCACCGTCGCTACAGGCGATGGTGAGTTGGTCGTCGAGAACCGCACCCTCGCTGCCGCTGCCGGGAAGCACGTCCGCGGCGAGTAGGCGGATCCGCTCTGCGCCCAGCTCGAAAAAGGCGCCGGGGACCGGGTTGAACGCCCGAATCTGCCGCTCGACCTCGACCCCGCTCTTCGAGAAATCGATGCGCGCCTCGGCCTTGTCGATTTTGGGGGCGTAGGTGATGCCGTCCCCGGACTGCGGTACTGCGGGATAGGTGGCGATATCGCCAAGCACTTCGACCATCAGCCGCGCGCCCATCGCGCTCAGTTCCTCGGTGAGGGCGCCGGCGGTCTTGCCGTCGATGGGCGTCCGCTCCTCCAGCCGCACCGGCCCGGTATCGAGCCCGGCCTCCATCTGCATGATGCCGACACCCGTCTCGGCATCGCCGGCGAGAATCGCGCGCTGGATCGGCGCGGCGCCGCGCCAGCGAGGCAGGAGCGAGCCATGGACGTTGAGGCAGCCCAGCAGCGGCGCTTCGAGCACCGCGCGCGGCAGGATAAGACCGTATGCCGCGACCACCGCCACATCCGACCCAAAGGACGCGAACTCCGTCTGGGCGTCCGGGTCGCGCAGCGACATCGGGGTCCGGACGGTGATGCCCAGCGCCTCGGCGCGTGCCTGGACGGGGGAGGATGTCAGCGCTTTGCCACGGCCGGCGCGGCGCGGCGGCTGGCTATATGCCGCCACGACATTATGGCCTGCATCGACAAGTGCCTGGAGCACCGGCACCGAGAATTCGGGCGTTCCCATGAAGACGATCCGCATGGATACGCTCTGGCCGCTTGGCAGAGGCCCACGCAACCCCCTATCTGTTCCCCATGGCATCTCCCGAGATCGAAGCCCTCACCCAGGCGCTTGCCCGACTGCCCGGCCTCGGGCCGCGATCGGCGCGGCGCGCGGTGCTTCACCTGCTCAAGAAGCGTGAGGCGGCACTTGGGCCGTTGCTATCAGCACTCACCGCGGTGGAGGAACGGCTCTCAACCTGTTCGATTTGCGGCAATATCGATACGATCGATCCATGCGGCATCTGCGCCGATCCGCGTCGCGATGCACGCTCGCTCTGCGTGGTCGAGGAAGTGGCCGATCTCTGGGCGCTCGACCGGTCGCGGCTTTTCCCGGGACGGTTCCATGTCCTTGGCGGGCGCCTGTCCGCGCTGGAAGGCATTCGCCCGGAGGATCTGAGCATCGATTCGCTGGTCCGGCGGATCGAGGTCGGCGGTATTGACGAGGTCGTGCTGGCGATGAACGCGACGCTGGAGGGCCAGACCACCGCCCATTATATCGCCGAGCGGATCGAGCGCTTCCCGATCCGCGTCACGCAACTCGCGCACGGCCTGCCGGTCGGTGGCGAGCTGGACTATCTGGACGAGGGCACTTTGGCCCAGGCCCTTAGGGCGCGCCGCCCGGTTTCCTGACCATGGTGCGCGACCCGTCGCTTGACGTCGGGCCCGGGCTTTCCTAGCTCGCCTGCATGTCTGTTCTGGAAATCCTCGAAGTCCCGCATCCGGGCCTGCGCGCCGTCGCCAAGCCGGTCGACAAGATCGACGACGCCGTCCGCGCGATCGTCGCCGACATGTTCGACACCATGTATGATGCGCGGGGCATCGGCCTCGCCGCGACTCAAGTCGGCATCGAGCAGCGTATCGTCGTGATCGATCTGCAGGAGCCCGAGAGCGACGAGGAGGACGCCAAGCCCGTCCGCAAGCCGCTGGTCTATATCAACCCTGAGCTGGTCTCGGTCAGCGAGGAAACCTCGGTCTACAATGAAGGCTGCCTGTCTATCCCCGAGCAATATGCCGAGGTCGAGCGCCCGACGCGGTGCCGGGTGAAGTGGCTGGACCTCGATGGGGCCGCCCATGAGGATGATTTCGACGGCCTGCTCGCGACCTGCATCCAGCATGAGATCGATCATCTGAACGGCGTGCTGTTCATCGATCATATCTCGCGCCTGAAGCGCGACATGGTGCTGAAGAAGCTGGCCAAGGCGCGCAAGGCGGCCTGAGCCTGTTCGGCCTCTCCCCTCGGGGAGGGCTTCAGGTCAAAACAGGCCTTCAATCTCCCCATTGACGCCAAACCGGATCGATTCGGCCGCCGGCACGCGCGGCAAACCCGGCATGGTCATGATCTCCCCGCAGATCGCGACCACGAAGCCGGCACCCGCCGCCAGCCGTACCTCGCGCACCGGCACGACGTGGCCGGTCGGGGCGCCCAGCTTGGCCGGGTCGGTCGAGAAGCTGTACTGAGTCTTGGCCATGCACACGGGAAGGTGGCCGAACCCGGCATCCTCCCAGCGCTCAAGCTGCGCCCGGACGCTCGGATCGGCGATGGCCTCCTCGGCGCGGTAGATACGCGTCGCGACGGTGTTGATCTTCTCGAACAGCGAGAGATCGTCGTCATAGATCGGCGCGAATTGCGGGGTGGCGTGGTCGCAGAGATCGGCGACCCTGGCCGCCAGCGCCTCGGCACCGGCGCCGCCATCGGCCCAATGGGTGCACAGGATCGCCTCGGAGCCGTGGCTGGCGGCGATATCGCGGATCACCCCGATCTCGGCCTCGGTGTCTGTCCCGAAGAAGTTGATCGCGACCACTGCGGGTACGCCGAACTGCCGCACATTCTCGATATGCCGCGCCAGGTTGACGCCGCCGCGCCGCACCGCCTCGATATCGGGCATGGCGAGATCGGCTTTGGCGACACCGCCGTTCATCTTCAGCGCCCGCACGGTCGCGACGATCACCGCCGCGGCGGGCTTCAGGCCTGATTGCCGGCATTTGATGTCGAAGAACTTCTCCGCGCCCAGATCGGCGCCGAACCCGGCCTCGGTCACGACATAGTCGCCAAGGCCCAGTGCGGCGCGCGTGGCGATCACCGAGTTGCAGCCATGGGCGATATTGGCGAACGGCCCGCCATGGACGAAGGCCGGGTTGCCCTCCAAGGTCTGCACCAGGTTCGGCTTGATCGCCTGGGCGAGCAACACGGCCATCGCGCCGTCCGCCTTGAGATCACGTGCGGTCACCGGGCGCTTGTCGCGGGTATAGGCGACGACGATCCGGCCGAGCCGCTCCTCAAGGTCTTCCAGCCCGCTCGTCAGGCACAGAATGGCCATCACCTCCGAAGCGACGGTGATGTCGAAGCCGGATTCGCGCGGATATCCGTTGGCCGGGCCACCCAGTGACTGGGCGATGTCGCGCAGCGCCCGGTCGTTCATGTCGAGCACGCGGCGCCAGACGATCCGCCGCACGTCGATGTCGAGCGCATTGCCCCAATGGACATGGTTGTCGATCATCGCCGCGAGCAGATTGTGTGCGCTGGTGATCGCGTGGAAATCGCCGGTGAAATGAAGGTTGATGTCCTCCATCGGCCCGACCTGGGCATAGCCGCCGCCGGCCGCGCCTCCCTTGGTGCCGAAACAGGGGCCGAGCGACGGCTCGCGCAGGCACAGCACGGTCTTGCGGCCGATGCGGTTAAGGCCGTCGGCTAGGCCGACCGAGGTGGTGGACTTGCCTTCGCCCGCCGGTGTCGGGCTGATCGCGGTGACCAGGATCAGCTTGCCGATCTGTCCGGTCGCCGGGACGCGCGCCAGATCGATCTTCGCCTTGAAATGCCCATAGGGCTCGACCGCCTCCGGCGGGATGGAAAGCCGGGCGGCGATCTCGGAGATGGGCTTCAGGGTGGCGGCGCGTGAGATCGCGATGTCGGTCAGCATGGCGCGCAGTCCTAGCGAACGCCCCGCCAGCCGCAAGCCTTCCTCGATTTGCGACGATTGTGTGAATGGAGACGCGCCGAGCCGAAGGTCCCGCACCTTGTTAACCCACCCCCGGGGCGGTAGGTTCGTGCTTCGTTCCATAGGAGCAAACTGTTGGATCCGGTTACCCTCGTCATCATCGTCATCGCCCTATTGGGGGCGCTCGCTATCGGTTGGTGGCTGGGCAAGCGTGGCATTGCGGAGATCCGGGCCGAGCGGGACGCGCGTACCGAGGAGTTCAAGCGCGCCATCGTCGATCTTGCCGGCGCTGAGGAGCGCGCCCGCGCCGCGGCGCAGCTTCGCGATGAGATCGATGCCATCCGGGACGAACGCGACGGCTTTCGCACGGAGAACGCCACGCTCCGCGCCCATGCCGAGGCGTTCGAAGCCCGGCTCGAGGAATTCAAGAACTCGCGCGAGGCGATGACCGGTCATTTCAACGAGACCGCCAGCAAGCTGCTCAACGACGCGCAGAAGCAGTTCCTCGAACGCGCGGAGGCCCGTTTCAAGCAATCCGAGGAGACGGCCGGCCAGAACCTCAAATCGATGCTACAGCCGGTCAGCGATCGTCTCATGAAATATGAGGAGACCGTCACCAAGGTGGAGAGCGAGCGCAAGGGCGCCTTCGATCAACTCAAGGGCCAGCTCGAAGGCCTTCGTATCGGCCAGGAGAAGGTCAGCAGCGAGGCGGCCAAGCTGGTCAATTCCCTCCGCAATGCGCCCAAATCGCGCGGGCGCTGGGGCGAGCAGCAGCTCAAGAATGTGTTGGAAACCTGTGGGTTGTCCGAACATACCGATTTCGAGACTGAAGTCAGCATCGCCGGCGGCGACGAGGGCGGCCGGCTTCGCCCTGATGCGATCGTGCGAGTGCCGGGCGGGCGTTCGCTGGTGATCGACGCCAAGGTGTCGCTCAACGCCTATCAGGACGCGTTCGGTGCGGTCGACGAGGCCGAGCGGCTGGTCGGGCTTGCGGCGCATGCCGCCTCGATGCGCGCGCACGTCAATGGCCTGGGCAACAAGGCCTATTGGAGCCAGTTCGCCGATGCGCCCGACTATGTCATCATGTTCGTGCCGGGCGAACATTTCCTATCCGCCGCGCTGGAGCATGATCCGACTTTGTGGGATTTCGCCTTCGAGAAACGCGTGCTGCTGGCGACGCCGACCAATCTGATCGCGATCGCGCGTACCGTCTCCGCCGTGTGGCGGCAGGAGCGGCTGGCCAAGGAAGCGCGCCAGATCGGCGAGCTGGGCAAGGAGCTGTACGACCGGCTGGCCAAGGCTGCGGGCGATCTGCGCAAGGTGGGTGGCGGACTGACGTCGGCGGTCAACAACTACAATATTTTCGTCAGCAGCTTCGAAAGCCGAACGCTGGTGACGGCGCGCAAGCTGCGCGACCTCAATATCGAGCCCGGCGCGCGCGAGATCGAGGGCGTCGAGCCGGTCGAGGCGCTGGCCCGCTATGGCGACACGCCGATCCTGGTGGATGGGTCGATGAACGAGGCGGCCGAATAGGGATGGCGAAGTATCGGCACACGTCACTGCCGCCGCCCTATCTCAAACGAGTCTGGTTCGATCCGGATGCCGAGATCGAACCCGCGGCCTATCCCTGGTGCCTGCCGCTGTTCCGGGATTGCGATTTCGAGCTGAGCTTCGACCGTCCAATTACCGTGATTGCCGGCGAGAATGGCGTCGGCAAGTCCACCTTGCTGGAGGGTATCGCGGTGCTTGCCGGTTTCGACGAGAGCGGTGGCGGGCCGGGCTATCGTGCGGTGGATAATTCGCGTGCCCGGGAAGTGAGCGGCGGCACGCTGGCCGGTGCGTTGAAGGCAAGCTGGTTGCCCAAGATCGGCCGGGGCTGGTTCTTTCGTGCTGAAAGCTTCTTCTCGGTCGCCCGGTATCTGGACGAAGCAGATAGTCCCATGGCCGATTTCCTGTCCCATTCGCATGGCGAGGGGTTCATCCGCTTCTTCGAGGAACGCTGCGCCCAGCCAGGCATCTTCATCTTCGACGAGCCTGAATCCGCGCTGTCGCCCAACCGGCAGTTCGATTTTCTCAAACTCCTGCGCAGGATGGATCGGGGCGGGCAGTCACAGGTCATCATGGCGACTCACTCGCCCATCCTGATGGCGCTTCCCGGCATCAGCCTGCTCCGGATGGGCAAATATGGGCTTGAGCCGGTGCTGCTCGAGGACACGGAGCATTTCCGCATCATGCGCGAGTTCGTGTCGGACCGGCACGGCTTCGTAGAGGCAATGCTCGACGAGTGAAGAAGCCGGGCCCTGTCCGGAATGGCGCGATCAGCGCCGCTCCGGACCGGTCCGCACCAGCACCAGGGTCCGCAGGCCCGTGGCGCTCAGCACGAGCTTGCCGTCGCGGTTGGTGCTGACGCTCAGGCGCTGGCCGAGCAGGCGCATGATCGCCTGTTCCTGCACCATCGCCGGGCCCATACAGGCCATCTTGGTCGACATCAGCGGACCCGTGATCAGGAAGCCGCGCTCGAAGCGGAACGAGCCGCCGAAGCTGTTGCAGCCGCTATTGCCGCTGATCCGGTTGCCGGAGAAGGAGATCGTCGCCGCGCGCGGCCCGCGCACCGGGCGGCCTTCGATCGCCTGGACCTCCCAATTGCCCTCGATCACCGGCGCGCGGGGCGGCGCGACGATCGGGTCGCCGCCGCAGCCGCGCACGGTCTTGCGGCCGACCATGACCGTCACGCTGTCGGGATAGTCGCGGTCGCTCATCCCATCGCTGCAGCGCGAGCGGGTGACGTCGATCGTGATGCGTGGCGTGACGTAGCGCAGGCCATTGAAGCTGGGGCGGGGGACAGGCGCTGTCGTCGTCACGCGCGTGCGGCCATAATCGCCGACATAGCGGATCAGGCCCTTTTCGATGGTCAGCGCCCAGCCGGGCTCGGTACCGACCGCCTTGTACGGCACGTCGCGCGGCTGCGCGATAGCAGTGCCGGCGATCAGCAGGGCAGGGGCGGAAAGGGCAAGCGCGAACTTCATCTCGGGTCTCCTTGACTGCCCGATAGGCAAGCCAGGCTGAACCGGTCGTTACGTAGCCGTTCAGCCGCGCGAAGGCTTGGTCTGGGCGAGCACCTCATACGCCATAACGGCGGTTGCCACAGCAGCATTGAGGCTGTCGGCCTTGCCGAGCATCGGGATCTTCACCAGCAGGTCGCATTCGGCGGCATAGTCAGCCGGCATGCCCTGCGCCTCATTGCCGGTCAGCAGGAAGGTCGGGGAGGTGTAGGTCGCGCTCCGGTAGTCGTGGTCCGTGTCGAGGCTCAGCCCGACCAGCTGCCCGGGGCCGGCGCGGAGCCAGGAGACGAACTCGGCCCAGCCGGTCTGGACGATCGGCACGGTGAACAGCGCGCCCATGCTCGCGCGTACCGCCTCGACCGAAAAGGGATCGACGCACTCGCCGATCAGGATCAGCCCGCCCGCGCCGACCGCATCGCCGGTGCGCAGGATCGTGCCGAGATTACCCGGATCGCGCAGGCGCTCGGCGACCAGCCAGATAATCGAATTCGTGCGGTCCAGCCTTTCCAGCGGCGTCGCGAATTCGGCGAACACACCGACCACGGCCTGGGGGTTATCCTTGCCGGACAGCTTGGAGAGGATGTCGGGGACCGTCTCGATGGCTTCGCCGCCCGCCGCCTCGACATCGGCGATCAGCGCGCGGACGAGGGAATGGTTGGCGCTGTCGCGGGCGAAGAACAGATAGTCGGGCAGGCGCCCGCTCTCGCGCGCCTCGGTGAGGATGCGCAGGCCTTCGGCGAGGAACAGGCCTTCCTCGCGCCGATGCCTTTTCTCGCGAAGCGCGCGGACGCGCTTGATGAGCGGGTTGGAATAAGCGGTGATCTCGCGGGGCATGGGAGGCTCAATCCTCCCCGAACTTGGCCTCGACCAGCTCGCACAGCGCACCGACCGCCTGTTCGGCGCCGTCGCCCTCGGCGCTGATGACGATCGAATCGCCCATCGCGGCGCCCAGCATCATCAGGCCCATGATCGACGTGCCGGTCACGCTGCCGGCACCGTCCTTCTCCACCGCGACCTCGACCGGTTGAGTCGAGGCGAGGGTGACGAACTTGGCGCTCGCCCGAGCGTGGAGCCCGCGTTTGTTGGTAATGAGGACCGTGCGGCTGACCGGCATCAGGCGGCGGCCTCGCCAAGAACTTCGGACGCGACCGAGATATATTTGCGGCCCGCCTCGCGCGCGGCGGCGACGGCGTCGACCACCTTCATCGCCTTGCGCGCCGATTCGAGCCGGATCAGCATCGGCAGGTTGATGCCGGCGATCACCTCGATACGGCCACGTTCCATCAGCGAGATGGCGAGATTGGACGGGGTCCCGCCGAACAGGTCGGTCAGCACGATCACGCCCCGCCCGGTATCGACCGCGGCGATCGCTTTGGCGATGTCGGCGCGGCGCGCCTCCATATCGTCGTCCGGGCCGATCGCGATGGTCGCGATCCGCTCCTGCTTGCCGACGACATGCTCCATCGCGGTCACGAATTCCTCGGCGAGGCGCCCGTGAGTCACCAGAACCAGGCCGATCATTGCCCCGACTCTTTCATTGCAGTTTCAATCACGGAAAGACCGTCCCCTTGGGCATTTTCTGCCACACCCTCGAGCGAGTCCTGCGGCGCCGCAGCGAGATCGCGGTGCGCGACCGTGGGCGAAAATCCTTCGTCGCGCAACCTTGCGGCGACTCGTTCCGCCACGTGCACGGAACGGTGCCGCCCGCCGGTGCAGCCGAAGGCGATGGTGACATAAGATTTCCCCTCGGCGCGATAGCGCGGCAGCAGGAACAACAGCAGCGACTCGATCTGCGTCATCGCCATATCATAGGCCGGATCGGCCGCCACATAAGCGCTGACATCCTTGTCCAGGCCCGTTCCGGGACGAAGATCCGGCACCCAATGCGGATTGCGCAGGAAGCGCATGTCGAACACCAGATCGGCGTTGCGCGGCAAGCCGCGGGCGAAGCCGAACGACATGACCGACAGGGTCGGTTCACCCAGCCGCTCGCCCGAAAAGGTCGATCGCACCTGCTGCGCCAACTCGTTCGCGCTCAGATTGGTGGTGTCGATCAGCCGGTTCGCCCAGCGCCGCATCGGCGCGAGCAGCTCCCGCTCACGCGAGATGCCGTCCGAGGCGGGGCGATCGAGCGCCAGCGGATGGCGCCGCCGCGTCTCCGAATAGCGCCGCTCCAGCTCGCCGCCTGAGCAATCCAGGAACAGGGTGCCGATGTCGTGCCCATGCTCCTCGCGGAGCTTCTTGATCCGCTTCACGATCCGCTCGGGATCGAAATCGCGGGTGCGGGCGCCGATGCCGAGCGCGAGTGGTTGCGAGGACCGCTCAGCGCCTTCGGGCAAGGGGGCGCCGAGCAGCCGGTCGAGCAGGAGCAGCGGGAGATTGTCCACCACCTCCCAGCCCAGATCCTCGAGCGTCCTGAGCACGGTCGACTTGCCGGCGCCGGACATGCCGGTGACGAGCAATATATCCTTTGGGTCGCGCTTCATGACGCGCGCTCTAGCAGGTGCTTCAAGGCAAGTTCCACCTTGATTGGTGCCGAGGCCTCGCGCGGATCGAGCGCGATCGCCGGGACCGGCACACCCTCGAACCAGCGCGACTCGGGCTCCGGCAGGCGTTCCACCGCACCAGCCAGGCGGATCAGCAGGGCGACCGGCACAGGCTCAACATGGGTAACGGAGATAATCCCGACGCCGCGGATCTCCATCCGCCCGGCAATCGTTGCGGGTGCGCTGGCAAGCAGCACCTCCTCGGAAGCCGTCAACACCGTATAGTCGTCGCTCACCAGCAGCGCGCCACGATCGATCAGGCGAAGCGCGAGATCGGACTTGCCGGCACCCGACGGCCCTTCGAGCAGCACGGCATGGCCACCGATCGCCACGGTCGAGGCGTGGATCGTCTCGCTCATCTCTTGTCCGATATGGGGAGGCGCACGACGAATCGCGCGCCCCTGAGCCGGTCCTCGCGCGATTCGACCGAGATGGCGCCCTGGTGCCCCTCGACGATGGTGCGGGCGATGGCGAGGCCGAGCCCGCTATGCTTGCCGAATTCCTCACCGTCCGGGCGGAGCGACTGGAAGCGGCTGAACACCTGTTCGCGCGCTTCCTCGGGCACGCCGGGCCCCTCATCCTCCACCCGCACGACCAGATCGTCCCCATCGCGGACCGCCGACACCACGATCAGGCCGCCATCGGGCGAGAAGGAAACGGCGTTCTCGATCAGATTCTCGAACACGCGCTCGAGCCGCGCGCCTTCGCCCATCGCGATGAGCTTCTCGCCGATGCGGTGGTCGAAGCGGATCTGGATGTCGCGTTCAACCCCGCGTTCGGCGCGCTGATCGAGCAGGGCGCCGATCATCGCGCCGACATCGACATCCTCGAACTTGGCGCGGCTGAGCTGAGCGTCGAGGCGCGAGGCCTCCGAAATGTCGGTGATCAGTCGGTCGAGCCGGTGGACGTCGTCACGCACGATCGCGAGCAGCCGCTCCTGCAGTTCGGGGTCCTTGACCGAGCTGAGCCCCTCGACCGCGGATCGCAGCGAGGCGAGGGGGTTCTTCATCTCGTGAGTCACATCGGCGGCGAAGGCCTCGGTCGCGTCGATCCGGGCGCGGAGCGCGAGGCTCATGTCGGACAGGGCACGCGCCAGCATGCCAAGCTCGTCGCGGCGCGAGGGCAGGCGAGGCACCACCACTTCGCGCGCGCGCCCCAGCCGTACGCGCACCGCAGCGCGGGCGAGCCGGCGCAGGGGTCGTACGATCGTCCGGGCGAGGAACAGCGAGAGCAGGATCGAGATGGCCGAGACGATCGCCAGCACCACGCCGAGGCGGAAGCGCTCGACCCGCACCGTCTGGGTGATGTCGCGGGCGTTGATCGTGGTCATCACCACCCCGCCGGTCGGCAGCGCCGCCGCGGCCGTGATCACCGGGGTGCGATCGGGCGCGCGCCATACGGTGGCGGGCACGCTCTCGGTGCTGCGCGCGGTATGGACATCGGGCCATTCAAGGCCCTCAGCGCGCTCGCGGTACAAGGGCGCGCGGGGCGCGCCGACGACGGTGTCGATCACCGCGTCGAGGAAGCGCGCCGTGTCCTGTTGCCAATCCTCCTTGTCGGGATCGCGCAGCACGAAATTGCGCAGGCCCAGGGCGCGCGTATCGGTGACGAGCTTGCCCTGATTGTCATACAGCCGGATGCGGGCGCCGGTGTCGCGCGCCAGCCGCAGCGCGAGGATGTTGTGGCGCTCGGGCGCGACCGACCCCATCGCCTCGGCGATCAGTCGTGCCTCGCGGCTCGCCTGCGCGACGCGACTGTCGACGATCCGGCTGCGATAGCTGTCGAGGTAGAAGAAGCCGCCCGCCAGCATCGCCAGCGCGATGATGTTGACCGCAAGGATGCGCGGTGTGAGCGATACCTGCCCGGACCAGCGAAGCGTCAGCTCGCGGTCGTCATTCCTCGGAGAATCGGTAACCCGCGCCATATAAGGTCTCTATGGCATCGAACTCGGGGTCGATCTGCCGGAACTTGCGGCGCACGCGTTTGATGTGGCTGTCGATCGTGCGATCGTCGACATAGATATCGTCGTGATAGGCCGCGTCCATCAGCTGGTTACGCGTCTTCACGATACCGGGGCGCTGGGCGAGCGTCTCCAGGATCAGGAACTCGGTGACGGTCAAGGTCACGCCCGCGCCGTTCCAGGTCACGCGGTGCCGGGCGGTGTCCATCGCCAGCCGCCCACGGACCAGGCTGCCGCCGGGATTCTCCTCTTCGCCAGCGGCGCCGGCCACAGCGAGTTCCGAGCGGCGCAGGATCGCGCGGATGCGGGCGATCAGCAGTCGGTGCGAGAAGGGCTTGGAGATATAGTCGTCCGCACCCATCGCCAGACCGAGTGCCTCGTCCAACTCGTCATCCTTCGACGTCAGGAAGATCACCGGCGTGGTGCTCTTCTCGCGGAGGCGTCGGAGCAGTTCGAGCCCATCCATGCGCGGCATCTTGATGTCGAAGATGGCGAGGTCGGGCGGATTCTCGATCAGCGCCTTCAGCGCGGTCTCTCCATCCGAATAGACCCGGGTGACGAATCCCTCGGCCTGGAGCGCGATCGATACGGAGGTGAGGATGTTGCGGTCGTCGTCGACGAGCGCGATCGAAGCCGTCATCGGCAATGCAACCCTTGTGCTGTTGGGAAGGGGTTAGTCCAAAGCGCGCGCCTGCTCAACACATCGTGGTCTGACAAATTGTCTCGACTGGACAATTGCCTGTCCCTGGCGATATGCGCGACTCGCACTCAGCGGCACCGACCGCGCGCCCAGTATCAGGAGAGCAAGGACGTGAGCGATCGTATTCCCGACGCAGGCCTCGAAGCGCAAGGCATTGAGACACGCGCCACCTTGCACTGGAATCTGGTGACGGCGCGCCTGATCGAGGCCGCCGTCGCCCGTGGCGAGGGCAAACTCTCCGCCGACGGGCCGCTGGTGGTCGAGACGGGACAGCACACCGGTCGCTCGGCGCAGGACAAGTTCATCGTCCGCGATGCCGAGACCGAAAACACCGTCTGGTGGGGCAAGAGCAACAAGGCGATGACACCGGAGCATTTCGCCGCGCTCAAGGCCGATTTCCTTGCCGCGCTGAAGGACAAGGAAGACCTGTTCATCCAGGACCTGTTCGGCGGCTCGCAGCCGGAACATCGCGTCCGCGTGCGTATCGTCAACGAACTCGCCTGGCACAACAGCTTCATCCGCACGATGTTGGTGCGGCCGGAAGAGAGCGAACTGCGCGGGTTCGAGGCCGAATACACCATCATCGACCTGCCGAGCTTCCGCGCCAACCCGGCGCGTCACGGCTGCCGCAGCGAGACGGTGATCGCCGTCAGCTTCACCGAGAAACTGATCCTGATCGGCGGCACCCGCTATGCCGGCGAGATGAAGAAGTCGGTGTTCAGCCTGCTCAACTATCTTTTGCCGCCGACCGGCGTGATGCCGATGCATTGCTCGGCGAATATCGGGCCCAAGGGCGACACCGCGGTGTTCTTCGGCCTGTCGGGCACCGGCAAGACCACGCTGTCGGCCGATGCCAGCCGCACGCTGATCGGTGACGACGAGCATGGCTGGTCGGACACGGCGGTCTTCAATTTCGAGGGCGGCTGCTACGCCAAGATGATCCGCCTGTCGGCCGACGCCGAGCCGGAGATCTTCGCGACCACCAAGCGCTTCGGCACGATCCTCGAGAATGTCGTGATGGACCAGGTCACGCGCCAGCTCGACCTCGACGATGCCAGCCTCGCCGAGAACAGTCGCGGCGCCTATCCGATCGACTTCATCCCCAATGCCTCGGAAGAGAATATGGGGCCGGTGCCGCGCAACATCGTGATGCTGACGGCAGATGCGTACGGCATCCTGCCGCCGATCTCGAAACTGACGCCGGACCAGGCGATGTATCACTTCCTCTCGGGCTATACCGCGCGCGTCGCGGGCACCGAGATCGGCGTAACCGAGCCCGATGCGACCTTCTCGACCTGCTTCGGCGCGCCGTTCATGGCGCGTCATCCGTCGGTTTACGGCAATCTGCTCAAGGAGCGGATCGCCAAGGGCGGGGTGGATTGCTGGCTGGTCAACACCGGCTGGACCGGCGGCAAATACGGCATCGGCCGTCGCATGCCGATCAAGGCGACCCGCGCCCTGCTCAACGCGGCACTCGACGGCAGCCTGAACAATGCCGAGTTCCGCACCGACCCGAATTTCGGGTTCAAGGTGCCGGTGGAAGTGCCCGGCGTCGACACCGCGATCCTCGATCCGCGCGAGACCTGGCCGAACAAGGCCGAATATGACGCAACCGCGGCCAGGCTGGTCGACCTGTTCGTCGAGAATTTCGCCCAATTCGCCGACGATGTGGACGAGGGCGTGCGCCAAGCCGCTCCCAAGACCCCCGAAAACGCCTGAAACGCCCGGTCGTCGATCGGGCCATGGAAAGCCCGATCGATGACCGATTTCCCTTACCGAGTCTTTGCCAACGACGCCGCGATCCGCCGGATTGGGGAGGGCCTGCTCGCCTGCGTCTTGCCGCGCGCCGAATGGACTCATGAAGCGCATCTCGCCGCGACGCTCTGGCTGGTCCGCGACCGGCCCGATGTGGACATCGACACAGAGATTGCGGGGATCATCTCGCGCTACAATGAGAGCGTCGGCGGGGTGAACGACGACAACCAGGGCTATCACGACACGATCACCCATGTGTTCGTGGCGGGCATCCGCCTGCATCTTGCCGGGCGCGCCGCGAACGAACCGCTGGTCGATGCCGTCAATGCCTTGCTGGCGAGCCCGATGGGCAGGCGCGACTGGCCGCTCGGCTTCTACAGCCGGAACCGGCTGTTTTCGGTGCCGGCCCGGCGCAAATTCCTGGCCCCCGACCTCGCGCCGCTTCCTGCCCTGTGATAGACGGAGCGGACATCCACACGGCCTGAGGAATTTACCATGGGAATGCTCGACGGACTGCTCGGACAGGTGACCCAGAATGTCGACATCAAGAACCTCGCGGCCAAGGTCGGGCTGACCCCCGAACAGGTCGAGAGTGCGGTGACGGCGCTGGGGCAGGCGCATAGCGCCCCGACCGACACGGTCGATACCGCCGCCTCCGCCACCGGCCTGCCGGCCGACACGCTGCAGCAGATTGTCGGCCATATCGGCGGCGAGGGCGCGCTCGGCCAGTTCGCCAGCCTGTTGCAGGGCTCCGGCATGCTCGGCAAGGTCGGCGGGATGCTCGACCAGGACGGCGACGGCAATCCGATGGATGAGATCGCCGGCTTCGCCAAGGGGCTGTTCGGCAAGAGCTGAACCCTGGCTCCAGCGGGCTGCGAAAATTCCCCGTTCCGTGCAATTGACAGGGAATTATCAGGGAATTTCGTTTTTTCTGCCCGTTTTTGGGTGGTTTTGGCTAATTCTCTGATGATAGATCAATGGTTTGATCCGAAATTCCCTGTTATTCGATAACAGGGAATTTCGCGAGGCATAACAGGGAATTTCGGTCGGTACAGAGAACGTGGTGCCCACGGCACGAGGACCCCGGAAGAAGTCCGGGTGACGATTGAAGAAACCCCAACGATAAGAAAGAGCGGGACCGCCCTGAGGCGCTCCATTCAGCGCGATAATGCGACGGCCTCCGCTTCATTTGAATCGATCGTTGACTGCCTCAGGCAGGCTCCACCAGCAGCACGCTTCCCGAAGCGCCGACGATCCGCACGAATGCGCCAGCCGCAGCGTCCGGACCGCGGGCTTTCCAGGCGCCGTCGCCTATCTTCACCCGGCCTTCGCCCGCGGTGATGGCGTCGCAGACCTCGGCTGTGGTGCCGATCAGGCGCGAGGTGCGGTCGTTGAGCTGCGGATCCTCGGTCGGAACCTCGCTCTGGTGATACCAGCGCCGGCCGAGCCCGACCGCCGCTGCGGTGAACAGGGCGAACAACAGCGCCTGAACCAGCACGGGCAGCCCGGGGACCGCAAGCAGCGCGAAGCCGGTGAGCGCCGCGCCGGCCGCCAGGAAGATCATGAAGAAGCCGGGCGCGATCAGCTCCGCGATCGCCAATGCTAGCGCGGCGGCGAGCCACAGCGCGCCGTGGCTCCAGACGAAACCGAGAAAGGTCATTTCTGGCCTCCCTCGAACGGACCGCGCGGCCGTGCCGGCGGACGCGGCGCCGACGAGTCGCCGTAACCGCCGATCGCTTCACGCGCGAGCTCGCCGATTCCGCCCAGCGTGCCCATCAACTGGGTTGCTTCGACCGGGAACAGGATCGTCTTCGCATTGGGCGAGGTGGCGAACATGCCGATCGCCTCGACATATTTCTGGGCGATGAAATAGTTGATCGCCTGGGTGCTGCCACCCTCGATCGCGTCCGACACCATCTTGGTCGCGGCCGCTTCCGCCTGGGCCGAGCGCTCGCGCGCCTCGGCGTCGCGGAACGCCGCTTCCTTGCGGCCTTCCGCCTCGAGGATCTGCGCCTGTTTCAGGCCCTCGGCGCGGTTGATCTCGTTCTGCCGTGCCGCCTCGGATTCGAGGATGGTCGCGCGCTTCTCGCGCTCGGCCTTCATCTGCCGGGTCATCGCGTTGACGATGTCGGCGGGCGGACGGATGTCCTTCAGCTCGACACGGGTGATCTTCACGCCCCAGGCTTCGGTCGCCTGGTCGACGACCTGGAGCAGCCTCGTGTTGATCTCGTCGCGCTTCGACAGGGTCTCGTCCAGGTCCATCGAGCCCATCACGGTGCGCAGATTGGTGGTCGAGAGCTGCATGATCGCGAGATAGAGATCGCTGACCTCATACGCCGCCTTGGCCGCGTCGAGCACCTGGAAGAACACGACGCCGTCGACCGCGACCATCGCATTGTCCTTGGTGATGATCTCCTGACCCGGAATGTCGAGCACCTGCTCCATCATGTTCACGCGCCGGCCGACCCGGTAGAAAAAGGCCGGGTAGAAGTTGAGCCCGGGCCGCGCGACGGTGGTGAAGCGGCCGAAATGTTCGATCGTGTACTGATAGCCTTGGCGGACGACCTTGATGCTGGTCATGAAATAGAAAATGACGACGACCAGAACCAGGCCGGCAAGTGTGAGAGTCATGGTGTGGAACCCCCGACAAGGGCCGCGAAGGGCGCGGCCGATACACGCAGATTAGCAGATTGGCGGGGCCGTTATAGTGAAATGCGACACGAGCGGCGGGGCCCCTAGCGCACCCGCGGCCCCTTGTTTACATGGACCGCCACGACTCGCTCCCCCGCAGGAAACTGGCACCCATGGACATTCGCCTCGGCCTCACCTTTGACGATGTCCTGCTCGTGCCGGCTGAATCGGACATCGTCCCGAGCCAGACGAACACCGCTACCAGGGTGACGCGCGAGATCACGCTCGACATCCCCATCCTGTCCTCGGCGATGGATACGGTGACCGAGGCCGACATGGCGATCGTCATGGCGCAGCTCGGCGGCATCGGCGTGCTCCACCGCAATCTCGATATCGCCGAACAAGTGGCGGCGGTGCGCGCGGTCAAGCGTTTCGAATCCGGCATGGTGGTCAATCCGATCACCATCACACCAGAGGCGACGCTTGCCGAGGCGCAGGCGCTGATGACTCGCCACAAGATCAGCGGCATTCCGGTCGTCGAGGCAAGCGGCAAGCTCGTCGGCATCCTGACCAACCGCGACGTCCGCTTCGCCGGCAATCCGCGCCAGCCCGTCGCCGAGCTGATGACTCACGAGAATCTCGCGACCGTCGCGCCGGGTGTGAGTCAGGAGGAGGCGCGCCGCCTGCTGCACCAGCGCCGGATCGAGAAGCTGCTCGTGGTGGACGATGCCTATCGCTGCATCGGCCTGATCACCGTCAAGGACATCGAAAAGGCCGTCACCTATCCCAACGCGACGAAGGACGCGACGGGCCGGCTGCGCGTTGCCGCGGCGACGACCGTCGGCGACAAGGGGTTCGAGCGGACCGAGGCGCTGGTCGATGCGGAACTGGATCTTGTCGTCATCGACACCGCGCACGGCCACAACCGCGACGTGGCGCGCGCGGTCGAGCGGGTGAAACGGCTCAGCAACTCGGTCCAGGTCATCGCCGGCAACGTCGCCACGGCGGAGGCGACGCGGGCGCTGATCGATGCGGGTGCCGACGGGATCAAGGTCGGGATCGGCCCGGGATCTATCTGCACCACGCGCGTGGTCGCCGGTGTCGGTGTGCCGCAGCTCACCGCGGTGATGGATTGCGCCGAAATTGGCCTGAAGGCCGGCGTTCCGGTGATCGCCGATGGCGGCTTGCGCACCTCGGGCGATCTCGCCAAGGCGCTCGCGGCGGGTGCGTCGGCTTGCATGATCGGATCGCTGCTCGCCGGCACCGAGGAAGCGCCGGGCGAAAGCTTCCTGTACCAGGGCCGCGCCTATAAATCCTATCGCGGCATGGGCTCGGTCGGCGCCATGGGTCGCGGCTCGGCCGATCGTTATTTCCAGGGCGACATCAAGGATCAGCTCAAGCTGGTGCCCGAGGGGATCGAGGGCCAGGTGGCGTTCAAGGGGCCGGCACGGGATGTGATCCACCAGCTGGTCGGCGGGATTCGTGCTGCCATGGGTTATACCGGCTCAGCGACGATCGAGGACCTGCAGCGGCGCGCGCGGTTCGTCCAGATCACCGGCGCGGGCCTACGCGAGAGCCATGTCCATGATGTGACGATCACGCGCGAGGCACCGAATTACCCGACGCGATAGAACGCCGGCCTTCAGAAACGTCATCCGGATTCGTTCCGGGGCCTACCGTTCCACGCACCAACGGGTTTCGACTCTTGCGGATCAGTGGATGCTGGAACAAGTCCGGCATGACGGTGGTGAGTTGAAGGGTTGTCTAGCCAACCCGCGTCAGCCCTTCGCTATAGGCCTTGCCCTTGTCGACATAATGCTGGGCCGACGCCTTGAGCATCGTCGCGGCATTCTCGTCGAGCGTGCGGATCGCCCTGGCCGGGCTGCCGACGATCAGGCTGTTCGGCTCGAAACTCTTGCCCTCGGTCACCAGCGCGCCCGCGCCGACGATGCAGCCATCGCCGATCACCGCGCGGTTGAGGACGATCGCGCCCATGCCGATCAGCACATTGTTGCCGATGGTGCAGCCGTGGAGGATCGCATGATGGCCGATCGTGCAGTCGGCACCGATCGTCAGCGGTGCGCCGGGATCGGAGTGGCACATCGCGCTTTCCTGGATGTTGCTGCGCGTGCCGACAATGATTGGAGTGTTGTCAGCCCGGATGACCGCGCCGAACCAGACGCTCGATCCATCGGCGAGATGCGCGTCGCCGATCACATCGGCGCTGGGCGCGACCCATACATCGGTTCCGACCACGGGCTGTTTTCCGTCGATGGCGTAGAGCGGCATTGGCGTCCTCCTCGTTTCACCTCGCATAACGTGCGGGGCCAGTGAGGGGGAGGGGATTCAGGCGATGTCGGACCGTCGAGTGCTGAGTCGCTCCCAGAAGCCGATTGGCAATCCTTTCATCTCAATATATCATATATGATGTGAGGTGCATTGGTGCCCGCTCAGGAGGGGAATGCCATGAAAGTTGCGCTGCTGCGCTCGTGCTGTGCTCTTGCCATGCTGTCCGGCGTGGCGATGTCCGGATCGACCCTGGCCGTGTCGCAGCAGGGAACGGTCGCGCCCTGGACCGCCGAGCAGGACCATCGGAACATGATGGACCAGCTTGGCATCAAAGCCCTGCGCCCCGGCCATAGCGGCCAGCCCGACGGACCGAATCCCGCCAATTACGATCCGGCCAGGGCGAATCCCTTTCCCGACTGGCCCGATATCCTCACGCTGAACAATGGCAGGAAGGTCACCACCGCCGATGGCTGGTGGAAGCAGCGCCGGCCCGAGATCGTCGAGGCGTTCGAGCGCGAGGTGGTCGGGCGGATTCCGGCCACCGTGCCCAAGGTGGCCTGGTCGGTCGCGAGCACCGACAATGAGGTCATCGGCGGCAAGCGCATGGTGGCGAAGCAACTGATCGGGCGGGTCGACAACAGCGCGTATCCGGCGATCGAGGTCGGCATCAGGATGACCCTGGTAGTGCCGGCCGAGACGATCAAACCGGTGCCGGTGCTGATCATGTTCGGCGCGGCACGCTATCCGGCGCCGAGCCAGCCGACTGCCGATGAAGCGGCGAGGATCGACGCGGCGATGAAAGCCAGTCTCGTCGGACGCGATCCGTCGCTCGCCGCCGCGTTCCAGGCGCATCCGGGCTTCATCTTCGTCAACCCGCCGAGCTTCTTTCCGGCGCCGCCGAGCGACGAGCGGATCTCCGCGCTGGTCGCGGCCGGCTGGGGCGTCGCGCTGGTCGATACGTCGAGCATCCAGGCTGACAACGGCGCGGGGCTGCGTGGCGGGATCATCGGCCTCACCAACAAGGGTCAGCCGCGCAAGCCCGAGGATTGGGGCGCGCTACGGGCGTGGGGCTGGGGGGCGAGCCGGGCGCTCGATTATCTCGAGACCGTGCCCGCGGTGGATGCCAAGCATGTCGGGATCGAGGGTGTGTCGCGCTACGGCAAGGCGGCGTTGATCACCATGGCGTTCGACCAGCGTTTCGCGATGGTGCTGGTCGGATCGTCGGGCGAGGGTGGGGCCAAGCCGCATCGCCGCGACTTCGGCGAGGCGGTGGAGAACCTCACCGGGACCGGCGGCTATCACTGGATGGCCGGCAACTTCCTGAAATATGGCGCGTCGCAGGCGAGCTTCGGCAGCAGGAACGCGGGCGACATCCCGGTCGATTCCCATCAGCTGATCGCGCTGTGCGCGCCACGGCCGACCTTCATCAGCTATGGCGTGCCGGAGAAGGGCGACGCCAACTGGCTGGACCAGCAGGGGAGTTACATGGCGACCGTCGCGGCGGGGCAGGTCTGGACCCTGCTCGGCGCGAAGGATCTGGGCGTCGGCAACGACTATCGCACCGCGAAGATGCCGCCGGTGCTGACCGACCTGCTTGAGGGGCAGCTTGCCTGGCGCCAGCATGACGGCGGGCACACCGATGCCCCGAACATGAAGTATTTCATCGCCTGGGCCGACCGGCAGATCGGGTGGAAGGCGCCGTAGCGAACGGCGTTATTTCGCTTTCATGGCCTTGTCGATCGCTGCCTGGGCGAGCGGGGCCATCGCCGCGAAAGCCTCCGCATTGGGGTGGACGCCGTCATGGGCGTAACCCGGCTTCATCCCACCTTCCGGGGTCGCGATAGCGGGCCAGTAATCGGCATAGACGATGTGTTTCCGCGCGGCATAGTCCTTGAGCCAGACGTTGAGCGCCTTGATCTTCGGCGCGGGTTTCTGGCTCTTGCGCCACGGGAATTCGATCGCGGGCGGGATCGAGGCGAGGATCACCTTGATGCCATTGGCGTGGGCAATCTCGACCATGCCGGCGACATAGCCTTCGATCTCCTCGGGCGTGGAGGGGCCGGTGTTTTCCGCGACATCGTTGGTGCCGGCCATGATGTGGACGACCGCCGGCTTCAGCGCCACCACGTCGCTGCGGAAGCGAACGAGCATCTGCGGCGTGGTCTGGCCGGAAATGCCGCGGCAGATGAAATGCGCATTGCCCCTGATGAAGGGCTGCTCGGCCCAGCCCTGGGTGATCGAATCGCCCAGGAACACGACGCGCCGCGGATCCGCGGTGGCGAGCAGCGGCGTATTGGCCTCGCGGTAGCGGTTGATGAACGCCCAGTCGCCCTTCTCGCCCTGACCGATCGGGGGCCTGGCGACCGGCGCGGGTGCCGTCTGCGCCGAGAGCTGGGCGACCGACAGCGCGATCGCGGCGATCAGGCTGACGGTGACGAGGGCCCGCATGCATCTCTCCCGTTCGAGGTTCAATGCTGAAACCTATCGGGATCGGCTCCCCGATGCACGCGGGAAGCGGGGTCAGGCGAGTGCCGCGATCTCCGGGCGGATCATCGACCGCAGCATGATTCGGCAGGATCGCACCGCGACCCGCAGCGCCGCGGCAAGATCGGGGCGGAGTTGATCGGTCGGCGGCGTGACATCGTCGCCCTCGAGCAGATCGAGCAAGCGGTGCTCGTCGCCGGTGATCGCGCTGTCCGAGGGGGATCCGGCATCGAAGCGGCGCCGGGACGCAGCCTCGAACAAGGTCAAAAGGCCATCGAGCACTGGGGCGAGCAAGCCATAGCCCCGAGTCTCGAGCGGCGCGTACAAAGCGGGCTGGATCGAGTTCCCCGTGTCGCGCGCAATGCGCCAGCTTCGTACGGCCTCAAGAATCGCCGCTGTCATGGATGTGGCGGGGGTAGGCACAGCGATAACGGGGCTCATGGTACATCCTTCCTGAGACCCCTTACGTCTTGTCGCTTTTTGCGACTTATTCGCAACTGATAGGCGCGTCGGGTTACAGGAGCAAGACAGGGAGGCGGATTTTCAGCCGTTTCCGGAGGCATTTTGCCGCCGGCCGCCGTCAGCGCGCTGGATAGGGTTTCCAGGCATCGCCCCCGTTCCACCGGCTTAGGCCATAAGCGCGCAGACAGGCCATGGTTGCCGGACTGAAGATTTCCGAATCCTCGTCGGCAACGGCCTCGCAGCTGTTGCCTGCGGCGTCGGCGACCTTGGTCGTCATCCCGGGAAAGGTGCGCGCCGTATCGTAGATCGAGGCCAGTTCCACCTGGTTGAACACGATCGACCTGAGACGGTTGAGGCTGGGCAGCAGCTTTGCGGGCAGGGCGGCGATCGGCTTGGCCACGGGATCGCCGTTGACCAGGACATACATGGTTCCGCCGGCGCCGCGTTCCGCGAGCGCCCTGCCGGCCGCATTCTGCACCTCGGTGACGAACACCGATTTGCGCACGCCGCCATCGAGATAGGGACGGCCGCCGACCGTGACCTGACGGAAGACCACGGGCACCGCGGCCGAGGCCAACAGCGCGCCGACATAGCATTCCTCGCGCTCGGGCTCCTTCAGGTCGCGCGCCATCCGGGTCAGGTCGACCGCATACATCTTCCCGTCGAGCGCATCGACGGTACCGACCAGCAGCGAACGCCCGCTATTCTCGGGCGCGGCGACCTGGTCGATCAGCGGCCGAAGCCGCTCGCGGATATAGAGATTGGCCGGCCCGATATCGGCCATCGAAGCGTGGCTGATGAAGAACAGGCTGCCATGGCGTTTCAGCAATTGCCGTTCGCTGGTGATGGAATAGGCGTCGAGCAGCTTCTGGTCATAATCGCGGCCGAGAAAGGCGAAGGTCGCCTGCAAGGCGCCCGTGCTGACGCCGGTGACCACTTCGAAGCGTGCCGGGCGGGCATTGGCGCCGGTGCCCTTGTCGGACCAGCCCTTCAGGAAGCCGGCGCCGAATGCGCCCCATTGACCGCCCCCCGACAGGATCAGGAACTGCGGCGGCGTTTTAGGGCCATTCGCGCTCGCGGTTATCGGACCGGCGACGGCGTCGGCGAAGACCTGTTCGATCGTGCGATTGTCCCCCGCCGCCCGTAGCTGCGTCTCATCGGCGGGGGTCGCTCCCAGCGGAATGCGGAACCGTTCGATCGAATGGCATCCGTCAAAGGCCAGGGGTTTGTCAGTGGCGCAAGCCGGCAGAAGCAGGAGCGAGACAAGAGCGGAAGCTCGGGTGATCATCGGGTCTCTCCTCATGTCGCATTCCGGCCGAATTGGGCGATGATCAGCGGCGCCAGCCAGGTCCAGAGAAGGGTAATCGCGGTGGCAATGGCGACCGTCTGTTCCGAGGGCTCACCCCTGGGCAGGAACCATCCGCCCAATATCACCACCCAGAGCAGGAAGGATATGACCGCGACGCCGATGGCCACATATTGCGGGTCGCTACCGTCCGCCTTCGCGGTCGTGATGCGGCGGAACAGAATGATCGCGGCCACGCATAGCCACGCGAACCACCAGGTCTTCACCTCCACTGCCTTGAGGAGCGTTACGCCGGCGGGATAGATGGAAACGACTTCGACCGGGAACAACTTGGTCAGCTGGGTCAGATAGGAATCGTTCGGTGGCGTCGCACCACCAGCAGCGGCCTTGAAATTCGGCGATGCAGTATTGATCCTGAGCGTGCTGTGCAGTGCCATGTTACATCTCCCGCCTTGTCCTTCATTACGGGCAGGATGGCTCGGGACGGTATGACGGACGCGTGATGGCCGTCACGGTGGCGCATTTTCATGCAAGCATCTTGCAGGTGCGGCGGATAGCCTCAGCGTGGCAGCGCGAAGGCGGTCAACGCGTCGCTGGTACGCGGGCTGTTGTGGTAGCTGCCGCCGGTCGACACCACCGCGACATATTGCCGGCCATCAGTACCGCGATAGGAGATCGGGGTGGCATGGGCCGAGGCCTCGAGCTTGTGGGTCCAGACCTCCTTGCCGGTCCTGATCTCGAAGGCGCGGAAGCGGGCATCGTCGGTCGAGCCGATGAAGAGCAGGCCGCCTGCCGTGGTGATCGCGCCGCCCGTGCCGTGGCGGCCGGTGTTGCGCAGGCCTTCGGGCAGGTTGTCGGTGACGCCCAATGTGCTCTGCCAGACGATATTGCCGGTCTTGCTGTCGACCGCGCTGAGCTGGCCCCAGGGCGGGCGCTGGCACATCAGGCCGGTGCCGGGCTGCTGGAAGCGACCGCCGACACCGCCCGGCATCCAGGCGACCGGGCCGTCGGTCTTCACCATGGTGGTGACCTGGCCGAAATTGTTGGTGTTGACGAGGATATAGCCCGTCTTCGGATCGAAGGTCGCGCCGCCCCAGTTGGAGCCGCCTTCAGTGCCCGGGAAGACGATCAGCGGACGATCGGGCAGCATGGGCTGATACTGCACGCCCTCCGCCATGTTGTTGCTCTTGATCCAGTTCTCGCACCAGCTCTTCAGCTCAGGCGTGACATCGGCGATGTCCTTTTCGATCGAGAAGGTGGTGCGGGCCAACGGCGGTGTGATCGGGAAGGGCTGGGTGGGGGCCGCAAGCTCGCCGGGCACGGTGCTGGCCGGAACAGGGCGTTCCTCGACCGGATGGATCGGCTTGCCGGTGACCCTGTTCAGCATGAACAGCAGCGCGTTCTTCGCCACGACCGCAACGGCGGGCACGGTCTTGCCGCCGACCTTCGCGTCGAACAGCAGCGGCGCGGATTCGAGATCGATGTCCCAGATGTCGTGATGCACGACCTGGAAGTGCCAGAGATATTTGCCGGTGGCCGCGTCGGCCGCGACGAGCGAAGTGCCGAACAGATTGTCGCCGTGCCGGTCGCCGCCATAACGATCATGCGTCGGTGCGCCGATCGGCAGATAGACGATGCCGCGCTTGGCATCGAGGCTCATGAAGCCCCAGACATTGACGCCCGAGCGCTTCTCCGTGCTGCCCGGCGCCCATGTGTCATACCCAAGCTCGCCCTTGCGGGGCACGGTGTGGAAGGTCCAGACGAGCTTGCCGGTGCGCGCATCCCAGGCGCGGACGTCGCCGCGCGCGCCGAGCGCCGGGTTCTCCTGCACCGAGGAGCCCGTGATGATCAGGTTCCTGAAGACGATCGGCGGAGTCGTCATGCCATATTGCGCCGCCGGCGACCCGTTCATGATCTCGTCGGTCTTCAGATTGACGACGCCATTTTCGCCGAAGCCCGGCGCATAGGCGCCGGTGGCGGCGTCGAGGCCGATCAGCCGGCCGTCGCGCGTGCCGAAGAAGATGCGCGGGCCGGTCTTGCCGTCGCCGGCCCAATATTCGACGCCGCGCAGCGAGGGCTGGCCGGGGCCAGGGATCTCGCGGACCCAGATCTCCTTGCCCGTCGTCGCGTCGAGCGCGGCGACCCGGGAATAGGGTGTGGAGATATACATGCGGTTGCCGACGACCAGCGGGGTCATCTCGGAACCGGCGAATTGCGAGGCACGCTGGGCGCCGGCACCTTCGGCCGCGCGGCGCGCAGCCTCGCCCGTATCGGCTGCAGCCTCGGTATGGGCCGGCTTCATCCGGTAGACCCAGGCGATCTGCAGGTCGTTCACATTGGCGGGCGTGATCTGGGCGAGCGGCGAGTGGCGCATCGCGCCCTTGTCATGGCCGTAGGTGGGCCAGTCGGTGGCGTCCTGCGCAAGCGCCGAGGTGGAAAGCAGGGCGAGGCCCAGGAACCCGATCTTCAGCATGTATCCACCTTGTGGCGCCGAAACGGCGCGGGGGTTCAATAGCATGGAGGCGTTGCCCCCGTAGGGTTGCTTCGTGAAACTTCCCTCATTCCGCGAGAGCCGAAGAGCAAAAAAAGCCCGCCTCCCCGATAGACGGGAAGGCGGGCCATGAGGGGGGTCTCTTAGAACTTCACTTTCAGCGCGACCGTGACGGTACGGCCGAACGGGTTGTGGATCAGGCTGTAGTAGCCGGCGCCGGTATTGTAGAAGGGCGGGTCCTGATCGAAGATGTTGAGGCCGGAGACCGACAGGCGCGAGCCGTTCAGGAAACCGCCCTTGAATTCATAGGCCATGTTCAGGTCGAACGTGGTCTGTGCCTTCACCTTGTCGCCGCCGCCGTTCGGGTTGCCATTGGCGTCCCGCGTCAGCGGTGCGACCGTGCTCGACGACCAGTTGCGGAAGCCGCCGGTATAGTTGGCGAACAGGCGCGCCGAGAAGGCACCGCCGGCCCAGCCAAGATAAGCACGCGCCTTGCGCTTCAGAGACGGGAAGGTGCCGTTGTTGCCCGCGGTGTTGAGCACGCTGTACTTCGGGCCGGAGCCGAACGACTGATCGAACTTGGTGAATTCCGTGCCCGAAAGGCCGATGCTGAACGTGCCGGCATTGTCGGTGCGGTAGTCATAGTCGATCTGATAATCGATGCCGGAGATGTCGAGGTTCAGCCAGTTCGTGTTCAGCGTGTGGAAGATGTAGCTGGTGCACGCCGCGGTCACGTTGGTCTGCGGAATCCCCTGGGTCACCGCCGCGATCTGGGCCGGGGTGGCGCAGCTCGGATAGAAGGTCAGCAGATATTGCGCCGACGCCGTGTTGATCACGTTGGCGAGCTGCGGACCGGTCACGCCGCCGGTGAACTCGGTGTTCCAGTAGGTGAAGGCGGCATGGAGCCCGGGGATGAGCGACGGCTCGACGTCGAAGCCGAGCGACCAGCCGCTGCCTTCCTGCGGACCGGCATTGGGGTCGCCGGTCGTGTTCTGGATGCCCTGCAGCGTGCTGATGTTGCACAGCGCCTGGCCGGCGCAGCCCGGCAGGATCGTGACGACATCGGGATAGGCGGCGGTTGGCACGGAGATGTTGTTGGTCTGCGTGTTCCAGCCTGCGGTACCGAAGGCGCCGAACTTGTCGCCGATGATCGTCAGCGGCGGCGCCACGAACGAGGTCGACCAGTTGCCGCGGAAACGCAGGCCCTGGATCGGTTCGAGGTTGAAGCCGATCTTCGGGTTCGTCGTCTCGCCGAAATCGTCATAGTGATCGTAGCGGCCGGCAAGCGAGATGTCGAAGCGGCGGATGAACGTATCCATCTCCGGCGAAACGATCGGCACGTTCAGCTCGACGAAACCCGAATAGACGGTGCGATCGAACGGGAAGAAGAGCTGCTGCGAGCCGAGCGACGCCGGGCCGCTGTTGTTGGCGCGCGTCACGAGCTGGCTGAGCTGAGTCTTGAGCAGCTCGACACCGAACGCGACCTTGACCGGGCCGGCGGGCAGATCGAACAGGGAGCCGCTCGCGCTGGCACGGATCTGCTGATAGCCGCTGGTGGCACGCAGTCGGTTGGCGTTGTCGAGCAATCGCGCGATCGTCGCCGCCGAGGTGCGGTTGGTCGAACCTGCCGGGCGCCAGACGTCGAGCGCATTGTCGGCGGTCAGCGGCAATTGCGTGACGACGGTGGTCGTGCCGGGGATCGAGATCTGAGTCAGGTTGCCGGCGCCGTTGGTGGTGCCGTTCAGCGCCAGGTTGGCGACGCTGCTGTTGATCCCGCCGGTGGTGTAGGTCGTGCTCTCGTCACGGCCGACGCTGGCGAGGAAGTCCGCATGCCAATCGTCGGTGATCTCATAGGCCGCCGTGAAGTTTGCGTACATCGAATCTGAATCGGAGCGGCCATGGGCCGGGCCGACCAAATCGGTCGCATCCCAGGTGACGGTCTGCTGGTTATAGGCGGGATTGGGCGTCACGCCGTCCGCCAGGAATTCCGAAATCCCGGGCATCTGAACGTAGAAGGGGTTCGCCCGTGCGCCGGTGCGGAAGACGGTCGCCTGAACGGTGCCTGCACCCTGCAGCGTGTCGTTGCGGCGGCGGGCGTAAAGCAGGTCGAGGCCGATCGTCAGGCTGTCGGTAACGTCGAAGCTGACCTTGCCCATCACGCTCTGGCGTTCTTCCTTGCCGACGAGATCGGTCACACCCCAGCTGGTGCAGGGATAGAAGGCCGCACTGTTCCCCAGAGGCGTGCCGGTATAGGGCCCGTAATAGATGCCGCCCGCGCCATTGGGCTGCACGCCGGCCGGCGAGCAGCTGCGGGTCAGGAAGCTGGTGCCGCCCTGCGGGATATGGTTTGGATAAGTGAAATCGCGGTCGGCGTTCCGCAGATTATCCTGATAGCTGTATTGAGCGCCGATCACGGCCCAGCCGCGATCCCAGGTCTGGCCGGCGAGCAGGCCCGCCTGATAGCCGGTGGTGCCGTTACGCAAGGTGACCGAGCCTTCGGCCTGGATGCCGTCGAAACGCTTGCGGGTGATGAAGTTGATGACGCCGGCGACCGCGTCCGACCCGTAGATCGAGGATGCGCCCTCGGCGAGGACCTCGACGCGCTCCAGCATGATGTTGGGCACGATGTTGGGATCGAGGAAAGTGTGGTTGGTGCCGCCCGTCGGGCCGCGATGGCCGTCGATCAGCACCAGGGTGGAGTTGCTGGCGCTGGCGCCGAGCTGGTGGATGCTGGGCTGGTAAAAGGCCGACGTGTTGCCCTGGCCGGTGATGCCGCTGAGCGACGGGACCGAGGCGAGAGCACCGGTGACCGTCTGGGCACCGGTGTCATGCAGCGCCTCTGCGCCGACCGCGACGAGGTTCGAACCGATCGGGGCAACGCCACGGATGCTGGTGCCGGTGACGACGATGTCCTGCTGAGGCTCGGCCGCGCTCTCGTCGTCGGCGGGGAGTGGCGCCGCGGGCGTCATCTGGGTCGCCTCCGCGCCCGGCGCGGTCTGCGCCCAGGCCGGCATGGCGGCGATGCACAGGGCAGTGCCCAGCGCCATCTTCGATCCACCACGGGCGAGATTCATCAATACCTTCGACACATGCATCCCCTACCTGAATTTGCCGGATTCGGCCTCTTTCTCGAATCTTGTATACATCTCGAAAAAGCGGCGTCAACACACGTGTTCGAGCTTTGGGCACGGCGGACGTGGGTGTGCTTTTGGTGTCACAAGGCGCGGGACAAAGTGGAGGAATGCCGCCGTTTTCCGCAGTAAATATGACAAATTATCAATTATATATCGTGAGATTAAGCGGATCGTGCGTCATGTCGGGTTGTCATGCGCGTTTCCCGCAACGGATCGAAAATTCGGCCTCCGGAATCCTTCGGGCGGAGCCTCGGACAACAACATTGACATCGAAAACCGGGTGCCTCATCAAAACATGTATACCGGATGGAGAGGCCGCCGGTGAGCGTTTCGCATCGCCTTGAGGGACCCTTTCTCACGGCGTACTTCACCCGTCACATAGAGGCAGCGATGTCCAGAAAATATCTTCCGCTCGTTCCGGTACTGATCGCCTCGCTTGCCGCTACCGGCGCCGTCCAGGCGCAGCAAGCGGCACCGACCGCAGTTGCGGCGCCGACGGCGAACGACTGGACCACCTGGGGATATGACGAGGAGCGAACCGCGTGGAATCGGGGCGAACGCACGCTCGACAAGAAGAACGTGTCGAAGCTGAAGCTGCAATGGAGCACCAAGCTCTCGACGCCGGTTACCGATGTGGTGTTGTCGACCCTGACCTCGCCGATCATCGCGGCGGGCGTCGCGACGCCGCAGGGCGCGAAGAACATGATCTATCTGCTCGGCGCCGACGACACGCTGTTCGCGCTCGATGCCGATAGCGGGGCGACCCTGTGGCAGAAGGCCTTCCCCAACCCGATCATGGCGAAGAAGAACGCCACCTGGCTTTGCCCCAACACGACGAACGCCACCCCGGTGGTCGACAAGGCCAGAGGGCTGATCTTCTTCATTCCCAGCGATGGCAAGCTGCGCGCGCTGAGCCTGGGCGACGGTGCCGAGAAGATGACGCCGATCGAGATGGTAGCGCCGTTCACCCGCGCCTGGAGCCTCAACCTGATCGACGATATCGTTTACACCACCAGTGGGCGCGCCTGCGGCGAGGTGCAGGATCCGCGATCGGCCATGGCATCGGCGGTCTCGCCGATCGTACGGCGCAATGCCGCAGCGACCGCGTCAGCCGCCCCCCCGGTCATGACCGACCCGTCCGCCGTCACCGCGGTCGACGTGCGCGACCTGGCCAAGCCGGAACTCACCCGTTTCTACACCAGTGGCGGCCGCCCGGCCGGGCCCTGGGGTCGTGGCGGGCTTGCCCGGGGGCCCGGCAACACAGTGATCTTCCAGACTTCCGACGGCGTATACGACCCGCCCGCCGGAAGCTGGGGCGACACGATCATGAAGCTGACCCCAAAGGCGACGCGGGTGGCGGATTCGTTCACGCCGGAGAATTTCAAATACATCTTCGCGCATGATCTGGCGGGCTCGGCCAGCCCGGTGGTATTCCCGTTCGGCGGCAAGACCCTGGTCGCGACCGCGCAGAAAGAGGGAATCCTCTATCTGCTCGACGCCAACGATATGGGCGGCGGCCAGGCCAGGAACCACCAGATGCCGGTCTACAAATCGCCGCAACTCGGCAACGACGCGGCGGCCGGCACCGACCCGAGCCAGGGCGTATGGGGCGCCGTGACGACCTATGAGAATCCCGAGGGCAAACGGTACCTCTATCTGCCGATGTGGGGTCCGCGCTCCAAGTTCGCGCCCGCCTTCAAGAGCGACGCCGGGGAATCGCCCAATGGCAGCATCATGGCGTTCCAGGTGGTGAGCGAGGGCGACAAGATCTCGCTGAGCCCGGAATGGATTTCCGGCAACATGATAATGCCCGACCCGCCGGTGGTGGCGAACGGCGTAGTCTATGCGACCCAGACCGGCGGCCAGGCGATGCAGAACCCGACCCTGCCGGACGGATCGCGCCTGAACAGCGCGACCGCGGCTTCATCCAAATACCGTTCGACGCCGGTGGGCAATATTATCCTCTATGCCTTCGATGCCGAGACGGGAAAGCAGCTCTATTCGAGCAAGGACCTGATCAAGGACTGGACCCATTTCAGCCAGCCGGTCGTGGCGCTGGGCAGGGTGTATCTCGTGTCGCACGATGCGCGGGTCTACGCGCTGGGCGTTCGCAAATAAGCGCGCGGTTCCTGCCGCGGTCGGAAAGAAAGGGCGGGGCCGTGCCGGCGGACCCGCCCGTTCCGTTTCAGGGAGCAGGGGCGGCGGGCGCCGATGCCGCAGCCGCAGCCGCAGCCTTGGGCGCCGCCGGCGCCTCGGCGAAATTCTTCGCGAGATAGTCGATGACGGTCTCCTGCTCTTCGGGCTTCAGCTCGGCACCGCGATCGACCATCAACTGGACCGTGGCGGCCCAGTCGTCCCCACTCTTGCGCTGGGCGAGGACGGTCGCGGGGGTGTGGCAGCCGCTGCAGCGTTGGTTGATGAGATCGAGCGCCGGGCCGGGAGGAGGGACCTGGGCATCGAGCATCGCGACCGGCGGTTGGGCCGACAGGCTGTGGCCCGCCAGAAGCCCTAAGGTCAAAAGGGCAGCACCTGCTGCAAAACCATGCTTGATCCGCATTGTCACATGAACTCCAGTGAGGGACAGCTTCCCGGGGCTCGTCGCCGCGCCTTGCCTCCTAATTATGTATGCAAGATTGCGCAACGCTGAATGGGCGAGGCGTGCTCGGCGCGGGGCCGGAGCGGCGGTCGTCGGGATTTTGCAAGGCTCTTTGCGACACCAGGGCCAGTGCGACCGGTTTGCAAACGGTGCCAAGGCATTGTAATTTTTTGTATACAAGGATTGTGATGCGTATGACGCAACGGTACAGCGATCGAAACGACGCACCTGCCAACCGCGGGTACGCTTGCCGGCCGAGCGGCCGGAGGCCCGAGAGGAACAAGCCTGTGACGATCATCCGCCATGGCGTCGCGCGCAGGCTGGCCGCAGCTATCCCGGCCTTGCTGCTTGCCACGCCCGCGGCGCTGCCGGCCGCCGCCGCTCCGGCCAGGCCGCTCCGCCTCGTGTCGATCGACATGGAGGGCGGAGGCGGCACCCTGTTCGTCACGCCGCAGGGCAAATCGATACTGCTCGATGCGGGGTGGCCAGCCGGCGCCCGCGGTATGCCGGTGGCCCAGTCAAGCGTCAGCCGGGTCGTCGCCGCGGCGAAGGCGCTGGGGATCGGCAGGATCGATTATCTGATCATCACCCATTACCATCTCGACCATGTCGGTGGCGTGCAGGACCTGCTGGCGGCGATGCCGGTCGGTGAGATCATCGACCACGGCCCCAATCGCGAAATGCCGCCGGCGGGCACGATACCTGGCCTCAATGCGACCGCCTCGCTCTATGCACGCTACGAAGCGATGCTCAGCGGACGCAAGCACCGCAGCGTGAAGGCGGGCGACCGCATCACGGTCGGGCCGCTGACGCTCGATATCGTCTCGGCGGATCGCGGCCTGGTGCCGGGTGCGCTCAAGGGCGGGGGCGGGCCGACGCCGGGCTGCGATGCGCCCAGGCTGCCCGATATGGGCAATGGCGGGGAGGAGAATCCACGCTCGATCGGTGTGGTCGCCAGCTATGGCAAGGCGCGGATCGTGAGCCTGGCCGACCTGACCGCCGATGTGGAGATCGGGTTGGTCTGCCCGGTCAACCGGCTTGGGCGCGCCGACCTGCTGGTCGTGTCGCATCATGGATCGCAGCTGAGCACGACGCCGCCGCTGCTGGCGGCGCTTCAGCCGCGCGTCGCGCTGATGGCCAATGGCGCGACCAAGGGCGGCGACGCCCGGGTTTTCCAGACGATCGCGGCGGCGGCGTCGCATCCGGTGGTGTGGCAGTTGCACTATGCGACGAAGAGCCCGGAGGTGAACCGGCCGGCCGAGTTCATTGCCAATCCGGAGGGCGCTGAGGATGGCGGCTTCTCGTTGGACGTGTCCGTGTGGCCCGATCGCCGGATGCGGGTGACCAATCCGCGGACGGGGCATAGTGAGGACTATCCGGCGCTGCGTTGAGGCTTCGCGCAACGAGCTGCCCGATTAGGTTATGGGTTAGCGCCGTGTTGCTGACGCAGGAACTCGCGCGTCCGGAGGCGGATGATCTCGAAGTCGCCGGGCGACAGGATGACAACCACGCCGTCGACGACCATTCCCCGCAGGATCGTGTTCGACAGCGCATCGACCGACTCGATCATGTGCGCCGCGGCACGCATCTCGCTGCCGCCCTTGGTCGGATCCTTGACGCCGCGTGGCGACGGGTCCTTGCGGATCCGTTCGTCTTCCTTCGCGAGACGTGCGCCGGTGACGGGGTCGAAACGGCTCATCGCATGCTCTGCGAGACGCCAGTCCTTGGCGCTTCCGGCCGGTGCCTGGGGGCCGCCCTGGGTAAGGCCCAGCCTGTTGCGCCCCACATCGCCGACATCCGCGGTACGGCCTACCGTGGACGGGATCGTGACCGCACCCAGCGGATTGCGCACGCCTTCCATCACGTTGATCACCATGCCCGCGCCAGCGGACTGAGCGGCCTGGATCGAATGGGCCGGACTGATCTGACCCTGATGGGCCATTTCGAGCATATAGCCGGCGGGGAGCGAGGTATCGCCGCCAAAGGGCACGGTCAGCACGCTCGCCGCCGACCGCGGGGGCGTGATGATTGGTGAGATGTTGGTGATACCGGGAATATCTCCCGATCGCTCATAGGCGCCGATCGTGACGCGGGTATTGGAGGCCTGGTTGAGCGCGAAACCTTCGCCGCTATTCGGGCTGCGCGGATTGTTCGGGCGCTGGATGATCGCGCTGACCGGCGTACCGACATGCTGGCCGACGATGAAGGTCGTCTCTCCGCGCGCGGCATTCTGCACGAGCATCGATCGGATACCCTGTGTGGGATTGCCGGCGGCGCCGGCATAATAAGGCCGGTCGCGCGCGCCGGTGCCGGTGGCCTGGATCGCACCGACGACGCGGGGGTCGCGGTCGCGGTGGAAGAACGCCTGGACCTCGAGCCGGATGACGTTGAGCGCCTGCTGGCTTGAGATGGGCACCAACGAGTCGATCAGCGCGGTGGGGTTGATGGTGGCGCGGATCTCGCCGCTTGGCCCAAGGGTGAGATCGTTGAGCTTGTACTGAAGCTTCCAGACGAGCAGTCGCGCACGGAGCAGCGGCCCCGGCGGACCCTTCTTGAACAGGCCGCGCACGACCGGTTTCAGTTCCCGGACGGCCTTGTCGAGATCGCGTTGCTTCTCCGCGTCGGTGCGTTTGTCGAGGCTCTTCACCGCGCTCTTGGCCTTGCTCACCAGCAATTTGCCGAGCTTCTTGGCCTGGGCGATGATCCAGCCGGCGACGCGGTCGAACGCCTTGAAGACGGGTGCACGGACCTTGGCGATCAGGTTGTTGACGATGGTGGAGACCTTGCCCAACCCGGCGAAGCGGGCGAGGAAGCTGATCACCAGGGTCAGCAGGCCGGCCATGGTCTTCTCGACGCGGTTGGCGGCGGGGCCGACATTGCCGGCGGCAATGGTCGCGATCGAATCGATGAAGCTCGCGGCGACCTGGGCGATCTGCTGCAGCCGTTCGATGAAGAACATGACCGTGTTGTAGATCGAGATGATCGCCTGGATGAGCGCGCCGGCCGGGCTGAGCATCATGGCGAGCTTGGAGATCGCGACCTCGACGATCTTGCCTTTCACGAAGGCCATGACCTGGTCGATGACCATGTCCTTGAGGTTGGTCAGGGACTCGACGATCTGCTGCCATGCCGCCGCCGGCCCTTCCTTGACCAATGTCTTGACCAGCGCGAACCCCTCTTCGAGGCCCTTGACAATTGTCTCGCTGCTCAGGGCGACCAGCCGAGGGCGGAGATGGGCCCAGGTCAGGCCGAGCACCGAGAGCACGAACTTGAGCAACTCGCTCAGCGAGAAGCCCTGCGGGATATAGACTCCGGCACCGCCCATCGCGCCGGTGAGCCAGCCGATCAGCGACGCCTTGAGATGAGTGAGGAACCTGCCGGCGAACTGGGTGAGGCCGAGCTTGCCCGCGCGGACCAGGGTCTGGACGAAGCCGACAGGGTTTTTGAGGATCTTGTTGAAGGCCGCACCGGCCTTGGCGATATAGGGCATCGCGCCGGGGGCGACGACCTCGACAATGATCTTGAGCAGGTCGATGACGGTGCCCAGCGCCCATGAGCCGAAATCGCCCATGAAGTTGCCGAAGACCTTGGCGAGCTTGATGAAGGCGCTGGGCAGCACCACGAAATCCATGATCTCGAGGCCCTTGAGCGCGGCGATGAACCGGCTGGGGATACTGGAGACCAGCGCCTTGATGCCCCCCATCGCACCCTTGAACCAGGCCCAGGCGCGGGGGATCGCCTTGGCGCGCTGGATGTTCGCCCAGAGCTCGTCCTGGCCGACCAGGGTTAGCAAGCCGCCGATCACTGCCTCGGCGGTTGGCTGGACCGCTTCACCCGTCACCGGATCGAAGCCGATCACGACTTTCAGAAGCGGGTAGCCGGCCGACCCTTCCGCGAGCGCCGCCAGGGGGCGCAGCACGGCCTCGCGGACCATGCGGAGGATTTCGCTGAACAGCGACTTGGCGAAGGAGATGATCTTGCTGATCGGGTCAGTGAAGATCGACTTGGCGCGTTCCCACACGCCGCTGAGGTTGAAGATGTCCTTCCAGCTCAGCGATTCGAGGAACTTGTCGATGGCGGCCTTGATCGAGGCGCCGCTGATGCCGAGCGACTTGAGCTGGCCTTCGATCCAGCCCCCGACCTTGTCGAAGATGCCGTAGCTGTCGAGCACGCGGGTGATGACGTTGCCGCCGGGCAGGAACTCGACGATCGCGCGCAGGATGTTGGCGGCGCTCGCCTCGACCGCGCTCATGTTGATCGGGTTCACGCCGATCAGGATGGTGAACATGCGGAACCCGGGAATGGCGTTGGCCGCATCGGCGAAGAAGTTGAGCGCGTCGCTGAGGCCTAGACGGCTGGCCTGACGTTCGGTGCGCTGGCTTATGCGGGTCTCGGCGGCAGGATCAGCCTTGCGCTGGATCGTCTCACCCTGCTGGATGGTGTGGGTCAGCTCGTGCGCGAGCAGCTCCATGCCGCCCTTGCTGTTGGGGTCATAGGCGCCGCCACCGAAGAAGATGTGGTTGCCGAAGGTGAATGCGCGTGCGCCGAGCTTGGCCGAGAGCTTCGCGGCGTTGCCGTCGGTGTGGATGCGCACCCCGGCGAAACTCGCGCGGAAACGGGGTTCGAGCGTTTTGCGTGCCTTGGCGGGCAGCGCGGCACCGCCGGTCGCGGCTTTGCGGACTTCCTTCTCTACGTCCGGATTTGCACCAGCCTTGGCGCTCTTGTTCGCGGCCGGCGCGGCAGCACGGTGAAGCATTGGCGCACTGCGGTGGGTCGCGTCCGGCGCGGGAGCGGGCATCGAGACGACGGCACGGGCGACCCGGTCGGCCTCGACTTCCGCCGCGTCGTTCGGTTGCGAGACGCGCAGCGATGGCTGGATCGTCCGCTTGCTGAGCAGGGTCGAGCGGCTGCCGTCGAGCGCGGAACGGGCGACGGTGGCGCGGGTCGGCTGCGTAGCGCGCACGGTGCTGCGCGATTCTTCGGCCTTCGCCTGGCGCGCGTTTTCGGCCATGTCAGCCGACTGCCGCGAGCGGCAGCTTCAGAGGACAATAATCGCCCGTCTTGCGATATTCGCGCACCACCGCCTGGCGCAGATCGGCGTCGCCGATCGGCAGGCCGGCATCGAAGGCGAGCAGGCGGGCGTGGAGCGCGACGTTGCGCAACTGGCCGCCGCTCAGCGCGCAACGGCAGGCGATGTCGTGGAGCAGCCCGGGCGAGACACGGTGCTCGCCGAGCAATTGGCGGAGGATATCGTGGCGGCGGATCTCGTCGGGTGGATGGAAGGTCAGGACAGCGTCCATACGCCGCGAAAAGGCGGGGTCGATCCGGTCAGCATCGTTGCTGGTGACGACCAGGATGCCGTCGAAGGATTCGATCCGCTGAAGCAGGAAGTTGGTTTCGAGATTGGCGTAACGGTCGTTGGACGAGGAGACATCGGTGCGCCGCGCCATCAGGGCGTCGCCTTCGTCGAGCAGCAGTACGATATTGAGCGATTCAGCGGCCGAGAGCGCGCGTTCGAGGCTCTTTTCAGTCTCGCCGATATATTTGCTGACCGTCGCGGCGAGATCGATGCGGTAAAGGTCCTTGCCGAGTGCAGCGGCGATATGGCGCGCAGCGAGCGTCTTGCCGGTACCGCTGGGCCCGGCGAACAGCGCGCGGACGCCGCGCCCGCCGCCGGGTTCCCCGAGGGCCTCGCGGTGGCGGCAACGGAGGATCAGCGCGTCGAACTCGGCGGCGTCCTGAGCTTCGAGCTGGAGCGGCTCGGGCACGCCGTTCTCGATCGGCGTGGCCAAAGCATCAAGGCCGGCGTCGCGCAGATCGCGCAGCGCGGCGATCACATCCTCGCGGGCGATGGCGGAATGACCGGCGAGGGTGGCGCGGCTGGCGGCGCCCTCGGTCGCGCGGCGGATATTGCCCGAAGTGAGCGAGAGATCGGAAAGCGTGACGGCGAGGGGGGCCAGGCCAATGGCGCGCCATTGCGCCTGACGCGCGACGGCATCGGGCATGGGGCGCGGGATCATGATGGTGGGCGCGGTGCCGGCCGCGCGGACGCCGCCGATCATGCCCGTCACTATGCCGACGGGTCCCGCGAACAAGGGATGCGGCGGCAGTTCGATCGTCTCGCCCGGCGCTGGCTGCAGCTCAGCCAGGATCAGGGCGTTGCCGGCATGAGCGAGCGCGCCGGCGGTGCGCCACAGGACCGGGTCGGTGAGCAGGGCGGGGGCTACCGTGAGCACATTGAGCCCAGCGAGACGCGCGGCGGTGCGCAGCAGGGTGCGCCGGCCATTGCTGCGCGGGCCGCGGACGAGCAGCAGGGCGCTGCGGTTGGCGGCGAGCATCTGGGCGAGGCCGGCGGGATCGGGATCGCCGACCCAGTTGTCCGGATCGGAGAGCGTGCCGCAGGGCTCGAACAGCGCGCCGTCGAGGCGTGGGAGCGCGCCCGACAACAGGTCGAGCAGTGGGTTGGCGAGGCGCAACTGCCAGTCCGGGCGTGCTGCCTGGGGGTCGGCGACGGTGACGATCCCGGCGGCGATCATCTCCAGCAGCAGGTCGCGCACCGCGCCGCCCTCCCGGTCCGGAACCGCCTCGCGCCAAAGGGCGGTGAGGCCACCCAGGGTGGCGAAGCCGGGTGTGGTCTCGGCCAGCAGCGCGAAGCTCGGGTCCTCCTCGATCAGCGCGATGGTCGCGATCAGGTCGCGGTGCAGCACTGGCCGGCCGGTGGTGAGGCGCGTGAAGGGAAGACCGGGAGAGGTGGCCGCCCAGGTTTCGACCGCGTCGGCCCATTCCACAGCGCGGGGTACGCGCGGTCCGCCCCAGAGTTCGGCGCATTCGTCGAGATAATCGGCGAGGAAGGCCGGGCGATCGTCGGGCGCGACGAGTTCGGCGAGGCGCAGCACGGTGCCGAACAAGGTGAGCCGGAAATGGCTCGAGGTACCCGGGGCGAGCGAGGCGAAACGTGCGCTCATTCGAAGGCGAAGGCGATCGATCGCCCCTCCGCCGGCTGCCAGCCCGGATTGCGATCGAGCCCGGTGAGGCGGAGTTCGACCGGATGGCGATCCAGACCGAAGGTCGCGCGGATGTCGAGGTCGCGGATATCGACACGGGCGGGCTGGGCGAGGAGAGCGACGCCGGTACCCGCGAGATGCTCGAGACGTGCATCGAGATAGAGGGCGAGGCAAGCAGCCCAGCGGTCTGTCAGCGGCAGGCGCGCGGGCGCCCTGGAAACCAGGCGTGGCGGGCGACGATATGGTGCCCGGTCCTGCCGGCCGACGCCGTCGGAAAGAGGAAAGCCCTGCGGGTGCCACAGGGTAGTGCGGTTACGACGGCGAGTCAGGCGCGGCGCGGCGGTGGTTGCGAACCCGGTCAGCCAGTCGGGTTCGACCCGCCACCTGGCCGGTAGATCGCCGCCCTCGGCATGGGCGGCGATCCAGTTCGACAATGGGTCGCGGCGATAGCGTTGGCCGAACCAATAGCGACCGATACGATCGACCAGCCAGAGCGGGGAGGGGGCGAGGCGCTTGCCTTTGGGCTGGGTGAAATCGGGATAGAGGCCCAGGGCAATGAAGGCGTTGATCAGGAACAACAAACCGCCATAGCCGGTCGTCAGGCTGACATCGGGGGCGAGGAACATGACGGGCGTCATCGATCCCGGGGTCGTGGTCGACGCAAGGGTATCCGGGACGGCGCCCGGCGGCCGGGACGGCTCGCATTGCGGTTCGGCCTTTGTTGGACGCCATGTCGAACCTGGCTCTTCCCCCTCAGGCTGCGGGTGGGCGATCACCGGGCGCATCGGCGTAACGGAGGCCTTGTCAGGTGCCGTGTGTATCATGCCATGCGCGCGGGGACGGGCGCGGAGTCTGGCTGGGGGATCGGCAGGTGCCGTCGACAGGCGTGCATGGGGGAGTAGGCTGGGCGGCGGCTCGGCATGACTGACCGGAATCGATGCGTCGGGCCGCACAGCGAAATCGGCGATCGCGGCAGCGAGCTTGGCGGGTTGCGCCGCGGCGCTTGCGGGCGCGCGGACAATTGCCAGGGCAGCGAGGAGGAGCGTGCGTTCAGGGTACGGAAGCGCTTGCCAGGCATTGCCTCGCTCCTCGATCCAGGCTGCGATCTCCTGCAGGAAGCGGCGCCGGGCTCTTGTCGGCACTCTCGCTGGTGTGATGACCATATCCGCCAAGGGGGCAACCCCGGGGCCAGGAGCGGAGGCGATGGTAATGGCGGCGGCGAGCGGGAGAGCGAAATGGGCTTCGATCGCGCGGCAGGCGATGGCGAAATCGCCTGGTTCGAACCGCGCGATCCAGTTGGCCGCCACGCCGATCTCGGCGAGCCGCGCCAGGGTCGTGACCAGCAAGGGCGCGTCGGGAAGCAGCGAGACGCGCTGCCAGCGCGCGAGCGAAGTCTCTCCGGTTGCTGCGGCGAATGCCGCAAGGGCCGGTGCCGAGCCGTGCTTCACCCACAGGGCGACCAGCCAGGCGGAATAGCGGGCGCGACCAGTGAAACGATACGGGCGATCCGGCGAGAAACGGTCGCCCGAACCCCTGTCCGCCCCGACGAGCAACGCGCGCAGTTCGGCAAGGATGCGATCGGGTATCCGGGCAGCACCGGCGCCGCCCGTTGTCGGGATGCGTACCCGCAATCGGGGAATATAGAGCAGTTCCTCCGGGTCCAGCCCGAGCGACTCGATCGACACCCTCTCCAGCCAGCGCTGGGCCTCGCCCCGCGACGCACGCCATCCGGTGACGCGCGCGCGGTGAACGGCGAGATCGGCGCCTGTGGAGGGGCGGGTCAGCACGGCCCGCCTTATTGCGGCTTGACGGGCGTCGCTGCCGTTACGGGCCGGACGACGTTCAGCGTGTCGAGCGGTCGTCCTACCTGTGGGCCGTCGGGGCGGTCCGGGCCCGAGCCGCGCACGCTACGCACCAGCGAGCCATAGCTGCCCATCGGGATGCCGACGGTGAACTTCTTGCCGCCGATCGAGACGCCCATGCCGCTGTTGAGCGTGCCGCGCACGATGTGCATAGGAAGGTTCATACCCAGGGGCAGCAGGACCGGCCCCTTTACGGCGCGCATCGATTCGAGTGAATTCCCGTCGAGCGCCACCGGGTTGGCTTCGGTCATCACTACCTGAAGGTCGAAGCCACCGCCCGCGAATGGCACACCCTTGGCGAAGCGCAGGCGCAATTGCTGTGCGCCGAAGGGCACGAAAATCGTCGAGCCGGTCCCGATCTGGAAGCTCGTGCGGAAATCGTCGAACGAGCCAAGCAGTGCGCCGACCCGTGCGGCGGTACCGGGGCGGAGGCTGTCGCGAACGGTTTCCGCCTTGATCCCGGCACGTTTGGCTGCCTCCTCGCTCATGCCGGCAGCGGAATAACGCGCCTTGTCGATCGCCGCCTCGCCATCGGCAAGCAGGGTCACCACGGAGCCGCCGCGAACCGGGATATCCACTGTCCTGCCCGCCGACATCGCCGCCGGGTCCAGCTTGAACTGCTGGCTTGGCAGTTTCAGCGACGGCCCGGCGAGGATAGATGTGTGCAATATCTGGGTATCGTCCTTGAGCGAGTTGATCACCCAGCGATGCCGCCCGGTCGCCTCGGCCCCGTCGAACTTGCTCTCCCAGGCGAAGCCCGGCCCGCCGTTGAGGAACTGTTCCTGCAGCATCACGCTCTGCGCGCGCGGGAAATTCTTGCGCCATGCGCCGGTCGCGATCTGCGGCGCGACATCGAATGGCGAATTCACCTGGACGAAGTTCATGTTGTACTGGCGCGTGATCGGCGATCCGCCGCCCGAATGGGCGACATCCACACGCACGCACTGATGCGGGTGGGCGGTGAAGAAGTCGCGCTGCGACATGCCCGAGCCCTGGTAATTGCCCGTGGTCAGCAACGTCCAGTCGCCCGAGGAAAGCGCCATATATTCGCGCGACTTGACGGTCTGGAGCGGTGCGGTGGGATTGGTCGAGGATGGAATATTGGTCCACATCCAGTTCGGGCTCAGGCCGATATTGTTGATCTTGAAGGTGGCATTGACCCCGGTGGAATCCGGCTCGGCGCCGGTGCCCGCGGGCGAATTGGCGACGGTGGAGAAGAATTCGTTATTGCCCGTCAGCGATATCTTGCTCGGATCGGTGCCGACATTGCCGAAGCCGGTGATCTGCAGACCGGCCGGGAACAGGCTCGTGTCCAGCGTGACATTGCCCCAGCGCGGAAGCGGCAGTTTCGCGTCGGGGAGGGCGGAAAAGATATCGTCGCCGATATAACCGCCGGCGGGCCAGGTATATTGATAGGCGGTGCCGTTCGGGCCCAGGCTCGGGTCGGTCGCGATCACGTCCGCGAACATGCCGAAGAAGTTGTTGGCGAGGAACGGATAATTCGCCTTGGCGATCTTGACCTCGACCGACCAGCGGCCGTTCATGCCATTGGGCGCAGCGTTCGCCTTGACCTCGACGCCGGGCGGCAGGCTGCCGTCGGTCAGCGCACCCCAGGTCACGACCCCGCCGGCTTCGCTGCCGGAGCTGTAGCCGGGATGCGGATCGAACCCGCCGGGCGCTGATACGCAAGGATTATCCGCACAGGGGAACAGCAGCAGTCGCTTATAGTCGTTCGACGCGTTGGTGGGGTTGAACGCCAGGACGACCGCGTCGTACTTGTCGAAGCCGCCGGTGTCCTCGGCCTCGAAATAGAGGTAGAGATTCTGGGCATCCGACATGCCCCGCATGAACGCGGCCGAGAGCGAGGCGCCATCCTCCAGATAGAATTTGAAGCTCTTGTTCCATTCCGCCGCGTTGGCGATGCCGTCGATAGTGACGGGGCTGTTGGTGACCGGGAAAGCCAGCTTCTCGTTGGCGTTGTAATTCGCGCCAACCGTGCCACCGCCCGGGCAGCCACCGAGCAGGAGCGACAGGGCACCGAGTCCAGAGAGCTGGCCGAGCAGGCGGCCCTTGCGGAGAATGGTTGCGGTCATTGCTTTATCCTTCTGTTATAATGCAGGAAACTCCGATACTTTCGGTTCAGGGGAGTATGTCGACGACGCGCAGCTGCGCGGAGAAGGGCAGCTTTTCGACGCCGTTGTTGGATTGAACGACGAAGTCGAACTGGCCGTCGGCAGCGGTGAACTGCGTGCCGTTGTTCTTGGGCGCTATCTTCAGCGCGACGACGCTGGTCGCGCCGGGCGCACCAGCGTTGATCGTGGCCGAGCTCGTACGCTGCGCGCCCCAGTCGGACGCCGGACTCGCCGCCGGTGTGCTGACCTGATAGGTGCCGGCCAGCTGGAAAGCATATTGGATCGAGAGCGTGATCGTCCCCGGGGCACCCTGGGGGCTCCGCTTGATGAACAGCGTGTTGTTGGCGAATTTCGCGTTCGACCCGATGGCGGTGATATCTTTGACCTTGATCTTGTCGGTCGGGATGTCCTGTGCCGCCGTAATGGTGATCGAGGTCGGCAGCGAACTCGCGTTGAAATCGGGGAAGTTCGTACCGTTGACGTTGATCACTAACGTCCCCGACCCGCTGGGGCCCGTGGTGACGGTGACGACCCGGGTGACGGTGACGGCATTGAGAGCCGAGGCCGGCGTGACGTCGATGGTCCCCGCCGTCTTGTTGACCGCGGCCCAGCCCTGGCCGCTGATCTGCGGCGACACCACGAATTTTTCGTCATGCGAGCTCTGGACCTGCAGCTCGAACGTATAGTCATAGGCCTTGTTGGGCTTGATTGCTTCGCTGGGTGTCACCGATTTCAGCACGAAGGAGAAGGTTGCCTGGATATTGGCGGCCACGCCGGGAAGCTGGACATAGCTGCCCTGGTCGCTGCCCGCAGGGTTGGACACCGAGAGGATGACGGTGCCGCCGCCGGGCGGCAGGCCGATGATGGCCGGCGCATCCAGCACCAGGCGTGTAGGGCTGCTGCCATCCTTGATCCGGTCGAGCGGGATATTGGTCTCGTCGACGTCGATCCGGCTCAAGAGGTTGGCATTGAGATTTTCACCGAAGACGGTGAATTCCTGGCCGGTCTTGACGAGTTGCGGTACGATCTGGGTGATCACCGGCACATGCGGAACCGGGTCGGCGGCGCCCTCGAGCGCGGCGAGGCGGATCGAATGATCGTTGATATCGCTCAGCATCTGGTTGAACAGCTCGGCGGTAATCAGGTCGCCCGGCGCCACACCTGACGGGCGCAGGCCGATCAACTGTTCGAACAGGGCGTTGCGTTCGGCCTCGGTGAGCACCCCTTCGAGCGCATCGAGGATGCTCGACATCGGGACAGAGATGCTGCCGGGGTCTGCAGTGGGTTGAACCATGATCGATCCTTTCCGGCGTCAGCCGCCGCCGAGCGCGTAGTTGGCGTAATTCCAGCGGTGGAGGTTGAAGCGGGCGTCGCCGCGGAAGGCGATGTTCGCCGAAGCGAAGAGCAGATACGGGTCGGGCTTGGCCGGGTCCGCCGCCGCCTTGGCGCCTGCGATCAGGTTCTCGGCGACCGCATAGAGCCAGACAATCTCGCTGCTGGCCGAGCGGATCGCGGGGAAGGCGAGGCTTTCCCGGATCAACTGCTCGACGGTCGCGCTGTTGATGTGGACCGGGCCGCGGATCGTCATGCCGCCGAAGAAATCCTTGGCCTGGTCGGCGGTCATGCGAGGCAAAATCCCGACCGGCGGCAGGTGCCGGAAGTGCGTCCGGGCCTTGAGCGCGGGCGTATTGGCGGAACGCAGCGCGCCGAAATGCGCCTGGAACTGTGCCAGCATCGCGCGGCCGGTGGCGATGCGGCGCGGCGCGGTAGTGCCGAAAAAGGCGCCGGGAGAATCGAGCAGCGAAAGGGGACGGCGGACGGCCCAGTTGTCGAGCAGGGTGAGTTCCGCCGCGCCCTTGAACCCGATTAGTGCGAGCGCGACTTCCTGTTCGGAGAAACCATGGCCGGCCATCGCATCAAGCAGCGGATCTGTGCGTGCCCCGCCGGCGACCAGGGCGGTCGCCCAGTCGACCAGCACGCCTGGGCCGAAGCATTTATAGGCGAGCGCGTTGCGGAAGTCCGGATCGGTGACGTTCAGATCGGCATAGAGCGACGAGGGGATTTCAAGCAGGCGGAAGCGGACCCCGTCGATCCGGCGATCCACGTCGCAGGGTGCGCCGGTCGCGCCAAGCCCGTTGGAAGGCGCGCGGCCGGCGCCGGTCTCGGCGGGGGCGATGGTGAGGAGATACAGGCCTTCGCCCGCGACATAGGTGCCGCCCGCCAGCGGCACGCAATCGTCGAAGGCGCAGCCGCCGGTGGCGAAGCTGGTGGAATCGGTGCGCGACAGGCGGATGCGCTCGGGCTGGGTCAGGCGGAGCAACTGCCCGGTGCGGCTGATCGCGAGGCCGGGCTGGACCTGGATCGAGGCAAGGCTGTCATCGGCGTCGGGCGGCAGGGCTGACACGTCGAGGCCGAAAGCGATCCCGTCCCCCAGCGCCTCGCCCAGTCGCGCCTCGCTGCCGCGGCGCGCGCGCTGCTCGCGCTGCATATCGCCGCCGGTCAGCAGACGGCCGTTGAAGAAGTTGACGCTCTCGATGCCGCCGTCGCTGACCGGCTGTTCGAGCGCGAGGAAATCGCCGCCGCTCATTTGACCAGGCCCGTGATGTGCCAGGTGCCCGTGCCGTCGGACACAAGGCTGACCGCGCCGCGAACGGCGAGCTTCAGGTCGTTCTTGCCGTCAATGGTGGTCTTGATGGGAGTGCTGACGGTGATCTCCGCCTTGCCTCCCGCCTTGATGTTGAGTTCGCTCCCCAGATTCTTGGAAGCACCCGGAACCTTGACCGTGATCGGCACGTCGGAGCGGACGATTGCCACCCGGGTCTTGCCGGATATGGTGCCCGCCGCGGTGATGAACTCGAAGCCCTGGCCGGTGGAGTCCGCGACGACGACTCCGCCAAAGCTCGACTGGGCGATACCGGCAGAGAGCAGCACCGGACGATTGCTGTCGTCGCGCGCCACGACGGTCGAGTCTCCGTCGACCGACCAGGTCTCGTCGGTCTTGACGATCGGGAACCAGATCTGGGCGAGGAGCACGCAGTCGTTGGCGGGCACCGAGGCAGTGTTGCAGCGTTGCGCTGCGACCCTGGGACGAAGCCTCGTCACCCACAATGTCTTGAGCGCTGTGCGGAAGCGTGTCTCGAACTCCGGGTGGATTTTGAGCGGTGCGATATCGCCGGCAGCGGGTTCGGCCGCGTCGGCGGGATAGAGGCCGAGCGCAAGCTGGAGCTGGATTTCCGCGATGCGCAACGCGTTGGCGAAGCCAGCGGCATCATTGGGCTGGCCATTGTCGGTGGAATGCATCGCGAGGAAGGTGTCGAGCGCCGGGATCGCCTCTGCCTCAGTCATCGGCGGGGCCTCGAAGGCGAAGTTGATCGTGTAATCGTCGGCGATGCGCGACGGCGCCATCAGATTCTCGTCGCTGCGGCAGGGCTCGCCCGGGATCGGCACCTCGGCGACGGCGCAATCGACATAGCAAAGGGTGAGGTAGAGGTTGAGGCTGGTGTGATCCTCATTGGGATCGAGCAGCATCAGGCGAATCTTCTCCTTGATCTCGTCGCGGGCGAGCCAGGCGTTGAGGCTGCCGCATTGCTCGCGGCCGACGCAGATCAACTGGCCGCTTGGCGCCGCGGCAGCGCCGGCGGTGACTCGGATGCGGGGGCCGTTCAAGCCGTCGTCCTCGACCGAAACGGCGAGGCCCGACAGCGTGCCGTAACCGAGGAAATCGCGGACGATCCATTTGTCGCGCGCCGAATGATAGGCGAACTCCTGGCGGTAATCGTCGACGCCCAGGACCATGCCGGGCACGAAATTGACGTGGCGGCCGGGGTCCGCCGCCGAGGCCGTTGCCACGGCCGTGAATGGGCTACAGCATCCCATGGAATGGCTCCCCTTGTTGGGTGTGTTGTCTCAGCATGCGATCCGCTCCCTGCCCGGGCGCGGGGCGTCTGGTCCGCCGACGAAGGAGGCGCCGACATAGGCGCGGCCAAGCACCGCGCCGGGCACCAGCTCGGGTGCGCGACTGCCCTGGCCGATGGCGCTGTCCAGCCCGAGGCGGGCTTCGCCGACGCGGTTCATCGCCCAGTAGAAGCGGACGTCGAAGATGGTGTGCGCCGGCTTTTCCAACGTGACGATGCGGCGCGCGAGCGCGAGATCAGCGGCTTCCTGCGCCGGATCGGCGTCGACACTGGCGCGCGGGAGCAGCACCGCGAAGCGATGGGCGGCGCGGCCGATCGGCAGCTCCTGGCCCTCGAAGCAGAGCCAGTCGCGCGCAGCGGCTGCCGTGCCGGGCAGATGGTCGGGCAGCGGGACCGACGCAAAATCGTCCCAGCCGCTATTGTGCGCAGCATTGAGCCGGTCGAGCGAGCGGTAGCGGGCGGCGAGGAAGTCCTGCCATTCGCGGCGATCATGGGACGGCAGCGCGACATAACGCAGCCATGGTTCAGTGGTCGCGGACGGCAGGTGGGCGGCGGGAGAGGCGATGCCGATCGCGTCCTGGAATGCCTGCCAGCGGGCGCGCTCACCCTGGCCGACTGCCGGTACGAAGCCGAATTGCGCCTGGGCCAGTGCCGTCCAGATCATTTCCTTGCCCGCGGGCGGGAAGAGCGGGAAACGGCCCGTCGGGGCGGGCTGTTCGGGCCAGCGCGCCCAGAGCCCGGCGGCGCCTTCCTCCGGCATCCAGTCGCCGTCGAGGCTGCGGATGCCGGGGGTGGTGATCGGGTCGGCGGGCGGGAAGACGCGCCCGCGGGTGCGGCTGACATAGGTCTCGACGATGCGGATCGCCTTGGCCGAGGGGCAGGCCGGGCGCTCCAGGTCGAAATCCTGCGCGCTGACCCTGGTGTCGAGCGCAAGTTTGAGTGCGAGGAGCAGGCCGCGGGTCGTGCCGCGCCAGCCGAAGAAGCGCGCGGCATTGGCGATGAACAGCCGGCGGCGGCGCTCGTCCCAGGACGGATCGAGCGCGACCTCGTACCAGCTCGACAGCCATTCGAGCAACTCGGCGGGCACGGTGCGCGGGTCGAGCAGCGCCTCGGCGCCGGCGATGCGATCCTCGATGCCCGTCTCGATCCCCTCGAAATTGGCGAGGAAGCGTTCGAGGAACGAGGCCGAGGCAGGTTCCTCGCGATACACGCCGGGCAGGAAGCGCTGGACCCAGGAGAAGCGCGGATACCAGAGGCGCAGCGCGCGCAGCCGGGGCGTCACGCGCTCGTCGCCGCTCAGGGTGATGCGCAATTGAGCATAACGGCCGGTGACATTCTGGAGCAGCAGGTCCCAGCTTCCCTTGCCGGCCGCAGTATCGGTGACGATCGCGGCGATGGCGCGCTTGCCGGGAAGCTCGGGGCCGCTCGGCGACAGTACCAGTTCGGGCTGGAGCACCCAGGCGGTCGCGGGCGTGACGAGCGCGGATTTCTCGTCGGCGGCACGGGCTTCGATGGTGACCGAGGCGCCGGGCGGGATGCAGGCGTCGAGGCGGATGCGATCCCATACGCATTGCGGTACGGCGCCGTCATGGATGGTGGTGAGGAAGCTGACGCTTTTCGCAAACCGGCGATGCACGACTTCGACGACCGGCACCCAGATCGGGTCCGTCGCGCCGCTGTCGTAACAGACCTGGTCCTTGACGGTGACGAGCGCCCGGCCGCCGAAACGGCGCAGCGGGAGCGTGTCGGGCAGCTCTTCCGCCTCCCATTGCCCATTTCGTTCGGCCAGGCGGACCCGGCGCGCCTGGTTGCCGCCTGCATCGGTGAGCAGCAGGACGGGCGCCTCCTCGAGCATGGTCGCGGTGAAGCAGCTCGCGCGGAAATCGAGGGTGCGTAGCAGACGAAGCGCGGTCTTGCCGGGATCGACGATATGGAGCGCGGCCGGGGCCGCCGCGGGCGCATCGAGCAGGATGACGCTGCCGTCGCACAAGGTGGCAATCGCGACCGGGGCGGTCGCCGCGCTGACGTCGATGGTGACAAGCTCGGCGCGGAAATGATCGGCCTTGGGATCGGCATCCTCGGGCGCGAAGGCCGGCGCGTGATCCTTGACCGGTTGCGAGGCCAGGCGAAGATCGGAATCGAGCCGGAACAGGCGCGGGCTGGCGGCATCGAGCAGCCACACCCCCCGGTCGCAGGTCGGGGCGAGCGATGCGGGGAAGATGCCGGAGGGCAATGTCATGCGCTCCGGCGCGCCGCCGCCGACCAGGTCGAAGCGGAGCAGCCCGCCAGCCTCCGCGCCGATCGTGCCGACGACCAGGAAATCGCCGGTGGTGACCGCAAGGCCGGCAAGGACCTCGTCAACCGGGGTATCCGGGGCTGCATCGGTGAAGGCGCGGGTGACGCGGCGGGCGCGCGACGCGGACGGCCAGAAGGGCGTGACCCGGCCGTCGCCAGCAGAGCGGACCAGCAAACCGCGGCGGTCGTCGGCGACGACATAGAGATTGCCGTTGCGATCGGCGGCGGCGTCGCGGTGGTCGGCGGCGGTGAAGCGCTGCTCGCCGGGGGTGTCCGCGATTGGCTGTACCATGGGCAACAAAGTGAGCTGGCCGCTCACCTTGTCGAAGGCGGGGAAGAGTGAGCTTGCGGTGAGCTCTTCCCATTGATCCTTTAGCGGCACGGCATCGGGCGTGGCGCTGGTGCACACGCCCCAATCGTCCTTGCCGAGCAGCAGGTGGAAGCGGGAGCCGTTGACGTTCATCAGCAGGTCTCCGCCAGGATCGGAACCGGCAGGCGGCCGACACCGATCGACGGCGTCGCAGTGGCGCCGCGCAGCACGTCGAGGGGAAGCGGCGGGCCGGCGACTACGGAGATGCCGAGGATCTCGGGCAGCTGGAGACCGGACAGATCGACCGAATCCGTGCCCGGCTTGCTACCCTGGGCGAGGAGCACATCGGCGACTTCGACCACGCCGGCGGCACGCGCGACCTCGGCGAGGAGCGCGCGGGAGTGGACCGGGCGGGCGAGCGGCCAGCCGCGCAGCGCCGGGTCGATATCCGGGCCGTAGAGCATCGGCAGTTGCGGCATCGGCGTGGTCGGTGCGGGCAGCGGGCTGAGATAGACCTTGATCCGCGCCTTCACTGCCTCAACCACCTCGGCCACGGCATAGCCGCCAGCGACCTCGATCCCGATCGAGATCCAGATACCGACATAGTCAGGGCCGCGCAGCACCAGCTCGGTGGTGACCAGCCGGCGCGGGTCGAGATAGCTGCACAGGGCGTTGAGGAACGGCCGATCGGCGCGGGGGGCCTCGGGGTGGTTGGGATCGCGCGTCGGGATCGCCATCAGCGTCACCGCACCCGGGGCGGAGCCGATCGTCAGCGGCGCGATGTCGGGATGTGCGGCCGGCAGGATCTCGACCCGGCCGATCGCCACGCCGGGCGTGCGCCAGGCGATCGCGCGGAAATCGTCGGCGGTGACCAGCCGGTCGCGGTGCGTGATGAAGCGCGGAATCTGCTTTTCGGCGGCGGCGACGCTTTCCGCTTCGGCGCCGCCCCAGGTGGGAGCCGGATTGGTCGCGCTGACGCCGGCGGGGAGCATCGGCCCGGCCTTGAGCATGTACGCCGCGACATTGCCCTCGGCACCTTCGGTGCAGGCATAGCTGGCGTAGAGCGCTTCGCCGAGGCGCGGGCGGCGGCCGGTGAGGCCATCGCCGAAGCGGATCAGGCCCGCTTCGGCGTCGCAGGAGAAGACCTCGACCGGATCGCCCATGTCGGGCGCGCCGGTAATGGGCAGTTCGGGCCCGGCGGCGCGGAGATCGTCGATCTCCTTCCAGTCGTGCCGGTCGTTGTTCTCGATGCTCGTCACCATCACCGATCCGGCGAGCACGGGTGACTGGCGAAGCTGGCGTGCCTGGTCCGGCGTACCGTCGCCCGGGGCGAGCTGTTCGGCGCTGATCAGCAATTGCTGGCGAATCTGCGCTGCGTTGACTCCAATCCAGCGGAGCTTGACGTCGGTGCTGCTGCCGGAGCGGACACGCAGCCAGGTGACCAGTCGGCCGGACACGTCGGGTGCGTCGACTGCCGGTGGCAGATCGCCGACGCCGGCCTCGAGCGGATCGAGATTGTCCCAATAGTCGATGCTTGCGCCGGCACCGGGCAAAGCCAGCTCGACGATGCCGGGTTGAGTCAGCGGATCGAAATCGGCGCGCGCGGTGAGGCGCACATAGGTGGGGGCAGGGCGGCCGGTTTCGTCGAGCGTCACCGGACCGGGACTCGGCACTTCGAAGCGGAGCAGGCCGTCGGCAGCGGGCGGCGGGGTGCCGGGGCGGGCGACGATCTGTTCGGCGCCCTGATCGGGCATGAGGCCGAGCGAGAGCGTGCGGCCGGCAAGCTTGCCGCGCAGATCGTCCCAGCCGCCGGGGTCGGCCTGGGTGACCTTCTGGTCGTCCTTGCGGCCGAGCAGTGCGACCCACAGGCTGTGATCGACCGTCTGGGCAAGATCGACGCCTTCACCGTTCACCACCTCGACCGTCTCATAAAGGGTTAGGGTCTGGGGTACCGGCTTGTCGTAGGAGGCGTAGAGCAGGGCGTAATAGTCCGTCTGCTCCTGGGTCGGCGTGATCGGCCGGCGCACATAGAATCGGGCCTCGACCGGCAGCACGTCGAGCGACGTCGCGGTGCGGAAGGGGATGGTGCCGGCGAACAGCTCGCTGCCGCGCGGGACCATCAGGGTCTCGGCCGGTGCGCGTTCATTGACGAAGGCGGCAAGGCCGCGTGCTTCCCGTGCCGGGGCGAGCGGCACGCCGAGCAGCTGGAGGAATTTGGCGCGGTTGCGCTCGGGGATCTGGTTGGTGCGGTAGAGCAGGCTCTCGGTGACATGGGCGAAGAGCTGGATCAGCGTGACGCCCGGATCGGACTGGGTGAAGTTGGTCCACTCCGGGGTGTGCGACGGAATGCGCGCGATGAGCTCGTCGACCAGCGCCTGGTAGCGCCGGTTGTCGGTGGGGGGGACGGGGAGCGGCATCCGATCCTCCTCAGCTCGTGGCCAGCGGGACGTCGATCGCGACGCGCTGGGCAGCGCCGGTCGCGACGAGGCGATAGGTGATGGTGGCGATCGCCGTCTCGGTCGCCTTCGCGTCGGCGGCGACATCGACTGCCTCGACGGTGATGCGCGGCTCCCATTTCTTCAGCGCGGCATCGATGGCGTGCGCGATACGGGCATGAGTTGCGGCATTGTTCGGTTCGAACAGGAAGGCGTTCAGGCTGGTGCCGAAACCGGGCAGCTGGACGCGCTCGTTCAGATCGGTCCGGAGGATGACCGCGATCGATTCCTGGATGTTGCGCTCGCCTTGCGACCAGAGCATCCGGCCGGCGGCGTCGACGCGCGGTGGGAAGGCGATGCCTTTGCCGAAGGGACTGCTCATCCGCCGCTCCCCTTCCCCTTGAACTTGGGCACCGGGAAACAAAAGGCGAGGAACGGCATCCAGCGGAAGATGAAGTCGAGCAGGCTGACGATGATCATCAGCAGGATCAGCGCGCAGAGCGTGACGATCGGGATCGAGAGCGAGCAGATCATGCCGATATCGATGCCGTTGCCGTTCTTGCAGCCGCCGCCGTCGCCGGTGTCGATCTCCTTGTGCAGCGGCCAGGGCAGGACCTGCAGAACGAGGTCGATGAACCCCATGCCCTTGGCGCGCTGGACCTGGCCGCAGAGCATGTCGGACAGGACGAAGGCAGTGCCGCGCGCGTGCTTGCGCAGGCCCGCGGGGCTGGTGTCCATCGGCAGGCTGATTCGCACCGGGCGCGCCGGGGCGTCGGGATCGAAGAAACTGGCCAGCTCGAACGGGGTGCTGGGCTGGGAGAGCACCGGCGGGTGGACCGGGCCGCAATCGGCGTTGAGATGGACGAAGCGCAGGCGGAACTGGCCGGTATCGCCCACGCTTTCCGCCATGGTCTGGGCGAGCTGCTGAGCGAAGGGTAGCGGGCGGGCGGTTACCTCATCGCCAGTGTCGAGCGCGCGGGCGACGAGGACCGTGAGCTTGTCGACCATGTTGACGTCGAACGGGCCCGGCACCGGTGGCGACACCAGCGATACGGTGAGCGCGTCGATCTCCGCATCCGGCGCGGCGCCGGGATTGGCTGGCGGTAGGCGACGAAAAGCGCCGGCGGCCTCTAGCCCGTTACCCAACCCATCGCTGGCGATGCCGCCGAGGAGATAGTGGAAGGCGGGCCATTTGGCGCGATCGTCCTTGTGATCGCGATATTGCGTCTCGACGCCTTCGAGCAATGCGGCGACGCCCGGCTTGTCGATCTGACGGAGCGCCTCGGCGAGGCTGCGGACATGTTCGGGGCGGCCAGTGTTGAACGCTTCGTTGGGCTTGAAGCCGCTGTCGAGCTTGTCGCGCTCGGCGGTCGACATCTGGCCCGAGAGCCACGTGTAGAGCGCAAGCTTGTCGCCGGAAAGCGAGCCGGGCGATGCCTGGCGCACGGCTTGGGCGACGCTCGGGAGATGGCGGTCGAGAAAGGCCATCAGGTCCAGCAGGAGCAGCCAGCTCTGCGACTGGTAACCCCAGTTGCGCTTGCGAATGCTGAGCTGTTTGTTGGTCGGCGTCGCCTTGCTGTCGGTATCCAGGATGAGGTCGCTGGCCGCTTTCATCGCCGCCTGGATCAACGCCTTCCACGGTTCGGCGAAGTCGATCTTGAACTCGGTGGTGCGCGCCAGCTTCGAATTGCGTGGCGGCACGGACGCAGCACCAGCGAGCGCCTCGGCCTGGCCTTCGACCAAACGGCGTGCGGTGCGGGTGATCGTTGCGCTCAGATATTGCTCTCGGCGGCCGACCGGGATGAGGCCGCCCCACATCGTCCGCTTCAGACCATGGCCGTCCTGATGGGCGAGCGGAAAAGCGGGCAGGCGCTCCTCGCCCGGCACGAGCACACCCTCATCGCCTTCGGCGACGCGCTGCCAGCGCGCGCCGGTCGCGTCCTTGACGAAACCATATTCGTACAAGGGGCTGCCGGGCTGGGCGTCCTTGGTCGCTGGCATCAGGCGGCGCAGCACGAAACCGACCTGTTCGTGGCTGCCGGCGAGCTTGCGATCGGGAAGGCCGGGGATCGCGCACGCGAGCGTCGCCGCAGCGACATAGAAACGCTGATGGGCGGGCTGATAGAGTTTCAGGCGCGGCGTATTGGCCGGGACTGCCGCGATCGGCTTCGGCGCGCGGCCGAGGCGGGTCTTGAGCCGGGCGAGCTTCAATGGCGCGGGAAGCGGCACGCGCTCGACCAGATCCTCGGTCCGATGGTCAAACTGGGGCGAACGCCAGGTTTCGTGGCGGGCGACATGATCGGTCAGCGCGCCGGGATCGGTTTCGAGCAAGCCGAGCAGCTGCTCCATGAACTCGTCATTGGCGAAGCGCAGGATGGTCGGCGCCCGGCCGGGCGAGGCGGCGCCGCGCCACATCGGCCGCGGCGCGGCCCAGGTGAGCGGATGGGCGAGCGCGGTCACCAGATATTCCCCGCGCCCGGCGTGTAGCTGGCCGAGACGATACTGTTGGTGATGATGGTGTCGGCCTGGAGCACGCCGGAGAATTTGGACATGCCGGCATCGACCTGGACCATGCCGGCCGAGATCGCGACCTGCGAGGCATTGACCGTCACCTTGGCCGCCGCGGTGACGGTGATCCCCGCGGTTTCCAGCTTGATCGAATTGCCGTTCGAATCCTCGATATCGACTGCGCCGGGGCCGTCCTTCAAGGTGACCTTCTGGCCGCCAGGGGTTTCGAGGATCAGCTTCTCCTGCCCATTGCTGTCGTCGAGCGTGACGGTGACGCCGTTGCGCGACTTGATGACCTTGTGGTTGTTCTGGCTGCTTGCGCTTTCCGGCGGGGAGTCGGTGCCGTTCCACAGGCCGCCCAACACGTATGGGCGCGCGGGATCGCCATGTTCGAACGCGACAAGCACTTCATCACCGACATCGGGCATGAACCAGCTGCCGCGATCCTTGCCGGCGAACAGGGTAGCCATGCGCGCCCAGGCCTCGTACCGGCCGCCGGCTGAATCGGGGCACCAGGGCAGGGTGACCTGTACGCGGCCGGTGCCATCGGGATCGGAGATGTCGATCACCGTCGCGGGCGCGACGCCGTACCAGATGCCGCCCAGGCCGAACGGCATGCGCTCGTCGAGCTGGGCCTGGCGGCGGTCGCCTTCGAGGAGGGTCAACGCGTTCACAGCGGCTTGATCCCCGGGCGGTTGCAGCGGAATTCGGTGCGCGCGCCGTGCTCCGGGTCGTAGAGATGGGTGACCGAGATCGCGCGGTAGCTGCCGTCGAACAGCGGGCCGAGGCCGGTCAGGTCGAGCTTCACGCCGGCGCGAAGCTTGGGATCGGTCTCGCAGGAACCTTCGCCGGTGACGAACCCCCGCGCCATGTGGCGGTAGCTGGCCTCGGCGAGTTGCTTCGCCTCGTCGGCCGAGCGCGGAACGCCGTGCGCCAGGGTGTCGACTCTTTCGCCGAGCGCCTTGACGAGGATGTCGCCGCCGGCGGTGTCGCCGTTGAGTTCGGACTCGATCGCCGATTTGGCGCCCTTGTGACTGACGCCCTTCTTCTCGCTCACGTCCCAGCCAGAGACGACGACGCCGCTCCGCTGATGCGCAAGATCGGCGAGCACGCTGAACGAGCGTAAAGTGCCCGCCCAGGCGAGCTTCACGCCCTCCTGGGTGCGCGCCGGGGCGGCATGGAGCGCCGCGCCCTGGATAAAGATGTCAGCGTCGAAACGCCGCGCGATATCGAACAGGAAAGCGAGATCGGTCTGGTTGAGCTGGGCGAGCAGCGGCACCGCCGGGGCCTGGGTATCGACCTGGGCATCGAGGCCGTGTTCCCGGGCGACTTTCCGCACCACATCGCCGAGCGAGGATTGGGCGAAGCAGCGCGTGCGCCGGGTCATGCGCAGATCCTGCAGCCGGTCCTCGGCGAAGACGGTGATGCGCGCGGCTTCGCCTTCGGGGAAATCGGCGGCGATGCCGGTGATGCGGCCTTCGAACAGGACATCGGAATCGCCGATGCCGACCTTCAGCTTCTTGCCGAAATCAAGGGTCTTGCGATCGAAATACTGGAAGCCGGGCTTGTCCTCGCCACCCCAATTGCCGAATGAAATCTCGGCCCGCGCCATGCCTTCGATGCTGTCGCTCAGCTCATAGCGGAGCAGGCTGGCCTCGAGCTGCGCATTGCGCTTGCCCTCGATGAAGATCGAGGGCCGCGCAGGACGCATCGGCAAACGGGCGACGTCAGCGCTCATCGCGGCCAGACACGGGCGGCACGGATGGCGACGGCACGCATACGCCGCCGGGTTTCATGCGGGCGCGGTTCCTGCTGGGGGCCGGCATCGCCCTTGGCGTCATTGGCCGGTTCCCCGGTCGCTTCGAATTCGTCGATGACGACCGCCATTTCCCGCTCCTCAATTGATCGACAGTTTCGGGGACGACAGCGAAACCGCGGCGCCTATCTCGAAGCTTGGCGGCGCAATCGACGCGCTGACGCCGAAACCCACTCCGACACCGAAGCTGGCACCGCCACCAAAGCCCACGCTGCCGCCCACGCCGACGCTCGCGTCGAGATCGATCAGCGCACCGGGCGACATGCGCAGCGGATCCTCGACATTGTTGGCGGCGGCGACGCCCTGCCAGTCATCCTTGCCGGCCGCGCCCGCCATGTTCTGGAGGCTGGTATTCTGCGGCGCCGGGGTGAAAGGGCGCTGGCCGGGGCGCGACGGCACCGTGCCGGGGTCGTCGAACTTCGAAACCAGGATCTTCTGCTGCGCGAGCGTCAGCGTCACGCTGGCGCGCAACGGCTTGCCCGAGGGCGAAAAGAATTCGAGGCTTTCCTCGAGCCCCTCGACCATGCCGTCGAAGATGAACGAGCCCCAGGAGAAGCGGGTGCCGGGCGGCGCGAGCTTCTTCTTGTCGGTTTCAGCCTCCTGGGGCGTCATGAAGAACAGGATGTCGGCGGTGAGGCGGCGGACATCATCGACCGGGTTCTGGGCCATCGCGGTCACATCGAACCAGAGCGTCAGGGCCAGTTTCGTCGTGCCCGCGCCGACGAACTGGCGGCCGGCGGTACCTGCCTTCTGGTCACCGCCCTTGGGCTCGGCGACCTGGTTGGCGAAGGTGACCTTCATCGATTCCGGATTGAACTGGACGAAGACCTTCTTGCCGCCGGGCTTCTCGATTGAGAGGTCCTGCTTGAGTTCGATCATCTGGGCCCTGACGAGAACCTGCTCGCTCATTTGGCACCTCCCGCCGGTGCCGGCATGGCGAGCTGGAGCTTTTCATAGGCCATCGCGAATTCCTCGATCGCGATGGTGCCGTCCTTCGCGTTGAGTGCGGGGGCCTTGATCTTGGCGGGAATGCAGCGGCTGAGCTGGAAGCGCGCGCGTTCGGTGCTGCCGTCCTCGGCCAACATCACGACCTCGGCATTGGCGCGCAGGAAAGGATCGGCGATCGAATCGGCAAACCATTTCCAGAGATCGAAATTGTCGGTGAAGCCGCGCTTCAGGGTGAGGTTGGCGTAGCTGATGGTGCCGGGCACGCGGTATGCGTGATCATTGGCGCCACCCGAGCGGATCGTCTTGAATTCCTGCGTGATCTCGAGCCCGTCGCACTCGGCGAAGCTTGCCTTGACGAGCGGATCGCTTTTGCCGTCGGGATAGATCTCGACCGCGAAGTTGAAGGCTGTGAAGGGGCGCACTGCGTCGACCATCACGCCTCCTCGAGAATCGAAAGCCGCGCGCCCTGCTGGACGAGGCGGAGGGTGAGGAAACGGATCGGCTGGGACGGAGCGACGCCGACCTCGACGACCAGGCGGCCCGCGTCCATATCGGCATCGCTCTGCTGCACGGCGACGCGGAAGGATTTTTCAGAACTGGCGCCAGCAAAGGCGCCGCGCTGCTGCAGGTCGTCGAGCGTCTCGATCAGGCTGCGCTCGACCGCGCGGCGCAGCGCCGGGCCATTGGGTTCGAACACATAGGTCATGCCGCGGCGGAGCAGGGTGCGGCGGAGCAGCATCATCAGTCGGCGGACGTTGATCGGGCGCCACTCGCGCTCGGGCGAGAGCGTATCCGCGTCGTGCAGCGTGAAGCCAGCCGGTAAATGGCGGATCATGTTGACGCGGGCGTGGTCGAGCGCGAGCAGCTCAGGTTCGGGCAGCGATGGATCCAGCCCGACCACGTCCATCAGCGGATCGTTGGCGGGGGCGATCCAGGCGCCGCGATGGCGCGCGCGCGCCGCCATCAAGCCGGCGACGGCACCGTCGGGTGGCGCGGACAACAGGCCAGTGCCAGTCCGCGCGACGAGCCAGGGATGATAGACCGCGCCATGCGAGAGAAGGCGGGCTTCGTCCGCACCGAGCTGGCCCGTCGACCCGGCACCCGGCGCGAGCGTGGCGAGCGCGCGGGCATGGCCGGCGGCATCGGCGGTCCGGAAATATGCGGGGAGCGACAGGATCGCGAAGAAATCGCCATTGGCGGCGGCGATGCGCAGGATGGCCGTATGGAGCGCGGCGAGGCGCGGCGATTTGAGCCCGGCCTTGGCCGCCGCGAAACGTGCCTTGCGGAGCACCGCCTTGACGGCGGCATAGGCCGATACGTTTCCGTCGAGTTCGAAATGCAGGCGATAATAATGCACTCCCTGGGCGCGTCCGGTGACGGGATAGGATGAGACGTTCTTCTCGCGGAGCAGCTCGACCGCGTCAGTGAACTCCGGCTGGGCGGCCTCCTCCAGCACCGCGACACTACCGGCCGGTCCAGGAGACCAGGACAGAGTGAAGTCGTCGGTGGCGACCGGATTCTGCAGCGGATCGAGTTCGGGTGCGGCGAGCAGGCGGGTCGTGCAATCCAGGAACCCGCTGAAATCCGGCTCCGCCAGCTCGGGTACCGCGGGGGGCGGGCATCCGCCCGAATGATTGCGCCAATTGGCGAGGACCGGGGAGCCCGGCGCGGGCGGCGGGAAACTGTCCCCCATGCTGTCGAGTTCCCAGCCCGGCTGGGTGGCGTCGGGAACGGCGAGCAGGCTCGGTTCGGGGAACAGGTCGCCCTCGATGTCGAAGGCGGCGTGAATACCGAACACGCGTTGTTCGCCGAGATCGCGGATCGCCTGGACTCGTTCGACCAGTGCAGGACCGCGCAGATCGGCGAGGCGGGGATCGAGGAAGATTCGCTCGTCGAAGCGCGACAGCCCGTCGCGGACCAACGGGTCCTCGGACCGGGGCAAGGGCCCGCACGGCTCGGCAAAGTCGGCATCGAGCCCGACCGGCAGCCAGGCGGAGCGCAGCGCCAGGCGATCGGTCGCGGTAAAGGCGGGCGTGCCGAACCGCGCGGCGATCTCGGCGAAACCTGAATCGCCATAGGCAAGGGCGATGCGATCGCTTTCTTCGCCGGTGATGGCGAAGCCGGGGCGGATCGCCGCGGTACGGTTGGTCCGCTCCCGATGGAAGAGATCGGCATCGACAAGGTCCTGGATCGCTCCGGCCGCCTCAGGGGCCAGCCCGAGTCCGGTATGGACTCGATCCGCGCCGGGGCGATGCTCGGCAATGTCGATCATGACCTTCGACGCAGCGAGCGGCCCGCCCGGCATCCGCGACGCCACCTGCTGCCATGCGGGGCCGAATGCCTTGTTGTCCTGGACGGCATCGACACGCAGGGCATCGATGCGCAACCAATCGGCCTCGCCCTGATGCTGGAAACGCACCCATTGGCCGCGCGCCAGCGGTATATTCTTGTCGGCGAAGCTGAGCGTACAGACCGTGCCCTCGGTAAGGCTCGCTTCAAAGCTGCCCGCCTCGCCTGCGATCATGGCATGGCCCTGCTTGACGACCGCCGGACCTTCTTCGGCCTCGACGATGCGGGCGAACGAGGCGATCCACATCGCCATGACATCGCCGTCCGCCAGGCGCACCACCTTGGCATAGCGTTTGACGAGGCCGCTACCGCCGGTCAGCTCGATCAGATCGCCGGGGGCCAACACGCCTGGATCGGCGAAACGCAGGCCGTAGCGCAGCTTGCCTTGCCCCGCGACGGCGACTGGTCGGCGCGAGAGGCGCGCCGCGAGCCGCATCTCATCCGACCAGGAGCCGAGGCTGGCGGCGCTCAGCCTGGCCGGCAGGATGATGCTGGCATTGTCGTCGATGACGGGGAGCCGGCAGAGCAGACCGGGCATCAGGAAGCTGCCCGCGGACGCGGGACGCGATCCCGCATCAGGAGCGCCCAGCTCGGCGGCGCGGCTATCGGCCAGCTCGGTCGTCTCGGCGAGGCGGATCGCCCAGCAGCGTGTGCCGCCATTGGAGAAGAAGGCGCGGACCGCAGGCGCCAGGTTGCCGGTCAGCCGGCGACCGCCTTCCTCGTCATAGGCAAGTGGGCAATCGCCACCGAACACCGCCTCGTAGGCGGCGACGCTCGATACGGCGATCGCGACGTGGCAGGGCCCGCGCTGCGCGAACCCCGCGAACACGGCGACGTCCATGCGCGGCAGCGCCTCGGCAATTGGAGCCGGGGCGATGTCGACGCGGATGCCGGGAAGGGCGTCGCCGGCGAACATGGGTTATTCCATCTCCAGCCGCTCGTAGGCGATGACCAGCTCTTCCATCGCCACGTCGGTGCCCTTGGCGTTCAGCGGGCCGCTGGTGTGCTTGATGATGCGCGCGCGCAGCAGCTTCCACACCTGGACGTCCTGGGTATGGTCTTCGTTTTTCAACGTGATGGTGACCGTACGCAGCGCTTGCTGATCGCCGTTGCGGATCTGATCGAGCCATTTGTAAAGGTTGAGCGAGCCGATCACGCCGCGTTTCATGGTGACGTCGGTCGACTTGTTCATGCCGGTGATCTTGACCACCGAATTTTCCTTGCTGTTGCCAAGCCGAAATTCGGAGACGGTGACTTCCATCCCGATGCCACTGATTTCCTGGAAGCCTGCTTGCGGGCTTTCGGGGTTGCCGTCGCCCAGGTCGACCAGGAAGTTGAACTGGACATATGGGCGATCTGCTCTCAGCACTGCCATGACAATGACCCCTTATGACTTGCGGTCGGCCGTCCACTGGCCGATGCGGAAGATGACGAATTCGGCGGGACGCAGCGGCGCGACCCCGACCAGGCAGATCAGCCGGCCGTTATCCAGGTCGTTCTGGGTCATGGTGGAGCGGTCGCATTTCACGAAATAGGACCGTTCGGGCTTGTCGCCGAGCAGCGCGCCGGACTGCCATTCGTTGAGGAGGAAATCCTCGATCGTGCGTCGCACGTTCGCCCAGAGCCGTTCGCCATTGGGCTCGAACACCGCCCATTGGGTGCCCTTGTCTATCGAGCGTTCGAGATAAGCGAAGTATCTGCGAAGGTTGACATATTTCCACTCAGGATCGGAACTCATGGTGCGCGCGCCCCAGAGCCGCATGCCGCGCCCCTCGAAGAAGCGGAAGCAGTTGATCCCTTCGGGATTGAGCACTTCCTGCTGGGCCTTGTTGATCAGCTTCTCGAAGCCGAGCGCCAGGGTCACGACCTCGTTGGCCGGCGCTTTGAAGACCGCGCGCTCGATGTCGTTCCGGGCATAAATGCCCGCCACGAAACCCGATGGCGGGAAGTAATTCTCCTGCCCGGTGTTCGGATCGATGGTCCGGATCCAGGGGTAATAAAAGGCCGCGTGACTGCTATCGAACATGGCGCGATAGGCTCGAACATCGGCGATCGACTGACCCTTGATGCTGTCGAGCACCGCGATGCGATATTGCATGTGCTCGGCATGGCCGATCAGCGCGTTGGCGATCGCCTGGGCGTTGGTCTTGGCCGCTAGCGCGTAGGTCGATCCGGGGGCGGCGACGATCGAGATATCCTCGACATCCTCGAACGCCTTGAGCCCCGACTTGCGATTGGTCGTCTGATCTTCCTCGCCGGCATAGGCATCCAGGCCCGGTACCTCGCCGTCCTTGCCCCCGGCCAGGAAGAACACCGCATCGAGGAAGGGGGCCTTGCCTTCGCTGCGCGCCTTGGCCGCATCACTGCCAGTGCCCTCGAGATCGGCAATGACGAAGCGGTTGTCCGCCTTGTTGGCCGAAAGATAATCGGAGGCGATCTTGGCGCCGTTGCGCGGTGGATTGTCGTCGCCCGCAGTGGCGAAGATGTCGGCCGCGGCCTTGGCGCGCTCGGTCGCCTCTACAAGCGCGGCGGCGGTCGCCGCCTTCGCGTCGATCGCAGGCTGCACCAACGGGAGCGCCAGATCGATCTTGGCCTGGGCGGCGTCCACCTCAGCCTGGGCGGCGACGACGGCCGCGTCGAGATCGGCCTGGACGTCGCCGGGTTGAGGATTGGCCTGATGATCGAGCGCGGTGGTCAGTTTGCCGTCCGCAATACCCTTTTCGGTTTCAGCGTCGGTGACCGCCTTGTTGGCGGCGTCGAGCGCCTTCTTCGCGTCCTTGTCGGCCTTGTCCGCGTTGGTCTTGACCAGATCGGCCGCCGTCTTCTCCTCCTGAGCCTGGGCCAGGGTCAATGCGGCGATGACGATCGGGATCGAGCGCGAGGCTGACAGATTGGCCGGCTCGGCCGCGAAATAGTCGAAGATCGAATCGGGCGCACCGGCGGTCTTGTGACCGCGGTCGAGCGCCAGATTGGCCACGGCGAAGAAGGGAAGGCCGGGCTCGCTCGGCTCGACATAGACGCTTGCCGTAATGGTACGGATGGTGGCGTTGGTTTCGGCGAGATCCTGCAGTTCGAACTTGCTCGAGCCGTCCTTGTTCTCGAAATTCCACAGGTCTTTCTGAATGTCGTAGGAGATGAAATAGATGCCCTTCTTGGCATCGTTGCCGACATAGACGGTATCGCGGTCGAACGACGAGCGCAGGATCGCCTTGTGCTTGCCGCCACCGATGGGCTCAAGCACCAGCCGGTTCTGGCTCACCCAGAATTGCAGCCGCACCCGGGCCTCACCCGCCTTGCCGGGGAAGCGGGCGCGGATGGCGACATTGGCCGGCGGGACCAGCTTGCCGGCAACTTTCGCGCAGGCGGTGTCGAGATCGCCCTGGAACGCGCGGGCGACATAGAGCCGCTTGCCGCCTTCCTCGAAAAAGGCGCGGACCGCGCTCCACATGTAATTGTCGAGGGTCGTACCGACGAACTCGAGCTGCTGGCGACCGCCATAGATCCGCTCGAACTCGACGAGCGAGGTGATGACGTCAGGCTCGATGTCGATCGGCCCGTAGCGCGTCGCGCCGACGAACCCGGTGGTGGTGGTGCTGACACCTTCGATCGACTTGGCCCGGTAGGAGACTTCCTCCACGAAGACGCCGGGGGCGAGATATTCAGGCATGGGCAGTCTCCTCGATCAATTCGGCTTGAGGTAGAGCGTTGAGAGACGCACGTTCGCCGACTTCAGCGACACGAGCGTGAGCGGGCGGCCGAGCGTGAGCGGCTGGCCGGGCAGGGGATCGTCCTTCCCGAGTTGCTTGAGGGCGATGCGGGGCGGGCTGGAAAGCTGGCCCAGGATTGCGTCCAGACCGGGCTGATCGTCGGCCAGCTCATCCCAATAGACGGCGATCTCGGCAGTCCAGGTGACCTCGTCCCGACCCTTGGCCGCTTCCACAGGGGTCTGGGTGGGAAGCGCGGGATAGGCGCCGACCGCGGCGATCGAGCCGTTCGCGCCGGCGATGCCCAGCGCGATGATCCTGCTGTCGACGGTGACCGTCATCGCGGCCCAGGCGGCGGGCTTGTCGGACCCATCGGCCTGGCGCTCGGCAAGCTGGGCGCGGACCGTGGAACGCGGCCCCGATGCGGCCCGGGCGATCGTTGGGAAGAGCGGCAGATAGTCGGGCTTGTAGGCCGCGGGTGCGTCGGCCGGCAGCAGGGGAGCGATCTTCGCCTGGTCAAGTGCCGCCCAGCCCGGCCAGACCAACCGACCGCGCACCGGCAGTTTCGCCTCGAACCGGATCGGCAGGAAGCGGCGGAACGGATCGTCGACTGATATCTTGAAGCTGCGCGCCTTGGCGGGCCAGTCGGCGGGAGTTCCGGCGAGCTCCAGACCAAGTCCGGGCAAACGGGGTGTCATCCAGGTGCCGCTGGGCGTCGGCCCGAGCGTCGCACTGCGAAAGGGACGTTCGGCATCGACGATGCGCACTTCCAGCCCGTCGCCGACAAGGCCGAGGTCCGACGTGTCGCGGAAGGCGAAACCAAGCGGGACATGCCGCACCAAGCGATCGGGCGAGACGAGGACGAGCGTCATATCGCCTCCTCGGCCATGCCGACGCCGAAGCCGCGTTCCAGCACCTCGCCATTGTCGTCGAGCGCCTGATTGCTGTCGATCAGCACCATGCGGACGAGATAATTGACGAACAGCGGGTGCTTGCGGATGCGATCCCACATGTTCAGCTGGTCGGCGAGGGCGAGCGGATCGCAGACCAGGTCGACATCCTCCTCGACGGTGAAGATGTCGTCCTCGGTGAGATAGTCGTTGAGCTGGGCGGCGGTGATCGTCCCGGCATCTTCCAGCGCGCGCATCAGCCAGCCGAGCATACGCAACTGCTTTTCCGCCGAGGAAGCGACCGGGATGATCAGGAAGCTGAGATCGATCGGCAGCGAGGGCCTGAAACGGCGCCCGAAAATGTCGACCCGTGGCCCGCGGGCGCGGCGCTGCGTGTTGATCGTCACGCGCCAGGGCAGGATCGCGAAGCCGTCGCCGGTCAGCCCCTTCTCCACCTCCTTGGCCTGGTACATCTCGACGGTGAGCGTGTTGAAGGCATCGCGCGGATAACGTTCGCGGATCAGGCCGCGGATCGCGGCGGCAACCGCGGCGATGGCCTGATGCTGGGCCATCAGCCGGCCCGCGCCACGGCGCGGATCGCATCGGCGAGCCCATGCTCGCCCCCGGCGGTGAAACGCCATCCTTGCCGGTCGACCCGATACAGGCTGCCCGCTTGCCCATCTTCGCCGATCGCGACCACGCCGATATGCGGCGCCTCGACGATCGCCCGCAGCGCGACCGGGAAATCGCGCATCGCCGCCTGATGAAGGACGACAACATCCACGTCCTCGATCCTTGTTTCGGCATCGGGGGTATCGGGCGAGGCGACGGGCTGAATCAGTTCGATATCCTCACATCCGGCGAGCGCGCCGTGCAGCGCTGACCTGACCATCGCGGTGGAGGCGCCGAGCAATACGCGGATCGTCATTGCGCACCCCTTCGAGGTCAGGGAGGCAAATTAGGCCGATGTCGGCGCGGCGCGCATGATCCCAAGGGTGGGGAGGAAGGCCCGGGTCGACGGGCCGGGACAAGGACCTGGGAGGAGGTCCGGGAGGGGGCCCGGGAGCGGGGCCGGACCTGCGCCCGAACCGATGGTCCAGTCCATTTGGTCTATAATGTCGCATTCATGCAATTGGTCGACGGAGAGTCGACGGCATCGCGACAGAGAATCGTCGAAAACACCGTATTGATCTTAAATCCAGTTTCCGAATGCCCGGATCGGGACTATAATCGCCGTTGCCTAGTTGCTGGGAGTTTCCTTTGCTCTTTCGTGACAGCCAAGGCTTGTTCTTGGCTCGGTAGGCCGTGCGCTGCGTGGACAACTCAGCGTTAATCGCGATGTTGGGGGACAGGATTTTCTCTCCCGGCGAGTATTGGTCCGGCCCGCCACGGCCGATCGGCATTTTCGAAAGCCGGCCGGAGCGGCGCAATATAAAGGAGTTCACGGATGGAGCGCCATCGCGACGGCGACGCAGGCAGCGGGAGGCGACCGGCCGCGCTCGTGGTGAGCGACGTCCTGATCTATCGCGACGGAATTGCCGCGGGACTGACGCGGATCGGCGACCTGGAGGTGGTGGGCGCCATCTCGGCCGAGGACCTTTCCGGCGCGCTCGCCCTGAACAGGGTGGAGATCGTGTTCGTCGATATTTCCCGTGAACGCTCGCGCGAGGCGGCGCGGGCCGCACGGGCATTGTCGCCGCCTGTGCTGGTGATCGGCTTCGGCATGACCAGCGAGGATGAGGGCCTAGCGGGGGCGGAAGCGGGCGTGACCGCGTTCGTCGACCATGATGGGACGATCACCGACCTGAACCAGGCGGCCAAACGCGCGCTGAGCGGGATCCCGGTTTGTCCGCCGCAGCTCACGACGCGCCTGTTGCAACGCGTCGCGCAGGTCGCGGCGCGCGGGCGGCCCGAAGGCGACGCGCATCTGACGCGCCGCGAGCGCGAGATCGCCTCGCTGGTGGAAGAGGGGATGTCCAACAAGGAGATCGCCTGCGCGCTCAACATCAGCCCGGCTACGGTCAAGAACCATGTACATATGATCCTGGACAAGCTGAACCTGCCGCAGCGGCGCATGTTGATGCTGTCGCAAGTCGCGCGGGGCGGCCGGGCGGGGCAGGGGGTGTACGATTCGACCGTGGCCTGATGTGGCGCGGTTCGGTCAGGGCGCCTGTGGGGCGGGATTCCCATAGGCGGCGAAGAAGACGCGGACGCCCTCGGCCGCGTGGCGGCGGAGCGCCACCGGCCCCGGGATCGCGGCATCGCCCAGGAACATGGCCCGGTTCACCGGTTCGCCCATCAGCAGCCAGTTGAGGTGAGAAGCGGCGGCCTGCGGATTCTCGATCGACAGCAAGCCGCGATCGGTCCAGCGGGCAAGGGCTGACGCCAGACCCGCCACGGCGCGCCCGGGTCCGCCCTCCTGCAACGCGCGGCCAAGTTCCGGGAAACGGCCCGCTTCGCCGATGACGAGGCGGCGGAGCTGCATCAGCCGCGGGGTGAGGACCACGAGGAGCTGCCGCTCGGCATAGGCTCGTAGCTGTTTCTCGGGATCGTCCAGCTCGCCCATATCCGCGATCTCGCGCTGGACGATATCGCCGGCCGCGCCGGTCATGCTGGTGACGATCGCGACGAACAGCGCCTCCTTGCTCGCGAACTGCTTGTAGACCGTCTGTTTCGACACCGCCGCCCGCGCGGCGACCTCGTCCATGCTGGTGCCGAGATAGCCCCGGTGCAGGAATATCTCGGTGGCGGCATCGAGGATCGCCACACGTTTGCGATCGGTGCGGCTCACCGGGTCGATCTCGGTCGGTTCAGTCGTACGCGCCATCGTCTCCAGCCAATCGGGTTCGGTTGACTCTTGGTACTAGACAGTCCAGTTCTATACAAGATCGGAATGGAGAGTTGGATGAGCGTGAAACAGCCGGAGCCCCTGACAATGTCGTGCCGGTGCGGTGCGGTTGAATTCGAAGGCATAGGCAAGCCAATCATGAGCGCCGCCTGCTATTGCGCGAGCTGTCAGGAAGCGGGCGCGCGGATCGAGCGGCTGGCCGATGCCCCGCCGGTGCTCGAAGCCGATGGGGGCACTGCTTTCGTCCTGCACCGGAAGGACCGCATTCGCTGCACCAGGGGCGGCGAGCGGTTGGAGGATCATCGCCTTTCGCCCGCCGCGCCGACCCGGCGGGTAGTGGCGACCTGTTGCAACTCGGCGATGTTCCTCGAATTCAGCAAGGGCCATTGGCTGAGCCTGTATCGCAGCCGGGTCTCGGGAGATGCGCCGCCGCTGGAGATGCGGGTAATGACCCGCGACCGGCGCGAGGGCCTGGTGCTGCCCGACGACTTGCCCAATTACGCGACCCATTCGGGCAAGTTCATGTGGAGGCTGCTGGCCGCCTGGGCCGCGATGGGCTTCCGCGCGCCTGCCGTCGCGGGTCTGCGATCGTGACCGCGTCGGCCAAGGTCCCGATGGAGAACCCCAACAGCCCTGACCGGCCGATCCGGGTGGATGCGGACAAATATCAGGCGATGCGCGACGCCATCCTGGCGGTGCTGCCGGCGACGGTGCCCGGCCTGACGGTGGCCGAAACGAAGGCGCGGCTTCTGCCCTTGTTGCCGGAGGCGCTGTTCCCCGGCGGGGACAAGGCCGGCTGGTGGCTGAAGGGCGTGCAACTCGATCTCGAGGCGAGGCGCCTGATCGCGCGGGAAGAGAGCAAGCCGCTGCGCCTGCACCGGCTGTAGGGCGACCCGCGCCCTCGTCGCCATTTCTGGATATGGTTCTTCATTGCCCTTTTGCCGGTACGGCTGCAGCGGGCTGAGGGCTTTTTGCGGAAGTTATGGTGGACGCACTTGGGCTCGAACCAAGGACCCGCTGATTAAGAGTCAGCTGCTCTACCAACTGAGCTATGCGTCCATACCGGGCAGCGAAAGTGGCGCGTTGGAAGGCGCCGCCGCATCGGGGAGGGCGCCCGTTAGCACCCGTCGCCAGAGTTGCAAACCCTTTTTTTGCCCGCTCGTCTCGCTGGCCCTACCAGCGCACCGTCTGGCGGTTCTGGCGATCGATCGACATCAGGATTCCGATGCACAGCATGATCGTCATCTGCGACGATCCGCCGAAGCTGATCAGCGGCAGGGGAACCCCCACCACCGGCGCCAGGCCCATCACCATCGCCATGTTGATCGCGACATAGAAGAAGATCGTGGTGGCGATGCCCGCCGCGGTCAGCCGGGCGAAGCGGCTTTGCGCGCGGAGCGCGACCATCACGCCCCATTGGATGATGATCATGAAGGCGATGATCAGCCCGATGCCGCCGATCAGGCCCCACTCCTCCATCATCGTCGCCAGCGCGAAATCGGTATGGCCCTCGGGCAGATAGTCCAGATGGCTCTGAGTCCCGTTGAGGAATCCCTTGCCCAGGATGCCGCCCGATCCGATCGCGATCTTCGACTGGCTGATATGATAACCGATGCCGAGCGGGTCGCTCTCCGGGTTGAGGAAGACGAGGATTCGGTTGCGCTGATAGCCGTGCAGCACGAAATTCACCGCGAGCGGGATCGCCGCCCCAAGCGTCAGCGCGGCGCCGATGAACAGGCGCAGGGGCACGCCGGCGAGGAACATCACGGTCGCGCCGCCGACCACGATCATCAGCGCGGTGCCGAGATCGGGCTGTTTCATGACCAGCGCGGCCGGGATCAGGATCAGCACCGCTGCCGGCCAGATCGCGCCGAAACGCCGCGTCTCGTTGGGCGGCAGCGAATGGTAGAAGCGGGCGGTCGCGAGCACGATGAACACCTTCATCAGCTCGGACGGCTGCAGGCGGATGATGCCGAGATCGAGCCAGCGCTGCCCGCCGCCGCGCACCGCGCCGATCAGCTCGACCAGGATGAGCATGACGATCAGGCCGACATAGGCCGGGATCGCCAGCGCCTGCCATGTAGATTCGCGCACGCGCGACAGCACGACCGCGCCTGCCAGGAAGACGAAGAAGCGGATGCCCTGGATCAGCGCCCAGGGGCGTAAGCTGCCGCCTGCCGCGGAATACATCACGAGCAGCCCGAACACCCCGATCCCGAGCACCAGCAGGATGATCTTCCAGGGGAGCTGCGCCAGCGGCTCGGGAACGAAGTTGAGGCCGCTCACCGATCGGTCTCCGTCGATCCGGTCTCGGCGACGCCCGCGCCGGCCCGGGTAGCATTGGCAAGCGCCTCGGCGCTGGCATCGGCGGCTTCGGTCGCGGCCTCCACTGCAGGGGCGTCGGTCGGCGCCGTGGCGTTGATCTCGGTCGCTGCGCCGACGGTCGGCGGAGGCGCGTTGGCGGCCTCTCGATAGGCGGCGCCCTGCGCGGCCATGCGAGTCTTGATGTCGCCACCCCAGGTCGGTTCGACCTCGGCGAGACTCGCCACCGCGCGCTCGCGGTCGAGCAGATAGGTCAGGATGTCGCGCCCGATCATCGGCGTGTCGAGATTGCGGATGAGATGGGCATTGTGCTCGAGCACGACCGCGGCGGCATAACGCGGCTTGTCCGACGGCGCGAAGCAGATGAACAGCGCATGGTCGCGCATCTTGAAGGGCAGGGCGGCATTGTTGAGCACGCCGCTGCGCCGCTCCGCCATCGAGATGCGGCGGACCTGCGCGGTGCCGGTCTTGCCCGAAATGGTCATGCCCGGAATCTGGAGCCGCGACGCGCCGCCGGTCCCGCCATCGTTCACCACCGCGAACATCGCGTCGCGGATGATGTCGAGGTGCTCGGGCGCAACGTCGAGCGGGGCAGCGGGGTGGACCTTGTCCATCAGGATGCTCGGGGTGAGCGCGCGGCCCGAGGCGATGCGCGAGGCCATCACCGCGAGCTGAAGCGGATTGGCGAGGACATAGCCCTGGCCAATCGACGCGTTGAGCGAATCCGCGACCGTCCAGTCCTGCTTGTAGCGCTTGAGCTTCCAGTCGGGATCGGGGACCGTGCCGTAGCGCTGCGATCCGAACGGCAGGTCGTATTTCTGCCCCAGGCCGAGCTTGCGCGCGACCGGCGCGATGCGGTCGTAGCCGATGTCGCGCGCCATCTGGTAGAAATAGATGTCGCAGCTCTGCGCGACGGCACGGCGCATGTTGACTCCGCCATGCCCACCGCGCCTCCAGCAATGGAAGGTGCCGTTGCCGACCTTCAACGCGCCCGAGCAATTGACCGACTGGTCGGGATGGACGCCCGCCTCGAGCAAGGCGAGCGCGTTCATCGGCTTTACGGTGGAGCCTGGCGGATAAAGCCCCTGCAGCACCTTGTTCATCAGCGGCACGTGATCGTCGTCCGACAGCATCTTCCATTCGAGATGGCTGATCCCGTCGGAAAAGCTGTTGGGGTCATAAGCCGGCATCGAGACCATCGCGAGCATCTCGCCGGTCGCGACATCGATCACCACCGCCGAGCCGGAATTGGTGCCGAGGCGGCGCGCGGCATATTCCTGCAAGCCCGCATCGATCGTCAGGCGGGCCGTCCTACCAGGCTCGTCGGGCCGGGTCGCCAGCTCGCGGACCAGCTTGCCGCGAGCGGTCACCTCGACGCGCTTGGCGCCGGGCTTGCCGCGCAACTCGGGCTCGAGCGTCTTCTCAAGGCCGTCCTTCCCCAGCTTGAAGCCGGGGGTGACCATCAGCGGGTCCTTGGTCTTCTGATATTGTTCGGCCGAGGCGGCGCCGACATAGCCGGTCAGATGCGCGACCGCGGCGCCCGCCGGATAGCTGCGCGCAAAGCCGCGCGACGGCGCGACGCCGGGCAGCTCGGGCAGGTGCACGCTGACCGCGGCGAACTTCTCCAGGTCGAGATTTTCCGAAACCTGAACCGGCTGGAAGCCGACCGCGCGTTTCAGGTCGGTCCTGATCCGGTCCATCTCCTCGGGCGGGAGATTGAGGATGTCGCGAAGCAGGCCGAGGGTGCGGTCCTTGTTCTCAAGCCGGTCGGGGATGATATCGACGCGGAAATCGGTGCGGTTGTTGGCGATCGGCACGCCGTTGCGATCGACGATCCAGCCACGCCGCGGCGGGACCAGAGTCATGTTCACGCGGTTGCTTTCGGAGAGCAGGCTGTAATGCTCGTTCTCGGCGACGGCGAGCCAGGTCATGCGGCCGGCGAGCAGCAGCCCGACCGCTGCCTGGCCGGCGCCCAGCACCAGCGCGCGGCGCGAGAAGCTGTAGGTCTGCGTCGCCTCGGTGATGACGCGTGTTGGCTGGTTCATTCGCCCCCGCGCTTGTAGTCAAGCCAGGCGCAGAACCGCGCTACCAGAGGGAAGAGCATCGTCGAGATCACGATCTGGAGCAATAGCACGGTATCGACATGAGCGCCGATAGGGGCAGCGACGAGCCGTCCCGCGATGAGGCAAAAGCCGATCGCGCCCGATGCGATCAGCCAGTCCTGCCAGAAATCGCGGAACACCAGCCTCTGGTCGATCAGGTCGATCATGAAGAAGCACAGGGTCCAGAGCAGCATCGCATTGCCCAGCGGCTGGCCGCTGACCAGGTCGTCGAAGAAGCCGAGCGGCAAGGGCGCCCAGATGCGGAACACGTCGGGCCGGGTCAGCCGCCAGCCGAGCAGCATCATCAGCCCGAGCGGCGGCAGGAACGGGAAGGTCGCGACGAACGGCCAGGTCGTGATCAGCGAGGCGAGCAGCACCGACAGCGGCGGCAGCAGCCGCGCGGCCGCGGGCGGTGGCGCGGCGTCGAAGGGGCCGCGGGCGGGCTGCCTCATGGCGCGGGCGTGGCCGCCGGGGCCGCGACGGGCAGGAAGGCCTGCTGGACGAGCGCGAAATCGAGCGTGTCGGGCTGGGCAAAGGTGCGGGCGAGCGCCGTGTCGCGCGCCCGCTTCAGCACCCGCGCGACCGGGATGTTGGGCGAATAGATGCCGCCGGTGCCCGAGGTGACGAAGATGTCGCCTGGCTCGAACCCGACATTGGCGAGCGAGGCCGAGCGGATGTCGAGCAGCCCGTCGCCGCGGCCCGCGGCCAGCGCGGGCAGGCCGTCACGGGTGCGGCGCACCGGCACGATGCTTTCCGGATCGGACAGGAGCAGGACTCGGGCGGTATTGGGTCCGGCTTCAAGGATGCGGCCGATCAGGCCCTCGGGGCCGCGTACCGGCTGGCCCGGCTTCACGCCCTGCCACGACCCGGCATTGAGCACGGCGAAACGCCGCGTGCTCGATGCCGAGGAGCTGACCAGCCGCGCCGCCACCACCGGCTCCGGCGAGCGCTCGCGCAGCCGTAGCAGTGCCTGCAGCCGGCGGTTATCGTAGGAGAGGGTCCGGGCGCGCATCAGCAACGCATGATTGTCTTCCAGCTCCTTGCGGAGCTGCGCATTCTGCTTGCGCACGCCGATATAGTCGGAGGCCGAGGAGGGGATTGAGGCGATGCCCCGACCGATCGCCGCGATGCCGGACGAGATGGGGGTGGTCACCTCCGCCACGGTTGCGCGGAGCGCGGCGAAGGCGGGGGGATCGAGAGTCGCCAGGGCAAGCAGGACCGCGCCGACAAGCGAGCCCGCCACGGCGATCACATATCCCAGGAATAGGCTGTATTGCGCCCGCCGCGAAAAACCCGGGCGCCGGTTACGAGACGGCGCCATATTCCCCCTCACAGAAGGCCCGGCGCCGCCCATCGGCACCGGGGCCTCATCATCTGATCACGCGCTGTGCAGCACACCACGGAACACCGGATCCTCGAGCGCGCGGCCCGTGCCCAGCGCAACGCAGGTCAACGGGTCGTCGGCGATCGTGACCGGCAGGCCGGTTTCGTCGCGCAGCACCTCGTCGATGCCTTTGAGCAACGCGCCGCCGCCGGTGAGCACGATGCCCTGATCGACGATGTCCGCCGCCAGCTCGGGCGCGGTGTTCTCGAGCGCGATGCGCACGCCTTCGACGATCTGGCCGACCGGTTCCGAGAGCGCTTCAGCGATCTGGCCCTGGTTGATCTGGATTTCCTTCGGCACGCCATTGACCAGGTCGCGGCCCTTGACGTGGATGGTGAGGCCGATGCCGTCTGGCGGCGGCTTCGCCACGCCGACTTCCTGCTTGATGCGCTCCGCGGTCGAATCGCCGATCAGCAGGTTGTGGTTGCGGCGGACATAGGAGACGATCGCTTCGTCCATCTTGTCGCCGCCGACGCGGACCGAGGTGGTATAGGCGAGGCCACGCAGCGAGAGCACGGCGACTTCGGTCGTGCCGCCGCCGATATCGACGACCATCGAGCCGATCGGCTCGGTGACGGGCATGTCGGCACCGATCGCGGCCGCCATCGGCTCCTCGATCAGCCAGACCTGCGAGGCGCCGGCGTTGGACGCAGCGTCGCGGATCGCGCGGCGCTCGACCGAGGTCGAGCCCGACGGCACGCAGATCACGATCTGCGGCCAGCGCATGAAACGCCGCTGCCCGCCATGAACCTTGTGGATGAAGTGCTTGATCATCTGCTCGGCGACATCGATGTCGGCGATGACACCGTCGCGTAAGGGGCGGATCGCCTGGATGCTGTCCGGGGTCTTGCCCATCATCAGCTTGGCGTCGTCGCCAACCGCCTTGACGCGCTTGACGCCGTTGATCGTCTCGACCGCGACGACCGACGGCTCGTTGAGGACGATGCCGCGTCCGCGCAGATATACCACCGTGTTCGCCGTCCCGAGATCGATCGCCATATCGTGCGACATGAGTCTGAAGAAACGCGAGAAGAAGGCCATTGATCGTTCCGTTCCAGGCCGGCCGCTTCTAACGGTCCGGCAGTTCGCACTGTCCGCTTGCTGCACCTGTGATGGCCCGGCCAGAGTGGGAAATTCCACGCTCTGTTTGCCGAGTAGATGCGGGTCGCGGGATGCCGTCGCTTGGGCTACAGCCACATCCATGTCAATACGCCGTCTGCCCGAACATCTCGTCAATCGTATCGCCGCCGGTGAAGTGGTGGAACGCCCCGCCAGCGCGTTGAAGGAACTGGTGGAAAACGCGATCGACGCGGGCGCCCACCGGATCGCGATTCGTCTCGTGAGCGGGGGCACCGACCTGATCGAGGTGACCGACGACGGATGCGGCATGACGCCCCCCGATATGGGCCTTGCGCTGGAGCGGCACGCGACCTCCAAGCTGCCCGACGAAGCGATTGAAAACGTTGCAACGTTGGGATTTCGCGGCGAGGCGTTGCCCTCGATCGCGAGTGTGGCGCGGCTGACGCTGGAAAGCCGGGTGCGCGGGGCGGAAGGCTGGTCGCGGGTGGTCGATAACGGCGTGCTGGTGTCGGAGGGGCCCGCCGCGATTCCCCCGGGCACGCGGGTTCGGGTCGAGGCGCTGTTCGAGCGGGTGCCGGCGCGGCGCAAGTTCCTGCGATCCGCCCGGTCCGAATATGCCGCGAGCCTCGATGTGGTGCGCCGGCTCGCCATGGCGCGGCCTGACATCGCCTTCAGTCTCGAGCATGACGGCCGCCGATCGCTGTCGGTGCCGGCGGGCGAGAGCCTGCCCGACCGGGTCGCCGCGCTGACCGACCGGGCGCTGATCGACAATGGCGTGCCGATCGACCTGGAGCGCGAGGGGCTGAAGCTGGGCGGGGTCGCCGGGCTGCCGACCTTCAACCGCGGCGTGGCGGATCATCAATATCTGTTCGTCAATGGCCGGCCGGTGAAGGACCGGCTGCTCGTCGGCGCGGTGCGCGGCGCCTATGCCGAATTGCTCGCGCGCGACCGGCATGCAGTGGTGGCGCTGTTCCTCGAGGTGCCGGCCGACATGGTCGATGTGAACGTCCACCCCGCCAAGACCGAGGTGCGCTTCCGCGAGCCGGCGATGGTGCGCGGCATGATCGTCAGCGGTCTGAAGCGCGCGCTCGACGAAGCGGGGCATCGCAGCGTGCAGCGGCCGAGCGAGACGGCTTTGGCCGCGTGGCAGCAGGAGCCGATGGCACCCGCATCGCCGCAGCTCTGGGAAGACCGGCAGTGGGACAGCAGGCCGGCAGCCGGCCAGCATGCGGTGTTCGAACGCCGCCCAAGCTTCATCGCCCCACCGATGGCGCGGGCTGAGCCGGCTTATGCGCCGCCGCCCGAGACGATATCCTTCCCGCTCGGCGTGGCGCGCGGTCAGGTCGCCAAGACCTATATCGTCGCGGAAGCCGAGGACGGGCTGGTGCTGGTCGACCAGCATGCCGCGCATGAGCGGCTCGTGCTCGAGCGGATGCGCAAGGCGATGGCCAATGGCGGCGTCGCCGCCCAGGCGCTGCTGCTGCCCGAAGTGATCGAGCTGGACGAGCCGGCCTGCGATCGGCTCGAAGCGCGCGCCGCGGAGCTGACCGAGTTCGGGCTCGACCTTGAGCGCTTCGGCCCGCGCGCGATGCTGGTGCGCTCGGTGCCGGCGATGCTCGGGCAGAGCGATGTTACCGGCCTGGTCACCGACCTTGCCGACGAGCTGGCCGCGTTCGACGAGGCGTTGAGCCTGAAGGAACGGCTCGATCATGTCGCAGCGACCATGGCGTGCCACGGATCGGTGCGGGCAGGGCGCATCCTCTCGGTCACCGAGATGAACGCGCTGCTGCGCGAAATGGAGATCACACCGCATTCGGGCCAGTGCAACCATGGCCGCCCGACCTGGGTGAAGCTGGCGCATGGCGATATCGAGAAGCTGTTCGGACGGAAGTAAACGCACCGGAAGGGGGCACGATTCTTCCAGCATTAAAGCTAATGTGAGAGTCGATCAACGCTATCAATCGCGTTACGATATTTACCACCGATTCAGCCGTCAGGCTATCGTTTCCGATCAACGCTCTCGTGGCAAAGAGCAGACGGTTGAATAGTGTGGCAGGCAGTATTTCACGATTTCTTGCGCAATGTGAGAGTCGCTTAAGTAATGCTCTATATATCTTGGCGATTGTTTTAGTCTCTGAAATCTGAATCGTCATGTCATGGCCTTCGGAATCGCGAACCCGCATCTCGGGGCAGGCATGATATCCGACCGGGCGGCATGTTGAATCGGAGGACTCAGGTCCTTCGTCTCCGCGATCGACTGGGCCCTCCGATACCCGTAGCCTGCCGGCCTGGCCGGCGAACCGATATGGCGGTACGACGAACGCCTATCGGTCGGACAAAAGGGGATAGCGTGTCGACCTTGAGGAAGCTCTGGCAGGCCCTCCGCGGCGCCCGTGCGATGCGCAAGGCGGGAATCGGGCCCGAGCCGCATGACCGCAGGCTTCCGAAGCCGAATTGGGTGAGGGACGCAGCCCAGCTCGATGCGTTGATCGACAAAACGGGTTTTGCCGCTTCAGCGCCAGAGATCCGTCGCCGGGCCGAGCCTTGCCTCTATCTCTTCGAGACAGGCAGGGCGCCGGACGCGCCGATCGGCGCGACCCGGTTCGGTGGCGTGCCCGATCTTCCTCCGGACATGCCCTGGCCGGGCGATGCTGCCGGCAACCCGTTGCGCTTCTACGCGCAGATCGCTCTGTCGGGCCTAGCCGGAACGGTGGTCGCGGACATGCTTCCGGCATCGGGTCTGTTATCCTTCTTCGTGAGCCCGCTTGACCTCGATCCGGATCCGATCGCCGTGTCGGCCTTGCTGACCCCCGACGGCAAGCCGCTGGTGCGGCGAGAGCCGCCCGCGGACCGCGAGAAATTCGACTATCCGAGCGTCGTGACATTGAATCCCGTGTCGGTCGCGTTCGAACCGGGGCTGTCCTTTCCCACCTTCGATTTGCGGTGGCTGGAAACGCTCGAACGGGCCAATCCCGATGGCGATATCGATGCCCTCACCGAAGGGTTGCAATCGCCGGTCGGTGTGGTGGGACAGATGCTGGGCTATCCAAGCTGGAGCGAGGACGATCTGCGCGAGGAGCTGTATTTCGACGACGTCGGTCGTCCTGGCGCGCAACGCCTCCGGCTTTGGACCAGTTGGGAGGATTGGGAGCAAGCGAAGACGATGAGCTCCAGGTTGCGCGGCGGCACGATCTATCGGCCCTGGCAGGCGAAAGACGACGGGAACATGCGCTGGATTTTGGAGAATGAGGCCGAGATAACCGAGGGCGTTGAGCAATGGCGCGCGCTGTTGAGCATCGAATCCAACAAGACGATGGACCTCTGGATCAACGACGCCAACGCGATTTATTTCCTGACACGTGCCGAGCGCCTGCGCGAAGGCGATTTTTCAGCTGTTCGCGCGACGACGGCCCAAAGCTGATCGCGGCGATCGTTGCACCGTTGCGACAGGGGCGCAGAAATCCTGCCCAAGCCCGCTTTCGTTCTGAGGATCAAACGCCTACATCGCCCGTCCCATGTCCCGCCCCAAGCCCCCTGTCTTCGAGAAAACCAAGATCGTCGCCGAGAACCGGCGGGCGCGGTTCGATTATGCCATCGACACCGTCTATGAGGCCGGCATCGCGCTGACCGGCACCGAGGTGAAGTCGCTGCGCAGCGGCACCGGCTCGATCGCCGAGAGCTATGCCGAGGTGAAGGACGGGCAGGTCTGGCTGATCAATTCGAACGTGCCCGAATTCAGCCATGGCAACCGATTCAACCATGAACCGAAGCGCGCCCGTAAATTGCTCCTTCATGAGCGCGAGATAAACAAGATGCACGGCGCGGTGGCGCGCGAGGGCATGACCCTGGTGCCGCTGATGATCTACTTCAATTCGAAGGGTCGCGCCAAGGTGGAGCTGGCGTTGGCGAAGGGGAAGAAGGATCACGACAAGCGCGCGACGATCAAGGAGCGCGACTGGAAGCGCGAACAGGGGAGGATCATGCGTGATCGTGGCTGACCGGCCCGGCCTTTCCTCGCGCGTTGCCGAATGGTGGCGGCGCACCATGCCGACGCGTGAGAGCATGGAGCAGAATCGCCTGCTCCGGCCGGTGGCGCACCGCGTGCTCGCGCCTGCGCTGTGGCGCTTCACCCGCCGCTCCGTGCCGCGCGGCGTCGCGCTCGGCATGGTCACTGGCATCCTGTTCCCGGTCGCCCAGATCGCCTTTTCGGCGGTGCTCGCGCTGCCGATCCGCGCCAATATCCCGGTTGCGGCGGCGATGACCTTCATCACCAATCCGTTCACCACGCCGCCTTTGTGGGTTGCCGCCTATTGGATCGGCAAATGGGTGCTGCATCTCGATGCGCAGGTACCGGGCGCGCCGATCGCCACGCAGGTGGCGGCCAATTCCGGCTGGCTGCACTGGCTGCTCTCCACCGCCGGGCCGGCGACGATCGTCGGCCTGTTCATCATCACGCTGACCTTCGCCGTGGTCGGCTATGCCGTTGCGGCGCTGGGCTGGCGCTGGCGCGTCGCGCGCAAATGGCGGAGTCGCGCGCACGCTCGGCGGAAATAACGGACGGCCTGCTGTCCTGAAATTGACTGGGCGTGTTATCGACTTAGAACACGACGCATTCCCCTCCTTTTCAGGATGCGACATGCGCAGATCGTCCTTCGCCGTATTTCTCCTCTCCGCGACCATGCTGGCCGGCCTCTCCGCGGCGAGCCCGGCACCGCAACCCCAGGCTGCCGCCGAGGCCGCGGCAGCACCGGTGGCCAAGCCCGCCTTTGGCGATTTCGGCGTCGATGAAGCCGGAATGGACAAGCGGGTCCTGCCGGGCGACGACTTTTACGGCTATGTGAACGGCATCTGGGAGAAGAACACCCCGATCCCGGCCGACAAGGCGAATTACGGCGCGTTCGACGGGCTGCAGGACATGTCGCGCGAGCGCACCCATGAAATCCTCGAGGCGGAGAAGGCTCGGCCGGAGTCGAAGATCGGCGCGGCCTATGCCGCCTATCTCGACACGGTGGCGATCGAAGCGAAGGGCCTGGCGCCGATCAAGCCCTGGCTCGACCGGATCAAGGGGCTGAAATCCAGATCGGGCTATGCCGCGCTGGTTGCCGAGGCCGATATCAACGGCGTGCCCGTGCCCTTCCTCGCCGGGGTGGGTCAGGACGCCAAGGACCCTGAGCATTATGCGCTGCAGATGCGCCAGGGCGGCCTGGCGCTCGACCGCGACTATTATCTCGCGACCGAGGGCAAGCTGGCCGAGGCGAAGACGGCCTATCAGGCGCATATCGCAAAGATGTTCACCCTGGCGGGCGAACCCGATGCCGAGGCGCGCGCGAAAGCGATCGTCGATTTCGAGACGGCCATCGCCAAGGTGAGCTGGAGCAACATCGAGAATCGCGACGCCAACAAGACCTATAACAAGATGCCGGTCGCGAGCCTGAAGAGGATCGCCCCGGGCTTCGACTTCGCCGCCTATTTCAAGGGCGTCGGCACCCCGGTCGATACCGTGATCGTGGCGCAGCCGACCGCGGTCGCCGGGATCGCGAAGCTGATCGCGGAAGCGCCGATCGGCGTGCTGCGGGATCAGCTGCTGCTGCGCTCGCTCGACGGCTATGCGGCGGTATTGCCCAAGGCGTTCGACGACGAACGTTTCGCGATGTTCGGCACGGTCATTTCGGGCACGCCGGAACAGGCGGACCGCTGGAAGCGCGCGGTCGACCATGTCAGCGGTATCCTGACCGACGATGTCAGCAAGCTGTACGTCGCGAAATATTTCCCGCCCGAGACCAAGGCGGCGGCCGACGCGATGGTAAAGAACATCATCGCGGCGATGAACGTCCGGATCGACAAGCTGGAGTGGATGACGCCGGAGACCAAGGTCAAGGCGCACGCCAAGCTGGCCGCCTTCACGCCGCGGATCGGCTATCCGAGCCAGTGGCGGGATTATTCGGCGCTGAAGATCGTGCCCGGCGACGCCTTCGGCAATGCGCTGCGCGCCAACCAATGGGCGCATGAGTATAACGTCAAGAAGCTCGGCAAGCCGATCTATCGCTGGGAATGGGGCCTGACCCCGATGACGGTGAACGCCCAGGCCAACCCGACGCTGGTCGCGATCACCTTCCCGGCCGCGATCCTGCAGCCGCCCTTTTTCGACCCCAAGGCCGATCCGGCGGTCAATTATGGCGGCATCGGCGCGGTGATCGGTCATGAGATGAGCCATCATTTCGACGATCAGGGCGCGAGCTTCGATCTGACCGGGCGGCTGACCGAATGGTGGACGCCGCAGGATGTGGAGAATTTCAACAAGCGCACCGACGCGCTGGTCGCCGAATATGACGCCTATGAGCCGCTGCCGGGCATGAAGCTGAAGGGCAAGCTGACGCTTGGCGAGAACACCGCCGATCTCGCCGGGCTCAGCGCCGCGTACGACGCCTATCATGCCTCGCTGGACGGCAAGCCGGCACCGGTGATCAACGGCTATACCGGCGACCAGCGATTCTATCTGGGCTGGGCACAGGTGTGGCGGCGCAGCTATCGCGAGGCGGACATGCGCAACCGGCTGCTGACCGACCCGCACGCCCCCTCGCAACAGCGCGCCTGGATCGTGCGCAACCTCGATCCCTGGTATGATGCGTTCAAGCCCAAACCGGACGAGAAACTCTATCTGACGCCGGAGCAACGCGTTCGCATCTGGTAGTGTTTCGGCAAGGTCGGAGCGATGGCCGCTTCCAGGTCATCGTCGATTCCTCTCCCCGTCATGCCGGACTTGTTCCGGCATCCACCGTTCCGCGGGCTCGCAAGCCGTTATGGTTGCGGAACCGTGGACCCCGGAACAAGTCCGGGGTGATGGAAGGGTAAGCCGTTCGAATTCCACTCTAGCCCTTGACGGCTCGCCCGCGCGGTCCAAGACAAATCTCGATGGCAAGCCTTCCCGTTTCCTCCGCATCGACGCTCTCGCCCGCGCGCGGCGCGGCGCTGATCGCGGGCGCGTGCGGGCTGGCGGCCGCGTTGCTGATCCTGGCCGTGGTCGGCAATCTCCCGGTCGCCGCCGGCTTCCTGGCGACGAGCCTGGTGATTGCCGGCGCACTGCTGCTGTTCCGCCGGCTCTTCCTGGCCGGCCGGGCCGAAGCCACCGAGCCCGACTGGAGCGTCGCGCGCGCTCTCGCGGCAAGCAGCCCGGAGGCGGTGGCGATCACCGACCGCGCCGGGCGGCTGGTGTGCGCCAACGACCGCTACGAAAGCCTGTTCGCCGGTTTCCCGACACCGCCCGCCTTGCCGGTGGACGAGGCGGGGATCGGCGACCTGAGCGCCGCCGGCCGCGCGGCCTGGCGTGACGGCGCTGCCTCGGTCGGCCGGCTGCTCGCGCGGGGCACGCCGCTCAGGGCCGAGATCGAGCGGGCAGGGGCTGACGACGACCTGCTCGTCTGGCGGTTCCGCGGCGTCGAGGCACTCGATCTCGCGAGCACCGTCGAGGGCGTGATCGGCGGCCCGACCGGCGACCGGCTCGCCGCGGCCGGCATCATGGCGGCGTTGATCGGTCCCGACGGCCGGATCCGCGCGGCGAATCGAGTCCTGCGCGCCCGGGCGATGGGGCATGAGGAAGGCGCGGTCGCCGGCCGCGATTTCGCGCGTTTCCTGATCACCGACAGCCATGGCCTGGTGCGGTTCGAGCGCGAGGGGTTGAGCGGCAGCCCCTTGCGCGTGCTGCAGGTGCCGTTCCTCGACGGCGACGACGCGCCGATGCTGGTGGTGATGCTCGACGAGGAAGGCGGCGCGAGCGAGCCGGCGATCGGCGCGAGCGCCAGCGCGCATGTGCGCAGCCTGGTCTCGCTGATGCCGTTCGGCATGGCGCTGGTCGATCGCGACGGCCGCTTCCTGCAGATGAACGACGCGTTCGCGCGCGCCGCGCAGGTCGATGCCGGATCGCCGCCGCTCTATCCGGGCGATCTGCTGGTCAAGGAGGACAAGGGCGTGGTCGCCGACGCGATCCGCCGCTTCGCCAACGGGGCGACTCATTCGACCGATCTCGCGGTGCGGCTGAAGGACCATCCCGACGAGCCGGTCGCGCTATCGATCGCCGGCGCTCGGGGCTTGGGCGATGCGGCGGTGCTGCTCAGCCTGAAGGATAACAGCGAGGAGACGCGGCTGAAGCGCGAAGTCGCGCAGGCGACCAAGATGCAGGCGGTCGGCCAGCTCGCCGGCGGCGTCGCGCACGACTTCAACAATATCCTGACCGCCATCATCGGCCATTGCGACCTGATGCTGATGCGTCATTCGCCCGGCGACAGCGATTATGACGACATCCAGCAGATTCGCGCCAATTCCAACCGCGCGGCGAGCCTGACGCGGCAATTGCTCGCTTTCTCGCGCCAGCAGACCCTGGTGCCGCAGGTGCTTCAGCTGCCCGATGTGATCTCCGAAGTGTCACAGCTGCTCAAGCGATTGCTCGGCGAGACGGTGACCCTGACGGTGAAGCATGGCCGCAACCTCGGCCCGGTGCGCGCCGATCCGGGGCAGCTCGAACAGGTCGTGGTCAATCTCGCGGTCAATGCGCGCGATGCGATGCTGGCGAAGGATCCCCGCGGCGGCGGCACGCTCTCGATCCAGACCATGGCGGTGACCGCAGTCGATGTTCGGCGCATGGGCTCCGACATCCTGCCGATCGCCGATTATATCGCGCTCGAAGTGGCCGATACCGGCGGCGGCATTCCGGTGGAGATATTGCCCAAGATCTTCGAACCCTTCTTCACCACCAAGGAAGTGGGCAAGGGCACCGGGCTCGGCCTGTCGACCGTCTATGGTATCGTCAAGCAATCGGGCGGCTATATCTTTGCCGACAATCGGGACCAGGGCGCGGTCTTCACCATCTACCTGCCCGTCCACACCGCGCCGCAGCCGGCCAAGGCGGCAACACCCGCCAAGAGCAGGGACAAGCCGACCGATCTCTGGGGCACCGGCACGATCCTGCTGGTCGAGGACGAGGACATGGTGCGCACGGTTGCCGAGCGGGCATTGGCGCGGCAGGGCTATACCGTGCTGACCGCGGAGAATGGCGAGGTCGCGCTCGACCTGCTGGCGCGCAACGAGCGGCCCGACCTGCTGATCTCCGACGTGGTGATGCCGGTGATGGACGGGCCGACCATGGTCCGCCAGGTCCGGTCGCGCTATCCCGACCTGCCGATCCTGTTCATGTCGGGCTATGCCGAGGAGCAATTGCGCAGGTCGATCGACCTCGACAATGTCTCCTTCTTGGCCAAACCCTTCTCGGTTCAACAGCTTGCCGAGGCCGCGCGGGACGTGCTGGCGGCGAAATGACTTGGCGGCGGGGCGCGGGGACGATTATGGAACGGCGATGAGCGGGCCGCAGAATATTCTGATCGTCGAAGACGAACCCCTGATCGCGATGATGCTGGAGGATTTCCTCGACGTCCTCGGCAAGACCATGGCCGGCACCGCCGACACGGTCGCCGACGCGCTGGCGCTGATCGAAGCGGGCGGGGTGGACGCCGCGATCCTCGACGTGAATCTGCGCGGCGGCGAGAAGAGCTGGGCGATCGCCGATGCGCTGACCGCGCGGGGCATTCCCTATATCTTCGCGACCGGGGGCTCGACCGACAGCCTGTCGGAAGCCTATCGCGACCGGCCGACTCTGCCCAAGCCCTTCACCATGGACGCGGTGTCCAAGGCGCTCGATTCGCTGGGTTAAGCGATCCGTTCCGGCACTGCCGCCGCATCCTCGACCAGCGACTGGGCGGGCGCAACCGCTTCCCAGGGGAACACGAACCAATCCTTGTTGAAGGTCCGGTCGATCGTGCGGGCGCGGTACTCGACCTGTTGCGCCGAGCTGACATTGTCGATCAAGGTGGCGAAGCGGATGCTGCCGGGCACGGCGCCGGCCGCGCTCAGCACCTCGCGCAGATGGCCGATGGTACGACCCGAATCGTTGATGTCGTCGAGGAACAGCAGCCGCTCGCCGGCCTGGGTACGGCGTGCCAGCCTGGCCAGCGGTTCGTCGGCGAAATCCTTCACCTGGCTCGAATAATCGACCGAGAGCATCGGCATGCCGGTCGCATGGCTGAGATAGACCGCGGGGGCGAGGCCGCCACGCCCGATGCCGATGATGAAATCGGGCTTCCAGTCGTCATCGGCCAGCAGCGCGGCGAGCGTGTGGACAGCGGCGACGAAGTCCTCGTGCGGGATATCGGTGAAGACGGTCATTGGCTTGCCTCCATATAGGCGTCGAGACTGGCCAGATGCGCCGCCACCGCATCGTCGGGCAGGAAGGAACCGAGGAACGAATTGCGCGCGAGCAGCGCCAGGTCCTCGCGGTCCAGCCCGCGCGCCGAGGCGGCCGCGCGATAATTGTCGGCGATATAGCCCCCGAAATAGGCCGGATCGTCGGAATTGATCGTGGCGCGGAGACCCACCCTGAGCATGCGGTCGATCGGATGATGGGCCATGTCGTCGACCACGCAGAGCTTCAGGTTGGACAGCGGGCAGACCGTCAGCGTCATGCCGGTACGGGCAAGGCGCGCGGTGAGCACCGGATCCTCCAGGCTGCGATTGCCATGGTCGAGCCGGTCGATGCCGAGCAGGTCGAGCGCCTGATAGACATAATCGGGCGGGCCTTCCTCGCCGGCATGCGCGACGAGGCGCAGGCCCCTGGCGCGGGCGGCGGCGAACACCCGGGCGAATTTCTCGGGCGGATGGCCGAGCTCGGACGAATCGAGCCCGACCGCGTCGATCCGGTCGAGCCAGGGCTCGGCCGCTTCGAGCGTGGCAAAGGCTGCCGCCTCGTCGAGATGGCGCAGGAAGGAGAGGATCAGCCTGGAGGTCATGCCGTGCCGGGCCTTCGCCTCGGCCATGCCGGCGAGCAGCCCCTCGATCACCGTGCCGAAGGCGATGCCGCGATCGGTATGGGTCTGGGGATCGAACATGATCTCGGCATGGACGACACCGTCGGCCGCGGCGCGATCGAAATAGGCCAATGCCAGGTCGTGGAAATCCTGCTGCGTCTGCAGCACGTTCGCGCCGGCATAATAGATGTCGAGGAAATCCTGCAGGTTGGAGAACGCGTAGGCGGCCCGCACCTCCTCGACGCTCGCAAACGGGATTGCGATACGGTTGCGCTCAGCCAGCGCGAACATCAGTTCGGGCTCGAGACTGCCCTCGATATGAAGGTGGAGCTCGGCCTTGGGCAGGCCGGCGATGAAATCATGGTCGGTCATGCTGCTTCATTGCCCGGGGCGGGCAGGGGGGCAAGCGCGGTTTTCGTCTCAGCCGCGGTATCCAGTGCCGGCAATGCGCAATGTGAAGTCGTCGCAGAGATAGGTTTCCTGGACCTGGCGATCAAAGCGATCATGCACGCCCCAGAAAGCCTCTTTGCTGTTCACTCGACTATATTCCGCTTTGATGTTTCTGAAACACATCATGCTGCCGATGAGGCCGCTGCCATATGGGCTATAATCGGAATATTGACAGAAGAGACAGCTCTTGATGCTGGTTCCAGCGGGAAGCTGGCGCGCGAGATCAAGCAACTCATCTTCAAAAAAACCGGTATTGCCGGAAGATAGCAGGCGAAGATCGGAGAAGGTCAGTGCCAATTTCAGCGATTCGTTGCTGATCCCGCCATGCGGTGCCGGCTTTCGAGCACCCAAATGGAGATCGACCTTCAGGTCAGCCACTGTGTCGATTCCCTCCACGAGGATCGGAAGCGGCATCGTCAGCGAGATATCGCACGCGCAGAGACTATTGGAGGCGGCGAATCCAAGCAGCGACGCGGCGGGAATCTCTGGATCCGGATCGAGACTATCGAATGATTCGCCGCGAAACGTCACACCGAGGACCGTCATGGTGAAAGCTTCACCGTCATTGGTGAAAACGGCCGGAAATGTGCCACGCTCATCGGCATAGGAGCCTTGATAGATAGCGAATGGGGCTTCCTCAGGATGTACACCGCCAGCCATGTCGTTCCATCGCGCCTGATTGCTGAGGAGGCGAGCCTATTCGGCGCACCCCGGTGGCGGCCTAGCACGGATTAGTCGCGATAGCGGAACGATGAATGCGCGTGCCCCACGCCTGCTTACAGGCTTGATGAACGGCGGAACAAAAAAAACTCGTTCCCCACTTGTTCCAAGAGAACAAACCATATACGGAGCTTCCAACACGCATTGAATGCACGATGTGATCAGTCTAGCGACGGAGGCTCCAGTGGCGGCATCTTTGAAGGTCATCGACAACAAAATGGCAGTCTCCAACGACAAGGCGAGTTCAGAGCGCGCCAAGGCACTCGACGCGGCGCTCGCACAGATCGACCGCGCTTTCGGCAAGGGCTCGGCCATGCGGCTGGGCTCGAAGGAAACCATGCAGGTCGAGGCGATCTCGACCGGTTCGCTCGGGCTCGACATTGCGCTCGGCGTGGGCGGCCTGCCGCGCGGCCGCGTGATCGAGATCTACGGGCCGGAAAGCTCGGGCAAGACGACGCTGGCGCTCCACGTCATCGCCGAAGCGCAGCGGGGCGGGGGCACCGCGGCGTTCGTCGATGCCGAGCATGCGCTCGACCCGGTCTATGCCAAGAAGCTCGGCGTCAACATCGACGAGCTGATCGTGTCGCAGCCCGACACCGGCGAGCAGGCGCTCGAGATCGTCGACACCCTGGTCCGTTCGAATGCGATCGACGTGCTGGTGGTCGATTCGGTCGCGGCTTTGGTGCCGCGGGCGGAAATCGAGGGCGAGATGGGCGACAGCCATGTCGGCCTTCAGGCCCGGCTGATGTCGCAGAGCCTGCGCAAGCTGACCGGCTCGATCAGCCGTTCGCGTTGCATGGTGATCTTCATCAACCAGCTGCGCATGAAGATCGGCGTGATGTACGGCAACCCGGAGACCACGACGGGCGGCAACGCGCTGAAATTCTACGCCTCGGTCCGTCTCGACATCCGCCGCACCGGCCAGATCAAGGACCGCGAGGAGATCATCGGCAACACCACCCGGGTGAAGGTCGTCAAGAACAAGGTCGCGCCGCCGTTCAAGCAGGTCGAATTCGACATCATGTACGGCCAGGGCATCTCGAAGATCGGCGAGATCCTCGACCTCGGCGTGAAGGCCGGGCTGGTCGAGAAATCGGGTGCATGGTTCAGCTACGACAGCGTCCGCATCGGCCAGGGCCGCGAGAATTCGAAGACCTTCCTCAAGGAAAATCCGGAAATGTCCGATCGCCTGGAAAAGGCGATCCGTGCCCGCACCGACAAGGTCGCCGAGGAGATGATGGCCGGTCCCGAACCCGAGGACGATGACGGCGATCTCTGAGACCCGACTTCACGCGGCGTTCCCCCGTCGCAAAACCCGGAAAGGCCCGCCCGCGTCGGCGGGCCTTTCATATTTCGGGGCCTGAGATTTCGGACTGGGGCGCGCCCCTTCGCCATGCTGGTTCGCCCGGGGGATGCGGGATAGAGCGGTTCCAGCGTGGCTTGATCGCGCTGGCGTGGAGACAAAAGCATGACGAGCGCGAACGACTGGTCGGGTTCGATCGGCGATGTCTGGGCGGAGGAATGGCCGCAGACCGATCGCTGCCTCGCCGGGCTGGCGGTGCATCTCAACGCGGCGATCCTCGACATGGCGGCCCCGGGCAGCGTAACGATCGTCGATATCGGCTGCGGCGCGGGCGCGACGAGCCTGGCGACCGCCACGGCACTGCCCGATCGGCCCGTGGTCGGGATCGATATCTCGCCCTCGCTGGTCGCGATCGCCACGGAACGCGCTGGCGGCCTGGGCAATCTCTCCTTCCGATGCGGCCCGGCAGAGGATCACCTCGCCGATCTTGCGCCGGTCGACCTCATCGTTTCGCGCCACGGCGTCATGTTCTTTCCCGATCCGGTCGCGGCCTTTTCGGCCTTGCGGTCCGGGACGGTGCCGGGGGCCGGCCTGGTCTTCTCCTGTTTCCGGCCGCCCGCGCTCAACCCATGGGCAACCGAACTCGTTTCCGCCGTCGCGGGGGAAATGCCGCCGCCTCCCACAGGCTATGTGCCAGGACCTTTCGCCTTTGCCGATCCCGATTTCGTGCGGGCTGTACTGGGCGCGGCGGGATGGTCGCGGATCGACGCCAGGCCGGTCGATTTCGCCTATCGTGCCGGGCAGGGGCCCGATCCGGTCGGCGCCGCGCTGCGCTTCCTGCAACGGATCGGCCCGGCCGCGGCGCTGCTGCGTCAGGCCCCCGTGGAAGAGCGCGCGGCAATGCTGGCGCGCGTCGAAGCGGTCATCGCGCGCCATCGTTCCGGCGATGCCGTGGATTTCCCCGCCGCGGCGTGGTTATGGTCGGCACACAACGACATATGAGAGAGGATCGCCCGTGACGATCATCGTCCACCATCTCGAAAATTCCCGTTCGCAGCGGGTCCTGTGGATGCTCGAGGAGCTCGGCATGCCCTATGAGGTCAAACGCTATGAGCGGAACAAACAGACCATGCTTGCCCCGCCCGAGCTGAAACAGGTTCATCCGCTCGGCAAATCGCCGGTGATCGAGGACAGCGACGACGGGAGGATCATCGTCGAGACCGGCGCGATCATCGAGTATCTGGTCGAGAAGGCCGATGGGCAGCTCGGCCCGCAGGCACACCGCGATTCGGTGCTCCGCTACCGCCAGTTCCTCCATTATGCGGAAGGGTCGATGATGCCGCCTTTGCTGGTGCTGCTCGTGGTCAACCGCATTCCGTTCTTCGGCAAGAAGGCAGCGAAGCGCATCCGACCGATGATCGACGTGCATCTCGACTATGTCGAATCCGAGCTGGCGCAGCGCCCCTGGTTCGCCGGCGAGGAGATCAGCGGCGCCGACATCATGATGAGCTTCCCGCTCGAAGCCGCGCGCAGCCGCGCCGGGCTCGACGGCTCCCGCCCGCACACCATCGCCTGGCTCGACCGGATCCATGCCCGGCCGGCCTATCAGGCGGCGCTCGCCAATGGCGGACCTTACGCATACGCCTGAGCGGATTGATTCAACTTCCCGCGGGATCGTTGCAGAATAGGGGCTGCTCGGAACCCTCGGGAACCGGCGGGCTCTTTCTCATTGCGATAGGTTCCGAATTCCCTGTTCGGCCCGGGATTTTCCCTGTTATCCGGGTGCCAATTCCCTGTTATCGGCCCCGGAACAGGGAATTTACCCGCCGCTACAGCACGCCCTTTGACGGTGCGTGCGGCGGTTCGATCTCCGCCGGCTCGACCGGATCGAGATCGCCCTCCCATTTCGCCACGACACTCGCCGCGATCGCGTTGCCGACCACGTTGGTGGCGGAGCGGCCCATGTCGAGGAAATGGTCGACCGCGAGGATCAGCAGCAGCCCGGCCTCCGGGATCTTGAACAGCGACAGGGTCGCCGCGATCACGACCAGGCTGGCGCGCGGTACGCCGGCGATGCCCTTCGATGTGACCATCAGCACCAGCAGCATGGTGATCTGCTCGCCGATCGAGAGATGGATGCCGTACGCCTGGGCGATGAACAGCGACGCGAAGGTCATGTACATCATCGAGCCGTCGAGGTTGAACGAATAGCCGAGCGGCAACACGAAGCTGCCGATCTTGGGCGGCACGCCGAACCGGTCGAGCGCCTCCAGGGTGCGCGGATAGGCGGCCTCGGACGAGGCGGTCGAGAAGGCCAGGATCAGCGGATCGCGGATATAGCGGACGAGGAGCGCCGTGCGCTTGCCGATGAACAGGAAGCCGATACCGATCAGCAACAGCCAGAGCAGCACCAGCCCGATGTAAAAAGTGAGGATGAAATAGCCGAGATCGGCGAGCACGCCGGGGCCGCGTTCCGCCAGCGTGCTGGCGACGGCGGCGAACACCGCGAAGGGTGCGAACCGCATCACATAATTGGTGATCTGCAGCATCACCGCGACCAGCCCCTCGAGCGCGCGCACCAGCGGGGCTGCCTTGTCGCCGACCGCCGTGATCGCGACGCCGACGAACACCGAGAAGACCACGATCTGGATGATCTCGTTGGTCGACATCGCCTCGATCATCGAGGCGGGCACGACGTGCGTGACGAAGTCCTTCAGGTTGAAGGCGGTCTTCACGATCCCGGCATCGGCGGTCGCGGGCGGGATCGGCAGGCCGAGTCCGACGCCGGGCTGAAGCAGGTTGACCAGGATCATGCCGAGGGTCAGCGACAACAGGCTCGCGCAGATGAACCAGGCAAGCGAACGCAGCCCGACCCGGCCGAGCGCCCCGGTATCGCCCATATGCGCGATGCCGACGACGAGGGTGGAGAAGACGAGCGGCGCGATGATCATCTTGATCAGGCGCAGGAACAGCGTGGTGATGATCGAGAAATAGCCGGCGATCTTTTCGAGCGACGCGGCGGAAGCCGGCGTGCCGTCGTCGATCGCAAGATGCAGGCCCCAGCCCACGACAAGGCCAAGCACAAGGCCGATGATGATGTAGAGCGTAAGGCGCTTGGCCATGAAGATGTCCCCGGAATTTGCGCGGCAGGGAAGGGGATTGCAGCGGCGCGGTCAAGCGTCTTATGTCGGTGGATGGCGATATCGAAGGAACCGCGCGCATGAGCCTGCTCCTCTTCGCCTTGCTGCAGGCAGCGCCGCTGCCCGCCCCGGAATACACGCTTTCCGTGCAGCCTGACGGTATGGTCGGCATCGTCATCGAAACCCTGCCCGAGAGCAAGCTGGCCGAAACGGAGATCGAACTCGATGTCGCTGCCGAGAAATATTGCGCCGACAAGAAGGCGGTCAGGGGCGAGCTGAACTACGATCAGGCCATCGACAGCAACGGCAACACCAGCCCCACCATCACCAACCTGCACGTGACCTTCCGCTGCGAAGCGGTCGCGCCGAAACCATAACCGGACCCGACACATCATGCTGATCACACGCCGCGAGATATTGGCCGGGGCCGCCGTCGCGATGCCCCTGCTCGCCACGCCATCGATCCTGCGCGCGGCGGAGCCGGATCTTTCCGCCCTGAATAATATCACCAGCGGCACGGCACCAATCGGCACTGAGGAGCGCAGGGCGCGAATCGCCCGGGCTCAGGCGCTGATGAAGGCGAACGGCATCGGCGCCGTGCTGATCGAGCCGGGTTCGTCGCTGATCTATTTCACGGGTGTGCGCTGGGGCCGCAGCGAGCGGCTGACCGCGGCCGTGCTGCCGGTCGAGGGCGATCCGTGCATCGTCACGCCGTTCTTCGAGGAGCCCTCGGTGCGCCAGACGCTCGGCGTGCCGGCCGAGGTGCGGGTGTGGCAGGAGGACGAGGATCCGCTGAAAGTCGTCGCCGGCTTCCTGAAGGACCGCAAGGTCGCCGCGCGCCCGATCGGCATCGAGGAGACGCTGCGGTACTTCGCGGTGAATGGCCTTGCGAAAGCGTTGCCGGGCGCGAAGCTCGTCTCCGCCAATCCGGTCGTGCGCGGCTGCCGCATGATCAAGACCGCGCCCGAGATCGCGCTGATGCAGACCGCGACCGATGTGACGATCGCGGCTTATCGCTGGACTCACAAGCGGATCGAGAAGGGTATGAAACCGGCCGACATCGGCGCCCTGATGAACGCGGCGACCGAAAAGCTCGGCGGCGACCCGGAATTCGCGCTGATCCTGATCGGTGAGGCGGCAGCCTATCCGCATGGCAGCCGCGCGCCGCAAGTGGTGGCCGACGGGCAGATCGTGCTGATGGATTGCGGCTGTACCGTGCAGGGCTATCAATCCGACGTCTCGCGCACCTTCGTGTTCGGCGCCGCGAACGCCGAGCAGCGCACGGTCTGGGATCATGTCCACCAGGGGCAGGCGACCGCCTTTGCCGCCGCGACGCTAGGAGCGCCGGCAGGCAGCGTCGATGATGCGGTGCGCCGCCTGTACGAAAGCCTGGGCTATGGCCCGCGCTACAAGCTGCCGGGCCTGTCGCACCGTACCGGCCATGGCATCGGGCTGGACGGGCATGAGCCGGTCAACCTCGTCCATGGCGAGACGACGCCGCTGGCGCCCGGCATGTGCTTCTCCGACGAGCCGGGGCTGTATCTGCCGGGTAAGTTCGGGGTTCGGCTGGAGGATTGTTTCCACATGACCGAGGCCGGGCCGAAATGGTTCTCCCAGCCACCGCCCTCGATCGAGCAGCCGTTCGGATAGGGCTCAGGTTCAGCCGGAGACGAGATTTCCCTCCTTCCGTTCGTTTCGAGCGTAGTCGAGAAACAGGCCGCAAAGGCTGAGCAAGGTTTCTCGACTGCGCTCGAAACGAACGGGGAGGGAGAGGCTCAGGCGAGCTTCGCCGAAAGCCCCGCCTTGTCGCCGTGCCAGCCGCGTTCGACCAGCGCCCGGTCCTTTGCCGCTGCTTCGGTCAGCCCCAGCGCGATCTCGGCGTCGGCACGAAGCGAAAGAGTAACCGGATCGTTCGGCCGCCGCGCCAGCACCAGATCGGTCTGCTTCAGCGCTTCTTTCGGCTTGCCGGCCACGAGCAGGGCGGCGGCGTAGCTGCGGCGGACCGGGTACCACCAGGCCGGCGGGTCGACCAGCACCTGCATCATGGCCGATTCGTCGAGCTTCGCGGCCTTCTCGAAAGCGGCAGCTGCACGCATCGGCTTGCCCTCGATCATCGCCGCGCGCCCTTCCAGCACCAGCCGCGCAATGCGGATCAGCCGAGTGGTGTGGGCGGTCATGTCGTCGAACCTGACCGGTCCGACGCTGTTCGGGATCAGCGCTATCTCGGCCCGCACGCCCGTTGCATTGCCGAGCCGCGCCTGAGCTTCGCCCCGGGCATAGTGACGGAAGGCCTGGGCGAACTTCACCTTGTCGCCGGGATCGGGCAGCGCGAGCACGTCCTTCGGATCGGCGAAGCGCCCCTCAGCGGCATAGGCGGTGCCCATCGCCATCTGGACATAGACGCCGGCACCGTGCGGATCCTTCGGTCCGTCTTCGAGCATCGGCCCGCTGAGCGCGAGCGCTGCCTTCGCATCGCCCGAGATCAGCGCGCCGCCCGCGCCGTACTGGACGTTATGGCCATGATAAGGGAGCTGCCATTCGCCGCCCGGCTGGGGCAGGCCCTGACGCTTCGCATTCTCCACACCCATCGCGACCGCGCGAACATTGGCGTCCGCCGCATCTTGATAGCGCCCGACCCAGTAGAAGGTATGCGACGGCATATGGATCAAATGGCTCGCACGCGGCGCGAGGCTCGGCAGCTTGTCCGCGAAGCGTTCGGCGCGGCCGGGAAAGCCGCTCATCTCGGTCGCATGGATGTAGAAATGGATCGCCGGGGTATAGTCGGGATCGCGCTTGAGCACGATCTCTAGCAGCGCCACCGCGCGGGGCAGGTGCGTAGGGGTGTTGGTCAGCGAGGCGGGCACCATCCAGGCGTCGGCGGCGATGGTCGCGATCTCGTTGTCGTCGGGATAGCGCACAGCGAGCGCGTCCATCGCCCTGGCGAAAGCGGTATCGCCCGCCCCGGTACCGCCGCCCTTCTGGTAGCGCAGCTTCAGCGCCGCGATCAGCTCGCGCTCCTTTGCGGGGGATATTGGCGTGAGCAGCTTTTCGGCTGTGGCGACCTTGGCGGCTGCCGCCGCGCTCTCTTTCGCGTCGATCGGGTAGTTGATCGTCGGCCCGTCGCTCCACGCCGCGCCCCATTGGCACATGGCGCAGGACGGATCGATGCGCACCGCTTCGGCAAAGGCCGCCGTCGCCGCCTTGTGCGCAAATGCGTGGGCGAGCTGCATGCCATTGTCGAACCAGGCCTGTGCCTCGGGCTTTGCCGTGACGATCGGGAAGCCGCCATTGCCATAGCCGGGCAGCAACTCGGGCTTCGCCGCGAGCGGTCCATCGTCCCCGCTGCAGATCGTGACGCCCGCGAGCAGCACCGACAGGGGCGGCGCAATTGCACCGTCGTTCACGGATGCCGGAAGCAACGCCATCAACGGCATCAGCAGCAACGCACGCATCGGCCTTTTCCCTCGCTCGATCGCATCAGCCTACCGGATCGTCGTGCGGCAAACCACTGCGATCCGCTTGAGTAGCGCCGTTCCCTCGCCTAAGTCGCCAGCATGACATCGACCAACGACATCCGCCGATCCTTTCTCGACTATTTCGAAGCCGAGGGGCACGCCCGCGTTCCGTCCGCGCCGCTGGTGCCGCATAACGATCCGACCTTGATGTTCGTCAACGCCGGCATGGTGCCGTTCAAGAACGTGTTCACCGGCCTGGAAACGCGCCCTTATGTGACCGCGACCTCCTCGCAGAAGTGCGTGCGCGCCGGCGGCAAGCATAACGACCTCGACAATGTCGGCTACACCGCCCGCCACCACACTTTCTTCGAGATGCTCGGCAATTTCTCCTTCGGCGACTATTTCAAGGAGCGTGCGATCTCGCTCGCCTGGAATCTGATCACGAAGGAATGGGGCATCTCGGGCGACCGGCTGACCGTCACCGTCTATCATACCGACGACGAAGCCTATGACCTGTGGCGCAAGATCGCCGGACTGCCCGAAAGCCGCATCATCCGCATCGCGACCTCCGACAATTTCTGGTCGATGGGCGACACCGGACCGTGCGGCCCGTGTTCCGAGATCTTCTACGATCATGGCGACCATATCCCCGGCGGCCCTCCCGGCAGCCCGGACGAGGATGGCGACCGCTTCGTCGAGATCTGGAACCTCGTCTTCATGCAGTTCGAGCAATCGGCCGACGGCACGCGCACCAACCTGCCGCGCCCATCGATCGACACGGGCATGGGGCTGGAGCGCGTCGCCGCCGTGCTGCAGGGCGTGCATGACAATTACGACACCGACACGTTCAAGGCGCTGATCGCCGAATCGAGCGCGCTGACCCGCACGCCGAGCACGGGCGACACCCAGGCGAGCCACCGCGTGATCGCCGACCATCTGCGCGCGTCGGGCTTCCTCGTCGCTGACGGCGTGCTGCCGGCGAATGAGGGCCGCGGCTATGTGCTGCGCCGGATCATGCGCCGCGCGATGCGCCATGCGCATCTGCTCGGCGCCAGGGAGCCGTTGATGCACCGCCTGGTGCCCTCGCTGGTGACCGAGATGGGCTCCGCCTATCCCGAGCTGCTGCGCGCCCAGGCCTCGATCGAGGCGACTTTGCTGCAGGAGGAGACTCAGTTCCGCCGCACGCTGACAAACGGCCTGCGCCTGCTCGACGAGGCGACCGCCGGCATGGGGCCGGGCGCGACGCTCGCGGGCGAGACGGCGTTCAAGCTCTACGACACGTTCGGCTTCCCATACGACCTGACCGAGGATGCGCTGCGGGCGCAGGGCTTCGGCGTCGATCGCGCCGGCTTCGACGAGGCCATGGCCGAGCAGAAGCGCAAGGCGCGTGCCGCCTGGAAGGGCTCGGGCGACCGCGCGTCGGACGATATCTGGTTCGACATCACCGAGGAAACCGGCAGCACCGAGTTTCTCGGCTATTCGGCCGAGGATGGCGAAGGCCAGGTGCTCGCCCTGATCAAGGACGGCCAGCGCGTCGATCGCGCCGGGCCGGGCGACACCGTCGACCTCGTGGTCAACCAGACGCCCTTCTACGGCGAAAGCGGCGGCCAGGTCGGCGATGCCGGATCGATCGCCAGCGAGAAGGGTCTGCGCGGGACGATCCAGGATACGCAGAAGCATCTCGGACGCCTCTGGGCGCACCGGCTCTATGTGGAGGCCGGTGATGTCTCGGTGGGCGACGCCGTGCGGCTGACCGTCGACCACGGCCGCCGCGGGGCGATCCGCGCCAACCATTCGGCGACCCATCTGCTGCACGAGGCGCTGCGCCAGCGGCTCGGCCTGCATGTCGCGCAGAAGGGCAGCCTCGTCGCACCCGACCGCCTGCGCTTCGACTTCTCCCAGCCGACCGCGATCGAGCCGGTGCGCATCGCCGAGGTCGAGGCCGATGTGAACCGCCATATCCGCGAGAATGGCGACGTCTCGACGCGCCTGATGACGCCGGAAGAAGCGATCAACGAAGGCGCGATGGCGCTGTTCGGCGAGAAATATGGCGACGAGGTTCGTGTGGTCTCGATGGGCCGGGAGGGCGACAGGATCTATTCGCTCGAGCTGTGCGGCGGCACGCATGTGAAGCAGCTCGGCGATATCGGCCTGTTCAAGGTCGTCGGCGAGAGCGCGGTGTCGAGCGGCATCCGGCGCATCGAGGCGCTGACCGGCGAAGCCGCGCGGCAATGGTTCACTGCCCGCGACGAAAAGCTGCGCGAGGCGGCGGCGGCGCTGAAGGCGTCGCCCGACGAGGTGCCGGCCCGTGTCGCGGCCTTGGTCGAGGACCGGCGCCGGCTCGAGCGCGAACTGGCCGAGGCGAAGAAGGCGCTGGCGCTTGGCGGCGGCTCGTCCGCTGCGGCCGGGCCGGAGCAGGTCGGCGGCGTCAATTTCGTCGGCCAGGTCGTGCAGGATTTCGACGCCAAGGGCCTGCGCGGCGCGGTCGACGAAACCAAGCAGCGGATCGGGTCGGGTGTCGCGGTGATGGTCGCCGTCAATGAAGGCCGTGCGTCGATCGCGGTGGGCGTGACTGACGATCTGGTCGGGACCTATAGCGCGGTCGATCTGCTGCGCCGCGCCGTCACGGTGCTGGGCGGGCAGGGCGGCGGCGGCCGGCCCGACATGGCGCAGGGCGGCGGACCGGACGGGTCGAAGGGCGCGGAAGCCGTCGAGGCGATCAGGGCAGCGCTGGCCGAGCAGCCCGCGACGGCCTGAAGCATCGGATCATCGGGGCCAGGAAAAGTCCAGGCTCGTCCTGCCCGTCTCGCTGGCGTCTGTTGAAAAACGCCGTTCCATGATGACGCCTCGGCCCTTGGTGTCGATCGCGACGACGGTACTGCACCGCGTGCCATAGACCGGGTTGCGGATGAAGATCGGCGACTGAAGCGGTTCCTGCGGCACGTCCGACGGCGAGCGCGGTTCCACGCCGATATCGGGCAGGACCTGTTCGTGGAGACCATCGAACAGCAGCTCCGGGTCAGTCGCCTCGCCGGTGATCCAGTCGAGCAGGCATGATTTGATCCGCATCGTCTTGGGCCATGGCTCGTCAAGCCTGCCGTTGGAAAGCCCATACAGGCCCGAGGCGAGGGCGCTTCGCGTGATATCCGGCCGGTTCGACAGGAAATGCGCGTCGCGCTGGTCCGCGACGATCAGGTTGACCGGGTTGAAGATCGACAGGTCGGCCGTGAGCGGATCGGCATGGGCGCCTCTGCCTTCCAGATAGTCCGTCACCAGAGCGCCGCGCGAGGCGAGACCAGGCACCGGCGCACCGAAGCCGCGCAGATTGGTGACGACGGCCAGCCGGCCCTGCTCGGACACGCCCAGCCAGGTCCCGCCCGACTGGAGATCGCGGCCGGCGAGCAGATGGTCCGGCTCCGTCCATCGCTCCAGCGGCTGCGCCGGCCTGGCATGGAGTTCGTCGCGGTTGCCGGCCAGCAAAAGCGGCCAGCGGGGATGCGCTTGCCACGCAAAGGCCAGGACACACATGCAGGTCTCTTAGAACGGCGCGGGCGGCTTTGACATCGTCTCGACAGCGTTCGTGCGGTGGCGCATGACATCGTCCGAGAGCGCCGGCGCCGAGCGACCGCGCCCGATGGGGAGGGAAAGATGGACAGCCAGCAGGATTCGGCCGATCTCGATTCGTCCCCGGCGGTTCGCCGGTGGCCACGCTGGTTGCTGGCGGCGATCGGCTTGGCGATGATCCTGGGAGGCGCACTGCTCGCCAGCGCGATCCAGACTTCCGGCGGCACCCGGGTCAGCGATATCCGCTTCAGGGGCGCCGACGGCACCGAGATGAGCGCGCTGCTCTATGTCCCTGCGAATGCGAGCCCGGCCAGCCTGGCGCCCGGCGTGCTCGCGGTGCACGGTTATATCAATTCGCGCGAGATGCAGGACGGCTTTGCGATCGAATTCGCCCGGCGTGGCTATGTCGTGCTGGCGATGGACCAGACCGGCCATGGCTATAGCGGCGGCAAGGCCTTTTCGAACGGCTTTGGCGGGCCCGACGGGCTTGCCTATCTCCGCTCGCTGCCCTTCGTCGACAAGGACCAGATCGGGCTCGAAGGGCACAGCATGGGCGGCTGGACCGTGCTCGCCGCGGCAGCGGCGATGCCCGACGCCTACCGCGCGATCGTGCTCGAAGGGTCATCGACCGGCGCGCCTTATGCGAAGGAGGGCACGCCCGAATGGCCGCGCAATCTCGGGCTGGTCTATAGCCGCTACGACGAATTCTCACAGCTGATGTGGGGCGCCGGGCGGGCCATGGATGTCGGTCAGAGCGCCAAGCTGAAGCAGCTATTCGGTACCTCAGAGACGGTGCAGGCCGGAAAACTCTATGGCTCGATCCCTGCGGGGACGGCGCGCTATCTGGTGCAGCCCTCCACCACGCACCCGGGCGATCACATTTCGACAGCGGCGATCGGGCGCGCGACCGACTGGTTCGCTCGCACCCTTGCTGGAGGCCATCCGCGCCCGGCCGGAGACCAGGTATGGTTCTGGAGGGAGATCGGAACGGGTATCGGCCTGCTCGGCTTCGTGCCGCTGGTGCTCGGGCTGTTCGAGTTGTTGCTGGCGTCCCGCTTCTTCGCCTCGCTGCGGGGCAATGCCGTCGCGGCAGGGCCGGGTCGCGATGTTCGATGGTGGCGTAGGGCCATCGCCGCCGCCGCCGTGCCAATGCTTACCTTCTTCCCGGCATTCATCGCGATCTTCCTGCTGGTACCGGCGACAATGATCTTGCCGCAGACGGTGACGACTCAGGTCGCCGTTTGGGCGCTGGTCGGGGCAGGGCTCACGTGGCTCTTCGGGCGGCGCGGCCTTGCTGGGCAGGAGCCGGGAGCGGATTGGTTGAAGACTATCCTGCTCGCGTTGGTGGTAACACTGGCTGCCTATCTGCTCCTGGCGCTGGTGCAGCGTTTCCTGCTGACGGACCTCCGCTTCTGGGTCGTGGCGGTGAAGCCGCCGAGCGCGCGGCAATGGCTGATCGCGCTGATCTATGTCGTGCCGATCACCCTGGCTTTCCTGATGACCGGGCGCGTGCTGCGCTCGCTGACGGTCATGCGCGACGGGGGCCTAGCGCGATACGTCTCGGCCATGCTGATACTATGCGGCGGGTTCGCCGTGCTGCTCGGCGTCGTTTACGGCGCCTTCTTCGCCACGGGCACACTGGTGACGGGCTTCGATCCGCTGACAACCGTCATCGCGATCCAGTTCGTGCCCGTGCTCGCTGCCGCGGGCGCGATCATGACCTTCGCCTGGAGCCGCACCGGCAGCCATCGGCCCGGCGCGGTGCTGGCCGGGCTGCTCGTCACCCTTTATGTCGTGGCCGGAACGGCGACCCAGGGCTGATGGGCTCAACGATCCGCGGCTACGAGTGCCGCGATCGCCTGGTTGATGGTGATGCTGCCCTTGCGAGCATGGGCACCGCGCTCCGCGAAATCGATCCAGCCCTGGTTGAAGCCGTCGATCATCCGCATGCGGGGCAGCGGGTTGACCATGCCCTGATCGTGGAAGATCCGTTCCCAGTCCGCACGGGGCACGGCATCCGCGACGACGGGCCGGCCGAGCGCGCTGGCGAAAGCTGCGGCGATATCGCTCGGACTGGTGCGTGTCGGCCCTTCCAGTTCGACGATGCGGTGCCCGCTCCAGTCTTCCTGCAGCAGCGCCGCCGCGACCCGGCCGACATCGTCGGTGGCGACCATCGCGATGGGGCGATCGAGCGGCTGGAGATAGCTGTGGATCACACCCTCGTCGCGCGCGGAAGGCAGATCCCAGGCCGCGTTTTCCATGAACCAGGCCGCGCGCAGGAAGGTGATCGGCAGGTCCAGGTCCGCCAGCCCCTGTTCCAGCAGGCGCAGCGCGTTGAGCAGGTTCGGCTCCGCGGCGTCGGCGCCGATCGTTGACAACACCACCGTCTTTGCGGGTCGGGCCTGATTCAACGCTTCCCTGATCGCGGCTATGCGCATTCTGGTCTCGATAAAGCTGGGGCTGGGATCGAATACCGGCGGAAGCAGGATGAAGGCACCTTCCACATCCTCCAGAGCGGTCGCGAGCGGCCCCGCATCGTCGGCATCGGCGATGGCCATGTCGCAACCGCGTGCGATCCATGGCGCCCCCTTCTCCGCGTCGCGCACGATGGCGCGGACGTTCTTGCCTTCGTTGAGCAACGCGCGCGCCACGGCGCCGCCGACTTTTCCCGTAATGGCAGTGACTGCGAACATGATGCGTCCTTTCGAATATCCGTCGAAAGGCGATCTAGCGATGCATCACTGTTGATTCGAACGCCGATATGTCAAAACAGTCGAGACTGAGAATCGGGAATTGTCATGGCCTATGATGCTCGGCTGCTGTCCGGCGTGACGGTGTTGATGGCCGTCGTCGAGGCGGGGACGATGGTGCGCGCCGCCGAGGCGCTGGGCCTGTCACCTTCCGGTGTCGGCCGCGCCATTGCCCGGCTTGAGGCGCGGGTCGGTATCCGGCTGCTCGAACGCACCACGCGCTCGATGCACCTCACCGACGAGGGCCGGCGCTTCTACGAACGGATCGGTCCGCATCTCGACGGGATCGAGGAGGCGGCCATCGAAGCATCCGGGTCGGCCGCAGTGGTCCGCGGGCGGTTGCGCGTCAATGTCGACCCCTTCTTCTCGCAGGTCGTGCTGGCCGAGCAGGTCGCCATATTCCTGGAACGGCATCCTCAGCTGACGCTCGAGCTGATCATGCGCGATTCGGTCGGCGATCTGGTCGCTGACGGTTTCGATCTGGCGCTGCGTTCCGGCGAGCCGTCGACCGGCTCTTTCGTCGCGCGAAAGCTGATCGAAACGCGTGTGCTGACGGTTGCCTCGCCTGCCTATGTCGCGCGGCGCGGGCGGCCGACGCACCCCTCCGACCTGATCGATCATGACGCGATCGATTTCTGGGATGCGGCGCATGGCCGGGCCTATGACTGGGAGTTCCGCCGGGGTGCCGAAGTCCTGCCGGTCAAGATCAGGGCACGGCTGATGACATCCGACAGCAGCACCATGCTCCGCGCGTGCATCGCAGGTACCGGGATCGCGCAAATCCTGGCGCTGGGCACCAGCGACGCGATCGAGCAGGGCCGGCTGATCGAGTTGTTCCCCGATTGGCCGGGCGAGGTGTTTCCCTATTATGCGCTCTACCCGTCCCGGCAGCAGCGGGCCGCCAAGGTGCGCGCCTTTATCGATTTCGTGGTCGAGACGCTTTCCACGCATCAATCGGGCTGACCGACAGGCGCTTCAGATCTTGGCCGGCATCCTCGCGCGGCGCAGCCTCGGTTCATGCTGCATGTCGGCCGCTTCCTTGATCTCCTTGCGCAACTCGTCGCGCTTCTCATGGATCGACGCGATCACCGGACCGACCGCGATGCCGAGATCGACCAGTAGCGCCTCCGACAATTGCAGCGAGCTTTCCAGCGTCTCGGGCACGGCATCGGTCGCACCGGCGCGGTAGAGTTCGGCGGCATGGGCGGTGTCGCGGGCGCGGGCGACGATGGTCAGGTTGGGCACCCAACCACGCACCCGGCGCGTCAGCTGCACCGACAGCACGGGATCGTCCATCGTCAGGATCAACGCCTTGGCGCGGCCGAGATTGAGGCGATCGACCAGTTCCGACCGGGCGACGTCGCCGAAGATGACCGGATAGCCGTCGGCGCGCGCCGCCTTGACCGCGTCGATATCGGCCTCGACCGCGATGAAGGGCTGGCCGTGGACCTTGAGCATGTCAGCCACCATGCGGCCGACGCGGCCGAAGCCGATCACGACCGTGCCGGGCCCCTCGGCGGATATCTCGGTATCCGGTTCATTGCCGCCGGCACGCAGCTCGATCCGGCGCGCCACCTTCTGGCCGAGCCAGGCGAGCAGGGGCGTGATGGTCAGGCCGATCGCGGTGACCGTCTGCCAGAAGCTTGCCGTCGCTGGCAGGATCAGGCCCGCCGCCGCCGCCGTTCCGAGCACGATCAGCGTCGTCTCGGACGGGCTGCCCATCAGCAACCCGGTTTCCGCCGCGACGCCGTTGCGGATGCCGGCCAGCTTGAGCAGGCCGAAGGTGACCAGCGCCTTCACCGCCACCACCGCGACGATCGCGCCGGCCAAGGCCGGCCAATTCTCTAGGATCGAGCCTAGGTCGAGGCTCATGCCGACGGTGATCAGGAACACGCCGAGCGCGAGGCCCTTGAACGGGGCGGTCATCACCTCGACTTCGCTATGATAGTCGGTCTCGGCGATCAGCAGGCCGGCGAGCAGGGCGCCAACGATCGGCGACAGACCGACCGCGGCGGTCGCGAGGCTGGCGATGATGACCACGAGCAGCGAGGCGGCAAGAAACAATTCCGGGCTCTTGGTCCGCGCGGCCTGGGCGAAGAGGCGCGGCAGGACGAAACGGCCGCCGATGAACATCGCGGCAATGGTCAATACGCCGCCGCCGATCACCCGGACGACCGGAGCCCAGCCCTCGCCGGCGCCGGGGCCGAGCGCCGCCAGCACGAAGATGATCGGGACCAGCGCGAGATCCTCGAACAACAGCATCGCGAAGGCCGATCGTCCGACCGGGCTGGTCGTGCCGGCGATCGGAAGGACGAGCGCGGTGGAGGAGAGGGCGAGCGCGAAACCGAGGCCGAAGGAACCGGCCCAGCTCAGGCCGGTCAGATGGATTGCGAGGCCGATGATGAGGCCGGAGCCGATCAGTTCGGCGGCGCCGGTGCCGAACACCAGGGTGCGCATCGACCAGAGACGCTTGAGCGACAGCTCGAGGCCGATCGAGAAGAGCAGCAGGATGATGCCGAATTCGGCGAAGGGCTCGATCGAATGCGGGTCCGAGATCGTGATGTAATAGAGCCACGGATAGTCGCCGACGAGCGCGCCGAGGGCCGAGGGGCCGACCAGCAGGCCGACCAGGATGAACCCGATGACCGGGCTGATCTTCAACCGCGCAAAAGCCGGAATGACGAGGCCGGCGGCCCCCAAAATTACCAGGGCGTCGCTGAAGCCCTTATTGTCTAATCCCATCGCCATGGGGGGTACTTAACCACCCCGCGAACAGTTTGTCAGCCGGTGAAGGGCGTTGAATTGTCGATTGTCCGCGCCTGCCCTCAACAAAAAACACCGCCCGCCACACCCTGTCGGATGTAGCGGGCGGTGATAGCGCCTGCGGCAGGTGCCGTTATTTCGAAGCGCCCATGGCCTGTTCGAGGTTGATGCGGACTTCCTCGAAGAACTGCTCGGTGGTCATCCAAGGCTGGTCCGGGCCGATCAGGATCGCGAGATCCTTGGTCATCTTGCCGCTCTCGACCGTGTCGACGCAGACCTTTTCGAGCAGCTCGGCGAATTCGGTCACCTCGGGGGTGCCGTCGAACTTGCCGCGATATTTCAGGCCGCCGGTCCAGGCGAAGATCGACGCGATCGGGTTGGTCGAGGTCGCCTTGCCCTGCTCATGCATGCGGAAATGGCGGGTGACGGTGCCATGCGCCGCCTCTGCCTCGACCGTCTTGCCGTCCGGCGTGAGCAGCACCGAGGTCATCAGGCCGAGCGAGCCGAAGCCCTGCGCGACCTGGTCGGACTGAACGTCGCCGTCGTAATTCTTGCAGGCCCAGACGAACTCGCCATGCCATTTGAGCGCCGAGGCGACCATGTCGTCGATCAGGCGGTGCTCATAGACGATGCCGGCTTCCTTGAAACGGTCCTTGAACTCGCTCTCGAACACCTCGGCGAACAGATCCTTGAAGCGGCCGTCATAGGCCTTGAGGATGGTGTTCTTGGTCGAGAGATAGACCGGCCAGCCGAGATTGAGGCCGTAATGCATCGAGGCGCGGGCGAAATCGCGGATCGAATCGTCGAGATTGTACATCGCCATGGCGACGCCCGAGGACGGGAACTGGAACACTTCCTCGTCGATCACGGTGCCGTCGTCGCCTTCGAACACCAGGCGCAGCTTGCCGGGGCCGGGAACGCGGTAATCGGTCGCGCGATACTGGTCGCCGAACGCGTGGCGGCCGACGACGATCGGGTGAGTCCAGCCCGGGATCAGGCGCGGGACGTTCTTCATCACGATCGGCTCACGGAACACGACGCCGCCCAGGATGTTGCGGATCGTGCCGTTGGGCGACTTCCACATCTTCTTGAGGCCGAATTCCTCGACGCGCGCCTCGTCCGGCGTGATCGTCGCGCATTTCACGCCGACGCCATATTTCTGGATCGCCTTGGCGCTGTCGACGGTGATCTTGTCGTCGGTCTCGTCGCGCTTCTGGATGCCCAGATCGTAATAATCGAGGTCGATATCGAGATAGGGAAGGATCAGGCGTTCGCGAATCCATTGCCAGATGATCCGCGTCATCTCGTCGCCGTCGATCTCCACGACAGGCGTCTTCACCTTGATCTTCGCCATCGATACTCGCTTTCAAGAGGGGAGGTTTCGGAGGAGCGTCTAGGAGGAAGGCACGCCCGGATCAACATCGACGTGGCGACCTTTTCTGATCGGTCGTCCACAGCGGATGGCGACACGCATCATTGTCTTGAGGGGATGCACCGGATAGACCGCGCCGATGGCTTTACACGACACACCGCCAGAGGCGCCTCCGACGATTAAATGGCGCTTTCCGGACATGCACCCCGAAGGGCGCAAATATGTTCTGATCGCGGGTGCGATCTCCCTCCTGGCCCTTTGGTGGTTCGGCTGGTTCATCGCCTGGCCGCTGGTCGGCGTAACCCTGTGGGTCGTATCCTTCTTTCGCGATCCGGTACGCGTGACGCCGCAAGGGGAGGGGTTGATCATCGCGCCCGCCGACGGGCTGATCACCATGATTCGGCGCGTGCCGGTGCCGCGCGAACTGGCCGGCGAGAACGGCCTGGGCGACGCGCCGCTGGTGCGCATTTCGATCTTCATGTCGGTGTTCGACGTGCACATCAATCGCACGCCGATCGCGGGCACGATCCGTCAGGTCGTGTACATCTCCGGCAAGTTCCTCAACGCCGATCTCGACAAGGCGAGCGAGGAAAATGAGCGTCAGCACATCGTGGTCGAGGGCCGCGACGGTCGTCGCGTCGGCTTCACCCAGATCGCCGGGCTCGTCGCGCGGCGTATTCTTGGTTTCGTGAAGCCCGGCGACATGGTGGCGACTGGCCAGCGCATCGGCCTGATCCGTTTCGGCAGCCGGGTGGACGTCTATCTTCCCGACGATATCGCGCCCCAGGTCGCGCTCGGCCAGCGCAGCGTCGCGGGCGAGACCGTCCTCGGCCGCCCTGGCGTGAGCGCGGCGACCGGCATCGCCCAATGACCGGTATCCGATGAGGCGCCCGCTCCCGAGGCGAACGCCCCGCGGCCTGCCGCTACGCGCGGTCGCGCCCAATGCCGTCACCGCGCTTGCACTTTGCTTCGGCCTGACCGGCATCCGCTTCGCCATCTCGGCGAACTGGGAGACCGCGGTGACGATGATCATGATCGCCGGCGTGCTCGACGGTCTCGACGGCAGTGTCGCGCGTCTGGTGCGCGGCGAAAGCCGGTTCGGTGCCGAGCTCGATTCGCTGTCGGATGCGATCTCGTTCGGCGTGTCGCCGGCGCTGATCCTCTATCTCTGGTCGCTGAAGGAGATGCCGCGGGTCGGCTGGCTCGTCGCGCTGGTGTTCGCTGTGTTCTGTGCACTGCGCCTCGCCCGCTTCAACGCCAATATCGACGTCACCGAGCAACCGCATAAATCGGCCGGCTTCCTGACCGGCATTCCCGCGCCGGCGGGGGCGGGGCTGGCGATGCTCCCGCTCTACCTGTCCTTCTGGAACGATCTGCCGTGGCTGCGCTCGCCCTTGCTGGTGGCGCCCTGGGTCGGGCTGGTCGCGACCCTGATGGTGTCCAGCTTCGCGACCTATAGCTGGTCGTCGCTCAAGCTGCGCAACAACATCCGGTTCGAGGCGATCGTGATCGTCGTGATCCTGGGGGCCGCGCTGATCTCGGCGCCGTGGCACACGCTGTCGGCAATCTGCATCGCCTATCTCGCGACGATGCCGTTCAGCGTCAGCGCGTACCGTCGGGTCAGGCGGCTACGCGGAACGCCTGCGGTCGAGCCGCAATTGCCATTGCCGACACCGGACGAACGCGGGCGCGAAGCCGGCGATCGCTGAGGATCAGCATCGGCGCGGTGACATGAGCCGGATCGGCCTCGCCGCGAAGCAGGGCGATGATTCGCGGCAGCGCCGGAACGAGCGTGAACGCGAATACGGACAGGGCGGCGGCAAGGGCGCCGGCGAAAACCAGGATACCAAGAACCGTCATCATCGCCCAACTCCCTGATTGCGTGGGCAGAAACCGAAAGCGAAAAACCGGGGAAGCCCGTGTTCCGTTCCATGTCCCTGTTGCGGACACTGTATGTTCTCTTAGTGTTCCTGTTGTCAACGCTTGATTTAAACGAAGGGCTTCGCTAGAGGGCGCGCCTTCACACCGCATGGGAAGCACACATCGCCGGTGTCCGGAGCAATCCGGATTACTCGCTTCCCAGAGGCACAACCGGAAAGGAACTACCTTATGGCGGCACCAGTCGTCACCATGCAGCAATTGCTCGAAACGGGCGCGCACTTCGGCCACCAGACCCACCGCTGGAACCCGAAGATGAAGCCTTACATCTTTGGCGACCGCAACGGCGTCCATATCCTCGATCTCTCGCAGACCGTGCCGCTGTTCGCGCGCGCGCTCGAATTCGTGAACGCCTCGGTCGCAGCCGGCGGCAAGGTGCTGTTCGTCGGCACCAAGCGCCAGGCTCAGGAGCCCGTCGCCGACGCGGCGCGTCGTTCGGGCCAGCATTTCGTCAACCATCGCTGGCTGGGCGGCATGCTCACCAACTGGAAGACCATCTCCAACTCGATCAAGCGCCTCAAGACGCTCGAAGAGCAGCTTTCGGGCGACACGCACGGCCTGACCAAGAAGGAAGTGCTTCAGCTCACCCGCGAGAAGGACAAGCTCGAGCTGTCGCTCGGCGGCATCCGCGACATGGGCGGCATCCCGGACGTGATGTTCGTGATCGACGCCAACAAGGAAGAACTGGCGATCAAGGAAGCCAACACCCTGGGTATCCCGGTGGTCGCGATCCTCGATTCGAACGTGTCGCCGGACGGCATCGCTTTCCCGGTTCCCGCCAATGACGACGCCAGCCGCGCCATCCGCCTGTATTGCGAGGCGATCGCGATCGCCGCGACCCGTGGCGGCAACGAGCAGGTCGCTCGTCGCGGCGTCGACGTCGGCGCGATGGACGCACCGCCGGTCGAGGAAGCGCTGACCGTCGAGCCGGCGCCTGCCGCCGAGCCGGTCGAAGCGATCGACTTCACGCCGGCAGCCGAAGCTGCGGCCCCGGTTGAAGAGGCCGCTCCGGCAGCCGACGACGCCGTGGCGTCCGAGGCGGCCGCCGAGGAAGAGCGTCAGCTCGACGCCTGAGCGTCGCTGAACTGAAATACGGGCGGGGTAGGGCGCAGGCCTTTCCCCGTCCGAACCCATATCCGAAGCACAAGAGGACAAGAGACATGGCCGAGATCACGGCAGCAGCGGTGAAGGACCTGCGCGAGAAGAGCGGCGCCGGCATGATGGACTGCAAGAAGGCGCTGACGGAAAACAACGGCGACATGACCGCCGCGATGGATTGGCTGCGCACCAAGGGTCTGGCGGCCGCCGCGAAGAAGTCCAGCCGCACAGCGGCCGAGGGCCTGGTCGGCGTCGAGGTTTCCGGTACCAAGGGTGCCGCGGTCGAAGTCAATTCCGAGACCGATTTCGTTGCCAAGAATGCGCAGTTCCAGACGTTCGTCCGCGACGTGACCTCGGTCGCGCTCGAACTGGGCGATTCGCTCGACACGATCAAATCGGCTCAGCTCGGCGACAAGACCGTCGAGGAGATCCTGACCAACAACATCGCGACGATCGGCGAGAACCAGACGATCCGTCGTGCGAAGCGCCTCGAAGTGACCTCGGGCGCGGTCGTCCCCTATGTCCATAACGCGGCCGCTCCTGGCCTCGGCAAGATCGGCGTGCTGGTCGCGCTCGAGAGCGAGGCCGGCGCCGACATACTCGAGCCGCTCGGCAAGCAGCTGGCGATGCACATCGCCGCCGCTTTCCCGCTGGCGCTGAACGAGGACGGCCTCGACCCCGAGATCGTCGAGCGCGAGCGTGCGATCGCGACCGAGAAGGCCGCCGAATCGGGCAAGCCTGCCGATATCGTCGCCAAGATGGTGGAAGGCTCGATCGCCAAGTACCGCAAGGAAAACGCGCTGGTCAGCCAGTTGCTGGTGATGGACGGCAAGACCAAGATCTCGGACGTCGTCGCCAACGCCGCCAAGGCGGCCGGCAAGCCGATCGTGCTGAAGGACTATGTCCGATTCCAGCTCGGCGAGGGCATCGAGAAGGAAGTCAGCGATTTCGCGGCCGAAGTCGCGGCCGCAGCGGGCGTCTGATCGCGTCGATACCGTGTCGGAGGGGCGAGGTTCGGCGTTGCCGGCCTCGCCCTTCTCACATGTTGCGATTTAAGCACCTGTGATATAACGATTTCAGGTGAACGGTGCATTGTATTTGCACCGTTCCCGAGCGGTATCATCGCTTGGCATCGCGCTGGCGCGCTACTAAGGTCCGCGCCGCCCAGACCCTCAGCATGTTGGAACTTGTGACGATACCGCGCTTCAAACGCATCCTGCTGAAATTGTCTGGCGAGGTCCTTATGGGCCCGAACCAGTTCGGTATTGACCCGGCGACCGTCGATCGCGTCGCGGGTGAGATCAAGGCTGCCAAGGAGGCTGGGCATGAGTTGTGCCTGGTCGTCGGCGGCGGCAACATCTTCCGGGGTCTTGCCGCGGCGGCCAAGGGCTTCGACCGGACCAGCGCCGACTATATGGGCATGCTGGCGACGGTGATGAACGCGCTCGCCGTGCAGAACGCGCTGGAGAAGATCGGGGTGCAGACCCGGGTCCAGTCGGCGATCCCGATGGCCAGCGTGTGCGAGCCCTATATCCGCCGGCGCGCCGAGCGGCACATCGAGAAGGGCCGGATCGTGATCTTCGCGGCCGGCACGGGCAATCCGTTCTTCACTACCGACACGGCCGCCGCGCTCCGTGCCGCCGAGATGAATTGTGACGCGCTTTTCAAGGGCACCAGCGTTGACGGCGTGTATAATGCCGATCCCAAGATCGTGCCGACCGCGACGCGCTATGAAAGCCTCAGCTTCGGACGTGTCCTGGCCGACAACCTCAAAGTGATGGACGCCGCCGCCGTGGCCCTGTGTCGCGAGAACAATATTCCGATCGTCGTGTTCAACATCCGCGGCGAGGGCAATCTCGCAGCCGTCCTGCGGGGCGAGGGAACGTCGACGATCGTCCGCAACGAAGAGGAGGAAGCCAATGGCCGCCTATGACAAGGCAGATCTCGAGCGCCGCATGGCTGGCGCCGTCGAGGCGCTGAAGCACGATCTGGGCGGCCTGCGCACCGGCCGTGCCTCGACCTCGCTGCTCGATCCGGTGACCGTCGAGGTCTATGGGTCGCACATGCCGCTGAACACCATCGCGACCGTCTCTGCGCCAGAGCCGCGCATGCTGTCGGTGCAGGTATGGGACAAGTCGAATGTCGGCCCTGCCGACAAGGCGATCCGTTCCGCCGGCCTCGGTCTCAACCCGATCGTCGACGGTACCACGCTACGCCTGCCGATCCCGGACCTGACCGAGGAGCGCCGCAAGGAGCTGGCCAAGCTCGCTGGTCAATATGCGGAAAAGGCCCGTATCGCCGCGCGCAACGTGCGCCGCGACGGCAATGACAATCTGAAGACCGACGAGAAGAAGGGCGTATTCTCCGAAGACGAGCGCAAGCGCCACGAGACCGAGGTGCAGAAGCTGACCGACAGCACCATCGCCGACATCGATGCCGCAGCCGCCGCCAAGGAAAAGGAAATCCTGGGCAAGTGAGCTCGTCGCCCGCCATGGCACCGATCCCGGCCGGAGGCGCGGCGGTGCTGCCGCGCCACATCGCGATCATCATGGACGGCAATGGCCGCTGGGCGAAGAAGCGGCATTTGCCGCGGATCGCCGGACATCGCCAGGGCGTCGAGGCAGTCCGCCGCGTTTCGCGCGCTGCGCGGGCGATGGGCATCGAGGCGTTGACGCTCTACGCTTTCTCGTCCGAGAACTGGCGCCGGCCCGAGGACGAGGTCAGCGATCTGATGGGCCTGTTGCGGCTGTTCATCCGCACCGACCTGGATGAGATGGCGAGCGAAAATGTCCGGTTGCGCGTGATCGGCGACTATCGCCGCTTCTCCGCCGACACCGTCAAGCTGGTCGATGATGCGATCGCGCGCACCGCGGCCAATACCGGGCCGATCCTGGTGATCGCGCTCAACTACGGCGCCCAGGCCGAGATCGCTGCGGCGGCACGGCGTCTCGCCGAAAAGGTGCGCGACGGTGCGATCGACCCGTCCGCGATCGATGAGGCGGCGCTGGAGGCCGAGCTGGACACCAGCGACCTGCCGCCGCTCGATCTGCTGATCCGCACTTCCGGCGAGATCCGGTTGTCGAACTTCCTGCTGTGGCAGGCGGCCTATGCCGAATTGCTGTTCGTCGACACGCTATGGCCCGATTTCGACGCGGCCACCCTTGCCGATGCAGTCGCGGCGTTCGGCAACCGCCAGCGTCGCTTCGGGGGCCTGTGATCACCGAATCACCGACCAAGCGACCGTCCGACCTGGCGCTCCGCACGGTCGTGGGTCTGGCCATGGTCGCGGTCGCCATCGCGGCCTTGTGGTTCGGCGACATCGTCTTCTGGATATTATGCTCGGTTCTCGGGCTGTTCATGATGGCCGAATGGGCCGATCTCGATGGCGCGTCGTCGTCGCAGAAGCGTTTGGCCCAGTTCGCCTTGTCGGTGCCGCTGGCGATCATGGCACCGGTGGCCGCGGGGCCCGACTTCTTCGCCTTGGGGCTGATCGCCGCGGCGGCTTTCTTCATCGTCATCGTCCAGCGGCGCCCGACGCTCGCGCTCGGCGCGATCTATGTCGGATTACCGATCCTCGCCCTCCTGCTGATCCGCAAACAGGAGGAAGGCATCGTCTTCACCTTCTGGGCGCTCGCCCTGGTATGGGTGTGCGACATCGGCGCCTATTTCAGCGGTCGCGCCATCGGCGGCGCCAAGCTCGCCCCCGCGATCAGCCCGAACAAGACCTGGGCCGGCCTGGCAGGCGGCGTCCTGCTGGCGAGTGCGTTCGGCGCCGCGATGCATGTCTTTTATGGCCTGCCCTGGCGGCTGACCCTGGCAACGCCGGTGCTCGCGATCGCTGCGCAGGGCGGCGACCTGTTCGAGAGCTGGCTGAAGCGCCGTGCCGGCGTAAAGGACAGCGGCAATTTGCTGCCCGGCCATGGCGGCATCCTCGATCGCCTCGACGGGTTGGTGCCGGTCGCCCCGCTCGCCGCGTTGCTCGTCATCCTGCCGAAATTCTACCCATGGTAAAAACCGTCACCATTCTCGGCGCGACCGGATCGGTCGGCGGTTCCACCCTCGACCTGATCGAGCGCGAACCCGAACGGTTCGAGATACTGGCGCTGACCGCTAATCGCGATGCCGCCAAGCTTGCCAGCGCGGCGATCCGTACCAATGCACGCCGCGCCGTGGTGGCCGACGAATCCTGCCTGGACACGCTGCGCGCCGCGCTGGCCGGGACTGGCATCGAGACCGCCGCCGGTGCTGCCGCGGTGCGCGAGACGGCAATGATGGGCGCCGACTGGACGATGGCGGCGATTGTCGGTTGCGCGGGGCTCGAGCCGGTGATGGCGGCGGTGGAGCAGGGCGGAACCGTCGTGCTCGCCAACAAGGAGCCGCTGGTTTCGGCGGGCAACGTGATCCTCGCCGCAGCAACCCGACACGGCGCGATTCTGCTTCCAGCTGATTCGGAGCACAACGCGATCTTCCAGTGCTTCGATTTCACCCGGCCCGAGCGCGTCCGGCGCATCATCCTGACCGCCAGCGGCGGCCCGTTCCGCGACTGGGCGACGGAGCGGATGCGCGGCGTCACGCCCGAACAGGCGGTGGCCCATCCCAATTGGTCGATGGGCGCCAAGATCTCGGTCGATTCGGCGACGATGATGAACAAGGGGCTCGAACTGATCGAGGCAGCGCGCCTGTTCCCGGTGCCGTCCGACCGGATCGAGATCATCCTGCACCGGCAATCGGTGATCCATTCGCTGGTCGAATATATCGACGGGTCGACCCTTGCCCAGCTTGGCCCGCCCGACATGCGCACTCCGATCGCCCATTGCCTCGCCTGGCCCGACCGGATGGCAACGCCGATGGCGCCGCTCGACCTGGTCGCGATCGGCCGGCTCGATTTCGAGGCGCCGGATCCCGTGCGCTTCCCGGCCATCGCCCTTGCCCGCCAGGCATTGGAGGCAGGCGGTGCCCGTCCCGCGATCCTCAACGCGGCGAACGAGATCGCCGTGGCGGCATTCCTGGAGCGGCGCGCTGGCTTCCTCGAAATTGCCGCAATCGTCTCCGATACCCTCGATCGCTACGACCCGCCCGCCCCCGACACGCTTGATGACGTCCTCGCAGTGGACGCGGAAGCGAGAAGGCTCGCGGGCGAGCGTGTAAAGGACTGCGTCGCTTGATCCATAGCCCCGGCCTGTTGCTGACCATCCTCGCCTTTGCGCTCGTCATCGGGCCGCTCGTGTTCCTTCACGAGATGGGCCATTATCTTGCGGGCCGCCTGTTCGGGGTGAAGGTCGAAGCGTTCTCGATCGGTTTCGGCCGCGAGGTCTTCGGTTTCACCGACAAGCGCGGCACGCGCTGGAAATTCGGCTGGCTCCCGCTCGGCGGTTATGTCCGCTTCGCCGGCGACATGAATCCGGCGAGCGTGCCCGATGCCGACTGGCTGATGCTGCCGCCGGAAGAGCGGTCTCGAACCTTTCCGTCCAAGCCGGTATGGCAGCGCGCGATCATCGTGGCGGCAGGGCCGATCACCAATTTCGTGATCGCGATCCTCATCCTTGCCGGTTTTGCATTCGCTTATGGCGACAGCCGCACGTCGACCGTGGCAGGCCCGATCGCGGCAAACAGTGTTGCGGCAAAGGCAGGCCTCCAGGAGGGCGATCGTATCGTCGCATTAAGCGGTCGCTCCGTCGAAACCTTCGACGACATGGTCCGCTATGTACGGATTCGTGCGGGCGAGCGGGTAACGATCGATTTCGTGCGCGGCACCACCCGCATATCGCGCGACGCGGTAATCGGCACGGAACTTGAGCGTGACCGGTTCGGTAACGAATATCGCATTGGCAGGCTGGGGATTCCTCCGGCGCAACCGGTGCTGGTCACAGTAAGCCTCGTCGAAGCCCCTGTCGTCGCGGTGCGCCAGACCGGCGAGATCGTCAGCATGATGGTCGAAACGCTTGGCCAGGTCGTCAGCGGGCGACGCTCGGTAAAGGAGCTGGGCGGGCCGCTCAGCATCGCCAAGGTCTCCGGCGAGCAGCTTTCCCTCGGTCTGCCGGCCTTTGTCTGGCTGATCGCCCTGGTGTCGATTAATCTGGGATTCATCAACCTCTTGCCAGTCCCGATGCTGGATGGTGGTCATTTGTTCTTCTACGCGATCGAGGCGATACGGCGTAAACCGGTCGGGCCCGATGTGCAGGAGTGGGCGTTTCGCGGTGGCCTTGCGGCGTTGCTTGCCCTGATGCTGCTCGTGACGTTCAACGATCTCGGGTCGTTCGGCTTGTGGAACAATTTGGCTGGGTTGATCGGCTGACGTGGTTGAGGCAGGGCAGGCAGATATGCGGCCCGCGTAATTTCTCCGACTGGGGTGGGATAGTGACAGCGATCAAGGTTTCAAGTTTCGGCGCCCGCGCCACCGTCCTGCTCCTCGCAGGAACGATGCTGTCAGGCGTGCCGATGGCCGCGAGCGCCCAGACGGCTCCCGCGCCTGCAACACCCCCCGCCGCGGCGCCGGCCCTGCCGGACGTGCAGGTCGCTCCGCCGGTGACGCGGACGATCAAGACGCTGCGCGTCGAGGGATCGCAGCGTATCGAGGCCGATACCGTGCTGTCCTACACCAAGCTCCGGGTAGGTACCTCGTTCACCAACGAGACGCTCGATCAGGCGATCAAGGATCTCTATGCCAGCGATCTGTTCGCCGACGTGTCGATCAGCGGCGCCGAATCGGGCGATATCGTGCTGCGCATCCGCGAGAATCCGGTGATCAACCGCGTGCTGCTCGAAGGCAACAAGCGGCTGAAGGAAGACAAGATCAAGAAGGAGATCAAGCTCGCGCCGCGGCAGATCTTCACCCGCACCGCCGTCCGCCAGGATGTCGGCCGCATCATCGAACTGTATCGCCGCCAGGGCCGCTTCGCCGCTGTCGTCGAGCCGAAGATGGTCGCGCTCGACCAGAACCGCGTCGACGTGGTGTTCGAGATTACCGAAGGGCCGAAATCCAAGGTCCGTCAGATCAACATCCTCGGCAACGAGGTGTTCTCCGACGGTAAGCTGCGCGGCGAGATGGCGACCAAGCAGGCCCGCCTGACCACGATCCTGAGCTCGAACACGAGCTATGATCAGGATCGCATGGCCTATGACCAGCAGAAGATGCGTCAGTTCTACCTGACCAACGGCTATGCCGATTTCCGCGTGACCTCGGCCGTCGCTGAACTGACGCCGGACAAGAAGGACTTCATCATCACTTATGTGGTGGAGGAAGGCCCGCGCTACAAATTCGGTGACGTGACCGTCGACAGCGACATCCGCGACTTCGACAATAAGCGGCTGGCCGCCACGCTGCCGATGAAGAAGGGCGATTTCTACAACGCCAAGCAGGTCGAGGATTCGGTCGACAATCTGAGCGAGTCGACCGGCCTGTTCGGCTACGCCTTCACCGAGGTGAATCCCGAGTTCAATCGCGACAAAGACACGCTGACGATGGGGATCAACTTCCACATCGCGGCGGCGCAACGCTCCTATGTCGAGCGCATCGAGATCAACGGCAACACCCAGACCCAGGACAAGGTGATCCGCCGCGAGATCCGCCTGTCCGAAGGCGACGCCTTCAACAGCTTCCAGCTCAAGCGCTCGCAGGACCGCATCAACTCGCTCGGCTTCTTCCAGGAGAAGTTCGAGATCAAGAAGACGCAAGGGTCCGCGCCTGACCGCGTGGTGCTGGAGGCGAACGTCGAAGAGAAGTCGACCGGCGAGCTGTCGCTCTCGGCAGGTTATTCGAGCCTGGAGAAGTTCATCATCCAGGCCTCGGTCCGCCAGCGCAACTTTCGCGGCAAGGGCCAGGAGCTGCGCGCCAGCGTCAACTATTCGAGCTATTCGAAGTCGGTCGAGGTCGGCTTCACCGAACCTTATCTGTTCGACAAGAACATCGCGGTCGGCGGCGACATCTTCCGCCGCGATTACAACGCGTTCAACTATATCGGCGACGATCGCCAGACGACCTACACCCAGGTCTCGACCGGCTTCCAGATCCGTGCCGGCCTGCCGCTCACCGAATATTGGTCGCTGTCGGGCCGCTACGGCCTGTCCTATGACGAGGTAGGCCTCGACGAAGCGACCTATTTCACCGCCGGGGTCTGCGATCCGCTGCGCGCCGGCCGCTATCTGTGCGACGCGATCGGCAACCGTGCGACCTCGTCGGTCGGCTTCTCGCTGATTAACGACAGCCTGAACAGCCGCCTACGGCCGAGCGCCGGCAAGCGCCTCGTGCTCAGCGCCGATTTCGCAGGGCTTGGCGGCGACGTGAAATATGTCCGCACCCGTTTCGAGGGCGCGAAATATTGGGGCCTCGGCAGCGGCTTCATCCTCTCGGCGAACGCCGAGGGTGGCTATATCAAGTCGCTCGAGGGCAGCCGCGGCGCCGGCATCGACAAGGTCCGCATCACCGACCGCTTCTATCTCGGCGAGCCCGATTTCCGCGGCTTCGACATTCGCGGCGTCGGTCCGCGTGTCCAGCGCATTGGCTACACCACCGACACCGCCGGTAATCAGGTGCTGGTGACCGACCGCACGCAGTTCGTCGACGACGCGCTGGGCGGCCGGGCCTATTATCTCGGCCGGCTCGAACTGGAGATCCCGCTGGGCGCCGGTGCGCGCGAGATGGGCCTGCGACCGTCGATCTATTTGCAGGCCGGCGCGCTGTTCGGGATCACCCGGCCGCTGCCGACCGCGACCTTCCCGACCGTGACCGATCCGGTCACGGGCCGGACGACCGTGCTGCCGCTCCAGACCCAGGTATTCGATGGCAACGGGCATCCGCTGTACCTGGTGCCGTCGACCGATGCGGATCACGCCGGCCTCGCCACGACCTGTACGGTGGGCTATTCGGCCACGCTTGGCGGCACCGATTGCGCCGGCAGCTCGGTCAACACCGCCTATACAAGCACGACGGCACCATTCCTGGAACGCTTCGGCGGGGATTCCGCCAAGCCCCGGCTTTCGGTCGGCGCCGGTGTCAACTGGAACTCGCCGTTCGGGCCGCTTCGCATCGATGTTGCGTATGCGCTGTTGAAGGACCCGAGCGATGATACGAAACTCGTCACATTCAACGTAGGGACACAGTTCTAATGAAGACGTACAAGAAGGTTCTGCTTGCCACGGTGCTCGCCGCGCCGGGCCTGATGGTCGCTGCTACGGGGGCTCAGGCCCAGACCGTCGCGATGCTCGACCCGGAAGCTGCCATGCAGAATTCAAAGGTCTGGACCACCACCTGGACGACGATCGACACCACCTACAAGGCGCAGCTCGATCAGGCGAAGGCGCGCAATGACGCGATCAATGCCGAGATCCAGCCGCTGCTGAAGGCGCTGGACGCGAACAATGACGGTCAGCTCTCGCAGGACGAGATCCAGCGCGCGCGCGACAGCAAGCGTCCGGAGCTCGCCCAGATCGAGCAGAAGCAGACTGCCGGCCAGACCGAGCTCGGCCGCATGCTGCAGCCCGTCACCCGCGCGCGTCTGTATCTGCAGGAGCAGGTCGGCTCAAAGCTTCCCGATGCGGTGACCAGCGTCGTCAAGACGCGCAAGATTGGCGTCGTCGTGAAGCCGGACGCCGTGCTGATGTTGGGCGATGCCGCAGGCGACCTCACGCCTGCCGTCAGCGCCGAGATCGATCGCACCCTGACCAGCGTCGCCGTGCCGCCACCGGTATCATGGCAGCCCAAGCCGCAGGGCCAGCAGGGCCAGGCCGCACCCGCCGGAGCTGCTCCCACACCGGCAGCGCCCGCCGGCCGGCCCGCGCCGACGACGCCGAGGCCGCAGGGCCGGTGACCGACGCGGTGACGACGGGAACGCTGGGCCCGCTCGATATCGGGCAGGTCATGGCGGCGCTCCCCCATCGTTACCCGATGCTGCTGGTCGACCGTGTCGAGGAACTCGTCCTCGACCGGTCGATCGCGGCGATCAAGGCGGTGACGATCAACGAGGGCTTCTTCCAGGGGCATTTTCCTGGCCGCCCGATCATGCCCGGCGTGCTGATCGTCGAGGCGATGGCGCAGGCCGCCGGCATTCTGGCGGTCGAATCGCTCGGCCTCGCGGGCTCCGGCAAGCTCGTCTATTTCATGTCGATCGACGAGGTGAAGTTCCGCAAGCCGGTCGAACCCGGCGTGCTGCTGCGCCTCGAGGTCGAGATCGTGCAGAAGAGCGCCCGCGCCACCAAGTTCGCGGGCCGTGCGACGGTCGACGGCAAGCTTGCCGCCGAGGCCAAGTTCATGGCGATGATCACGGATCCGCCCAAGCCCTGAAAGTCCCGCAGGTTGCACTCACTGGCCGGCTCTGTTAGGGGCCGCGCCTTCGCTGCTGGTCGGAAACCAGCGGCTTTCCCGGAGATTCGCACGTGAAGAAAGATACCCATCCCGATTATCACACCATCAAGGTGCAGATGACCGACGGTACCCAGTTCGAGACCCGCTCGACCTGGGGCAAGGAAGGCGATTTGATGACGCTCGACATCGATCCGCTCGCGCATCCGGCATGGACCGGCGGCCGCGGCCAGATGCTCGATTCGGGCGGCCAGGTCGCGCGCTTCAACAAGCGCTTTGGCGGGCTGACCCTCAACAAGAAATAAGGTGGCGCGCGTCGTTAATGGCGCGTTAGCTATCGAGGACTAGGCTTTCCCTCTTCGCAGCAACGCGAGAGGGAAGCCATGTTCGCCGCCGAATTCGAACCAGCCATGAGCAACGGACGCCGGCGCAGCCCGCGCGCGCCGGTGTCGCTCGATGCGCGCCTCGGGCGCGGCGGCCTGGACCGCGCGCTGTGCAAGGTGACCGACATCTCGCTCCACGGCGCGCGAATCCACACCTATTCGGGCCTGCGCAAGGGCTCGATGATCTGGCTGACCCTGCCGCGCCTCGGGCAGATCGCCGCAACGATCATGTGGGCGGACGATTTCGAGGCTGGCTGCCAGTTCCAGCACCCGCTTGACGACGGCGCCTTCGCCACCCTGGTCGATCAGGGGTTACAGGCCCAGCCTCGGGCGGCCTGAGCTTTATTGGCGGAGAGGGTGGGATTCGAACCCACGGTGAGCTTGCACCCACGGCGGTTTTCAAGACCGCTGCCTTAAACCACTCGGCCACCTCTCCGCTCGAAACGCGCTTAGTGCGGGTGCGCTCTTTTGTGCAAGGCCTGCGACTATAGGGGTTCATGTCGTGCGGGGGCTGTGGCAAAGTCACGCGATGCGGGGGTTTTCCACATATGTAAGCAGGACGGGCGCGACACTCGCCACGATCCTGTGCCTTTCCGCCAGCGGCTCGGCCGCCGCGCAGGACGAGGCAGGCTTCCAATCCTATCTCGGCACGTTGCGCAGCCAGGCCGAAGCAAGGGGCGTGAGCCGTTCTACGCTCGATGCGGTGATGCCCGGGCTGACGCTCAACACCCGCGTGATCGAACTCGACCGGGCCCAGCCCGGCGCCGCCAACAATCCGTCGGCTGTCCCCAATTTCGCGCCCTACAAGGCGCAGCATGTCGATACGGCGCGGATCACGCGCGGACGGCAGGCCTATCTCGCCCAGCGTGGCCGGCTGGCGCGGATCGAGCGCGAGACCGGCGTGCCCGAATCGATCATGGTCGCGATCTGGGGACATGAGACCAATTATGGTAAGGTGATGGGCGGGTTCGATCTGCCGCGCGCGCTTGCCACGCTTGCCTATGAAGGGCGCCGGCGCGACCTGTTCGCCGACGAGTTCATCTCGGCGCTGCTGATGGTCGACCGCGGCGTGCCGATCTCGCAGCTGAAGGGCAGCTGGGCGGGCGCCACGGGCGGCCCTCAATTCCTGCCGTCGATCTACCTCCGCCTCGCGCGCGACGGGGACGGGGACGGCCGCGCCGATATCTGGACGAGCGAGGCGGATACGCTGGCGTCGATCGGCAATTATTTCGCCAATGCCGGCTGGCGGCCGGGCCAGCCCTGGGGGCTGGCGGTGAGCGTGCCGCCGAGCTTCGACCGCAACCTCGTCGCCAACCGGACGATCTCGCCGCGCTGCCCGCGCGTGTTCGCGCGGCATAGCGGCTGGAAGACGATGGCCGAATGGCGCGCGATGGGGCTGGTGCCGCAGACGCGCGGCTGGGCGGGGGATAACGTGCAAGCCACGCTGATCGAGCCCGACGGGCCAGGCAAGACCGCTTATCTGCTGACCGGCAATTACCGGGTGATCCTCGATTATAATTGCTCGAATTTCTATGCGCTTTCCGTGGGGTTGCTCGCCGATGCCGTTGAACAATAGCGGCGTGGTCGCCCTGGTCCTCGCGCTTGCCGGATGCGGCGGCGGGGGCGGTTATGAGGAAGCACCGTACATCGCGACGCCGCCGACCGAGGGACAGCGCGTCGTGCCCGGGGTCGGGCCGATGGCGCCGCAATATGATCCGCCGCGTACGAGGGTGCCGGTATCGACGCTCGACCAGGAGCCGCCGCCCGCCGATCTGCCGCAAAGCAGCGGGCCGCGCGGGACTTCCGGGCAGGAGCAGCGCTATGACGCGGTCGGCTATGCCGGGTCGTTCGGTGGCGGTGCCCCGCAATATTCGACCGCAGCGGTCAGCGTCGGACATGCGACCCTGCCGATGGGGACCTATGTCGAGCTGACCTCGCTCGACACCGGGCGGACGATCGTCGCGCTGGTCGCCGGGCGTGGAACCGGCAGGAGCATCGTCGACCTGTCACCGGCCGCGGCGCAGCAGCTCGGCGTGAGCGAGGGTGCCCCGGTACGCATCCGGCTGGTGACGCCGACGCCGCAGGACCAGATGGCGCTGCGCTCGGGCCAGACCGCCACCGCGCGGATGGATGCGCCGCAATCGCTGCTGACCGCGCTTCGCAGGAAGCTGCCCGGCCGCGCCAGCTATACGCCCCCTCAGCCCACACGCCCCGTGACGCCGCCACCCGGCGCGCGGTACACACCGCCGCCGGCATCGGAGCCCGTACAGGCCGCTCCGGCCCGGTCGGGCTATCTCGTTCAGGTCGCCGCCTTTTCGACCCGCGAGCGCGCCCAGGCAGCCGCCCGGCAAGTCGGCGGGCGGATCGCGGCGGCGGGCGGCCTGTTCCGGGTCCAGATCGGCCCGTTCGTCGACGCCGCGAGTGCCCAGCGCGCGCGTGACGAGGCGGCCCGGCACGGCTATGCCGATGCCCGCATCCTGCATATCGAGTAACCCCTAGCGTCACGGACTATTGTCATGAAGAAACTGCTCGCCGCCTCCGCCCTTGCGATCGTGATGGCCTGCCCCGGCGTCGCCGCCGCGCCCGATTTTCCGACGCCCGCGCCCGTCGCCTTCCTGACGGACCTGTCCACGGGTGCGATCCTCTATTCGAAGGATGCCGATCGCCGCATGCCGCCGGCATCGATGGCGAAGATGATGACCGTCTATGTCGCGTTCGACCTGATCAAGAGCGGCGAGCTGAAGCTCGACAAGCAGATCGAGGTGAGTCCCGATACATGGAAGAAATGGCATGGTCCGGCAGCGGGTTCGACCATGTTCCTCTCTCCCGGTGAGAAGGTCAGCGTCGAGAATCTGCTCAAGGGCATCGTCACCTTGTCGGGCAACGACGCCTGCGTCGTGCTGGCCGAGGGTATTTCCGGGACCGAGGAAGCCTTTGCCAATCTGATGAATCAGCGCGGGGCGAAGCTTGGCCTCACCAACAGCCATTTCGGCAATTCGAACGGCTGGCCGGATAACGGCGTAACCTATGTCACCGCGCGCGACCTCGCGAAGCTGGCCGCAGCGACGATCCAGGATCATCCGCAGCTTTACAAGAAGTTCTACTCCCTGCCGAGCTTCACCTGGGGCAAGACGCTGGGTGCGGGCGCCGACATCACTCAGGCCAATCGCGATCCGCTGCTTGGCCGTGTTGCCGGCGCCGACGGGCTGAAGACGGGGCACACCGAAGAAGCGGGCTATGGCTTCACCGGCTCCGCCGAGCAGAATGGCCGCCGCCTGGTGATGGTGATGGCCGGCCTGACCAGCGCGAACCAGCGGATCGAGGAATCGGTCAAGTTCATGAACTGGGGCTTCCGCGCCTGGCAGGCCAAGCCGATCGTGGCGAAGGGCCGCAAGGTCGAGACCGCCGAGGTCCAGCTCGGCAGCTCCAGCACGGTCGGCCTGGTCGCCCCCGCGAACCTGACCGCCACCTTGCCGGCGGGCGTCGCGCCCGACATCCAGCTCCGCGTCGTCTATGACGGGCCGATCAAGGCACCGATCAAGGCCGGCCAGCATATCGCCGACCTGATCGTGATGACCCCCGACATGCAGCCGCAAAAGCTGCCGCTGGTCGCCGAGACCGATGTCGCCGAGGCCGGCTTCTTCGGCCGTGCCTGGGCCGGGTTCAAGGGCCTGTTCGGCGGGTGACGGCGGGTCGCTTCATCTCGCTCGAGGGCGGGGAGGGGGCCGGCAAATCGACTCAGGCGAAGCGGCTGGCCGAGGCGCTGGGCGCGCGCGGCATCGAGACGCTGGTCACGCGCGAACCCGGCGGCAGCGAGGGCGCGGAGGCGATCCGCGGCCTGCTGATGCAGGGCGATGTCAGGCGCTGGAGCCCGCACAGCGAAGCATTGCTGTTCGCCGCCGCCCGCGCCGATCATGTCGAGAAGATGATCCGCCCGGCGGTCGGCGCCGGGACCTGGGTGATCTGCGACCGGTTCATCGACAGCTCGCGTGCCTATCAGGGCGTGGCGGGCGGGATCGACGATGCCGCCGTGCTGGCGCTGCACGCCTTCGGATCGCGCGGGCTGCTGCCCGACCGGACCTTCGTGCTCGAGGTGGCGCCTGAACAGGGGCGCGCCCGGGCCGAGGTGCGCGACGGAGCGGGCGCGGATCGCTTCGCGGCGCGCGGCGATGCCTTCCATGCCGATGTCGCGGCGGCGTTCCGGCGCTTCGCCGAGCATGAGCCCGAGCGGGTGCGGCTGATTGACGCTTCGGGTACGCCCGACACGGTGACGCAGGCCTTGCTCGCCAATCTGGAAGACCTGCTGCCGTGACGCTGCCGGTCGGCAATGACGCAGCGCACGCTGCTTTCGCCTCGGCGATGGAGAGCGGCGTGCTGCACCATGCCTGGCTGTTCGCCGGACCCGAAGGCGTGGGCAAGGCGAGCTTCGCCAAGGCCGCGGCGCTGCGCCTGCTCGCCGAAGGCGCCTCGCCTGGTACCCTGCCGCCGGGGTTCGACGTGCCCGAGGGCGACCGCACCCGATCGCTGATCGCGGCGGGATCGCACCCCGATTACCGCGAGATGGCGCGCCAGCCCAAGGATGCCGACAAGCCGGGACAGGATCTCGCGCGGAGCATCACCATTGCGCAGGTCCGCTCGCTCCAGCCGATGTTCGCGACGACGCCGTCCATGTCCTCGCGGCGCGTCGTGCTGATCGACGCGATCGACGATCTGGAGCGTGGCGGGGCGAATGCGCTGCTCAAGAACCTGGAGGAGCCGCCGGCGGGCACGATCTTCCTGCTGATCAGCCATGCGCCGGGCCGGCTGCTGCCGACGATCCGCTCGCGCTGCCGGCTGCTGCGCTTCGATCCGCTCGACGACAAGGTGATGAGCGGCGTGCTGCGCGCCGAACTGCCGCAGTGCGACGATGTCGAGATCGCCGCGCTGGTGAAGGCCGGGCAGGGCGCGCCGGGTCGGGCGCTTGGCTTTGCAGGGCTGGAACTGGCCAAGCTCGACGAAGCGATGAGCGCCATCGCGCGCGACGGCGACCCGGGCAATGCGCGCCGGACCAAGCTCGCCAAGCTGCTCGCCCCCAAGGCCGCGCAGCCGCGTTACGAAGCGTTCCTCGACCGGGCGCCGGCGTTCATTGCCTCGGCGGCACCGTCACGGCAGGGCCGGCAGCTGCAGACCGCGCTCGACAGCTATGATGCCGCACGGGCGCTGGCGGCGAGCGCGCGGGGCCTGTCGCTCGATTCGCAGGCGACAGTCTACGAGATGGCTGGGCTGGTGGCGAAGCTCGGCGAGGCCTGAGTTTCTCCAACATTTCGCGGATTTTCGCGCAACTTTTTTTCTTCCGCTGTTATGTTGGATTTCGAACGCGAAATCAGCGAATGTTTCCAAGCGGTTGGTGCGCCTTTCCGCTGTTATGCATAACAGCGGAAAAATCACCGGAAACAGCGGAAAAAGCCGCTGCTTTTACCGCTGTAACGACGAAAAAATCGTCCAACATTCTAGACAGTGGAAAGAGCCGGTCGGGACCGGAATTGCCCCGACCGGCCGGACGCTGCGACGACGAACGGCAAAGTTGAATCAAAACCGCCGGTGATCGCGGCCGTCGATCACGTCGCAGGTGCCCCGGAAGCCGTAATTATAGGACCCCTGGACGGTAATCCGCCCGCTGCGGCGATCGATCGTGATCCGCGGCTTGTTCAGGCCGTTCAGCCGGTAGGTCGCGTTGATCATGTCGGGCCGGACCGACACATCGTACAGGTCCCACCAGCCGTCATTGCCGCGCGAGTTGATCGGCGGGATCAGTTTTTTCGGCAGCCGGACTCGCCCGCCGCCGTCCCATAGCTGGAGCATGATCGAGGCGTCGAACTGCTGCGTGGTCAATTCGGTACGGTTGCCGAAATCATAGCGGTCGCTGCGATCGTTCCAGGTCCAGCCATAGCGCGTCGCCACCGAGGGCCGCTGCCCATCACCGAAACAGATCAAGCCGAGATCGACGCGGCGGCCACCCACCTGGAAACCGCCGTCATCCGGCTGGACATAACCGGGGCGGCCAGGACGGTCGGGCTGCGGGCGATAGCCCGGGTCGGGCCGATATCCGGGATCCGGGCGATTGCCGCCCGACGTCGGGCGCTGACCGCAATCGGGTGCCGGGGTGGCGACGATCGAGTCGTAGCGTCCGTTCACCGTCGCGATCGACACGCATTGCCGCCGCGCGTCATTCCACCAATAGCTCCATTTGCGGTCGTCTCCGGTAGTCGTGCGGATGAAACGATAGCCGCGCGACTGCAGCGCGCCCTCCGCCTGGCCCGCACGAGCGCCGACCATGTCCTCAAGGCCGGGAGCCGTCTGCGCGAAACCCGGTGCGGTCAGCAGGCACAGCCCAAACAGGGCGGAACCCTGCATCCATGGATGATTCGTCATCACGATTTCTCCTTGTTTCAAAGAGTGAACAGCCAGGCGACTCCGGTCGCAATGACGATACTCTCGACCATGCCGAACGAGGCATGGATGAAGGCTCGGCCCCGGGACACATTCAGTTGCACGGCAAACCAGCGAGTCTGCACGATGCCATAGGCCAGCAGCGCGACGACCATGACAACCACGCCGGCAAGGCGAACCCGGTCCCATGGCTGAGTCAACATCGTCGCGCCGATACCGAGGGTCAGCGCGAAGGGCGCGGCCAGATAGCATTGCGCGTAGAAGGGCGGCTTCAGCGCCTTCCGATCGAGCCCGGCCCCGCGCTTGCGCACCAGCCGGGTGGCCATGAGCAGCGGGAAGATGCCGAACAGGATCAGCCGGAGCAGCAACAGGCTGGTATTGTCGTCGACCAGGCTCGCCAGCCCATGGCGGCTCCGCACGATCGCATTGGTGCCGACCAGCGTCAGCTCGAGCGCCTGCGACAGCAGGAGCGACAGGACGAGGAAGATCGGCGGGCTCAGCGCGTCGCCATATTGATCGTCCTCGGGCAGGGCGAGCTGCGCCTCGGCATAGGCCATCATCGACAGCGGGTGGCGGATGATCCGCCACAGGGTGATCGGGAAGAAGATCACCCAGCTCAATATCTCGAAGAGCAGTTCGTCCAGCGAGTTGAGCCATTGCATGAAATTCATGGGGGCGATGTCCCGTTGCCGACGTCTTGCTGCGCCGCCGCTGTACGCGGTTCAACCGCAATTGGAACCGGAACGTCCCTAGCGGGCGATCGAATCAGCCTCGATTCCAAGGAGCTGGGCGAAGACCGGCGCCAATATCCCGACCAGCACTTCGGGATCGGCATCGGTGAGCGCATCCAGCGCGATCATCTGGCGCATCATCTGGACGCCGGCGACCAGCGACAGCAGCAGCGCGGCGCGTTCGGGCGCGTGCGCGACGCGGACTGCGTCGGTTGCGGTCTTGTGGTGGATCCGCGCAATCTGTTCGCGCGCGATGCGGGCTGCCGCGGAGCTGGAGGAGGAGCGGAACAGGATCAGGAAGCCGTCGAGCGGCCCTGCGCCAACCGCAGTGAGGCCGACCAATGCAGAGGCGAGGTCGCACGCGATGGTGGGGGAGGCGAGATTCTCCGGCGCCAGAATCACCGGATCGGCCATCGTGTCGGCGACGACCTCGGCAAAGAGTTGTTCCTTCGAGCCGAAATAGCGGTTGACCAGCATCGCGGTCACGCCGGCACCGGCGGCGATCTCACGTACGCCTGCCCCGTCATAGCCCGAGGCGGCGAAGGCACGGCGCGCGGAAGCCAGGATCGCAGCCCTTGTAGCGACGGCATCGCGCCGGCGTCGCCCGGCCGTGATTTCCATTACCGATACCTCCCATATCTACGGGTGTAGACTCTTGCTTCGCCACTAAGTATACGAGTGTAGATATATTCACAAGACTCGTCGCTACGGCCCGACAGGGAGCGGCGCAGAAGGGCAGACATGAGCAAGACCATCCTCGTTACCGGCGGTACCGGCTTCGTCGCCGGCTGGTGCATCGTCGATCTGTTGCGACGCGGGCATGCCGTGCGCACCACGATCCGCAATCCCGCGCGGGAAGCGGTGGTGCGGGCAGCGGTCGAGTCGCAACTGGACCCGGGCGACCGGCTGTCCTTCGCGATCGCCGATCTGACCGAGGATGCGGGCTGGGACGCAGCGATGGCGGGATGCGACGGCGTGCTCCACATCGCCTCGCCTTTGGGGCGCGAGGCGCCGCGCGACCGGGATGCGCTGGTCGCGCCGGCACGCGACGGCACCTTGCGCATTCTGCGCACCGCCGTCGCGGCCGGGATCGAGCGGGTGGTGATGACCTCCGCCGCGGCGACGGCGCGGCCGCCGCGCGGGTCCGGGCTGGTGAGCAACGAAACGGTGTGGGCCGATGCCGAGGACCCGATGCTCGATCCCTATCGGCGATCGAAGATCCTGGCCGAGCGCGCCGCATGGGATTTCATGGCTGGCACCAGCGGCCCGACCCATTTGACGACGATCCTGCCCGGCGCGGTGTTCGGCCCGTTGCTGGGCAATGGGGAGGCGGCATCGGTCTGGGTGATCCAGGGGCTGCTCGACGGCCGGCCGCCGCGGCTGCTCGACCTGGCGCTGTCGGTGGTCGATGTGCGGGATCTCGCCGCGCTGCATGTCGATGCATTGTTCGAGCCCGCCGCGGCCGGGCAGCGCTTCCTTGCGACGGGCGAAACCATGTGGATGAAGGATATCGCGGACATCCTGCGCGCCGGCCTCGGGGCGCGTGCCGCGAAGGTGCCAACACGGGTGCTGCCCAATGCGCTGGTGCGGGTGATCGCGCTGTTCCTGCCGCGGCTGCGCATGTTCCTGGGCGACCTTGGCCAGCGCCGGCCGGTGAGCAACGACAAGGCGCGCCAGATACTTGGATTCGCGCCGCGCCCCGCGCGCGAAACGATCCTGGACTGCGCCGAAAGCCTGTTGGCGTCGCACCCCGCACGCGCCGGTTGAGATCGGCTGCACAAAGGATATGGGAGGGTATCACCGACTTCCCATCGAGGGCCGACAACATGCGACTTCTGGTCGTGGAGGATGATCCGCGCGCGGCGAAACAGCTGGTCGCCGACCTCGAGGAACTGGGCCATGAAACCATGGTCGCGGCGGACGGCCGGGCCGCGATCGTTGCCGTGACCGACGGCAAGTTCGAGGCCGTGCTGCTCGACGTGATGCTGCCCTATGTCGACGGGGTGGGGGTCGCCAAGCTGCTGCGCGAGCGTGATATCGACGTGCCGATCATCATGCTGACGGCGCTGGCCGATCTGGACCAGCGGCTGACCGGGCTCGATGCCGGTGCCGACGATTATCTGATCAAGCCCGCGGCGCCGGCGGAGATCGATGCGCGGCTGCGCGCGATCGTCCGGCGTGCTGCCCGATCGGGCGATTCGGGCATCATGCGGGTCGGCGATATCGAAGTGAACGAGATCAAATACCGCGCCACGCGCGCCGGCCGCCAGCTCGTGTTGCCCAAACTCGAGTTCCAGGTGCTGTGCGAGTTGGTCCGCAACGCGAACAGCATCGTCACGCGGCAGATGTTCTACCAGAATGTCTGGAAATATGATTTCGAGCCGACCACCAACATCATCGAATCCTATATCCGCCACCTCAGGCTGCATCTCAACAAGCCGGGCGAGACCGATCCGATCGTCACGGTCCGCGGCGTCGGGTACATGATCACCGACAAGAGCTGATGCGGCCCCGGTCCCTCCGCGCGATCATGACGATCTATGTGGTCGTCTTCCTGGTCGCGCTGGTGGCGATCCGTTTCGTCAGCTACACGCTCGACAGCGATGCCCTGCGCCGGCAGGTCGACCGCCGGCTGGCGAGCGAGGCGAGCGCGATCAGCGGCAGTGGGGAGATATCGCGGGCGGCGATGATCGACCGTATCGAAGCCGCGCAGAACGACCATGACACGGCCGATCTGTTCTACATGCTGATCGACGCGCGCGGGCGGCAGATTGCCGGCGAATTGCGGCTGAAGAGGCCGCCCCCGATCGGCTATTCCGATTTCGGCGACGACGCCGCAGTCGAGGGCGTCGCCCATGGCCGCGCGCTGGCGCGCAGGGTCACCGGCGGCGATACGCTGGTGGTGGTCTCGGACAATGACCTGGTCGACGATTTCGACCGCATGCTGTTTCGCGTGCAATTGATCGGGCTGGTCATCACCGCGCTGATCGTGATCGGTGGCGCCATCGGCATCATGATGGTGATCGGCGGGCGGATGCACGCGATGCAGCGCACCGTGGATGCGGTGATGGAGGGCGATTTGAAGAGCCGCGTGCCGCTCGACGGATCGCGCAGCGAGTTCGACCAGCAGGCAGCGGCGTTCAACCGCATGCTCGACCGGATCGACGAACTGATGGCCAATATCAAGCATGCGGCGAAGGACGTGACGCACGAGCTGAAGAGTCCTCTGGCCCGATTGCGGGCACGCGTGGCGGCGATTGCCCGCCGAACGGAAGAGGAGGCAATCGGCGCGGACATTGCCGATGTACTGGAGCAGACCGACCAGATCATCGACCTGTTCGGCAGCCTGTTGCGGCTTTGGGAGATCGAGGGCGGGCATCGGCGCGAGCGCTTTGCCGATGTGGAGATGAGCGATCTAGTGCGCGACGTGGGGGAAGCGTTGCTGCACGTCTCCGAGGATGACGCGCATCCGCTGCAGCTCGACATCCTGGATGGCCTGAGCGTGCGCGGGGACCCGAACCTGCTGCGCCAGATGCTGGTCAATCTGGTGGAGAACGCCATCCGGCATACGCCGTCCGGCACGCGGATCGCGGTTGGTGTGGAACGGCGCGGGAATTCAGTTGCGGTGAGCGTGGCCGATGACGGGCCGGGTATCCCGGCGACCGATCACGACACGGTGATCCGGCGGTTCGGGCGGCTGGAGTCCGAGGGCAAGCCGGCGGGGCAGGGGCTGGGGCTGACCCTGGTCGATGCGATCGCGCGACTGCATGACGGCACGCTGGTGCTGGAGGATGCGGGACCGGGGTTACGGGCGGTGGTGGTGTTGCCGCTGCATCGGTGAGGCCGCAAATGCCGTCCCCGGCGAAGGCCGGGGTCAGTCGGAAAGGCTTCAGTGATGGAGCGAGCGGCCAGATGCCAGATGGGAGACTCATAAACCGCGAACGGCAGGAACTGGTGGAACACGGACGTTCCGACGAGCGACTTCATCGTCCGACTTTGGGCTGAATCCTGGTGTGACCGAGCGATATCTGGATCCTCCGGTCGATCTGGCTTCAGACCATCGCGGTATTGGCGCTCATTTCTTGACCACGGGCGTGATTTCCAGCCCACCCGGTTCGACGATATTCACGCCCGAGAAGACGATCATCCCGCCACGGAATTCGATCAGATTGTAATCCTTGTAACGGCCCAAATCAAATCCCCGCCACTTCAAAGGCTTGCCGACGAACGGGAGCATGCCGTTGGTGGCGACCTTGGCCTCATCGTTCCGCGCGAAGGGCTGCGAACGATCGAGCAGCATCACGTTGATGGCGGTCTCAAGCTCGGCCGTCAGGAGTTCCTTAAGGCCAGCGCCGTTATTCTCAGTCAGGCTCGCAAGCGGCAGCGCCTTACCTTCGCAGCAAAAATATTTGATCGTCTTGCCAGAGTCGCCGCCGGTCGCGACCTTCGTCTTCAGCACGATATAGGGACGGACATCCTCGGTCTTTTTGACGAACGTAAGCACCACATACGGCGTCACCGTCATCGTGCTGCCGCCCGGCTGGGGCGTGAGCGTGAAGGCCGTCCGGAACTTGTCGTCCCCCATGATCGTGTTGGTCATCTCGATCGCCTTTGCCCGGACGTCGAAGCGTAGGTCGTCCTCGACATTGCGGACCTTGCCCGTGCCTGCCTCGGTGTTGATCGAACTTTGCACCAGCATGCCGACCACGCCGAACAGCATCCCGATCCCGCCGCCGCCCTGATGTCCCGAGATAACGACGTTGCTGTCGGGGATTCGGTGGACACCCATGGGCAGATCGCTCATCCCGTTCGCGCCCTTCTCCGAAAAGACGATGGTCGTCGGAGCCGGTGACGGTGTCGATGCTGCGCCGGCCGGTCCTTGCGGGGCAGTCGTTTGCGCCATCAATAGGGGCGCACTCGCGACCATTGCGAGAATGGCTGTACGCTTCATCTTTATATTCCCCCCAGAACCTTCGCTCAAGATGTCGCCCCCGGCTTTTGCTCAGCCGGAGCACCGATTGTTTGCCCGCAGCCTTAGTCAAAAACAACCTTGTAAACGATTGAGCGCTGATGCGGTTCGCGCTTCAATATATGAGGTGGACGATCTTTTGCCGAGCGTCGATCCGGATGACGGCCCTGCACGACGGTGACAATTTGCGCAAAGCGGCCGCAGGACGAATGTCCGCTATTGGGGCGATAGCGGCCCTTCGCAGTTATGGGTTCACCTAGTTACGAACGTTCCCCAACTGGACCCCGGCCTTCGCCGGGGAAGGAAAGAAGAGGCGAGAGCTTTCGCCTTTTTCTACACTCGAAACAGATCGACCCGGACCGACGCGATGGTCGGTCCGGGTCGGCTGTTTTCCGGCCATTCCGGGCACCGCTCGGGCGCCCGGACAGTCGATCAGAAGTTGACGCTCACCTCGCCGCCGAAGGTGCGCGGCGGGTTGAAGTTCGCATAGCTGCCGAGCACGGCGTCGTTGGCGCCCGAGCGGCGATAGATATGCTGCTCGTCGAACAGGTTGCGCGTCCAGATCGAGAAAGTCGCCTTGTTGGCTTCGCCAATCCGGACGTCAGCCAGCGCGAGACGGCCGTTCACGATGAAGCTGGAGTCCGTCTTCACATTTTCCGCCTGGAAGCTGTAGTCCGCATCGGCATAGTTGGCGTCGAGGTGAAGGCGGACCTTCATGTCGTCGCCGCCGACCGGCATTTCGTAATCCACATAGCCCGAAGCAGCGTTGGGCGGGGTATAGACGACGAACACCTGGGTCGGCACGCCGAACGTCGGCCCCGGGTTGGGGTTGGGCGTCAGCGGCACCCTGGTGTAGGTATAGGCATAGGACGCGCCAAACGTCAGGTGCTCGATCGGGCGAACGATAATGTCCGCCTCGACGCCCCGGATCTTCGAGATGCCCGGCGCATTCGCGGTATTCTCGGTGTGCAGGTTGAAGTTCGGGTTGAGCGTCGTGGTGCCGGGCAGGAACTGGTTGGTGTCGACATTGTCGAAGTCGATCTGAGTCCCCGACCGATCCATGATATAGCCTGCCAGGTTCACGCGAACCTTGTGATCGAGCAGGTCCATCTTGGCGCCGATCTCGTACGCCTTCACCGATTCCGGACCGAAAGGCGAGAAGTTCGACGAGCGGTCGTTCGCGCCGCCGGCGCGGAAACCGGTCGAATATTTGGCGTAGAGATTGACGTCCGGCGTCGCGTCGAACGCCAGGGTGACCATCGGATCGAACCGGCCGCGATCATAGTGCAGCTGATACGGAGTCGGCACGCCGGACACGATGTAGAGGGCGCCGTCGCGCTTGTCCTTGGTGTAGCGGCCGCCGACCGTCAGGTGCAGCACGTCGGCGAAGTCCGGCGTGTAGGTCGCCTGGCCATAGGCGGCGTAGCTGCGCGTGCGGGCGAAGCTGGCGCGCTGCAGGAAGCGCGAATTATAGTCCCAGCCCTGATTGCCCGAGTTGATCGCGCCGAACACCTGGGAAGGCAGGATCGTGTAGCTGGTGCCGGTCGCGTTCCACTGGTTCGACGACGGGGTCGCCGCCGATTCCCGGGCCTGTTCGTTGAAATAGTAGAGGCCCGCGACATAATCGAGCTGCGGGATGCTGCCGACTGCCTGGAATTCCTGGCTGAACTGGCTCTGATAGAGGTCCGAAAGGCTGTAGCGGCTGAACTTGCCGTTGGGCACGAACGGGACGCGCTCCGGGCCGCCCGAATTGTCCCACTGGTTGGTCGACACCTTGCGCCACGCCGTGATCGAGCGAAGCTCGATCGCCGGCGAGATCTTCCAGGACAGCTTGGCGCTTTCGCCGCTGGTCTCGTCGACGCTGTATTGCTGCGGCACGCCGACATCGGCCACCGACTGGCGATCCGGATGAACGCCGACCAGCGGCGGCAGCGGCGCGATGCACGCCGGGGTGCAGGTGCCGCCGGGAGGCGGCCCAAGCGTGGTGCCGGTGTACACGCCGACAGTGCGGCCGAGCGGATTATAGTTGATCAGCTGGCTGTAGAAGGGCGTGTTCTCGTCCTTGGCCTTGTCGAACGAGAAGTCGGCGGTGAAGCCGTCGAACGGCTGCCAGCGCGCTGCGATGCGGCCGCCGACGCGGTTATACGCGTTCCAGCCGATCTGGCCCGCGAGCGGATCCTTGACCATGGGATCCTGGTGCTGGATCACGCCGTCGAGCTTGACCGCGAAATTGTGAAAGGCGGGGAGGTCGAGATGGACCTGCCCGTCATATTCCCCGTAATTGCCGACACCGGCCGAGACGCGGCCGTCGAACTCGCCGGTCGGGGCCTTGGTGACGATGCTCAGCGCGCCGCCTTCGGTGTTGCGACCGAACAGCGTACCCTGCGGGCCGCGCAGCACTTCCACACGCTCCACATCGAACAGGGCGGCATTCAGGCCCTGCTGACGGCCGAGATAGACGCCGTCGATATAGACGCCGACGCCCTGGTCGCGCGCGGTCTGGTTCGCGTCGAACGGCACGATGCCGCGGATGCCGACAGTCAGCGCCGACTGACGTGCCTCGAAGGTGGCGATACGCAGCGACGGAATCGCGCCGTCGGCTAGGTCGATCAGGCTCTGCACATGGCGGTCGGCAATGACCGTCGGGCTGATCACCGAGATCGCGATCGGGGTCTTTTGGAGGTTGGTCTCGCGCTTGAGCGCGGTCACGACGATATCGGCGATCTGGCCGCTATCGGCGTCGGGCGCGTCGGCGGGCTTTGCCTCATCCGCGGCCGGAGCGGGTGCAGGCGCGGTCTCTGCGAAAGCCGGCACTGCCAGGGTTGCCAGCAGGGCGCCGCCCAGCAGCAGCTGGACCCGGAAGGCTTTGCGATCATGCATGTGTAGAATCCCCTTAAGCGGGACATCCCGTCCCGGTATCGAGGCCGCTACAGATGATGATGGTCAGAAATGTTACAATGACTGTAACACAACCAATACAGTCCTGTCATTTTCACATCATTTTAATTTAATATGGCCGGATATCTTCATGAACCTGTGGATAAGCCTGACGATATGCCGGGTGATTTCACGGTATTGTCTCGAATAACATTCGTATCCGATAGTGGATTTAATATCTGTTCGTCAGGTTGCCCGATATCAACATGACGACGACTTGATCCGATGCCTGCGGGCGCCAAGGGCCGTTGGGTGTTCTAATCGCCCGGCAACCGCGCTAGGAGGCCGGGCATGGGTCAGCCTTATTACATCACCACCGCGATCAGCTATCCGAACGGGCGGCCGCATATCGGCCATGCCTATGAGGCGATCGCGACCGACGCGATCGCGCGCTATCATCGCCAGGCGGGGCGCGACGTGCGATTCCAGACCGGCACTGACGAACATGGCCTGAAGATGGTCCAGACGGCGCGCGACCGGGGCGTCGAGACGCGCGCGCTGGCCGATGAAATGTCCGGTTATTTCAAGGAAATGGATGACCGACTGAATATCTCGTACGATCGGTTCATCCGCACGGTCGAGCCGGGACACCATGCGGCGAGCGCGGCGATCTGGCAGGCGATGGAAGCCTCCGGCGACCTGTACATGGACAAATATGAGGGCTGGTATTCAGTCCGCGACGAGGCGTTCTACGACGAGAAGGAACTGATTCCGGACGGGGAAGGGGGCAAAGTCTCTCCCCAGGGCACGCCGGTGGAATGGACGGTCGAGGAGACGTGGTTCTTCCGGCTGTCGAAATATCAGCAGCCCTTGCTCGACCTGTACGAATCCCAGCCCGACTTCATCCGGCCCGACGCGCGGCGCAACGAAGTGATGCGGTTCGTCGAGGGCGGGCTTTCCGACCTGTCGGTATCGCGGACCAGCTTCGACTGGGGCGTGAAGGTGCCGGGCAGCCCGGGGCATGTGATGTATGTGTGGGTCGACGCGCTGACCAATTACCTGACCGGGGCGGGCTATCCCGACAATGACGCCGACATGGCGCGTTACTGGCCGGCCGATCTTCATGTGATCGGCAAGGACATCGTGCGATTCCATGCGGTTTACTGGCCGGCGTTCCTGATGTCGGCGAAGCTCGCGTTGCCGAAACAGGTGTTCGGCCACGGCTTCCTGCTCAACCGCGGCGAGAAGGAATCGAAATCCCTCGGCAACGTCACCAATCCGATCGATCTGGTCGATCGCTTCGGCGTCGATGCGCTGCGCTATTTCTTCCTGCGCGAAGTGAGCTTCGGCCAGGACGGGAGCTATTCGGAAGAGGCGATCGTCACGCGGTGCAATGCCGATCTCGCCAATAATTTCGGCAATCTGGCGCAGCGTTGCCTGTCGATCATCGCCAAGAATTGCGGGGGTATCGTCCCCGAGGCTGGCCCGCGGACCGAGGCTGACGAGGCGCTGATGGAAAGCATCGTAGCGGCCGAGGCGGGCTTGCATGACGCAATGAAGGATCTGGCGATCCACAATGCGCTGGAAGCCGTCTGGGCCGCGGCGCGCGATACGAACCAGTATTTCGCCGATGCGGCACCATGGAGCGTGCGCAAGACCGATCCTGCGCGGGCGGATGCGATCCTGCACCTGACGACGGAAGCGATCCGGCGAATCGCGATCATGGCACGCTGGGCGATCCCGGACGGTGCCGACCAGCTGCTCGACTTGCTGGGTCAGGACGGCGCGGCTCGGGACTTCGATGCGCTGGGCGTGCCGATGGTGGCGGGCACCGTCTTGCCGGCGCCGAGCGGCGTGTTCCCCCGGCTGGAACTGACGGAGGCCTGATGTTCGCCGACAGCCATTGTCACCTGAACTACAAGGGGCTGGCCGAGCAGCAGCCCGAGATATTGGCGCGGGCGCGGGCGCGGGGCGTTTCGGCGATGCTCAATATCTCGACGCGCGAGAGCGAATGGGATGCGGTGATCGGCACCGCGGAGCGCGAGCCGGACGTATGGGCGACCGTCGGCATCCATCCGCATGAGGCGGACCAGCATCCCGATGTCGGCACGGCGAAGCTGATCGAGCGCGCGGCGCATCCGCGGGTGGTCGGGATCGGCGAGAGCGGGCTCGATTATTATTATGATCACAGCGACCGCGACCGGCAGCGGGCGAGCTTTCGCGCGCATATCGCCGCCGCGCGCGAAACCGGGCTGCCGATCGTGGTGCACACACGCGATGCCGAGGAGGATACGGCCGACATCCTGCGCGAGGAGATGGGGAAGGGCGCCTATCCGGGCGTGATCCATTGCTTCACGGCGAGCGGGGCCTTTGCCGACATCGCGCTGGACCTGGGGCTGTATATCTCGATTTCGGGAATCGTGACCTTCAAGAACGCCAAGGACCTGCAGGAGACCGCGGCGCGGCTGCCGATTGAGCGGCTGCTGATCGAGACCGACGCGCCTTTCCTTGCGCCGGTGCCGAATCGTGGGAAGACGGGTGAGCCCGCGTTCGTGGCGGATACGGCGGCCTTCCTGGCGACGTTGCGGGGCGAGGAATTGGCCGTGCTGGCCGAGAAAACGGCCGCGAACTTCCACACATTGTTCGCCAAGACGCAGGCGTGAGGAGGGGGGCGTGAAAGTCCGGATCCTCGGGTCCGGCACTTCGTCGGGCGTGCCGCGGATCGGCAATGACTGGGGCGATTGCGATCCGGCCGAGCCGCGCAACCGGCGCTTGCGCGCGTCGATCCTGGTCGAGACCGACACGACGCGCATCCTGGTCGATACCAGCCCGGACATGCGCGAGCAGTTGCTGGCGGCTGAGGTCTCGACGGTCGATGCGGTGATCTGGACTCACGACCATGCGGATCACTGCCACGGGGTCGACGATCTGCGGCAGGTCTATCATGCGATGGGCCATCCGGTGCGCGGGCTGGCGCGGTCGATGACACGGGACGCGCTGGTCGAACGCTTCGCTTATGCCTTTCTCGGGCGCGACGGCTATCCGCCGACCGTGGAGATGGAGACTTTGCCCGACGCGATCTCCATCGGCGACATCGCGATCCGCGCCGTCGACCAGCCGCATGGGAATATCCTGTCGGCCGGACTGCGTTTCGATACGGCGGCCAGATCGATCGGATATGCCACTGATTTCAACATACTGACTAACGATATGCGTGCGCTGTATCAGGATCTGGACGTGTGGATCGTCGATGCGTTGCGCTATCGGCCACATCCGACTCATCCCGATGTGCCGACGGTGCTGCAATGGATCGAAGAACTGAAACCGCGTCGCACCGTCTTCATCCATATGGACCAGTCGATGGATTACGCCACCTTGCGCGCCGCGCTTCCGGCCGGGGTTGAACCCGGTTATGACGGCATGGAGGTGACGCCGTGAACGACCAGTCCGCCGACGTGATATTCTATGCGCTGCTGCTGATTCTGCCGGTGTCGGCGCTGATGGCGCGGCGGCTGCCGATCAAGGACATATTCAAGATGGGGCTCGCCTGGGTCGCGATCTTCGGTGTCGCGTTCATCCTGGTAGTGCTGTGGCAGAAGGCGACGGGCACCGGCGCCGCCATCGGTAGCCTGTTTGGCTGAGAAACGCCGCGGGTCTTGTACTGGGGGGACTGTTTTGAGCATATCTGAATTTAACATAATGTATATTATCGAACTGACGGATATGGCCGGGGCGGGACTCCCCCGTTCGTGAGCGGCCCTTCCGATATCGCCCCTTCCAACATCGAGCGTCTCGTCGCGATCATGGAGCGGTTGCGCGATCCGAAACGCGGCTGCGACTGGGATGTCGCGCAGGATTTCTCGACGATCGCGCCGTACACGATCGAGGAAGCCTATGAGGTCGCCGACGCGATCGCCCGCGGCGATATGGCCGATCTCAAGGACGAGCTTGGCGACCTGCTGTTCCAGGTCGTGTTCCACAGCCGCATGGCCGAGGAAGCCGGGCTGTTCGCGTTGCCTGACGTCGTGGCGTCGATCAGCGACAAGATGGAGCGCCGGCACCCGCATGTCTTCGGCGACAGCGGTGGCGGCCATGAGCAGCATTGGGAACGGCTGAAAGCGGTCGAGCGCGCGGCCAGAGGCGATGCCGGCGCGCTGGACGGCGTGGCGGTCGGCCTGCCCGCCTTGCTTCGCGCGGAGAAGCTGCAGAAGCGCGCGGCGCGCACCGGGTTCGACTGGCCCGATCCGTCGGGCGCCCGCGCCAAGATCGACGAGGAGATCGCCGAGATCGAAGCCGCCTCTCCCGCCGAGCGCGAGGAAGAGATCGGCGACCTGTTGTTCGCGGTGGTGAACTGGTCGCGGCATCTCGGCGTCGACCCCGAGACCGCGTTGCGGCTCGCGAACGCCAAGTTCGAGCGGCGGTTCAAGGCGATGGAAGCCGAAGCAGGCGATGCGTTTGCCGGGCTGGATCTGGAGGCCAAGGAAGAGCTTTGGGTAAAAGCGAAAGCCTCCACCAAGGCCTGAGGTTCAATCGTTGCGCTGGTTGAACCGTTCGAAATCGCGTTCGGCCATGCGGACTTCGTAGACCGCGCTGTCGTCGTCGATTTCCTGCGAGATCACTTCGCCATGCTGGTGCAGCCAGGCAGCGCCAGCCCCGTCGGATGCCGCGAGCTCGATGCGGTAGCGGCGATGGGCCTGAGTCAGTAGCGCCGCGACCTTGTCGATCAGGGAGTCGACCCCTTCCCCGGTCATTGCCGAGAGCGCCACAATGTCGGGACGATGCGCCGCCTCCCCCACCCGTTCCGTGCGGTCGTCCTCGACGAGCAGGTCGAGCTTGTTCCAGGCCTCGATCCGTGGCGTGGTGATGGCGACGCCGATCTCGGTCAGCACGGCCTCGACATCGGCCTTTTGCGCGGCGCTGTCGGGATGCGCGATGTCGCGGACATGGATCAGCAGGTCGGCCGAGATCACCTCTTCGAGCGTCGCCTTGAAGGCGGCGACGAGTTGGGTAGGCAACTCGGAGACGAAACCCACCGTGTCGGAGAGGATCGCCTTGTCGATGCCGGGCAACGAGATCTGGCGCAGGGTCGGGTCGAGCGTGGCGAAGAGCAGGTCTTCCGCCATGACGTCAGCGCCGGTCAAGCGATTGAAAAGCGTTGATTTCCCGGCATTGGTATAGCCAACCAGCGCGATCACCGGCCAGGGCGCGCGCTGGCGGCGGTCGCGGTGCAGGCCGCGGGTGCGGGTGACCTGGTCGAGTTCCTTGCGCAGCCGCGCCATCCGGTCGCGGATCAGGCGGCGGTCGGCCTCGATCTGGGTTTCGCCCGGGCCGCCGAGAAAGCCGAAGCCGCCGCGCTGGCGCTCGAGATGGGTCCAGCTGCGCACGAGGCGGCCGGCCTGGTAATCGAGATGCGCCAGTTCGACCTGCAGCCGCCCTTCCGCGGTCGCAGCACGTTCGCCGAATATCTCGAGAATCAGGCCGGTGCGGTCGATGACCTTGGCTTCAAGGGCCTTTTCGAGATTGCGCTGCTGGATCGGCGTCAGCGGGGCATCGAACACGACGAGCCCAGCCTCCTCCATCCTGACCGTGGCGGCGAGTTGCTCGACCTGACCCGAACCTATCAGGGTCGCGGGCTTGGCCTGACGAACGCGGAAGGCGACCTTTTCGGCCACGACCACGCCGATCGCCTCGGCGAGGCCGGCCGTCTCTTCGAGACGCGCAGCGGCGTCGCGCGAGGACACGCCATGTTCGGGATAGACCACGACGGCCCGCGCACCCCGCGCGAACTCGTCGCGATCACGTTCGAAACCTGTGGTCAATCGTCGTCCGAACCTGCTGTTTCATCAGCCAAATTCAGCGGGTGCGCCGGCTGGATCGTCGACACCGCATGCTTGTAGACGAGCTGCGACATGCCATCGCGCTGGAGCAGCATGCAGAACAGGTCGAACGCCGCAATCTGACCCTGAAGCATGACGCCGTTGACCAGGAACATGGTGACATTGTCGTCCGACTTGCGCACCGCGTTCAGGAAGATCTCCTGGAGCAACGGCTGCTTCTTCTGCGCCTCGCCCACCGCATTGACGATCGCCGCCACATCGACCGTGGCCGAGGGCATGATCGTCGAGATGGCGTGCTTGTAGATCAGCTGCGACTGGCCGTCGCGGCGGAGCAGCACCGAGAAATTGTCGAACCAGGTCACGATACCCTGGAGCTTCACGCCTTTGACGAGGAACATGGTCACCGGCGTTTTCGAGCGCCGGAGGGCGTTGAGGAAGAGGTCTTGCAGCGAAGTCTGCTTGTCGGCCATCGGTCGATCCTTTGTTCTTGGCGGGTGGTTTTTCCCGCGATGCGCCGGGTTCCCGGCGTCGGATGCGCGCCTGTCTGGCGCGGTACATCCATTTAGGAGCGAAGGCCGGTTTCGTCCACTATTCGTCGCGCGTTTCCGTGATTCCCAACAGCTTCAATTTGCGATGGAGAGCGGAGCGCTCCATTCCGATGAAGCTCGCGGTACGCGAGATGTTGCCGGAGAAACGGCGGATCTGGATGCGGAGATATTCGCGCTCGAACGTCTCGCGCGCCTCGCGCAGCGGGGAACCCATGATCGCATTGGTACTGCCGCCCATCTCGCCGGGATCGCCGAGCACCTCGGCCGGCAGCAGATCGAGGTCGATCCGGCCGATCCGGTCGCCCGGCGCCATGATGACGGTGCGTTCGACCACGTTGCGGAGCTGGCGGACATTGCCCGGCCATTCATAGCTCTGCAGCGCGACCATCGCGTCAGGCGCGATCTCCGGCGTCGGCACGCGGCGTTCCGAGGCGTAATGCGCGATGAAATGGCCGACCAGTGCCGGAATGTCCTCGCGCCGCTCGGCGAGGCCCGGGATCAACACCGGCACGACGTTGAGGCGGTAATAAAGGTCCTCGCGGAAGCGCCCCTCGGCGATCTCGTGAGTCAGGTCGCGCGCGGTGGCGGAGACGACCCGGACATCGACCTTGACGACTCGCTGGCCGCCGACCCGCGTGAAGCTCTGGTCGGTCAATACGCGCAGGATACGCGCCTGGGTCGCGACCGGCATGTCGGCGATCTCGTCGAGGAACAAGGTGCCGCCATGCGCCTGTTCGAGCAGGCCGGAGCGGACGAGCTGCCCCCCCTCCTCCACCCCGAACAATTCCTCCTCGACTCGCTCAGGCGTCATCCGCGCGGCGCTGACGATGACGAAGGGCGAGTTGGCGCGCTGGCTCCAGCCATGGAGCAGGCGGGCCGCGACTTCCTTGCCGACTCCGGCCGCGCCCATCACTAGCACGCGGCTGCCGGTCGAGGCGACTCGCTTGAGGGTGGCGCGCACGCCGTTGATCGCGGCCGAGCTGCCGGTGAGATCGTTATTGGTGCCGACCGAGGCACGCAGCGACGCCACTTCGCGCCGCAACCGCTCGGTTTCGGTCGCGCGGGCGACCATCAGCAACAGGCGTTCGGCCTCGAACGGCTTTTCGATGAAATCGGCTGCACCGCGGCGGATCGCGGCGACGGCAGTGTCGAGATTGCCATGGCCTGAGATGACCAGCACCGGGATCGACGGATCGCGGCGCTTCAGTTCGTCGAGCAGCTCGAGCCCGTCGAGGCGAGACCCCTGCAGCCACACGTCGAGCAGCACCAGTGAGGGACGCCGGGCCGAGATCGCCTCGAGCGCGGCATCGCTGTCCGCCGCGCCGCGCGTTTCATAGCCTTCGTCTTCCAGCACACCCGCGACCAGTTCGCGGATGTCGTGCTCGTCGTCGACGATTAGGATGTCGAGTGCCATGATTCAGGTCCGATTTCGCGTGAGTTCAGGAGTGCGGCGGTCTTCCCCCTCGATGGTATCGCGCCCTCCGGTATCCATCGCCGCCAGCGATGCCGTGTCGAAGATCATCATGACCACCGTGCCGCCCCCTTCGCGGTCGGTGAAGCCGATCGTGCCGCAATGTTCCTCGACGATCTTCTTGACGATCGCGAGGCCGAGGCCGGTGCCGCGGGCGCGCGTCGTCACATAGGGTTCGACCAGCCGCTCGCGGGCGGCGGGCAGGCCGACACCGTCGTCGGCGACCGTGACGATCACCGCATTGTCCTTCTGGGCGAGCGTCATGGTGATGGCGCCTTCGGCCCCCTCCCCGCGCGCGTCGATCGCCTCCACGGCATTCTTGACGATGTTGGTGAAGGCCTGACCGATCTGGCGACGGTCGCACACCAGCATCGGCCCGGTATCCTCATGAACGAGGTCGAAGCGGATCGAGGGATGCGCGACTTCGTGCAGGAACAGGGTCTGGCGCGCGATATCGAGCAGCGATTCGTCGTGGAAGGTCGGCTTCGGCATGCGCGCGAAGGACGAGAATTCGTCGACCATCCGCCGGAGATCGCCGACCTGGCGAACGATCGTCTCGGTCAGGCGGGTGAAGGTCCCGTCGTCGTTCGGCAGTTGCTTGTTGTAGCGGCGCTGGAGGCGCTCGGCGGCGAGCTGGATCGGGGTCAGCGGGTTCTTGATCTCGTGCGCGATGCGGCGCGCGACATCGGCCCAGGCGGCACGGCGCTGGTCGAGCAACTGGCCGGTGATGTCGTCGAAGGTCAGGATCGGCCCCTCATCGGCGCGCGCGATCTTCACCGCCAGGGTGCGCGCCTCACCATCGACATCCACCTCGACGATCGATTCGCGCGATTCGCCGCGGATCAGCGCGTCGAGCTCGGGCGAGACATCGCCGAGCGGGCGGCCGACCAGATCTTCATCGCCGGTGTGAAGCAACATCGCGGCGGAACGGTTGATCAGCCGGATCCGGCCGTCGCCGGTAATCGAGATGACACCGGCGGTGACGCCCGACATCACGGCCTCGATCAGCGCGCGGCGACTTTCGAGCGCGCCGGTCTGTTCCTGTAGCCGGCCGGTCATCTGGTTGAACGCCGTGCCCAGCGTGCCGACTTCGTCATCGGTCCGTGGCGTCGGCACGCGTGCTGACAGGTCGCCCGTCGCAACCCGGTGCGCCGCGGCGACCAGTTCACCCACGGGGCGAACAAGGCGATCGGCAACCTCCAGCGCGATCCACACGGCAATGGCGACGATCAACAACGAAATGAGCAGCAGGGCCGCGTTGAATTTGAGCTGCAGCGAGCGCGATCGAGTCTGGAGCGTCCGATAATCGTTCAGGATAGTCTGGCCGCGCTTCAACTGGGCAGCGATACGGGGCTCGAACACGCGTGCGGCGTAAAGATAAGTGTTCTTGCCATAAGCGAGCTTCACGACGGCCGCAGCGCGATCGCTGTTCTGAACAATGACGCTCGGCGCGCCATGATCGATCGCAGCGATCATCTGGGGGGTGATGACCTTGTCGAGCGGCCGGTCGTAGGGATTGACCAGCGCCAGCGCCTGCATCTGCCCGTCGGGCATGACGCGAGTCATCACTGCCTCAGACAGGTTGCGACGGAACACCTGAAAGCCGAATCCCTTGGCGAACTCATCGCTGTCGATCGAATAGCCTTTGAGATAGCCGGCGAGATCGCCGCTCATCGTCAGCGTTTCCTCGCTGACGCGGTTCAGCTCCGCCTTGTAGTTTTCCTGTGCCAGCGACGTCGCATTCTCGAGCATGCCGCGCGCACGATCCGAGAACCAGAATTCCACGCCATACTGGAACAGTAGCGACGCGAAGATCACGACCAGCAGGGTCGGCACCGCCGCGATCACCGAGAAGAGTGCGACCAGCCGCACATGGAGCCGCCCCCGTCCCCCGATGGGCGAGCGGGCAGCACGCCGCATCGCGATCCGCCGACCGACCAGGACGAGCAGCGCGACGCCCGGCACGAGATTGGCGACGAGCAGCAACGCGACGAGCAGCGGCGTGAGCAGAGTCGGCGACGCCTGGCCGCTTGAGATGATGAAATAGCTCACTGTCGCGATGGCCGCCGCACCGGCCAGCACCAGCAATTCGACAAACGGCGTCACGCTGAAGCGCAAACCCAGCGGTTTCTTGATTTTCGCGGGAGCCGCGTCGGCCATCATCGTGTCTTCAATACAACGTTTTGTTGCAAGGAAAACACACAAATGTGAACAGGTCAGCCCGTATCGCTACCGCCCGACCGCCCCGCATCGGGATCGATGCCCAAGGTATCGAGTCGTTTGCGCAGGGTGTTGCGGTTGATTCCCAGCGCCCGCGCAGCCCTCAACTGGTTCTGGCCGTGGCGCGCAAGCAGCGCCTCGATCAAAGGGCGTTCGACCTCGCCGATGATGCGATCGTAAAGGCTGCCATCGTCGAGCGCTGCTGGCTCCTCGCGGGCCAGCCGTTCGAGCCGGGCGTGCACGGCCGCCTCGATGCCGGGATCGCCGGGCATGGCCGGAAGCGATGACGACGATGCGCCGATCATCGCCCGCACCTCGTCCGCACCGATCCTTTCGTCGCGGCTGAGCACCGCGATGCGGCGCATGATATTCTCCAGCTCACGGACATTGCCCGGCCAGTCATAGCTTTCGAGCGAGGTGATGGCGGCGGCGTCGAGCTGCTTGCGCGGCAGGCCGCCCTCCGCCGCGCGATCGAGGAAGTGGCGTGCCAGGAGCGCGATATCCTGACGTCGCGCGCGGAGGGCCGGCAGGCTGACCGGCACCACGTTGAGGCGATAGAACAGATCCTCGCGGAACTGGCCGGTCGCGACGAGTTGGGCGAGATCGCGATTGGTCGCGGCAACGATGCGCACATCTGCGCGGATCGTGCGCGCCCCGCCGACGGTGGTGAATTCGCCCGACTGGAGCACGCGGAGCAACCTAGTCTGCGCCTCCATCGGCATGTCGCCGATCTCGTCGAGGAACAACGTCCCCCCTTCCGCCTGCTCGAACCGGCCGGCAGAGCGCGCCTGGGCACCGGTAAAGGCGCCGCGTTCATGGCCGAACAGCTCGGCCTCGATCAGCTCGCGCGGGATCGCCGCCATATTGAGCGCGACGAAGGGCGAGCGTTTGCGCGGGCCGAGATCATGGATCGCGCGGGCGACAAGCTCCTTGCCGGTGCCCGATTCGCCCGAGATCAGCACCGTCAGGTCGTTCGAAACCACGCGTGCGATGATCCGGTAGACGTCCTGCATCGCGGGCGAGCGGCCGATCAAGGGGAGCGCCGAATCGACCTCGTCCGGACGTTCTTCCGGTGCGCCGGGCCCGCGGGCGAGCGCCCCTTGCACCGCCCGGGCGAGCACATCGAGATCGAACGGCTTGGGCAGATAGTCATACGCCCCGACCTCGGTCGCGCGCACCGCGGTGGTCAGGGTATTGCGGGCGGAAAAGACGATGACCGGCAGGCCGGGATATTCCGCGGTCAGCCGCTCGACCCGGTCGAGGCCGTTGCCGTCGGGCAGCACGACATCGGTGATCAGCACATCGGGCAAGCCGGCCGCAAGCTGCACGTCGAGCTCGGCAAGGCTCGCGGCGGTGGTGACGCGGTGGCCGTCGCGGCGCAGCGCCTGGGCGACGACGGTGCGGATCGCCGAATCGTCGTCGACGACCAGGATGGTGCCCTGGTTCTTCATTGAGCGCTCTTCATGCTGATCCTCGGGGCAACAGGATGCGGAACACCGATTGGGGCGGCGATCCTTCCCGGGCATATTGCACGATCCCGCCCATGTCGCGCACCAGCTTGTCGACGAGCGCGAGGCCGAGTCCCTGCCCCTCAGGCTTTCCCGAGACGAACGGATCGAACAGATGATCGGCAATGTCTTCGGGCGCGCCGGGACCGTTGTCGATCACGCAGATCTCGATCGGCAGCGGCTGGCGTGGCCGGCCTGGCGCCGGGCTGACCGCCATGCCGTGGCGATAGGCGGTGGCGAGCGTGATGCGCGCATCGGCCTGTTCGACCATCGCCTCGGTCGCGTTCTTGATCAGGTTGAGCACGACCTGAAGGATAGCGTCCCGATCGGTCATCACCGGGGGCAGCGAGGGATCGAAGCGCTCATCGATCGTCACGTGCCGGGCGAACCCCGCCAGCGCCACGCGCCGGGCATGATCGAGCAGCGGATAGATATTCTCGGGGTTCAGGCTGAGCGGACGGGTGTCGGTGAAGTCCTGCATCCGATCGATCAGCGCGGCGATTCGGTCGACCTCGGTGGTGATGAGGGTGGTCAGTTCCTCGGTGCCGTCGCCGTCACCGGCGATGAGTTGCGCCGCACCGCGGATACCCGAGAGCGGGTTCTTGATCTCATGCGCGAGCATCGCGGCCGCGCCGATCGCGGCGCGGGCGGCGGACGCGCGGTCGACCGACTGGCCCATCCGGCGCGAGGTGGCGCCATGATGCAGGGTGATCGACCGCCAGCCGGCATGATCGGGCACCCGCGCCTCGATATAGTCGACCATGATCCGGCCGCTCCGGGCGATCTCGATCTCGGCATCGAAGGCCGAAAAGCCCTGATTGTCGCGCCGGCTCGGCTCGCCGGGGGGCGTCAGCACGCTGTCGAGCGGCTGGCCACGCATCGCGCGCTCGGACAGGTTGAGCAATGTCTCGCATTCGGCATTGGCAAAAGCGATCCGCCCCTCCGGATCGACCACCATGACGGCGACCGGCAGAGCGGCGAAGAGAGCGGCGAAGCTTGGCCCCGCCTTTTCCGTCATGGCGTCACGCCGCCGCGCGGCTGCGCCACGGCGCGTAGAATTCGGCGAGCATCGCCTGGACGGTCTTGGGATCGGGAATCTGATTCACGCGGTTGCGAAACTCGGCCGAGCCGTGCAGGCCTTTGGTGTACCAGCCGATATGCTTGCGGGCCATGTTGACGCCGACTTCATTGCCATAATGAGAGAGCATTGCTTCATAATGCTCTGTGATCAGGTCATATTGCTGTTCGATGCTCGGATCGGCGATGCGCCGGCCGGTGGCGAACCACTCCATCACCTGGGCGAGCAGCCAGGGGCGACCATAGGCGCCGCGGCCAATCATCACGCCGTCGGCGCCGGATTGCTCGAGTGCCGTCTCGGCATCCTCGATCGAGCAGATGTCGCCATTGGCGATGACCGGGATCGACACAGCGTTTTTCACCCGGCGGATGAAGGCCCAGTCGGCGGTGTCGCGGTACATCTGGTTGCGGGTGCGGCCATGGACGGTGACCATCTTCGCCCCGAGATCCTGGGCGATCTTCGCAAGGTCGGGCGCGTTGAGGCTGGAATGATCCCAGCCCATGCGCATTTTGACCGTCACCGGCACGCTGACCGCGTCGACCGTCGCACGGATGATCGCCCCGGCATTGTCGAGATCACGCATCAACGCCGACCCGGCATCGCCGCTGGTCACCTTGCGCACCGGGCAGCCCATGTTGATGTCGATGATCGCGGCGCCGCGATCCTCGCTCAGCTTGGCGGCCTCCCCCATTTCGTGCGGCGTGCAGCCGACCAGCTGCATCGACACGGGCTCCTCGACCGGATCCCAGGCCGCCTTTTGCAGGGACTGGCGCGTCTCGCGGATCGCAGCCTGACTGGCGACCATCTCGGTCACGTTGAGCCCCGAGCCGAAGCGCCGCACGACCGTGCGGAACGGCATGTCGGTGACGCCCGTCATCGGCGCGAGAATCACGGGGCGCTCGATCCGGACGGGTCCGATCTGGATGGGGGCGAGTGTCTGGGTCATGTGCCTGAAAAACGGGCAGCCTATAGGCGAGGATGGGCTTGGCGGCAAGGCTGGCGGTCGCCGGCCGGTTCGGCTAGGCGGGCGCGATGACGCGAGGGGGCACCGCAGCGCTGATCGTCGCCGCCGGACAGGGCGTGCGAACCGGGGGAACCGCGCCCAAGCAGTTCGCCCTGCTCGCCGGCAAGCCGATGATCGCGCATAGTTATACGGCTTTGGCCGCGCATCCCGATATCGCGCGGGTGATCATCGTGATCGGACCAAGCCAGGAGGAGGCGTTGGCGGCCGCCTTGGGCGATGTCGCCCATGTCACCGGCGGCGCGACTCGACGAGCGTCGGTGCGGGCAGGACTGGAAGCGCTCGCCGGCGACAGGCCAGACCGCGTGCTGATCCATGACGCGGCCCGTCCCTTCCTGAACAATGCTGTGATCGACCGGCTGCTCGCCGCGCTCGACACGCAGGAGGGCGCCATCCCCACCCTGCCCGTCGCCGATACGCTGGCCCGCGGCGCAGGAACTTTGGGCGAGATCGTGCCGCGCGAGGGCGTGTACCGCGTACAGACGCCGCAGGCATTTCGTTTCGATGCAATATTCGCCGCGCACAAGGCGTGGCAGGGCGAGGAACCGACTGACGATGCCCAGATGCTTCGCGCATCGGGCGGCAGCGTCGCACTCGTCGAGGGGGACATGATGCTGGAGAAGATCACCTATCCGGCCGACTTCGCCGCTGCCGAGGCGCGCCATGCCGCCGGCATGCGCGTGCGCAGCGCGACCGGGTTCGACGTGCACCGCTTGGTCGAGGGCGAGGAATTATGGCTCGGCGGCGTGCTGATCCCCCACGACAAGGGGCTTTCCGGGCATAGCGACGCCGATGTCGCGCTCCATGCCATCACCGACGCATTGCTCGGCACCATCGCCGATGGGGATATCGGCATGCATTTCCCGCCGAGCGAGCCGAAATGGCGCGGGGCGGATTCAGCACAGTTCCTCGAACATGCCGCCTCTCTGGTCGCGGCGCAGGGCGGGATCATCGACTTCATCGACCTGACGTTGATCTGCGAGGCGCCCAAGGTCGGGCCGCACCGCGAGGCGATGCGCACCCGGATCGCGGCACTGTTGCGGCTCAAGCCGAATCAGGTCAGCGTGAAGGCGACGACGACGGAACGGCTCGGTTTCGCCGGTCGCGGCGAGGGCATCGCCGCGCAGGCGATCGCCACCATCCGGATTGCAGGGGATTGGGCATGAGCATGGATACCATTCTCCCCGCCGAACTGGTTGCTGCCGCGCAACGGGTGGTCGACGTGAACAAGGCTATCGGGCGCCATATCTCGGTCGCGGAAAGCTGCACCGGCGGGCTGGTCTCCGCCGCGCTGACCGAAATCCCGGGATCGTCCGAGATTTTCGAAAGCGGCTTCGTCACTTATTCGAACGATGCCAAGATCAGCATGTTGAAGGTAAGTTCCGACGTGATCGAAACCTTCGGTGCGGTCTCGATCGCAACGGCGTGGAGCATGGCGCAGGGCGCGCTGGAAAAGAGTGGTGCTGATGTCGCGGTGGCGATCACCGGCGTGGCTGGCCCCGGCGGCGGTACGGATAAGAAGCCGGTCGGCACCGTGGTGTTCGCCCGGGCGGAAAAGGGCGGCGACCCTGGGCATGTCGTGGCCGATCGCAAGGATTTCGGCGATCTCGGGCGCGGCGGGATCCGGCTTCAGGCAGCCCTATGTGCGCTCGAATTGCTGCTGCCGGTGTCCGAAGCACCGTAGAGCTTCGATGCGCGTTCCTCGAACGCGCCGATCATCTTGCGCAACGCGGCGCCGAACACCTGCCCCGCCAGCATCTCGAACACGCGGTTCTTGAAGGCGAAATCGACGCTGAAATCGATCTGGCAACCGGCACCGTCGGGTCGGAAAACCCAGTCGTTGCGCAGATATTTGAGCGGACCGTCGAGATAATCGACATGGATATGCTCGGGCCGCCGCTTCTCGACCTTTGAGGTGAAGGTCTCGCGCAGGCCCTTGAAGCCGACGATCAGGTCCGCGACCATCTCGATCTCGCTGTTCGACCGGATGCGGACGGCGGTGACCCAGGGGAGGAACTGGGCATAGCTGCCGACATCGGCGACGAGATCGAACATCTGTTCGCGCGAATAGGGAAGCCGGCGGGTTTCCGAGTGGCGCGGCATCAGCCCCTCGCCAGCTTCGCCTCGCGCGCGGCCCGCATCTTCGCGAAATCGTCGCCAGCGTGATAGCTCGACCGGGTCAGCGGCGAGGCGGCGACCAGCAGGAACCCCTTGGCGCGGGCGATGGCCGCATAGGCATCGAACGCCTGGGGCGTGACGAAATCCAGCACCTTGGTGTGGCGCGGTGTCGGCTGGAGATATTGGCCCATGGTCAGGAAATCGATGTCGGCCGAGCGCATGTCGTCCATCACCTGATGGACCTCGAGCCGCTCCTCGCCAAGGCCGACCATCACGCCGGACTTGGTGAAGATCGACGGATCGTGACGCTTGACCGATTCGAGCAGGCGAAGCGACGCATAATAGCGGGCGCCGGGGCGGATCGTCGGGTAGAGCCGCGGCACGGTTTCAAGATTGTGGTTGTAGACATCGGGGCGCGCCTCGACGATCGACTCGACCGCTGCCTGGGCCTTGTTGCGAAAATCGGGGGTCAAGATTTCGATCGTGGTCTTCGGCGTGGTGCGGCGGAGCGCCTGGATCACCTTCACGAACTGCGACGCGCCGCCATCGGGCAGGTCGTCGCGATCGACCGAGGTGATGACGATATGTTCGAGGCCAAGCTCGGCGGCGGCATCGGCGGTGTGCTGCGGCTCGAGCGCGTCGACCGCGCGGGGCATGCCGGTCTTCACGTTACAGAAGGCGCAGGCACGGGTGCAGGTATCGCCCAGGATCATCACCGTCGCGTGCTTCTTGGTCCAGCACTCGCCGATATTCGGGCAGGCCGCTTCCTCGCACACGGTATTGAGGTTGAGACGGCGCATCATCGCCTTGGTCTCGGCGAAGCCGGTGCTGGTCGGGGCCTTCACCCTGATCCAGTCGGGCTTGCGCTGGCGGGGGGCTGGGCCGGGGATGGGGTTGAGCGGCGTCATCTCGTTCATGAGCGCCAGATAGCGACCCGCGCCCTCCCCCACAACCGTCGCAACCGAGCTTGTCGAAGCCCGGCATGATCTTCTAACGCGGGCGCGGGAACGTCCAGGCCCGCTTTGCCGGGATTTGCGCGCGGCGGCCCGGAGGCGATCGGAGGTTCAGTGAGCGGTTTTTGGGATTTGCTCGACGGGTATCGGCGCTTCCGCGCCAATGACTGGGCGCGCCAGCGCAGCCGTTGGGCGGAATTGGGCTCGGGTCAGAATCCACGTGTCATGGTAATCGCCTGTTCAGATAGCCGAGTCGATCCGGCCCAGATCTTCGATACGTCGCCAGGGGAGATCTTCGTCGTTCGCAATATCGCCAATCTGGTCCCCCCGTTCGAACTCGACGGCAGCCGCCACGGCGTTTCAGCCGCGCTGGAGTTTGCGGTAACCCAGTTGGAGGTCTCCGACATCGTCGTGATGGGCCATGGATCGTGCGGGGGCGTCGAGGCGGCGCTGTCACGGCGTTTCGTGGGCCGCGCGCCCGGCGACGGCGGGTTCATCGCGCACTGGGTCGACATGCTCGACGAGGCGCGGGACCGGATCGTGGCGGAATATGGCGTAGGCCCCACCGCCGTGCGCGAAATGGAGCATGAGACGGTCAGGGTGAGCCTGCGCAATCTGCGGACCTTCCCGTGTATTCCGGAGCGCGAAAAGGCCGGATCGCTCAGGCTGCACGGCGCCTATTTCGCGATCGCCGACGGGAAACTGCACCTGATGGACGAACTCGGCCATTTCGGGGCGGCGTGAACGCGCCGTCGGTGGTTCTGCCTATTTGATCCCCAGCGCCTTGCGCGCGAGCTTCTCCACCTCGGGGTCGAGCGGCGGGGCATCCATCGGTACCGCGGCCTCAAGCCGGTCGGCGATGACGGTCAATGCGGCGATGCGGGCCGCCTTTTTATGGTTGCCGTCGATCGCGTGCCAGGGTGCCCAGCGCGTATCGGTGCGACGGAACATCTCGGCCATCGCATCGAGATACTCACTGCGCTTGTCGCGGTTGCGATAGTCCTCCGCGCCGGTTTTCCAGCGCTTCCAGGGATGTGCGAGCCGGGCCTTGAGCCGCTCGTCCTGTTCCTCCTGGGTCACATGGACGAACAGCTTGACGATGGTCGTGCCCGAATCGCCCTGCTGCGCCTCGAACTCGTTGATCTCGTCATAGCCGCGGCGCCATTCCGCTTCCTTGGCGAAACCCTCGACGCGCTCGACCAGGACGCGACCGTACCAGCTGCGATCGAACACCGCGATGTTGCCATTGGCGGGCAGCTTCTTCCAGAAGCGCCAGAGGAAATGATGGCCGAGCTCGTCCTCGGTCGGCGCCTTGATCGGCCAGACCTGGAAGTTGCGCGGATCCCATTCGGTGGTGAGGCGCTGGATGATGCCCCCCTTCCCCGCCGCATCCCAGCCTTCGAGCAGGACCAGCGCGCGGCGCTTGTGGACGATATGCGCGACCTGGATATGGGCGAGCCGCTCCTGCAGCTTGGCCAGGTCGTCGTCATAATCGCCACCGTATTTGGCGCCGGATTCATAGTCCGAGAGATTGATCGTCATAACCTGCCAATTCCGTCATGCCGGACTTGTTCCGGCATCCAACGCGCTGCACCAACTGCGAGCGCGATTCATGCGGCACGGTGGCCCCCGGAACAAGTCCGGGGTGACGGGAAAGCTGGTTACTCGGGGCGCACCGCCTCGACCGTTGGCTTGGCCGTCGCGACCTCGACCGTGCGGATGTTGAGTTCGCGCAGCTGCTTCGCGGTGGCGAAGTTGGGCGCGCCCATCATCAGGTCCTCGGCCTTCTGGGTCATCGGGAAGACGATGACTTCGCGGATATTCGGCTCGTCGGCGAGCAGCATCACGATGCGGTCGACGCCCGGCGCCGAGCCGCCATGCGGTGGGGCGCCGCATTTGAACGCGTTGATCATGCCGGCGAAATTGGTGTCGACATCGGCGCGGGTATAGCCGGCGATCTCGAACGCCTTGTACATGATCTCCGGCTTGTGGTTCCGGATCGCGCCCGACGACAGCTCCACGCCGTTGCAGACGATGTCGTATTGATAGGCGAGGATCTCGAGCGGATCCTTCGTCTCCAGTGCTTCCATCTCGCCCTGCGGCATCGAGAAGGGGTTGTGGCTGAAATCGACCTTCTTCGCGTCCTCGTCATATTCGAACATCGGGAAGTCGACGATCCAGCAGAATTCGAAGCGGTTCTGGTCGATCAGGCCGAGCTGGTCGGCGACTCGGGTGCGGGCGAGCCCGGCGAGCTTGGCCGCCTGGCCTTCCTTGCCGGCAGCGAAGAACACGCCGTCATCTGGGCCGAGGCCGAGCGCTTCGGCAATCTTCGCCATGCCCTCTTCGCCATGATTGTTGGCGATCGGCCCGCCGAACACGCCGCCTTTCCGCGTCGCATAGCCGAGACCGGCAAAGCCTTCGCCCTGCGCCCAGCTGTTCATGTCGTCGAAGAATTTGCGGCTCTTGTCGGCGGTGCCGGGTGCCGGGATGGCGCGGACGACGTCGCCGCCCTCGACGATCGCGGCGAAGCGGCCGAAGCCCGAACCCTTGAAATGGTCCGACACGTCCGAGATCAGGATCGGGTTGCGCAGATCGGGCTTGTCGCTGCCGTATTTCAGCATCGATTCGCGGTACGGGATGCGCTTGAACGGCAGTGCCGAGACAGTGCGGCCCTTGCCCTGCCAGTCGGCGAATTCCTCGAATACGCCGTGCAGCACGGGTTCGATCGCGGCGAACACGTCGTCCTGGGTGACGTAGCTCATCTCGAAATCGAGCTGGTAGAATTCGCCTGGGCTGCGATCGGCGCGGGCATCCTCGTCGCGGAAACACGGTGCGATCTGGAAATAGCGGTCGAAGCCGGCGACCATCAGCAGCTGCTTGAACATCTGCGGCGCCTGGGGGAGTGCGTAGAACTTGCCCGGATGGACACGCGACGGGACGAGATAGTCGCGCGCACCTTCCGGCGAGGACGCGGTCAGGATCGGCGTCTGGAATTCGGTGAAGCCCTGGCCGATCATGCGCTGGCGGAGCGACGTGATGACCTGGCTGCGCAGCATGATGTTGGCGTGGAGCCGTTCGCGGCGCAGATCGAGGAAGCGGTAGCGAAGGCGGATTTCCTCGGGATATTCATTCTCGCTGGCGACAGGCATCGGCAGGTCGTGGGCGACCGACTGGACGACGGCCGCGGCGGCGCGGACCTCGATCGCGCCGGTCGCGAGGTTGGGGTTCACCGCCTCGGCAGCACGCGCGACGACGGTGCCGGTGATGGTGACGACCGACTCGTTCTTCAGCGACTCGATCACGTCGAATACGGGGCCGCTGATGTCGGTGACGATCTGGGTGATGCCGTAATGATCGCGCAGGTCGACGAACACGAGATCGCCATGGTCGCGCTTCTTGTGGACCCAGCCGGAAACGCGGACTTCCTGCCCGACCTGTTCGGGGCGCAGCTCGGCGCAATGATGGGTGCGATAGGCGTGCATGATCTGTCTTTTCGAACGAGTGGATGCCGATGGGCGTGAGCCCGCGCGCTTCCCCGTCATACGCCGCTTTGTCAAGGCGGCGACACATGTCTATGGCGTTGCGATGCATATCCATCCGTTAATCACCGACAGCGCCGCCCTCGCCAATCTCTGCACCCGACTCGGCCAGGCGGACTTCGTCTGCGTCGACACCGAGTTCATGCGGGAGAACACCTTCTGGCCGGAACTCTGCCTCATACAGATCGCCGATGTGAACGAGGCGGCGGCGATCGACCCGATGGCGCCGGGACTCGACATGACCCCGTTGCTCGACCTGATGGTCAAGAACGAGGACGTGCTGAAGGTCTTCCATGCCGGCGGGCAGGATCTCGAGATCATCTATAATCTGACGGGCAAGACCCCTCACCCGCTGTTCGACACCCAGGTGGCGGCGATGGCGCTGGGGCAAGGCGAGCAAGTGGGCTATTCCAACCTGGTCGACGCCTATCTCGGCATCCAGGTCGACAAGGGGGCGCGCTTCACCGACTGGAGCCGGCGGCCGCTCGACGCGCGGCAGATCGAATATGCGATCGGCGACGTCACCCATCTCGCCAAGATCTTCCCCAAGATGCTCGAACGGCTGCGCAAGACCGGCCGCGGCGCGTGGCTCGACCAGGAGATGGAGCGGCTGGGCGATCCGAAAAACTATGCCAACGACCCCGACGAGGCGTGGAAGCGCGTGCGGATCGCGGGGCGCAAGCCAGATGTGCTCGGCCGGCTGAAGGCGCTGGCGCGGTGGCGCGAGCTGGAGGCGCGGGGCAAGGACCTGCCCCGCGGCCGAATCGTCAAGGACGAGACCCTGGCCGATCTCGCCGGCCATTCGCCACGCAAGCAGGCCGATCTCGCCAAGGTGCGCGGGCTTTCCGCGACCTGGGCGGGCAACGATATCGGCGCGCGGCTGATGGCAGCGCTGGAAGCCGCGGTGCCGATGAGCGCCGAGGAAATGCCGGCCCGCGACGATCGCAAGCCGGGGCTCGGCAAGGACGGCGCGCTGGTCGCCGACCTGCTCAAGCTGCTGCTCAAGATCCGCTCCAAGGAAATCGACGTTGCCGCGCGCCTGCTCGCGCGGAGCGAGGATCTGGAAGCGCTGGCCGCGGGCCAGCGCGAGGGGATCTCGATCCTGGAGGGCTGGCGATTCGATCAGTTCGGCCGGGATGCGCTCGATCTCGTCGAAGGGCGGCTTGCCTTTGCGGTGGTCAATGGCAAGCTGAAGATGACCCGGACGGAGGATGTCGAGGCATGAGAGTGCTCATTCTGCTCGCCGCGCTGACGGCCTGCGCACCGGTTCCGCCGGCAGAGACGCCAGCCGAGACACCTGCGCCGGGCAATTGCTCTGCCGGGGCCGCGAACGGCCTGATCGGCAAACCCTATTCGGCCGACGCTGTCGAAAAAGCACGACTCGCGACTGGATCAGGCACCGTGCGGGTGATCCGGCCAGGCATGGCGGTGACGATGGATTACCGCATCGACCGGCTGAACGTCGATCTCGACGAGAAGGACATCGTCACCCGCGTTCATTGCGGTTGATCGGGGCGGCTGACGATCAGGCGGTAACGATCGGCTTCCTGCCCAACGCGGTGCATAGCGCCGCATGGCGGCGTTCGACCGCCTCGCCATAGAGCGCGAGGTCGTCCGGGTTGACGTGGAGCGTCACGATCTCCCCATCGTCCGCCAGGCGCGAGCGGCGCAGCGGGCCAGCGAGACCACCGCTGAGTCGCTGGCCCAGCCGCATCGCCAGGCCCCAGGTGATCGCGCGCTTCAATTCGTCGACCGGCGCCAGCGATTGCAGCGGGGCCGGAATGTCGGTGCCGCCGCCAAGGCTGGTGAACAGCGCCTGGGCGACGATCGCGCGACCTCTGGCGTCGATCGCCACCCAATTGCCGTGCAGCGCGATCTCCACGCCGCGTTCGGCGCGGAATTCGGGATTGGCGCGCCAGCCCACATCGGCGAGCAGGCACGCCGTGAGCCGCAACCGTGCCTGGGCAGGCGTATCGCGGGTGAACAGGGGCGCGATCCAGTGATCGAGCAGGTCGCCATGCTCGGCAAAACGACCGTGACGCTGCCCCTCGTCGCGCGCGGCGACGATCAGAGGATCCTGCGCGCGAACCTGCTCGTCCAGCGCGCCATAGAGCAGGCCCTCGCGCAGGCCGAAGGCGGAGACGATCGTGGTGTCGGCCTGAAGATGCTTGAGCAGCACCGCAAGCAGCGCGGCGGCATCCCCCAGAGTGGTCGCGCGGCCCGAGGAGAGGCCGGGGATGGCGCGCAGCCAGCTTTTCGGCACATGGCTGATCGTCCGGCCCATGCGTGCGATCGCAGGCAGCGCCATGGAATATTGGTGGATCACCGGCAGCGGGTAGTTGTTGAGGTGCATGTCGAGCCGCGCAAGCGCCCGCCACGACCCGCCAACGAGGTAGAGCGGCAACCCCTCGCCCCGCCCGAGCCAGCCGGGGCCCTTCAGCGCCTTGTACACCTGGCGTTCGAGCGCGCCCTGTCCCTTGGTGCGGAAGGCGCCGATGCGGAGGACTCCGAGCGGGAAGGACGCGCGATCACGCACCTTGCCGCCCGAGATGCGGACCAGTTCAAGACTGCCGCCGCCGAGGTCGCCGACGATTCCGTCTGCGTCGGGAATGGCGGACAGCACGCCGTGTCCGGCGGCCGTCGCCTCCTGTTCGCCCGAGAGCAATTCGACGTCCAGCCCGAGCCCGTGCGCCGTGTCGAGCAGCACCTGCCCGTTGGACGCCTCACGCACTGCGGCGGTGGCAACGGTGCGCAACCGGGTAATCTCCATTTCGCGCGCGACGGCGGCGAAGCGCGCCAGCGCTTCGGCCGCGACGTCGAGCGCCGGCGCGCCGATCGCGCCAGTCTCGGCCAGGCCGCGGCCGAGGCCGGCCATCACCTTTTCGTTGAACAGGATCGCAGGCAGCCGTTCCGGCCCCTGATAGACGACGAGGCGAATCGAGTTGGACCCGATATCGATGATGCCGGTGCGCGGCTCCATGGCCGTGTCGGCCCTGGGCTTGCGGAAAAGAAGGGTGGCCACGCCCCCTAACGCCTCCGGCTCAACGAAAGTTTTGGGACGGCATCGCTGGCCGACAGAGCCGCACCACGGCCGGACAGCGACGGGTTGGTCATGAAGTAGCGGTGCAGGTTGAACGGCCGATCGCCGGGCTGCGCCCGCACATAGCTGCCATCGGCCTGAAGCTCCCAGCTTTGTTCATTGTCGATCAAATTGGCGACCATCACCTGGTCGAGGATCTGGTCGTGCACCGTCGGATTCTCGATCGGCAGCATATATTCGACGCGGCGATCGAAATTGCGCGGCATCCAGTCGGCCGAGGAGATGAAAATCTTCGCCCCGTCATTGGGCAAAGCCTTGCCGTTGCCGAATGCCCAAATCCGGCTGTGCTCGAGGAAGCGGCCGATCACGGATTTGACTCGGATATTCTCGGACAGGCCGGGCACGCCCGGCTTCAGGCAGCAGATGCCGCGGATGATCAGATCGATCCGTACGCCCGCTGCGCTTGCCTCGTAGAGCTTCTCGATCACCGCCGGGTCGACCACCGAGTTCATCTTGGCCCAGATCGCGCCAGGCTTGCCAGCCCTGGCGAAGTCGATCTCGGCATCGATCAGGCTCATCAGCCGCGGGCGAAGGTCGCGCGGCGACAGGCTGACCAGCGCCATGTCATGCGGTTCGACATAGCCGGTGACGTAGTTGAACATCTGCGCGGCATCGCGCCCGATACGAGGATCGGCCGTGAAGAAGCTGAGATCGGTATATATTTTTGCCGTAACCGGGTGATAATTGCCGGTGCCGAAGTGGCAATAGGTACGGAACTGCCCCGCCTCGCGCCGGACGACCATCGAAACCTTGGCGTGGGTCTTCCACTCCATGAAGCCATAGACGACCTGCACGCCAGCCCGTTCCAGCGCGGAGGCCCAGAGCAGGTTCTGCTCCTCGTCGAAACGTGCCTTGAGTTCGACCACCGCGGTGACCGACTTGCCCGCCTCGGCCGCGGCGATCAGCGCGTTGATGACGGCGGGTTGCTTGCCAGCGCGGTAGAGCGTCTGCTTGATCGCCACGACATCCGGGTCGCCCGCCGCCTGGCGCAGGAACGCCAGCACCACGTCGAACGTCTCGTACGGGTGGTGGATGACAATGTCCTTGGCGCGGATCGCGGCGAAACAATCGCCGTTGAACTCGCGGATCCGCTCCGGAAACCGCGGGCTGTAGGGCGGGAATTTCAGGTCCGGGCGATCCTCGTCGACGATCGATTCCAGATCGCCCACACCGAGAAAGGCGCCGCTTTCGGTCACGAACGCATCCGCGCCACCCAATTCGTCGCGCAAGGCCTTGGACAGGCCGTCAGGCATGCCGCTTTCCAGCTCGAGCCGGATCACCCGGCCGCGGCGGCGGCGCTTGATCGCATTGGCGAAGTAGCGGACCAGATCCTCCGCCTCTTCCTCGATCTCGATATCGCTGTCTCGCAGCACGCGGAACTCGGCCCCGCCCTCGACCCGGTAGCCGGGGAAGACCAGCGACGAGAAGCGCTTCACCAGCGATTCGACCGCGACATAACGCGCCATCTCGCCCGGCAGCCGGATGAACCGCGCCATCGGCGCCGGGAGCATGACCAGCTCGCGGATCGGCTCGTTATCCGACAGGCGGACGAGGTCGAACATCACCGCCAGGCCCTTGTTGGGCATGAACGGGAACGGATGCGCCGGATCGAGCGCCTGAGGTGTCAGGATCGGGAAGATCTGTTCGCGGAAATGGGTTTCGAGCCAGGCCATCTCCTCGGGCGTGACCGCAGCGTCGATGGTCTTGGAGCCGAGCACGACGATTCCGGTTTCGGCCAGTTCGTGGCGCAGATCGCGCCAGACCGAGCGCTGGCTCTCGACCAGCTCGTCGGCCTCCGCCACGATCGCGGCGAGCTGCTGGCGCGAGGACATGCCGTCGGCCGAGAGGCGATCCACGTCCTGGAGCTGCTGTCCCTTCAGCCCGGCGACGCGGACCATGAAGAACTCGTCGAGGTTGGAACCCGAGATGGACAGGAAGCGGACTCGCTCGAGCAGCGGGTGCGCGGGATTGCACGCCTCCTCAAGCACGCGGCGGTTGAACGCCAGCCAGGAAAGTTCCCGGTTGAAATAGCGTTCGCTGCCCTCGCCGGACGCAAACGGATCGTCGTCATCGTCCAGACGCACGATATGGGCGGGCCGTGTCATAGGTTCTCGATCGGTAATTCGGGTGCGCGGCCGGCGATCAGCCCCACTTCCGCCAATGTGGCGCGCGCGAGCGGAATCGACAAGCGTTTGTGGCGTTCGAGAACCGCCTGATCGAGCACATCGACGGTGCGCAGGAGGGCGACATGGCTCCGCTCGACCCGAAGAATCAGCCACTGGATCAGATCGGGGCGGGCATCCAGGCCGCGCCGGAGGAACTGCCGCTCGAACAGGGCCTGCATCAGCGTCTCATCCGGGGGACCGATTCGCGCGGTCGGGCTGGCGGTGAGGCGCGAGCGAAGGTCGGGCAGCTTGACCGTCCATTCGGGCGGCGGCACGTCGGCGACGATGACCAGCGGGTGCCGGGTTTCCTGCGCGCGGTTCCAGGCGTGGAAGATCGCCGTCTCGCTCTGGCGTTCGGCATCGTCGATGATCTCGCCGCCGCTCTTCGCCGCGAAGATGCGCGCGAGCAGGCTGCGCCCCGACTTGCGGGGGCCCGTGAGCACCACGGCCATCACCGGCCATGTGCTCCAGCGTTCGAGCTGCTGGACGGCGCGTGCGTTCGAATCGCTGACGAGGAATTCGTCGTCGCGCGGGTCCGGCGGCCAATCGAATGGCAGCGCGATCTGGCTCATCAGTTAGTCGCGTTTTCCGGTGGCGGGGACGGCGGCGGCGTGCTGCCCTGCGACGGCGCTCCCGCCCGGCGGATGCGCAGGGTCGTGCCGGTGCCCTGGACCGTCCAGCCCCGAGCTTCGAGCAATGGCCGGAGCGCCGCCGGATCCCCATCGAAGCTGACGCGCATCACCGAGACGCCGCCCAGCGCAAGGCTGGTAGTGAGCGCCGAGCGTACGCCCGGGATGCCCCGGAGCGCGGCCTCGGTCGCCGAGACGGAGGAGGCACCGGGCGTATCGACCTGGATGCTGATCGCGGTGCCGGTGGTGACCTGAACCGCGTCGGTGGTTTCGACCAGAGCCTCGCCCGGCGTTTCTTCCTCGACGACCGCGGTCGGCTCGGGCGGGCGATTGTACAGGCCGGGATCGGTGCGGAGCACGCCGCTACGCAGCGCCGCCTGATAGGCATCGTCGAGCCGCTTCACCCCGGCATCGAGCAGTACCGGCAGGGCATCGCCATTGCCGACGCGCAGGGTGAAGCGCGCGATAATGTGATTGTCGGGGCCGTGCCGCGCCTCGAACACACCGATGATCGGGCCGCCCGGCCATTGGCGGGACAGCCGCACCACGGGCGTGAGAATGTCGGACGCGCCATATTGATCGAGGATCGTGCGCCACCAGATGCGGCTGGGCCGGCCGGTCTGCCCCGCATTGAGCAGCAGCGAATCGGGCCCCGAACCGGCGGGCCGGACATAGTCGATCGCGCTGTTGCCGGTGCGATAGCGGTTCCACGCCTCCTGCCACTGAGTCTTCTGCTCGAACGCCTGCCCCGCCCCGCCCGACCATTCGATCGGGATGGTGAGCATCGGCGCCGAGCGCGTCGTCCGTCCGGCGACGCCGAGCAGCGCGCCGGCACGTGCGCGGCTGAACAGCACGCCCAGGCGGGCGACATAGCGGTTGGGGCCGATCTGCTCATTCTCGACGACGATGCCGGACACCATCGAATCGAGCGTGCCGTCGGAAACCAGGCCACCACCACCTCCGAGGCGCTGCGAGAGCATCTGCCAGCCCTTGCGCTGGGCAATGCGCCAGCCGCCGGTACGCGCCGCGTCCGCCGTCTTCGCGGTCACGTCGACATCGATGCCGCCGACCTCATAGCTGCCCGAGCCATCGCCCGGCGATACGCCGCGGCTGCCATCTTCATCATCCTGTGCCGCGACGATTCCGCCGGTGACGGCGATCATCAGGGCGATCGGGAGCAGGCGGACAAGGCGGCGGGCAATCATTGCGGGCCCTTTTGGCGAAGCAGGCGTGGAAATCCAAGCAGGATATGGCGAGGGTCCGCATTCAATATTCGCAACGGCCGCGACGGAGCGGATTTTGGCGTGAGGCCAGGAGCAAGGAGGGAGCGATGGATTTCCATCGTGACCGACGCGCGACGCCGCTTCACGCCAAAATCCGCCCGCCCCGAAGGGGTCGCCCGGAGAGGCGCGCCGGACTGCGTCGCGTGGCTTGGACGGGCTGCCCGGCCCGCCCTGCGCCACGCTCCTTGCCGGCGCCCCTCTCCGGGCGATCGCGACCATTGCGAATATTGAATGCGGACCCTAGTGCGCACGCAATGAGCGACACTGAACCCTATACATATGCCCAGGCGGGCGTCTCCATCGCGGCCGGCAACGCGCTGGTCCGGGCGATTGCGCCCCTCGCGAAGTCGACACGCAGGCCCGGCGCGGATGCCGATCTGGGCGGCTTTGGCGGCTTTTTCGATCTGAAGGCCGCAGGGTTCAAGGATCCGCTGCTGGTTGCGGCAAATGACGGGGTCGGCACCAAGCTGAAGCTCGCGATCGACCATAACAGCCATGACGGGGTCGGGATCGACCTGGTCGCGATGTGCGTCAACGACCTGATCGTGCAGGGCGCAGAACCACTGTTCTTCCTCGATTATTATGCGACCGCGAAGCTCGATGCGGCAGTGGCGGAGCGGGTCGTCGCCTCGATCGCCGAAGGCTGCAAGCAGGCCGGCTGCGCCCTGATCGGCGGCGAGACGGCCGAGATGCCGGGCATGTATGCCGAGGGCGATTACGATCTCGCGGGTTTCTGCGTCGGCGCGGTCGAGCGGGATCGGGTGCTGACCGGCGCGGCGATCGCGCCGGGCGACGTATTGCTCGGCCTGGCCTCGTCGGGCGTCCATTCGAACGGTTTCTCGCTGGTGCGCCGGCTTGCGGCCGACCGGGGCTGGAAGCTCGACCGCCCTGCCCTGTTCGACCAGGAGGTGATGCTGATCGACGCGCTGATGGCGCCGACACGGATCTATGTGAAGTCGCTGCTGCCGTTGCTCGCCCAGAAACGGATCAAGGGGCTGGCGCATATCACCGGCGGCGGGCTGCTGGAGAATGTCCCGCGCGTACTGCCCGAGGGCGTGCATGCGCGAATCGATGCCGATACGTGGCCGCAGCCGCGGCTGATGGCGTTCCTGCAGGGCCAGGGCGCGATCGAGCCGGAGGAGATGGCACGGACCTTCAATTGCGGGATCGGGATGGTCGCGGTGGTGGCTGCGGATGAGGTCGAGTGCGTGAAGCAGGGGCTGGAAGCCGCCGGCGAGACGGTGTTTGCGATCGGGGCGATCGAGGCCGGGACGCGTGGCTGCACGGTGTTCGGGAGTGATGAGGCCTGGAGTGCCAGGGCTGCCTGGTCGGCGACGCATGAGGCCTGATCGCTTTTTATTCCCCTCCCGCTTGCGGGAGGTGGAGTCGTGAGGCGCAAGGTCGGCATTCTGATTTCGGGCCGTGGTTCAAACATGATGTCGCTCGCCGAAGCCGCGCGTGATCCCGCCTGCCCGTACAAAATCGCCATCGTCGCTTCCGACAAGCCCGACGCGCCTGGCCTGGCCTGGGCACGCGACGCCGGCCTCCACACCTTCGCGCAATCGCCCAAGGGCATGCCCAAGGCCGAGTATGAAACCGCGATCGATACCGCACTCCGCGATGCCGGCGTCGAAGTGATCGCGCTCGCCGGCTATATGCGCCTGCTCTCCGACGATTTCGTCGCGCGCTGGCGGGGCCGGATCGTCAATATCCACCCCTCGCTGCTGCCCAAATACAAGGGTCTCGACACGCATCAGCGCGCCATCGACGCGGGCGATGCGCTCGCGGGGTGCTCGGTGCATATCGTTACCGAGGAGCTCGATGGCGGCGAGGTACTCGGCCAGGCCGAGGTGCCGATCCTTCCCGGCGACACCGTCGATACCCTCTCGGCGCGCGTGCTCGCCGAAGAGCATCGCCTTTACCCGAAGGTTCTGGCAGACTTCACGGTGCGATGAGTCCAGATCCAGAGCCAGTCCTCGCCAAGATCCGCGACATCTGCATGGCCATGCCCTGCGCCGCCGAGAAGATTTCGCATGGCGCGCCGACCTTCTTCATCGAAAAGGGCAAGGTCTTCGCCTATTTCTCGCACAACCATCATGGCGACGATCGCACCGCGGTGCAGGTCAAGACGAGCGGGCTGGAGGAGCAGGCGATGCTCGTCGAGATGGACCCAGACCTTTATTATGTGCCGCCCTATATCGGCCATGCCGGCTGGATCGGCCTGCGGCTCGACACCGGCGAAACCGACTGGGACCATGTCGGCGATCGGATCGCGATCAGCTGGGAACTGGTGGCGCCACGCAAATTGCTGGAGGCTGGCGGACGATGAGCGACGAAACCCCGGTTCAGCCCGTCCCTGAACCCGATCCCGTTCCACCTCCCCCGCCCGCGCCCGACCCCGTGATCCAGAGTGCCGCGCAGCAGGCGGTCGACAGGGCCGAGGCGGCGGCGACGCGGCGGCGTTGGGTGACCCTGGCGGAAGTGGTCGGCGTGGCCGGCCTGATCATCGCGGCGCTCAGCCTGTGGATGAGCTGGTCCGATCGCCGTGCCGACGAGCAGGAGAAGCAGGCCGAAAAGGCGAGCGAGAGCAAGGCACGCACCCTGGTGCTGCTGACGGCGACGCCGGAACATGGCGGCGCGCGGCTGGTGCTCAAGGACGAGGCGCATCCGATCCAGAGCATCGACGTCCGCTTCCCCGCCGCGCTTGGGGTGAGTGCGCAAACCAGCGTGCTGGAGCCGCATATCCAGGCTGACTGGTTCGCCGATGCGATCCTGAAAGCGACTGACGATGGCCCGGATGCCCGGGAGGGCCGCCTGCCGGTGCTGATCACCAGCAGCTATTGGGATGCCGACACGCAGCGCAGCGACAGCGCGATCTATGACGTGGTGTGGCAGACCGAGGGTCGCGTGCTGCGCGGGCGGGCGCTTCGGCTCAAGGGAGTGATATTGCGCGAGCGGACATCGCAGCCGGCGCGGCTTGAGGCGATCTGGGCTCGGGAGAAGCCGAAGCCGTCCGGTTAGCAGTCGGGATCAGATGTCCCGCGCGAAGACCACGTCATCGTGCAGGGTGCTGCCGACGAGGAACTGCCGCGCGCCGATCATCTGGAAGCCCTGGCGTTTGTAGAAGCTGTGAGCGCGCAGATTCTTGCCATAGACGCCGAGCAGGATGCGCTTGCGGCCGAGCCGGGCGGCATCCTCGACCGCGGCTTCCATCAGCGCCGGGCCAAGACCGGTGCCGTGCATCAGCGACAGGGTGTAGATGCGCTTGAGTTCGATGTCCGCGGGGCCGGGAGCGACCGGCAGGTCGGGGTCGGTCAGCACCGCATAGCCGACCGGGGCAAAGCCATTCTCGACTTCGGCGATGGTCACCGCGCCGAGCGGATCGTTCGCCCAGGCGACGAACTTTTCGGGATCGTTGCTCGTCGCGCAATGCGCGACGATGTCGTCGCCGCCGAGCAGACCGGCAAAGGTTTCGAGGAAAGTGGCGGAGGCGACAAGCGACAGGGCGGCGGCATCCGCTGCTCCAGCCTGTCGCACCCGCCAGCTCATCTCAGCCGACGATCTCTTCCGGCTTGAAGAAATAGGCGATCTCGATCGCCGCATTCTCGTCCGAGTCCGAACCATGGACCGAGTTCGCCTCGATCGATTCGGCCAGTTCCTTGCGGATCGTGCCGGCATCGGCGTTCGCCGGGTTGGTCGCGCCCATGACGTCGCGGTTGCGCTGAACGGCGTTCTCGCCCTCGAGCACCTGAACGACGACCGGGCCGGAGATCATGAACGACACCAGGTCGTTGAAGAAAGGGCGCTCACGATGAACGCCGTAAAAGCCCTCGGCCTGGTCCTTGGTCATCTGAATGCGCTTGGAGGCGACGACGCGGAGACCCGCGTCCTCCAGCATCTTCGTGACGGCGCCGGTGATGTTGCGGCGGGTGGCATCGGGCTTGATGATCGAGAAGGTACGGTTCGCGGCCATGACGGTCACGGGCTCCTGTATTTGAAAGGGCGGAAAAGTCGCGGCTCCCCTAGGCGGGAGCGGGCCGGGATGCAAGCATGCTGGGCCGGACGGCAGGCCCAATCAGGCGGCCTGTTCCCATTTGCCGGAGTCGCTCTGTTTCCAGTAACGGCGCTCGATCCCGTCGCGATCGGCGAGCGCCTTCCAGGCCAGCCGCGCCTCGGCGATCCGGTCGCCGTCGAAGAAGTGGAAGACGCGGTCGAAGCCAAGCGCTTCCTCGCGCCAGACACCGTCGGCCAATGCGATGTTGCGCGCGTCATTGGCGGCGACCGGCGCGCCCGCGATTAGAATCGGCTGGAGCGAATCGCCCTCCCCGCCGGCCTGGCCATGGGCGAGGAAGCTTTCCGGGGAATAGGTCCAGAGCAGCTTGTCGAGCGCGATCCGCTGGATTTCGCTCTCCGCGACGACAAGCAGGCGCCCGCCGCCCTCGACCACGCGCTCGGCGATGCGCGGCAGGACCCGATCGAGCGGCTGGACGGTCAGATGATAGAAGTCGACCTGCATTCCCGTTTCCGTCATGCCGGACTTGTTCCGGCATCCACTGTTCCGCAAAACCGCGGACCGCTGATCTGCGGCACCGTGGACCCCGGAACAAGTCCGGGGTGACGACCATATGGCTCAGCCCTCGAAATTGTCCGCCACGAACCGGTCGAGCAGGCGGACCCCGTAACCGGTTGCGCCCTTGTCCCAGGTCGCACCGGGCTTGTCGGCCCAGACCATGCCGGCGATGTCGAGATGCGCCCAGCGGATGCCGGTATCGATATAGCGCTGCAGGAACTGCGCGGCGGTGATCGAGCCGGCTCCGCGCGGGCCGACATTCTTCATGTCGGCGATCGGCGAGTCGATCAGCTTGTTGTACGCATCGGACAGCGGAAAGCGCCACAGCAGGTCGCCCGACGCCTTGCCGGCGGCGAGAAGCTGCTCGGCCAGCGAATCGTCGTTCGCGAAACAGCCGCCATGCTCGTTGCCGAGCGCGATGATCATCGCACCGGTGAGGGTCGCGAGATCCACGATCGTCTTCGGATGGTGAGTCCGCTGGACCCAGGTGAGCGCGTCGCACAGCACCAGCCGCCCTTCGGCGTCGGTGTTGAGCACCTCGATCGTCTGGCCCGACATCGAGGTGAGCACGTCACCCGGCCGGATGGCGTTGCCGTCGGGCATGTTCTCGACCAGGCCGCACACGCCGATGACGTTCGCCTTCGCCTTGCGCAGCGCGAGTGCCTTCATCGTGCCGACGACCGCGCCGGCGCCGCCCATATCCCACTTCATGTCTTCCATGCCGGCGCCGGGCTTGAGCGAGATGCCCCCGGTATCGAAGGTCACGCCCTTGCCGACCAGCGCGAGCGCGGGGTCGCCGGGCGCGGCGCCAGTCCATTTGAGCGCGAGCAGGCGCGCATCGCGGGCCGAGCCCTGGCTGACGCCGAGCAGCGCCCCCATGCCGAGTTCCGCCATCTCGGCCTCGCCGAGCACGGTCACTTCGAGGCCCAGCCCCTCGATATCGGCCAGCACGCGTTCGACGAAAGTCTCGGGATAGATGACGTTGGGTGGCTCCGCGACGAGCGTGCGGGTCAACTCGAGCCCCTCGGTCAGCGCCTTTTGCGGTGCCCAGGCGGTCTCGCTGCCCTCGGGCGTGTTGAGCAGGGCGATAGAGGTGAGCGTCGGCTTCGACTTTTCGGGCAGCTTGGTGCGGTAGACATCCAGCCGCCACGAGCGCTGCGCCGCGCCGGCGGCGAAGCGCGCCACCGCCTTGGGCGCCGCCCCGGCCGAACCGAAATCGACGGCGGCTGCATCGACGCCGGAGGTGAGCAAGCGCGCGGTCAGCGCGCCGCCAGCGCGTTCATACTCGCTCTCGCTGCCACCACCGGTGCCGAGCAGCAGGACACGACGCACCCCGTCGGGCTGCGACACGAACGCCTCGACCAGGCCGCCGGCCTCTCCCTCGAAGCGGCTCGCGCGGGCAGCGCCCTTCACCACGGCCAGCGCATCGCTATCGAGCGCGGTCGTGGTCAGCCGATCGAGACCTTCCTTCTCCACGGGAAACGCGAGCGCGGCGGTGGAAGGAGCGGCGGAAAAACTGATCTGCATGGGAACCTCAGGTTTCGGCTTTTGGGGTTTTCGACTTCTTGGGCGTGAGTCGTAGCCCTCTAGGCCACCGGCGGCGTGCTGGCAAAACACGCCCCCGATTGCAGGGCGGGGCGTCGGGTGCGATAGGGCGGCATCATCGCGACCGCATCCGGCGCGCTGGGAGGTGTTTTTTCCAACGTGAAGCGTTCCGATCTTCTCGCGACCTGCGCCCTCCCCTTCGCGCTGTGCCTCGGCACGGCCGCGTCTGGACAGGACATGCGAATCCCCGCCGTTCCGCTGCCGCCGCCCGCCGAGACCCAGGCGGCGGACGACCAGGTGCAGTTCAGCGCCGCGCAGCTCGAATATCTCAATGACAGCGACACGGTCATCGCGACCGGCGACGTGCGCATGTATCGCAGCGGAGACCGGCTGCGCGCCGACAAGGTCACCTGGAACCGCACGACCGGCAAGGTCATGGCGTCCGGCAACATCGTCGTAGTCAATCCGGGCGGTGACACCGCCTATGGCGATTCGATCGAGCTGACCGATTCGCTGAAGGACGGTGTGGTCGACAACATGCTGGTCGTGCTCGAGCGCGGCGGCAGGCTCGCGGCGCGGCGCGGCACGCGCGCGCTGGACGAGACGGTGACGCTGGACGACGCGGCCTATACGCCGTGCACCGTGACCACCGCCACGGGTTGCCCCAAAGAGCCGTCCTGGAAGATCACCGCCGTGCAGGTGGTGTACCGGCCGGAGAAGAACCGGATTTATTACAAGGACGCGCGGATCAACCTGTTCGGCCTGCCGACCCTGCCCTTGCCCAAATTCTCGCACCCCGCCGGCGGCGAGAGCGAGACCGGACTGCTCAGCCCCACCTTCCGCTACAACGGCGTCAACGGTTTCGAATTCGCCCAGCCCTATTTCTTCGAGCTCGGCCCCAATCGCCAGCTCACCGTCACGCCGCGCGTGTTCACCAACGTGCTGCCGATGCTCCAGGCGGATTACAGCGCGCTCGACGAGAAGGGCGCGTTCAAGATCAGCGCCTATGGCACGGTCAGCCGCCGCAGCGACGACCTGCTGACGACCGATCCGACCAGCACCGAACAGGCGTTTCGCGGCTATCTCGACGGGGTCGCGCGCTATCAGCTCGATCCCAATTGGAGCCTCAGCGGATCGCTCCGGCTGACCACCGACCGCACCTTCCTGCGCCGCTACGACATCTCCAACGACGATCGCCTGCGCACGACGGCGAAGATCGAGCGGATCGACCCCAACAGCTATTTCGCGGTGACCGGCTGGTTCGTTCAGACGCTGCGCGTCAACGACCGGCAGGGCCTGCAGCCGATCGCTCTGCCCGAGATCGATTATCGCCGGCGCATGGACGACGGCCTGCTGGGCGGCAAGTTCGAGTTCCAGCTCAACAGCCTGGCGATCACGCGGACGGCCGGCCAGGACACGCAGCGCGCCTTTGCCAGTGCACGCTGGGACCTGCGCAAGCTCACGCCCTGGGGCCAGGAAGTGACCTTCACCGCCTATGCCCGCGGCGACGTCTACAATGCCAACGACACGCTGACGACCGCGGTGACCAGCTATCGCGGCGACGAGGGCTTCCAGGCCCGGGCGATCGGCGCGCTGGCGGTGGACATCAAATACCCGCTGATCGGATCCTTCCTGGGCGGCACCCAGCGGCTGACACCGCGCTTCCAGATCGTCGCCGCGCCGAAGACCGAGAATCTCGGCATTCCCAACGAGGACGCGCGGGCGGTGGATCTGGAAGATTCCAATCTGTTCGCACTCAACCGCTTCGCCGGGTACGACCGGTTCGAGGATTCGACGCGATTCACCTATGGCGTCGACTGGGCAGTCGACCTGCCGGGCTTTTCGCTGGATGCGACGGTCGGGCAAAGCTATCGCCTGGACAGCCGCCCCGCGATCTTCCCGCAGGGCACCGGTCTCAGCGACCGCACCTCCGATATCGTCGGTCGCACCGAACTCAGATTCCGCGATTTCGTGTCGATCACGCACCGCTACCGGCTCGACAAGGACAATTTCGCGGTACGCCGCAATGAGATCGACGCGACGATCGGATCGCGCAGCACCTATGTGCTGCTCGGCTATCTCCGGCTCAACCGCGACATCGCGACGACGGCGGAGGATCTGCAGGACCGCGAAGAGGCCCGCGTCGCGGGTCGCGTGCAGTTGGCGCGCTTCTGGTCGGTGTTCGGTTCCACCGTGATCGACCTGACCAACCGCGCCGAGGATCCGCTGTCGCTGTCCGACGGATTCGATCCGATCCGGCACCGCGTCGGCGTGCAATATGAGGATGATTGCCTCAGGATCGGGCTGACCTGGCGGCGCAATTACGAAGACACCGGCGACGCCAGGAGCGGCAACAGCTTCCTGTTGTCACTGGCGTTCAAGAATCTGGGGCGCTAGACGATACTCCAGCAAACTGAGCTTCAAGAAGATCGGACGGCGATCTGGCCCGCTAAGCGCGGGTTCAGCAACGATGGACGATAGCCGGGTCGCAACGGCGCGGGATGGGATTTTGAAAACGTGATGACTTCGATGAACAAGGCGGCCGGTATCGGCCGCAGGATCGGCCTGGCCGGCGCGGGATTGCTGGCGATCGTCGCGACAACCAGCGGCCTGCCGGCGCAGACGGTGAGCGACAACAGCGTGCCTGCCGTGGGGCTCAACATCCCCGAGAACATGCAGATCTTCGGCAAGCTCGATCCGAACGTCCGCAAGGCGACCGCGATCGTCAACGAGACGGTGATCACCGGCACCGATGTCGATCAGCGCATCAACCTGATCGTCGCGGCCAACCAGCTCAAGCTGAGCCCGGAAGACCAGGAGCGCCTCAAGCTGCAGGTGCTGCGCAGCCTGATCGACGAGACGCTGCAGATCCAGCAGGCCAAGACCAACGAGATCACGATCACCAAGGACGAGATCGACCAGAGCTTCGCCCGCGTATCGCAGCAGTTCGGCAAGTCGGTGCCCGACATGCGCGCCTATCTGCGCAGCATCGGATCGTCCGACCGATCGTTGCGGCGCCAGATCGAGGCCGACCTGGCCTGGAACCGCTTCCTCCGCCGCCGTGTCGAGCCCTTCGTCAATGTCGGCGAGGAGGAGGTCAAAAGCACCATCGACCGCATCAATGCAGCCAAGGGCACCAACGAATATCATCTGAAGGAGATCTATCTCTCGGCCGGTCCTGACCGCGCCCAGCAGGTCTTCGACAATATGCGCCAGATGATTCAGGATATTGAAAAGGGTGGAAAACCCTTTGAATATTATACCCAATTTTCCGAAGCCTCGACGCGCAGCACCCAGGGCGATCTCGGCTGGCTCGGCACCAGCCAGCTTACCTATCTGCCCGCGAGCCTGTCCGAAGCCTCGCAGAAGATGGGCGTCGGCGAAGTCGCCGGGCCGATCGAGGTGCCGGGCGGCTTCTCCATCCTCTATCTGGTCGACAAGCGGCAGGTGCTGATGGCCGATCCGCGCGACGCGCAGCTCACCCTGAAGCAGCTCACTGTGAAATTCCCGGAAGGCACCACCCAGGCATCGGCAACCAGCCGGGTGTCGGCGCTGGAAACGGCGACGCGCGAGATGCGCGGGTGCGGCAATGTGGCGAAGGTCGCGGCCGAGCTGAACGCCGAAGTGGTCGACAACGCGTCGGTCAAGGCGCGCGACCTGCCGGTGCGCCTGCAGGAGATGATCCTGAAGATGCAGATCGGCGAGGCGACCCCCTGGTTCGGCTCGCCCACCGAGGGCGTGCGTACGCTGGTGCTGTGCGGCCGCGACGATCCGCAGACCGCCGCCGCGCCCCAGGCAGAGCAGGTTCAGACCCAGATCGAGCAGGCGCGTGTCAATTTGCGCGCCCAGGGCGTGCTGCGCGATCTTCGCCGCGATGCGGTGATCGAATATCGCTAAGGGGGTATCCTCGCGATGATCGCCCCGCTCGCGGTTTCCATGGGCGATCCTGCCGGAATCGGCCCCGAAGTGATCGCCAAGGCCTGGGCCGCGCGCGAGAAGGAGCAGCTCGCGCCCTTCTTTGCGGTGGGCGATGCGCGCGCGATCGGCGCGGTGTGGTCCGGGCCCGTCAAACGCATCTTCGATCCGGCCGAGGCGAATGAGGTGTTCGCCATCGCGCTCCCGGTGCTCAATGTCCAGGATGGCGGCGAGATCACGCCCGGCACGCCCGATGTCGACGGCGCGCGCTGTGCGCTGCATGCGCTTGAGATCGCTGCCGGGCTCGCCCGGTCAGGCACTGCCCGCGCGCTGGTGACGGGGCCGGTTTCCAAGGCCCAGCTCTACCAGATCGGCTTTACGCATCCGGGCCAGACCGAGTTCGTCGCCGAACGTTGCGGCATTGCCGGCGAGAATGCCGTGATGATGCTGGCGGGCCCAAGCCTGCGCGTCGTGCCGATCACCACGCATGTCCCGCTGTCGAGCGTTTCCGGGCTGCTCTCGATTGACCTGATCGTCGCCAAGGGCCGAGCCACGGCGCGCGGACTGATCCGCAATTTCGGGATATTGATCCCGAGGCTCGCCTTTGCCGGCTTCAATCCGCATGCCGGCGAGCGCGGCGCGATCGGGCGGGAGGAAATCGACTTCATCATCCCCGCGATCGAGATATTGCGCGAGGAAGGGATCGACGCGACCGGCCCGTTCGCCGCCGACACCATGTTCCACGGCCGCGCCCGCGCCACCTATGACGCAGCGCTGTGCTGCTATCACGACCAGGCGCTGGTGCCGCTGAAGACGCTGCATTTCGACGAGGGCGTGAACATCACGCTCGGCCTGCCGATAGTGCGCACCTCGCCCGACCATGGCACCGCCTTCGGGATCGCCGGCAAGGACCAGGCCGAACCGGGCGCGACCATCGCCGCGATCCGCCTTGCCGCAAGCGCCGCGGAGCGCCGCGCCGCAGCGGGGGCGTGACCCCTCCCCCCCCTTCGTTACCGCCGTTACGGGACGTCATTGCGCGTCACGGGCTCAATGCGAGCAAGGCGCTTGGGCAGAATTTCCTGCTCGATGCGCAGTTGCTGGCGCGGATCGCGCGGATCCCGGGCGACCTGACCGATGCGGAGGTGCTCGAGATCGGCCCGGGGCCGGGCGGCCTGACCCGGGCATTGCTCGCGGCCGGCGCGAAGGTGACGGCGATCGAGCGCGACCGGCGCTGCATCCCGGCGCTCGCCGAACTCGGCGAGGTCTATCCGGGCAGGCTGCGCGTGATCGAGGGAGATGCGCTGGAGATCGACGCCGCGCCCTTGTTCGAGAGCAAGCCGCATATCGCCTCCAACCTGCCGTACAATATCGGCACGGCCTTGCTGGTGCGCTGGCTGTCGGCCGACTGGATGCCATGGTGGCGGAGCCTGACCCTGATGTTCCAGAAGGAGGTCGCCGAGCGAATCGTCGCGAAGACCGACGACGACCATTATGGCAGGCTGGCGGTGTTGGCGCAGTGGCGCAGTGGCGCAAAGCTGGCGATGCCGGTGCACCGGTCGGCCTTCACTCCCGCGCCCAAGGTGATGTCGGCGGTGGTGCACATCACGCCGGACGAGGCGCCGCCGGGGGTGGATTTCGGCGTGCTTGAGCGGCTGACGGGCGCGGCGTTCGGCCAACGGCGCAAGATGCTGCGGCAGAGCCTGAAATCGCTGCATGGGGCGCTGGATGCGCTGAAGACGGTGGGGATCGAGCCGACTCGGCGGGCCGAGACGGTCAGCGTGGCGGAATTCGTGGCGCTGGCGAAGGTGCTGAGCTAGGCGTGACTTCATCGCCGCGGTTATTTCCACCTCCGTTCGTTTCGAGCGAAGTCGAGAAACCTGGCTTAGCGCTCCATCAATGTTTCTCGACTTCGCTCGAAACGAACGGTGAGGGAATCATCAATCCCGAAGCCGCAGCCTTATTCCTTACCCGCCGCCTTTACCGCTGGCACCTCGACCGACGCAGTCGCGATCGGCGGGCCCTTGGCGATCGTCGCGGCCAGCACGGTCGCGTCGGCGCAGCCGGTCTTGCCGCAGATGGTGCGGATTCTGGCGAGATTGTCCTTCGCCCGGGCGACGGCTCCCTTGGCGACGAGCGCCTCGCCCTGCCCCTTCAATGCCGAGACGTCATTGGGTTCGAGCAGCAACGCCTCGCGGTACAGGCGGATCGCCTTGCCGGGCAGGCCGCGCGCTTCGGCAACCTGGCCCAAGGTGATGAAGGCGACGCGGTTGCGCGGATCGACCGCCAACGCGGATTCGAGCGCGTCGGTCGCGGCGTCGAGATTGCCGGACGCCTGCGCCGCCTTGCCCTTGGCGAGCAGCGCCATCGAGCGCGGGTCGATCTGATCGTCGGGGCGCTGGCCGTGCAGGGACGTGGAGATCGCAAGAAGCGTCAGCGCGGCAGCGGCGGCGACGGACGAATAACGCATGATCAACTCCAGCTTCGGCACAATGCGCTTGGCTAGCATGCGCGTTGCAGTCTTGCGACAAAAAATCCGTCCGTGGCGTCGTGCGCCGGGGTGAGCCGGACACCAGCGCCATGCGTACGGCCGGCGGGAAGTGCGAGCGTATCGGCGGTCCATTCGGGATGGTCGACGAGGAACGCCGAAACCTGCCCCGCCCCTTCCTCATCGAGCAGCGAGCAGACGATATAGACCAGCGCGCCGCCCGGCTTCACCAGCGCAGCGCCGATGTCGAGGACGTGGCGCTGGGTGCGGGTGAGCCGTTCGATCCGATCCGGGGTTAGCCGCCAGCGTGCCTCGGGGTTGCGGCGCCAGGTACCGGTGCCCGAACAGGGCGCGTCGATCAGGACGCAATCGGCGCTCTCCGACCAGTCCGCCAGCATCTCCGTCTCATGGCCGGGGTTGAGCAGCCGGGTCTCGACGATGGTGGCGCCTGCGCGCGCCGCGCGCGGTGCCAGGCGCGAGAGGCGCGCACGATCGGTGTCGGTCGCGAGAAGTGCGCCTTCGTTGCCCATCAGCGCCGCGAGCGCGAGGGTCTTGCCGCCCGCGCCCGCGCAGAGATCGACGACGCGCATGCCCGGGATGGCCTTGGCCGCGAGCGTGACGATCTGGCTGCCGGCGTCCTGCACCTCGATCGCGCCGTCCTGATAGGCCTGGAGCGTCTCGATATTGGTGCCCGATGGCAGGCGCAGAGCATCGGGCAGGCCCGGGATCGGCTCGGCGCCCTCGATCGGGTCCGGTGCGTCCCTGAGCCAGTTGATCCTGACATCGAGCGGCGCGCGATCGATCAAGGCGGGAAGCTCCTCGCCGTCGAGGCCTGACTCGCGCAGCTTGGACAGAATCCATTCGGGCGCCGTGCCGGGTGTGGCCGCCTTTTCGGTCACGCCGATCGCCGCGGGGCCGTGGCCGACACCATCGAACAGGGCAGCAATCTCCGGATCGGTCGCAGCGAGCGCCAGCATCGCCGCGCGACCGCTCTCGGGCCGCTCGCCGAGCCGTCGGATCGCGGCATAGACCAGTTCGCGCACCGCGCGCCGGTCCTTGCTGCCGGCATAGCGGCGTTCGGCGAAATAGCGGGCGATCAGCGTATCCGCCGCCGCGCCGGAATCGCGGGCGGCGGCGGCGATCGAGTCGAGCAGGTCGATCGCCGCCTGGACGCGGGCCGATGGGGTCATGGTGTCACTCCTTCTCGTCTCTATATCCGAAGAGACGATCAGCGCCCCAGCTCAGGCGACCCCGGATGGGGTCAGTTTCCCGCCCCCACCCATTTCGCCACGTCGGCCCGTACACGGTCCGCGCCCTGCTTGCGCACCGAAATCGCCGAGAGCGCCTTGGCGGCGCCGGCGCGCGACGCCTCGGGCAGGTTCTTTTCGGCATAAGCGGTGATCTTCGCCGGCATCGCCGGATCGTTGGACGGCGCGCCCAGCGACACGATGAAACCCGGACGCGCCCCTGCCTCGATGAACCCGTTGACCAGATCCATGTTGGCGGCCCCGTAATCGAACGCCATTTCCGGATGCCGAGTGGCCACGGCACGGATCAGCGACGCGTTTTGCGGCGCGGTGAAGGTGTCGGTCTTCAGCAGGTCGAGCGCCCGCTGCGCAAGGGCATCGTCGCGCGCATTCCCGAGCAGGCGGACATAGGTGTTCTTCGCCACCGGATTCTTCTCGGCCTTGGCGATGGCGAGCAGCGCCTCCCACTCGGCCGGCGTGGCATTGGCGGCGTAGACACCCAGGATCGGGGTGCGGATCGCCGGCGGGATCGCGTTCGGATCGGTCGCGAGCGCTGCCACATAGGCGCGCGCCCTGGCCGCAACGTCGGGATCGCCGCTGAAGCCGAGCCGCCCGACCAATGTCTCGCGCAAATTGGTGACGAGCGGCGATTCGCCCGGCTGCACCTCGAAGCCGACTCGCTTCATCACCGGTGACAGCACCTGGATGGTGCGGGCGCGGAGCGGCGCTTCGAGCGGGGTCCCCTGGAACAGATTGTTGATCGAGCCGAGATCGCCCGCGATCACCGACCAGTCGAGCGGGCTCGCATCGACCGGCACGGCCGCCAGTACCGCGAAATAACGGTCGAGCGACTGGTCGCCGCTCAGCCCGAGCGCGAAATCGTCGCCGAGCGTGCCGACCTGGTCGGTCAGCGCCATCTTGCTGAAATCCTTGACGATCGCGGCATGGCTCGCATCGTCATACTGAACGCGGACATAGCTCCCCTTGTCGCGATTGAGGACGAGCGTGCCGCAGCCCTGCACCGCGACATTGGTCGGCGCCGCGCCCTGCACGATCGTGCTGGTCGCCGGGCCGCCGATCGGGCCGAGCGTCAGCGGCACGCGCCACGTCTGCGGCTGCTTCGACGGGGCGTCCAGCCCGAACCGGCCTTGAGACAGGGTCGCCTGGGTGGTGGTGCCGGTGCAGGTCGCGCCGGTCAGCTTTACCAGCGGTACACCGCCCTGCAGCGTGAAATCATGAGCGATGTCCGCAACGGGCTTGCCCGCCGCGGCGGATAGCTCGGCCCAGAGCTGATCCGTCACCGTATTTCCGTATTTGTGCTTCGCCATATAGCTGCGGATGCCCTTGCGGAACACGTCGCTGCCCAATGTCGATTCGAGCATGCCGATCACCGCCTGCCCCTTCTGGTAGGTGATGGTGTCGAACGCATCGCCGAGCTGATCGACCGTCTCGATATGGCGGATGATGGGATGGGTGGCGGACGTCGCATCGAGGCCGAGCCCGGCTTCGCGGTCGAACGCCACCGCGGTCGCGGCTGCGTCCCAGCTCGGGTTCAGGTCGCGGCTCGACCGGCTCTCCATCCAGGAGGCGAAGCCTTCGTTGAGCCAGAGATCATCCCACCAGGACATGGTGACGAGATCGCCGAACCATTGATGCGCCATCTCGTGCGCGACGACGGTGAAGATGCGCTCGCGCCCGCTCTGCGTCGCGCGCTTCGGGTCGAACAGCAATTCGGGCTCGAAATAGAAGATCGCACCCCAATTCTCCATCGCGCCGAAGGTCTGGCTCGAGCCGGGGCCGGCAATCATGTCGAGCTTCGGCAACGGATAGGGTTGGCCGAAATAGTCGTTGTAATAGGTCAGCAGGCGCTTCGCCTCGGCCAGCGCATAATCGCCCTGGTCGACCACGCCGCGCCGGGTGATGACGCCGATCTCGGTCTTGCCCGACATCACCGTCTTGCGCTCGACATCGCCCATGCCGAGGAACAGCAGGTAGCTCGACATCGCCGGCGACTGCTGGAAGGTATAGCGTTTGGTGCCGTCGGCGAGCTTGGTCACCGTGGCGGCGGGCATGTTCGAAAAGGCCGTCTGGTCGCCCGGGGCGACGGCGCTGAGCGTGAACTTTGCCTTGAACATCGGCTCGTCCCACATCGGCGCGAAACGGCGCGCGTCGGGCGCCTCGAACTGAGTCGCCAGCATGCGCGAGGTCGATCCGTCCTCGTTGCTGTAATCGATCGCGAAGAGGCCGGCGGGGGTGGTGCCGATCTTGCCGTCCCAGGCGAAGGTCATCCTGTGCGTGCCAACCTTCGCGGGGGCCGGCAGGGTCACGGTCAGTTGCTGACTGGTGTCGTCGATGGTGAAGGGCATATCCTTCCCGTCGAAGGTGACCTTGCCCAGCTTCAGATCGACCGCGTTGAGCACGATCGTGGCGGTCGCCTGCTTGACCTGGATCGTCACCGTCTCGGTGCCGCTGAAGGTCATCGCTTTCGCGTCGGGCTTGACGGTGATGTCATAGGCGATGGGGGCGACATTGGCGGGGAGCTGGCCCACCGCGAGGGCGGGCGTGGAAACGCCGAGCAGCAGCGACGCGATAACGAATTTCATGAAAAGGGACTCCGAATGCAGATATAATGTATCCCGGTGTGTTGGCCTAATAAGGCATTGGCCGGTGAAGGCAAATCGCGCCTCGCTGGACAGCGAAATCAGTTGCGCTATGAAACGCAGATGAGCCTTCCGCCCTTGTTCGATCGCCTGCGGCTGCCCGTGATCGGGTCCCCGCTGTTCATCATCTCCGGTCCCGAATTGGTGATCGCCCAATGCAAGGCGGGAATCGTCGGGGCCTTTCCGGCACTCAACGCCCGGCCACAGGGTCTGCTTGACGAATGGCTGCACCGCATCACCGAGGAGCTGGCGCAGCATAATCGCGACCATCCCGATCGACCGGCGGCGCCCTTCGCGGTCAACCAGATCGTCCATCGCTCCAACGAGCGGCTCGAGACCGACCTGGCGACCTGCGCCAAATGGCAGGTGCCGATCGTGATCACCTCGCTCGGCGCGCGCGAGGATCTCAACCAGGCGGTGCATGGCTGGGGCGGGATTACGCTGCATGACATCATCGATGACCGGTTTGCCCGGAAAGCGATCGAAAAAGGCGCGGACGGCCTGATTGCCGTCGCAGCCGGCGCGGGCGGGCATGCCGGACGGCTATCGCCCTTCGCGATCATCCAGGAAATCCGCCAATGGTTCACCGGGCCGCTCGCGCTGTCCGGGTCGATCGCGACCGGTGACGCGGTGCTGGCGGCGCAGGCGATGGGCGCCGACCTCGGCTATATCGGATCGCCGTTCATCGCGACCGAGGAAGCCAATGCGGAAGACCGCTACAAGCAGGGTATCGTCGAGGGCAAGGCGGCCGACATCGTCTATTCGAACCTCTTCACCGGGGTGCACGGCAATTATCTGCGCGGATCGATCGTCGCGGCCGGCATGGACCCCGACAATCTGCCCGAGGGCGATCTGAGCACGATGAACTTCGGCGGCGGCAATGGCAGCAAGGCCAAGGCGTGGAAGGACATCTGGGGATCGGGCCAGGGCATCGGCGTGGTAGACCGGGTCGAATCGGTCGCGGTGCGCGTTGACCGGCTCGAGCGGGAGTATCTGGCGGCGCGGGCAAGGTTGGGGGTTTGAGTTAAGCGCACTCTACCTTTTCCCTCTCCCCTTGTGGGAGAGGGAGTTTAGGTCAGAAAGCCGCCGCCAGGCGCTCCAGCATGGAGCGGGCCGGGCTGTCGGCGGCGTCGTTGGCGGCCTGGGCCTGATCGAGCCGCGCGACGCGGCGATAGAGTTCGGTGCTCGCCTCGATCAGCGCCTGCGCGGTCAGCGGCATCGCCTCGACCGCTTCCTTTTCGCTGACCGGCGCCGGGCCGAGGCGCCGGGAAGGGTCGAGCGCGTCGCGCGGCGCCATCTCGCCCGAATCGACCGCGCGCTGAGTCAGCAGCCAGGCGATGACGTGCATCAGCCGCGTGGTGACCTTGAGCGATTCGCAAGAGAAGGAAACGCGCGCCATCGGATCCAGCTGGTCGCGATCCGCCTTGCCGCCCTGGTCGAAATACCCGCGCGCCTCGTCGGCCAGCACCATCGCGTCGATGTAGAGCGTGTCGATCAGCCGTCGATGGATGCGTGGTTCGCTCATGTTCCTCCCGGTCATGGTCGAACTAGGTGCCATAATGTTCGCGTCAGCGACACCGCTATTGATCGAGTCGGGTGCGCTGCCGTCCCAATTAAGGATCGGCGCCCGAGTCGTTGCGACTCAGGCGATGATGTCGGGGATCATCTGGTCCTCGAGCATGGCGATCTCGTCGCGCAGACGCAGCTTGCGCTTCTTCAAGCGCGCGATCTGGAGTTGATCGCTCGAGCCGGTCTCCAATAGCGCGGCGATCGCTGAATCGAGGTCGCGATGCTCGATACGCAGGATTTCCAGACGCTTGGCGATTTGCGTGTCGTCCATGGGTTCCCCGTTCACACAACCGCCCTTAGCAAATTGCACCACCCCCGCGAGCCGCAAAAACATGCCGTCGCGGAAATACCTTCGGCATGTCGATTCCGTCCAAATATGGGGAAGACAATTAAGGACGAGCGTGTTCTACTCCATACCCCGCCCAGCAATGTAGGAGGAACGCTTCCATGCAGACCGCGCATTTTTCGGCCCTCGAGGCCAAGCATGCCGTGCTCGATCGCAAGATCAGTGCCGAGTCGCAGCGACCCTTGCCCGACTTCGCGACCCTGGCGGCGCTAAAGAAGCAGAAATTGCGCGTAAAAGAGGAAATGTCGGCGCTGTAAGGCATCGAGCGCCTCGCGCGGGGATACCCGCGCGGGGCTTCCGACGGCCATCTATCGGCGGCGAAGCACCGGCTTCACGAAGACCGGCGTCTGTCCGCCCAACCCAACCGGTTTGCGGGCCAGCATCGGATCGATCTGCCGATCGAACGCGACTCCGATACGCCCGGCGGCCGACCAGGCTACCCGGCCAGGCACCCAGCCAATTCCCCGAACATCGAATTCGACCGGCGTCCCTTGATCAAGGCCGCTGGGGAACTCGGCCATCAGCCCGCCGGCAGACAGGTTACGCACGCGCACCTGGATCGGGTCGGGCGATCCCGGCACGCGCATGTCCGCCATCAGGAAGAGGCTGTCACGCGCCTCGTTCCGATTGTGCGCGCCGTCTTCGCCGGCAACCGCGTTGTAAGGATCTTGAGAAAATTGGTCCATCGTAACGCTCGAAACGACCTCCGTTCAGCGGACGATAGCCGCCGAACCGTATCCAATCGCTTAAAGAACGGCAGGAGAAATCAATCTTCGCGAGAAACTTTCTCGTGCCGTTCGTGGCGTTCCTGCGCCTCGACCGTCATCGTCGCGATCGGCCGGGCCTCGAGGCGGGCGAGCGAAATAGGCTCGCCAGTTACCTCGCAATAGCCATATTCGCCTTCCTCGATTCGCCTGAGCGCCGCATCGATCTTGGAGATCAGCTTGCGCTGGCGATCGCGGGTGCGCAGCTCGATCGACCAGTCGGTCTCGCTCGACGCGCGATCGGTCAGGTCGGCCTCGCGCAGCGAATCGACCTGGAGCTGCGAGAGCGTGCCCGCGGCTTCGCGCAGGATCGCTTCCTTCCAGGCTTGCAGCTTGTCGCGGAAATATGCCTGCTGACGCGGGTTCATGAAGGGCTCCTCGGCATTAGGCCGATAGCCGTCACCACCCTCGCCCGCGGGCGGCTGAAACTTTTCGGATTCGTCCAATCGATTCAAGACCGTCGCCATCCCACTCTCCCAGCGGCGATCGATGCCATGGAGCACCTTCACCGCCGTCCCATCCCGAGCGGGCCTATAGCCATGCCGCCCGGGCATCACAAGCAAGGCCTTTCAAAACTATGGCCGACCCTGCCGGAAACGCCCTTAGCCATGCGCACATTGCACTTTCGTGAATTGGCCTGCTCTCCTCGCGCCAGGAGTCGAAAGTGTTAACGCTCACCCAGATAGACCAGCGGCCTTAACCATGAAGCCGTACCATCACGGTACGTTAACCAAAACAATGGCGAGGTAACCGCCGAAAATCGTCCAAAGCCCCTCTAAAGCTTGGTTAATGCGCTTGAACTTAATTCTTTGTTCGGCACTTTGCTGAATAGCGACACGTCAGGTGCCGGGATGGCCAGATGATTTGGCTCATCTTGGGACCGATAGCGAAAGAGTGACGAACATGTCCGTGCGGATGGCCTTGGCTAAACTATGTGCCTGCACATGCGGCGGTGCCCTGGTCGGCGGCGGCGCGGTGCATGTCGCCGAACAAACCCAGACCCGTCAGGTCTATCAGCAAAAGGCGGCCAAGCGAGTCGTTCGCACCAAGGTAGCCGCGCGCAAGGCGAGCCGCGTCCGCCGAGTCGTGACTCAGACCCGCGCGACCTGCCCGCCCGCGGTCGTCACGGTCACCAGCCAGGGTGCCCCGATCCCCCTGCCCCCCAGCTTTGCCGGCTCCAGCGGCGAGATGCCGATGGTTTCGGGCGGCGGTGGCGGCGGTGCCGCGGCGGTGGTCGGTGGCGGCGGCGGTTTTGGCGGCGGTGGCGGCTTCTTCGCGGGCGGCTTCTTCGGCGGCGGCTCTTCGGGCGGTGGCAGCAGCGGCATCATCATCTCGTCGACATCGAGCGGCGGCTCCACCTCGACCTCGACCGGCGGTTCCTCGACCGGTGGTTCATCCACCTCGACCGGCGGCTCTTCGACTTCGACCGGCGGTTCGTCGACCTCGACCAGCACCGGCGGCGTCTCCAGCACCAGCACGTCGTCGACCGGCGGCTCCTCGTCGTCCACCTCGAGCGGCGTCTCTTCCAGCACCTCGAGCGGTGTCTCGTCCTCGACCTCGTCGAGCACGTCGAGCGGCGTTTCCTCGTCGACCAGCACGTCGAGCGGCGTGTCCTCCTCCACCTCGTCGAGCACGTCGAGTTCGTCGAACGGATCGAGCACCAGCACGTCGAGCTCCTCCAACGGGTCAAGCACGAGCGGCAGCACCAGCTCTTCCAGCTACGGCTCGTCCAGCCATGGATCGAGCAGCAAGGGCTGGAGCACGAGCAGCGGCTGGAGCTCCAACGGCGGCTGGAGCAGCAGCGGCCATCATGGCAGCAGCGGCTCGACCGGATCGAGCGGTGGCCCGCCGGCACCGGTTCCCGCTCCGCCGATGGTCCTGTTGTTCGGTGCGGCGGCGGCGGCCCTGGTTGCGCGCAAGCGCTTCGCCAAAAAGGACGTTGCTACGGCCTGATCTTCAGCCTCGGTATTCGGAAAGGCCCCGGTTCGACCCCGGGGCCTTTTTGTTTGTTAGGCGACCTTGATCGCTGGCGCCACGGGTTGCGCGCGCGCCGAGCCGTCGCCATAGCCTGCCGCCATGCACGACATCCGCCTGATCCGTGAAAATCCCGCCGCCTTCGACGCCGCCCTTGCCCGCCGCGGGGTTGCGCCGGTGGCCGACGCCCTGGTCGCCCTGGACGAACGCCGCCGCGCGCTGATCACCGAGGCGCAGGCCGGCCAGGCCCGCCGCAACGAGGCATCGAAGGCGATCGGCGCCGCCAAGGCGTCGAAGGACGAAGCGACTGCCGCCACGCTGATGACCGAGGTCGCCGCGCTCAAGGAGCGCCTGCCAGCGATCGAGGCCGAGGAGAAGGCGCTGGGCGACGAATTGCACGGCAAGCTCGCCATCCTGCCTAACCTGCCGCTCGCCGACGTGCCCGATGGCGCAGACGAGGACGACAATGCCCTTGTCGCCGAGCGTGGCACACCAGGAACCTTCGCCTTCGCGCCGAAAGAGCATGATGCGATCGGTCCGGCGCTGGGCCTTGATTTCGAAACCGGCGTCGAGCTGGCCGGTGCGCGCTTCACTCTGGTGCGCGGCGCCGCGGCGCGGCTCCACCGTGCACTCGGGCAATTCATGCTCGATCAGCTCTGCGACGGCCATGGTTACGAGCAGGTCGTGCCGCCACTGCTGGTCAAGGACGAGATCGTGTTCGGCACCGGCCAGTTGCCCAAGGCGGCGGAGGACATGTTTCGCACCACCGACGGCCGCTGGCTGATCCCGACCGCCGAGGTGTCGCTGACCAACATCGTCCGCGAGAAGATCCTCACCGAGGCCGAGCTGCCGCTGCGCTTTGCCGCGCTCACCGCCTGTTTCCGCTCCGAGGCGGGCGCCGCGGGCCGCGACACGCGCGGGTTCATCCGCCAGCACCAGTTCGAGAAGGTCGAGATGGTCTCGATCGTCACGCCAGACGCCTCCGAGGCCGAGCATGAGCGGATGACGGCGTGCGCCGAGGGCATCCTGACCGCGCTCGGCCTGCCCTTCCGCCGCATGAAGCTGTGCACTGGCGACATGGGTTTCACCGCCGCGCGCACCTACGACCTCGAAGTGTGGCTGCCCGGCCAGGGCCGCTATCGCGAGATTTCGAGCTGCTCGACCTGCACCGACTTCCAGGCGCGGCGCATGAATGCGCGCTACCGGCCGGAAGGCGAGAAGGCGACTCGGTTCGTCCATACACTCAACGGATCGGGCCTCGCGGTCGGGCGCACGCTCGTTGCCGTGCTGGAGAATTACCAGCAGGAGGACGGGTCGGTTGCGATCCCCGACGTGCTCCAGCCCTATCTGCGCGGTCTCAACCGGCTGGAACCTGCCTGATGCGGATCCTCCTCACCAATGACGATGGGTATCACGCACCCGGTCTCAAGGTGCTGGAGGAGATCGCCTCGGCCTTTTCCGACGATATCTGGATCGTGGCGCCGGCCGAGGAACAATCGGGCGCTGGCCATTCGCTGACGCTGACCCGGCCGATCCGGGTACGGCGCTTCTCCGACCGGCGATTCGCCGTTTCGGGCACGCCGACAGATGCCGTAATGATGGCGCTGGCGCGGATCATGAAGGACAGCCCGCCGGACCTGATCCTGTCGGGCGTCAATCGCGGCGCCAACCTGGCCGAGGACGTCACCTATTCCGGCACCGTCTCGGCGGCGATGGAGGGCGCGCTTGCCGGCGTGCGCTCGATCGCGCTGAGCCAGGTCTATTCGCGCGAGGGCATGGGCGACACCGTGCCGTTCGAGGCAGCCGCCGCCTGGGGCGAGCGTGCGCTGCGCCCGCTGATCGATGCCCCACTCGCGCCGCGTACCCTGGTCAACGTCAACTTCCCCGCCGGACCGGCCGATGCGGTCAAGGGCATCCGCGTCGCGAACCAGGGCCTGCGCGATTACGGGCGGCTGCAGATCGTCACCAATCGCGATCCGCGCGGCTATGAATATCACTGGTTCGCGCTTGGACCGACGGTAGAGACGCCGGCGCATTCGACCGACCTCGAAGCAGTCGCCGACGGCTATGTCGCAGTGACGCCGCTGCATCTCGACCTGACACATGTGGAATCACTAGCTATGCTTGAAGCCGCCTATAGCTAAGGGGGGCGCATGGGGGGATTTCACGACAGTCGCGCGCGCCACGTCATGCCTGTGATCCTGCTTGCGCTTCTCGCCGGCTGCATCCCGCAAAGCCAGTCGGCCGATCCCTCCTACGGACCGCCGCCGATTCCCTATGAGCGCCAGAGCGTCGATGACGATGTGCGCAGCCCCGTCACCGCGCCGCCTGCCTGGCAGGCACGTCCAGTCAGCGCCACGGCGCAGACGATCGGTGCCAGCACCTATGTCGTCCAACCCGGCGATACGCTGCGCGGCATCGCCGACCGCACCGGTGCCGGATCCGAAGCGATCGCCCGCGCCAATGGCCTGGCCGCGCCGTTCGTGATCCGGGCGGGCCAGCGCCTCGCCATTCCGGCCGGCCGCTATCATCTGGTCCGCGCGGGCGAGACAGGCATTGCGATCGCGCGCGCTTACGGGGTCGATTGGTCGCGGATCATTTCCGCGAACGACCTGAGCGAGCCCTATACGTTGCGCGTCGGCATGCGCGTGTTGATCCCGGGCGGTCCGCAGACGGTGGCGGAGCGCGCCGCGGCCTTCCGTCTCGACGTCGACGATATCGTGACCGGCGGCGAGCCGGCGCTTGCCACCAACCAGCGCCCGGCCAGACCGACCAGCTCGCCGGCTCGAGTCCTCCCCTCATCCGCCGCCCTGGCCGAGCCGGCGCGGCTGCGCGGCGCCTTTGCCTGGCCGCTCAGGGGCAATATCGTCGCCCGCTTCGGGCCCGGCGCGAGTGGCGAGCGCTATAACGGCATCAAGATCGCAGCGCCGCTGGGCACGCCGATCCTCGCCGCCGCCGACGGCGTGGTCGCCTATGCCGGCAATGAGGTGGCCAATCTCGGCGGGCTGGTGATCCTGAAACATGGCGATGGCTGGACCACCGTCTACGGCCATGCCAGCCAGCTGCTCGTCCAGCGCGGCCAGTCGGTGAAAAAGGGCCAGACGATCGCGACTTCGGGCGATTCGGGTCTGGCGGACCGGCCGGAACTGCATTTCGAGATGCGCAAGGGGCGCACGCCGGTCGATCCGCTCGGACAATTGCCGCCGCGCTAGCGACATGCGCCCACCGATGCTAAGCGCCGCCGCATCATGACCGACTTCTCCTCCGATCTGCTCCGCCTGCTCTCGACGCGCGGTTACATCCATCAGCTCACCGATGCCGCCGGCCTCGATGCGCTTGCGAGCAAGCAGGTCGTGCCCGGTTATATCGGTTTCGACGCCACCGCGCCGTCGCTGCATATCGGCAGCCTGGTTCAGATCATGATGCTCCGCCGCATGCAGCAGGCCGGACACAAGCCGATCGTGCTGATGGGTGGCGGCACCACCAAGGTGGGCGATCCGTCGGGCAAGGACGAATCGCGCAAGCTGCTCGACGATGCCGCGATCGCCGGCAACATCGCCTCGATCCGTGGCGTGTTCGAACGCTTCCTGACCTTCGGGGACGGGCCGACCGACGCCGTCATGGTCAACAATGCCGACTGGCTCGACGCGCTGGAATATATCCCGTTCCTGCGCGACGTTGGGCGCCATTTCACGATCAACCGCATGCTCGCCTTCGATTCGGTGAAGCTGCGGCTCGATCGCGAGCAGCCGCTGACCTTCCTCGAATTCAACTATATGATCCTCCAGGCCTATGATTTCCTGGAGCTGTCACGGCGGATCGACTGCCGGCTTCAGCTCGGCGGATCGGACCAATGGGGCAATATCGTCAACGGCATCGAGCTGACGCGTCGCATCGACGGCAGCGAGGTGTTCGGGCTGACCACGCCGCTGATCACCACTGCCGACGGCGCGAAGATGGGCAAGACGGCGAACGGCGCGGTCTGGCTCAACGCGGATCAGCTCTCTGCCTATGATTACTGGCAGTTCTGGCGGAACACCGACGACCGCGATGTCGGCCGCTTCCTGCGCCTGTTCACGGACATCCCGCTCGACGAGATCGCCCGGCTCGAGGCGCTGCAGGGCGCCGAGATCAACGATGCCAAGAAGATCCTGGCGGATGCCGCCACCAGCCTGTGCCGCGGCGCCGAAGCTGCCGTCGAGGCGGCCGAAACCGCGCGCCGCACTTTCGAAGAGGGCTCGGCTGGGGGGGCACTGCCAACCCATATGGTCTCGGGCGGCGAGATCACGCTTGTCGATGCCCTGGTCGCGCTCGGCCTGTGCGCGTCGAAGGGCGAGGCGCGGCGGCTGATCAAGGGCGGCGGGGCGCGCGTCGGGGCGGACAAGGTGACCGATGAGGCGCTGAGCATCCGGGTCGGTGCCGAGCCGGTGCGTATCGCCGCAGGCAAGAAGCATCACGGGATTCTTGTCGCGGACGAGGGTTAATACCTAAGCTCCCGGCCCAAGCCTTTGAAACACAAGCGCTTCGTGAACGGCGCAAGGTGTCGTTAAACAGTTTCGTTTCGAGCGGATTTACTCCTGCGGTGTAGCCTTGGTGCTCGTAGGGAGTGAGCAATGGCGGCATTCGGGAATGCGAGACCGGTGGACGAGCGCGGCACGCCGCGTGACGAGGTGCATTTCCGTACGCGCGCCTTCGGTCCCGATGCGCGCCCGGTGAACCTGCTGATCGTCAATATCTCCGCGCTGGGCCTGATGGCGCGGTGCGATGCGCCGTACAAGATCGGGGACCGGCTGACGATTACGCTGCCGGTGGTGGGCGTCGTCTCGGCCGAGATTCGCTGGCTGCTCGGCGGCAGAATCGGTTGCGAACTCGACGAGACGATCGAACTGGCCGATTATTACGACCTGCTCGCGGTGCTGCTGCGCGGGCGGTGATGCGCGGTTGAACCGCGCATGCCGGCGTGCGACCCAGGGCCGATCATGCGGCTCTTCCCGATGAAACGACCGATCCGGTGGCTGGTGCCTGGCCTTGTCACCCTTTGCGCAGTCGCGCGGGCGGACGATCTCGGACCGGCTCCCGCACTGAAGCAATCGTTCGACCTCTCCGTACCGCAACCGCCGACGCCGGTACCGCTCCAGGGCGAGAGTCAGCTTACCTACGAGCTGCATCTCACGAATTTCAGCCGCGATAGCCTGACGGTGAAACGAATCCGCGTCGTCGATCCGGCAGGCCGGATCCTTGCCGACTTCGTGGGCGCCGCACTTGACCAGCGCCTGACGCTGGTTTCAGGCCAGAAAGGCGCCATCGCGCCGGGGCAGCGCGCCGTGCTGTTCGTCGAGGCCAATGTGCCATCAATGGCAGTTCCCGGCGCGCTTCGCCATGTCGTCGATTATGGCGTGGCAGGGAGCGATGCCGTTTTCACGACCGGGAGCGCGGCGCTGAAGGTCGAGGCTGCGCCGCCCGTCATGCTCGGACCACCCCTGGCGAGCGGCCTCTGGGCCGCGATCCATGACCCTGACTGGCCACGCGGTCATCGGCGGGTCTTCTACACGATCGATGGGCAGGCCCGCCTTCCCGGCCGCTATGCGATCGATTTCATCAAGCTCGACGCTCAGGGCCGCACCACCGCCGGAGACGCGGACAGAACAAGCGAGGCGTTCGGCTATGGCGACACTGTGCTCGCGGTGGCGGATGGCGTCATCGTCGGTCAACGCAACGATGCGGCCGAGAGCGCGCAGATCTCGCGCAACTCACCCCACCCCCTTGGCGAGGGAGCCGGCAATTATATCGCGCTGCGCCTACAGGGCGGCCAGATCGCCTTTTACGAACATCTGCGCCCCGGCAGCGTGCGGGTCAGGACGGGCGAACGGGTTCGCCGGGGGCAGGTGATCGGCGCGCTCGGCTTCACCGGTGATACGACCGGGCCGCATCTTCATTTTCACCTGGCCGGGGCCAATTCGCTGCTCGGTGCCGAAGGCGTGCCGTTCGTGTTCGACCGCTTCACCCTGCTCGGGCGCGTCGGCGACATGACGCGCTTCGGCAAGGAACCCTGGCGGGCGACGAAGGACCTCGCGCCCGATCGTCGCAAGGAATGGCCCGGCTTCAACACGGTGCTTTCCTTCGACACGGGGAAATCCCTTAGTCGCAGGACAACACGGCGTTAAACGCGTCCGGACCAAGCCATTGAGGGTACGCGGCCGTGTATTCGCCGCCGTCCCGAGGACATATCCATGGGTTTGGAACGCTATAATATCCCCGACAAACGTGTCGACGAGCGTATTTCCGTCTGCCACCGCACCCGCGCCGTCGGGCCCGCCGGCCAGCCATTGTCACTGGTGATCGTCGATCTCTCCTCCAACGGCCTGATGGCAAGATGCGAAACCGTGCTTGCCGCGGGGGTGCGCATCCAGGTGCTGTTGCCCGTCATCGGCATGTGTCTGGCCGAGGTCCGCTGGTCGCTCGGCGGCCGGATCGGGTGCGAGCTGGAACAGCCGATCAGATTGGAAAGCTATTATGAGCTGGTGACGATGCTGAACCGGGAAACCACCGCCCGCTGAGATCAGCCCGAACGCAACAACGCCACGCCCGCGTCCCGCTCGAACAGGTACAAGGCAGTCCGCGCCGCCTGACCGCGCGGTCCTTCAAGTCCGCCGTCGCGATCGATCAGCAGCCGCGCATCGGCCGCCGCCGCCGGCAGCAGGGCCTCGAGCGTTTCCGCCGTCGCCAGCCTGAACCCCGCCTCGCCCGATTGCTTCGTCCCGAGCAGCTCGCCTGCCCCGCGCAGCCGCAGATCCTCCTCGGCGATGCGGAAACCGTCATTGGTCTCGCGCATCAGCGCCAACCTTGCGCGTGACGTCTCGCCGAGCTGATTGCCCCGGATCAGCAGGCAGATCGACCGCCCGCTCCCACGTCCGACGCGCCCGCGCAACTGGTGGAGCTGAGCCAGCCCGAACCGGTCGGCATGCTCGATTACGATCAAAGTGGCGTTGGGTACATCGACGCCGACCTCGATCACCGTCGTCGCGACCAGCACGCCGGTCCGCCCGCCGGCGAAATCCGCCATCACCGCGTCCTTTTCCGGCCCCTTCATCCGGCCATGCACCAGCCCGACCCGATCGCCGAACCTTGCGCGGAGCGTCTCCGCCCGGTCTTCGGCGGCGGCGAGGTCGCTCTTCTCGCTTTCCTCGACCAGCGGGCATACCCAATAAGCCTGCCCGCCATCCGACAGATGCCGCGCCAGCGCATCGACGATCTCGGGCAGTCGCTCCTCGGAGATGACGCGCGTCTCGATCGGCTGACGCCCCGGCGGCATCTCGTCGAGCTGGCTGACGTCCATCTCGCCATAATTGGCCAAGGTCAGGGTGCGCGGGATCGGCGTCGCGGTCATTGCCAGCAGGTGCGGCGGCCTGTCGGCCTTGGCCTGGAGCATCATGCGCTGCGCCACGCCGAAACGGTGCTGTTCGTCCACGACGACCAGGGCAAGGTCCTTGTAGGTCACTGCCTCCTGGAAGATCGCGTGGGTGCCGATCAGGATGTGGATCGCGCCCGAGGCAAGCCCCATCAGCGTCGCCTCGCGCACGCGCCCCTTGTCGCGCCCGGTCAGCACCGCGATCTCGACCGACAAGCCGCCGAGCTGGCGACGGAGCGTGTCGTAATGTTGGCGCGCGAGGATCTCGGTCGGCGCCAGCAGGGCGCCCTGCGCCCCGGCTTCGACCGCCATCAGCAGCGCCATCGCCGCGACCAGCGTCTTGCCCGAACCGACATCGCCCTGCAGCAGGCGCAGCATCGGCTGGGACTGTTGCAGATCCCCCTCGATCTCGCGCACCGTCCGTGCCTGCGCGCCGGTCAGCGTGTAAGGCAGCTCCAGCGCATCGCGCAGCCGCCCGTCGCCGGCGAGCGCCCTACCCCGCCGCGCCTTGGAGGATTGCCGCACAAGCATCAGCGCGAGCTGGTTGGCGAACAGCTCGTCATAGGCCAGCCGCTCCTTCGCTCTGGCGTCGGAGGGATCGGCGTGGACCCGGGCCAGCGCCTCGCGCCACGACGGCCAGCCATGTTTCGCCAAAAGCCCCGGCTCGATCCACTCAGGCAAATCGGGTGCCCGTTCTACCGCCTGGGCGGTCAACTGCCCCATGCGCCGCGAGGTGATCCCTTCCGATAGCGGATAGATCGCCTCGCGCTCGCCCACATCCGGCGCCTCGTCGAGCGGCAGCACATAGTCCGGATGGACCATCTGCAATTCCTGCCCGTACATCTCAAGCCGTCCCGACACGCGGCGCGGCTCACCGGTCGGCAGCAATTTCTTCGACCAGCCCGGATGCCCGCCGAAATAGACCAGGCTGATATAGTTGCCCTTGCCATCGACCGCCCGCACTCGGGCCGGCCCGCGTCCGTTGCCCGACCGGTGTTCGACCGCGGTCAGGGTGATTGCGATCGTCCGCCCGGCATCGGCCATGTCGAGCTCTTCGCGCGGCACCCGGTCGATCCAGCCGGTCGGCAGATGGAAGGCCATGTCGAGCACGCGGTGCAGGCCGAGCTTGTCCAGCGGCTTGGCCAGCCCGGGGCCGACGCCTTTCAATGCCGTGATCTCGGCGAACAATGGATTGAGGATATCGGGCCGCATGACTATCTGGGCCTTACCTAGTCCCAGCCGACGGTTGCTCCAAGCACCGCCGGCCAATTGCCGTTGGAAATATATGGATCGAGAGACCCGCCTGAAACGCTTGCACTTCCGTGCATGGCACCGCGGCACCAAAGAAGCCGATTTGCTGATCGGCGGTTTCTGCGACGCCGCCTCGTCCGGATGGAGCGACACGGAGATCGATCTGTTCGAGGAGCTGCTTGAGGAACAGGATGTCGATATCATGGCCTGGGCGATCGGCACCGATATCTGCCCGGCGCGGTACGAAGGGCCGATCATGGAAGCGATGCGTGTTCTGACGTACGTGCCGATTTCCCGCTGAACCAGTAAAAGCCCCTCCCCCTTCGGGGAGGGGTTGGGGGTGGGGCAGCAAGGCTCGATGCCTCGAACCTTGCTCCAACGAAGCGCCCCTGAGTCTTTAGTAGGCGCGCAGACGCGCGCACCCACCCCCGGCCCCTCCCTTTCAGGGAGGGGGGAGATAGAATGCCCGACCTGAACAAGATTCTTTCGGCCAGGACGCCCCTCACCCTTGCCGGCGTGCCGACGGGGTTCGAGCCGTGGCTGCTCGCTGACCTCGCCCGCGCCGCGAAAACCCGTGCGGTCTTCATCGCGCCCGACGAGGCAGCGATGCGCGCCATCGCCGCGACAGCGACCGTGTTCGCGCCCGAGCTTGAGGTCCTGACCTTCCCCGCCTGGGACTGCCTTCCCTATGACCGCGCCTCGCCGACGCTTCATGTCATGGCCGAGCGCATGGCCACGCTGCATCGCCTGCAGCAACCGGCCAAAGGCCCACAGCTCCTCCTCACCACCGCCAACGCCGCCGCCCAGCGCACCCTCACCCCGTTCCGCATCCGCCAGCTCGTCGCCACCCTCGCCCCCAAGGAGCGCATCGGCCGCGATCGCCTGGCCGAGCAGCTTCAGGCGAATGGCTATGTCCGGGTGGAAACCGTCGCCGATTCGGGCGAGTTCGCGGTGCGCGGCGGGCTGGTCGACCTGTTCCCCTCGGGCGCCGAACAGGCGCTTCGCCTCGATTTCTTCGGTGACGAGATCGAATCGGTGCGCACCTTCGACCCCGCCGACCAGCGCACCACCGGCCGGATCGAGGGCTTCACCCTGCTCCCCGCCTCCGAGACACTGCTCGACGAGGACAGCATCAAGCGCTTCCGCAGCCGCTATCGCGAGCGCTTCGGCGCCACCGCGACGGGTGATCCGCTCTACCAGGCGATCAGCGACGGCCGCCGCCTTGCCGGCATGGAGCATTGGCTACCGCTGTTCGAGGAGAAGATGGCGACGCTGTTCGACCACCTTGGCACCGATCCCGTCGTCGTCCGCGACGCGGGCGTGCTCGGTGCGGCGGAGCAGCGTTTCGAGGCGATCACCGATTACCATGCCAATCGCGTCAAGGCGCAGTCGAGCGATCCCGGCAGCTACCGGCCGCTTCCGCCAGACGCGCTGTATTTGACCGCGAAGGACTTCGCCGAGCGGCTGGAGCAAACCCCGGCCCATCTCACGACCCAGTTCCATGAGCCGGAAAGCGCCACCGTCCTCGACTTCAACGTCGACGGTCCGCGCGATTTCGGTGCGGAACGGTCGAGCGGTGCGAACGTCTATGAAGCCGTCGTCCATCACATCGCGACACTCCGCCGCGATGGCCGCAAGCCGATCCTCGCCAGCTACTCGACCGGCGCGCGCGAGCGGCTGTCGTCGCTTCTCGCCGATCACGGGCTGAAGGCCGGAACCAAAGTCGATACCTGGCAGGAAGCGCTCGGCGCGGCGGACAAGGGAATCGCCCTGATCGTCCTGCCGCTCGATCACGGTTTCACCACCCCCGACGTCGCGCTGCTCACCGAGCAGGATATGCTCGGCGATCGCCTCGTCCGCCGCGCCAAGCGCAAGAAATCGGCCGATGCTTTCCTCGCCGAGCTGGCGATGCTCACGCCCGGCGACCTGGTCGTCCATGTCGATCATGGCATCGGCCGCTATGAGGGCCTGACCTCGATCCCGGTCGGCCAGAGCCCGCATGATTGCGTCGCACTGACCTATGCCGGCGGCGACAAATTGTTCGTGCCGGTCGAAAATCTCGAAGTCCTGTCGCGCTACGGCTCGGACAGCGAAGGCGCGAGCCTCGACAAGCTCGGCGGCGAAGCGTGGCAGCGCCGCAAGAGCCGCATGAAGGAGCGGATCCGCGAGATTGCGGGCGAGCTGATCGCGACCGCCGCCGAACGCGCGCTTCGTCCCGCCGATGTGATCGAACCCGACCAGAGCGGCTATGCAAGCTTCGTCGATCGTTTCCCGTACGAGGAAACCGAAGACCAGGATCGCGCGATCAACGACGTGCTCGGCGATCTTGCCACCGGCACGCCGATGGACCGGCTCGTCGTCGGCGATGTCGGCTTCGGCAAGACCGAGGTGGCGCTCCGAGCTGCCTTTGCCGCGGCGATGTCCGGACTGCAGGTCGCTGTGGTCTGCCCGACCACCCTGCTCGCGCGCCAGCATTTCCAGAATTTCACCGCGCGCTTCGAGGGCTTCCCGCTCAACATCGGCCGCCTCTCGCGCCTCGTCCCCACGGCCGAGGCCAAGGCGACGCGCGAAGGCCTGGAGAACGGCACGATCGACGTGGTGATCGGCACCCACGCGATCCTCGCCAAGTCGGTCGCGTTCAAGCGCCTCGGCCTCGTCGTCGTCGACGAGGAACAGCGTTTCGGTGTTACGCACAAGGAGCGGTTGAAGGCGCTCAAGACCGATGTGCATGTGCTCACCCTCACCGCGACGCCGATTCCGCGCACCTTGCAGATGGCGATGTCGGGCCTGCGCGAACTCTCGGTGATCCAGACCCCACCGGTCGATCGCCTGGCGGTGCGCACCTATATCATGCCTTGGGATCCGGTCGTGCTGCGCGAGGCACTGCTGCGCGAGCATTATCGCGGCGGCCAGAGCTTCTTCGTCACGCCGCGCGTCGCCGACGTCCCCGATATCGAGCAGTTCATGCGCGAGCATGTGCCGGAGGTGCGCGCCGTCACCGCGCACGGCCAGATGTCCCCGACCGAAGTCGAGGAGCGCATGTCCGCATTCTACGACAAGAAGTTCGAGGTGCTGATCTCCACTACCATCGTCGAGAGCGGCCTGGATATCCCAAGCGCCAACACGATGATCATCCACCGCGCCGATCGCTTCGGCCTGGCCCAGCTTTATCAGCTGCGCGGGCGCGTCGGCCGGGCGAAGACCCGCGCTTATGCCTATCTCACCACCCCGCCGGATCGGATCGTCACCGAGACGGCGGAGAAGCGCCTCAAGGTCCTGTCAGATCTCGACAGCCTCGGCGCGGGGTTCCAGCTCGCCAGCCACGATCTCGACATCCGCGGCGCCGGCAATCTGCTCGGCGACGAGCAGTCGGGGCATATCAAGGAAGTCGGCTACGAACTCTACCAATCGATGCTGGAAGAGGCGATCATGGATGCCAGGGCCGGCGGCCTTGCCCAGCGCCCGCGCGACTTCTCGCCGCAGATCACGGTCGATGCGCCGATCCTCATCCCGGAGGACTATGTCCCCGATCTGGACCTGCGCATGGGTCTGTATCGGCGCCTGAACGATCTCGACGAATCCCAGGCGATCGAGGCCTTCGCCGCCGAGCTGATCGACCGGTTCGGCCCGCTGCCCGATCCGACCGAGAATCTGATCCGCCTCATCGAGATCAAGCTCAACGCGAAAAAGGCGTGTGTGGCGAAGATCGATGTCGGCCCGCGCGGGGCACTGGTCAGCTTCCACGACGACAAGCCGCCCAACATCGACGGCCTGCTCGCCTGGATCGCCCGCCTCGACGGGGTCGCGAAGCTGCGGCCCGATTCCAAGCTGGTGATCAACCGCACCTGGGGGGATCCCAAGGCGCGGCTCAACGGGGCGCTGCAACTGTCGAAGGGCCTAGCCAAGGCCGCGGGGTAGCCCTTCAGTCCGTCATGCCGGACTTGTTCCGGCATCCACCGTGTCGCACATTCTCCGGTCATTGAGATCGCGGCACAGTGGACCCCGGGGACAAGCCCGGGGTGACGACCCTTGATTGTGCGATCACATTTCGAAAGTGATCTTCACGGAGGGCGCGCTGCGCTCGGCCTCGCCATGGAAAACCGCCTCGATATTGTTGCCGTCCGGATCGATCAGGAAAGCGGCGTAATAGCCGGGATGATAGGGCCGCTCGCCCGGCGCGCCATTGTCCTTCCCGCCCGCGTCCGACCCCGCCTTGTGAAAGGCCTCGACCATCGCGCGGTCCGCCGCCTGAAAGGCAAGGTGATGCCGCCCGGTCAGATGCCCCTGCGCCGCCTGGCTGTCGGCGGTCGAGACGAACAGCTCGTCCGCCCAGAAATAATCATCGGCCACGCCGCCGATCGGCACGCCCAACACCTCGAACACCGCCTCGTAGAAGCGGCGGCTCGCCGGCAGATCGCGCACCACGAGCTGGATATGGTCGATCAGCCGGCCACGATGAAGTTCCTGCGCTTCCATGCTCTTCTCCTCGGTCAGCAGACCGAACGGAAAAGCCGTCCCGCCAGTTCCCAACTTCGCGTTGATTTATAGGCCTGATGCGGCATATCGGCCCGGCATGAATCTGGTTATCGCCACGCAATCCATCCGCGGGAGACGGTGGCCGGGCTATTTGCTCGCCGTGGCGCTCTGCTTCTTCGCGCTGTGGGTCAGGCTCAGGATCGGCGGTACGCTCGACGGATATCCCTTCATCACCTTCCTGCCGGCGGTCGTCATCGTGGCGTTTATGGGCGGGTTCGGGCCCGGCGTTCTGGCAGCGATACTCTCCGGCATGCTCGCGAAATATTATCTGATCGAGCCGCTGGGATCGCTCGCCCCGTCCTGGCCGTCGGGCTGGATCGCGATGGCGCTCTACTTCTTCACGACAGCGATCATCATTGGCCTGACTCACGGCATGTTCGCCGCCCATGCATCGCAGCTCCGGACCGAGGCCGAGCTGCAGGCGCTGAACCATCAGCTCGAGGATCGCGTGGCCGAGCGTACCGCGGCACTTCAGGCCGAGGTGACCGAGCGCGGCCAGGTCGAAGCCCAGTTGCGCCAGATGCAGAAGATGGAATCGATCGGCCAGCTCACCGGCGGCATCGCGCATGATTTCAACAACATGCTGGCGATCGTCATCGGGTCGCTCGACATGGCGAAGCGGCGGCTCGGCGGGTCCGAGCACCCCAAGATCCTCGAGTGCATCGACAATGCGAGCCAGGGTGCCCAGCGCGCCGCGACCCTGACGGCGCGGCTGCTCGCCTTTTCGCGCCAGCAGCCGCTCGCCCCGCAGGCGGTGCAGGCGAACCAGTTGGTCAGCGGCATGTCCGAGCTGCTGCGGCGCACCATCGGCGAGCATATCCGGGTCGAAACCATCCTCGCGGGCGGCCTGTGGCACGCCTTTGCCGATCCCTCCCAGCTCGAAAGCGCGATCCTGAACCTCGCGGTCAACGCCCGCGACGCGATGCCCGACGGCGGCAAGCTGACGATCGAGACGGCGAATACCGAACTCGACGATCGCTATGCCCGCAGCCATGCCGAGGTCGAGCCCGGCCAATATGTGATGATCGGGGTCAGCGACAGCGGCACCGGCATGCCGTCCGAGGTAGTCGAGCGGGCCTTCGACCCCTTCTACACCACCAAGGGCGTGGGCAAGGGCACCGGACTCGGGCTCAGCCAGGTGTTCGGCTATGTCAAACAGTCCGGCGGCCATGTGAAGATCTATTCGGAGACCGGCCAGGGCACGACCGTCAAGATCTACCTGCCGCGCCATCTCGGCGCGGCCGGAGCGGTGGCCGAGTCCGACAAGGGCCGCGGCGAATTGCCGACCGGAACAGCGGAGGAGATCATCCTGGTGGTCGAGGATGAGGAGCAGGTCCGCCACATGACCGTCGATGCCCTGCGCGACCTCGGCTACACGATCGTCCAGGCGGCCGATGCTAATCAGGCGCTTGAACAGCTCGCCGTCCAGCCGCGGCTCGATCTGGTGTTCACCGACATCGTCATGCCCGGCATGAACGGACGCGAGCTGGCCGACAAGGTGCGCGCCGAGCGCCCCGAGATCGCGATCCTGTTCACCACCGGCTATACCCGCAACGCCGTGGTGCATAACGGCATGCTCGACGCCGGCGTCGCGTTCCTGCCCAAGCCCTTCACCATCGCCCAGCTCGCCTGGAAGGTGCGCGAGGTGCTCGACGGCGGCGGCGCCAACCGCGGCTGAGGCAGCGAGGCTGCCAGAAACATCCGATATGGATCGTTCGATTACCGATCCTTCACAATGGCTTGCGACAAGGCCCCAAAGAGGGGGGAACTCATGGCGCAGATTGCCTATCTGCAGCGGTGGAACGCGCTGCACGACACGATCGCCCGCATGCAGGGGGCCGGATCGATCGAGGGCGCGATCGAGGTGGTGCGGGAAACCGCGCGTCAGGTGACCGGCGCCGACGGCGTGGCGGTCATCCGCCGCGTTGGCGACGAGGTCGCCTATATCGCGGAGGATGCGATCAGCCCGTTATGGACCGGCCGGCAATTCCCGATCGAGCGCTGCATCTCCGGCCTCGCCATCCTGCATAACCGGCCGATCGTCATCCCCGACATCGAGCATGATGCGCGGGTCCCGCTGAACCTGTATCTGTCCACCTTCGTCCGCAGCATGGCGATGTTTCCCGTCGGCACGCCGATTCCGACCGCCGCGATCGGCGCCTATTGGCGCAGCCGACACGATATCGACGGCCGGTCGATCATGCTGCTTTCCGCCCTGGCCCGGGCGCTGGGCAATATGCTCGATATCCTGCCAGCCACTGCATCGGCCGCGCCGGAGCTGCGCCGGGCAAGCTGACCGCGCTTAACGTGCGGCCGGCAGGACCCTCGGATTGCGCAGCAGCGCAGCCGACACCAAAGCGACGAGCAGCCCGACCGGGAACATCTCCATGAAGGTCATCGGGATGCGGTATAGCGGGTTGCGATAGCTCACGCGGACCTGCTCCCACTCGGCCATTTCCCTGGCGATGGTGGCGGCTGGAACCCCCGCGGCCTGCTTCGCGCGGGCAATGCCGGCGATGTAATTGTCCATGAACACATAGTTGGTCTTCGCCAGATAGACCTCCCACACCCCGGCATAAGCGAGGCCCGCCACCAGCGCGATCGACAGCCCCAGGCCGAGGGCCGGCCAGAATTTGATCACACCGCCCCGCTCGACATCGCGATAGCGCTTTACCCCGACGAAGATGAAGGTCAGCGCGACCAGCATGACGAGATAGCCGAACCATTCCGAGCTGAAGAAGCTGCCTCGCTCGCTGAACACGATGCCGGCGAGCATGGTCAGGATGATGACGAGGCCCGACAGCAGCCCGTAAGTGAAAGCGTATCTCACGATTCTCGACTCCCGCTGTTAACGGCTCGACAGGACAGGAAAGCGCCCGACCGGCCCATCGCCCGAACGGGTGATTTTCGCGAAATCGCCCTTACGCCCGATCCGCCGGCGGGATCAGCGCGAGCCAGCGCGCCTTCTCCACCGCCGGGATACGCCGCTGCACCTCCAGCTTCTCGTAGAGGCGCGCGACATGAGTCTTGATCGTGTGCGGCGAAATGCCGAGCGTGCGCGCCATCTCCTTGTTCGACTGGCCCGAGGCGAGCAGCTCCAGGATCTCGCACTCCCGCGCGGTCAGCCCGAGCGATCGGATCGCCGCATCGTTACGCTGGAAGTCCCGCCGCGCCGGTCTCGGCGTCAACTGGCGCCCGACCCAGATGCCCAGGGCAATGAACCCAGCGGCCAGCAGCGCGATATAGAACTCGGTCGAGAAGGCACGGGTAAGATAGCGATATTGCAACCATTCGAGCGCACCGACCGCGGCGGCCAATGCGATCGCGTAGAGAATGACCGTCCTCGCCATGCCGCCCCTTCACCTCAGCTGCTGTGATCCGCGACGATCTTCCAGCCTTCCCGCTTCTTCTCGAACAGCAGCGAGGTTGAGCCCGTCTGGTCAGCCGTGCCGTCGATCTTCAATCGGTACCGTGCGACGAGCAGGGCGTGCGACGGGTCGATCGGACGGAAATCCACTTGCTCGAAGGTCAGCGCGCCGCGTTTCGCCGATACTTCCGGCGCGAAGCGGGGCGCATAACGCGCGGCGATCGCCGCCTTGCCCCGGATCACCCCGTCGCCGACCACGAAGGTCGCATCGTCCGCATAGACCGTCATGAAGCGGTCGAGGTCGCCCGCCGTCCAGCCGGCCGCACTGTCCTGTATCGCAGCCATGATCGCGACATGCGCATCGTCTCGCGGCGCTGCGGCGACCGGCATCGTCAACGCAACCGCGGCAATGGCTGCGATCGTCCTCATGAAACGGGTTCGATCAATGCCACCAGCGCTTCGGTCGAGATCGGCTCGGAGCGGAGGAAGCCCTGATAGATCTGGCACCCATCCTTGGCGAGGAGATCGAGCTGCTGCTGGGTCTCCACCCCCTCCGCAATGACGACCAGGCCGAGCGAGCGCGCCATGTCGATCACGCCGCGCACCACCACCCGGTCGCGCGTCGTGCCGGTGATGTCCTGGGTCATCTTCTTGTCGATCTTGAGATAATCAAGCGGCAGCGACTTGAGATAGGCGAGGCTCGAATAGCCCGTCCCGAAATCGTCGATGGCGACCCGCACGCCCGCGCTGCGCAAGGTCGCGAGCAAGGTCGACGCGATGCCCAGATCCTCGATCAGCCCGCTCTCGACGATCTCCACGGTCAGGCGCGACCGGGGGAACCCGCTGGCATCGACCCGGTCGAGGAACAGATCGGCAAAGCCCGGCCGCGCGATGTCGCCGGCGGTCAGGTTGATCGACAGGCGCAAGGCGCACAGCGCCGCCGGCCAGGCCGCGCCCCGCTCCAGCGTGATGCGCTGGATATGGTCGGAGAGCCCGATCTCGAGATCGGCGCGCGCGGCCGCCGCGAACAATATTTCGGCGCCGATCGTGCCCAGCGCCTTGTGGTCCCAGCGCGCCAGCGCCTCGACGCCGACGATCGCGCCGGTGGTGACCGACACCTGGGGCTGGAAAAGGATGTCGATCTCGCCCCGCTCCATCGCGTGGCGCAACTCGACCGCGAGGGCATCGATCGACTCCTCACCCCCGCCGGTTTCGGCGACACGCACCGTGGCACTGTCCGAGGCGCGCGCATCGGCCAGCGCCTCGCTCGCCCGGCGGAGCAGGGTCGCGGCGGTATCGCCCAGCTCGCCCCCGGCAATGCCGATCCGGCAACCGAGCACCGCGATCGTGTCCCCGGCCACGAAAGGCCGCGCCAGTTCCCCGGCGATCCGTTCCGCCGCCAGGTCGACACGGGCGCCCACATCCTCGATCGCGACGAGAAATTCGGATCCGCCGAGCCGCGCGACCAGCGCGCCGCCGGCCGCCTCCTCGATCCGCTTGAACGCCGCGCGAAGCAACGCGTCGCCCGCGGCGCGGCCATAAGCGGCGTTGACCATGTCGAAGCGGTTGAGCGCGATCAGCATCGCGGTCAGTGGCCGTCCGTCGGGATCGGCCAGCCGGCGCTCGATCCAGCGCCGGGCGCTCCCGGCGTCGCGGGTGCCGATCAACGCGTCGCGCAGGACCGCGGCAGGTTCGGGCGCGCTGCCCAGCGGCTCGATCAGAGCATCGATACGCCCGGCCTTCGCGTCATATTGGAGGTGCTGGACGATCCGGCCGAGGCCCGCCAGATCATGCGCGAAGGCGGTCGCCTGCCGTGTCGCCGACAGTCGCCGGATCGAGGCCATGGCCGCCCGGCGTTCGGTCGGGTCGATCCGACGCCACAGCGCGACCAGCTTGGGGTGCTCGTCGACATCGAGCAGCCGGGCAAAGGCAGGCGTGAGCAGCAGCGCGCGGGTCGCCACGTCGAGCCGCCAGCCGAGCGGTTCGGCCGGCCCGGTCGCGCGCCAGTCCCCCGCCATGCGCTCGGCATGGCGTGCGGCATAGCGCAACGCCTGGAGGAACTCAGCCTCGCTGAACGGGCTGGCGAGGAAATGGGTCGCCCCCGCATCATAGAAATCGCCGATCGCGGTGGTGTCGCCGCGCGAGACCAAAGCGAGCAAGGCACCGCCATTGGCGGCGATCGCCCCGCCCAGCGCCGACGCCGCCTCCCGCCCCTCGCCAAGCGCGCCGCGCGCGTCGATCACCGCCACCGCCGCGCCGCTGGTCACGAACCGCCGTTCGGCCCCCGCCGCGCGGCGCGCCGCCACGACCTGCCAGCCCGCGCCCGCCGCAAGCTCGGCAAGTTCGTCACGCTGCCTGAACGACAGGATGAAAAGGGGCGCAGGGCCATGGCTGGGCTCGGCGTCGATCAGGGTCTCTTTCTCCGTTCGTGCTGCGCTTGTCGTTGGACCGTTCCGCCCTTCATCACGGCTTTGGCGGCGAAGAACAAGGCTTGGCCGGTCCCGAAGCCGGACGGAAATGCCAAACGGGGTTGTTAGCGCCCCCGCGAAGGCTTAGCTCCTGCACATGGCCTGCGCCCCCGCCCTGATCGACCGCCATGGCCGCACGATCAGCTATTTGCGGATCTCGGTGACGGATCGCTGCGACCTGCGCTGCCGTTATTGCATGGCCGAGCAGATGACCTTCCTGCCCCGCGCCGCCCTGCTCAGCCTCGAGGAGATCGCGCTGATCGCCGAGCGCTTCATCGCACGGGGCATCACCAAGATCCGCCTCACCGGCGGCGAGCCCCTGGTGCGCCGCGACGTGGGCGATCTGGTGCGCCGTCTCGGGCGCCATGTCGGGGCCGGGCTCGACGAGCTGACCATGACGACCAACGGCAACCGGCTAGCCGATCATGCCGACGATCTGGTCGCGGCCGGCATCCGCCGCATCAATGTCAGCCTCGACAGCCGCGATCCCGAGACCTTTCGCTACATCACCCGGCACGGCGATGTGGAACGCGTGATCGGTGGCATCTTCGCCGCGCGGGATGCCGGGCTTGCCGTCAAGATCAACATGGTCGCACTGAAGGGCCTGAACGAGGCAGAGATCGCGCCGATGCTCGACTGGTGCGTCGAGCATGGTTTCGACCTGTCGCTGATCGAAACCATGCCGCTCGGCGCAATCGACGAGGACCGCACCGACCGTTTCCTGCCGCTCACGGCGGTGTTCGACGATCTCGCCGCACGCTTCCCGCTGGCTCGTGACACGCATCGCAGCGGCGGCCCGGCGCGTTATTGGCGTGTCTCGGGCAGTGACACCCGGCTCGGGCTCATCTCGCCGCTCACCGCCAATTTCTGCGACACCTGCAACCGTGTGCGCCTGACGACCGAGGGTGTGCTCTACACCTGTCTCGGCCATGACGATCAGGTCGATCTGAAGCAGGCGCTGCGCGACGGCGGCGTGTCCGGGCTGGACGCAGCGCTCGACCGGGCGATGGCGACCAAGCCCGCCCGCCATGATTTCGACATCGCCGCGGCCGCGCCGGCGGTATCGCGCCATATGAGTGTCACCGGCGGATGAGACTGCCTCGATGAGCATTCGCCGGGCGCTCGTCGCCTCCCCGACGCCACCCGCCCAGGCCGCGGCGGAAGAGCTTGCCGACGCCTATGACTGGGTACCGGTCGAGGATGCCGAGATGATCGTCGCGCTCGGCGGCGACGGCTTCATGCTGCAGACGCTCCACCAGATGCTGGAGCGGCGCAAGCCGGTCGTGCCGGTGTTCGGCATGAACCTCGGCACGGTCGGCTTCCTGATGAACGAATGGCGCCGCCACGGCCTGGACGAGCGGCTGTCGCGTACCAAGGAATTCAAGGTCATCCCGCTCAGCATGACGGCGGAGACGGCCAGCGGCGAAGTCTTCAAGCTCCCCGCGATCAACGAGGTCTCGCTGCTCCGCGAGACCCGCCAGACGGCCAAGCTCGAGGTTACGGTGAATGAGCGCGTCGTGATCGACGAACTAGCCTGTGACGGCATCCTGGTCGCCACGCCCGCGGGATCGACCGCCTACAACCTCTCCGCCCAGGGTCCGATCCTGCCGCTCGGCTCGGCGATGCTGGCGCTGACCCCGATCAGCCCGTTCCGCCCGCGGCGCTGGCGCGGCGCCATCCTGCCCGACAAGGCGCGCATCTCGCTGCGCGTGCTCGAGCCGGCGAAGCGCCCGGTAAGTGCCGTCGCCGATCAGCGCGAGATTCGCGAAGTGGCGAAGGTGGATATCGCGATCGACCGCGCGCGCGAGCTGACGCTTTTGTTCGATCCGGAGCATGCTCTGGACGACCGGATAACGATGGAACAATTCATTGCGTGACGGGGCCTGATGGGGTTGCATCGTCTGAATCGCAGGTTATACAGCGCGCCTCCGCACGGTGTTCCCTGATAGCTCAGCGGTAGAGCTCTCGACTGTTAATCGAGCGGCCGTTGGTTCGAATCCAACTCAGGGAGCCATTTTTCGACAGAGACATTATCGGGTCCTGTCGGCGGGGTAAGCGGATCGCTGATGCTGAGCCAGCTTGAACAGGCCGCCCAGAATCTGGAGCAAGCGCGGGACCTGCGCGCCTCCGGCACCTCCTATCGCGCGATCGGACGCCAGCTCGGGCTCAGCTCAGGTCAGCTCGGCCATATCCGTCGGGCGCTCAAGCGGGAGAAAGGCGCCCGGACGAGGCTGCGCTCGACGCGGCCCGACGCGACGGACCGGGATCTCCCGGTGAGCCGGTCAGTATTGCCGGCGGGCTTGCGGCAGCGCCTGACCGCATCGGGATACCGGACGCTCGGCGACCTGGCGGACAGGCTGGCCGATCCGGACTTTCCTGGCCTGGAAACCGTGCCGGGAATAGGTCCTCACCGCGCGCGGCTGGTGAAGGGCGTTCTGGACCATTTCGGCCTGCTGCCCGGCCCGAGCGATTTGCAGGCGGCCGTCGAGCGCCTCTTCCCCGAATTCCGCGACGAATCCTGACTTTACTGACCCTCCGGCTCGGCAGAACCCAGATCGTGCGACAGCGCGGCGGCAGCGCCCCGAACGGCATGCTCGAGCGCTTCACGACGGGCATCGTCGACGTCGACCGCGGGGCTCGAGACCGCAATCGCGGCGATGACGTTTCCTGCGACATCGTACACGGGCGCTGCGGTACAGAAGATTTGATGCCCCTCTTCCTCGCCACTGGCGAACTCGGCGCCTAGCAAGGCTCGCCCGATCGCTGACTCGAACGACTCCCCCTCCCCGACACGGCGCGCGACGATGGTGCGCCGCCTGCCCGGGATCACGTCGAGGTGCATCGCCTCCGCCCCGCTCAGGACCACGAGGCTCACGGTGTCGCGCGTCGCGGCGGCAAGCGCGTCGAGATGTGGGCGTGCGGTCGGAACCAGGTCGAGCTGGCGCTGTGCCTCGAAGCCGATCTGCAACGCGGTCGGACCGAGGCGGTAGCCGCCGCGTCGGATCGGGACGAGATAGCCCCGCTCCACCAGCACGCCGGCAATGCGATGGGTCGTGCTGGTGGGGAGTCCGGTGGTGGCGCTCAGATCAGTCGGATAGACATCCCCTCGCGCCACGGCCTCGATCAGATCGAGGCCGCGTTGCAGCGTCTTGGACGATGCGCGCGCAGCCACCGCATCGACATGCTCGATCTGGCCTTCGATGTCGGTCATCTGGATACGGTGATCGTACTGGTCAGCCGCAGGTCTTCCGACGAGGAGCCGACCATCAGCCTGTATTCGCCCGGCCTGATCTGCCAGCTTTTGGAGGCGACATCGTAGAAGGAGAAGGCACGAGGATCGAGCGTCAGGTCCACGCGTCGCTTGCCGCCCGCCGGGATCTCGACCTTCGCGAAGGAGCGGAGCTGCTTTCCAGCCTCATTGGCCACCGGAACGACCGGCGCCACATAAAGCTGCACGACCTCCCTGCCGGCGCGGGAGCCGCTGTTCTGCACGGTCAGTCGCACCTTCAGCGACGTGCCGCCGCGTGCCTGCCGGGGCGCCTGCAGCCCGGAATAGGCGAAGCGCGTATAGGAAAGGCCGTGACCGAACGGGAAGAGCGGCTTCACCCCGCGCGCCTCGAAACCCCGGTACCCGACCTGCAACCCTTCCGAATAAGCGCTCTTCGGATTCTTCAGATCAACTTCATCGTCTTCGGTCCGGGCGAGGAACGACACAGGCAGTTTGCCCGAGGGATTCACCCGGCCGAACAAGATGTCCGCCAGCGCCGCCGAGCCACCTTCGCCGGGTAGCCACATGTCCAGGATGGCGGGCGCCTTGTCGCGCCACGGCATGGTCATCGCGGCGCCGGCGTTCACCACCACCGCGGTGCGCGGATTGGCGGCGACCACAGCCTCCACCAGCCTGTTCTGCTCACCGGGCAGGTCGAGTGACGTGCGGTCATAGCCCTCGCCTTCGGTCGTCGAGGACGATCCCACCAGCACGATCGCAGCATCGGCTGCCCGAGCCACGGCCACGGCCGCATCGAGCGAGGGGCGCGGTTCGCGCATGCCGAAGCTGAGATACTCATACGGCGTCTGACCGGTCTTATAGTCGAGGTGGATAGGGTAGCTGCGGCCCGCCACCAGATCCACGGTGACGGTCCGCCTTGGAATGGGGAAACCCAGCACGTCCCGAATATCCGGCGTGGAGGCCGTGCCCTTGTCCAGGATGGTCTTGCCATCGAGCGTGATGATCGCATTGCCCGTGCCGCGGACGCTGAATTCATGCGGCCCGGAGGTTTTGGGCCAGAAGAACCCCTCCCACCGGAGCGCACTGTAGCCGGTGACCTGCGGCCCCGCGACATTGCCGCTGATCCGTTTCAGGAAACTCGTGGCGCGCTCGCTGCGCACCGGCGTTCCGGAGGCGTCGGCGGTGGCATAATAGCTCGCGGCCATGCCGGTTTCAGCCCGGTCCAATCCCGGGCTGAACATCGCGGGCAAAGCGGCGGGCGGCGTCTCCTCATTGTCGACGCCCTTGGCATAGGTCACTTCGACGCCCGGCAGGGCTGCCTTGAGCGCCTGGAGCGGTGTGGTCAACGCATCGAACGGCTCGACGGCGGAGCTGCCGCCGCCCTGGATGCGCGAGACATCGGCATTCGGGCCGATCACAGCGAGCGAGCGGATCGACGGGTCGAGCGGCAGCACGCCGGCGTTCTTGAGGAGAACGATCGCTTCCTCCGCCGCCTTACGCGCGACGGCGGCATGATGCTGCGCGCCCGGCTTCGCCTCGGGTGTGCTCGCGCGATCCAGCGCGCCGCTGCGCACGATCAGGCGCATCATGCGGCTGGCATTGTCGTCGATCTGCGCAACGCTGACCTTGCCCGCATCGACCGCTGCCTTCAGCTTGGCACCGAAATTGGACGGCGGACCGGGCATCTCCAGGTCCATGCCTGCATTGGCGGCTGCCGCCGTCGAATGCGTCGCGCCCCAATCGGACACGACGAAGCCCTTGAAGCCCCATTCCTTCTTGAGCACGTCCGTCAACAGCCAGTGATTGTCGGTGGCGTAGGTGCCGTTGAGCCGGTTGTAGGACGCCATGACCGACCAGGGATCGGCCTGTTTCACCACGGTTTCGAACGCCGGCAGATAGATTTCGCGCAGCGTCCGCTCGTCGACGATCGAGTTGACGACGAAGCGGTTGGTCTCCTGGTTGTTCGCTGCGAAATGCTTGATCGACACGCCGATCCCGGTGCCCTGCGCCCCGCGGACATAGCCGAGCGCGATCTGGCCGGTGAGCCAGGGATCCTCGGAATAGGTCTCGAAATTGCGCCCCCAGCGGGGCGTCCGCACGATGTTGACCGTCGGCGCGAGCAGGACATCGGCGCCGTGCGCGCGTGTCTCCAGGCCGATGGCGGTACCCACCTCGCGTACGAGATCGGGATTCCAGGTCGCGGCCAGCGCCACGCCGACGGGGAAGACGGTGGCCGGCTTGCCTTCCGGCGACCGGACTCCGGTGGGCCCATCCGTCATCCTGATCGAGGGAATGCCCAGGCGCGGAATCGCGTTGAGCGTCATCGACGTCTCCCCCGCCAGGAGGAGAATCTTCTCGTCGAGCGTCAGCCGGTCCATCAGGTCAGCGACGCGCTTTTCGATCGGCGCACCGCGGTCCTTGTAGGCCGGCGTTTCCTGCGGCGGCGCCGCCATGGCCGGCACGGTGCCACCCATCAGTACGAGTACCGCAACACAACCACCAAGATACCGGGCGCCTTTCTTCATTTGATCGCCGCCAGATCGGCTTCGGCCTTGGCGAGGATCTCGTCGGTGAGCTTGCCGTTCGAATAGGGCTGGACCTGATGCAGGCTCAGCGCCTTGAACATCTCATATTCCGGGAGGGCGGTCATGCCCGGGAAATTCTTCTCCATCACGACCTTGCCGCGCTCGTCCGCCACGATCTCCTGGATCGGCGTATCGAGGGTGAACTTCGCGCCAGTGGCCGGAGCGGTCGCAGGGGCCGGGGCAGCGGGCGCTGCAGGCGTGGTCTGTGCACCAGCGCTCGAAACGGTGGCGAAGGCCGCCAGGGCAGCGCCGATCAGGTATAGCTTCATCATTTCACCTCTTGCTTGGGATTGGTTGGCGATGGGGCGCCGGCGGAATCGCCGAGCCCGAGTTCCGCGATCATCGTCTCGCGGATCAGATATTTCTGGATCTTGCCGGTCACCGTGGTCGGGAAGGCATCGACGACCCGGATGTAGCGCGGGACCTTGTAATGGGCGATCTGGCCACGGCAGAATTCCCGCAGCGCCTCGGGATCGGCATCGGCGCCCGGCCGCAGCCGCACCCATGCGCAGAGTTCCTCGCCCATGCGCTGGTCAGGCAGCCCCACGACCGCGACATCTTCGATCCCGGGATGGCGATAGAGGAAGTCCTCGATCTCGCGCGGATAAATGTTCTCGCCGCCGCGGATCACCATGTCCTTGAGCCGGCCGACGATATTGCCATAGCCCTCAACGTCGATCGTCGCGAGATCGCCGCTGTGCATCCAGCCGTCGCCATCGATCGCCTCGGCCGTCCGCTCCGGATCGTTCCAATAGCCGAGCATCACCGAATAGCCGCGCGTGCACAGCTCGCCCGGCTGGCCGACCGGCACGACTTCGCCATCGGCATCCACCACCTTGCATTCGAGATGGGGCAGCACCCGTCCGATCGACCCGACCCGCTGCTCGAGCGGATCGTCGAGCCCGGTCTGGAAGCTGACCGGGCTGGTCTCGGTCATGCCATAGGCGATGGTCACGTCGCGCATGTTCAACCGCCCGATCACCTCGCGCATCAGCGGCTCGGGGCAGATCGCGCCGGCCATGCAACCGGTGCGGAGCGAGGACAGATCGAAACTGTCGAAATCGGGATGCGCAAGGACCGCGATGAGCATCGTCGGCACGCCGTACAGCGCGGAGCACCTCTCCGCCGCGACGGCATTCAGCACGGCCGCGGCATCGAATCCCGGGGACGGATAGACCATCGCCGCGCCGCGCGTGAGGCTGGCCAGATTGCCGAGCACCATGCCGAAGCAATGATAGAGCGGCACCGGGATACAGATGCGATCATCCGGCCCCAGCGCCATGCCCCGACCGACAAAATAGCCATTGTTGAGGATGTTGCGATGGGACAGCGTGGCGCCCTTGGGCAGGCCCGTGGTGCCGCTGGTGAACTGGATGTTGATCGCGTCGTCGGGGCCGAGGCCGATCTCGATCCGGTCCATTTGCGCGCGCGCGTCCGGGCGCGGCGCGGCGATGTCGCCGAACTGCACCCAGCCGAGCCGCGGCTCTCCGTCGATCTGGATCGCGCAGCGCAGCGACGGCAGCCGTTCGGCGTTCAACCGGCCCGACCTGCTGCGGCTCAGCTCGGGCGCGAGCGCCTCGATCATCTCGACATAGTTGCTGGTCTTGAACGTCTCGGCGGTGACCAGCGCGCTCAACCCGACATGGTTGATCGTGAACTCGACCTCGGACAGACGATAGGCCGGGTTGATCGTGACGAGGATCAGGCCCGCACGCGCAGCGGCGAACTGGGTCAGGGTCCATTCGGCGCAATTGGGCGACCAGATCCCGATCCGGTCGCCCGGCTCGAGCCCGAGCGAGAGCAGGCCGGCCGCCAGCGCGTCGGCGCGTGCCAGCAGCTCGGCGAAGCTCCAGCGCACGCCCTGCGCCACCGAGACCAACGCATCGCGCTCGCCCCAACGATCGGCCGCGCGAACCAGCGCTGCGCCGATCGTCAGGTCAAGCAGCGGCGGCTCTGTGGGCCCCTGGACGTGACTGAGGGAGAGCGGCGCCATGATCAGCTGTTCGGCGCCGAGCAGACGAAGCTCGCCGCATCGTCAGTCGAGCCAGTGCCGTTCCAGCGCGCGACCTTGGGATAGGCGCAGAGCGGCCGGGTGCGGATCGGCTTCGACGGAAAGCCGAGATAGCCGAACAGATCGCTGTCGAACTTGGTAGCGGTCACCCGCTCGGGCGCCACCCCGCCCTGCCGCCAGCCATCGAGCGTGCCGAGCGCGTCGAACACATTGGGGCCCGGGCCCATCAGGCAATGCGACATGCCGGGCACCATGAACAACCGCACCGAGCTGGCCGCGCCCCTCGGGTTCGCGCGCTCCACCCGCTGATAATAGTCGATCGTGTTCTCCGGCGGGATCGCCGCGTCCTGCCAGCCATGATAGAGGATCAGCTTGCCGCCGTGGCGGAAGAAACCCCGCAGATCGGGATTGTCGGCGTCGAGATTGGCACCCTGCAGCCGCTTGGCCAGCGGATAATCGTGCGCCAGATCGAAACTCGATATCTGCCATTCGGGGTTCGAATGGACCATGTACCGCATGAACTCGGTCGCGAAGCGGCCGTGCTGCGCCTTGGGACCGGTCAGCCACAAATCCCAGGTGCCCGCCACCGCCTCGGCGCCGGGCTGAAAGCCGAAATAGAAGGGCTTGCCGTCGGGCCCGACGGGACCATGATAGAGCGCTCGGGCCGCCTCGACTTGAGGCGCGGTCATGCAGTCCGGACCGTCACTCGCCTTGCACTGAAGCTCGGCCGGATCGAAGCGGCACTGGCGCGGATCCTCGATCACACCGTCGGCCACGCCATCGAGCTTGTCGCACTTCGCCAGCGAGGCGGTCTGCAGCAACTTCAGCTTGGGGTTGGGAATGCTGGATTCCGGGCGGGCGAACACCGCCAGATGATTCATCGCAAAGGCGCTGGTCATCCGCGTCCAGGGAATGGCGGGCGCACCGGCGATGATCGCGTCATAATCGTCGGGGTAGCGCTGCGCCTCGGTCAGCGCCTCGCGACCGCCGTCCGAGCAGCCATGGAAATAGCTCGCGGCAAGCGGCGCGGCATAATAGGCCGCGACCACCTTCTTCGCCGTTTCGGCCGCGAGATGATTGGCGCGCCAGCCGAAATCCTTGATCTTTTCCGGGGCGTTCAACGCCCATTTCGCGTCGACGTCGCTTTCACCGAAATGGCCCATGTCGGTGCCGACCGAGGCATAGCCCTTTTCGACCCCGCCGCGCATCAGCAGCGACGGCACGGTCAGGTTGCTCCCGAACCCGCCATTGCCCGCGCCGAGCAGCTTGCCATTCCACGCCGCGCGCTCGGGCAGCCAGACCTCGACCTTGATCGACGATCCCGGCACCGGGGTCAGCACCGCCTGGACCCGGCAAAAGGCGCCTGCCGAGGGCAGGCCCGGTTTGCCGGCCTCAGTCGAAACCATCGCGCCCTTGGCGACCGGCACTGCCGCCTCGATCCGCCCATTGCCGAGCGGCAGGCCGACCAGCGCCTCGCAAGTGGCGATCTTCTGCACCGCGACCGCGGGCGGCGCGCCGTCGCTCGCCGAGCATCCCGCCAGCAGCGCGACGGCCCCGAGCGACCCAAACCTGACAAGATCGCTCATTTGGTCAGCACTCCCTGAGATTGCAGCCAGGTGCGCATGCGCGCGGTCCAGTCGTCGGTCGGCTTGCCCTTTGGCTCCATGCCGAAGCCATGGCCGCCTTTGGGATAGGTCACGAATTCAGTGCTGGCCCCGCTTGCCCGCCAGGCGGCTTCGAGCCGGCCGCTGTCGCCTCGCGCAATCGTGTCGTCATCGGCCACCAGCACGAACAAGGGCGGCGCCTTTTTCGGTGCGACGATCGGGTCGGGCAGCAGGCCCGGGTAAATGGTCGCGGCGAAATCCGGACGGCTGTCAGGGTGGTTTGCGAGCATCGTCCAGACCGTGACGGCGCCGCCGGCCGAGAAGCCCATCATGCCGATGCGGTTGGGCTTCACGCCGAAACGAGCGGCATTCTTGCGGACATAACGGACTGCGTCCTCGCCATCAGCGGTGGCGGCCGGGCGCAGCGGCTCGACGGCAGTGGCCAGTTCGGGAAGATGAGTCAGAAGCCGGAAGAAGTGCGGCACGAAGCCGTCATCGGTCTGCACCAGCCGGTATTTCAGTACGAACGCCGTAATGCCCATGCCGTTCAGCCAGCGTGCCGCCGCAACGCCTTCATTCTCGATCGACAGCATGTGGAAGCCGCCGCCCGGCGCGACGATCACCGCAGTGCCGGTCGCGATCTTCGGATCGGGCAGATAGGTGGTGAGCGACGCGTCTGAGACGTTGCGCACGATCTTCCCGAAGGGGAAGCGAGTCTCGGTTACCTCGGGCTGGGGCGTTGCGGGCGCGCCGGAGCGGAGGCGGATCACCTCCTGGGCATCGCCCGAGGCCGTCACCGAAAGCAGGGCGAGCACGACAAGCAAGCTGCGCATCTGGAATACCTTCATTGGGCTGTATCGCGGGCGGCGGCGATGGCGTCGAGCGCCGGGCTCGAGGCCGGCGCCATGCTTGTGCCCGTGATGCCGATCTCGAGCATCGTTGGCGTCTTGGGATCGACCCGACCCCAGGCGGGGATGCCCTTTCCGTTCGGATCACCGGTCTTTGCGAAATTGGTCCAGGCTGTCGCCAGCAGATTGGCTGCGGCCTGGTCGGCGGCGGTCGGCGCGACATCACCCTTCGCCAGATCGTCGAACTGGAAGATCACGTCAGTCGCATGACCGGCGCCGATGCCGTCCTTGCGCTTGGCTTCCGCGACATAACCAAAGCGATAGAGCCAGGTTGGCGATCCTGCCCGGGCATGGCGGATCGCCAGCGCCAATGCCGGCTCGGTGAACATGATGTCGGCCGCGACATGGCGCTCGGCCTTTTCGGGCGAGCCATAGGCCGCAGTCACCGCCTTGGCGCCTGCCCCGAGGCCCGCCAGCGCGGGCGTGTTGACCATCGGCAGGAAAGGTGCGGGCACGAAGCCGAGTTCGTCGTCGTTATTGCCGATAATGTAGGGGATATGCGCCTGCTTGCCGTCGGCGAACGACTGATCCGCGTTGCCGGGAATGATCGCACCGTCCGTGATCGGGCCCGAATAGCGATCCTCTTCCTTGCTCAGCATATTGATGCCGCCGATGACGGTTGCGGTGGGAAGCGCGCGCAGGGCCGCGGCGTCCTTGCCGGCGGCAAAGGCGCTTCCCTTGGCCTCGGCCGCGGCAAGCGTCGGCCATTTGTCGCGACCGCCGCCTGACGCGGTGATTGCCTTGGCGAACAGCCCCTTGGCGGCAGGCGAGGTCATCAGCCGCACGACCGATTCACCGCCGGCGGATTCACCCAAGATCGTCACATTGGCCGGATCGCCACCGAAGGCGGCGATGTTCCTGCGCACCCATGTCAGCGCTGCGATCTGGTCCATCAGGCCCCAGTTTCCCGTTGGCTTTCCGCCAGCTTCCGCGGTGAGTGCCGGGTGCGCGAAGAAGCCCAGCCGGCCCAGCCGGTAGTTGAAGCTCACCAGCACCACGCCGCGGCTTGCGAGCCGGGCGCCGTCGGTCTCGGCAAGCGCGCTCGATCCGCTGACGAAACCGCCACCATGGATCCACACCATCACCGGAAGCTTCGCGCCGGCGACTGCCTTGGGTGTCCAGACATTGAGGAACAGGCAATCCTCGCTGGTCGGCTGGCCGCTGCCGGTTGCGCCGGGAAAGGCGTTCTGCGGGCAATCCGCCCCGAATTTCGATCCATCCCGAACCGCGCTCCAGACGGCAGGCGCAGCCGGTGCGCGCCACCGCAGATCGCCTGTGGGGGCCGCCGCATAGGGGATGCCCTTGAAGGCGACCACTTCATCCACCGCGACGCCATGGACCGGCCCTGACTCGGTGCGGACGTCCTGCGCCGACACCGGCAACGCCGCCATCAGCAGGGCCAACCCGGTCAGGGTCCGGATCATCGCGTCTCTCCTCCATGGAATTCATAGCTGCCGGGGCCGGTGCGATAGACTTCATATCCAGCCTCACGGCGGTCCAGCGTCGCGCCGGCGGGCGCCGTCACGCCGCCAAAGCGAGTGGGCACCCAGATTTCACCGTTGGCATTCGGCGGCACCTCGGCCTGCAGGGTCAGCCTGCCCTGCTCGACCCGCCAGCGCGACGCGGCATGGCCAAGCACTGTCTCCATCGTCGCTTCCGCGCTGGCGAGCCCGGTCGGGATCGCCGGCTTGACCAGCACGGTCTTGTAGCCCGGCGCCCCCGGCCTCAGCCCGGCAAGCCGCTGGCGCATCCAGTCGCCGATCGACGCGAAATAATGATGATCGCGGGAACGGCTACCGAGGCTCCAGCTCTCGAACATCGTCGAATGGCCGTTCGCGATCCACCAGCCCCAGCTCGGTTCGTCAGTGCGGGTCGCAGCGCGATAGGCGAGATCGGCATGGCCATGGTCGCTGAGCACCTCCAGCACATAGCGCGTGCCGAACACGCCCGTGCGCAGGCCCTGTTTCTCCACATCGCGCGCGATCGCATCGGCGACACTCTGCTCGCGGCCTTTGGGGGCCATGCCGAAGGCAAGCGCCAGGACATTCTGGATCTGGAGCGGTGGGCCCGCCACGCTTTTGGCGTCGATCGTCCGGTACCAGCCGTTCTTGTCGTCCCAGTAGCGTGCATTGTACGCCGCGCGGATCGCCTCGGCGAGCGTCCGGTAGCGCGCAGCGTCCTGCGCCTCGCCGATGACCGCGGACGATGTCGCGAGCAGATCGGCTTCATGGAAGAAATAGGCGGTGGTCACCGCATCGACGCCGCCGCCGCGGGCGTTGAAGAAGTCCAGGCTTCCTGGTGGCGACCATTCGCTCAAACCCTTGGCGCGGTAATAATCGGGCGCCGTGATGACGGTCGCGGTGTAATCGACCAGCCGCCGCTGCATCTCGTGGTTGCGCGCGAGGATGCGCGTGTCGCCATAGCTGGTGTAGAGTTCCCATGGCAGGATCAACGCCGCCACGTCCCACGGCGTGGTCGGCCCTGAAATCAGGCCCCAGCCCGGCGTATCCTCATAACCATAATAGGGCGTCGCGGGCACGATCTCGGGGATTTCTCCCTTCGGCGATTGCGCATCGCGGAAATCGCCGAGCCATTTGGTCCAGACCCGCGCCACATCCAGGCTGCGCGCCGCCGCGCCCGCCGATGCCTGGGCGTCGCCGGTCCAGCCATTCTTCTCATAGGTCGGCGTGTCGGTCTGGAAGCCGTGCATGTTGTTGAGGATCGTCGCGGTGCCCGCCGCATCGATCTTCCCGAGCAACGGATCGGCGCTGGCGAAACTGCCGGTCCTGGCGACGGCGGAATGAACCACGCGGGCCGTCAGCGTCGCGGCGTTGGGCGTACCGGGAAAGCCGTCGAGCTGGACATAGCGGAAGCCGCGATAGCCGAAGCTCGGCTCCCAATGTTCGTGGCCCTTGCCGGCCAGCGTGTAGCGGTCGGTCTGGAGTTGCGCGTCGATCAGGCCGGATGCGGGGATGACCCGGCCCTCCGCATCAATCTGCTCGCCTGCGACCATCGACACGGTGATACCCCGCGGCCCTGCGACATCCAGTGCGGTCCAGCCGGCGATGATACGGCCGAAATCATAGACCCAGATGCCTGGTGCGGCCTGCTTGACCGAGACCGGCGCAATCGTCTCCACCGGAGCGATCGGCTCGGAGTTCGCGGCGACCAGCGCGCCTGTCGGCCCGGCGACGACCCGGGCAGCGCTCCAGCGGGCGGCGCGAAAGCCGGGCTTGTCCCAGCCGCTGGGCAGCAGGCGCGCGTCATAGCGCTCGCCGCGATGGACGGAGTCGCCGATCGTCGGACCCGACACTGTCTGCCAGTCGGCGCCGGTCGCGATCCGCTGGGTCGTGCCGTCGGCATAATCGATGTCGAGCTGCGCCTTCAGGGCCGGCTCGGCGTGCCAGGGCGCGACGTGGAAATACCATTCATTGGGATCGGTCAGGCCGTACCAGCCCCGGCCGAGTTCGGCGCCAAGCACATTCTGGCCGGGTCGGAGCAGCGCAGTCACGTCATAGGCGTAGGTCAGCACGCGCTTGTCATAGGCAGTGAACCCCGTGCCCAGCGGCGAGCCGACCGCGGTGCCGTTCAACACCGTGCGCGGCATGCCCGCACCGGCCAGATAGAGACGGGCGCGCGCGATCTTGCCGGCGACCTGGAAGGCGCGCCGGACGAGCGGTGCCGGCGCTTCGATCGGCAGGACCAGGTCGACATTCTTGACGCCGCTGGCGACGACCAGCCCTTCGGCCGAGACGCTGCCGCCAGTGAAGGGATTGTCGTTGCGCGCGAAATCGGTCCGCGCCGCGGGGCTGCCGGTGCCGGAAACCGCGACCGCATGGATCACCGCCGCGCGTTCTTCCTTGCCGCTGAAGCCGATCGTGCCGTGGCCGTGCGTGCGGTCCTCGACAGTGTCGATCGCCTTGCCGTCCAGGCTGGTGACGATCGTCGCGCCGGTTGCGCGGATCGTCAGCTGGTGCCGCTGGCCCTTGAGCGGCATTGTCAGCGGTACGCGCTTGAGCACCGCCGACTTGACCGCGGAACTGGTGCCGCCCGGATAGGTCCGCACGGACTCGATGAGGACAGCGCCGTCCTTGCCCTCGCTCAGCGTCCAGACATAGGCATCGCCATAGGTCTTGCCGTGCGGCAGCGCGCGAAACAGGATGTCGACTGCGTTACCCGTAAGCGTCAGATCCACATCGAGCGTGACGTCGCTCCAGTCGTGATCGCGCCGCTCGGGGCCGGAAATCCACTTCGCCTGCCAGTCGGCCGGCGCGAGCAGCCCCATCTCCCACCAGCCGGGCGTGCTCCAGCCGCTCGCGCGACCTGCATCGTCCCAGACCTGTACCTGCCACGAGTAACGCCCGCGCGCCTTCAGCGGCTGGCCGGCATAGGCGATCTGCACGTTCGCATCGGACGCGACCTTGCCGCTGTCCCAGACCAGATCGCCCGTCTCCAACGCCTCCGGCGAGGCAGCGACGCGGATGCGATAGGCGGTCTGCCTCCCCACCGGCGACCGCCAGGCGAGACGGGGCGCCGGCTCGTCGAGCCCGAGCGGCGTAGCGCTATATTCGACCGCGAGCTTCGACGGCACAGGGTCCGGCTCGGCCTGCACAGGCTGAATCAGGCAGAAAGACACCAGCACGGCTGACAGGAACGGGAGCAAGCAGGCGCGTCGAACAGGTGTTGGAGATGGCACAGGGTTGTGGAAAAAGGGCGTGAATTCGACCGAATGTGAGAGTCGGTTTACGCTATTTTTTCGACGACTCTTCTTCGAGTCCCCAACAGCAATTTCTGAGTCGTCTTCCCCTCTGTCTGCACCAATAGCCATAGTTCGCGCCGAACAGGCCCGATCCGTGCTTTGGCTATAGTGACCTGTTACTTGCATAATGTGAGAGGGCCTTAATTTCGTCTTTCGCTCAATCACCGCCCCGACCCGCCTCTGGAGGAGACGGGCCGAGGGGTTCCGATGGATTTCAGCAGAGATCGCGCCTGGGTTGAATCGACGGAAGCGGCAAAACCTTCTCCCTAGAATTTGGTGCGGACACCGACCGAGACCACCCGCCCGAGCGTGCTACCATTGGTATAGCCGCTGGCGCTGTTAAGGTAGGGCGGGTCCTGATCGAAGACATTGTCGACATTGAGCGTCAGCAAGCTGTTCTTGAGCAGGCTGCCGAGATCGTAGCTGAAGAACAGATCGACGGTCTTGAACGAGGAGACATGGGGCTGCGACGGAATGCCGAGGATGGGATATCCACCCCGATAGTTCAGCGTCGCCCGTCCGGTGAGGTCGCCGACACGCGCGCCGATGCCCGCGGCAAGGGCCGTGCGCCCGACGCCGTTCTTCAGATTGTCGCTGAACGGCCCGCCCGCCACCGCGGAGGATTTGCGGTTGAGCGTATAGGTGCCGGAGACGGTCGCGTTGATCGACCCGAAGCCCGTGTCATGTACATAGCCGACATTGAAATCGATGCCGTCGGTATGGACCGACCCGAGATTGGTACGCCGCGCATTGAACAGCACATAGGGTATCGTGCCACCGGCATAGAGGCTGGCGAGACTGGGTGCGCCGGTGACGATGAGATTGCCCGCCGCCGCCTGCGCCTGGGCCAGGGTTGGGCTCAGGATGTAGTAGCTGGCATAGTTCGGGTCGGAATAAAGCACCGGCGAGGTGATCGGCGGTACCGAGATCGAGTCAGTGAACTTCACGTTCCAATAGGTTGCGCTGGCAACCAGGCCAGGCACAGCCCTGGGCACCCAGTCGAAACCGACCGACCAGGTGTCCGCCTTTTCCGGCCGCAGATCGGGATTGCCGCCAGCGATAACGATCATCGGCCGCAGGATGTCGAGCGGCGAGCTGTTGGCCGCGCGATAGGGACTGAACAGGAAGACCTGAACGCGTGAGTCAGCCGTGCTCGTCGTGTCGGCAAGGCTCGCCGCATGGAACGAGGTCCCGTAATTGCCGCGCAGGGTGAAATCCTCGAACGGCTTGTAGGTGATGCCGACCTTCGGATTGGTCGTACCGCCGACGTCGCTGTAATCGTCATGGCGGACCGAGCCCGAGACTTGCAGGCTGCGCATGCCCGGACCGCCATTGCCGGCCCCGAAGATCGGGATCAGCAATTCGGCATAGGCCGATTTCACATCGCGATTGGCCGACGAATTGATTGCGTTGGTGAAGACGTTGCGCCGGTCCTGCGCGATGCGGGAATCGAGCTGCTCGTAATGATATTCGGCGCCGACCGCGAGCCGGATATCGCCGCCGGGCAGGCTGGCCAGCGAGCCGTCCAGGATCAGCCGCCCTTCCGCCAGCGCCTGGGTGGCATCGCCGAAATTCTCGAAATCGGCGATCGTCGCCAACACGGCCGGGTTGGTCGCCGACAGATTATAGGGATTGAGCGCGGTCGCGGTCGTCGTGCCCGCCAGCGCCAGAGTGGCCGCGGTCGAGTTGATCGTCTGCTCGCGCACCAGATTGTAGCTCTCGCCGAAATTCGCCATCGCGCGGAGCTGCCAGTTGCCGCCAAGGCCGATCGAGATGCTCGGCGTCACACCATAGGAATCGAACCGCGCCTTGCTGGTCGCGCTCTTGCCGAAGACATCGGCGAAGGACAGCGCAATGCCCTGGATCGGCGAGAGGCCGATCGGGCGGAAATAGGGGTTGGTGAAGAGGATGTTGCCCGTGAAGCCCGATTGCGAGCTGAGCGTCGTCGTGTCGCGCCGCGACCAATAGGCCGACATGTCGAAATTGACGCTGTCGCTCAGCTTCTGGGTCAGGCTGGCATAGACCGAATGCCGCCGCTCGCGCGGATAGATATCGGCATAGTCGTTGCTGTCGCAGAGATTGCTCGTGTTGGGCAAAAGACCCGGCAAGGCATAGCTGACGCCCGCGGCGGTGATCGTGCCCGGCGCGCAGGTGGTGGTGCGGAAATCGGTGCCGCCCTTCGCCCGGTTGTCGGCCGTGACATAGTCCCGGTCGATGCCGAGGATATTGTCGTGCCAGGCATAGGCATAAGACACAAAGAGCGATCCGCTGCCCCAGTCGCGCCCGACCGTCACATTGCCGTCCACGCCCTGATAATCGTCGCCGAAGCTGTACCGGGCGCTGGCGCCGACACCGTTGAAGCGCTTGCGGGTGATGAAGTTGATCACGCCGCCGATCGCATCCGAGCCATAGATCGCCGATCCACCGTCGGGCACGACCTCGACGCGTTCGATGATGTCCGGCGGGATCGCCGACGGATCGAATGTCGTCTGGAGAACGCCGGCGCCGACCATGCGGTGACCGTTGACCAGTACCAGGGTGGTCACGCCGCCCGAAGAGCCGAGGTTGCGGATATTGGGCCGCACCACCGGAATGGCGAAGCTCGCCGAGCCGACCGGAACCGTTCCGAAATTGCCGACCTGCGGGATCGAGGCGAGCAGGTCGTTCGACGACGCGGCGCCACTGACGAGCACATCGTCCCGGGTCACGGCGATGACGTTGGTGCCAGTGGGGGCAACGCCGCGCAGCAACGTACCCGTGACGACGATATCAGGGCCCTCGGCGGCTTCGGCCGGATCTGGGAGGTCAGTCGACTCGTTCGGGACCGAATTGATCTGTGCCACGGTCAGCGGAGTCGTCTGAGCCTGCGCCAGGCCTGCCCAGGCCAGCCCGCTGGTCAGCGCCGCAATCGAAACGCCCAGGCGCAGCGACCGAAATCCAAAAGCTGAAAAATCGCCCCTCATCTCATCCTCCCCGATGCGCCGCTGGCGGGCGCTTGATCCGACTGGAGGCTGGCGAGGCACTGGCCGTCGCTTCCCCAGACACAGACCGTTCTTCGACGGCTTGCGTGATGGGGCAGTACGAGTTCGAAACGCGCCCGTCAATATTTTTAAAAGAATGTACCGTTATATGGTATTCGCGATGATCGCACTCCTGAACTCGCCCCGGGCAAGGGCGAGATGCGCCAGCGGGGAGCCGGTGGAGAGAGCGCGAACCTGCTTGCCGATGAAGACGGCCTGCATCCGCATCGCCGCGAGTTGACCGGCCTCAGGGACCAGCAATTCAAGCCGGCGCTTCCACGCCTTGGTCTGGTCCATGATGACGCCCCACACCGCTGGCCGCAGCTCGAGTCGCCGCGACGATTCGAGGCCGATCGAATAGATGGCGATCGCGGCCCGGCCATGCTGAGTGACTTCGCGGACGAACACCGCGGCGGTCAGGTCGGCCAGCACATCCAGGGGTTCGCCCGTCACCTGCGCCGACGTCACCATGTCGCGATACCGCCCCTTGGAGCGCGCGAAGAGTTCGGCTTCGGCCGCCTTGAGCAACCCTTCGATCGATCCGAAATGATAGGCCGGCGCCGCGGTAGTCAGCGCGCTCTGGGCGGCCACGGCGTTGTAGGTGATGGCGCCCGCGCCCTGAGCGATAAGCACGTCGATCGCGCCGCCCAGGATCCGCTCCCGCGTCTCCCGGGCCTTGTTGGTCCGGCGAGTCGGCGACGGCATGGCGATGACCGGCGGTGCGCCGGGCGGGGCCCATTCGCTGGCGGGATCGCCGCCGCCGCTGAGCACGGCGCGCAATCGCGCCGAGGTCAAATCCAGCGGCAACGTGATGAACAACAGGCCGATCATCGTATCGATCGCCGACTCGACCGCATGGTCGCCGCGCTCGCCCGGCATCGCGCCGGCGAGATCGCCCCACACCTCGAGCAACTCGCGAAACCAGCTATCCGCGAGCGCATGCCCCTCCGCGCTGCGGGCGGCATCGAGCATGATCTCGCACCAGGCGAGGGCGTATTTGCGATGGCGGCCGGTGGCGTTGATCAGGAGCCTCGCCGCGAACCCGTTCAGATCGGTCGCGACGCCGTCACCGCGCCGCTGCCGCTCGGCAGCGCGCCGGAAGGACCGGGCATAGCCGTCGAGCAGCCGGCTGGCCGCGTCCGCGATCATGTCGCGCTTCGTGGCATAGTGATAGGTCGTGGCGGCAAGCGATACGCCCGCCGCGGCGGCCACGAGACGATGAGTCAGCCGGCTCGATCCGGCATCGGCAAGCACGGTGATGACCGCATCCGCGATCCTGGCCCTGGTTCGCGCCGACCGCCCTCCCTGCCTGGCCTGCCCATCCTGCCTGACCTGTTCGCCCTGGCGCGCCTGCCGAACGCCAGTGGTCTTCGTCGATGCCACGATTATTCTTTTCCTCTTCCGGCAATCCGCCGCCCCTGCCGCGAAACGCCCCGTTCTGACGCCCATCCCGACCCGTTCGGCAAGTGCGATACCGTACCCTTGGCACAATAGCCGCCTATCGCGATGCGCTCGACCCCATGGATGCCGGTATCGTTTCGCGTGCAAGCCAAGAAAGGCGCCCAATCCACTGTCGAACTATTCCCTTCAGCCCTCGGCAAGGCCATGCTGAAACGCCATTCCGGCAGCGCCGAAAGGCTTGTGTCCCGGACGAATCGACTTCAATACTTCCATCGAGCGCGATTCATCATGCCCCATGTCGCGGAAAGCACTCGCCACCCGCCCATGTCTCATCCCCTTCGCAGAACGCTGAATATAGTATTTTAAAGGGTTGTACAGGATATCTGTGGAAGCGCTGAGCGGCTTGCCCTGCCTGATCGACACGTCGCAAATCCAGACCGCCTCAACGTGCGGTTTGCCCTCGGGCATATTTTCTTCCTAATGCCTACTCAATTAGGGGGTTATCGTCTCAAGGCGGATATCGCGTCGGACGTTGGAGGCATTGGATGGTCCTGAGGCTGCTCGAACAGGTATCTGCGATCAGGCCGATGCGCGCTGCCACACGCCCTGCCGGTCTCGCCCCGTGAGCGCACCCTTTTTTCCGCGCGGGCCCGCCAGGCCGAGCAAGCCCGTCATCGGGGTGCTGTGCTGCAACGAGATCGCCGAGCGTCCCATTCAGGCGGTGGCCAGCCGCTTCATCGAACCCCTCTCGCGGATTTCCGGCGCGACGGTGCTGCTCGTCCCGGCGCTGATCGACGTGCTCGATGCGGCCTCGTTGACCGATCGTCTGGATGGGCTGCTGCTCACCGGCTCGCGCTCGAACGTCGCGCCGATGCGCTACGGCGCAACCCCCTGCGCTGAAGATCGCGTGGACGAGGAGCGCGATCAGGTCGCCTTCGCGCTCGCCGGGCATATGATCGAGCATGGCAAGCCCGTCTTCGGCATCTGCCGTGGGCTGCAGGAACTCAATGTGCTTTTCGGGGGCACCTTGACGGCGGAACTCGGCGGCGGGACGCATCACGGCGATGAGGACACGCTGTCGTTCGAGCAATTGTTCGAGCATTGCCACGATGTGAGGCTCGTCGATGGCGGCGTGCTCGCCAGTGCCGCAGGCGCGCGCCGGCTCAAGGTGAACTCGGTGCACCGCCAGGGCATCGATCGCCTCGGCACGGGCCTGGAGATCGAAGCTCTGGCGGTTGACGATGGCTTGATCGAAGCCTTCTCCGCACGGCCCTGCGGCGGCGACGTCGTGGCCGTGCAATGGCACCCCGAATGGAACAGTGCGAAGAGCAAGGCGAGTCAGGGTTTTTTCGGACTAATCGGCTCGGCGTTGCGCGGTGGAATCGTCCCTATCGCAACATCTCGGTGAAGCTCGCGGGACGGGGCAGATCTGCAGCGGCATGCGATACGTGATGCGTTCCCACCACGCCGTGCTCGAAAGCGCGAATTCCCATCAGTTGCAGATCGCGCTTCTCGGTCAGCGTCGAGAACCAGGACTCGCCGGGCGACACGATCGGGTAGGTGAAGAAGTAGAACTCATCGACCAGGTCCAACGCGACGACCGATTGCGCGAAACTGGCGCCGCCCGACACATGGATATCGCCTCCGGGCTGCGCCTTCAGATTCTTCAGATACGCCGCGAGATCGGCGTCCGTGGCCGCCACGACCGGTTCCACATTGTTCCAGGGCGTCAGCGCGGCGCTGCCGGACCGCGAGAAGACGATCTTGCGATAGTCGTTCATCCGCTGCGCCATCGCCCGGTTGGTCTCGGTCCCGACATCGTCGGAAAGCGCGCCCGGCCAATAGGCGGCCATCTCCTCATAGGTCGTCCGTCCGACGAGAACGGTATCGTATCCGGCATAGATCCGGTCGATCTCCCGATACTGGTCGTCCGCGACCCCGGAAAGCCAGGCCATCGGGTCATCCAGGCGGCCATTGAGGGTCGTCATCATCTGCAGAATGATCTTGCGCATGGGCAGCGTCCTTGTGTGTGTTGAAGTCTATTCGACGAATGTCGCGAGCTGCCCCATCACGGTGCCCCAGCCATCATTGAAGCCCAGATTCAGGTGCATGGTCCGATCGGCATTGTTCCGATGCATGACATGGGCGGAATAGTCGGTGCCGAGCGGATGATCCTTGAAGGTGATGATCGCCGTCATGAAGGGGTTTTCCGCCGGCCGCCAACCGCCGAGCAACGCGTTGGTGAAGACGATGCGCTCCTGGGGGTCGACCGCGAGGAAACAGCCGCTCACATGCGGTCCGAAGGCACCTCCATCCTCGCTGATCCGGGTCACGAACGCACCGCCGGGACGCAGGTCCATGTCCGCGACCTGGCAGAGGGCCGGTTCGGGAATCCACCATTTCTCGAACTTCGCCGGGTCGGTCCAGGCGCTCCACAGGGCAGATCGCCGGGCCTTGATGATTCGCGATATGGTGAGGTCGAGTTCGGGGTTGAACGCGGGCGTCATTGGGCATCCTCTTGCTGGTTGGTGACGAACTGTTCGAGCCGGTCGGTGCGCTCCTCCCAAAGCGCGCGCTGATCGGCGAGCCAGTCGTCGATCGCGGCGAAGGTCGCCTTCTCGATCGAACAGGTGCGCACCCGGCCCTGTTTGCGGGTCCGGATCCAGCCGCTCTCCTCGAGCAGGTGGATGTGTTTCATGAAGGACGGCAGCGCCATGTCGAACGGCTGCGCCAGCTCGCTGATGCTGGCCGGCCCCCTGCCCAGCCGCCCGATCACCGCGCGGCGGGTCGGATCGGCAAGCGCCTGGAAGACGGTGTTCAGCTGCGCGTGATACTGTTCCATAAGGCTAAGTATCACGAGCCATCACTTAGCTCAATAGCTAAGTTTACGGATCGAAGGGTCTGTCGGCGTCTTTTCTTTGTGGTGCCGGGCACGTCCGGTCCGGCGCAGCGGTTCAGCTTTTGGCCATCATCGATCGATGACGATCGTCTGAAGCCTTTGTCACGGACACTTGGGCTGAGTCGTACGTTCCACATTTGACGGCCGATGCAGCACGCTTTGTCGCATCGGAACGTGCTGGAGGAAGAAAATGAAGACAGGAACCTCGCGGGCCGCACTTCTCGCAGTGCTGGGCACCGCAACCTTGATGACGGCTGGCTGCGCCACCGAAACCGCCTATCGCCCGGCAACGGGTACGGGCTTCGCGCGCGCCGGCTATAGCGACCGGATGATCGAGGCCAACCGCTACACGGTGAGTTTCGCCGGCAACACCTACACCTCGCGCGATACGGTCGAGCGTTACCTGCTCTACCGCTCGGCCGAGCTGACGGTGCAGCACGGCTATGATTATTTCATCCTGGCCGATCGCGACACCGACAAGCGGACCCGCACCTATACCACGCCGAGCGCCTTTGGCCCCGGACCCTATGGCTATTGGGGCGCGAGCTGGCGCTATCGCGGCCGCGGCTTCGGCTGGCGCAGCTGGGATCCGTTCTGGGGCGATCCCTTCTGGGACCGCAGCGTCGATATCAACACGGTCGACAAATATGAGGCCAATGCCGAGATCGTGCTCGGCCGCGGTCCCAAGCCGCGCGACAATGTCCGCGCCTTCGACGCGCGCGAAGTGATGAACAATCTCGGCCCGTCGATCGTGATGCCCAAATAAGCGAAAGGCTCCCCCGTATCAGCGGGGGAGCCTCTTTCTCACGCGACGCCGACGGCGCCGTGGCAATGCTTGTACTTGCGCCCCGAACCGCACGGACATGGTGCGTTGCGGCTCACCTTGCCTTCCCATTCAGCCGGATCTTCGCCGACCTCGTCGCCCATCGGTCGCGGGATCGACAGCGGCGGCAGGGTCGTGGTCAGCAGACCGCGCGTGCCCGCATCGAAATCACTGCTGTCGTCGTCGCCGCTGAACGGGTCGAAATGCGTCGTGATGAAGTCGGGCAGGTCGGGCAGCGCCGGCCGCTCCTCGATCTGGAACTGGGCATGCGCGATGGTGCGGGTCACGTCCTCGCGGATATTGGAGAGCATGCGCTCGAACAGCGAAAAGGCTTCCTGCTTGTACTCGTTGATCGGAGTCTTCTGCGCATAGGCGCGCAGATGGACGACCTGGCGCAGCGCGTCGAGCGTCGCCAGATGCTCCTTCCAGTGATGGTCGAGATTCTGCAGCAGGATCGACTTCTCGACCTGGATCCATTGTTCCGGCTCGAGCATCTTGGCCTTTTCGTCGACCATCGCATCGGCCGCCCGGCTGACGCGCTCCTCGACCACCTCCGGATCGATCGCCTCTTCCTTCAGCCAGTCGTCGATCGGCACTTCGAGCGCGAGCGTCTCGGCGAGCTTCGCGCGCATGCCTTCGACGTCCCATTGCTCGGGATAGGAGTTGGGCGGGCAGGCCTCGCCGACGATCGAATTGACCAGTTCGGTGCGCATGTCCTGCACGACATCGCCGACCGTGTCGGCATCCATGATGTCGGCGCGCTGCTCGTAGATGACCTTGCGCTGGTCGTTCATCACGTCATCATATTCGACGACCTGCTTGCGGATGTCGTAGTTGCGCGCTTCGACCTTCTTCTGCGCGGTCTCGATCGCCTTGGAGAGCCATTTCGACCCGATCGCTTCGCCGTCGCCGATGTTGGAGCGCATCATGCGCGCGAACAGCGTGTCCGGCCCGAAGATACGCAGCAGATCGTCATCGAGGCTGAGATAGAAGCGGCTGAGACCCGGATCGCCCTGGCGGCCCGAACGGCCGCGCAGCTGATTGTCGATGCGGCGGCTCTCATGCCGCTCGGTGCCGAGCACGAACAGGCCGCCCGCGGCGAGCACCTCCGCCTTCTCGGCCGCGATCTCTTCCTTGATGCGGGCGATCGCGGCGTCGCGCTCTGGGCCCTCGGGTATCTCGGCGAGTTCGTCGTTCACGCGGAATTCGAAATTGCCGCCGAGCTGGATGTCGGTGCCGCGGCCCGCCATGTTGGTCGCGATGGTGACGACGCTCTTGCGGCCAGCCTGCGCGACGATATGCGCCTCGCGCTCATGCTGGCGCGCGTTCAGCACCTCGTGCTTCACGCCTTCCTTGACCAGGAACTCGGAGAGCAGCTCCGACTTCTCGATCGAGACCGTACCCACCAGCACCGGCTGGCCCTTTTCGGCGTGCAGCTTGATCTTCTTGGCAATCGCCTGGAACTTGTCGGCGGTGTCCTTGTAGAATTCATCTTCCTCGTCGACACGCTGCACCGGCACGTTCGTCGGGATGGTCACGACGTTCATCTTGTAGATGTCGTAGAATTCGGCCGCTTCGGTCGCGGCAGTGCCGGTCATGCCCGAAAGCTTGGGGTACATGCGGAAATAATTCTGGAAGGTGATCGAGGCCATGGTCTGGTTCTCGGGCTCGATCTGCACGCCTTCCTTGGCCTCAACCGCCTGGTGCAGGCCATCCGACCAACGCCGGCCGTCCATCATGCGGCCGGTGAACTCGTCGATGATGATGACCTTGCCGTCCTTTACGATGTAATCGGTGTCGAGCTTGAACATCATGTTCGCGCGCAGCGCCTGGTTCAGGTGATGGACGACCTGGGTGTTCTCGAAATCATAGAGGTTCGCGCCCTCGAGCAATCCGGCCTTTTCGAGCATGCGCTCGACCTTCTCGGTACCATCCTCGGTCAGGATGATCGACTTCTGCTTTTCGTCCTTCTCGTAATCGATCGCATCGAGCTCCTTCACGACCAGGTCGACGCTGCGATACAGGTCGGACTTGTCGTCGGTCGGGCCGGAGATGATCAGCGGGGTGCGGGCTTCGTCGATCAGGATCGAGTCGACCTCGTCGACGATCGCGAAGTTGAAGGCGCGCTGGACCATCGAGCTGCGCTCATATTTCATGTTGTCGCGCAGATAGTCGAAGCCGAACTCGTTATTCGTGCCGTAGGTGATGTCGGCATGATAGGCGTCGCGGCGCTGCTGGTCGGTCAGGTTCGGGATGATCACCCCTACGGTGAGGCCGAGGAAGCGATAGACCTGGCCCATCCAGCCCGCGTCGCGCTCGGCGAGATAGTCGTTGACGGTGACGACATGCACGCCGGTGCCCGGCAGCGCGTTGAGATAGGTCGCGAGCGTCGCGACGAGCGTCTTGCCCTCGCCGGTACGCATCTCGGCGATCTCGCCGCGGTGGAGCACGATGCCGCCGACCATCTGCACGTCGTAGTGGCGCTGCCCCAGGGTCCGTTTCGCTGCCTCGCGCACCGTCGCGAACGCTTCGGGCAGCAGATCGTCGAGCTTGGTGCCGTTGGCCAGCCGCTCGCGGAACACGATCGTCTGGTTGGAGAGCTCGGCATCGGTCATCGCCGAGATGGTCGGCTCGAACGCCGCGATCTTCGCGACGATGGTGCCGAGGGATTTGACGTAACGGTCGTTCGAAGAACCGAAAAGCGATTTGGCAAAGCCGCCGAGCATGGAGAATTCCCGATCTATAAAGGCATGGCCGCCGGGTCGTGCCGGGCGGCGGAATGAACGTGACAAGTGGAGCCGGCCGCAGCCGGATCAGGCGGTCGCGCTATTCGCGACGGCGCTCCGCATAGAGCGGAATGACGGTATCGAGCGCGAAGACGGCCTTCACGCCGAAGGACGAGGCAGCGACGAGCGTCGGCAGAGCCTGGACGATCGGCCGAGCCGCGACGCGCGCGGCGGCCGGTGCGCTGGCCTGGACCGCCGACGCCTCGACCACTGCCTGATGCAACCGCACCTCGGGTGCCCGCACGCCGGAAATCGCGCCGGTCAGCGCGCTCAGCAGTGCGGAGAGGATGAGAAGCAGTTCCATTGCGGCGTGCGATGTAGTGGCTCGCGGTGCGGGCGTCCAGCAATTGCTCATGGAAGAAGACCGTTCAATTCTCGGGCAATACCCAGCGGACGGGCACCGTGTAGTCGCCAACGGTCGCCACGCCGTTTCGATCCCGTGCCGGTTTGAAGGTCGCATGCGCCATGAGGATCGAGCAGGTCGTCCCGTCCAGGCTGTTGGAACGGCTGCTGGTGGCGATGGTGCATTCCGTGGGCGATCCGCTCGGATCGATCGAGAGTTTCGCCACCACTCGCCCTTGCTGACTCTGGCGTATCGCTTCGACCGGATAGGCATCGCTGCCGAACCAGGAAGCCGGGCTCGTTTCGAACGTTGCCCTGGCCCCGGCGAGCGCGCGATCGGGCGGCGGCACGCGCCTGACCAGCGCCGTCGGGTTCTCCATCCGCATCGATCCGAAGTCTATGAACGAGCGGTCGGGCAGCTTCGGTTCGGTCGCCTCGGCCCGGTTTTCGATCGACGCCGCTCTCCTGTCGGCGACCGTCCGCGCCGGCTCCGGCCGGGTGCCTCCGAGGACGGACCAGAGTTTCGGGCCATATTCCTCGAAGCCCATTACGACGACCACGGTCAGCAACAGGAACAGGGTAAACACGATGGCCATCACCGCGAGGGTAATGCCCCTGCCTTCTCCGATGATCATGCCGCCTCCATCGCTATCCCGGTGATGATACAGGGGAATTGCACCGAGGCCATGGTTTTGACGGTCATGCCATTTGCCTGGCGCACGGCGGGCCTTATGAGGGCGCGCATGTCCAGCACCCGCTCCCCGCTCGCGCCCGAAGGCTTCCCCGTCCTGCCCGCGATTCCCGGCGTCACGCCGCGCATCGCCCGGGCGCGCTACAAGACCTGGGATCGCTGCGACCTGACCTTCGTCACGCTTGATCCGGGTACGGCGGTGGCCGGTGTGCTGACGCAGAGCCGCTGCCCGTCGCCCGAGGTGGAATGGTGCCGCAAGGCGCTGGTGCTCGGCCAGGCGCGCGCGCTGGTGGTCAATGCCGGCAATTCCAACGCCTTCACCGGCGACCGCGGCCGCGAGGCAGTGGAAAATCTCGTCGCGCGCGTCGCCACGCGGCTCGGTTGCCAGCCCTCGGACGTGTTCGTCGCCTCGACCGGCGTGATCGGCGTGCCGCTGCCGATCGACAAGAGCGAGGCCGGCCTCGACGCCGCCTTCCAGGCCGATCCCTGCAGCTGGGAAGACGCCGCCGCGACGATCATGACCACCGACACCTTCGCCAAGGCGGCGGTCACGCGGGCCGTGATCGGCGACAGGACGGTCAACCTGGTCGGCATCATCAAGGGATCGGGCATGATCATGCCCGACATGGCGACGATGCTCGGTTTCATCTTCACCGATGCAGCGGTCGAGCCCGCCTTCCTGCAGGCGGCGCTGTCCGATGCGAATGTGAAGAGCTTTTCCTGCATCACCGTCGACAGCGATACCTCGACCAGCGACACCGTGCTTGCCTTCGCCACCGGATCGGCCGGCAATGCGCCTTTGACCTCGCCCGACGATGCCGGTGCCGACGCCTTCCGCGCGGCGCTGGCCGATCTCTGCCTGCAACTCGCCCATCTCGTGGTGCGCGACGGCGAAGGCGCATCGAAATTCATCACCGTCGAGGTGACCGGCGCCGAAAGCGACCGCAGCGCACGGGTCATCGCCCTGTCGATCGCCAATTCACCGTTGGTGAAGACGGCCATTGCCGGCGAGGACGCCAATTGGGGCCGGGTCGTCATGGCGGTCGGCAAGGCCGGCGAGCCCGCCGAGCGCGACAGGCTGTCGATCCGCTTCGGCGAAACCCAGGTCGCGCGCGATGGCCTGGCGGTGACGGGCTATGACGAAACCCCGGTCGCAGCGCATCTCAAGGGCAGCGAGATCGACATCGGCGTCGACATCGGTCTCGGCGACGGCCGTGCGACGGTTTGGACCTGCGACCTGACCCATGGCTATATCGCGATCAACGCGGATTACCGGAGCTGAGCCGGTGCTGACCATCTGGGGCCGCCTCAACTCGCACAATGTGAAGAAGGTCGCGTGGTTTGCCGAGGAAGCGGGCCTTGCCTATGTGCGCCACGATGTCGGCGGCCAGTTCGGCATGGATGCCGACTATCTCGCGAAGAATCCCAACGCGCTCGTCCCCACCGTCGACGACGGCGAGGTCACCCTGTGGGAATCCAACGCGATCCTGCGCTACCTCGCGGCACGCCACTCCCCCGATCGTTTCTGGCCGGCCAGCCCGGCGGCGCGAGCGATGGCCGATCGCTGGATGGACTGGCAAATCGACTATGCCGAGGTCCAGCGCGACGCGTTCATCAACCTCATCCGCCGCCCCGAAGGCCAGCGCGACACTGAAGCGATCAAGCGTTCGGCCGAGGCCTGCGCGAAGAAAATGGCCGTGCTGGACGCACATCTCGCGCAGAGCCCCTGGCTGTCGGGCGACGCCTTCGGCATCGGCGACGTACCCATGGGCGTCTATGTCCACAGCTGGTTCACCCTGCCGATCGAACGCCCCGACCTGCCCAATGTGGCCGACTGGTATGACGGCCTGCAGGCGCGCTCCGGCTATGCCGGCAATGTGATGATACCATTGACTTGACGGCGGTCTCCTCCCGGAGCATCCGGCCTGCGTCGCGCTCTGGCGACGTTATGACAGGAGGCCGTCATGCACCGCATCGACCAACTCGCCGACCTGCCCTGCTTTCGAGGTCAGCTCGAAGCGGCGTAAGGGATATCCGTCCGAAACGCAGGTGAAGCGGGGTCTCCGCTTCGTGCACGGCGATATCGAACTCATCGAAAAGCTGGGTCGCAACGACCCCTGCCCCTGCGGGTCCGGGAAAAGATTTCCGCGCGCGCTGCCTGCAGGGAGGCCGCTTTCGATGGCGCGGAACGCCATGATTATTATCGCTGAATAGAAAAAGGGGCCGCGCGGCAGATGCCGTGCGGCCCCAATCGGTCAGTTGGCGGCGGTGTCGACCGACGAGTTGAGCTCGCCCTCGAGCCATGCCTTGATCCGGCCCTTGGGCTCGGCGCCGACCTTGGTCGCGGCCGGAGCGCCGTTCTTGAACAGGATCATCGTCGGGATACCGCGCACGCCGTATTTGCCCGGCGCATCGGGGTTGTCGTCGATGTTCAGCTTGGCGATGGTCACCTGCTCGCCCAGTTCGTCGGAGATTTCCTCCAGGCTCGGGCCGATCATCTTGCACGGGCCGCACCACTCGGCCCAGAAATCGACGAGCACCGGCTTGTCGGAGCTGAGGACGTCGCTCTGGAAGCTGTCGTCGGTGATGTGCTTGGTTGCCATGTCGGGAATCTCCTGTGTTGGCCGCAATCTAGGGAGCCCGGCCCAAGCACTCAAGCCGGCAGGTCGTAGCTTTGTTGCGCGGGTGCATAGCCGGGCTTGTGCCGTGCGAGGAAGCTGTCCGGCACGCTCAGCAGCTTTGGCCCATTGGTGTAGAGCAAGGCAGCCTCGATCGTACGGCCGGGGAAGATCACCCCGAGCGCATCGACATAGGCCGCCATCTGCCGCGCGTGATAAGGCGGAATCTCTTCGGGCGTCAGCGGGATCTGGCGGCCCGTCTTGAAATCGACCACCTGGATCCGCTCGGGCGTCACGCGCAGCCGATCGACCGTGCCCGACACCACGACACCGTCGCCGATCACCGCCGCGATCGGTGCCTCCGCCAGCGAGTCCGGCCCGAACAGGGCGGCGAAGCGCGCATCCTCGAGAACCCCGAGCACCGTCCGTGCGATATCCGTCCGCGCATCGGGGTCGGCAACGCCTCCGACCCGCTCCAGCCAGCGATCCGCTGCAGCCTTGCGCTCTTCAGGCGCCACGGCCGGCAAACGTTCGAACAGCGCATGGATCAGCTTGCCGCGTTCGGCGGCAACCCGCATCGCCGGAGAGGGGGGCGGATCGGCCACCGCGTCCTCGCCCAGCGACGACGGCGAAAGCGGACGTGGAGGACGGGCTTCGACGGGCGCAGGCTGCTGTGTCCAGTCGGGGAGCCTTGTCTCATCCTCTGATTCCGCCGCCTTCCTGCCCGACACCGGTACCGCCCGTTGCGGCACGATCCCGGTGAAGCTCCGCGCCTCCGGAGAGGGCGGCACCTCAAGCGCGGTCATGGCGCGATCGGCGGCGGCGTACCAGCTCGACGGCGGTGGCTCGCCCTTGGCCAGCGGACCCAGCGCCCCCGCGATCACCAGCCGCTCCTCCGCGCGCGTCGCCGCGACGTAGAAGAGTCGCCAATGCTCCTCCAGTTCGCGCTGCGCATCGGCATCGAGCACCTCGCCGAGCGGCCCGCCGCGTTCGCTCGCGCGCGGCCGGAAGATCGGCAACGCGTTCGCCATACCCTCAGGCGTCCAGTTTAGGGTCGAGCGCGGCGACTTCGTCGGGTCGACCGCTGCGTCGGCCAGGATCACCAGCGGCGCCTGCAGGCCCTTGGCGCCGTGCGCGGTCATCACCCGCACGGCATCGAGCGGCGCGGAAGGGTCGCGTTTGATGTCGACATCGCCGCGATCGAACCAGTCGAGGAAGCGCTGCAGCGACGGAGTCCCGAGCGATTCGAAATCGAGCGCCGCGTTGAGCAGTTCCTCGATCGGATCGCGCGCTTCCTGCCCCAGCCGGCGGATCAGCTTGCGCCGCCCGTCGAGCGGGCCGGACAGCATCTCTTCCAGGAATTGATAGGGCGTGGCGATATCCGCCCGGTCGAGCATATTGTACAGCGGATCGAGCGCCTCGCGCGGCTGGGTGCGCGACAAATGCCGCCACAGGCTGCCGGACTCGCGCGGCGCCGCTTCCATCAGCTTTTCCTGGCTCCAGCCGATCAGCGGCGAGACGAGCAGGCTGGCTAGCGACAGGTCATCCCCGGGCTGAAGCACGAACCGGATCGCGGCGAGCAGGTCCTGCACCGCGAGCGGCGCGTTGAGCCGGAGCCGGTCGACGCCCGCGACCGGCACATCCTCGGCATAGAGCCGCGCGACGATCAGCGAGGCCAGTTCGCCGCGCCTTTTGACCAGGATCATGACATCCTCGGGGCGCAAAGTGCGGCCCTTGCTCTCAAGCACCAGCGTGCCGATCCATGCCTTGATCTGCTTCGCGATCCGGCTGGCGAGTTCGCGGGTGGAATCGGCGATCCAGCCTTCCTCATCCTCCTCGCTGCCGCCGGCGATGGTCAGCGGCCAGAGCGTGACCGTGCCAGGGCCTTCCACTTCGCTGGCATGAGGCTCGCGCAGGGCGATGGCGCCCATGCCGGGCTCCGGAATCGTTTCCAACGCGGCGTCGACAAACTCGAGAACGGGTTTGGTGGAGCGGAAAGAATGAGTCAGCGACAATCGGTCAAAACGAAGCCCACGATCCTCAGGCGCAGTGTCTTCATCACCCTGCGTCTCTTCCGCCATCCTGCTGAACCGCAGCTCATAGGCAGCAAAATGGGCGGGGTCAGTGCCCTGAAAACCGAAGATCGCCTGCTTGTAGTCACCGACGGTGAACAGGGTGCGCGACTTGGGAGAGTAGAGTCCTTGCCCGGTAAAGAACTCGTCTGCCAACGTCCGGATGATCTCCCATTGGTCCGGATTGGTGTCCTGCGCTTCATCGATCAGGATATGCTCGGTCACCTGGTCGAGCTTGTAGCGCACCCATTCACCCATGCCCGGCTGGCGGAGCAGGTCGATCGTGGCTTTGATCAGGTCATCGAAATCGACCCCGCCCACCCGGCGCTTCGCCCGTTTATAGCCGGCAGCATAGTCGCGCCCGACGTCGAGTGCGTCGGCGAGCAGGTCAGCGTAAACCGCACGAACTCTGAGATCGAGCAACTCGGCGCACCAGCCGTAAAGCCCGCCCGCCAGCTCGGCATAATCCTCTTCCTGTGGCGCCTGCCCCTTGCCGAAAGAGCGCATGTCGCCATCCGCCTTGGCCCAGACCTTGTGGATATCCGCAAGCGAGGCAGCACGTTCCGCGACCGGCTTTTCCAGCCAGCCATAGATGATCCCGGCCCGCTCGATCCCACTCTTGGTGCCCCAGCCGCTGTTCATGCCGCCGATCGCGTCGAGCGCTTCGTGATCCACCGCATCGTCGCCGCATGCGCTGAGGATCACACTCTCGATGTCGCCGGTCGGCAGGTCAAGCGCGCGGCGGATGCGAGGCCGCAGCCCATCGCCGAGCGGCAATTCCTCCATCGCGGCCGGCGCGCGGGCGCAGGCGCGCAGGAAATTCTCCGCCTCGCCCTCGCCGAGCCGCACGCTCAGTCGCCCGATAGTGTCGATCGGCTTGAGCCGCCCGTCGCGATCCGCATCGACCAGCATCTCGGCCAGCGCCTCGCGCGCCAGTACCGCCTCCTCGCGCCCTTCGAGCGGCCGGAAACCGGGCACCAGCCCCGCCTCGACCGGAAAGGCAGCGAGCAGCCCCTGGCAGAAGCTGTGGATCGTCTGAATACGAAGCCCGCCGCCTGGCGCGTCGAGCACCTTGGCGAACAGCGTGCGGGCATAGGCGATACGGCGCGGATCGAGATGATCCTCGCCCAGCGCGTACAAATCCTTCTTCAGGTCGTTCTCGGGCATGCGTACCCAGGCGGCGAGCCGGGCGCTGATCCGCCCCGCCATTTCCGCCGCACCTGCCTTGGTGAAGGTCAAACACAGGATCGCGCCCGGATCGACGCCGCGCAGCAACAGGCGGAACACGCGCGCCGTCAGCACCTGCGTTTTGCCGGTGCCCGCCGAGGCCGACAGCCAGACATGCGCATCGGGCGCGCTCGCAGCGGCCTGGTTGCCTTTCAGGTGTGGAAGGGGCCGGTTATCCCCGCTCACGGCCATACCATTCGTCGCGGCGCATCAGCTGGTCATATTCGGCATAAGGCGCATATTCGGGGTGGAGCTTCGCGGTGAACGCCTCGCTGCCGGTCAGCCAGGCAGCGACCGCTTCGGTGAAATGATGCGCGGCCAATGCGGGAAAATCCTCCGGGCGCACCTTGTCACCCTTGCCCGCAGGATCCGTCGGCGTCGTGATATAGCCGAAACTGTCGTTGCGCTTGCCCAGCGACCAATATTCGAAGCCCCGCGCCTCGCCCCGAATGCCATCGAACCCGCCACGTTCGGCGATGAGCCCGAGCAGCCCGAGCTGAAGGCTGAACCCGGCACGCACCGAGGCCGGCGATGGCGCCTTGCCGGTCTTGTAGTCGATCACCGCGAGCGTCCCGTCGGGCAGCCGGTCGATCCGGTCGAACTTGCCGGTCAGGGTCACGCCGGCAATGTCGATCCTGCCTTCGCGCTCGACCGCCAGCACCTGCCGACCAAGCGCCGATCCGCGCGCGATTTCCGCCGCGATCCAGTCAATCGCTTCCTTGAGCCTTGGCTGCCAGAGTGCCCGCATCATTGGCGAGGTACGCGGATCATGCAGCATCGCCTCAACGAGATCACGCAACGCCTCAGGAGTGGGTCCGTCGAGCTTCGCCCAACGCTCAAGAACGTCATGCACCGCCGTGCCACGCCATGCCGCGCTGGGATCGGCATCGACCGGATCGAGCGCCATCAGTCGCAAGATTCGCTTGGCGTAGAAGGCGTAAGGGTCGGCCTTCAGCCGGTCGACATCGGTGACGGCAATCCGCTTCGGCCGCAGGATGGCGGCGGGCGACGGCGCGGGCTGGTCGGCCGGGTCATGCGTGTCCGGGCGGTCGAGCGCCCGGGTCCAGCGTTCCAGTGTCCGAGCGCGCTCGAAGCGCTCGCCCGCCAGTGCCTGCAACCGCAGCCAGAAGCGCGAGGCGATGGCCGGCTGGCTCGCATCGCGACGCGCTCGGGTGATCAAGGCCTGCGGCGCGCCCAGCGCGCCGGCCAGATCGTGCGCCGAGACGCCGACGCGTCGTTCGAGGCCTGGCAAGCCAAGCTCGGCACGGATGCGCGGCGCCAGCCATGGGTCGGGCGCTGGCTGGCCGGGCCAGGTACCTTCGTTCAGCCCGCCAAGGATCATCAGGTCGGCGGTCTGCAACCGCGCTTCGATCAGGCCGTAGATCGCCAGGCGCGGATGCCCGCCCTGCGGCGGGCGAACCGCAGCCTCGTCCATCAGCGTCTTGAGCAACGGTGCGAGACTGGCGGGCTCGACGCTTGCCGGACCAGCATCGGCTTCCGCTTCAAGATCGGCGAGCAGTTCGGAAGCGGCGCGCCCGGCCGGGCCACCCCACAGCGTATCGCCGCACAGTGCCTGCGCCGCCTCGCGAAGCGCGGCGACCAGCGTAGCCAAAGGCTGCGCACCACCCTCGAACACGGCTTCGATGGGCGACAACAATGCGCGGGTCTCAGGCCACCAGGCGGCCGCCTCACCGAACAACCGCCGCTCTCGCTCCGACGGATTGGTGAGATGATCGTCGATCCCGGTCAGTCCCGCCCCCGGTCGCGGTCCGCGCAGCACTCGGTCGAGCGCACGCGTGCCCTCCAGCCACGCACCACGCCCCTCACCGAAACGCACTAGCGGATGCTTGAGCAGAGTCAGCAGCGCGAGCGGTGCAAAACGCTGTGTGGCAGCCTCGGCCAGCGCGGTGAGCAAGGTGCCGGAAGGCAGGATCGACAATGGCCGACCAGCGGAATCGTCGATCTCGATCCCCCAGCGCGCCGCATGCGCCGCCACTCGGCGCGCGAGCCCGCGATCCGGCGTCACCAGCGCCGCGGTACGGCCCGGCATCTCAAGCACTTCGCGCAATGCCAGCGCGATCGCCTGCGCCTCTTCGGCCGGCGTCGCCAGTTCGGCGGCGGCGATGCCCGACAGGCGGCGATCTTCCGCCTCGAGCCCGGTCCATTTGCCGGTGAATTCGGCCGGGGCGAGCGCATTGGCGATGGCGCGCCCCCGTGCGGCCGTGGCGTCATGCCCGCCACCGTCGCGCCAAGGGAGGAATTCGTCGCGGTTCACGCCCATCCGTTTGAGCAACAGTTTCAGATGGAATTGCGGATGAGTCTCGATCGATCGCCGGCGGAATCCGGTGACGGGATCAGGCTCGTGCGGGCCGAGCGCCTGCCATTCCTCCTCATCCATGCCGGTCGCCAGATCGGCCAGCACTACCATGCCCTGCGGCAGCTCAGATACGCGCCGCAGCAGCAACCCCACCGCTGGCGCTGAATCGGTGATGCCCGCGGCGCAGACGAAGTCCTGTGGCGGAGCCTGCTTCCACCGTGCCGCCAGCCGGCGCAGCAATCGCCCGCGCCGGTCCGCGAGGTCGATCCTGCCCAGCCGCTTCAGTTCGTCCGGCCAGCGATCCAGCACGATCCCGAACAGCGCCAGCGCCCCGCGCCAATGGTCCGACAGCTCCTCGCTCAATTCGAGTTCGCGCAGCCTGGCCGGCGCCACTTCCTCGATCAGTAGCTGGTCGAGAGTCCGCGCCAGATCGCCAGCCAGCCGCACGGCCTCAGCCGCATCGACCGGCTGACCGGTTCGCGCGCGCTCCTCGGTCACCAGCCGCGCCAGGATCATCCGGCGCTGGAGCGGCGGTACCGCAGGCGGGACCGGATCATTGTCGTCAGCCGGATCGAGCGCCGCGCCGGTTGCCTCGTCCAGTTCGCCGATCGAAACCAGCCGGGGGAGCAGCAGCCCGCCCTCGCTGGCGCGCACGAACGCGTCGGTCATCGCCCGCTTGGCGCGATTGTTGGGCAGCAGCACCAGCCCGCGCGCGAGCCCGAGCGGTTCCCCGCCGAAGCGCCGGATCAGCCCGGCGGCGAGCGCGTCGGCGAATGCCCGGTGCGCAGGGATGGTGAAGAGTGCCGGTTTGACGGCCTCAGCCATCAGCGAGGATCGCCTCGGTCTGTCCTATCGCGGCCGGCGTGCCGACATCGAACCACAGGCCCTGATGGACCAGGCCGTAAGCGCGGCCCGCCGCGATCGCGCGTTCCCAGAAGATCATGGTCGAGAACGGCCCCTCCGGCCAGTCCTGGATTACGCGCGGCGACAATATCTGCACGCCGGTATAGACGAACGGCGCGGGCCGCCCGGGCTGGCGGCGCTTGGTGATGCGGCCGTCGGGCGCGAGGTGGAAATCGCCCTGCCCCCCATGGTTATACGCCCTGGCGAACGGCACCATCAGCAGCAGCGCGTCCATCGTCGTGTCGTCCCACCGCGCGGCGAGCAGCCGGATCGCATCCGCCGGCCCATCGATCCACAGATTGTCGCTGTTGACGACGAGGAACGGCTTGTCCCCGATCAGGTCGCGCGCCTGGACGATGCCGCCGCCGGTCTCCATCAGCCTGCCGCGCTCATCGGAGACAGCGATTTCAATGCCTTTTACCCGATTCATCAGATGCGCTTCGAGCGCATCGGCGAGATAATGGACATTGACCACCGCCCGCTTCACGCCAGCGCTGCGCAGCCGGTTGAAGACATGATCGATCAGCGGCCTGCCCGCCACCTCGACCAGCGGCTTGGGGCGCGTCGCAGTCAGCGGGCGCATGCGCTTGCCGAGTCCGGCCGCCATCACCATCGCGGTTTCCGGCACGTCGCCACCGGGATCGGGGCGAATCGCAAGGGTGCGCTTGGTCGTCATTGGCCGGAAATCACCATCGGGTCACCGCGCATGCCGGCAGGGATATTGGCATCGAACCACGCCTTGACCGGCGCCAGCGCCGGGTGTGCGAGGTCGCGCTCGAGATAGCGCCAGACGCGCGGGCATAGCGCCGAATAGCGCAGCTTGCCGTCGCGCTTCCACAGGCGGGTGAAGATACCGACGATCTTCGCGTTCCGCTGCGCGCCAAGGACATGATAGGCGATATCGAAATCCTCCCCGGCGCCGGTGATATGCTTGTACCGCGCGAGCATGACGCTTTCGAGCGCCGGATCCACATCGCGCCGCGCATCCTGCAGCAGCGAGACGAGATCGTAGGCGGGGTGGCCGGCCAGCGCATCCTGGAAGTCGAGCAGGCCGAGCGTGTCGGTCCCGCCGATCAGCATCAGGTTCTCGGCATGATAGTCGCGCAGCACCGTCACGACCGGCCCGGCGAGCGCTGCGTCGAACACCTGGTCCCATGCCGCGTCATAACCCGCCTGATCGGCCTCGATGCCGACCGCCGGGCAATACCATTCGGTCAGCAGGTTGGCCTCGCGGTGCAGCACCGGACGATCATAGGGCGCCAGCGGCCCCGCCTCATGCTTGTGCAACGCGATCAGGATGTCGATCGCCGCTTCGTACAGGCCGGTCGCACGGCCGGCCTGCTCATCGACCGTCTCGCGCATCCGGATGTCACCGAAATCATCGAGCAGGACGAGGCCCCGATCGAGGTCGACGCCATGGATCGCCGGCGCCGCGAACCCGCGCTCACCCAGCCAGCGCGCAATCTCGATAAAGGGCCGCGGGTCCTCTTGCGGCGGCGGCGCATCCATCAGGATCGCACTGCGGTCGCCGGCGACGACGCGGAAATAGCGGCGGAACGAGGCGTCGCCCGCCACGGGCAGGATCTCCGCCCCTTCCCAGCCATTCGCCGCGAGGAAATCGGCCGCGGCGGCCGGCGGAATCATATCTGCTGCCATCGCGCCCTCCAAGCCGCCGGCACCCCCGCTGTCAAGGCGCGGGTGCCGTCGGGCTCGATCGTCAGGCTCAGCGCCAGCGCCTCGGGCCACAGACCGGGCGCGCGTTCGGGCCATTCGACGATCAGCAGCGAATCGGACAGCGCTTCGTCGAGCCCAAGTTCCTCGATCTCGTCGGGGTCCTCGATCCGGTAGAGATCGATATGGAGAACCGGAAACCGCACCTCTGGCGGCGCATAGGGCTGCACGATCGCGAAGCTCGGCGACGGCGCTTCGCCCTCCAACCCGAGTGCCGCGAGCAGCCCGCGCGCGATGCTTGTCTTTCCCGCGCCAAGCGGACCGGTCAGTGTGACTATGTCGCCGGGTCCGGCGAACTCGGCGAGGCGTGCGCCAAGAGCCTCGGACGCGGCAGGGTCAGCCAGTCTCATCGGTCAATAACCGATCAGAAGCATGTCGATGGCATTCATGATGGCGGACTGCTCATCGGCTAGTGATGTGACGCGCTGACCGATTGAACGGACCGGGATGGTAGCAGCCGACTGAGTCGCCATGATCATTGTTTGCCCGCCAACCTCGAATGTCGGATTCAGCCGCGCAAACGTCCTGCGGAACATGATAGCCGGCAACAATGGCACGACGAAGCGGCTGTCCAGTTCGTCCAGCACATCCGCCTGGCAATCAAGCAGCAATTCGTCGCCATCCTTCGGACGATAGACGTCGAAGCGCGCCATCAGAATTGACGGAAACGCTCAAGCGGCAGCCCATGTTCTGCGACATAAGCGTTCCACTCGGCAGTCGCCTCGCGATTCTCTTCCTTCCAGCGCCGTCCACGCTCCTCGGAGATTTGTTTCGCCAGCCCCTCCTCGCAAGCGCGCGAAATGTTGATGCCCAGTTCCCTGGCATCCTCGATCATCGCAGCATCAAGCGAGACATTGGTTGGCCGCCTGAACGGCGCCTTTGCTTCACGGACGGTCGATCGCGCCATGGCACCTCCAGTCTATGCGCATATACTATGCGCATAATCATGCACGTTCAAGCTAGCGTCGCGGCAGTTTGACGGTGATGAAGGTCCCCTCGCCCGGTTCCGACACCAGATCGATCGTGCCGCCATGCGCCTCGACGAACTGCTTGGCGAGCGGCAGGCCAAGCCCCAGCGACCGCTCCCCGCCCCGCGTCACGCCGGGCTCGGCGAAGCGATCGAACGCATGGGCGACGGCCTGGCGTGTCATGCCCACTCCATCGTCCGACACCACGATCCGGGCGGCCGCCGCGGTGCCATCGACATGGAGCAGAATGCGCCCACCCTGTTCGGTGCCGCCCACCGCGTGGCGCAGGAGGTGCTCGACGACCTGGCGCAGGCGCTTCGCATCGCCCTTCATACTGCCGGTCGAGGGCAATATCTCGACCGCGAAATCCAGCTTCTTGCGTGCCGCCAGCGGCTGGATCGCATCAGCCGCCTCACGCGCCACGATATCCAGATCGACTTCGAGCGACTCCAGCGCCGGGGTGCGCCCCTCATTCTGGGTGAGATCGAGCACCTCGTCGACGAAGAAGCCGAGCCGTTCGACCGATTCGAGGATTGCTGCGACATAGCCGTGCGCATCCTTGCTCAGCTTGCCGGCATAGCCCTCCGACAGCATCTCGGCGAAGCCGCTGATCGAGGTGATCGGGGTGCGCAGCTCATAACTCATATTGGCGACAAAGGCGGTCTTGATCCGGTCGGCTGCCTCCAGCGCTTCGTTGCGGTCACGCAGCGCGCGCTGGATCCGGCGGCTGTCGGAAATGTCGAGCATCGTGAACAGCCCGTTGCCGTCGGGCAGCGGCACCGCGGCCAGTTCGAAGAAGCGTCCGTCAGCGAATTCGAGTTCGCCGCCGCGCTGCTGCCGCTCGACCGTCGCCGCGCGCACCAGATCGCCGATCAGCGTGGCGCGCCCGGGCTTGGCGAGTTGGCGCGCCGCCGCATCCGCCAGCGCGTCGACGCCCGGATGGCTGGTCAGGAACTCCTCCTCGAAACCCCATAGAGCGCGGAACTTGTTGTTCCACAGCTGCAGCCGCCCGTCCGCCGCGAACACGCCCAGCGCCTCGTAGAGATTGTCGAAAGTCGCGGTGCGCACGCGCAGCAGCGTGTCGCGCGCGCTGGCGAGCTGGACCTGCTCGGTCCGGTCCTCGAAGATCAGCAGCAGCCCGCCATCGGGCAGAGGCTGCGCCACGACGCGCAGATGCACGCCGCCGGGCAGATGCCATTGTTCCTCGATTGCGCCGCCCGCCTCCAGGAACCAGTCGCGCCGCTCAGCCTTCCAGCCCGGGAAGTCGCGCACCTCGGGCAAGCGGTTCGCCTCGCGCATCCGTTCGAGCACGCGATCGAACTCCGGCCGGTCGGCCAGCCACTCGCTCTTCATCGCGAACAGCCGGCGGAAAGGCTGGTTGCAAAAGGCGAGCGTGCGATCGGGCGCGAACTGGACGACGCCCGCTGAAAGCCGGTCGAGCATCGCGCGCTGCGCGTCGGCGAAACGTTTGATGCCGCTGCGCGCCTGCTCCAGTTCCTCGATATCGACCGCGAAACCCGCCACGCCGCCGGTCGGCAAGGGCACGTCATAGACGCGCAGCATCCGGCGCATGGTGCGGATCGTCGCCGGCATGGTCTGCATCTGCGGCTTGCCCGTGTCGCGCGCGATGACCGCGCTCGCCAGCGGCCCGCCAATGCCCGATCCCTCGACCAGCTCCACGCCGCGCCGGATCACGTCGGCGGCATCGGGCGCCTCGACCGCCTCGACATAGGCGGAATTGACCATCGCGAGGCGCAGATCGGGGCCGCGATACCACATTGGCAGCGGCGCCGCCTCGATCAACCCGGTCAGCGCTTCGAACGCGTCGAGCGCTTCCGCCCGTTCCTCGCCGAGCCGGGCGATCTCGGCCTCGCTATCGGTCGCATCGAACACCCACAGCACCACCCCGCCCGGCGCCTGCAGGTCGCGCGGCGCCCGTTGCCCCTTGATCATCAGCGCACGCGAGGATCCCCGCGCGCGGATTGCCCGCGAGAAGGTCCGTCCAGCCTTTTGCGCCGCGGCGACATCGGCGGCGATCGCGCGCGCATCTTCGGGCGTGAGACCGCCGTCCCGCCCCGCCAGATCGTCGAGATAGCGCGGCGGCGGCGACAGACCGAGCCAGTCCGCCAGCCGATCGGGCAGCTCGAGCCGGCCATCCGCCCGCACGATCATCGCGAGCGCGGGCGCGGAACCGATCAGCGCCTCGAGCCTCAGATTCGCCCCAAGGACTTCCGCCGCATCGCGGCGCGCCTTCAATCCTAGATACAGCAGCCAGACGGCCGCGCCGACGAACAGCGCCAGGACGGCGCCGACAATGACCATGGAAAGCGCGCTATCGTGCACGTCGTCCCTCGCGCGACTGCGCCTTGCCTGTGCCGCCCGAATTCATGTTCGATCCTTAGGGCAATCCGCCGACAATAAGGAAGCGTCCGCACCACAAAAAAGGCCCGGTCGTCGACCGGGCCTTTTCGCGCCTGGGTTTCGAACGATCAGAACTTGGGCAGGTTCACCTTCACGCCGGCATAGAGGAACCGCCCGACCGAGCTTACCGGATAGGTGTTGGTGCCGATATCCGGCTTCTGCCCGAACACATTGTTCACGCCCGCGTAGAATTGCATGCCGCCTTTCACATCGACGCTCGCGAAGATGTCGTGCTGCCAATGCTGCTTCAGATAGACATATTCCGGAGCGACGATGTCGGTGTTCGTCGCCATCTCCTGGTTGGTGTAGCGCAGCGTCTTGTCGAACCACAGCAAGCCGTAGTTCACCGTGAACGCGCCGAGCTTCCACGTCAGGTCGGCATTGACGGTATATTTCGGCGAAAAGGCCTCCCCGCGCTGATTGGTGACCGGAGCGCCGGGCGAGCTGATAAACTCCAGACGGTCAAGATAGTTGGCCATGACATTCAGATTGAAGGTGCCGACCTTTGCCGTCTCCACCCGGTAGCTTACATTGACGTCCAGGCCCGCCGTGCGGAACTGCGCGACGTTGAACGGTCGCAATGTGAAGTCCACGATGTTGCCCGCATCCGCCGTGCCCGCCGCGCCGTTCTGGCGAACGATGCCCGCGCAATATTGGTTGGCGAGCGTGGGCTGATCGACACAGAGCCCGGCCAGTTCGGACGCCGTCGCGGTGTTGATCGCACCCTTCAGCTTGATGTCGTACCAGTCTGCCCGGATCGACAGGCCCGGCACGAAGCGCGGCTGCAGGATCACGCCCGCCGTCCAGGTGGTCGCCTCTTCCTCGCTCAGATTGGGATTGCCGCCTTGGAGGCCGGGGATGTTGGTGGACCGGAAATCGCGATAGGTGCCCGGATCCGTCACGCCCAATGAGGTCAGCAGCGCCTGACAATTCGCCGCGCGATACTGCGTGCCGTTTTGGATCTGGTTGGTGTTGCAGGGATCGGTGATGAAGTTGAACGTCTGGGACTGGCCGGCGAACAGCTCACCGATGTTCGGGGCGCGAACCGCCTTGGAATAGGTGCCCGTAAAGGTGATGTCCCGTACGGGCGCCCAGGAGCCATCGACCTTCCAGGTCGTGGTGTTGCCGATCGTCGAATAATCGGAGAAGCGGACCGCCGCACCAACCTCAAGCCGATGGGCGAAGGGCAGGTCCTTCAGCAGCGGCGCACGCAGCTCACCGAACCCTTCCTTGACCTCATATTTGCCCGCGTCGTTCGACAGGGAATTGGTGAAGGTAAGCCCCTGCGCGGCGAGCGGGTCAGCGGTGAAGCTGCTCGTTTCCCGCCGATACTCGCCACCGATCGCGAACCCGACCGGGCCGCCGGGCAGCGAGAAGAACTGCCCGAAATCGCCCGAGATCGACCCGGAGATCACCTGTTGCTCGAGCCGGGCGCGATCGACAGTGTTCGCCCGGATGAAGTCGAGCGCCGCCTGGGAGGGCGCGCCTTCGCCGAACAGGTTCAGCGGCACGCACTGGCCGGGCTGGAACGTCGTCGGCGCGAAGACGCCGCGCGTATAATTATAGGGCTGATCCGGCGTCCAGCTGGGATCCAGGTTCACCCGGCAGGTCGGCTGGCCATTGGCCGGATTGGTCACGACATCGATCGCGGCGTAGTAACGATCATCCAGGATGTCGTTGACATATTTGCTTTTGATGTCGGTACGCCCCCAGGTGTACGACAGCTCGTAATTGGCATGCTCGCTGATCTCGCCGCGCGCACCGACGACGAAACGGTAGGTCTGCCGGGTGACGTCCTCACCGCGCTGTCCGAAGTCGAAATTGTCGCGATTGATCAGCAAGGGGCAATTTTCAACGCCAGGCGTACCTGGGTCATCGCATGCACCAGCCGCGTTGGATGCGTTGAAAGCCGACAGGATTGCCCCCGGGATATAGGGGTTATCCGGCTGGATATTGAGATAATAGTCAAAGGTCGGCTGAGCGAGCGAGAAGCTGCGGATATTCGCGTATTTCCCTTCGGCAAACAGCGTCAGTGCGGGCGCTACGTCGAAATGCGTGATCGCATTGACCACGTGCCGCCTGATCTGGGGCAACAGATCGTTGCCATAGTCCGAAACAAGTGTCGCATTGCCGCCTTGCTGATAGAAATCCGGCACGAAGGTGCCCGGGTCGAACGGGACGATTCCGCCGCCCGTCCCGACAAAATAGTCCGGAAAACCGTCGAAATTGATATCGACGCCGCCCTGTCGGTTGGTATCGAAATAGCGGATGTTGTTGAGCGGGATATTGTCGGGAATCCCATTGTCGGCAGGGCCGGTATAGCCGCCCTGGTTTTCGGGATCGTCAGGATTGAGATAGAAGGCGACCCTGTTCGTGCCGGAAAGGCTCTTGCGATCCTTGGTCTGGAGCCGATCTTCCTCGCCATATTCATAGGCGATCGCGAAATTGCCGCGACCTTCGGCGAAATTCTTGCCCGCGGTCACCGAAATGAAGCGCTTGCCGGCGTCGCCATATTCGGAGATCCCGGCCTGGGCGTGCGCCGAGATGCCCTCGAAATTCTTCTTCGTGATGAAATTGACCACACCGGTGACGCCGTCGGCGCCGTAGATCGCCGAGGCACCCCCCGTCAGGATCTCCACGCGCTCGACCAGGTCGTTCGGTATCGTGTTGATGTCGATCGCCTGGCTGCCCGGAAGGGCCGCGACATGGCGACGGCCATCGACCAGGACGAGCGTGCGCTCCGTCCCCAGATTGCGCAGGTTCAGCAGGTTGAGGCCGGTCGCCCCGATGCCCGCTTGGTCACCCGAATTGTCAGCCGAGGTGGAGGAACCCTGCAGGGCAGGATAGCCGGTCAGGAAATCGGTCAGGTTGGTCGAGCCCGATTGCTGGATCTGGGCCGCACTGATCGAGAGAACCGGGTTCGGCGTGTCGAAATCGGGACGGCGGATACGCGACCCTGTGACAACAACGTCATTTTCGCCTTCATCCGGCGCATCGGCGGCGACGCTTTCCTGCGGATCCGGCGGCGTCTGCGCCAGAGCGGGCGACGACAGGCTGGCGAGGGACAGGGCGAAAAGCGAAGCGGTGAGCGAAAGGCCGGCACCACGCTGATGCGTGCGAATTGACATGGGAACCCCTTTGTCTTTTGCCCCCCGGCCCCTTCAAATCATGACAAATTGTTCAGATAGGCAACCCCATGGCGGGGGCAGTTCGCGACTTTCGCGTTACTATGTTGCAACCTTGCAACAAAAAGGCCGCGCCGGCCCAGAAGGCAAGCGCGGCCAGTTTTCAACGAATGAATGCTTGATGTCTCAGTAACGATAATGATCAGGCTTGTACGGACCTTCGACCGGCACGCCGATATAGCTCGCCTGTTTCTCGGTCAGCTTGGACAGCTTCACGCCCAGCTTCTCAAGGTGAAGCGCCGCGACCTTCTCGTCGAGATGCTTCGGCAGGACGTACACGTCGTTCTTGTAGTTCTCGCCCCTGGTCCACAGCTCGATCTGAGCGAGCGTCTGGTTGGTGAAGGAGGACGACATCACGAACGACGGGTGACCGGTCGCGCAGCCCAGGTTCACCAGGCGGCCCTTGGCCAGCACGATGATCTGCTTGCCGTCCGGGAACTTCACCAGGTCGGTGCCCGGCTTCACTTCGGTCCACTCGTAATTGCTCAGCGCCGCGATCTGAATCTCGCTGTCGAAATGGCCGATGTTGCAGACGATCGCCATCGGCTTCATCGCCTTCATGTGATCGGCGGTGATCACGTCGGCATTGCCGGTCGCGGTGCAGAAGATGTCGGCGCGGGTCACCGCTTCTTCCATCGTCACGACCTCGAAGCCCTCCATCGCCGCCTGCAGTGCGCAGATCGGGTCGATCTCGGTCACGAGAACGCGCGCGCCGCCGTTGCGCAGCGATTGGGCCGAGCCCTTGCCGACGTCACCGAAACCGGCAACCGCGGCAACCTTGCCGGCGAGCATCACGTCGGTGGCGCGACGGATCGCGTCGACCAGCGATTCCTTGCAGCCATAGAGATTGTCGAACTTCGACTTGGTCACGCTGTCGTTGACGTTGATCGCCGGGAAGGGCAGTTCGCCTTTCTTCGCGATCTCATACAGACGGTGGACGCCGGTGGTGGTCTCTTCCGAAACGCCCTTCAGGTTCTTAACGGTCTCGGTCAGGTAACCCGGATATTTCGCCACGAACGCCTTCAGCGCGCGCTGGAACTCGACTTCCTCGTCATTCTCCGGCTCGCCCAGCGTGTGGCCGGCCTCGAGCTTCGCACCCCACAGCGCGAACATGGTCGCATCGCCGCCATCGTCGAGGATGATGTTGGCGGTTGTGCCGTCAGTGCCGGCGCCCCAGTTGAAGATGTCGCCGACATAGTCCCAATAATCGGCCAGGCTCTCGCCCTTCACGGCGAACACCGGCACGCCGGTCGCGGCGATCGCGGCGGCGGCATGGTCCTGGGTCGAGAAGATGTTGCAGGTCGCCCAGCGGACATCGGCGCCGAGCGCGGTCAGCGTCTCGATCAGCACCGCGGTCTGGATCGTCATATGCAGCGATCCGGTGATGCGCGCGCCCTTCAGCGGCTGCGATGCGCCGAACTCCTCGCGGAGCGACATGAGGCCGGGCATTTCGGTCTCGGCAATGTTGATTTCCTTGCGGCCGAATTCGGCGAGCTCGATGTCTGCGATGACATAGTCTTGGCGTTCGGCGGCGAGTGCGGTGGCCACGTAATAGTCTCCGGAATTGGGAATTGGATGGGCGGCACATAGGGCCTCGCCGCCCTCAAATCAAATATAAAGATGTCTTTATATGTGGGCCTTTCGGTCGCGGCCCGCCGGTTGACACGGTTTCGAACGACTGCCAGTCCACGGGCGGTAAACGGTCTTTGGGGGGATGCCGTGAAGTTTTCGTCGCGCCTGCGTCATGGCCTTGCGATCATGGCGATCTTCATTCTGCCGTCGAACCAGGCCGCCAGCGCCGCGCCGCTCCAGGCAGCCGAGGAGAAAGCAGGTTCGCTCTACGTCCAGTGCGACGGCATGCCCAACAATATGAGCACCGGCGAAAGCGCCGCACGCCTGCTCGGTGCGGTCACCTTGCTCGCTCTGCTTGCGCCGCCGCCGGAAAGCCCCGACGCGTCGAAGCGCAAGTTCGGCGCGGAGGGCGTCGCCGCCTGTACCGCGATCCTCGATGGCGAAAAGAAGGAAGGCAATGTCTCCCGCCGCATCGGCCTGATCCTTGCTCGCGCGATCCATCAGATAGAGCAGAAATCCTATGACGCGGCGATCGCCGATGCCGGCCTCGCCCGCACCGAAGCGACAACCGCAGGCCTGATGGCCGATCCCTATTATGCCCGCTCGCAGGGGCGCGCCTTCGACCTGATCGAATCCGCCGCCCTGTACCGGCTGGGACGCCCGGCGGAGGCGCGCGACGCGGCGCTGCGCGGCACGGCCTCGGTCAAGCACAGCTTCCTCAGCCTGATGAGCGCGCCCGACTATCTCGACTCGGTCAAGGCCGGCTCCGAGACGGAAGAGCATTATCTGACGTGGCGGACGCGCACGGCGGCCACCACCGCCGCCGGCGAGGCCAATCGGCTCGAGGAGCTGGGCCGCTTCGCCGACGCCGCTCGCCTTCGCGACGGGCTGGTCGATTATGACCGCTCCAGCACGCCGGACCTGGTCAGCTCGACCTGGCTTGCCAGAGCCGCCGTCTCGCATGCGCTTGCCGGCGACAAGGCGCGGGCGGCCGAGCGCGCCGCCGCCGCCAGGGCGAATTTCGACAAGCGCACGGCGGACGGGAAACCCGAGAGCAACGCCGCCGAATATGTCGAGTTGATGGATCTTTACGGCATCGTCGACATGGCCAATGCCGGCGACCTGAAGGGTGCGCGCCGGCTGTTCGCCGCACGGTCGCAATGGGTGGCTGCCTCCTTCGGCAGCGTGCTCGAAGTGACCCGGCGCCTGCGCACCGGCGCCGCGCCGGACGAGATGATCGGCGGCCTCGCAAAGGACGCCGACCAGATGTGGAAGGAACGCTCCGAGGCCAGGATCGCCGAGCGGATCGCCAAGGACAAGGACAACAAGACCCTCTTCAACCTCATCCCACGGCTTGTGCCGGCCGCCAGCTATGAGGCCGCGTCGAAGAATGTCTGGCAGGCTGAAAAGTCGAAGCTCCTGCTCAAGGTCAAGAAAGAACCGACCAACACCTCGAAGCTCGAGACCCTGTTCCAGTACGGCATCGATCCGGTGACCGCGCTCGAGGCCTATACGCTCCACGCGGCGTTGCTGGCCAAGACGCGCGGACAGCAGGGCTTCGTGATCATGCCGGTGTTCACCCGGGAGATCCTCGCCGCCTGGATCTTGACCGGCAATAGCGGCGATCCCGGCCTGCCCGCTGCACTGTTCAACAATGCCGACGAGGTGATCGCCGACCTGTCGCCGATCATTCCCGATCCGGTCGCCCTGAAGGCGCGCCGGGCGGCAAAGCGCTGATCGGCGGCATGCGTCGTGACAGGCGCGCCCGGTCCCGGCATATCCTTATCCATGGAACTGATCGATACCGGGCGTGAGGTCCCCGCATGAGCGGCAATGCGCCCGTCTTCATCCGGCACGACTTTCTCGACGACGCGACGGCGGACGCCCTGCTCGACCATGCCATTGCCCACCGGGAAGCGTTCCAGTCGACGCGTATCGGCATCCAGGATCGCGCGCGCGAGGATCCGCAAAACCGCATCTCGGTCGCCACGCGCGATCTCGGCCCGTTCAAGCCGCTCCTGAACGACAGGGTGGCGGGCGGCGTGCCGGAGATGCTGGCGGCCCTGGCGATGACGCCGATCAGCGTCGCGAAGATCGAGATCGAGCTGGTCGCGCATGGCGACGGCGCCTTCTACGGCCGCCACATCGATCTCAACCCGCATCGCCAGGCGGAGACGATCCGGGCGCTCAGCGGCGTCTATTATTTCCACGCGCGGCCCCGCGCGTTCAGCGGCGGCCAGTTGCGGCTCTATCCGTCAGCGACCGGCGCGACCGACAGGTTCATCGACGTCGATCCCGAACACAACAGCCTCGCCGTCTTCCCCTCCTGGGTGACCCATGAGGTCATGCCGGTGCGCTGTCCCACCGACCGGTTCGAGGATTCGCGCTTCTCGGTGAATTGCTGGGTCCACGTCCTGCGCAAGCCGCGCTGATCGCGCCTGCCGTAGGAAGCGACCGGCGTGCGGAGTCAGGCCGTTCCGGTGCTGGTCGCCAGCAGGCGCGGGTCGATCCCCGCCTCGGCGAATCCGAGTTCCCAGCGCGTCGCAGCTTCGGTGTCGTAGAGCAGCTCGATATCGCCCTGCACGTTGAACCAGCCATGCCGGGTCAGCTCCTCGTCGAGCTGCCCCTCGCCCCAGCCGGCATAGCCCAAAGCGACCAGCCAGCGGCTCGGCCCCGATCCGTCGGCGATCGCCTTCAGCGCGTCGATCGTGCCCGACAGCGCCCAGCGGCCGGCGACGTCGATCGTGTCCTGCCCGCTCCAGTCGTTGGAATGCAGTACGAAGCCGCGACGCTGCTCGACCGGGCCGCCCGAATGGACCGGCGCGTCGGGCGCTGCGCCCGGATCGATGCCGAACTGCGCCAGCACCTCATGCAGCCCCAGCCCGCGAATCGTCTGGCCGATCCCGATGCCGATCGCGCCCTTCGGATCATGCGCGCAGATCGCGATGACCGCGCGCTCGAAGCGCGGATCGCCGATTCCGGGCATGGCGAGCAGAAGCTGCCCCGTGAGATTCGCCGCTTTATCCATCATCCGCCATCATAGCGCAGCCATCCGCGCTCGCCACGCTTGAAATCCGAACGCGCCTGCACGAGGTAGGCTCCGTCGCAGTCCTGCGGCATCAGAACCCCGCCGCGGTTCAGCGGCAAAACGACAACAACGCGCCCAAGGCGGCTCCAGGAGGATTCCAACATGACCATCAGCGTCGGCGATCGGCTGCCCAGCACCACTCTCGTCAAGGCGACGGCGAACGGCCCCGAGCAGGTCAGCTCGGACGAGTATTTCGCTGGCCGCAAGGTCGCCCTGTTCTCCGTGCCCGGCGCCTTCACGCCGACCTGTTCGGCCAAGCACCTGCCCGGCTATCTGGACAAGGCCGAAGATCTGAAAGCCAAGGGCATCGACGAGATCGCCTGCACCGCGGTCAACGATCCGTTCGTGATGGGTGCCTGGAGCAAGGCGAACGACGCCGATGCGGTGACGATGCTCGCGGACGGCAACGGCACCTTTGCGGAAGCCGTCGGCCTGACCATGGACGGCTCGAAGTTCGGGCTCGGCAAGCGTGGCCAGCGTTACTCGATGGTCGTCAATGACGGCGTTGTCGAGCAGCTCAATGTCGAGGCTCCGGGCGAATTCAATGTCTCCTCGGCTGAGCACATGCTAAACGAACTCTGAGGTCTGAGACTCGGGTCGCAACTCGGCGGGACGCGGGCGGGCAACGATCCGCCTCCCCGCCGGGAACTCGCAAGCCAGTTCCCCCGTTCCGGGGCCGCGATCGACCATGGAGGCATAAATGACCGACGAGACCAACACCCCCGCTGTAAAGACCGAGGAGAAATCCTTCTTCGAACGCGCTCAGGACGCGATCGAGTCAGCGGTCGAATCGACCGTCGAAGCAGTGAAGGAGCATCCTGCGGCAGCCGCCGCGATTGCGGCCGGCGCGACCGCAGCCGTCGCCGGTGCGGCTTACGGCATCAGCAAGCTGCTCGACGATGACGACGACGACGCCAAATCCTGATCTGATATGAACGGGGCGCCCTCACCGGCGCCCCGTTTCCTGTTTCCTGCGGCCGTCTTGCCAGAGTCATGCGCGTGCTTTAGCCACGGAGGATGACGACTGCCTCCGATATCGTCGCCCAGCTCGATACCCTCTACCGTGCATCGGTCGAGCGGCTGCAGGCGGCCCTTACAGCCTATCTTGCCGACGGTTCGGTTCCCTCGCGCGATGCGCGCCATGACGGCAGCTTCGCCTATCCGGAGATCAGGTTGCGCTATCGCGGCGTCAATGATCGTCCGACCCCGCTTCGCTCCTTTGGTCGTCTCGTCACGCCGGGCGAATACCGCATCAGCGTCACCAAGCCGTCGATCTTCGCCGATTACCTGACCGAGCAGCTTACCCTGCTCATCGAGGATTATGACGTGCTGGTCGAGGCAGTGCCCGGCCGGCAGGAAATCCCCTTCCCTTATGTGCTCGATGCCGGGCACGCGATGAGCCTCGATGAGGTCTCGGCGCTCGAACTGGCGCGCCATTTCCCGGCGACCGAGCTTGCCTATATCGGCGACGAGATTGCCGACGGCCTCTACGCCGATGCAGACGGCACGCGGCCACTTGCCCTGTTCGACGGGTTGCGTACCGATTTCTCGCTCGCGCGCCTGCGCCACTATACCGGCACCCCGCCCGAGCATGTCCAGCGCTATGTGCTGTTCACCAACTATCACCGTTATGTCGACGAGTTCGTCCGTTGGGCCTGCGCGCAGCTTGGCGAAGGCAGCCGCTTCACCGGCGTGTCGGGCGCGGGCGGCACGATGATGCGCGCCGGCGACGATGTCGAGGCGATGCTGGCCGACAGCAGCGCGTGGCGGCGCCACCAGATGCCGGCCTATCATCTGATGGCGGACGACCGCACCGGCATCACCCTCGTCAATATCGGCGTCGGCCCGTCCAACGCGAAGACGATCACAGATCACCTCGCGGTGGTCCGTCCCGAAGCGTGGATGATGATCGGCCATTGCGGCGGCCTGCGCCCGAGCCAGCGCATCGGCGACTATGTGCTCGCGCACGCCTATCTGCGCGACGATCATGTGCTCGACGACGTGCTGCCCCCGGAAATCCCGGTGCCCGCCATCGCCGAAGTCCAGCTCGCGCTCGCCCGCGCCGCCGAGACGGTTTCGGGCCAGTCGGGCGAGGAGTTGAAGCGCCGCCTGCGCACCGGCACGATCGTGACCACCGATGACCGCAACTGGGAGTTGCGCTATGCCCGCTCGGCGCTGCGTTTCTCGCTGTCGCGCGCGGTCGGCATCGACATGGAATCCGCAACCATCGCCGCGCAGGGCTATCGCTTCCGTGTGCCTTACGGCACCCTGCTTTGCGTGTCGGACAAACCGCTCCACGGCGAGCTCAAGCTGCCCGGCCAGGCCAACCGCTTCTATGAGCGCGCGATCAGCGAACATATGCGCATCGGCATCCAGGCCTGTGAGGAATTGCGCCGCGAGGGTGCCAAGCTTCACTCCCGCAAATTGCGCGCGTTCAACGAGCCACCTTTCCGCTGAGCGGAAACCCTGCGCGTCTCGTGCGTTACGGCTGCTCAATATTCTTGAGGAGCATGTGATGGCTACCGCCGCAAAGAAGCCGACCGCACCGCGCAAACCCGCTGCGGCCCGCAAGCCCGTAGCGCGCAAGGCGCCGGTGCGCGCCAAGGACGGCACCTTCACCAGGAAGTCGGCCAGCCATTGGGGCACGGCCGCGATCGTCGGCGGCGTCGCCGCGGTCGGCGCTGCCGCTACCGCCGCGCTCTACGTCTTCCGTGACCGGATCCCGACCGACCTGGACTCGCTGCTGCACCGCGATGGTGCGCATCAGGCCGACGGCACGGATTCCTCGGCCTCGTTCGAAGCACGGATCGCCGACGAAGGCACGATCCCCAACCGCATCGTGGCTTAACCACTTCCCTTCGGAAGTTTTGGCGGGCGCCGGGTCGAAATGCCCCCCGGGCATTTCTAAAACATGCCGGGGGCATGTTTTACCGGGCGACCGACAAAACTGGTGGCGCGAAGCGCCGGATGAGGGTGACTATGGATGGCGCTGACCCCGAGCGTCACCCTCACCCTTCCGTCGCTTCGCTCCTCCCTCCCTCTCCCGCCAGGAGAGGGATTCCGGAACTCACCAGCCGGTCGGCTTGCCCTTGTTCTGCTCGTCGAGCCATGCCTTCAACGGCGCGAAATATTCGACCATTGCTTCGCCCGACATCTCGCGGCTGCCGGTGAACGCTTCGAGCGCATCGGGCCAGGGCTTGGACTGCCCCAGTTCCAGCATCGCGTTCAACTTCGCGCCGACTTCCTTGTTGCCGTAGAAGGAGCAGCGATGCAGCGGGCCCTTCCAGCCGGCCTGGTCGCACGCCGCCTTGTAGAATTGGAACTGCAGCAGCCGCGCCAGGAAATAGCGGGTGTAGGGCACGCTTGCCGGGACGTGATATTTCGCGCCGGGATCGAACTTTGTCTCGTCGCGTGCGACCGGGGGCGCGATGCCTTGATATTGCAGCCGGAGCGCATTCCATGACGCCTCGTATCCGCCCGGCTTGATCGATCCCGAGAACACGCCCCAGCGCCATTTGTCGATCAGCAGGCCGAACGGCAGGAAGGCCACCTTGTCCATCGCCTGCTTCAACAACAGGCCGATATCCTTGTCTGCGCTCGGCACCTTGGTCTGGTCGAGCAACCCGATCTGGACGAGATAATCGGGCGTAATCGACAGCGCGACGAAGTCGCCGATCGCCTCATGGAACCCGTCATTCGCGCCGTTGAGGTAGAGAAAAGGCTGCTTGTTATAGGCGCGCTGGTAATAATTATGCCCCAGCTCGTGATGGATCGTGACGAAGTCGTCGCCGTTCACCTTGGTGCACATCTTGATGCGCAGATCGTCCTTGTTGTCGACGTCCCAGGCCGAGGCGTGGCAGATCACTTCGCGATCGGCCGGTTTGGTGATCTGCGAGCGGGTCCAGAACGTCTCGGGCAACGGATCGAAGCCGAGCGAGGAATAGAAGCCCTCGCCGGTCTTCACCATCTTGACCGGATCATAGCCCTTTTCCTTGAGCAGCTCTCCGGTGTCGAAACCGAGATCGCCGGCGCCCTTCGGCGCGACGAGATCGTAGATATTGCCCCATTCCTGCGCCCACATATTGCCGAGCAGGTCGGCGCGGATCGGGCCGGTCTTCGCCTGCACCGCATCGCCATATTTCTCGTTGAGCTTCCAGCGGACATAGGTGTGCAGCGACTGGTAGAGCGGCTCAACCTGCTTCCAGAGCGTGTCGGTCATCTTCGCGAAGGCGGCCGGATCCATGTCGTACCCCGAGCGCCACAGCGCGCCGGTGTCCTTGTAACCGAGCCCAACCGCCCCCTCATTGGCGATCGCGACCATGCGCTGATAATCGCCGCGCATCGGCGCGCCGACATTGTCGTGCCAGCTGACCCACATCTCCTTCAGCTTGGCGGGGTCGCGCTCGGTGCCCATCGCGGCCTCGATGTCGCTGCCGTTGATCGGCTTGCCGTCGAGCGTCCCCTTGCCCTTGCCATAGGAGGAGGACATGCCCGTCACCAGCGTCTGCAACGTGTCGGCCGCGCCGGGCCGGGTCGGCGCCGGCAGGGTGATGGCGTTGCGCATCAGGTCGAGCTTGCGCCGCGTATCGGGCGAGAGCCCCGCGACCTTGTCGTACTTCGCCGCTTCCAGCGCGGCCTTCACCTGAAGCTCGGTCTGCTCCGCATTGACGCGCGAGGCGATCGCGTCGGTGTCGTCGGTGATGTAGGTCGCGTTGACCCATTGGACCTGGTTCGCGTTGATCGAGAAGTCAGCGAGTTCCTTCTCGGTCTTCGCGACGAAGGCGTCGGCATCGGCAGCGGTAAGCTTGGTCTGGGCGAGCGCCGGCGTCGCGGCGAGCGACAAGGCCAGGGCAAGCGTCGAAATTCCAGTGCGGATCATGCGAAAGGGTCCTCGATAAATCGGGTGATGCGCCACGTTGTGACGCCCCTGCTCCGCGGTCAAGCGGCGAGGAAGTCGGCAATCTCCTGCCCCAGTTCGGGCTTGGTCACCGCGCTCATATGGCCGCCCGGCGTGGTCCGCAGAATGGCATTGGGCAGCGCCGCCGCCAGCTCCGCCGCCGATCCATTGTCATTGTCCTCGTCGCCGGTCAGGACCAGCACCGGCTCCTCGATCGCCACGACATCGGCTTCGTCGGTGTTGACGAAGGTATCGATGATCCGGAGCAGCGCGACCGGATCGCCCTTGGTCGTCTTCAGGAATGCTTCGGCCAACCATTCCGGCGTGCCGCGCTCATGCTTGCCGAGATTGGTGAGGATATGCCGGAAATGATCGCCGCGCCGCGCGGTGCCGACCAGGCCCGACAGGCCCATGCCCGACAGGATGACTTTCCGGGGCTTGGCGCCCCTCATCAGCATGCGCACCGTGGTCCGCGCCCCGAGCGAATAACCGCCTAGATCGTAATCGGTGAGCCCGAGATGCGCGATCAGCGCGAACTGGTCCTGCGCCAGCACATCGGGCGGATAGCTCGCCGCATCATGCGGCCTGGCGCTCGATCCATGCGCGCGCAGGTCGGGCATGATGACCCGGAAGCCCCTCGCCGCGATCGTCGCCGCATGGCCGTAGCGGATCCAGTTGGTAAAGGCGTCGGAGAAGAAGCCGTGGATCAGGACGACCGGCCGCCCCTCGCCTGTCTCCCGCCACGCGATGCGTGCGCCGTCGAAGCTTTCGAAGAAATCCGGTTCAATCGGGGAGCTTGCCAATGGCGTCCATCCAGCGTTGCACGAGGCGGTGGTTCTGGTCAGTCCGTTCGGCGGGCAGGCCCGTCGTGTCAAGCCACGCCTCGTGCCAGCTTTCCGCCCCTGAATGCTGGGTCGGCGTGAAACCGAACGGATCGTCGAAGCTGCCGACCGTGAGATCGAGATACTCGCTGTCATGCGCTTCATAGGTCAGCGGCGTCCCGCAGGTAGGGCAAAAGCCGCGAACCGCGATCGGCGATGAGGCATATCGGTCGGGCTGCCGCTCCCAGGTCACATCCGCCTTCAGCACATATTTGAAGGCGATCGACACCCCGCCGGTCGCGCGCTGGCACATCCGGCAATGGCAGAGATAGGCGTCGCGATCGTCGACCAGCGCGCGGTAGCGCACCCGCCCGCACTGGCATCCGCCGGTCATTTCCTCCCGCATTTCCGCCTCCTGCATGTTGCGATGCAAAATTATCACCCGGCCGGGGCTGGAATTATATAAGCATGCTTATTATATGCGCGGCCATGAGTGACTCGATCGGTTTCATGATTAGCGATGTTTCGCGCCTGATGCGCCGCCGTTTCGACGAGCGCGCGCGCCTGATCGGTGTGACGCGCACGCAGTGGCGCACGCTCACCACGCTCAAGCGCCATGAAGGCATCAACCAGGGCGGCCTTGCCGATCTGCTCGAGGTCGAGCCGATCACGCTCTGCCGCATGATCGACCGGCTCGAGGAAGCCAATCTGGTCGAGCGCCGCCGCGATCCCGCCGATCGCCGCGCCTGGCAGATCTTCCTTACGCCCAAGGCCCTGCCCCTTCTCGATCAGCTCCGCGGCCTTGCCGAGGGCATGATCGAAAACGCACTCTACGGCCTCGACACCGCGCAACGCGAACAACTGATGGCGTCGCTCGCCACCATCCGCACCAATCTCAACACCCCTACCGAAAGCGACGAGGCCAACCATGGCTGATGCAGACCCCAAGATCGATCGCCCCAAGCTCGACAACCGTGCCGAGACGATCGCCATCAACCCGATCGAGGAGGTCGCGGCGCCCCCGGCGAAGCGCCGCAACTGGCTGCGTCCGGCATTGATGCTCAGCGTGCCGCTGCTGCTCGCCGCGCTTGGCGGCTATTTCTACCTGACCTCGGGCCGCTACGTCTCGACCGACAATGCCTATGTCGACCAGGACATGATCTCGGTCAGCCCCGACGTCACCGGCCGTATCGTCGCGGTGAACGTGAAGGAGAACCAGCGGGTCAAGGCAGGCGACGTGCTGTTCCGCATCGACCCCCAGCCCTTCCAGATCGCGCTCGCCCAGGCCGATGCCGCGCTCGCCAATGCGCGGGTACAGGTGAACACCATGTCGACCGATATGGGCGGTGCCGCCGCCGATATCGAAAGCGCCCGGGCCGATATCCAGCTCGCCCAGGCGACCTATGACCGTCAGGCGGCGCTGATGAAGCAGGGCTTCACCACCCGCGCCAGCCTCGACGCCGCAAATCACGGCGTGGCCGCCGCCAAGGCGCAGCTCGCCAAATACGAGGCGGATGCGGCGCATGCCCGCAACCAGCTCGGCAGCGGCACCGTCGCGTCGAACTCGCCCGCCGCGGTCCAGACCGCGCTGGCGCAGCGCGCCAAGGCGGCGCTCGATCTCGCCCGCACCGAGGTGCGTGCGCCCAAGGACGGCATCGTCAGCCAGACCGGCCGCCTCCAGGTCGGCAACATCATGCCAAGCGGCGTGCCGGTGGTCAGCATCGTCGTCAGCCAGGCCGCCTGGGTCGAGGCGAACTACAAGGAAACCGATCTCAACCATATGGCGGTCGGCCAGCCCGCCGAGATCAAGCTCGACGCCTATCCCGGCCTGAAGGTGCGCGGCCATGTCGCCAGCATCGGCGCCGGCACCGGCTCGCAATTCTCGGTGCTGCCCGCGCAGAACGCCACGGGCAACTGGGTCAAGGTCACGCAGCGCGTGCCGGTGCGCATCGCGATCGACGGCACGCCGGCCCGCGCCATGATCGCCGGGCTCAGCGCCGACGTCTCGATCGATACCAAAGCCGGCCGTGAGTGATCATCCCGCCGGGAAGGCGATGCTGCCCGTCAGGAACCGCGGGCTCCTGACGGTCGGCATCATGGGTGCGATGATCATGCAGATCCTCGACACCACCATCGCCAACGTCGCCCTGCCGCACATGCAGACCAGTCTCGGCGCGACCGGAGAGACCGTCACCTGGGTGCTGACCAGCTATATTGTCGCCTCGGCGATCGCGATCCCCGCGACCGGCTGGCTCTCGGATCGGCTCGGCTCGCGCAACCTGTTCCTGTTCGCGGTTGCCGGCTTCATCGTCGCCTCGATGTTGTGCGGCACCGCTATCAGCCTCGAGGAGATGGTGCTGTTCCGCGTCGCGCAGGGGGTGTTCGCCGCCTTTATCGGCCCGCTCTCCCAAACCGCGATGCTCGACATCAACCCGCCCGAACGCGCCGCCAAGGCCATGTCGGTCTGGGGCATGGGCGTGATGGTCGGCCCGATCATGGGCCCGGTGATCGGCGGCTGGCTGACCGAGAGCTATAACTGGCGCTGGGTGTTCTACGTCAATCTGCCGGTCGGCCTGCTGACCTTCGCGATCCTCTGGTTCCTGCTGCCCTCGCGCCCGAAGGCGAAGCGCTCGTTCGACGCGATGGGTTTCGCGATGATCTCGATCGCGGTCGCCTCGTTTCAGCTGATGCTCGACCGTGGCCAGCATGACGACTGGTTCGCGAGCTGGGAGATCATGATCGAGGCGCTGGTCGCCGCCGCCGCCTTGTGGATGGCCATCGTCCACCTCGCAACCGCCGAGAAGCCGCTGTTCGACCGCGCCATCTTCAAGAACCGCAACCTGGTGATGGGCATGATCTTCATGGTCGTCATCGGCATCTCGACCATGGCGCCGATGGCATTGCTGCCGTCGATGCTGCAGCAATTGTTCGGTTATCCCGTGGTCGATACCGGCCTGATGCTCGCCCCGCGCGGAGTCGGCGTGCTGCTCACCATGTTCCTGGCCGGCCAGATGATGGGCAAGGTCGATACCCGCCTCGTGATCGTCGTCGGCCTCATCATCTTCTCCTATTCGCTGCACCAGATGGCGACCTGGTCGCTCGAGATGGATTTCTGGCCGGTGATCATCAGCGGCTTCGTCCAGGGGCTTGGCATGGGGCTGGTGTTCATGCCCTTGAACTCGCTCGCCTTCGCGACGCTCAGCCACCATTACCGCACCGACGGCGCCAGCCTGCTCAACCTGATGCGCAATGTCGGCCAGTCGGCGGGCATCTCGATGGTGACGGTGCTGCTCGCGCGCAACATCCAGACCAGCCATGCCGACCTGGCCAGCCACGTCACCGCGCAGACCATCCCGTCGCTCGATCTCAGCGCGATCGACCGGTTCGGGTCCCTGTCGGACAGCGTGTTCGGCTATGCCGATGCGATGATCAATCGCCAGGCGGCGATGGTCGCCTATATCGACGATTTCTACCTGATGGCCTGGATCTCGATCGCGGTGCTGCCGCTGGTGTTCTTCCTGAAGAAACCCAAGGGCAAGGTCGAGGCGGTCCTGGCGGAGTAGCGGGCGAGTTAATCTTCCCCTTTCCGTTCGTGCGGAGCTTGTCGAAGCACTGTACTGTCCTCTTTACCTCAGAAGAGAAGAACAGCCCTTCGACAAGCTCGGGGCGAACGGTGGGCTTAGCGTAACAGGATCGCCACAAACTCCGCCGGCGAGGCGCTTTCCTCGAACGCCGGCACATCCTCGGGCAGCACGATCCAGGGCTGCTTGCGCTTCACCCAGATATGCAGCTTCGGCTCAATCCCGTCGCTCGCATCGAGCGTCCCCGCCCGCACCACCGCAATTCCAGGCCGGGCGCTGTTCGTGTTCCACAAGCGCGCATGACAGGTCCCGCACAGGCGCTGGTGCGATTCCGATCCGCTCGGGGTGGTGAAGCGATAGTCGACAATCGGCCCGGTCGCCGCGATCGCGTCCTCACGCACCACGCCCTGTTCGCTGAAGGCGCTGCCCGACCAGGTCTGGCAATCGAGGCAGTGGCAGCAATAGACCGGGGGCAGCTGCTCCATGGCCAGCGTGTAGCGACACGCGCCACAGCGGCAGCCGCCCTCGATCACCGGCTCAGGCCGCCTTTTGCAGGTGCCGCCGGCCGAGCAGTTCCGCGATCTGCACCGCGTTCAGCGCGGCGCCTTTGCGCAGATTGTCGGACACGCACCACAGGGCCAGCCCGTTCTCGACCGTCGGGTCCTCGCGCACGCGGCTGATGAAGGTCGCATATTCGCCGACGCACTCGATCGGGGTGACGTATCCGCCGTCCTCGCGCTTGTCGATCAGCATCACGCCCGGCGCCTCGCGCAGAATCTTCTGCGCGGTCTCGGCCGAGATCTCGTTCTCGAACTCGATGTTGATCGCTTCGCTATGCCCGACAAATACGGGGACACGGACGCAGGTCGCGTGGACCTTGATCGTCGGGTCGAGGATCTTCTTGGTCTCGACCACCATCTTCCACTCTTCCTTGGTCGATCCGTCGTCCAGGAAACTGTCGATGTGCGGGATCACGTTGAACGCGATCTGCTTGGTGAACTTCTTCGCCTCGGCCGGATCGCCGACGAAGATGTTGCGGCTCTGCTCGAACAGCTCGTCCATGCCCGCCTTGCCTGCGCCCGACACCGACTGATAGGTCGCGACGACGACGCGCTTGATCCGCGCCACATCGTGCAGCGGCTTCAGCGCGACGACCATCTGCGCGGTCGAGCAGTTCGGGTTCGCGATGATGTTCTTGCGGGTATAGCCGTTGATCGCCTCGGGGTTCACCTCGGGCACGATCAGCGGCACGTCCGGGTCCATCCGGTAGAGCGACGAATTGTCGATCACCGTGCAGCCGGCCGCGGCGAAGCGCGGGGCATGGATCTTCGTCGCTTCGGATCCGATCGCGAACAGCGCCATGTCCCAGCCCGTGGGATCGAAATGCTCGATGTTCTGGATCTTGAACTGTTTCCCGGTTTCGCCATAGTCGACCATATCGCCCGTCGACCGCGACGATGCGACGACGGCGATCTCATCCGCCGGAAACTCGCGCTCCGCCAGGATGTTGAGCATCTCGCGCCCGACATTCCCCGTCGCGCCCGCGACTACTACCCGGTACCCCATATCCATCTTTCCAAAAATTGCGCCCATGCGGCGGGCATGGCCATTTAGGCATCATGCCGGCGAATGGAAGCGAGTTTTTGTGTCCTGCGCACCAGCCTCGCTTGCTGCACCGCGTTTCCTGTTCCGCCCAGGCGGAGTTCGCACAAACAACATCTCGATCGGCACGTCATTTCGAAATGTTTTCCGATATTCAGCATTGTATCGCACGCGTTACGAAAATCGCCGCGAAAATGGTTCGGACTCCCCTTGCAATAAAATGCTGGGCGTCAATGAATGCAACCCGTCGAATAGATTTGGTGGCAGCGGTCGCGGTAGCACAAGCTCTCCGCACCTCAGGCGAATATCGCTGCCATCCTCGTTGGCCGGGGCGGGGATTCTCCCTTGAACCCGCCCCGGTCAACGCAGTTTCGATTTATTGTCCAAGCTTCTCGTCGAGGAAATCGAAGATCGTCGTCCAGACATGCACGTCCTTGCCCGCGCTGTGGGTCTTGCCCGGGTAGAACATCATCTGGAACGGCACGTTTTGCGCCTGCATCTTCGCGGCAAAGGCGGTCGAATTGTCGAGCACGACATTGTCGTCCGCCATGCCGTGGATCAGCAGCAGCGGATCCCTGATCTTCGCCGCATCGTCGATCGCATCCGACGTCGCATAGGCCTTCGCGTCCTTCTTCGGATCGCCCATGTAGCGCTCGGTATAATGGGTGTCGTAGAGTTCCCACTTGGTCACCGGCGCGCCTGAGATGCCCGCCGCATAGACACCCGGATTTGCCTCAAGCATCTTCAAGGTCATGTAGCCGCCATAGGACCAGCCATAGGTCGCGACCCTGGCCGGATCGATGAAGGGCTGGGTCTTGATCCATTTCGCCGCGGTCAGCTGGTCCTCGACCTCCACGCTGCCCATCGCGCGATAGATATGATCCTCGAAGACCTTGCCGCGGTTGTTCGAGCCGCGATTGTCGATGCGGAAATACACATAACCGCGCGACACGACATATTGCGCCAGCGGGTTCTGCCAGGCGCGCGTGACCTGCTGGCCGGTCCCCGGGCCGCCATAATGCTCGAAGAACACCGGATATTTCTTGCCCGGCTCGAGCGCCGGTGTGATCATCTCATACCAGAGCGTGGTGCCGTCCGCCGCCTTGAAGCTGCCGAAGGTCTTGGCCTGATGGTTGGCGAGATAGGGGTAGTAAGGATGCCCCGGAACCACCGCATTCTCATTGACCCAGGCGATACGCTTGCCGGTCGTATCGGCGAGGAAGGTCTGGGGCGGCTGGGTCGGGTTGGAGCGGGTGACGATGAGCCGGCTCGCCGCCTTGTCCATCTTGCCATAGTTCCACCAGCCAAGCTCGGTCAGCCGGGTCAGGACGTTCGGCCGCGCGATATCGACCGAATAGACATGCTGCTCGAGCGCGCCGTCCTTGTTGCCGGTGAAGAAGATCCGGCCCTTCGCCTCGTCCACCCCGTTCAGCGCCTGGACGGTCCATTCGCCCTTGGTCAGCTGAGTCCATTTGCCCCTGGCGAAGCGATAGAGATGGCCATAGCCGTCACGCTCGGAACGCCAGATCAGGCTGCCGTCCTTCATCGGCCAATAGGCGTCGGACAGGTTGATCCAGCTCCGCTCGCCCGACTTCTCGGTGAACAATATGCTGCTCTTGCCGGTCGCGGGATCGACCTTGAGCATATCCAGCGTCTTCTGGTCGCGGCTCTCGCGCTGGACCAGCAGGGTCTGGCCATCGGGCGTCCAGTCGACCCGGGCGAGATAGATGTCGGGATCACTGCCCAGATCGACCTTTACCTGGCCGGTGCCGTCGGCGTTCATCACATGGAGCTCGACCAGCACGTTGGGCGTACCGGCGGCGGGATAACGCTGGTTATAGACCTTCGTGCCGTCGGCGCCGATCGCGGCGCGCGTGACGATGCCGACCGGCGCCTCGTCGAACCGCTCGACCGCGATGCGCGCGTCGGTTGGCGACCACCAGTAACCGGTGGTGCGATCCATTTCCTCCTGGGCGACGAACTCGGCCTCGCCCCAATGCACGGTGCCGGCACCAGTGGTCGTCATCTGCTTCGCGGCACCGCCACCGAGCGGCTGGACGAAGAGATTCTGGTCGCGCACGAAGCTGACGAAGCCGCCTTTCGGGCTGACCACCGGATTCAGCTCGCCATCGGGCGTGTTGGTCAGGCGCGAGACCTTGCCGTCGAGCGTGGCGAGATACAGGTCGCCGTCGAGCGGCACCAGGATCGACTTGCCGTCGGGTGCCCAGTCATAGGCGACGATGCCGCGCGTACCGCCGATGCGCGCGCGCTCGCGCTGCATCTTCTCGGCCTCGGACAGCTCGGCGCCGGTGCCGACCTTCTTGGAATCGACCAGCATGCGTTCCTTGCCGGTCCTGGTGTCGAGCGCCCAGAGGTCGAGCCGGTCCTTGTCGTCGGGCCGCGGCTTGAGCGAGGTCAGCAAGGTCCCGTCCGGCGACAGCTTCAGCGCGCGAGGCTGCGCCCCGGCAAGGTCGGGGCTGGAGAAGAGGCGTTCGAGCGTCAGCTTCTTCGCCGTCGCATCGGCGGGTGCGGCCGCCACCGGCACGGCGCCGGGCTCAGCGGCCATCACAGGGGTCGCCAGTGCGGCGAGCATGACGCCCGCCAGCAGCCAGGATTTCGGCATCGATCATCTCCAGTCCCGATAATTTTCAAGCCCGGCGAATGCGGGCGCATGCCGTCGCTTATTGCGGGGTGTGGCAGTGTCGTAAAGGGCCCAGCTACCAGCGGAAGATCGCGATCGGATGGAGCCGGTACGCGGCCAGCCCCTGCCCCAGCCATATGGTGGATGCCGGAAGGAGCCCGGCGTAACGCCTAGATCTTCACCCGCCGGAAACACCCCGCCGCATGATCGTCGACGATCCCCACCGCCTCCATCCAGGCATAGACGATGACCGGCCCGACGAACTTGAACCCGCGCTTCTTCAGCGCGACCGATATCTCCTCCGACAGCGGCGACTTCACCGGCAGATGCACGCCGTCGCCGACGATCGGCTCACCGCCCGCCATGCCCCAGACGAACCCGGAGAAATCCTCGCCAGCATCGCGCATCGCCAGATAGGCCCTGGCGTTGCCGATCGTGGCCTCGATCTTCGAGCGCGACCGGACGATCCGCGCATCGCCGAGCAGCCGCACCACATCCGCTTCGCCGAACCGCGCGACCAATTCGGGATCGAAGCCCTGGAACGCCTCGCGAAACGCGTCCCGCTTGCGCAGGATGGTGATCCAGGCGAGCCCCGCCTGGAACCCGTCGAGCATCAGCTTCTCCCACAACGCCCGGCTGTCGCGCTCGGGCACACCCCATTCCTCGTCATGATAGGCGCGCATCTGCGGGTCGTTGCCGGCCCAGGCGCAGCGCTGAGGGGGCGTCACGATCGGGGCCCAGCGAAAGTCATCGGCTCAAACGGGGTGGCGCGCCATAGCTGTTGGCCCCCGGCTGGCCCGGAATCACGCCAAGCAAGACGATCGCGCCAGCCACCAGAACAGCCGAGAGGATGCCCACAATCAAGGCCCCGGCAAAAACGTCGTCGAGGCCGGGCACGAACAATTGCTGAGCGAAGACGCACGGAACGAAGAACCCGAGGGACCATGAGCCCGTCCTGCCGATATCGTGCAGCCGGGGTACGGAGATCAGCAGCGCAGCCACGCCAATCTGCGGAGGCCAGGGCGTAAACAGCCATGCTGCAGTGAGCAGCACGCCCGCACCCGCCATGAGCGCCCAGTATCCGGTGCGATCGATCCGATCCATGAGGTCATCCGACGTTTTGCGACGGGTATCCCCCGTTGCCTATCGCCATCTTAGGGCCCAGGCCGCACATCGCAATATGCCGGCCGGGGCGTGGAGCCAGCTTTACGTCGCCACCTTGCGAAACGGCAGCCGCCTTCCCTCCACGATCGATCGCCACGCCCATTCGACCGGCGCGATGCGGAAATGGCGGACATAGGCATTGGCCAGCCACAACAGCCCGGCATCGATCACCAAAGACACCGCCATCATCGCCGCCCAGCCCTGCGTGCCGTAAAGGGCAAGCGCGAAGGGCGGATAGAGGATCCACAGGCAGATGATCGTCTGCAGCACATAGATCGACAGCGCGGTTCGCCCCGCGGCGACGAACGGCCGCACCAGCTTCGCGCCGAACGCGCTCGTCACCAGCAGATTGACCAGCCCGACATGGCCCAAGGTCATCGCCTGCCGCGCGATCTCCTGAGTCGCCCAGCTGATATGCGGCGCATCGTCGAAGCGCATGATTTCATCCGCACCCAGGATACGCAGCGACCCGCCGATCAGATAGGCGATGATCGTCATCCGCCAGTAGAAGCGCCGGGTTCGCTGACCTTGCAGGATGCCCAGCTTGAACAGCGCCGCGCCGATCAGCATCACGCTCGCCGATTCCCAGACCGCGAACAGCTCGCCGAACCCGAACAGGCGTTCCGCGCTCATCCGCACCTGCTCGGTCACCCAGCGCGTGGTCGTGCTCGACCGGTCGGCATCTTCCTTCGCGATCTCGGCCTTGCGCTCGGCGCGGTTCTTGGCGCGCTCGGCTTCGGATTTCCGGGCCTTCTCCAATGTCGCCTTGTCGGCCGCCGTCAGCGCCTGGCCCGCGGCGCTCCGCGCTTTCAGCTCGGCAACCTGGGTTTGCTGCTGAATACCGCGATAATAGCCGAAATAACCGGCGCCCCCGAGCTGCACCACCGCCATGATCAGCCCGATAGCGATGAGCCAGCGCGGCCCGAGCTTGCGGAACCAGAACACCACCAAAGCGGCCATGCCATAGGTGTGCAGGATGTCGCCGCCCCAGAGCAGGATGAACATATGCACCAGGCCGAACGCCACCAGCACGATGTTGCGCCAATAATAGCGGCGCATCACCTGCCACCGCCCGGCCGCCTCCACCGCGCGGCTGGTCAGGATCACCATGCCGGCGCCGAACAGCATCTCAAGCAGGCAGCGCGCGGTGCCGTTGGCGAACACCTCGCGCAGCCACCAGGCAACCTGGTCGATCGGCGCCCAGCCGAAATGCCGCACATCGCCGCCGGCGCGGAACGAGGCGCCCATGTCGTTGATGTTCATGAACAGGATGCCGAGGATCGCGACCCCGCGCAGGATATCCAGCACCGCGATACGCGGCGCGCCGTCCGGCTCTTCCACGCTGGCTATCGTTTGATCGGTCATCGCCTGCTCCCCGGACGGCTGAAGGTGCCTGGATAACGCAGGTGCAGGTGTATTGCAATTATAATACACGCTGGCTCGCTGGCGATTCATCCCGCGCGGGAATGGGCGTGGTCGAGCGCGAGTGGCTCGGGCGCCGCCAGCGTATAGCGCGGCCCCGGCCCGGTCAGGCCCGCCCGGTCGTCGCGATTATACAGCGCGCATTTCTTCAGTGAGAGGCAGCCGCATCCGATGCACGCGTCGAGCACGTCGCGGGTCCGCTGCAGCACGGCAATCCTTTGGTCGAGCGTGTCCTTGAAGATACCGCTGATCCGCTTCCAGTCCGCCGCGCTCGGGGTGCGCCCCTGGGGCAGCTTGTCCAGCTCCGCCACGATCTGCTGGAGGGTGAAGCCGAGCTGCTGGGCGATCAGTGCGAAGGACAGCCGGCGGATGTCCGACCGGAGGAATCGCCGCTGGCCGCCATTGGTGCGCAGCGCCTGCACCAGCCCCTTTGCTTCGTAGAAGCGGATCGCCGATACCGACAGGCCGGTGCGCGCCGCCAGTTCGCCGATCGGCAGCAACTCGTCTCCGCGCCCCATCCGAGCCTCCAAAATAAAGCTTGACCTCAACTTAGGTCGAGGTTGCATCAGGCGGTGCATGACAGTCAACACAAGGACGACATTCATGGCATCTCCCTTTATCGAGCACGTCAATCTCACGGTCCGCGAACCCGAGCGCTCGGCCAGGCTGCTGCTCGACCTGTTCGGCTGGAAAGTCCGCTGGATGGGCCCGGCGCGCGACGGCGGCCGCACCATCCATGCCGGCGACGATCGCTTCTACATCGCGCTCTACACCCCGCCCGCGGGCACGCCCGCCTGGGATGACTTCTCCAAGGGCGAGCCGCTTAACCATGTCGCGATCGTGGTCGACGACCTGGACGAGATCGAACGCCGCGTGGTCGCCGCCGGACTCGAGCCGTTCGCGCATGGCGATTACGAACCCGGCCGGCGCTTCTATTTCTTCGATTACGACCGGATCGAATACGAGATCGTCAGCTACGCGTAATCAGGAGGCTTCACGCTTCCTGCGCCTGAACTCCGCGACCTTGGCCTTGTTGCCGCACCCGGTCATCGAGCACCAGCGGCGATCGCCACCCCGCGAGGTATCGAGGAACAGCAGCGCGCAACTGTCGGATTCGCATTGCCGCAGGCGGCCGGCCGGATCTGCGCCGAACAGCTGGATCGCGTCGCGCGCGAGCGTGGCGAGGAAAGCGCCCGGCGGCCCATCGAGATGGAAGCGACCATCGTCTCCCAGCTGCGGCACGGCCGACGGTGCCTGGGCGATCCGGTTCAACGTCGCGACCGCGTCGGGAAGCAGGGGCGCGCCGGCGATCATCGCAGTGGAGAGCGAATAGATCGCCTCGCGAAGCGCGCGGGCGCTGGAAAGGTCTTCCACGGTCGACGGCAGCCGGGAGGCCAGGCCAGCGGCCACCAGCCATCGATCGAGATCGGCCGGGGTCGCGAGCAGTTCGCGCGGGGACGGCTTCATCCGGGCCGCCAGCGTCGCAGCGAAATCGAGCGCCGCATGACCGCCACGGAAACGGAACCCGTCGCGCAGTTCGGATGTGGCCAACGCCGGAGGTCGCATCTTCTGCCCGCTCATGAAACCCCATTGACAGGTTACCGACAACGCCGCAACACATGTTATGTAACCCGCTGAGTCGGTTACTCACTGAAAGGCGATGATCATGTCGACACCCATCACGATGCTGCTGGCGAGCGGACTCCTCCTGGCACCGACCTCCGCCGTTTCGCCTCCCGATCCCGCACCGCTGTCCCTGACCGGCACCTGGACGATGGAGTCCGCCTACGAAATCCTCGCCGACGGCAAGCGCGTGACGGGCTATGGCGAGCATCCCCAGGGGCTGCTGACCGTCGATGCGTCGGGCCGCTACAGCCTGCAGATCTTTCGGGTCGACCGCCCCAAATTCGCCTCGGGCGACAAGACCAGCGGATCGCCTGACGAATATCGCCAGGCCGTATTGGGATCGAGCACCCATTTCGGCCGGGTGACGGTCGATCAGGCGCGGCACCAGCTCCAGTTCGAGATCGAGGCAGCGTCCTTCCCCAATTGGGAAGGCAGGAAGCAGGTCCGCGACTACACCTACGCGAACGACCTATTGTCCTATGCCGTCCCGGCGAGCGCTTCGGGCAATGGCACCATCGCCTATTCGGTCTGGAAACGGGCGCGTCCGTGACGAAGGCCGCGGCCATGCACGATGATTTCCACAGTGCCGCCTGGGCCGGGCATCATACCCGGCTCTCCATGACGATCGCCGCGATCGTCACGCGCGTGCGTCAGGCGGTCTGCGCGGCACGCAAATGGGGCTCGGATCGGATCGAATACGAGACCGTCGGCTCTGCTTGATTCAATCCACGGGCGCGGCGTGGCAGCAGGCGCGGCCGGTGCGCGGCATGCGCGCCGGCCTGCTCCTTCTCATCGTGATATTATTTCAGCGATGTTTTCACGCGTTATCAGCGGAAAACAGCGGCGGTTTACCGCTGTTATCCGCCAATTTTACCGCTGTTATTCATAACAGCGGTATCGCCTCGCAAGCCACTGGGAAGATTGCGGAAATTCGGCCGCAAAATCCAACATAACAGCGGAAAGAAAAAAGTAGCGCAAATGCCCGTTCTTTGTTGGAGATCGCGGGCGATTCGACAACGAAAACGGGGCGCGGAGACCATCGTCTCCACGCCCCGTTCGAAATATCGGCAAAAGCGCCTGACCGATTACTCGGCAGCGGTAGCCTTGGCCGGACGCGTGTCGCGGCGCTCGGCGATACGCGCCGACTTGCCGGTGCGACCACGCAGATAATAGAGCTTCGCGCGACGCACGGCGCCCTTGCGGACCACTTCGATCGAATCGATGTTCGGCGAATAAAGCGGGAAAACGCGCTCGACGCCCTCACCGAACGAAATCTTCCGCACGGTGAAGTTGGAGCCCATGCCCTTGTTCGAACGCGCGATGCACACGCCTTCATAGTTCTGAACGCGGGTGCGCTCGCCTTCCACGACCTTCACGCCGACCTTCAGCGTGTCGCCCGGGCGGAATTCTGGGATCTTCTTGTTCTCGAGAAACTTGGCAATGTTCTCGGCTTCGATCGTCTGGATGAGATTCATCTCATTCGTCCTTCGTCTGTCGCCGCGCACCAGAGGGCGACCTGACCCGAGCGCCCTCATGGCGCTCCCAAAGGTCCGGCCGCCTTAGCCGTGTATCGGTCTCGGCCATGAGCTTTCGCCATGCCTCGATCCTCGCATGATCCCCCGATCGCAGCACTTCGGGGATCGTGCGCCCTTCCCATTCAACAGGTCGGGTATATTGCGGGTATTCGAGCAGCCCCGTTTCGAAGCTCTCGTCCACACCGCTGGAAGCCGCGCCCATTACGCCGGGAAGCAGCCGAATGCAAGCGTCGAGCAGCACCAGCGCGCCCATCTCCCCGCCGGAGAGGATATAGTCGCCGACCGAGACCTGTTCGACCTGCCGCCCCTCGAAGATCCGCTCGTCGAAACCTTCGAAGCGGCCGCAGACTATGGTGACACCAGGCCCTTCCGCCAGCGCTCGAACACGCTCCTGGGTCAGCGGCACACCCCGCGGCGTCATGGCGAGAATGGGCCGGTCGTCCGCGACGCTGTCGATCGCCGCGGCCAGCACATCGGCGCGCAGCACCATCCCCGCCCCTCCCCCCGCCGGCGTATCGTCGACGGTACGGTGTTTGTCCGCCGCGAAGTCCCGGATATTGACCGCGTCGAGCGACCACTGCCCCTCGCCCAGCGCCCGCCCGGCCAGCGACACGCCGAGCGGCCCGGGAAACATGTCCGGGTAGAGCGTCAGGACGGTGGCGGCGAAGGTCATAGGGTCCAGTTCTCGATCTTGAGGCCGGGGATGTCGGCGAAATCGCGTTCGTTGTTGGTGATCAATGTCAGGCCGCGACTGAGGGCGTGGGCCGCCAACAGTCGATCGAAACGGCCGCGACGGAACGGCAACCGCGCATAGGTCTCGGCGGCGGCCTGATCGAACGGCTGTACTGGCATCTGCCCGATCAGCAAGGCGAGCCGCTGATCAGTCCCCTCGTGCTGCAGCCCCAGCGCAAACTCGGCGAGCACGATGGTCGAAAGGCCGATCTCGCCCGCCACCGTGTCGGCAATGCGCCGCGTCAACGCCGGGTAGGTATCGGCGAAAAGGTAGATGCAGCAATTCGTATCGATGAAGTACCGCACCTATCGGCCGCTCTTCCGATCGAGCAAATGCCAGGGCCGATCTTCTTCCTCGAATTCGCGATCCTCGGAAGTCAGCGGCTTCAGCCCCGGGATCGATCCATAGATGCCGGTCAGGTCGATCTTGCGCGGTTCAGTCGCGACCGGCTCGACGATGAACCGCCCCTTCTCCTCGCGCACCGTCATCTCGACCCCGGCTTCGATGCCGAGCGACTTGGGCAGCCTCAGAGCAACCGAGTTACCCGATTTGAAGGTGCGCGACTTGCGCGGGGCGGTCATATCGATCTCCGTATATACCGAATGTATATACATTCGAGCACCCACAGCGTCAATCGCCCGCCCGCCGGGAACCATCCTCGCCGCCGACCTTTGAGGCTGGACATGGAAGACTGCATCATCATCGGGGCCGGCCCCGCCGGACTGACCGCCGCGATCTACCTTGCCCGCTTCCATCTCTCGATCCGGCTGTTCGACTGCGGCTCCAGCCGCGCGGCGCTGATCCCGCGCACGCACAACCATGCGGGCTATCCCGGCGGTATTTCCGGCAAGGACCTGCTCTCCCTGATGCTCGACCAGGCCGAGAGCTTCGGCGCGCAGCGCGAGCTGGCGACGGTGACGGCGATCGTACCGGTCGGCGACGCGTTCGAAGTCCATGTCGGCGATGCCGACCGCATCGTGCCGGCGCGGACGGTGTTGCTGGCAACCGGGGTGGAAAACCACCGCCCCGACATGCCCGGCGATGCGCATGATGCGGCGCTGTCACGCGGCCTGATCCGCTATTGCCCGATCTGCGACGGCTACGAGGTGACCGACAAGCGGGTCGGCGTGATCGGCACCGGCGACCACGGCATGCGCGAGGCGCTGTTCCTGCGCGGCTTTACCCGCGACATCACCCTCATCGCCCCGGGTGCCGCGCACGATCTCGATGAGGAGTGCAGGCGGAAGCTCGACGATGCCGGGATCGAACATGTCGATGGCCCCTGCACCCCGCTCCATGCCGACGGGGATACGATCATCGCAACGACGCCAGGCGGTGATCTGGTCTTCGACAGCATCTATCCCGCCCTGGGCTCACGCATCCGCTCGAAACTCGCGGTGGCGGCCGGCGCACGGGCCTCGGAGGACGGGTGCCTGGAGGTCGACGCCCATCAGCGCACCTCGGTCCCCGGCCTGTTCGCGGCGGGCGATGTGGTGAAGGGGCTGGATCAGATCAGCCACGCGATGGGCGAGGCCGGCGTCGCCGCGACGACGATCCGCAACCTGCTCGACGAGCGCCGCCCGATCAGGCGGTGACGAACTCGGCGGCGACGACCATCCGCTCGCCGTCCCACTCAGGCACCGCCTCGGGCCGCATCGGCACCATGAAGCGCTTGCCGTCGGGCCGCTCGATCTCGATCACGTCGCCCGCCCCGAAATCGTCGATCGCGACCACGCGGCCGAGGTCCTCCCCCGTCGTCGAGACGGCCGGCAGGCCAAGCAGGTCGGTATGGTAATATTCGCCCTCTTCGAGCGGGGGCAGCGCCGATCTCGGCACCGTCAGTTCCGTGCCGCGCAGTGCCTCGGCGGCGTTGCGGTCGTTGATCTCGGCAATGCGCGCGATCGCGCCATTGCTGCCCGGGCGCACCGACTTGAGCGTCAGCGTGCCGTCGTTGAAGCGTTGATAGCTTTTCAGGTCCTCGGTGAAGACCTTGAGACGGACCTCCCCCGTCACGCCATGCGCGCCGATGATGACGGCGAGCGTGACGGGGGCATCCTTAGGCATCAGCCCTCGGCCGGAGCCTGAGCCGACTTGCCCTCGGCGGTTTCGTCGGTGTCGCCGGCATCGCTGTCCGGGGTCGCCTCGTTAGCTTCGGCGGCGGGAGCCTCCTCGGCTGCTGCCTCGGGAGCGGCTTCCTCGGCAGCGGCTTCAGGAGCTGCCTCGGCTTCGACCGGCGGGGTCTGCTCGGCGACTGCCTCGGCAACCGCTTCGGCTTCCGGCGTCGGCTCTTCGGTCGCTGCTTCGACCTCGGCGGCCATCACGGCCTCGGCTTCCTCGTTGCTGTCCTGCGCGGGCGCTTCGGCAACGGGCTCGGGCTCGGCAACGGGCTCAGGCGCCGGCGCGGCTGCCGCTGCAGCCTTCGCCTCTTCGGCCTCGGCCAGCTTGGTCGCATGCTCTTCGGCGCGCTCGGTGGCCTTCTCGCCGGGCTTGCCCTTGTTCGGGTTGTTGCGCGCCGGACGCTCACGGACACCCGCGACGTCGAGGAAACGGGCAACGCGGTCGGTCGGCTGCGCGCCGACGCTCAACCAATGCTTCGCACGCTCGCCATCGAGCACGATGCGCTTGTCATCGTCCTTGGCGAGCAGCGGGTTGTAGGTGCCGAGCTTCTCGATGAAGCGGCCGTCACGGGGCGAACGGGCGTCCGCCACGACGATGCGGTAATAGGGACGCTTCTTGGAGCCGCCACGCGACAGACGAATGCTGAGTGCCATTACTTCTTCTTCCTTCTTTCGATTACGTTATTTCTTCTTGATCAAATTCTCGAAACCGGGGGGCAGATTGGCCTGCCCTCCGCCAAGACCGGGAAGGCCGGGGCCGCCGACCGGGCCGTTGCCGCCCAGCATGTTGCCGAGCCCCGGGCCGCCAAGGGCATTGCCCAGGCCGCCCATGCCGCCCTTGCCGAGCATCGCCGCCATGCCCTTCAACCCGCCCATCTTGCGGATCTTCTTCATGGCAGTGGACATTTCCTGGTGCATCTTGAGCAGCTTGTTCACATCCTGAACGGTCGTGCCGCTGCCCTTCGCCACGCGGATCTTGCGCTTGGCATTGATGATCTCCGGCTTGGCCCTTTCCTTGGGCGTCATCGACGTGATCATCGCATCCATCCGGAGCAGGATCCGCTCGTCGACCGCGCCTGAGGCCATGGCCTGTTGCGCCTTCTTCATGCCCGGGATCATGCCGGCGAGCGCGCCGAGCCCACCCATCCGGCGCATCTGGCCGAGCTGGGCGCGCAGGTCGTTCATGTCGAACTGGCCCTTGGCCAGCTTTGCCGCCATCTTCTCGGCGTCTTCCTGCTGGATCGCCTCGGCCGCGCGCTCGACCAGGCCGACCACGTCGCCCATGCCGAGGATGCGGCCAGCGACCCGGCCCGGATGGAATGCCTCGAGCGCGTCGAGCTTCTCACCCATGCCGGCGAACTTGATCGGCTTGCCGGTGACGGCACGCATCGACAGCGCCGCACCGCCGCGCGCATCGCCGTCCATGCGGGTCAGCACCACGCCGGTCAGCGGCACCTGCGCCGAGAAGCTGCTCGCGACATTGACCGCGTCCTGACCAGTCAGCGCGTCGACCACCAGCAGGATCTCGGCCGGCCTGGCGACATCGGCGACGGCGCGCATCTCGTCCATCAGCGCCTGGTCGACATGGAGTCGGCCGGCGGTGTCGAGCATCAGGACGTCATAGCCCTGCAGCTTCGCCGCCTGCAGCGCGCGCCGCGCGATATCGACTGGCTGCTGGCCCGGCACGACCGGCAGGGTCGCGACCTCGGCCTGGGTGCCGAGTGTCGCCAGCTGCTCCTGCGCGTTCGGGCGATTGACGTCGAGCGACGCCATCAGCACCTTCTTGCGCTCGCGCTTCGCCAGCCGCAGCGCGATCTTGGCGGTAGTGGTCGTCTTGCCCGAGCCCTGAAGGCCGACCATCATGATCACGGCCGGCGGGGTGACACCCAGCTCAAGCTCCGACGCGTCCGAGCCGAGCATCTCGACCAGCGCATCGTTGACGATCTTCACGACCTGCTGACCCGGCGTGACCGAGCGGAGTACATTCTGACCGACGGCCTTCTCGGTCGCCTTGTCGACGAAGTCGCGCGCCACCGGCAGGGCGACGTCGGCCTCGAGCAGCGCGACGCGCACCTCGCGCATCGCCGCGCGCACGTCCGCCTCCGTCAGCGCACCGCGCCCACGCAGTCGATCGAACACACCGCCAAGACGGTCGCTCAGGCTCTCGAACATCAACAACCTTTCATTCCGGGATCGACACCGGCCCTAAGAAACGCAAAGAACGCCGGCGGACGAAACCTCGTCGGCCGGCGCAGCCCTATGGGCACCCCTTCACGAATCCCATGACGGAAACGATCGCGGCGGCCCTTAACGCACGACGCACGATCGCGCAACCTCGGCGCTTCCTGCGTTTTGCATGCACGGGGCTTAACCCGATCTATACGGCTGTCATGGGATGAAGGCCCCATGGGGATCCGTGGGGCAAGTCGGCATGGTGGGTGAAATCGGCGACGAATCGAAGGTGGAGCCGCCGAAGGTGCGTAGCGACATGCTCAGCGGGGCGATCACCGTCGCCTCGATCCTGTTGTTCGTCGGCACGGGCAGTTCGGTGCTGTCCTCGACACTCCAGCATTATTTCTCCGGCGGCGAAGGCACCGACCAGACCTTGGTCATCGCCCTGCTGCTCAATGTCGCGCTGATCCTGTTCGGCTGGCGCCGCCACCGCGAACTCGCCCGCGAAGTTTCGATCCGCGCCGCCGCCGAGGAGCGCGCGCATCAACTTGCCGCCAAAGATCCGCTGACGGGCTTCCTCAATCGCCGCAGCCTCGGCGAGGAGGGCGCGGCGATGTTCGTCCGCGCCCAGCGCCGCGGCAAGGCCATGGCGATGATGATGCTCGATCTCGATCACTTCAAGACGATCAACGACATGCATGGCCACGCGACCGGCGACGCCCTGCTGCGCGAGGTCGCGGTCGAGATCGCCGCGGCGATGCCCTCGATCGCGCTGACCGCACGCTTCGGCGGCGACGAGTTCGCCTGCGCCTTCCTGTTCGATCCGGCCCATCCCGACACCGTCGAGCGCATCGCGGAACGCCTCGTCTCGCGCCTCGCCCAGCCGTTCAGGGCGGAGGGGCTCCAGCTCCATATCAGCGTCTCGCTCGGCATCTCGCGCTCGGACTTCGATTGCGCCAGCATCGATGCGCTGATGCGTTCGGCCGATATCGCCATGTACGCGGCGAAGAATTCCGGCCGCAACCGCTTCGCCTGGTTCGATCTGTCGATGGAACGCGAGCTCCAGGCGCGCAACGAGCTGGAGGTCGGCCTGCGCGGTGCGATCCCGCGCCAGGAGATCGTCCCCTATTTCGAGCAGCAGATCGATCTCACCACCGGCCGCCTCGGCGGGTTCGAGGTGCTGGCGCGCTGGGAGCATCCGCAGCGCGGCCTGATCGGCCCCGACATCTTCATTCCGATCGCGGAGGAGACCGGCATGATCGCCGATCTCTCTCTGTCGATCATGCGCCAGGCCTTCATGGCGGCGAAGGACTGGGATCCGGCGCTGTCGATCTCGGTCAACATCTCGCCCTGGCAGCTCAAGGACGCATGGCTCGCGCAAAAGATCATCAAGGTCCTGACCGAAACCGGTTTCCCCGCCACGAGGTTGGAGATCGAGATCACCGAAAGCTCGCTGTTCGATAACCTCGCGCTCGCCCAGTCGATCGTCGGCAGCCTGAAGAACCAGGGCATCCGCCTCGCGCTCGACGATTTCGGCACCGGCTATTCGTCGCTGGCGCATCTCCGCGCCCTGCCCTTCGACAGGATCAAGATCGACAAGAGCTTCATCATGTCGATCAACGAGAATTCGGAAAGCGCCGCGATCGTCAATGCGATCACCCGGCTCGGCGACAGCCTCAACCTGCCGATCACCGCCGAAGGCATCGAGGATGCCTCCATCGAGGAGCGGCTACGCACCCTCGGCTGTTCCAAGGGCCAGGGCTATCTCTATGGCCGTCCGATGAGCATCACCAACACCCGCCGCCTGCTCGCCGAGAAGCGCCTGCTGCTCCAGCCGGCTGCCGCTGATACCAAGGAAGTCGCTACCAACCAGCGCCTGGCCGGCTGAGATAGGTTTCCTCTTCGGGGGTCGATTGCCGTCCAAGCGCCGCATTGCGCGACGGGAACCGCCCGAAGCGGGCGATCACATCGGCATGATCGAGGGCGTAGAAGAGGTTCTCCTCGTTGCCGAGCTGCTCGAAGCAGCCGACCGACAGGGTCTGTGCCTCCCGGCTTTCGGCATGCATCAACGGCATATAGAGGAATGGCCGCCGCTCGTCGGGGTCGAGCCGCTCGTCCCACCCCTGCTCGATCCCCTCGCGCGCCAGGTCGAGCGCCAGCGCGTCGCCGGCGAACGCCTCCGCCTGGTTGCGGTGGATGTTGCGGGAGAATTGGTCGAGCAGGATGATCGCCGCGAGCAAGGTCTCCGGATCGTCCCGCCAGCCGCGCGCATCGTTCGCCAGCACCGCGTCGCGCAGCGCACCGAACCGTTCCGTGATCTCCCGGTCGAGCGCCGCGTCCCGAACGAAACGCTTCTTTGCCGGCACCTCATCGAACCAGAAGCATAGCACCGCACGGGCCTTTTCATGGACTTCGTCCGAACCCGCCCCTAGATCACCGCGCATGTACCACCGTTCCGGCCTCCCTGATGGCTGAGCCCGATATTATCAGCCTGGGCTGCCGCCTCAACATCGCTGAAAGCGAGACGATCCGTACGCTCGTCGGCGGGCGCGACATGGTCGTCGTCAACAGCTGCGCGGTGACCAACAGCGCCGTGCGCGAGACGCGCAGCGTGATCCGCCGCGCCCGCCGCGACCGGCCGGGCGCGCAGATCGTTGTGACGGGCTGTGCCGCGCAGATCGATCCGCAGGGCTTTGCCGCCATGCCCGAGGTCGACCGGGTGATCGGCAATGCCGAGAAGCTTCTGCCCGCATCCTGGGCCGCGCCCGAGGCGATGCTGGTGGGCGATATCATGCAGGTTCGCGAAACCGCGCCGCATCTCGCCGCCGCCTTCGCGTCGCATGCCCGCGCATTCGTCGAGGTACAGAATGGCTGCGACCATCGCTGCACCTTCTGCGCCATCCCGTTCGGGCGCGGCAACAGCCGCTCGGTTCCGGCGGGCGGCGTGATCGACCGGATTCGGACACTGGTCGATACCGGACACCGCGAGATCGTGCTGACCGGGGTCGACCTCACCAGCTACGGCCCGGACCTTCCCGGCACGCCCTCGCTCGGCCAGCTGGTCGAACGAATCCTCCGGCTTGTCCCGAATCTCGAGCGGCTGCGTTTGTCGTCGCTCGATTCAATCGAGATCGACGACCGCCTCTTCGAGTTGCTGACGGGCGAACCGCGCATGATGCCGCACGTCCATCTCTCGCTCCAGGCGGGCGACGACATGATCCTGAAGCGCATGAAGCGCCGCCACAGCCGCACGGAGAGCGTCCGTGTGGTCGAGCGCCTCAAGACCGCCCGCCCCGACATCGCGATCGGCGCCGATCTGATCGCCGGCTTCCCGACCGAAACCGACGCGATGTTCCGCAACAGCCTGGCGCTGATCGACGATTGCGACATCGTCCACCCGCATATCTTCCCCTATTCGCCACGCGAGGGCACCCCTGCCGCACGGATGCCGCAGGTCGAACCCGAGGTGCGCAAGCGCCGCGCCGCGCTGCTGCGCGAAGCGGGGGCGACAAGGCGGGCGGCCTGGCTGCAGAGCCTGATCGGCACCGTCCAGCCTATCCTGGTCGAGCGCCCCGGCGATCGTGGCCATGCGCCGGCCTTCGCGGAAGTGCGCTGGAACGCGACAATCGCTACAGGCGCCGTCCAACCCATCCTCATCACCGGCGCCAGCGCCGCCACCCTCACCGGAACCCCTGCATGAGCACCACTCCAAGCTGGCACGACAAACTGCTCGGCGGCTTCAAGCGTACCTCCGACCGCCTGCTCGGCAATCTCGCCGGGCTTGGCACCGCGCGGCTCGATGAGGCGACGCTCGATGAGATCGAGGAAGCGCTGATCGCCTCCGATCTCGGCCCCGAAACGGCGGCGCGCATTCGCGCCCGCCTTGCCGAGGGCAGCTTCGAGCGCAACATGGAGGAACTCGGCATCCGCCTGGTCGTCGCCGAGGAGATCGAGAAGGTGCTGGCCAAGGTCGCCAGGCCGCTCGAGATCGAGGCTTTTCCCCGTCCTCAGGTCATCCTGGTCATCGGCGTCAACGGATCCGGCAAGACCACCACCATCGCCAAGCTGGCGCATTACCTGACCGAGCAGGATTACGGCGTGATGCTCGCCGCCGGAGACACCTTCCGGGCCGCTGCAATCGGCCAGCTTGCGACCTGGGCCGGTCGGGTCGGCGTGCCGATCGTCTCAGGCAACGAAGGCGGCGACGCCGCCGGTATCGTCTATGAGGCAGTCAAGCAGGCGACCGCCACCGGCATCGATGCGCTGATCGTCGACACAGCCGGACGCCTGCAGAACAAGCGCGAGCTGATGGACGAGCTGTCCAAGATCCGCCGCGTGCTTGGCCGCATCAATCCGGAGTCGCCGCACGACATCCTGCTCGTGCTCGACGCGACCACCGGCCAGAACGCGCTCAACCAGATCGAGGTGTTCAAGGAATTCGCCGGCGTCACCGGCCTGATCATGACCAAGCTCGACGGTACCGCGCGGGGCGGCGTGCTGGTCGCCGCGGCGGAGAAATACGGCCTGCCGATCCACGCCATCGGTGTCGGCGAAGGCATGGGCGATCTTCGGCCGTTCGATGCGAACGAGGTTGCGCGGATCATCGCTGGTGTGGAAGGGGTCCGCAATGGCAAGTGAACCCAAGCGCCCTCCGGTCAGCCCCGGCCTCCGTCTCGCGATCGACATCGCGCCGCTCGCGGTGTTCTTTATCGTGAATTTCATCAGCAGCGGCCCGCAGATCGCCCGCCTGCTTGCGGCGACCGCAGCGTTCATGGTGGCAAGCGCGATCGCCATGGTCGTCTCGCGCTGGAAGACTGGGCGCATCTCGCCGATGCTATGGATGACGGGAACGCTGGTGCTCGTGTTCGGCGGCGCGACGCTCTATTTCCACAACGAGACCTTCATCAAGATCAAGCCGACCTTCGTCTATGCCAGCTTCGCGGCGATTCTGGCGTTCGGCCTGGCGACCGGAAGGCCCCTGCTCCAGCTATTGCTCGAGGCAGCCTATCCCGGCCTGACCGAGCAGGGCTGGCGCAAGCTGACGGTCAACTGGACGGTCTTCTTCGCCTGCATGGCGGTGCTGAACGAGGTAGTGTGGCGCAATACGACTACCGATTTCTGGGTGGCCTTCAAACTGTGGGGCGCGATCCCGCTGACCATGGTCTTCGCCATCGCCAATGTGCCGATGCTGATGAAGCATGGGCTGAAGACGGGCCAGGAACCGCCGATCCCACCTGAGGGGTAACTAAAAAGCCCCTTCCCGTCAGGGAAGGGGCTTTAGAAGGTCAGCCTACGACGCTGTCGTAGATACGGCCGGCTTCGTCCCAGTTCACCACGTCCCACCAGGCCTTGAGATAGCCGGGGCGGTCGTTGCGGTACGTCAGATAATAAGCGTGCTCCCACACGTCGTTGCCCAGGATCGGCGTGCCCTTCACTGCGACGTCGTCCATCAACGGATTGTCCTGGTTGGGCGTGCTGGTAACCTGCAGCTTGCCGTCGGCATCGGCGATCACCCAGGCCCAGCCTGAGCCGAACTGGCCCGCGCCCTTGGTGTTGAAATCTTCCTTGAGCTTGTCGAGCCCGCCATAGGCAGTGATCGCCTCGGCCAGCTTGCCCGATGGCGTGCCGCCGCCCGGCGTCATGATCTTCCAGAAGAAGTCGTGATTCCAGTAACCGCCGCCATTGTTGCGGACCAGCGGCGGCTGCGATGAGATGACGCCGAGGATCTCCTCGATCGTCTTGCCCGCCAGCGACGGGTCCTTCTCGACACCCTCGTTGAGCTTGTCGGTATAGGCCTTGTGATGCTTGTCGTGATGGAACTTCATCGTCTCTTCGTTGATGGTCGGTTCCAGCGCGTCATAGGCATAGGGCAGCGGCGGTAGTTCGAAAGCCATTGGGAGGAGCTCCATCGTCTGGTGTTGCAACGGTCCAACGAGCGTACGCCCTCGTTGTTCACCGTCCGACGCGCATTTATCGGTGTCGTTACGTGTGACAAACGAAATCGGACCGCCTACCATTCGCGCCGGGCAAGAAGGGGCGCTTCAGGCACCCCTAAAATGGGAGGGAAACCCTGATGGACAAGATACTCACTGATCTGCGGATCACGATTGCGGTCGGCGTGCTGCTGGCGGTCGGCTTGATGTTCGCACCCTATTATGCGCCGCCGTCCGCAGCGCTCGGCGTGTTCCAGTGGCTTCACGTGTTCTTCGGGGTCACCTGGATCGGCCTGCTCTATTATTTCAACTTCGTGCAGATCCCGACCATGCCGTCGATCCCGGCCGAGCTGAAACCCGGCGTCTCTAAATATATCGCGCCCAAGGCATTGTTCTATTTCCGCTGGGCAGCCGCCTTCACCGTGCTGACCGGTCTGATCCTCGCCTATCTCTATCATGAGCTGCACGAGGCGCTGACCCTGCAGGAGCCGGCACGGCTGATCGGCATCGGCATGTATCTGGCGCTGATCATGGCGTTCAACGTGTGGTTCATCATCTGGCCGAACCAGAAGCGCGCGCTCGGTCTGGTCGCGGCGGACGATGCGTCCAAGGCGAAGTCGGCCCGCGTCGCGATGCTGGCCTCGCGTACCAATGTGCTGCTGTCGATCCCGATGCTGCTGGCGATGACCGCGGCCCGATAAGCCGCCCTACCCCGCTGCAATCAGCCCGTGGCGCTTCAGCGCGTGGCGGAGCTGGTCGTAGCTCAATCCCAGGGCCTCGGCGGTCGCCCGCTGGTTGAACCGGTGCTCGCCGAGCGCCCGGGTGAGCAGGTCGCGCTCGAACCGGGCGGTGCGCGTCTTGAAGTCGGCCGGTTCCTCATCCGCTTCCTCGACCGGCGCCGCGATGGGCGGCGCGCTTTCGGCGACCGCCACCGGTGCCGGCGCTGAGACCAATGGCGCGCCGGCGGGCGCCGGGCGATAGGGCGAATGGAACGGATCGAACTCGATCGCGTCGATCGGCCCGGCCTGCTCCCAGCGATAGACGGCGCGCTCCACCACGTTGCGCAGCTCGCGCACATTGCCAGGCCATTGATAGTCGACCATCGCCGCCATGGCGTTCGGGCCGAAGCCCGGCCAATCGTCGAAGCCCATTTCGGAGGCCATGCGCCGTCCGAAATGCTCGGCCAGCACCAGCACGTCGCCCGGGCGGGCGCGGAGCGGCGGCAGGGTCACTACTTCGAACGACAACCGGTCGAGCAGGTCGGCGCGGAACTGGTGCCGGGCAACCTTGTCGGGCAGATTCTCGTTGGTCGCCGCCACGATGCGCACATCGACCTGCAACGGCCGCGACGACCCGATCCGGGTGATCTCGCCATATTCGACCGCGCGCAGCAGCCGCTCCTGCGCGCCCATCGACAGCGTGCCGAGTTCATCGAGGAACAAGGTGCCGCCATGCGCCTCCTCGAAGCGCCCGACCCGCGATTTGGTCGCACCGGTAAAGGCCCCTGCCTCATGCCCGAACAGCTCCGCCTCGATCAGCGTCTCGGGCAGCGCCGCACAGTTCATCACCACCAGTGGCTGGTCCCAGCGCGGCGACAGGCGGTGGAGACGCTCGGCGACCAGCTCCTTGCCGGTGCCGCGCTCGCCGATCACCAGCACCGGACGGTCGAGCGCGGCGGCACGGCTGGCGCGCTCCAGCGTCTCGAGAAAGACGTTCGACTGGCCGATGACCTGGGTAGTACGATCCATGCCCAAGCCTTGGCGTAATTTCCCAAGGCTTGGCAAGATATTTTGAATCGGTTCATATGGCGTTCAGCCGAAAATGGCGGAAAACCGCGCTTTTCGAAACTGGCACGCTCCCTGCAATGCTTCTGGCATCAGCCCCACGGGGCGCCACGAACAGCCAGTTTCAGGGAATAGAATGATGAACAGCACCTACAAAGCCGGCGACCTCCGCCACACCGTCGCAGCCATCGCTTGTGCGATCGTGCTCGGCTCCACCTTCCTGCTTGGCGCCGTCGCGCCGGCCCAGGCTGCTCCGGCAGCCCTCTACACCCAGACCGCCGCCTGATCCTCAGGCGGCGCTGCCGGGGCGGCCACCCCTTGCACCGCCCCGGCACCCCTTCAACCCTTCACCCAGTATCCTGCGTACCTAATAGGAGAGTTTTCGAGATGGGCATTTTTTCCCGAACCCGCGACATCATCGCCGCCAACTTCACCGATCTGCTCGACAAGGCGGAAGACCCCGCCAAGATGATCCGCATGATCATCCTCGAGATGGAGGAGACCCTGGTCGAGGTTCGCGCCTCCGCCGCGCGCACCATCGCGGACCAGAAGGAGATGCGCCGCCATATCTCGAAGCTCGAGAATCTGCAGGAAAGCTGGACCGAAAAGGCCGAGCTGGCCCTGTCCAAGGGCCGCGAGGACCTGGCCAAGGCCGCCCTGGTCGAGAAGCAGAAGGCAGCCGACATGGCCGTCCAGCTGACCGGCGAGATCTCGGTGCTCGACGAAGCGCTCAAGGCTTCCGAAGAGGACATCAACAAGCTGCAGACCAAGCTTCGCGAGGCCCGCACCCGCCAGAACTCGATCGTCACCCGGCTCGAGACCGCGCACAACCGCTACAAGCTGCGCGAGATGTATGCCGGCCCGAAGATCCAGGACGCCTTCTCGCGCTTCGAGATCATGGAGCGCCGAGTCGACATGGCCGAGGGCCGCGCCGAAGTCGCCGGCATGGGCGCCCCGAAGAGCCTCGAAGAGGAGATCGCGGAGCTGAAGGCAAGCGAGAAGGTCGAGGCGGAACTCGCCGCGATGAAGGCACGCGCCGCCGGCTCGAAGGACGCCTGAGATGGAAGATGTGCTTATCCCCCTCGTCGTCTGCAGCATCCTGTTCATCGGAATGCCGTGGGTGATCCTCCACTATGTCACCAAGTGGAAACAGGCCCCCAAGATCACGACCGAGGACGAGAATCTGCTCGATGAGCTGCACTATCTCGCCCGCCGGCTCGAAGACCGCCTGAATACCGTCGAGCGGATCGTCGCCGCCGACCATCCCGACTGGAGGCCCGGCATGCCGTCCGTCCAGTCCACCGACACCGACCTTTCGAGGAGCAACTGAGATGTCCGCAAGCCGCACCAAATTCTACCTCGACAAGCAGAACCGCAAATGGCTGGGCGTCTGCTCCGGGATCGCCGATTATACCGGTGTCGATGTCACCTGGGTCCGCGTCGGTGCCGTGATCCTCACCATCGCCGGCGGCTTCCCCTGGACACTGCTCGCCTACTGGCTGGTCGCCTGGATGGCCGAGAGCAAGCCCTACGGCCTGTACGACAGCCCCGAGGATGCGAAGTTCTGGCAGGGTGTCCGTTCGAACCCGAAGCGCTCGACCGCCGAGGTCCGCTCCAAGTTCCGCGACATCGACCGCCGGCTCGCCGACATCGAGATGATGTACACCAGCCGCAACAGCCGCCTCGCCGACGAGATCGACAGCCTGCGCTGAAACACCCGGCCGAACAGGGAGAAACAAGATGACTTGGGGTGGACCGGGCTTCGTGATTGCGATCATCGCAATCTCCTACGCCGGCTGGATCATCAACAACTGGGTCCGCGCCCGCCACGGCTATCCTCTCGAGGATGAGTGGTCAGGCAAGACCGCGAAGGGAGACCCCGACGCGGAGCGCAAGATCCAGCTGCTTACGACGGAAAATGAGCGCCAGGCCGGGCAGATCAGCCGGCTGGAGGAACGGATCGCAGTGCTGGAACGCATCGCAACCGATCCCGCCGAGCGCACTGCCCGCCAAATCGACGAGCTGCGCTGAAGCGCACAGGCTCAGGAGTTACAACGATGCATAACGGTCAAGTTTTCGTCCTCGCGATCATCGCTCTCGCCATGCTTGGCGGTGTCGCGAAGATGTGGATCCGGGCCCGGCACGGCCTGCCGATCGAAAGCCGCCGGAGCCGCCGGTACCGCGATCGCTACGCCGATGACGGTCCCGATGCCGAACGCAAGATCCACCTGCTCTCGACCGAAAACGAGCGGCTGGTGGGTCAGGTTTCCCGCCTCGAGGAGCGGATTGCCGTCCTCGAACGCATCGCCACCGATCCCGCCGAGCGCACCGCTCGCGAGATCGAGGCGCTCCGCACCCGCGATTAAGGAGTGACATGATGGGATTCAATTTCGTTTTCCTGATCCCGATCCTCGGCATTTCGGTCGGACTTGTGGCGGTGATCGGCGGCGTGATCGTCAAGCCGTGGCTCGCCCATCGCGAGAAGCAGATGGAACTGGAAGCCAAGATGATCGCCGAGAAGGCCGCGCAATATGCGTCCCAGACCGGCGGCCTCGAACAACGGGTGCGCGTGCTGGAACGGATCGTCACCGATCGCGGCATCGATGTCGCGGACGAGATCGAGAAGCTCCGCGATCAGCCCCCGCTCAACTGAATTTCGAATAGAAGGATTGCACGATGATTATCTTCCTGGCCGTGATGGCCGCCATTGCCGGTGTCGCCGTCTACCTCTGCGAGAGGGTCGATGCCCCCCGCCGCCGCCTCGAGCGCGAGGCCGGCAAGGCTCTCTGAAGAAGCTCTTTCGAATACAGGGAGTTAGCATATGAACCCCTTTGAAATGGTCGCCGTGATCGTTGTGGTCGTGACGATCGGCAGGGTCCTTCAGGCCCGCTACGGCGTCGGCCGCGACCGCAAGGGCAACGAGTTCAGCCTTCGCGACGATGGCGCCGCCCAGGCCGAGAATCAGCGGCTGCGCGACGAACTCCGGGCCATGAAGGAACGCCTGGCGGTCCTCGAACGGCTCGCCACCGAAAACGACACCAGCGGCGCACGCCTCGATCGCGAGATCGAAAAGCTGCGCGACCGCACTTGACCGAAGGAGCAGGGATCATGACCGATCCGAACTTCTACATCACCATTGCCATGGCGACGCTCGCCGGCCTCGGCATGCTGACCTACGCCACCCTCACCGGCTGGCGCGGCTGGCTGGCCCTGAAGCACCAGGAACTGCACGTTCAGGGCGACCTGCACGCCGCCCCGGCCATGCCCAATGCCAGCGCCCGCATCGAGATCGCCGACCTCAAGGAACGCATCCGCAAGCTCGAGGCGATCGCTGCCGGGGTGGATCTCTGACCTCACCGCGCCGCCTAAGCCCCAGGTGCGAAGCGGCGCGGTAATCTCAGAGGCAGCGTTAATTTCATACGCCCTTCCCCGGCGAAGAGTGCTGGTCGGATCGTCCCCCGGACGATCCTTGAACATGCGGGGCATGTTCAACCCTGCACTGGGCTCAGTTGGGGGACGCTTGTAGACTGACGTTGCGCTCCATCACTGGAGCCTTCCCGACTGGCCTCGGCTTTCACCGGGGGAAGGACAATCTCCCGGTTTGATTTTGATCGGCACAGGCCCTAGCGCCCACCCCATGCAAAGCCTCGCCGACCTGCAAGACGAATACAGTTTCCTCGACGCCGACGACCGCTATCGTCTGCTGATCGATCTGGGCAAGGACCTGGAGCCGATGCCCGGGGCGTTGAAGACCGATACCACCCTGGTCCGCGGCTGCTCCGCCTCGGTATGGGTCTATCCCACGGTCCGCGACGACGGCAGACTCCATTTCCTCGCCGATTCCAACGCCGCGATCACCAAGGGCATCATCGCGCTGGTGCTGCTGACGGTACAGGACCAGCCACCCGCCGCCATCCTCGCCACCGATATCGAAGCAGCGCTCGCGCCCTTCGACCTGAAGAACCAGCTCAGCTCGAACCGCACCCAGGGCATCCCCAACATGATCGCCCTGATCCGCCAGACCGCGGCGCGCTACGAGACATGACCCCCTCAGCTTTCCGCGAGAATCCGGCCTAGCGCCGCGACCAGGCGATCGGGATCTTCCGCGCGGCTCGCCAGTGACGGCGTCACCCGAATACAAGAGCCGGAGGCGACGCCATCACGGTGCACGGTGAAGATGCGGTACCGGTCGAGCAGCCGTTTCGCCAACGCCACATTCTCGTCGTGCGAGGTGCGACCGCGGAGGCGGAACGAGGTGATGCCGCAATGCAACCGCTGGTCGTCGGGCGTCAGTATCTCGATCCTGTTGTCCGCGCGCAGCGGCATCACCCAACGATCGCGCAGCGCGCGGAGCCGACGCTCCCGGTTCGCCCCACCGATCGCCTGCTGGAAATCGAGCGCCGCAGGCACCGTCAATTGCGCCGCGTAGTCGACCGTGCCGGTATGGATGCGCGCACGGATATCGTCCGGCTCGTCCGCCCGAACCGCCAGGTCACGGTCGATATCCGCCAGCCTTCCGCGCCGGACATAGAGCGCGCCGACACCGAGCGGCGCGCCCATCCATTTATGGAGGTTGAGCCCGACGAAATCGGCGCCGAGATCGGGCAAGGCGATATCGAGCTGGCCGATACCATGCGCCGCATCCACGATCGCATCGGCGCCGCGCGACCGGGCCAGCGCGGCGATCTCGCGCACCGGCAGCACCAGGCCGGTGCGGTGGCTGACATGGGTGAGCAGCACCATCCGGATTGCCGGGTTCCGGTCGAACGCGGCGGCATAGGCATCAATCAGCGACTGATGCGTGGCCGGCTCGGGCAGCGCGATCCGCACGATCTTCACACCGCGCCGCAGCGCCAGCGTCTCGCAGCAAGCCTGCATGCTGTCATAGTCGAGATCGGCGTAGAGGACCGCGTCGCCGGCGCGCAGCCGGTTATACCCGCCGATCAAGGTCTTCATCGCCTCCGTCGCGTTGCGGGTGAAGGCGATCTCGTCCGTGCCGACGCCAAGCGCCTCCGCCAACCGCTTCCGCACCGCCAGCAGGTCGCCCACCATGTCGCGCCGGGCATAGAAGCTGGTGTCGCGGTTCACCCGTTCGACCAGCGCGCGATACGTCGCGAGGACCGGCCGCGCCATCATGCCCCAATTGCCGTGCTCGAGCTGGATCACGGCGCGCGTCACGTCATATTGGCCGGCGATTTCGTTCCAATAGGTCTCGTCGGGGACAGGTGGCGCCAGCGTGGCGCCCGCTCTTGCCGCCAGCGGCAATGCCGCCGCGCCCAACACCGTCCTGCGATCGATCGTCATGCCGGGGCCCTTTCGCGTCGCCGTGTAGCAGCGCCGGCATGGGCGCGTCAGCCATGATCGTCGGTCAGGCCCAAAGCTTCGGCAATCGCATCGAGATCCGCGCCGGATTTCACCAGCATCCATTCACCCGGCGCCGCGCCATCGACGACGGTCACCGCGCCACGCGGGCAGACGCCCAGGCATTTGACCTCGATGATGCCCGCCCTGCCCTTGCGCCCCTTCTTCAGCCCGAGATGCTTGCGCAATGCCTTGGCGAGCGGCGTCCGGCCCTTCGAGCCGAAGCCGCCGTCCAGCTTCTTCGAGCATTTCTTGCAAACCAGCAGCGTGCTCGACCAGTCCGACCGGACAGTCTTCAAACGGCGGGTTTCCACTGCCGCGCGTCCTCGGCGGCGCGCAGCACGTCATACGCCGCCTGGATCGCCTGGAACCGCGTCGCGGCTTCCTTGTCGCCGGGGCGAAGATCGGGGTGATTGGATTTGGCAAGCCGCCGCCACGCCACGCGCACCGCCTCGAAATCGGCATCCGGTTCGAGTTCGAGCAGTTCGAGCGCGCGCATCTCGTCGCGCGACCGGCTGCCGTCGCCCGGCCCGGCCCAGCCATAATGCCTGGACTCGGCATAGCCGTCCGCCGTGCGGGTCTCGTCGGCCTCGCGCTGGGCCGCCTCCTCGGCGGTCAGGCCCTCGAAGTAATTCCAGCCCCGATTATATTCGGCGGCATGATCCTGGCAGAAATACCAGCGATCCGGGCTGTTGGGTGATTTCGGCGCTGGGCAGTTGCCGGGCGCGTCGCAGCCATGCCGGTCGCACAGCCGCACCGTCGTCGCCTCACGCCCGGCGCCATAGCCGCGCCAGCGGGGAAAACCCCAATCGACCGAACGGGAGGAGGAACGCGCCATTCGCCCGACATAGGGGAAGCGGACGCGAGCGCAACCGGGAGATTGGCGATTATCGCGCCCGAGCCCCGGTCACAGCCAGGATTCTAGAAACCAAGTGTGAATCGGACTCGCTGGCTGCTCGCACCGCATCCGAGCGACCCGTCGGGGCGATAGGACTTGGCATAGCGCGCTCCCGCCATGGTGCGCACGCCCGCCTTGGTGAAGACGAAGGGCGGATAGCTGAGAATGGCCCGCTCGTTCACCACCCGCCCCTCCGCCGACACGTCGAACTGGGTCTGGGTCCATCCTTCGAAGCCCCATTGCATCGCCTCCTGCGGGAAGCTGCCGCCGGCGCTGAGGAACTTGGGCGGGGAATCGACGATGCCGCACTGGTTGGCGGCGAGCCCGGAGCGCTCGAATGCAGCCCGCGCCGCCTGCGCATTGCCGGACTGTTGCTCGATCGAGGCAATGCGGACCAGAGCGCCGACACGCATCGGATCGTTCGCGGCCAGCCCGGAATCGTCCGCCACCTGGCGCAGCAACTCGCGGGTCCGCGAACCCTTGGACCGTTCGTCAGCATCGGCGATCAGCAATTTGATGACGGACCGGGCCTGCGGATCGTCGGCATAAAGCGGACGCGACAGCAGCGGCATCGCGTCACGTGCGAAGTCGCTGCCGCGCTTGCCGGCCGACTTGGCGGAACCGAGCTCGGAAAGGTCGAGCGCCAGCCGCGGCAGCGCGGGCACGCCGTTCGCATCGGCGATGGCGAGCGCGCGGTGCGCCAGCACATTGCCTTCCTCGCGTGGGAGGACGCCATTGGTCAGCAGGCGGTATTGCGCCGCCAGCAGGTCGAGCGAGTCCCTGCCCTTCGCTTCGGCCGCCGCGACCGCGGCGCGCTGCAGCGGCAGCGCCTGAGCATCCGACATCTCCCCCTTGGGCGCGATCGTCACCTGTTTCGCAACAAGCCAGGTTTCGAGGTTGGCGGTGAGGAAATCGCCGATCGAGGGCCGCTCGAACTCAGTCGAGCAGCGCATCTCCAGCCGGATATTGTAGCGGAAGAAGCGCGGCAGCGCCTTCACCTGGTCCGGCGTCCAGGACCAGCCAAGCGCGGCTCGGGCGAATTCGAGCGCAACCGCACCGCCGCCAGCCGCGTAGATCGGTGTGCTGTCGGTCACCACGCCGGTGTCGCCGATGCTGAATTCGATCACCGCCATGTCGTTGGGCTTCAGCCCACCTTCGCCGCCGCACGCGGGCGCCTTCATCTGCACCGCCGGGTCGAACGTCCCCTGCGGGATGCGCCCGGCGCCGGTATAGGCCATATACTCCCGGGCGGCGTCGTAATTGCCGGCCAGCATCGCGGCGATCGCCGTGTCTGAGCGGGCCGACACATCACGCAGGTCGAGCTTGGTGGTAAGGCCGCCCAGCAGCTTGACCGCCTCGGCGGATTTGACGCGAGCACCGGCAAAATTGCCGGTGTTGAGCAGCAACAGCCCCTCGGCCCGGTCGAACTCGGCGGTGACGACGGGATCGGCCTTGGCGGTCGCCAGGATGCCCTTGGCCTGTTGCACGGCCCCCGCCGCCACCGCTGGATCAACGAAGGTCGCGGTGCGGATCAGCCCGAGCAGCGCGACGAAGCGATCCGCCACGGCATCGCTCGCCTCAGCGACCGCACTACGATAGGCAGCGACCGCGCTGGCATAGTCGAGCGAGGCCTGGGCGATCCGCGCGAGGTTCAGATAGGCACGGTAGCGATCGCTGCTCAGCGTCTCGTCCTTCGCCGGCAGCCCGGCCAGTCCGGCGCGCGCCGCCGCCACCGCATCATCGTTGCGATAGAGCGCGAACAGCGTGGAGCTCTTGCGCACCAGTACGATGGCGTGGCTACGCGGATTGGTCGCCGTGCGTCGTTCCAGCGCTTCCCATGCGGCGAGCGCCGCCGGCTTATCGCTGGTCTGGTCCAGCGCGGTCGCCTTGTCGAAATCCTGCTGGATGGAGGCCGGCTTTTGCGCAGCGACCGGAGCAATGCCCGGCGCGACGGCCGCCGCCAATGAGAACGCCGCGATTCCCGCCTTGAATATGTGCATGATCCCTCGCCTTCGCATCATCATGCGGCGGAAACATTGCAGCGTAAAGAAGGGGTTCGGAAAAATGCCAGAGGGTCTGTAAGCCGGGTTCTGTCCACCCTTTTCAGGGATGGGCGACCATTCCTCTAGGCCCGCATTCGCATGCGGGCTCAAGCAACCAACCCGGGCGACGAGCTGAAACGAAGCCCATATGCCGCCCCTATTCGGTCTTGCTCCCGGTGGGGTTTGCCGTGCCGCTCCTGTTACCAGTCGCGCGGTGCGCTCTTGCCGCACCCTTTCACCGTGGCGGGGCCGAAGCCTTCGCCGTCTGCTCTCTGTGGCACTTTCCCTGGGGTCGCCCCCGCCGGGCGTTACCCGGCACCGTCGTTTCGCGGAGCCCGGACTTTCCTCGGCGTGCTTGCACACGACGCGGCCGCCCGACCCTCTGGCGGGATCGCCTTAGTCGTCTCCGGCGGGCTTTGGCAACAACAGCGCCAAAAGGATCGAGCGGCACTCGCCGTCGATCTCGCCGTCGATCAGCTCGGGGCGGAAGCGGCGCTGAAACGCGACGACCGCCGCCAGCTTGTCCGCGACGTCATAACCGAACCGCTCGAGCGCGATCAGGAAGCCCGCGTCGGTCCACAACGGGTCCATCAGGTTCCTGGTCGGTCGCGGCAAGGCGAGGCGCAGCCGGGCAAGACGGTTCCACGGAAACAACTCGCCCGGGTCCTGTTTGCGGGTCGGTGCGATATCCGAATGGCCGACGACATTGCCGCGCGTGATGCCGTGGCGTTCCTTGATCGTCGCGACCAGCGGGATCAGCGCGTCGATCTGCTGTTCGGGGAAGGGCGGATAGCCGAATTCGTGGCCCGGATTGACGATCTCGATGCCGATACTGGCGCTGTTGACGTCCTCGATCCCGCGCCAGCGCGCCTTGCCGGCATGCCAGGCGCGCTTGTCCTCGGCCACCATGCGCAGGACCGTGCCGTCCTCGGCCACGAGATAATGCGCGGAAACCTTGGCGGCTGGATCGCGCAGCCGGTCGATCGCGGCCTGGGCATCCTGCATGCCGGTATAATGCAGGACGATCATCGAGACCCCCAGGCTGCGTTCGTCGAAATTGGGCGAGGGCGTGTCGATGATCGTCATGGCATGTCCCCTGCGCGCGCGGTCCTGATGGTGACGATGGCGACACCCACCATCGCGATAGCACCGCCCGTCAGCATAAGCATGGTCGGCGGCGTGTCGAAATACCATCCCGTCGCAAACACGGCCACGACCGGCGCCGCGAGCGTCAGCGGCGTGACGACGCTGACCGGATGGCGCTGGAGCAGCCAGGACATCGCCCCCTGCCCCATCACGGTCGATCCTACGGCGGAGAAGACCACCCAGCCGAAAGTCCGGAGCGGGATGTGCGGGATCGCCCACATCGCCTCGGTCTCGACGACAAGCGCGATCGTGCCGAGGATGATCGAGCCCCACAGCCCGATCCAGGCATAGATGGTCAGCACCGGCACGCCGATCAGGTTGCGCTGGATGAGCGAGCAGATCGCCCAGATGAAACTCGCCAGCGCGGTCAGCGCGAGCCCCGGTATCTCGTCGACCATGGTCGGATCGAATACCAGCAGGCCGACGCCGGCGACCGACAACACGATGCCCGCGACCCGCGGCAGGCGAATCCTTTCGCGGAACACGAAGATCGCCAGCAGCAGCGAGAAGGGCACGCCGAGCTGCCCGGCAATGGCCAGCGCACCGACGTTATGGGTGATCGCGAGCGACAGGTTGGTCGCGACATAAAAGGCGCCGCCCGACAAGATGCCCAGCGCGGTCAGGGCCTTCATCCGGCCGGGCATGATCCTGAGCGAGCCGATGCAGACGAGCAGGACGAGCGCTTGCCGAAGGAAGCCGGCGGTCAGCGGGGCGATCTCGCTCACCGCCATCTTCACCGCGATGATGTTGAAGCCCCACAAGATGTTCATCGCCGCCACGACGATCAGGTCGCGCGCGCCAAAGCCCCGGGTCTGCCCCTCGCCGGATATCGCCTGCGTCATTGCAGGCCGCTTGCGGCCTGTTCCGGCGAATGTAAACCGCCGATCAGACCGCGATGGCACGCTCGCAGGGCACCGCGCCAGTGGGCTCGTACAGGCCGCGATAACGCGGGCTCGGACGGAACGCCTCGGTCTGGCCGATCACCGTCTCGCCCGCGCCAAGCACCAGCAGCGCGCCTGGCCGGGCAACCTCGGCCAGCCGGTCGAACACCCGGGTCCTGAGCGACGCCGACAGATACAGCAGCACGTTACGGCACAGGATGATGTCGAACCGGCCGATCGGCAGCGGATCGGCGACCAGGTTGAGCTTGCGGAACGAAATCTGGCGGACAAGCTCGGGCTTCGCGACCCAATCGCCGCCGACCGGATCGAACCATTGCATCATGCGGCGGATCGGCAGGCCGCGCTGGATCTCGAACTGCGAATAGCGCCCGGAACGCGCCCGGGAGAGGGCGGCTTCGGAAACGTCGGTCGCCACGATCTCGGGGGAAAGCGCGCCGCTTGCCTCGTCGCGCTCGGAGAACAGCATGGCGAGCGACAGCGGCTCCTGGCCAAGCGAGCAGCCGGCCGACCAGATCCGCACGCGACGCGTCAATCCTTCGGCGCGCATCGCATCGACCGCCTCCGCGACCATGTCGAGCACCGCGGAATCGCGGAAGAAGGAGCTTTCCTGGTTGAGCAGCGCGTCGACCACCTGGTCGCCGACCATCGGCGAGCGGAGCACTTCGCCGACCAGCTCGTCGAGCGTCTCGTGCCCGCGATCGCGCATCAGCGGCTTGAGCGCGGTTTCGATCCGCCATTCGCGATTGGCGGCGATCTGCTGCCCGGTGCGGGATTCGAGCAGGGCGGCGAGCACGTTGAGCGCGCCGGCGGGCCGGGTACGGGGTGCGGGGGTCAGCATCATCCGGGCCTCCGGCGTGACGCCACCATTTTTCCGATTTCCGTGGGCGGCATGATCGCACAGGCGGTGCCGCCCGTCGCCACCGCGCCCGGCATGCCCCACACGACTGAGCTTGCCTGGTCCTGTACCACGACGCTGCCCCCGCGATCGATGATCCGCTGCGCGCCGTCGGCGCCGTCGCGGCCCATGCCGCTCAGCACGATGCCGAGCGCTCGCGAGCCGAACACCTCGGCCAGGCTTTCGAACATCGGGTCGACCGACGGCGTACAGCCGCTTTTCGACGGCTCGGTCGAGAGGCGCAACGCCGCGCCGTCACTCGTACCCACCAGGCGGATATGCGCGGTGCCGGGGGCCACGATGACCCGGCCGGGCCGGATGCGCATCAGGTCGGTCGCGACGTCGCAGGGCCGCCCGGCAAGAACCGCCACCTGGGCGGCGAAATACACCATGAAGCTGTCCGGAAGATGCTGGGTGATCAGGATCGGCAACTGGAAGCTCGCCGGGATTTCGCGCAACAACAGGCTGAGCGCATGGATTCCGCCGGTCGAGGCGCCGATCGCCACGATGTCGAATCCGCCGCCGGCGCGGTCGGTCGCCAGCGGCATGTCGCCCATCGCGGTGTGAGTCGCCTCGAACAGGCGCGACAGCTTCTCGTCTAGCACGGCGGAGAAGCGCCCGGCGAAATCGCCGATATCGGGCTTCACCAGCGTGTCGGCCGCGCCGAGCGACAGGGCCTCGATCGTCGCCGCGGCGCCATCGCCACAGGAAGACGAGACAACCAGTATCTTGGCCCCGTCGCTCGCCGCGATCAGTTCGGGCAAGGCGGTCAGGCCGCTCATGCCGGGCATCTCGATATCGAGCAGGATGCCGTCGACCCGCTGCCCTTGCAGGAAGGCGAGCGCCGCCTTGGCGTGCGGCACCGCGCCTGCGACCGAGAATTTGCCGCTCAGGTCGATCGCACGCGCGATCACCGCCCGCGCCACCACTGAATCGTCAACGATCAGGATGCGCGGCCGGTCCCGGCTCTCGACGGTGCGGCCGGTCTTCAGGGTTGATCCCAGGGGCACTGCAAACGGGCCTTTCAGGCCATGCCGACGATCTGAAGCTTGCTCTCCAGCGTCTCGCGATCGAACGGCTTCATCACATATTCGTCGGCGCCGGCTTCGATCGCGGCGCGAATATGCGCCATGCCGTTCTCGGTGGTGCAGAAGACGACCTTGGGGCGGTGCGACAACGTGCTGTCCCGCAGCGCGCGCAGGAAATCCATGCCGCTCATCACCGGCATGTTCCAGTCGAGCAGCACGACATCGGGCGTGGAGGCCAGGCAGCTATCGAGCGCCTCGCGCCCGTCGCCGGCCTCGGAAACCTGGAAGTTCAGAGTCTCCAGGATGTGACGCGCCACCTTCCGGATCACTTTCGAATCGTCCACCACGAGACACGTCTTCATTGATTTACACCCTGTTTCCGCCCGTTGGAGCGGCTTGTTTGCCCGAAACACATGAGTTTCGGGTTAATCGGCGTCATGCGGCGATCGCCGTCAGCCCGGGCACCAGCGCGCGCAGGTCGATCGCCAGGATCGGCTCGCCCGCCCGTTCGACGATGCCGCAGCCGGTCGTGTGCCAGCCCCGGTCGAGCACGATGCCCGCCGAGAGCGGCGCCAGATCGAACGGCGCCACATCCTCGAGCGAATCGACCAGGATCGCATAGTGATGCCCCTCGACATGCGTGATGACTGCGCGCGTCGCCTCGATCTCCGGCGCCGGCAGGCCGAGCGCGGCATGGGTGTCGATCACCGTCACCACCCGGCTGCGCAGCGCGGCAAGGCCCCGCACCTGCCGGTCGGTTCCGGGAACCGGCACGATCGCCCCGATGTCCACGACCGATTCGACCTGGCGGGATTCGATGGCGACCGCGCGGCCGGCGATATGAGCGATAAGGAACAGTTCGGACATCAGCGGCCTCCCGCCGACTGGGCGAGAGCGGCGAGCAGGCCATCCCGGTCGTAACGATAGATGCTGGTGTCGGCGGGGTCGCCGACGGCACGGTCACGGCGCAGACGCACCACCGGCACACCGCCCTTCGCCGGCGCTTCCGACGCGCCCATGGTCAGCACCACGGCAGCGGTTTCACCCGCCTTCAATTTGGTCGCGACACGGTAACCCGCGCCTTCGAGCACCGGCTTGAGGAAGGTCTTCATCCAGGCGGATTCGGCGCCGTCGATCAGGCAGACCGGCGGCGCGGAAGCACCGAGCTCGGCACCATGAGTGGCGAACAGCCAATGAAGATCGAGCAGCTCGATCTGCTCGTCGTCGATCGAGACGACACCGGCCACCGGTCCCGCTTCCTTCGCCGGTACGACCGTGTCGGGCAGGACGACGATGTCGAGCGCCTCGCCGATCGCATAGCCGATCTCGGCATCGCCATCGCGCAGGCGCAGCACCGAGATCGTGGAGTGCATGTCCCATTCGCCCTGCACCGCGAGCGGGATGATCCGGCCCTCGACCGACAACCGCAGGCGCCCGCCGGAGAAGCGGATCGCCTCGACCGGCACCGGCTCGATCCGGTCGATGATGGTCAGCGGCACCAGCCGCCGCACGCCGTCCAGATCGTCGAACAGCAAGGCGGAGACGCTCGGCGCCTGCGCTTCCTCGGCCACGTCGTCGACCGCGACCTCGCTCCCGAACTGCAGCCCGGCAGCGCTCGCGATGCCTGCACAGTCGAGCAGCAGCATCGGCAGCCCGCTGTCAGGCAGGGTCTGCCCGGCATAGACGCCTGTCGCCATCACGGCGGGCGCGGCCGGCTTGATCACCAGCTCCTCATGATCGAGCACCGATTCGACGGCGAGTGCGAAGCTGCCGCCGGGCACGCCGACGATCACCAGCATGGTCGAAGCATTGTCGCCCGAAAGATCGAGCAGCCCCCCCAGGTCGACCAGCGGCATGCGGCGATCGCGCACCGTGGCGGCGGGCGTACCGCCCAGCATGTCGACGCGGATCGCATCGCCGCCCACCCGGACGATCTCCTCGATCGCCTGGCGCGAGATCGCGAAACGCTGGTTGCCGACACCCACGCCGATCGTCGCGATGATCGACAGGGTCAGTGGCACATGGATGGCAAGGCGCAGGCCCTTGCCCGGCGCGTTGGACAGCTCGATGCGGCCACCGATCTGCTCGACATTGGCGCGCACCACATCCATGCCGACACCGCGCCCGGAAATCGCGGTGACAGCCTCCTTGGTCGAAACGCCTGGCTCGAACACCAGGGCGAGCTTCGCCTTGTCGCTCAGGGCGTCGAGTTCCTTGGCGCTGCGCCCGCCAGTCCCGGCGATCTTCGCGATCAGCCGGTCGGTGTCGATGCCGCGCCCGTCATCGGCGATCTCGATGATGATCTGGTTGCCCGATTGCCGGGCGGAAACGGTCAGCCGGCCGCTCTCGCGCTTGCCCAGCGCGCGGCGCTCCAGCGGCGCCTCGAGCCCATGGTCGATCGCATTGCGCACGATATGGACGAGCGGATCGCGCATCATCTCGATCATCTCGCGATCGAGCTCGACGTCGCTGCCCTCGACATGAAGCGTCACTGACTTGCCGAGTTCGGCCGCGGTATCGCGCACCATGCGCGGCAGGGCGGAAAACAAGGCGTCGATCTTCTGCATGCGCGTGCGCGTGACGGTATCGCGCATCTCGGCGACGGTCAGCGACAGGCGTTCGAGCGCCGCCTCAACGGTCGGGTCGGCCCCGTCGTCGCGCAACCGCCGGGCCAGCTCGTTGCGGGCGAGCACCATGTCGGACATGCCGCTCATCATCCGGTCGAGCAGATCGACGTTCAGGCGAACGCTGCGGGTCGGGTTGCGAGAGGCGACCGGCGCATGCGCCTGAGTCGGGACCGACGATCCCTCCTCGAGCGCGGAAACCAGCATGTCTTCGCCCGTATCGTCGAGCGGCACACCGGCATCGATCGCCTCGACGATCTCGCCGATCCGGTCGACGATCGCGAGCACGGCATTGACCAGCTGCGTATCGGGGAGACGTTGGCCCGAGCGGACCGCGGCGAGCACGTCCTCGGCGGCGTGGCTCAATCGGGCGAGGCGCGGCAGATCGAGAAAGCCGCAGCTTCCCTTCACCGTGTGCACGAAGCGGAAAATGGCATCGAGCCGGTCGCGATCGTCGGGGGAAGCCTCCCACGCAACGATCTCGCCCGAGAGCGCCTCAAGCGTCTCGCGCGTCTCGGCGATGAATTCCTGAAGAAGATCGTCCATGGGCCCCCGGGGATGCACGGCGACCATGGCAAGGATTGGTTAAAGGGGCGTTTAACCGAGGATAGGTTTAAGCGCGTTTCGGTCGCTTCTCCACAAGCCCCTCCGTGAAAGAGAGGCTCATGGGAAACTCACCCCTTGAATGCCGCCCCGAACAACAGCACCGCCTCGTCGGGATCGGAAACCTGCACCGCGCCCCCGCCCTCGGCGACCAGCGAATGCACCAGAAACGCAGCCGCCGCGCGCGGGGTGATCAGCGTGTCGCCCTGCTGGCCGCTCTGCAGCGTGGTGCGCAATTCGTTGTCGAGCACGATGCGCGGTCCGTCCGCCCGGACCACGATCTCGACATTGCCGTCCACCGCCTCGGCCCCGACGTCGAGCTGGCCGCCGCGGATCAGCGCGTCGCCGCCGATCAGCGCCAGGTTGAGCAGCACCTTGATCGCCGCCTTGGGCAGGGTCGCGTCCTCGACCAGCCAGCCGAGATTGACCCGATGATTGTCGCCGAACAGCCCCTCGATCGCCGCGCGCGCCTCGCGCGAATCGACCGTCTCGCCGAATCCTCCCGCCGCGCCGAAGGCGAGCCGGAAGAATTTCAGCTTGTTGGCCGACGCCTTGGCGCTCTCGGCGAGCAGTTCCAGGCAGCGGGCGCGCATTTCCGGGTCATGCTCGTCGGCAAGCAATTCCAGTCCGTTGTTGAGCGCGCCCACCGGGCTGAGCAGGTCGTGGCACAGGCGGGAGCATAACAGGCTGGCGAAATCGACCGGGCTGATGGTCATGGAAAGGCTATGCTCCGGGCAAAATGACTGTCGCTTCTTCTGGCGATGCTGGCGCGACTGCGCAAGTCGCATGGACTGGACAGGGAACACCGGCCTTGCCGCCGTCCCGCGCGCGCCGGAACCTGCCCGCCGGCACCGTAATATTTCCGGGCGATATTTCCGGCGCGACGCAGCACCGCTTAACCTTGTTCGGGAGGAACTGCCGCTCGACCGGTACGTTTTTCTCCTGATCGCGCGTGCCGCCGGACGTGGCAGCCGCGGGTGGGTTCAGCACATCGGAAATGCCGGCCGCGCCGAACCGCCAGGACGATCGCGACAACGCCAAGGAGGTCGCCATGAAGATCAAGGAATGCATGACGCGCGAGGTCCGGATCGTCGATCCCGACGAGACGGTGCAGGATGCAGCGCGGGTGATGGCGGATATCGATGCCGGCGTGCTTCCGGTCGGCGAGAACGACCGGCTGGTCGGCATCGTCACCGACCGCGACATCGCGATCCGCGCCGTGGCGCTCGGCCGGAGGCCCTCCGCCAGGATCCGCGACGTGATGAGCGGCACGGTCAGCTATTGCTTCGAGGACGACGAAGCGGAGGAGGTTCTGGAAACCATGGCGAACTTCCAGATCCGCCGCATGCCGGTGCTCGATCGCACCAAGCGCCTGGTCGGCATCGTCTCGATCACGGATCTCGCGCACAATGGCGAGGCGGCACGCGCCGGCCGGACGCTGGGGGACATCGCCCGGCCCAGCGGCCTGCACTCCCAATCGCTCTGAGACACTTTCGGCCCTGACGACGAAGGAGGGATTCCCATGACCGTCGCCCCCAAATTGCAGCATTATCTCGACCGGCGCGGTGTGGTGTACGAGGTCGTGCCGCATGCGCCGACCACCACCGCGCTCCAGAATGCCCGGGCCTGCCACATCCCGGCCGAGCGGCTGGCCAAGGCGGTCCTGCTCGACACCGAAGACGATTATCTGCTCGCCGTGCTCCCGTCGGACCGGCGGGTGGAACTCGACGAGCTGGAGGAAGAGCTGGGCGCACGCCCGCGCCTCGCCGAAGAGCGGGCGCTTGCCTCGGTCTTCGACGATTGCGCCCCGGGCGCGGTGCCCGCGCTCGGCGTCGGATACGGCGTGGCGACGATCGTCGATGACAGCCTGGAGGCCCAGCCGGACGTCTATTTCGAGGGCGGCGATCACGTGACCCTGGTCCATATGGACCAGTCCGAATTCGCCCGCCTGACCGAACAGGCGCGTCACGGCCGCTTCAGCGAGCCCTTCAGGGACTGACCGTCATGAATCGTCGAATGGGCAGGATCACGCCCCGGAAGCGGCGGCGGATCGCCCCCGTCATCGGTCTTGCCGGTATGCCGACGACGATCTTCACGTTGCAGGTCGCGCCGTATCTGCTCAGCCTCGGTCGATAGCCGAAAACCGCGCCGCTGAGCCTTGCGGCGCAGCGGCCCGATCCCCTAAGGCTGCGACACGGATCGAGGGGGAAGGCGATTGGGCAAGGCGCCTTTCAGTGTAGCGGGCGGCTACCGTCCCGATATCGACGGCCTGCGCGCCGTCGCGGTGCTTTCCGTCATCGCCTTCCATACGGGATCGAGCATCGCCACCGGCGGCTTTGTCGGCGTCGACGTCTTCTTCGTCATCTCGGGCTATCTCATCACCGCGCTGATCGTGAACGCGCTGGAGGGCGACGGCTTTTCCTTCCTGCGCTTCTACGATCGCCGGGTGCGCCGCATCGTACCGGCCATGGCGCTGGTGATCCTCGCCACCCTGGCCGCCGGGCTGATCATCCTGCTTCCCTCGGATCTCGCCCGCCTCGGCAAGCATGCGGTCGCCGCCGCAGGTTTCATCGCGAACATCGTCCTCTACCGCGACGCCGGCTATTTCGGCCCGACCTCGGGCCAGCTCCCCCTGCTGCATCTCTGGTCGCTGGCGATCGAGGAGCAGCTCTATCTGCTCCATCCGCTCCTGCTCTGGGCTGCATGGCGCTGGGGCGGCATGCGCCTCGCGCGGATCGCGCTGATGTCGGTGCTGCTGCTCTCGCTGGCAATTGCGATCTGGTCGGTGCGCTTGCATCCCGTCGCCGCCTTCTATCTCCTGCCCTCACGCGCCTGGGAGTTCGAGATCGGCGCCCTGCTGGCCCTGCGCCTGATCCCGGCGCCCTCGCCGCGCATTGCCCAGGGCCTCGCAGCGGCGGGGCTCGCCGCGATCCTGGCAGCGGTCTTCCTGTACTCGTCCGCCACGCCCTTTCCCGGGCTCGCCGCTTTACTGCCCTGCCTCGGCGCGGTGGCGATCGTCCTTGCCGTGCAGCAGGAGCGCCCGACCGCTGCCTCGCGCCTCCTGTCGGCGCGTCCCATGGTGGGGATCGGGCTGATCTCCTACTCGCTCTATCTCTGGCACTGGCCGATCTTCGCGCTCTGGGCCTATTATCTCGATCGCCCGCTCGCGCCGCTGGAAACCGCCATCGCGATTGCCGCCGCGCTTGGCCTGTCGATCCTGTCATGGCGCTTCGTCGAGCAGCCTTTCCGCCGCGCGCGTATCGGCCGCCTTTCGCCCGGCCAATCGGTGCTGGCCGCGGGCGGTGTCCTTGTGGCCGTCGCGGCCGCCGGCTTCGTCGTCCACCGCCTGCACGGCCTGCCGAACCGGGTTGCCCCGATCGTGCGGGCAGCCGATGCAGCGGGCGCCGATTTCGACAATCTGGGCCGATGCGATCCGTCGAACGGCGACAATCTGTTCAAGACTCCCTGTCCCGCCGCCACCAACGTGTTCGTCTGGGGGGATTCGCACGCGGGCCATCTCGTCCCGGCGCTGCGCGAGATTTACGGCAAGCAAGCCGTCGGCCAGGTCTGGGTCGGCGGCTGCCTGCCCCTGCCCGGTGTGGCGCCACCCATCGGGACCTCGCCCGATACCGTCGTTCCGGTATTGGCGGGTCTCAGAAGCGCGAAGTGCCGGGAGCGCAACAAGAGCCTGTTGCGCGCGCTGCTCGTGCGACCCAATGTCCGCCTGGTCGTGCTCGGCGGCGCCTGGTCGCTGTTCACCGAAGAGAATGACGGCAAGATGAAGAAGGGCCGTTTCAGCGTCGATGGCGATCCCAACGCGCCCATCGAGAAATCGCGCCGCCTCATCGCCACCTCGCTCGAACGCACCGTCCGTCAATTCTCGGCCCGCGGCATCGAGGTGCTGCTGCTGGGTGACGTGCCCTCCTATCCCAAAGCGCCGTCGCGCTGTCTCGCGGTATCCGCGATGTGGGGCCGCGCCGGAAATTGCGGCGTCGAGGCCGCGATCGCGCGCAGGCACATGGCCTTTTCGGACGCTCTGCTCACACGATTGGCGACCCTGCCGCATGTCCACGCCTTCTTCCCGTCGCACAGGCTGTGCGCGGGGCCCCAATGCGCCGTGCGGCTGGGCGATATCCCGGTGTACCGCGATACCGACCATCTCACCGCCAGCGCCGCGCGGGCACTGGCGCCCGAGATGAAACGGGCGCTGTCCGGAACCGCTGCCATGCCGGCGCCCTGAGGGCGACGGTAATCACCCCATCGACTTGCGCACATCCACCAGCAGGTTGTCGAAATTGTCGACCCGCATGCTGCCCATGCGCGGATGCTCGAAATCGACGATGACATAGAGGGTGACGGTCAGGATCGCCGCGAAGATGCCGCTGTGCAGCCAGTGCCGGGCATGCGCCTCGCCCACGCCATAGCCGGCCAGCATCGCGCTCGCGAAGGCAAGGCCGAGCAGCAGCACATAGACGATCCCCGGCGGATGCATCTGGGTCGCCATCGCCCGGGTCGTGGTGATGTCGATCATGTCGTTGATCGCCGGCAGCAACTGGGTGCCGATCGCCGGCGCCGACCCCGCCTCCTGCGTGGCGGCGACCGCCCGCTTCCAGATGCGGTTCTGGAGGACGGCCGATCGCTCCAGCGCCGCCTTGAACGCCACCGGATCGGACACCTCCCGATAGGCCGCGAGCCGGGAATCGACATAGCGGCGGAAATCGTCGCGCATCGCCGGCTGGTCCGCGCCGGGCATCAGGTCGACGCGCAGATGGGCGGTGCCGATCGCATTGGCCTCCTGCACGATCAGGTCGCGCCGCGCATCGAACCGCGACGCCGCGCCGGAAAAGGTGAAGGCGATCAGCAGCCCGAACAGGGCGAACACCGCGCTGTCGAGCGCGGCCGTCCCGCCATGCGAACTGCCGTCGCGCGGCGCCCAGCGCAGGCCGAGCCGGCGGCCGGCTTCGATGCAGAGCAGGAGCGCGGCGAACAGGAGCGCGCCGAACGCCAGGGGCGAACTCAGGAATATGGAAGTCATTCCGGATGAGTAACTCTGGAGCGCTATTGGTCAAGGCGGCCGGACCGGCAATAACAGCCGACATGAATAGGGAAACACGCCATCCCGCCGATCTGTCCACGGGCCCCGCCTTCTTCGAGCTGATCGTCGGCAGCTATTCCCGGCTCGTCGGCTTGCCGTTGGTCGTCGGAGCGCGGGGCGCCGACTGGCTCTACGACCATGCGCCCTTTGTGGTGCTCGCCCACAATAGCGACCCTGATCCCCGCTTCGTCTACGCCAACCGCACCGCCCAGGCCTGTTTCGAATACTCCTGGGATGAGTTCGTCACCCTGCCCTCGCGCCTCTCGGCCGAGGCCCCCGATCGGGCGGAGCGGCAGCGATTGCTGGACGAGGTCGCGCGCAACGGCTTCGTCGCCGATTATACCGGCATACGCGTCGCGAAATCCGGCCGACGCTTCCGCATCGAGAAGGGCCTCGTCTGGCAGCTGATCGACGAGGCCGGCACCCTGCACGGCCAGGCCGCGACTTTCTCCGCGTGGCACGACATCTGAGGCGAACGGTCCCCGCCGCGTAACGCCCGGCATCGATTCAAACCTCAGCGAAACCACATCATCCTCGTCCCATGAAAAGAGGACGCCCCACCCGCTACGACCCAGCCTTCGCCCGGCAAGCGCGCCTGCTCTGCCGGCTCGGCACCGACAATGCCGGCCTGGCCAAGGTATTTTCTGTCAGTATCGCCACCCTGTATCGCTGGCTCGATCGGTATCCCGAGTTCGGCCTCGCGGTCGCGATGGGCCGCGGCGACTATGCCGGACTGGTGGAACCGAGCATGTTCAAACGCGCGATCGGCTATGCTTATCAGGCCGAGCACGTCTTCGACCGCAACAGCGACACGCCGCGCCATGCCGATTGCCGGCACCGGGTCCTCGCCGATCCCAAGGTCGCATTGCGCTGGCTGCGCAATCGCCGGCCCGAGGAATGGCGCCTCAAGCCACGGCGGCGCCCCCATCGCAAGCCCGATTGACCGGCCCTCTTCCTCATCCGCACGAGCCGGTCAGCCCGGGGGCAGGTCGAACCGCGCCGACAAGAAAACCGCTCAATTCGTGCCGGCACGCTCGCGGCATCCATGAAGACGACGAGTCCCCATGATCGGTTCTCATAAATCGGGGAATAGTCGATGAATATTGTGCCACGCTTGCAGCGAATGATGACTGGCGAATCCGGCGCACCGGATACGGTCGCACCGTTTTGTCAGCTCCATTACTCGATACATCGCAAGGCACAGCCGAAAAAACGGGGTCGACGTTGGCTGGCAAAAATCCTCTTTTACTGTCCGATTTTCACGCGCCCCGATGCGTTTTACTTCACGCGTCTTCAACCGCCAGCGGTACCGCCTCGAACGCCCCGACCCGATCCGTCCGCCACAGCCGCGCCTCGCGCGCCGTCAGGATCAGCCACAGCGCCCCGTCCCCCATCGCCTGCGCGGCATCGCGCGCCGACGGCACCGCCTCCCCGGAAGGGTGCGAATGATAATGGCCGATCGGCCGCGGCCCGCCGCCGCGCATCCGCCGATAGGCAGCGAACAGCGCCGCCGGGTCGATCTCGAACGCCCGCGCCGGCTCAGCCGCCACATTCGCGCACGCTTCAGCCGCCTCGATCCGCCCGTCCGCGCCGAACAGCAGCCCGCAAACCTCCGCGTCCGGGGAATTTTTCGCGTCGGTTAGCAGTCTACCCAGGAGAGTGCTTGAAATTCCGTACCCCATTCCCACATCGCTACGGCATGGATCGGGGGGTTACAAATATCGAAGCACGCATCTCGGACGAGGCCGGTGGCTGGCGTCTGGATCGCGCTTTGGCAGATGCCGTGCCGACCATGTCGCGCGAGCGGCTGAAAGCCCTGATCTCCTCCGGCGCGGTGATGGACGAAGGCGGCACGCTCGCCCGCGATCCTTCGCGCAAGGCCATCGCCGGCAGCCTCTTTACCGTCGCCGTCCCGCTGCCGACACCCGCGCATAACGAGGCGCAGGATATCGCGCTGAACATCGTGTTCGAGGACGATCACCTGATCGTGATCGACAAGCAGGCCGGCCTCGTCGTCCATCCAGCCGCCGGCAATTTCGACGGCACTCTGGTCAACGCGCTGCTCCATCACTGCGCCGGGCGCCTGTCCGGCATCGGCGGCGTGGCGCGGCCCGGCATCGTCCACCGCATCGACAAGGACACGTCGGGCCTGATGGTCGCGGCCAAGACCGACCGGGCCCATGAAGGCCTGGCGAAGCAGTTCCACGACCACAGCATCGATCGCCGCTACAAGGCGATCGTCACCGGCCGGCCCCTTCCCTCGGAAGGTACCGTCGATGCCCCGCTCGCCCGGTCGCCCGCGAACCGCAAGAAGATCGCGATCGTGGCGAACGGCAAGCGCGCGGTGACTCACTACAAGACACTGGCGCGGCTGAAGGAAGCCGCCCTTGTCGAGTGCCGGCTGGAGACCGGCCGCACCCACCAGGTGCGTGTTCACATGGCCTCGATCGGAAACCCCTTGCTTGGGGACCCGGTTTATGGTAGAACAAAACCAGTCCACCGGTCCATTTTGGAAACCTTGGATTTCCACCGACAGGCATTGCACGCGGCCCGGCTCGGGTTCATTCACCCCGTCGAAAGCACAGCTTTGGCATTCGATAGCGATATGCCGTCCGACATGCAGGAACTGTTCGATAGACTCTACGTATAGGTTCACGCGCGCGTCGCCTCATTATAGGGACCGTGCGACAGTAAGGGAGATTTGATCATGGCAAGCGGCAGCAACGTCCCGGCGACGATCCCCGCTCTCGGTGGAGAGGCGAGCCTCAACCGCTACCTGTCCGAGATCAAGAAGTTTCCGATCCTCGCGCCCGAGCAGGAATATATGCTCGCCAAGCGCTTCGAGGAGCATGGCGACACCGACGCGGCGGCGCAGCTCGTCACGTCGCACCTCCGCCTCGTCGCGAAAATCGCGATGGGCTATCGCGGCTATGGCCTGCCCGTGTCCGAGCTGATCTCGGAAGGGAATATCGGCCTGATGCAGGGCGTGAAGAAGTTCGAGGCCGATCGCGGCTTCCGGCTCGCGACCTATGCGATGTGGTGGATCCGCGCCTCGATTCAGGAATTCATCCTGCGCTCGTGGAGCCTGGTGAAGATGGGCACCACCGCTGCGCAGAAGAAGCTGTTCTTCAACCTGCGCCGGATGAAGTCGAAGCTCGACGCGTTCGAGGACGGCGATCTCAGCCCTGAGCATCTCGCCAAGATCGCCAAGGATCTGGGGGTGACCGAGGACGAGGTCACCAGCATGAACCGCCGCATGTCGATGGGCGGCGATACCTCGCTCAACGTGCCCATGCGTGAAGATGGGGAAGGCCAGTGGCAGGATTGGCTGCAGGATGACGCCCCGTTGCAGGATGCCGTCGTCGCCGACGCCCAGGAAGCGGACGTTCGCCACGACATGCTCGTCTCGGCGATGGATGACCTCAACGAGCGCGAGAAGCACATCCTGACCGAGCGTCGCCTGACCGACGATCCCAAGACCCTCGAGGAACTGAGCCAGGTATACGGCGTCAGCCGCGAGCGTGTCCGCCAGATCGAGGTTCGCGCCTTCGAGAAGCTGCAAAAGGCGATGATGCGCCTTGCCGGCGACAAGCGGATGCTGGTCGCAGCCTGATCCATGGCCGGCGCTGACGCGATCGTCGTCGGCGCCGGCGCCGCAGGCATCGCCGCCGCAAGGCGGCTCCACGATTCAGGTCTGGACGTTCTGCTGGTCGAGGCGGGCAAGCGCCTCGGCGGCCGGGCGCATAGCGTGCAACTTCCCTCTTCGTCGGGGAAGGTTTCTGGCACGATGGTCGTGGACCTCGGCTGCGCCTGGCTTCACTCCGCCAAACGCAATCCCTGGACCAGACTCGCCGAAACCTACGGCTTCACCATCGACCGCTCGTCGGCCAACTGGCGCGGACAGTGGCGCGACCTCGGCTTCTCCCCGGGCGAGCGCCAGGCCTATCAGCAGGCCTGGATCCGCTGGCAAAAAGCGGCCCATGCCGCGCTCGCAGGCCCCGACCAGCCGCTCTCCGCCTTCATCGTTCCGGACGATCCCTGGCGCCCGCTGATCGACGCGATCTCGGGCTATGCCAATGGCGCGCCGCTCTCCGAGGTCTCGCTGCACGACTGGGCTGCCTATGAGGATGCCGCGACCGATGACAATTGGGCCGTGCGCGAGGGCTATGGCACGCTCGTCACCCGCCACGCGGAAGGCCTTCCGGTTCAGCTCGACACGATCGTCAGCCGCATCGACCATCGCGGCCCGGCCCTGCGGATCGAGACCAATCGCGGCACCATCGAAACGCAGCGCGCGATCGTCTGCGTGCCGACGACGATGCTCGCCGAGGAACGGATCGTCTTTGATCCGCCGCTCCCCGCAAAGCACGAAGCCGCCACCGCCCTCCCGCTCGGCCTCGCCGACAAGGTCTATCTGCGTGTCGACGGCATCGAACTCCCCAATAACGGCCATCTCATCGGCAACCCGCACAGCAACTGCACCGCGAGCTACCGGCTCGGCCCGCTCGGTCTGCCGCTGATCGAATGTTTCTTCGGCGGCGACTGCGCCGAGGCGCTGGAGACCGAAGGCGACGGCGCCGCCGCCGATTTCGCCATCCGCGAACTGGTCGCATTGCTCGGCAGCGACTGGCGTGCCCGGATGACGCCCCTCGTCACCACCCGCTGGCGCGCCGAGCCGTTTATCCACGGCTCCTATTCGCACGCCCATATCGGCGGCGCCCCGCAGCGCGCCGTGCTGGCCGCGCCGGTCAACAACCGTATGTTCTTCGCCGGCGAGGCCTGCTCGCGCACCGACTTCTCGACCGCACACGGCGCCTATGAAACGGGCGTCGAGGCGGCCCAGGCCTTGATCGGGACATTGCCCGCCGCAAGCCGGTTTACCGCGCCCGCGTCCCTCGCCTAGAAAGCAGCATGAGCGACGAGCGGGGGCCGCCATCGGAATTCGGGACAGACCCGCTGCGGCCGCGCCCCGCCACGCGGGCGGCGTCGATTCAAACCATCAGCCAGAGGGCGCAGTACGATGCGCCAGTCGACGATCCGGAACCTGCCGCACCCATGAAACCCCGCCGTTCGCTTCTACGTCGCCTGATCGGCTGGTTCTTCAAGGCGATCGGCGCCTTCATTTTCCTGTCCGTGTTCATGGTAGTGCTCTACCGCTTCGTGCCGCCGCCGGTGACGCTCACCATGCTCGGCGATGCGGTCAGCGGGCACGGTATCACCAAATCCTGGATGCCGCTGTCGCGTATCGATCCGGACATGGCGCGCGCCGCCATCGCCGGCGAGGACGGGAATTTCTGCACGCATCACGGCTTCGATTTTGCCGCCTTGGCCAAGGCCTACGCCCGCAACGCGCAAGGCGGCCGGATTCGCGGCGGCTCGACGATCAGCCAGCAGACCGCGAAGAATGTCTTCCTGATCCAGGGCGGCGGCTATCCACGCAAGGCGCTGGAAGCCTATTTCACCGTCCTGATCGAGACGATCTGGGGCAAGAGGCGGATCATGGAGGTCTATCTCAACGTCGCCGAGACGGGGATCGGTACCTACGGTGTGAACGCCGGTTCGATCCGCTATTTCAACCACGACGCGTCGAACATGACGCCTGCAGAAGCCGGCCGCCTCGCAGCCGTCTTCCCGCTTCCCAAGAAGCGCGCCGTGATCGGCGCCAAGGGCTTCACCCGCCGCCACGGCAATGCCCTCACGCGCCGTGTCGGCGTGGTGCGGAATGACGGGCTCGATGGGTGTCTGCAGTAACTTCTGGCGGAAGAGGGACACCCTTTCCCGTTCGCCCTGAGCTTGTCGAAGGGCTGCTCTTCTTCTCGACCGTCGAAAGAAAGAACGGTGCTTCGACACGCTCAGCACGAACGGTGGGAGTCCTACTCCGCAGCTTTCTCGGCCGCGTCGCCGGCCTTCTTGGCGCTGTCACCGACGTCCTTCGCCGCGCTGGTGACTGCGTCGGTCTTCAGATTGTCGTTCTTGCTCTGGTTCATGAGATAGAAGCCGCCAATCGCCACGGCGATCAGCAGAATAATACCGATGAATATTCCGGCACCACCGCCCCCGCTCTTCTCGATCACGGTGGTATGCGGCGTTTCGGTCACACGATCTTCAGCCATCTCATCCTCCTGTTTAGCTAGTCACCCAACGGGAGGATGCGGCCGAATGTTCCCTTAAAAAGGCAGCTTGAATCCCGGCGGCAGCGGAATACCGCTGGTCATCTTGGACATTTCAGCGCTCGACGCCGCGTCAGCCTTCGCCTTGGCGTCGTTGAACGCCGCGACGATCAGATCCTCCAGCATCTGCTTCTCGCTCGCCGCGAGCAGCGATTCGTCGATGTCCACGCCGATGATACGGCCCTTGGCCGACGCCTTGACCTTGACCAGCCCGCCGCCGGCCGCGCCTTCGACCTCGATCGCGTCGAGACCGGCCTGCGCCTTGGTCAGTTCGGCCTGGACGTTCTGCGCCATCGCCATGATGTCTTCGATACTCTTCATGATACGCTCCGTTGGGCCGCCATCAGGCGGTCGAGTTCACTTTCGGGAAATTCGGCATCGGGAAACGCCTCGAACGCTGCTTTCACCACCGGCGTCTCGAGGATGGCTGCACGCATCTCGTCGCGCCTCGCCTCTTCCTCATCCTTGATGGTCGGCGCGCCCTGCGCATCCTCCGAGGTAACCTTCCACGGCTTGCCCGTCAGCCGCTTCAGCTCGACATTCAGATCGCGGATCAGGTCAGCCGGCAGCGGTCGGGAAGAACTCAGCACCAGTTCGGGCGCCTCGAGGCGAATGACGCTGGCACTGCGCGTCATCTTGACCGCCAGCGCATGCTCACCCTTGTCCTCGAGCAGCGCGACCAGATCGCGGATCGTGTTGGGCAAGTTCGCCTCGACCGGCTGGCTCGACGCGCGCGCCGCCGCGGCGGGCGCCGCGCCGCCCATCGGCGCACCGTTCGCGATCATCCGTGCCAGCTCGCCCGGATCGGGCAGGGTCGAGGCATGGATCAGCCGCAGCAGCGCCATCTCGCATGCCTCGATCGGCAGCGCCGCGCGTGCGACCTCGTCATGCCCCTTGAGCAGCAGCTGCCACAGCCGATGGAGCGAGGCGAAGCTAAGCTTGCCCGCCCACTCAGCCAACGCCTCGCGCTCTTCCACGGCCTGCCCTGCCTCCGGCGCAGTGCCCAGCTTCACGAGCGTGGCGGCATGAACCGTCTCCAGCATCGCGCGCAACACACCGAGCGGATCGACCCCGAAATCATATTGCCGCCTGAGCGCGGCGAGCGCACCCTGCCCGTCCCCGCTCAGCACCAGGCCGAACAGGTCGCGGATCGCGCCGCGGTCGGACAGGCCGAGCATCTCGCGCACCGCGCCGGCCTTCACACCCTCGCCCTCGATGCCGGCATGAGCGATCGCCTGGTCGAGGATCGACAGCCCGTCGCGCGCGCTACCCTCCGCAGCCCGCGCGATCAGCGCCAAAGCCTCGGGCTCGGCCTCGACGCCTTCCGCCTCGCAGACCCGCCCGAAATGATCGGCCAGCTTCTCCGCCGGAATCCGCCGCAGATCGAACCGCTGGCAGCGCGACAGCACCGTCACCGGTACCTTGTTCACCTCGGTCGTGGCGAACAGGAACTTCACATGCGCCGGCGGCTCCTCCAGCGTCTTCAGCAGCGCGTTGAACGCGTTCTTCGACAGCATGTGCACTTCGTCGACGATATAGATCTTGAACCGCGCCGACACCGCCGAATAGCGCGAGGCGTCGATGATCTCGCGCACGTCATCAACACCGGTATGGCTGGCGGCATCCATCTCGATCACGTCGATATGCCGCCCTTCGGCGATCGCGCGGCACGGCTCGCACACGCCGCACGGGTCGATCGTCGGCCCGCCATTGCCGTCTGGCCCGATGCAGTTGAGCGCCTTGGCGATCAGCCGCGCGGTCGAGGTCTTGCCCACCCCGCGCACGCCGGTCAGCAGAAAGGCATGCGCCAGCCGACTGCGCTTGATCGCATTGGCGAGCGTGGTGACCATCGCGTCCTGGCCGATCAGCTCGGCAAAGGTCTGCGGCCGGTATTTGCGCGCCAGGACGCGGTAGACCTCAGCCTTGGCAGGCTGGGGCGGTTCGCCAAGATCGAAGGAGTCGGACATTGCCATCCATCTAGGCGGTCGCGCTCCGCGACGCCAGAGATCGGCAGGTTTTTAGATAATACGCGGGGTGGGAGCCGGAACGACCCGCGGCGAAATCGTTGCGGCTGCTTCCTTCCGGATCTGACCGGGTTGGCGACGACCACGTCCGCCCGACTCCCGCCGCGCATATGGGGGAGACGGACGGAGTGATCAAGCCCGCTTTACCAGCGGGTACGGACCTTGTGGCACTCGCGCGTCTTGTGGCCGTGATGCCATGCGGTCTTGCAGACCGTCTTCCATTTCCAGCCATGATGCGGTGCGGCCGTTGCCGTCATCGGAGCCATGGCAATTGCGGCGATTGCCGCGGCGGACATGAGAGCGATCGTTTTCATGGGTCGTCCTTTCCTTGGATGATCTCCCGGAAAGTTGGTTTACCAGCGAGTGCGAACCTTTCTGCAGACCCGCGTCCGATGATGGTTGCGCCATTTGGTGCGGCACACCGTCTTCCAACGCCAGCGATTGTGGCGGTTTGTGCTGACGTGGCGGACCGTGGTCCGCTCATGCACCACCGTCTGTCCACTGCCGGCAGCGGCCGCCGGCAAGGGGGTCAGGGCAGCGGCGCCAATCAGGCCTGCAGCCATCAAAGCCAAGATCTTCATGGGTTTCTTCTCCTGCGTGCCATGAAGGCACGGAGGCGTAATGATCAACGGCCCTGCATGTTCCGAACTTCGCCCGGAATCCGTACGGTTAATCCGTCCAGCGTCTCGTCGAGCCAGATCTGGCAGGACAGCCGGCTGGTCCGCGTGGCGCCCGCCGCGAGATCGAGCATATCCTCCTCATCCTCACTCGGGCGCGGCAGCCGGTCGAAATCCGCGGCATCGAGAATGACGTGGCAGGTCGAACAGGCCATCTGGCCCTCGCAGGTGCCTTCCAGCGGCTGGCCGTCGGCCTGCGCCACCTCGAGCAGCCGGTCGCCCGCCTTCGCCTCGACATCGCTGATCGATCCGTCGATCCGGATGAAGCGCACCCGCATCAGGCGGCGATCCGCTGCGCCGCCGCGGCGGCATTGATCCGGTCGATGGCGATCGCCAGTTCCTCTTCCGTCGTATACCGCCCGAAGCCGAGCCGGACGCTCGACCGCGCCTGCGCCTCGCTCAGGCCGATCGCGCGCAATACATGGCTCGACCGCCCCGACCCGCTCGCACAGGCCGATCCTGCCGAAAAGGCGATATCGCGCAATGCCGACATGAGTCGATTCACATCGAGCCCGTCGCGGCGGATATTGAGGTTGCCATGATAGCGTTGCTCGACCGATCCGTTGATGTACCAACCATCTCCCAGCCGTTCGCGCGCCAGCGCCCAGAGTCCGGCGACATGGGCCGCATCGTCGTCGCCATAATCCGCCGCCAACCGCGCAGCGGCACCGAAGCCGGCGCACAAAGCGGGCGACAGGGTGCCCGACCGGCCAGAAGCCTCCTGCCCTCCGCCATGCAGCAACGGCTCGATCGACACCCCATCGCGGATCCAGAGCGCGCCGATACCCTTGGGTCCATGAATCTTGTGTCCCGAGATGGCGATCAGATCGCACCTGTCCGGAATCGACACCCGGCCATAACCCTGCACCGCATCGCACAGGAACAGCGCGCCAGCCTCATGTGCGATCCCTGCAAGCTCGGCGATCGGCTGAATCACCCCGATCTCGTTATTGACCAGCATCGCCGCAACCAACGCCGTCCCCGGCGCGATCGCTGCCCGGGCCGCGTCCAGATCGATGAGCCCGTCTGCGTTCACCGGCAGCACGGTCACCGCCCTGCCTGCCCGTGCCAGCGCCTCGATCGTGTCGAGCGTCGCCGCATGCTCGGTCGCGAGGGTCACAATACCGCCCGGCGCCACACCCTTGATCGCCCAGTTGATCGCCTCGGTCGCGCCGCTGGTGAAGCTCAGCGACCCACCCGCCGGCAGCAAGGCAGCGACAGACTCCCGCGCCACCTCGACTGCCGCCTTCGCCGCCCGCCCCGGCGCGTGGGCGGAGTGCGGATTGGCATGCTGGTTCTGCAGCCAGGGCAGCATCGCGGCCAGCGCCTCGGGCGCGAGCGGCGTAGTCGCCTGATAATCGAGATAGATCATGCCGCGAACGCCCGCGCCGCGCGCGAGACGCTGCGCCATTCGGCAATGAACGCATCGACATCCGCCTCGGCCGTCGACCGCCCGAAACTCACCCGCACAACTTCGCGCGATGCGTCGACGCTCCAGCCCATCGCGCCCAGCACGTGACTGGGTTTCATGCTGCCCGAGGAACAGGCACTGCCCGCCGACACCGCAATGCCCGCCATGTCGAACCGGATCAGTTGAGTCGTCGCGGCGAGCCCGCGCATGCGATAGGCGCCGATCATCGGGTGCTGGCCCCGCGCCACCACCTCGCCGCCCGATCGCGCGATGGCGTCGTCCAGCTTGAGCCGCAGCGTAGTGAGCCGCTCGACATCCTCCGCCACGCCAAGCGCCGCCGCAAAGCCCAGCGCACCGGGCAAATTCTCGGTTCCCGCACGATAACCGCGCTCCTGCCCGCCGGTCGGGATCAGGGTGGCGACATCGCGCACCAGCAGTCCGCCGACACCCGGCGGCCCGCCCCGCTTGTGCGCCGAGATCGCCACGAAATCAGCATGTACCGCCACATCGCCATCAGCCCCGGACGGCATCTGCGCCGCGTCGACCAGCAGCAAGCCGTCGGCAGCATGCACAGCCTCGGCAATCGCCGCGACCGGCTGGCGCACCCCCGTCTCGCTGTTTGCCCATTGCACCGCGACCAACGTTCGCCCGGGTCCCGCCAGCACCTCCGCCAGCGCCGCCATCTCGATCGCGCCCGCCGCATCGACCGGCAATACCGCCGCATCCAGCGCCACCCGCATCACCGAATCATGCTCCACTGCGGAGATCGCTCGCCGTGCCGCCACCGACCTGTTCAGCGCGATCCCCAGCGATTCGCTCGCCCCGCTGGTCAGGATCGTCTCGCCCGTCCAGCCATAGGCAGCGGCGATCCGCGCACGCGCCTCTTCCAGCGCGGCCCGAGCCGCGCGCCCCTCGGCATGCGGAGACGACGGATTGGCCCAGCGCGCCATGCCGTCGGCCATCGCCGCCACCGCTTCGGGCAGCATCGGCGTCGTCGCGGCATGATCGAGATAGATGCGGTCGGGCAAGCGCCAGCGGTCCTCATGGGCAGAATGATTGCGCCGGGGCGCGTCATGCCTATATAGCGCCCAATTCCGCGCGGCCCACGCGCTCACCGAATTTTTGTCAGCAGGTCATATGCCAGAAGTCATTTTCCCCGGTCCCGACGGCCGTCTCGAAGGCCGTTTCGCTCCCGCTCCGCGTCCGCGCGCGCCGGTCGCGATGATCCTGCATCCACACCCGTCCTCGGGCGGCACGATGAACAACCGCATCGTGCAGGAACTCTACAAGACCTTCCAGCGCCGCGGTTTCGCGACCCTGCGCTTCAACTTCCGCGGCGTCGGCAAGAGCCAGGGCACGTTCGATAATGGCGTCGGCGAACTCTCGGATGCGGCCAGCGCGCTCGACTGGGTGCAGAGCTTTCACCCGGAGGCTTCGACCACCTGGATCGCCGGCGTCAGCTTCGGCGCGTGGATCGGCATGCAGCTGCTGATGCGCCGCCCGGAAATCCGCGGCTTCATCTCGATCGCGCCGCCCGCGAACATGTACGACTTCACCTTCCTCGCGCCCTGCCCGGCCTCGGGCATCATCATCCAGGGCGAAGCGGACGAGGTCGTGACCCCGCTCGCGACGCAGAAGCTGGTCGACAAGCTGCGCACGCAGAAGCACATCACGATCCATCACGACACCATCCCGAAGGCGAACCACTTCTTCGAGCATGAAATGCCCGAGCTGATGGGCTCGGTGGATCATTATCTCGACATGCGCCTCGACCCCAACTCGCCGATCCGGTGACTTCTAAAGCCCCTCTCCTTCAGGGGAGGGGTCGGGGGTGGGGGATAACTTGGCGGCTAGCTGCACCGCTGGCTTTGGCTGCACTGCCCCACCCCAACCCCTCCCCTGAAGGGGAGGGGCTTACATCGTCCAGATCACGACATTGCCGAAGATCACCACCGCCAGCACCAGCATCAGCAAACCCTTTTGCCGCTCGCGCTTCTTCACCAGCAGATAGAGTCCGCCGAAGATCAGCGCGAACACCGCCAGCATGCTGATCGCCGGCGCCGTCGCCGACATGGCCTGCGCCACCCCGCCCAGCGCACCGAGATAGCTATCCAACCTGATCGCTCCCGGCCAGCACGGCGCCGTACGCCGCCAGATCGACATTGCCGCCGGACAGGATGACCAACGTCCCCTGAGTCAGTTCGACCTTGCCCGCGAGCACCGCCGCCAGCGCCACCGCGCCGCCCGGCTCGACCACCAGCCGCAATTTCTCCGCCGCCCAGCGCTGGGCATTGCGAATCTCCGCCTCGCTCACCGCCACGCCCTGCACGCCGCGCCGCGCCAACACGTCGAAGGTCAGCGATGAGACGAGCGTCGTCTGCAAGGCATCGCACGCCGTCGGTGGGGGATTCGGCCCGACCGGTTCGATCCACCCGGCCTCGAGCGACCGGCGCATATCGTCCCAGCCCTCGGGCTCGACCACCGTCACAAAGGCATCGCGCAGCCCCAGCGCGGTCCCGGCCGCCAGTCCGCCGCCGCCGCATGGTACGATCGCCTGCACCGGCTCGCCGAGCCCGCGCTCGACCATCTGGGCCGAGGCCTCGATGCCCGCGCTGCCCTGCCCTTCGATGATCCAGGGATCGTCGAAGCTCGGCACCAGTACAGCGCCGCGTGCCTCGGCGAGCTGGGCCGCGATCGATTCGCGACTCTGCGTCGCGCGGTCGTAACCGACCACTTCGGCGCCCAGCGCCAGGGTCCCCTCGCGCTTCGATTTCGGCGCATCGGCCGGCATCACGATCACCGCCGGCATGCCGAGGCGCTTCGCCGCCCAGGCGACCCCCTGAGCATGATTGCCCGACGAGAAAGCCACCACCCCTTTTCCGCGCGATTCTTCATCGATTGCGGTGAGCCGATGCCACGCGCCGCGCAATTTGAACGCGCCCACCGGCTGCAGTGCCTCGGCTTTGAAAGCGACTGGAATTCCACGAATTTCCGCAACGAACAGCGGCGATGGCGGCAGAATTGCCGCAATCTTTGCTGCAGCGTCACGCACGCCGGCACGGGTAGGCTGTCGCACAAATGTCACTTCACGTCTCCGTGGGTCCAATTCCACTTTACATTGGAGAAAGTCGACCCTATTTCGCGCTTCCCGCTGCCCCATGGGACTTCCAACCGCAAGGCAGCTTTCGTCCGCCATTAGGCACTTGGAGGTCCCTTGAGTTGCACAAGCATCATAGCGCGCTGGGGTTAGCGACCACCCTTTCGACCGCGACCCGCGGTTTCGAGATCGCTAAGCACGGACCGGTTCAGCCGGTAACGCTCATTCGCCCGCACGCCGCATCGCGTGCCGCCCGCTTCTTTGTCGAGAAGTTTCCGGGTCGCTCGATGTATGCCGTGAAGGCCAATCCCTCGCCGGACCTGCTGAAGGTTCTGTGGGAGAGCGGAATCACGCATTACGACGTCGCCTCGATTGCCGAGGTACGGCTCGTCGCCCGCACCGTTCCCGGCGCGACCCTGTGCTTCATGCACCCGGTCAAGGCCGAGGAAGCGATCGAAGAGGCGTATTTCACGCATGGCGTCCGCGTCTTCTCGCTCGATTCGATCGAGGAGCTGGACAAGATCGTCCGCGCCACCCGCGGCGCGCAGGATCTGACGCTCTGCGTCCGCCTGCGTGTGTCGTCCGAGCATTCGAAGCTCAGCCTCGCGTCGAAGTTCGGCGCGGCACCGGGCGAGACCAGGGCGCTGCTGTTCGCGGCCCGCCAGGCGGCCGATGCCCTGGGCATCTGCTTCCATGTCGGTTCGCAGGCGATGACGCCGGAAGCCTATGCCCAGGCGATGGAGCGCGTCCGCGCCGCGATCGTCGATGCGGCGGTCACGGTCGACGTCATCGACGTCGGCGGCGGCTTCCCCTCGACCTATCCGGGCATGGAGCCTCCCCCGCTCGAGCGCTATTTCGAGACGATCCACCGTGCGTTCGAAAGCCTGCCGGTCAGCTATTCGTCCGAGTTGTGGTGCGAGCCCGGCCGTGCGCTATGCGCCGAATACAGCTCGCTGATCGTTCGGGTGGAACGTCGCCGCGGCGACGAACTCTACATCAACGACGGCGCGTACGGCGCGCTGTTCGATGCGGCGCATATCGGCTGGCGTTTCCCGGTCGAGCTGCTCCGCGAGCCGGACAGCCGGGCGAAGCTGATGGAGTTCAGCTTTTACGGCCCGACGTGTGACGACATGGATCACATGGCCGGCCCGTTCCTGCTGCCTGCCGACGCGCGCGCCGGCGATTATATCGAAATCGGCATGCTCGGCGCCTATGGCTGTGCGATGCGCACGGCGTTCAACGGCTTCGGGTCGGACGAGACGGTGATCGTCGAGGACGAACCGATGGCATCGCTCTACGTCGGCGACGAGCGCGAGGTCGCTTCGAACGTCGTCACGCTGTAAGAGTTGAATGATATCGGTCTTCGGGCCGCTTAGGGACACGGAGCGCGGTGCGCACCGTGTCCTCACGGGTTTCCGCGTCCCCTATAACGACGGCGGTTCTTGTGAATGATCTGGAGTTCCCAATGAACGACGTATCCGTCAATGACACCCGCAAGGCAGAGCTGCTTTCGACTCAGGTCGAGCATATCGACATCACCAAGTTCGACGCGCGCCCGATCGTCGACGCGATGAAGAAGATGAGCTTCACCAGCCGCGACCTCGGCCGCGCGACCGACATCTACAATCAGATGCTCGCCGATCCCGATTGCTCGATCTTCCTGGTGATCGCCGGCTCGACCTCGGCCGGCGGCTGCATGGACCTGTACGCCGAGCTGCTGCGCAACAACATGATCGACGGCGTGGTCGCGACCGGCGCGTCGATCGTCGACATGGATTTCTTCGAGGGCCTCGGCCACAAGCATTATCAGGCGCTCGAAGTGCCGGACGACGACACGCTGCGCTCGCTGCTGATCGACCGCATCTACGACACCTATATCGACGAAGAGCAGCTTCAGGATTGCGACCACACGATCTACGAGATCGCCAATGGCCTCGAGCCGCGCCCCTATTCGAGCCGCGAGTTCATCCGCGCGATGGGCAAGTATCTCGTCGAGAACGGCAAGAAGGACAACAGCCTGGTCAAGCTCGCCTATGAGCATGACGTGCCGATCTTCTGCCCGGCGTTCGTCGACAGCTCCGCCGGCTTCGGCCTGGTCAAGCACCAGGTCGACCGCGCCAAGGAGGGCAAGCCCTACATGGTGCTCGATGCCATCGCCGATTTCCGCGAGCTGACCGACATCAAGATCAAGGCCGGCACCACCGGCCTGCTGATGATCGGCGGCGGCGTGCCGAAGAACTTCATCCAGGATACCGTGGTCTGTGCCGAGATTCTCGGCCATGACGACGTCCAGGTGCACAAGTACGCGGTCCAGATCACCGTCGCCGACGTGCGCGACGGCGCCTGCTCGTCCTCGACGCTGCAGGAGGCCGCGAGCTGGGGCAAGGTCAACACCGGCATCGAGCAGATGGTGTTCGCGGAAGCGGGTTCGGTCATGCCGCTGCTGGCGTCGGACGCCTATCACCGCGGCCTGTGGAAGACCCGCACCAAGCGCCGCTGGGGCGCCAGCTTCGACTGACCTTAGCTCCTTCCCGGAACGGGGAGGGCGTTCGAGCTTTGGCCTACCCCCGGCAGGCCAAGATTGTGTCCGGGGGACACAATCTCGCGCGAACGCATTTGCTTCTTCAGCAAATGGTGGAGGGGCTTGGAGCGCGGCACGCAGCCGCGCTCCAAGCCCTTTCCATTTTTGACGGCTTTGTGCCCAGCACCCAAACATTGCGCGCCCGTCACGATTGAGGCAGCCTCTCCCCAATTACAAAGGGGGATGCCAAAATGACCGAACACAGCCCGATCCTTGCGCCCATCGTCGCGCTGATCGCCTGGAGCCTCGTGATGTGGCTCTGGATGTACGCGAAACGCATTCCGGCGATGAGCGCGGCCAAGATCGACACGAAGAATCTGGTCGGCGGCAACGGCGCTGATCTCAGGGCGCGCATCCCCGCCCAGGCGCAATGGCCGGCCGACAATTACAACCATTTGATGGAACAGCCGACGCTGTTCTACGCGATCGCGCTGACCCTGGCGCTGCTCGGCGCGGGCGGCGGCGTCAACCTGACGATCGCCTGGGCCTATGTCGGCCTGCGCGTGGTCCACAGCATCGTGCAGGTGACGGTGAACCGGGTGATCGTCCGCTTCTCGATCTTCACCCTCGCCACGCTCTGCCTGATCGCCCTGACCCTGCATGCGGCGATGATGGTGTTCTGACCGGAGGAGTCAGCCGAACAGTCGTACCATCGATCGTTCGAGCATCACCAGCTGCCACAGCGTCCGGCCATACTCCGCACGGCCGGCACGGTGGTCGGCTGCAATGCGCTCGATCGCGCGCGGATCGAACCAGCCGCTGCCGATCAGCACGCGCGACTTGGCCAGCGCCGCTGCCTCATCGGCCAGCGCCCCGCGAAACCAGGCGCTGATCGGCGTGACGAAGCCCATTTTCGGCCGATAGAGGATGTCGCGCGGCAGATAGCGCTCCATCGCCTTTTTCATCAGCCACTTGCCCTGCCCGCCCCTCAGCCGCATCGATACAGGCAAGGTGGCCGCGAATTCGACCAGCCGGTAATCGAGCAGCGGCTCGCGTGCCTCAAGGCTCACCGCCATGCTGGTGCGATCCGCCTTGGTCAGGATGTCGCCGGGCAGCCAATGCTGGAAGTCGGCATATTGCGCCCGGTCGATCGCATCGCGCGCTGGCGCGTCACGCATGCTGCGCACATAACGATCCTCGGCGCGGTGCCCCGCCAGTGCCCGCTTGGCCTCGTCGGAGAAGAGCAATCCGCGCAGTGTCGGGGTCGTCACGCCGACCGATCGCGCATAGGCCTCGGCGCCATCCTCGGCGAGCGCAAGCAAGGTGGTCTTCGCCCGCAGCCGCTGCGGCGCCCAGTCTGCCTTGGGGTAGAAGCGTCCAAGCGCACCGAATGCGCCCGCACGGATCGAGGGTGGCAGCAACGCCCGCACCCGCTCTTCCGCTGCCTGGAACTTGTAGCGCCGATACCCGGCAAACGCCTCGTCCGCGCCGTCACCGGAAAGGGCGACCGTCACATTCTCCCGCGCCAGTTCGCACACGCGGTAGGTCGCCAGCGCCGACGCATCAGCAAAGGGCTCGTCGAAACTCGCGACCAGCGTGTCGATCAGCGCGAAATCGTCCGCTCCCACCACGCGCTCGCGATGTTCGGTGGCAAAGCGTTTCGCGATCTGGTCGGCATAGGCGCGTTCGTCATGCCCGGCCTCGTTGAACCCGATCGTGCAGGTCTTCACCGCGCGCTTCGACGCCTCGGCCATCAGCGCGACTACTGCCGAGCTGTCGACTCCGCCCGACAGGAACGCGCCGAGCGGCACGTCCGACACCATGCGCGAAGTGACCGCATCGCGCAGCCGCGCAACCAGTTCTTCCTCGAGCGCCTTCTGCTTGCCGGTCGCCCGCCGCGAGAAATCGACATCCCACCAGCGCGACGGCGCGGGGACTGGTCTGCCGCGTTCCAGCAACAGCGAATGGCCGGCCGGCAGCTTCTTAACGCCCGCGATCAGACACGCATCGTCCGGCACATAGCCGAACGCCATATAATCCTCGACCGAACGGATATCGGGCGAGCGCCGCAGCAACGGATGCGCGAGCAGCCCCTTCAGTTCCGAAGCGAAGGCGACACCGCCATCCGACAGTTCGACATAATGGAGCGGCTTCACCCCGAGCCGATCGCGCGCCAGGAACAGACTCTGCCGCCGCGCATCGTGCAGCGCGAAGGCGAACATGCCGTTCAGCCGGTCGAGCATCGCCGGGCCCCAGATCGCCCAGCCATGGAGCAGCACCTCGGTATCGCCCTTGGTGACGAACACCGCGCCCAGCGCCGTCAGTTCGGTGCGCAGCTCGGCGAAATTATAGATCTCGCCATTATAGGTGACGGTCAGCGATCCGTCAGCGCTCGCCATGGGCTGCGGGCTGCCCGCGACGTCGATGATCGACAGGCGGCGATGCCCCAGGCCGACCCCCGGCCCGGTCCACACGCCCGACCCGTCGGGCCCACGATGCGCCTGTGCATCCGCCATCGCGGCGATGCGCGCCGGATCGACCGGCTTGGGCGTGGCGGGATAGAAGATCCCGGCGATGCCGCACATCAGTTAAGTCCCCACCCGATCGTCAAGCCCCCCGATAGACAGGAAGCGGAGTCCTTCGACAAGCTCGACCCGGCCGAAATCACGGCGGGTTCAGCGCGTCATGCCGGCGCTGCGGTCGGCCAGCACGTCGATCGGGCCGAGCGCCGCGACGAACGCCCCGATCGCCGCGCGTGGATCGCGGCCCGGCATCGCCTCGGCCGAAACATGCACCGCGACCGCCCGCTGCGGCCCGCCGAGCATCTTCGCCTTGAGCGTCTCCAGCTTCACCGTCCGGTCGCTGTTGGTCACCACATCGCCGACCCGGTACCAGGTGGTGATCTGGCGCTCGACCGGCCCCGGCGCGGTCGCCCGGATCACCGACCCACCGGCGATATCGGGCAGATCCTGGATCCGCACCCACACATCATCCTCGCGGATCGCACCGATGCCGAACGAGACCAGTTCCTTGCCCTCGCGCTGGCTGCCATAAACCGCGACGGCCAGGTCGACCGCATCGCCCTGCCCGTTCACATAGCGACCGATCAGATAATGGTCGGCGCCAGGATAATAAGGCGACCAGGGCGCCTTGATGCTCATCGGCGCGCGGTGCCAGCCAGGCACCTCGGGCAGCGCGATCGCGTTGGGCAGCGCCTGCGCGCGGCCAGCAATCGCCGCCGACCAGGCCGGAAAGATGCCCGCGACCGTCAGCACCAGGGCAGCCGCGACCAAGGCATCAATCCGGCGCTTCGGCGCCGCCTGCAACGTCGCCGGATCGAACACCGGCGCATCGGGCGCGCGGTCGAACCAGCGCCAGCCGATCGCCAGCACTGCCGCCATCACCACGCCGAAGAACACCCAGCCATAGACGATATGGTCCATGCCGGTGGCCTGCTCGACCGAGGTCAGATGCGCGGCGTAGATGGTCCCGAACGCCCGCAGCCCGTTGGCGATCACCGGCACGACCAGCGCCACGACCATGAAGATCGCCCGCCGCGTCCAGGAGCTGAAGCAGACATTCGCGACCAGAGCGCCATAGGCGATCATCGCGATGACGAACTTCGCGCCCGAGCACGCTTCAGCGACCTCGAAATAGCCGTTGGGAATGGTGATCAGCACACCGTCGACCTGCGCCGGTACGCCGAACAGGTGAAGCAGCGGCATGGTCATCTCGACCGTGACGGTCTGGAGCGGCCCCTCCATCCCCTCGCCGAACGGCACCATGAAAAAGGCATAGCAAAGCGGGAACAGCAGCCCGCGGGCGACATTGGGCCCGAGGATCGTAACCACCGCGCCCTGCAGCATCATCACCAGCCCGAGATGCCGCGCCAGCGCCACGCTCGCCGCGTCGCCGAGCAGCCAGCCGAACCCGCCGACGGCGACCAGCGCGAGCCCGGGCCACCACGCCGTCGGCGTCAGCTGGGCCAGCTCCGCCCGCCGCTGCCAGACCAGCCAGCCGATCACCGGCGCAATGAACAGGCAATGCCCGAAGGTCGTGCTGGTCCACCAGATCCGCGCGAGATCGGCGGTGTCGGCCCGGAACAGCAGCAACAGCGCGACAGCGACCCCGGCCAGGATCGCCGCCTGCCGTCGCCAGATCGCACCGGCCTTCGTCCCGGCCGCGAAGTCAGCCGCCGGGACCGCGATGGTCACGCGGCGGATCGCCGCGGCGGCGCCTTCACCCTGATTCCCAGGATCGAGTCGAGCGGCGCGAGGCAGGCATTCCAGCTATAACGCTTCTGCACCTGCGCCCGCGCCTCGCGGCCCATCGCCGCGCCACCGGCCGCATCGTCGAGCACGGCGATCACTTCCTCGGCAATCTCGCCCACCGTCGCACCGATGCGGATCGTCCCGCCATGGTCGATGCCCTCGGCCGCCGCGGCCGAGGCCACGACCGGGCGGGCCATCGCCATCGCCTCGAGCACCTTGTTCTGCACGCCGCGCGCCAGCTTCAGTGGCGCGACGACGACCGACGCCGCCGCCAGCCAGCCGCGCACATCGGCGACTTCGCCCGTGACGATCACGCCCGGCTGCTTGGCCAGCGCCTTGACCGCTTCGGTCGGGTTGCGCCCGACGATCACGAAGCGGGCCTGGGGATGACGGATGCGGACATGCGGCAGGATCGTCTCGACGAACCAGGTCACCGCCTCGATGTTCGGGCGATAGTCCATCTGGCCGGTGAAGACGATCAACTCGCCGGTCGTATCGATCCGTTTGAACTGCGCGACGGGATCGAAGAATTCAGTGTCGATCCCGTTCTCGACGACATGCACGCGCTCGGCACCCGTCTTCGACCGGAACAGCTCCGCCTCGGCCTCGCTGACGAACAGGCTGGCATCGGCACGCTGGGCGACGGCGCGTTCATGGCTGAACAGCAGCTTTGCCTCGCGCTTCAGGAACCAGGCCATCGGGCCGGTCGCGGTCTTCGCGTAGGCGGCGAACTTCGCCGAATCCATGTCGCAGAAATCCATGATCACGCGCTGCCGTGGCCGGGCCGGCAGATACTGCGCCATCTGGCTGGAAAAGACGTAGATCGTGTCGATCGAATGCGCCGACAGGATTCGCTCGACCTGTTCGCGCAGCGGCCGGTTCTCGAAGGCGGTCAGCGACACGGGCTTGCGCGAGAAGATCGCCTCCAGCGCGGCGACGGCACGCGGCTTGGAACGCCAGATGATCGAGCGGTTGCCGGTGAATTTCGCCAGCCCGCTCTTCTGCTTCATGTCGCGCGTATCGTCGGCGAAGGCGATCAGATGGACCCGCTTCCGCTCCGACAGGAATTTCAGGATATTGAAGCCGCGAATCTTGTCGCCCCGATCCGGCGGATAGGGGACGCGGTGCGCCAGGAAGAGAATGTCGCCCATCAGCCGAGTCCCTTGGAAATATGCGGCCCAATCCGATTTGCGACCCAAAGCGGCAGTTTTTTCCACATCTCGACCTGAAGCCGATAGCGTGGGTTCAATGGATTGATTTCGCGCGGCGTCTCCCCAGCTGCCGCCCGCTTAGCATACATCAGGGGGACGCCCTGGAAACCCCAGTTCTTCTTGAACGCCGCCGGGCCGGTGCCGGCCTTGGAGCGCCCGAAATCGAAGCGGGTGCAGCCCTTCGCACGGGCATGCGCCATCAGCGCGAAATACATCCGGTCATTGGCCCGCAGCGCCCGCGCGTCATGAGTCCCGCCACCCCAATAGGGATAGACGGTGCCGTTCATGTACAGGCTCAGCACGCTCGCCACCGGCTTTCCTCCCGATCGAATCGTCAGGATATCCGCAGAGTCCCCAAATTCCCTTAAGACCGAGCGGAACAGCGCCGCCGGAAACACCGGGGTACCCAGATTGCGCACCGACTCGGCATAGACGGCGTAATGCGCGCTCAGGTCGCTATCATGACGGCCGACCGAGACCTCCAGGTCGATATCGAGGCTCTTGCGCACCTCGGCGCGCTGCTTGCGCGGGATGGCGGTCAGCTCCGCCTCGTCGGACTCGGCGAGCAGGCGGACGAAACCGAGATAGGTCGTCTCGTCGCGAATCCATTCCGGCCCCTCGACTGGTCCGCCGCGAATCTCCAGCGTTGGGCAGCCGAGCCTCTCCGCCAGCGCCCAGGCCGCCTCGCCAAGCGGCCGCACCGCATCCTGGCTCTCGGTCAGGATCCCGCCATCGACCGCAAACCCGTTCGAGACGAGCGCCTTGCCGAACAAGGGCGAGCGCACCTCGGTCAACGGCAGCATCGCCGCCAGCGACCCGTCGGCGCGCTCGGCGACCAGCGTGTGGCTGCGCTGCCCGCAACCATTGGCCACCGCAGCGCTCCACGCCGGCAGATGGAACGGCGTGCCCTCGGGATGCGCCCGCACGAACGCATCGAGCCGCGCCAGTTCCCCCGCATCGCGCAGATCGACCGCGCGAAGCCCCAGCGGCACCGAGACCAACGGCATGTTCACGCCATCCCCGCCCGCGCCTCGGCGACGACCGCATCCATCCGCCCCCAGTCGTGCCGCCGTATCAGCCCGCGCAGCTTGCCCGCCATCGCGCCCAAACGGCTATAATGCCGGATCTTCGACTTGAGCGGCGCCCCGGCCACACGCGGCTGGCCGGGATCGATCTCCCAGGGATGGAAATAGAACACTGCCGGATGCCCCTCGCCCGCGACCTGCCGGATCGCATAATGGGTCAGCGCCGCCGGAAACAGCCGGAAGAACCCGCCACCCGTCGCGAGCTTGCGCCCGCCGACATCGGCGATCGTCACTGGCACTTCGATCAGCTCTGCGCCCGCAACGGGCCGAAACGCGAATCGCGGCGCCTCGGGCCAGCCATAGTGATCGTGCCGCACCGGCGCGACGCTCGACGAATAGGCATAGCCCTCCTCGGCCAGCACCGCGTGCGCCCAGGGCGTGCGCTTGTCGATCGAGAAGCTCGGCGCTCGATAGCCCGTCACCGCGACTCCGCCGGCATCCTCCAGCGTCTTGCGCGACCGTGCGAGATCAGCCCGGAACTGCGCCGCATCCATGGTGAAGACGCGCTGATGGTCCCAGCCATGGCTCGCCAGCTCATGCCCCTGCTCGACGATCCGCCGGATCAGCGCCGGATAGCGATGCGCCACCCAGCCGAGCGTGAAGAAGGTGCCCTTCACCCCGCTCTCGCCGAACAGCGCGAGCACGGCATCGGTGTTCCGCTCGACGCGCGGCGCGAGCGAATCCCAGTCGGCCTTGTCGATCACCTTCTCGAAGGCGCCGACCTGGAACCAGTCCTCGACATCGACGGAAAGGGCGTTGCGCATGATGCGCTACCGGCTGACCGCATGCACTGACGCGACATCGGGACGCTGCTCGCCCTCGACCCAGTCGACCAGCAGGGTCAGCACCCGGCGCATCACCGCATCCTGGTCCTGCACGCGCGCTTCCAGCGCCGCGAGGCGCGCCATCAGCGCATCGTCGCGCACCGGTACCGGCTCGGGAGCGATCTCCTCGCGCACCGCCCGGATCGGCCGCGGCTCGTCGGCGACCGGCACGGGCGTCGGCTGAACAAAAGCCGCAGGCCTCGCTACCGGCGAATCGCCCGCGATATCGGCGATCACCGCCGTCACCGCGCGCCCGTCGATCGTATCGAGCTGCTCGATCGCGCCGAACAGCAGCACGCGCCCCGCAAGCTGGTTCAGCCGCCGCGGCACGCCGTCCGATCCCTTGTAGAGCGCTTCGAACGCATCGGGCGTGAAGCGCGGCCGCCCGTTCCAGCCCACCACCTTGAGCCGGTGGACCATATAGGGCTCGACCTCTTCAGGCCCCATCGGATCCAGATGATGCATCGCGATCACGCGCTGGCGCAGCTGCTCGAGCCGTTCCGACCCATGCAGCCGCTCGCGGAACTCGGGCTGGCCGAGCAGGAAGATCTGCAGCAGCGCATGGCCGCCCGCCTGGAAGTTGGAGAGCATGCGCAGCTCTTCCAGCGCCGAGACCGGCAGCGCCTGCGCTTCGTCGACGATCAGCAGGGTCCGCCGGCCGCTGCGCGCCATGGCATGCAGGCCGCGCTCGATCGCGGTCAGCAGCTGCGCCTTGGTCATGCCGGCACTGTCGAGTTCGAGCCCGCCCGCCACCATGCGCAGCAGGTCCTCGGCCTCGATCTGGGTCGAGACGATCTTGATGACATGCAGCCGCTCGCGATCCACCGTCGCCATCAGATGGCCGACCAACGTGGTCTTGCCCGCGCCGACATCGCCGGTGATGACGATGAACCCCTCGCCCTGGGCAAGTCCATAGCCGAGATAGGCCATCGCCTTGCGGTGCGTGGCCGTATCGAACCAGAAGCGCGGATCTGGCGTCAGCTGGAACGGCCGCCCGCTCAATCCGTAATGGTCGTCGTACATTCTCACCATCCCAACGCGCGGCAATAAGCCGCCACGTGTTTCAGAATTGATAGCGCATCCCGAGCTGGGCCGATCCGGAAACCTGATCGTCCTCACCCTTCTGGCTGAACTGATAGACCCCGACCGACGCGGTCGTCCCGACCCGGCCGAAATTGTGATAATAGAGCCCGGTCGCCCCGGTTCCGAGCACGCCCGGCGTGTTGCCGATCCCGCTCTGGAAATAATTGGCGAACACATTGCCCGATACGCCCGAATTGCGGTCGATCGCCGCCGAGACGAAGGCCTGGCCGTAATAGCTCTCGTCGGTCACCCCGTTGATGGTGAAGCCAGTGCCGCCCGGCGCATAGAAGCGCCGATTGGCATAGCCCGCGCCGACACCGAACTGCAGCGGGCCGCGATTGGCGGTCATCACCGCGTCCACACCACGCGCGCGATAGCTTGAGCTGGTGATCGACTGGAAGATGCCGTTCAGGCATCCGCCCGGCGCCCCGCTCGACGCGCCATAGGTGCAGCCGCTGAATTGCTGGCCGAACGCATCGCGCTGCTCGAGGAAGCTGGTCGGCAGGCTGGCGATGCCGTTGCGCAGCTGGCGCCCAAAGGTATCGACGCTGTCGTACACGCCGACCTGGAAGCCGATCGAGCGGCTCGCCGCATAGCTGAACGAGCCCGTATAGGTCATGCCGCCATAACGCTTGCCCACGCGCGCCTGAAGCGTGGTGCGCGGCGACGGCCGCCAGATCACGCCGGCGTCATAAATCAGCCCGTCGGTCTCATAAGCGATGCGGCGCGGCGAGGCAGGGTCGGTCTTGAACCGCCCTGCCCCGTCCACGACCGGCTGGCCGGTGCCGTCGAGCAGCGCGTCCTTCTGGCTGACCGTGATCTTCTCATACCCCGCACCCGCGGTCAGCGCGACCGTGGGCAGCACCGGCAAGACCACATCGCCCCGCGCGAACTTGCCTTCATAGCGCTGGTCGAGCTGGCTCGCATCGTCGCGCTCATAGGCGCCGCTGACGGTAACGCCGACCGGCAGCACGGTGCCCGCCTTCACCCCGATGCTCGCCTGCGCGACATGGCTGGTGGCGCTGTCGAACACGTCGAGCTTCTGGCTGCCCGGCGCAACGCCCGTCGCGCCCGGCGATTCCACCTTGGTATAGCCGAAGGTGTAGCTGGCATTGACGCTCGCCGGCCCGACATGAGTCGACAGGCTCGGCCCGGCATAGGCCGAATAGACCTGCGAGATATTGTCGACATTGCCGGCCAGCACGCCCGGCGCCGCCCCGCGAATGTCGGAACGCGCCCGGGTGGCGAGAGCGCCGCCCTCCAGGCTGAACCCCGGCGCAACGCTCACCGAGGCGCGCGCGAGGCCGCTATGGATATCGTCGTCACCGACCTTCTTGTTCCAGGAAATGCGCCGCTCGTACCGATAGCTCACCTGAACCTGGGTGCGCTGGGTCTGGATCGAGGCATCCACCCCGGCCGCAACGGTCGAGTAGGTCAGCACGTCGCCCGATTGCAGATCGGCGGTCAGCACCTGGCCGAGTTCGATATAGGGCGCGATCGACTTGCTGCGCTGGCGGTCCTGCGCGGCGGCGGGCGTAACGAGCACGGCGGTCAGCGCCGCGCCGAGGATGATCGGGCGCATCATTTTGCGTCCTCCTGATCGTAATAGCTGCCGAAACGGCGGCCACCGGGGACGAACGACACGGCGTTCAGCACAAGCTGGATATGCTCGCAGCCATCGAGCTGGGCGACCGCATCGCGCAAGTCGTTCTCGCTGGTGCGATCGGCCCGGACGACGAGCATCACCTGCCCGGCATGACTGGCCAGCACAGAGGCGGGCGATGCAGCGAGCGCCGGCGGCGAATCGAAGATCACCAGCCGCTTCGGGTCGGCGGCGAGCAGATCGGCGACGATCTCCGCCGTGCGCCGGCTCGCGAGCAATTCGGTATCGGTGATCGATTTGGTCCCGGCCGGCAACAGGCTGAGCTGCGGGATGTCGGTGCGGATCACGCACGCCTCGACATCGACCCGCGGGTCGGCCAGCGCATCGAGCAGGCCCGGGCCGTCCTTCAGCCCCAGCCGGTTCATCACGTCCGGCTTGGCGAAATCGGCGTCGACAAGCAGCACCTCGACATCGCGTTCGGCCGCCATCGAGATGGCGAGGTTGATCGCGCAGAAGGTCTTGCCGTCATTGGGTTTGGCCGAGCAGACCAGCATGGTCCGCGACCGGTCCCCGTCGGTCTTCTTCACGATCCGCGCGGTCTGGAGCAGCTGGCGCTTCACCTGGCGGAATTCCTCGACCAGCGCGCCGATCGGTGCGCCGGGGACCAGCAGGCCCTTCTCGGCGAGCATCACCCGGTCGATGGCCACACCCCGTCCGGGCGCGACCTGCACGGCGCGCGCGCGGGGAGCCGGTGCTTCTTCGAATATTTCCTCGCTGACCGGTGGAAGCGGCGCTTCCTCACCCAGAGTCAGGGCCGGCGCTTGCTCGGCCACGGGCGCGGGAGCCGGCTGCGGCTGAACCGCCTCGCGCGTCTCTTCCTGCTGTACCGGGCGCAGATGTGTGCCGAAGTCATAGACCTGGGCGGCACGCTCGAGCAGCGATCCGGCCGGTTTGCGGGGTGTCAGGTCGTTCATGCCGCCAGTCCCCGTTGCAACATCTCGACGCCGAGCAGCGCGACATAGGCGACCGCCAGCGCCCCGGCGCCGCCGCCGAAATAGACCAGCTTGCGCCGCCGCGACGCGATCTGCGCCCGGGTCACCATCTCGCCGATCGATCCGATCACCGGCATGCCGGTGGCACGCTCGAGCCGTCCGGCCGTGGCAAAGGTCGTCTGCAACTGCCCCATGGCGAAGGCAGCGCCGATGCCGCCGAAGATGCCGGCCAGCAGCGCGCCGGTCAGCAACAGTGGACGGTTCGGCGACGTCGGCACGCGCGGTGCGGACGGCGGGTCGATCACGCTGAACTTGATCGCGTCGGTCTGGGTCTGGGCCTGGCCACGCAGCTTGATCGACTCGCGGTCGGCCAGCAGCTTGGAATATTGGTCCTTGAGCACCTGATAATTATTCTCGATCTCGGATTGCTCGGCGGCCACCGCCGGATCGCCCGCCAGCTTCGAATTGATCTGCTCGAGATCGGACTGGAGCTGGGTCTTGCGCATGGTCAGCGCGGCGACGGTCGCCTGCTTGTCCGCCTGCATCGACTTCAGCGAGAGATAGAGCGGGTTGTTCGCCCCGCCGCCCGCACCGAGCGGTTCGTTGCGCGCGGCTGCCTGCGCCGCGGCGAGCTGATTGCGCAGCGCGACCACGTCGGGATGGTTCTCGGTATAGCCGCGCGCCCGTGCCTCGCCAAGCTGGCCCTGGATCGCGGCAAGCCGTGCCCGTGCCGGCCCGCTGGTCGGCCCCGCGCCCGCGACGGTCTGCGGCGTGCCCGCCATCTGGCCGGTCAGCGCCGCCAGGCTCGATTGTGCCGCGGCGAGGTCGCTGTCGACCTGCGCCATCTGGGTGCGCGCCGCGCCCATGCGGTCGGTCAGCGATCCGGTACCGGGCAGCGAGCCCAGATAGCGGTTCTGGAAATCGGCGCGCTTGGCTTCGGCCTCCTGGAGCTGCTTCTGGCGCTGCTCGAGCTGGGAATCGAGGAAACCCAGCGACTGGGTCGTCTCGTCGCGGTCGCCCGCGAGATTCTGCTCGACGAACAGGTCGATCAGCTTCTGGACGATCTGGCGCGCCACCTTGGGGCTCGACCCGGTCACGACGACCTCGAACAGATTATCCTGTTGCGCCGTGATCTTGATCGCCTTTTGCAGGCCCGCTGCGCGGTCGGCGACCTCGCGGTCGCTCGACACGGTGTTGGCCAGGTCGGTGCCGCGCACCACCTTTTCCAAATTCACCGCCGACGTCAGCGTCTGGCGGATCGTGTCGACATCCTTCTGCTGGTCGGCGGCCGTGATGCCGACCGCGCTCGGCAGGATACGCTGCATCTGCACGAAGACGCGGGCTCGCGATTCATAGCTGTTCGGAATCTGCGACACGAGCAGCCAGCCGACCACCGCGATCGCCCAGGCGACCGCAAGCGCCAGCCAGCGTCGCGTCCAGATCGCGTGGAGCGCGACCCTGATCTCGTCGTAAAGGCCGTTCATCCCCCCGGCCCCCTCAGAACATGCTCTCGGGGATGATGATCACGTCGCCCGGCTCCAGCCGCACGTTCGCGCTCGAATCGCCGTTCTTGAGCAGGCTCGAAAGCTTGATGTTGTATTCGACCTGCTTGCCGGTGTTGCGGTCGTAGCGGACCAGCTTGGCGCGGTTGCCCGCTGCGTACTGGCTGAGGCCGCCGACCGAGATCATCGCATCGAGCAGGGTCATGTTGGCGCGATAAGGGATCGACGCCGGCTTCTCGGTCGCACCGACGATGCGGACCTGCTGGCTGAACGTGCCCGAGAAATTCTCGACGATGACCGAGACGATCGGGTCCTTGATATATTCGCCCAGCGCGATCTTCATGTCGTCGGCGAGCATCGCCGGCGTCTTGCCGACCGCGGGCATGTCGCTGACCAGCGGCGTAGTGATCCGGCCGTCGGGGCGCACCTGCACCTTTGCTGACAGTTCGGGGTTGCGCCACACGAAGATGTTGAGCTGGTCGAGCGGGCCGATGATATATTCTTCGCCCGGCTGTTCCTGCGACGCCACGAAGCTCGCCGGCGGCAGATCGGAACGCCCGCCACCACCCATGCAGCCGTTAAGCATAAGGGCGGCGGAGGCTGCCAGAGCCATACCATTGAAACGAGACGAAAAACCCATCGCGAGAACCTCCCGCCGTCTGTCTCCACCGGTGACGTCAGTCCGGCAGAGTTCGCGGCAATGGTCCCGCTATGGGGCGGAAGAGGTGAAGATTGCGTTAGTAATGGGCCCGGACCCCGGCCTAACCGGCGAGAATCTGGGCCGGAAGCGCGTGTCCGAGGAAGGCCGCCGGGCTCGCCGACAGGCCATAGGCTCCGGCCATGAAGACGGCGATAACGTCTCCCGGATGGGCCACGGGCAGCGAGACGCGGTCGGCCAGCCGGTCGAGCGGGGTGCACAGGCATCCGACCACGCTAACCGTCTCGACGGGCGCGTCTTTCCCGGCGGTGGCGACCGAGACCGGATAATTCCGTTTCACTACCGTTCCAAAGTTTCCGGAGGCGGCGAGCTGGTGGTGAAGCCCGCCATCGACCACGAGGAACGCTTCGCCCCGGCTCTCCTTCCGGTCGATCACGCGCGTCAAATACACGCCCGCCTCGCCGACCAGCCAGCGCCCCAGCTCGATCGCGAAGCGCGCGCCTTTCAGCGAGTCCGGCAGTGACGTCATACGCTCGCTCAGGGCCGCGCCGATCGCTTCCACGTCGATCGGCTCCTCGCCCGGGAAATAGGGAATACCGAAGCCGCCGCCGAGATTGACCAGTGGCGGCGTGACGCCAACCTCGTCCGCCAGCCGGCCGGCCAGCGCCAGTGTCTCGGTCTGGGTCTCGATGATCGCCTGGGGGTCAAGTGCCTGGGATCCGGCGAAGATATGGAACCCACGCCAATCCACCCCGGCCGCGATCACCTGTTTCGCCAGTGCCGCCGCCCGCTCGGCATCGATGCCGAAGGGAGAGGCCCTGCCCCCCATGCGCATGCCCGATCCGCGCAGCTCGATCTCGGGATTGACCCGCACGGCAAGCCGCGGCGTGACGCCAAGCCGCTCCGCCGCCACCAGCGCACGCTTCGCCTCGCCCTCGGATTCCAGATTGACCGTCACCCCCGCCTCGATCGCCGCGGCGATCTCGTCGTCGCGCTTGCCCGGCCCGGCAAAGCTGATCGCGCTGGCCGGTTTCGCCGCCAGCGCCAGCGCCATTTCGCCCTTCGACGCGATATCCAGCCCGTCGACCAGCGGCGCCATGGCGGCAATCAGCGGCGCGAACGGGTTGGCCTTGATCGCGTAATGAATGTCGAGCCCCGCCGGCATCGCCGCCCGCAGCCGCGCGATGCGAGCCGAAACCATGCCGGCATCATAGACGAACAGCGGCGTGTCGCCGGCCTCCTCGATCCAGGCTTCGGCGCTCTTGCCGGCGATGACCAGCGGTTCCTCCCCGCGGAATTCCGCGGGAATCGCGCCCATCGGCTTCATGACGTCACCTCCGCCTTCAGCGCCGCACGGTCGAGCTTGCCATTGGCATTACGCGGTATCGCCCCACGCCATTCATACCGCGCGGGCTGCATGAAGCTCGGCAGCTCGCGCCGCAACCGCTCGCGAAGTCTCGCCTCCGCCTCGACCGGATCGCCGCTCGGCCGCGCCACCACGACGATCGCCTGGCCGAGCCGCGCATCGGGCACCCCGATCGCCACCGCCTCGACCGCTTCGCCGCCGGACACCACCGCCTCCTCGACTTCGGTCGGGCTGATGCGGTTGCCCGCACTCTTGATCATCTCGTCGTTACGCCCGACGAAACGGAACAGCCCGTCCTCATCCTCGATCGCGATATCGCCCGAATAGACCGCGACGCCGCCCAATTCGGAAAAGGCGGGCGCCGGGCGGAAACGCTCCGGCATCCGCGCAGGATCGCGCCAATAGCCTTTGGAGACGAGCGGCCCGGCATGGACCAGTTCTCCCGCTTCCCCCGGCGCGGCGCGCGTACCGTCGGGGCGGACGATCATCACCTCGGCAAAGGGGATCGCCTTGCCCATGGAGTCAGGATGAGCGTCGACCAGTTCCGGCAGCAGATAGGTCGACCGGAACGCCTCGGTGATGCCGTACATCGGATAGAGATCGGCCTGCCGAAAGCGCGCGCGCAGCCCACGGATCATGCCCGGCGTCAGCGCCCCGCCCGAATTGGTCAGCCTTTTCAGCCGCGTGGCCGTCTCGACCGGCCATTCCGCCTCGAGCAGCTGCACCCAGAGCGGCGGCACGCCGGCGAGCGTCGTCGCCCCGACCCGATCGACCGCCTTGATGACGTCACGCGCCGCCAGATAGTCGAGCGGCGCCACCGACGCGCCGGCTGCCCAGGTCGAGAAAAGCTGGTTCTGGCCATAGTCGAAGCTCAGCGGCAGCACGCCGAGCACGCGGTCGGCCGGCAGGAGCTTCAGATAATGCCCCACGGAGATCGCACCGAGCCACAGATTGGCATGGCTGAGCATCACGCCCTTGGGTCGCCCGGTGGAACCCGAGGTGTAGAGGATCGCCGCCAGGGTATCCGCCTCGGCCGAGGACGGCGGCATGACGTCATCGCTGACCGCCTCGTCTTCCAGTGCCATCCTGCACCCGGCCGGCACGTCTCCCATCTCAAGCGAGGAAGCGCGCGCCGCCTGGGTCACCAGCAGGTCGGCGCCGCTGTCGCCCAGGATATGCGCCACCTGCGCCCGCTTCAGCACTGGATTGATCGGCACATGGATCAGGCCGGCCCGCGGCGCGGCCATCGGCAGCACACAGGCGAGGCGTGTCTTGGGCAACCAGGAGGCGACCCGAGCGCCCGGCGCCAGCCCCTGTCCGGCAAGCCATGCCGCCACGGCGCCCGTCAACACCTCAAGCTCGGCAAAATCCAGGCTTCCCTCCCGATCGACCAGCGCGACGTTACCCGGGCTCCCACGCAACGGCAGGGCATCGATTGGCTGCGGCGCGGGATCGAGCGGGATCATGCCTCCTGATACGCACCCCGCAGGCACGCTGCCAAGGCCCGCACTTGGCATCCTTCCGCCCATTCTCTAACGGCGGAAGCCAACAGGGGATGAAACCGGGGTCCATAGTGCTTCCTGACGACAATGCCGAAATAGATGCCGCGGTCCGCGCGGTGCTTCGCGACGTGCTTGGCCTTAGCGAGGAGCGCGTCGGCGCCTTCCGCAGCGAGACGCCGCTGTTCGGCGCGCTGCCGGAGCTTGATTCCATGGCCGTGGCCGGCATGCTGACCGAGCTGGAGGAGCGTCTCGGCATCCTGATCGAGGATGACGAGGTCGATGGCGAGATGCTTGAGACCTTCGGCGCGCTGGTCCGCTTCGCCGCCGCCAAGGCAAACCAGTGAAGGTCACGCCTTGAACGACCATTACGACTGGCCCGGCGGGCGCGAGGCGATGTTGCGCTTCGGCCCCGCCACCGGCCCGGTCGTTATCGCGGCGATGCCGCTGTTCGAGGAAGCCAACCGCACCCGCGCCTTCGTCGTCACCATCCTGCGGGCGCTGGCCGAGCGCGGGATCGCCAGCGTGCTGCCGGATTTGCCGGGCACGGGCGAAAGTCTCATTGAAACTGAAAATACTACCTTAAGCGATTGGACAAGCGCTCTTTCGACACTCGTCGAGAGCATCGGAGCGGAGCGAAGTGCAGTCCATAGCGTCGCCATCCGGGGCGGTGCGCTCATCGATGCGCCCTTCGCCAGCCGCTGGCACTTCGCGCCGGTTTCGGGCGAAAGCCTGATCAGGGACCTTCTGCGCACCCGTCTCGCCACCGGCAAGGACGGGGCCGACGACGCGATCGAACTATCCGGCCCGCCCGTGGAGCTCGCCGGCAATCGCCTGTCGCGCGCCCTTCTCACCCAGCTCAAGGCCAGCGTACCGGTCGGCACCGTCCCCTTGCGCACCGTCCGCCTGGAGAGCGACACCCAGCCGGCCGATCGCCACCTGCCCGGCGCGCCTCTCTGGCGCCGCAGCGAGCCGGACAACGACCCCATCCTCGCCCGGCTGCTCGCCGACGACATCGCCGCCTGGATCGCGACATGCGGCGCCTGATCACCTTCCCCTGTGCCGGCGACCGGCTGGCGGGTACCCTTGACGAGGGCAGCGCCGTCACCGGCCTGCTGATTGTCTCCGGCGGCAACGAAATCCGCATCGGCGCGCACCGCGGCATGGCGATGCTCGCCGCACGGCTGGCCGCCTCAGGTACCCCGGTCTTGCGCTACGACCGCCGCGGCATCGGTGATTCCACCGGTCAGAACTATGGCTTCCTCGACTCCGCCCCCGACATTGCCGCCGCCGCTGCGACCTTCGTCGCCGAAACCGGCATCAGACGCCTGGTCGCCTTCGGCAATTGCGACGCCGCGACCGCGCTCGCCCTGTTCCACGGTGTCGCCGGCATCGACGCGCTGATCCTCGCCAACCCCTGGGTGATCGAGGACCAGGACGACCTCCCCCCCGCCGCAGCGATCCGCGCGCGCTACATCGAAAAGCTCCGGAGTCCGAAAGAGGTACTGCGCCTGCTGCGCGGTGGCGTGAATATCGGAAATGTTTTCGGTGGTTTACGAAAGATATCTGCCACCAAGCCTGCGGCCTCGGACAGTCTCGCTACCCGCCTGTTCGACGCGCTGGCGGCAAGCACCATCCCGGTCACGATCCTGCTCGCCCGGCGCGACAACACCGCCATTGCCTTCCGCAAGCATTGGGAAGCAGCGCCGCTCGCCAATGTCACGCTGTCGGAATACGACACCGACAGCCACAGCTTCGCCACCCAGGCCGACAAGCAATGGCTGTTCGAGCAGATAGAGGCTGCATTGGCCGGTTAGAGCTGTACTTCTCCTCCCGTCACCCCGGACTTGTTCCGGGATCCACCGTGCCGCGAACCAGTTGGCCGATGAATGCCGGGAACGGTGGATGCCGGAACAAGTCCGGTACGACGTCTTGAAAGCCCAACGCCTGCTTGATTCAATACTCGCAAGCTTACGCTAGCGTCCCCGGAAGCCGGACCGCCGACCGCGCCCGGCAACGCTCTTTGACATGACTGGAATGTTGGACGCTCGAAGCGCGCTTTTTCAGCGATAACAGCGGTATTTTCCCGCTGTTATCGACGCATTTTACCGCTGTTATGCATAACAGGGAAAAACCCGCCCAAGCCACTGAAACGGAACAGGATTTTCGACCGCAAAATCCAACATAACAGCGGAAGAAAAAATAAACCGACGAAACAGCGGTAAAGTTGGAGAATTGTGCGCGCCTTGGGACGTTACTCAGCCGCTTCGGCAACCTCGAAATCGGCCTCGGCAAGGAAGCGCTCGGCATCCAGCGCCGCCATGCACCCCGTCCCCGCTGCCGTCACTGCCTGGCGATAGACCTTGTCCATCACGTCGCCGCACGCGAACACGCCCGGCACGCTCGTCCTGGTCGAGCCGGTCTGGACCTTGATATAATGGTCGTTGTCGAGCTCCAGATGCCCGCGGAACAGCTCGGTCGCGGGATGATGCCCGATCGCGACGAAGCCGCCCTCGACATCGAGCCGCGACTTCTCGCCCGTGACGGTGTCGACTAGGTCGAGCGCGACGAGCCCGGCATTGCCGCCGCCGTCGACAAAGGTCTCGACTTCCTTGTTCCACAATACCGTGACGTTCTTGTGCGCGAACAGCCGGTCCTGGAGGATCTTCTCGGCGCGGAACGAGTCCCGGCGGTGGATCAGCGTCACATCGTCGCTGTGGTTGGTCAGGTACAGCGCTTCCTCGACTGCGGTATTGCCGCCGCCGATCACCGCGATCTTCTTGCCGCGGAAGAAAAAGCCGTCGCACGTCGCGCAGGCGCTCACGCCCTTGCCCTTCAGCGCTTCCTCGCTGTCGAGCCCGAGCCATTTGGCCTGCGCGCCCGTCGCGATGACCAGCACGTCGCCCTGATAGACATCGCCGCTGTCGCCGATCAGCCGGAACGGCCGGCGCGACAGGTCGATCTCGACGATCGTGTCCCACATCATGCGCGTGCCGACATGCTCGGCCTGGGCCTGCATCTGCTCCATCAGCCACGGCCCCTGGATCACGTCCTTGAAGCCCGGGTAATTCTCCACATCGGTCGTGGTCATCAGCTGCCCGCCGGGCTGGATGCCCTGAACGACGATCGGCGCAAGGCCGGCGCGCGCGCCGTAGATGGCGGCGGAAAGGCCGGCCGGGCCGGAGCCGAGGATGAGCATGCGGGTCGAATGGGTGGTCATGGAGTCGTCCGTGATGAGGTGAGCGCATCTAGGGGCGATGCGGGCTGGCTGGCAACATGGCGTCGGCGCCCCGCCGGCGGAATGGCCGGAGGGCGCAGTTTTGCTTTCAGGCCTTCAACCGCGCGGCATGCCAGGCGACATGATCGGCCATGAAGGTCGAGATGAAATAATAGCTGTGATCATACCCCGGCTGCATCCGCAGGGTCAGGTCGATCCCGGCCTTGGCGCACGCCTCGCGCAGCAACTCGGGCTTGAGTTGCTCTGCGAGGAAACTGTCAACATCCCCCTGATCTACAAGGATTTCTGGCACGCTAAAACCATCGGCGATCAAGGCGCAGGCGTCATAGGTTCGCCAGTCCTCGCGGTCGGCGCCGACATAGCCGGTCAGCGCCTTCTCGCCCCAGGGGCAATGCAGCGGCGACACGATCGGGGCGAAGGCGGAGACGCTCCTGAAGCGCCCCTGGTTACGCAGCGCGATGGTCAGCGCGCCGTGCCCGCCCATCGAATGGCCCGTGATCCCCTGCCGCGCCATGTCGGCCATCGGGAATTGCCCCGCGATCAGCGCGGGCAGCTCGTCCTCGATATAGCTGCGCATGCGGAAGTTCGTCGACCAGGGCTCCTCGGTCGCGTCGACATAGAAGCCGGCGCCCTTGCCGAAGTCATAGGCCTCGTCATCGGGCACTTCGTCCCCGCGCGGGGAGGTGTCGGGCGCGATGAAGATCACGCCCCGCTCCGCGCAGGCGGCGCGATACTCGCCCTTCTCGGTGACATTGGCATGGGTGCAGGTCAGCCCCGACAGATACCAGAGCACCGGCAGCCGCGCGCCGTCCGCATGCTCCGGCACGAACACCGAGAAGGTCATCGGCGTGCCGGTCACGGTCGACTGGTGCCGATAGACGCCCTGCACGCCACCATGGGTCTTGTTGGTGCTGATCGTCTCCATCAGTAGACGACGACGCTGCGGATGCTCTCGCCGGCATGCATCAGGTCGAAGCCCTTGTTGATCTCCTCCAGGCTGAGGACATGGGTGATCATCGGGTCGATCTCGATCTTGCCGTTCATGTACCAGTCGACGATCTTCGGCACATCGGTCCGGCCCCTGGCGCCGCCGAACGCGGTCCCGCGCCAGTTGCGGCCGGTGACGAGCTGGAACGGCCGCGTGCTGATCTCCTTGCCCGCTTCCGCCACGCCGATGACGATGCTGGTGCCCCAGCCGCGATGGCACGCCTCGAGCGCCTGGCGCATGACGGTCGTATTGCCGGTGCAGTCGAAGGTGAAGTCGGCCCCGCCATCGGTCAGCGCGACGAGGTGGGCGACGATGTCGTCGACCTGTTTCGGATTGACGAAGTGCGTCATGCCGAACCTCCGGCCCCATTCCTCGCGGTCCGGGTTGATGTCGACGCCGATGATCATGTTCGCACCGGCCATCTTCGCGCCCTGAAGCACATTGAGGCCGATGCCGCCCAGCCCGAACACCACGACATTGTCGCCCACCTGCACCTTGGCGGTGTTGACCACCGCGCCCACGCCGGTGGTGACGCCGCAGCCGATATAGCAGCTCGTCTTGAACGGCGCGTCCTCACGGATCTTGGCGACGGCGATCTCGGGCAGTACGGTGAAATTGGAGAAGGTCGAACAGCCCATATAATGGAAGATCGTCTGCCCCTTGTAGCTGAAGCGGCTGGTGCCGTCGGGCATCAGCCCCTTGCCTTGGGTCGCGCGGATCGCGGTGCAGAGGTTGGTCTTGCCGCTGAGGCACGACTTACACTGGCGGCATTCGGGCGTGTAGAGCGGGATGACATGATCGCCCGGCTTCACGCTGGTCACGCCCGGTCCGACCTCGCGCACGATGCCGGCGCCTTCATGGCCGAGCACGCTCGGAAACAGCCCTTCCGAATCGAGGCCGTCGAGCGTGTAGGCATCGGTATGGCAGATGCCCGTCGCCATGATCTCGACCAGCACTTCGCCCGCTTTGGGGCCTTCCAGGTCCAGCTCGACGATCTCGAGCGGCTTCTTGGCTTCGAATGCTACGGCGGCGCGGGTCTTCATGGGCATCTCCTTGTGAGGCCCCGCTAGCCGAATTGGTTGACGCGGAAAAGGCGCAGGATGAACCAAGATTGCTTCCGCTGCGCCAAGGCACCATGCCCTGCCCATGGCGATCCACACCCTCTACCGGAAGACGATGCGGATACTGATCGGCGGGTTCCAGTTCGGCAGGCACCACCTCTGGTCGCTCACCCGGCCGGACGTCGAGGGCGCCCACGCGATCGCCCTCACGCCCGTGGGGCGAATCGTCCTGGTGAAGCTCAGCTATGCGCGCGGCTGGCACCTCCCCGGCGGCGGTCGCAAGCCCGGCGAGAGCGCCGAGCAGAATGTGCTGCGCGAACTGCGGGAGGAGATCGGCATGGTCGCGCACGATGCCCCGGGGCTCGCCTTCGAGGTCGACGAGCAACTCGACAATCGCCGCGACCGCGCCTCGGTCTTCCTAGTGCGCAACGTGGTCTATCGGCCGAACCGTTGGTCGATCGAGATCGAACGGGTCATCGAGGCCGATCCGGACAATCTGCCGGCCGACATCTCCCGGCGCGCGCGGCGGTGGATCGACTCCGTCAGTCTGTGAGGATCGCGAATGGCAGGTGGGCCCACTACGATTTGGTAGCGGAGGAGGGACTTGAACCCCCGACCCCAGGATTATGATTCCCGTGCTCTAACCAGCTGAGCTACTCCGCCCCAGCCATTCGAGAGCGGCGCCTATAGGAGCGCACGCCCGCTCCGGTCAAGCGAACATGTGACGCGACAGCGGCGCCCATGGCCCGCCGCGATACCGCCAGCTCGCCAACCCGGCGATCGCGATCGGGCGCGGCCGGAAATCGGCCTCCAGCGTCCGCAGCAGCGCCTTGGCTTCCTGCGGCGGGACCTTGTTCTGAATCGTCACATGCGGCCGCCATCCCGCCCGGTCCTGCGGCATCAGCATCGGCGCGAACGCCTCGGCCAGCCGGTCCCGGATATCGGCCAGTTCCGGACTCTCGATCCGAAACGCGACTCCCGCCCCGAGCGAGATGAGGTTCGCCGCCCATGCCTGGGGCGGTTTCACCCCGCGAGTCTCGCCGACCAGCCGATGCTTCAACTCGGTCTCGAGCGAGGGTGCGAGGTGGTGGAACATTGTCAGATGCGCCTCGAGCTGGTTGCGCTCCGGCGGGAAGTGCGCCCGGCGCAGGGCATCGAACCACACCGCATCGGCCTTGCCGAGCAGCGCCGTCACGATGATCGGTGCTGCGTCGCTCAAATCTCGAGCTGGCTGCCGAGTTCGACCACGCGGTTGGTCGGCAGGCGGAAGAACTCCATCGCGCTTTCCGCGTTGCGGAGCATCCAGGCGAACAGCTTCTCGCGCCAGATCATCATGCCCGGCCGCGCCGAGGGCAACAACGTCTGCCGCGCGAGGAAGAAGCTGGTGTCCATCATGCGGAAATCAGCGCCGCATTGATGTACCCGCGAGAGCGCCACAGGCACGTCGGGTTCCTCGATGAAACCGTAGCGCAGGATCATGCGGTGGAAGCCGTCGCCCAGATTCTCCAGCATGAAACGCTCCGATTCGGGGAGATAGGGCGCATCCATGATCTTCACGGTGAGCAGGATCACGCGCTCGTGCAGCACCTTGTTGTGCTTGAGGTTGTGAAGCAGCGCGTGCGGCACACCCTCGGGCGAGGAGGTCATGAACACCGCGGTACCGGGCACCCTCGTGGCCGAGGTGGCGGCGGACGAGATGAACACCTTGATCGGCATCGCCGCCTCGCGCATCCGGTCGATCATCAGCTGCCGCCCCTTCGACCAGGTCGTCAGGAAAGTGAAAATGATCAGCCCGATCAGCAGCGGGAACCAGCCGCCCGATGGCACTTTGGTCAGGTTCGCGGCGAAATAGGCCCCGTCGACCAGGAAGAAGACCCCCAGCAGTGGGATCGCGTAATATTTCGGCCAATGCCACAGCCGGAACAGCACGACCGAGAGCAGGCAGGTGTCGATCAGCATCGCCCCCGTCACCGCGATGCCATAGGCCGAGGTGAGGTTGGACGAGGTGCGGAAGAACATCACCAGCAGCAGCACCATCACCAGCAACGCCCAGTTGACCAGCGGGATGTAGATCTGCCCCGCTGTCGCTGCGTTGGTGTGCTCGATGCGAAGGCGCGGGATGAAGCCGAGCTGGATCGCTTGTTGAGTCACCGAGAACGCACCCGAGATCACCGCCTGGCTGGCGATGACCGCGGCGGCGGTGGCCAGCACGACCAGCGGCAACTGCAGGCTCTCCGGCGCGAGCATGTAGAAGGGGCTGCGCAGCGCATGATCGCCCTCGCGGAACAGCAGGGCGCCCTGTCCCATATAGTTCAGCATCAGCGCCGGCAGCACGAAGAACAGCCAGGACACGCGGATCGGGTTGCGCCCGAAATGCCCCATGTCCGCATAGAGCGCCTCGGCACCCGTCACCGCCAGCACGACCGAACCCAGCGCGAGAAAGGCGCGGATCGGGTCGAGCATGAAGAATTCGACCGCATAATGTGGCGAGAAGGCCCAGAGAATCTCCGGCGTGTGGACGATGCTGAGCAGGCCGAGCGTCGCGATCACCGCGAAATAGGTCAGCATGATCGGGCCGAAGAACAGCCCGACGCGCGACGTGCCGCTGCGCTGGATCATGAACAGGCCGATGATGATCACTACCGCAATCGGGATGACCAGGCTGCCGAATGCGGGCGCGGCGACGGCAAGGCCTTCGACCGCCGACAGCACCGACACCGCCGGGGTGATCATGGAATCACCGTAGAACAGGGCCGTCGCGAACACGCCGAGCAGGATGATGCCGTTGGACCAGCGCCGCGTCTTGGTCTGCCCATTGATCAGCGCAAGCAGCGCCAGGCTGCCGCCCTCGCCCTTGTTGTCCGCGCGCATGATGATCGAGACATATTTGAACGTCACCACGACCATCATCGACCAGAACATCAGGCTGACGACGCCCCAGATATGCGCCGGATCGAGCGCCAGCTTGTGGTGGCCGGCAAAGGTCTCGCGAAAGGCATAGAGCGGACTGGTGCCGATATCACCGAAAACGACGCCGATCGCGCCGAGCGCGAGCTTGGCGAGACCATCCTTGTGATGATGAATGGCGGACGCCGTGGCCTCCGCGGGCGTGGACTCGTCCACGCTTGGCGAATCGCTGCTCACGGGCGGGTCAATCTTGCCCGATTTTCAAGTGCATAGGTCATGGGTGAAACGAACTGCGCCCCTGCGTTCGAAGAGGCGGCGCAGTAGCACGCGTCCAATCCCCCGGCAACGTCACCCGGATTGGGGCAGGAATGCACCCTATTCCTCCGTCGCCAGCGTGCGGATGGTGAACTGGGTGACGAGCCGGTGCACGCCCGGCAGAACCGACAGGACCTCGCGGTGGATCCTCTCATAGCTGTCGTCCTCGCGGACGAGCACCTTGAGCAGATAATCGGATTCGCCGCTCATCAGATGCGCCTCGCTCACCTGGGCGGTCGAGGCGAGCGCCTTCTCGAACGCCATCATCGTCGCCTGGCGCTGGTCGGTCAGCGTGACCGAGACGAACACGGTCGACGGATTGCCGCGGGCAGCTGGCGACAGCCGGGCCCGGTAGCCGCGGATCAGCCCCTGCTGCTCCAGCGTCTTGACCCGGCGATGGGCGGCCGAGGGCGAAAGCCCCACCCGCTCACCCAGTTCCTCGCTGGTGATGCCGGACTCATTGCCAAGCTGTGCGATGATCTTGCGATCAATACTATCCATGCGGGAATCCATTGCGCCAATCGCGATATAAGCGCAATCCGATTGCAATTCGGGCGCAGCCGACCGGCAGATTGCAAGCACTTCCCGGCCCCGCTGGTGTATATGCACGCGAAATCCAGGAGAGCTTCCATGCGCATCGGTGTCCCCAAGGAAATCAAGAATCACGAGTACCGTGTCGGCCTGACCCCACCGTCGGTCGCCGAGTTGACCGCGGCCGGACACGAGCTGTTCGTCCAGACCGGTGCTGGCCTCGGCATCGATTTCGAGGATTCGGACTATGTCGCGGCGGGCGCGAAGATCCTGCCCGACGCCGCGAGCGTTTTTGCGCAGTCCGACATGATCGTGAAGGTCAAGGAGCCCCAGCCGGGCGAGGTGGCCATGCTCGAGCCGCGTCATCTGCTCTTCACCTACCTCCACCTCGCCGCCGACAAGCCGCAGGCCGAAGGACTGATGAAGTCCGGCGCGACCTGCATCGCCTATGAAACGGTGACGGCGAACGACCGTTCCCTCCCGCTGCTCAAGCCGATGTCCGAAGTGGCCGGCCGCATGTCGATCCAGGTCGGCGCGCATTATCTCGAAAAGGAACAGGGCGGCCGCGGCGTGCTGCTCGGCGGCGTGCCCGGCGTGGCGCCGGCGCGGGTCGCGATCCTGGGCGGCGGCGTCTCGGGCGTGAACGCAGCGCAAATGGCGGTCGGCATGCGCGCCGATGTGACGATCTACGACATCTCGAACGCGCGGCTGGCCGAACTCGACATGTTCTTCGGCAGCCAGATCAAGACCGCCTATGCCTCCAAGGCGGCGATCGCCGCGGCGGTGAAGAACGCCCATCTCGTCATCGGCGCCGTCTTGGTGCCCGGCGCCGCCGCGCCGAAGCTGGTGACGCGCGAGATGCTCAAGACGATGAAGCGCGGATCGGTGCTGGTCGACATCGCGATCGACCAGGGCGGCTGCTTCGAGACGTCGCATGCGACCACGCATGAGGACCCGGTGTTCGAGGTCGACGGCGTGATCCATTATTGCGTGGCCAACATGCCCGGCGCAGTCGCCCGTACTTCCGCCTTCGCGCTCAACAACGCCACCCTGCCCTTCGTGATGAAGCTGGCCAAGCTTGGCGCAGAGCAGGCAATGAAGGCCGATCCGCATCTCGCCAACGGCCTGAACGTATCGGGCGGCAAGATCCGCCATCAGGCCGTCGCCGAAGCGCTCGATCTGCCGTTCGAGGCCTGGCAGGGCTAAGTCCATGCGGGCCGGTCTAGCGGCCGGCCCGCACGATTTGAATCAATTTGCCGCGCCGACTCCCTGCGCCTGTGCCGCCATGGCGAGGAAGGCGTCGAGCCGGGCGAGCTGCGCCGCGATGTCCTTGCGATAAGGCTGCTCGGGCGGCGACAGCTCGAGCGCCTTCGCCCAATAGGGCCTCGCGACTGCATATTCACCAGCGCGAATATAGGCCATGCCGAGGAAATAGGGCGGCGCGGGGTGCTTCGGATTGAGTTCGGCTGCATGCCTGAAGGCATAGAGCGCAGCCGGCGACACCACATTGTCATGCATCGACAGCGCGGAGCCCAGCCCCGTCCACAGCGCCAGGCTGCGGGGATATTTGTTGATCCCGCCCAGCACGGCCTGGACTGCGCTCCTGGTATCGCCCGCGCGAGTCACGCCGTCGGCGGCGATCAGATAGGCGCCCTCGGCGGTATAGCGCCCGAGCATCGAATCGCGCAGTTCGGTCAGGGCGGGATCGAGCTCGATCGGCTCGGCATTGGCGGCGACCGGATGGCCTGGCAGCACCGGATCGCCTTGCAGCGCGTAACCCGCCGCGCCCAGCATCATCGCCGCACCGACGAAGCTCCACAGCGGGCGCGCAACGCCTGCGAGCCACAGCACGGCAGCCGAGCCCAAACCGATCAGGGCAAGCATGATCCAGCCCATCAGCGCCGCTTCCTTTTGAAACTGCCGCGCGCCAGCCACGCGCCGACGATCAGCATTGCCAGCGGCGCGAGCCACAGCGCCGCCGTCGAGCCGTTGAACGGCGGGTCATAGGTCACATAGTCGCCGTACCGTTCGATCAGCCAGCGTCGCACCGCATCCGGGCTCTCGCCGGCCTGAATGCGCTGGCGCACCAGCGCGCGCATGTCGCCCGCCATATCGGCGTCGCTGTCGGCGATCGATTGGCCCTGGCAGACGAGACAGCGCAGCGTGACCATCAGCGCCTGGGCCCTGGCCTCCTTCGCCGGATCACGGAGCTGCGTGTTGGCGAGCGCAGCGGGCGGCAGGCCGCTATCGGCCTGGAGCGGGGTGGCGAGAAGCAGCAACAGGAGCGCCAGGCGCTTCATTTCGCCGCCTGCAGGGCTTCGAGAATCGCGGGAATATCCTCGGCGCGGATATCGCCGATATGCTGCTTCACGATCCGCCCCTGGCCGTCGATCACGAAGGTCTCGGGCACGCCCGACGAGCCGAGCGAGAGCTGCACCGCGCTGACCTTGTCGTCGCCGATCCGCTCATAGGGATCGCCGTTGCGCTTCAGGAAACCCTGGATCGCCGGGCCGGTATCGCGGATCGCGATCGCATCGATCGGCACGCCCATCGCTTTCAGCCGCATCAGGTTCGGCGCCTCGGCGATGCAGGGTATGCACCAGCTGGCGAAGACGTTGAGCAGCCGTGGCTTGCCCTGCCGGAAGGTCTCGGTGCCAAGGCCCGGCTTGGTCTCGATGATCGCCGGCAGCGTGAATTTCGGCAGGGGCTTGCCCACCATCGCCGATTTCACCGTGCGGTCGGCCGGCGCGATCAGCCCGCTTGCCACCACCGCGAACAACAGGGCGAACGCTCCGAATGGCGCCCAGAGCAGCATCCGTCTCATGCCTCCACCTCCCTCGCAGCGGCGCGGCGCTCGCGACGCACGCGCCCGAGTAGCGACAGCACCCCGCCAAGCGCGATCAGCGCGCCGCCCAGCCAGATCAAGGTAACGAAGGGCTTCCACCACAAGCGAAGCTGCCAGCGTCCCTGGTCGTCCTCCTGGCCCAGCACGGTATAGAGTTGGCCGTCGATCTTCGTCGCAATGGCGGATTCGCTGGTGACGGTCGGCGGCGAGGCGAAGAAGCGTGACTGGGGGCGCAGAGTAAAGGGCTTGCCGTCGCCGCGCCGCACCGTCAGCGTCGCTTCGAGCGCCGACCAGTTCGGACCGATCACCGGCCGAATATGATCGAGCGTGACCATGAACGGGCCGACGCGTTGCGGCTCGCCGATGCGCGCCGCGACCAGCGTCTGCTTGGTGAAGGCACTGTCCGAGGCCATGCCGGCGAGGCTTACCGCGATGCCGAGATGCGCGATCACCATACCCCAGGTGAACAAGGGCGTGCGGCGCAGGTCGCGCTTCCACAAGGGCGCGATGCTGGCGGTCCCGGCCCCGACCGCGATCGACAGCCCAAGCAGCGGCAGGATGCCGATCCCGCCGCCAAGCGCCGCGAACCCGGCCAGGGTGATGCCCGTGGCGGCGACCGGCACCGTCAGGCGACCGAGCACTGCATTGGCCTCATCGCGGCGCCAGCGCAGCAGCGGCCCCGCCCCCATGATCGCGACCAGGATCAGCGCGATCGGACCGGCGGTCTTGTCGAAGAAGGGCGGGCCGACCGAGAGTTGAACGCCCATGCCCGCCGCGACGATCGGATAGAGCGTGCCGATCAGTACGATGCCCAGCACAACGCTGAGCAACAGGTTGTTCGCGACCAGCGCGCCTTCACGGCTGACCGGCTCGAAGGTGTTGCCCTGGCGCACCGTGCCGACCCGCGCCGCGAACAGCAGCAACGCGCCGCCGATATAGAGCGCAAGCAGCACGAGGATGAACGCCCCCCGCTTGGGATCGACCGCAAAGGCGTGGACGCTCGTCAGGATGCCCGACCGCACCAGGAAGGTGCCGATCATCGACATCGAGAAAGCGACGACCGCGAGCATCACCGTCCAGGCGCGCAGACCGTCGCGGGTGGCCAGCACCGTCACTGAATGAAGCAACGCCGTGGCGGCGAGCCAGGGCATCAGCGAAGCATTCTCGACTGGATCCCAGAACCACCAGCCGCCCCAGCCGAGCTCGTAATAGGCCCAATAGCTGCCGGCGGTGATGCCGAGCGTCAGGAAGATCCAGGCGCCGAGCACCCAGGGCCGCATCGCGCGGGCAAAGGCCGGCCCGACGTCTCGAGTGACCAGTGCGCCGACGGCGAAGGAGAAGGCGACCGAGATGCCGACATAGCCGATGTAGAGCGTTGGCGGATGGAAGGCCAAGCCTGGGTCCTGCAGCAGCGGATTGAGCCCGTTGCCGTCGACTGGTGCCGGGTTCAGCCGTGCGAACGGATTGGAGGAAAACAGCAGAAAGGCATAAAAACCCAGCGCAATCATCGCCTGCGCGCCGAGCGTCGCGATCAGGGTCGCGCGCTGCAGCCGATGCTCCAGGATCGCCACCGCGCCACCCGCCAGCCCGAGGATGGTGACCCAGAGCAGCATCGAGCCCTCATGGTTCCCCCAGGCGCCGGCGATCTTGTAGAGCAGCGGCTTGTCCGAATGGCTGTTGGTGGCGACCAGCAGCACCGACATGTCCGAGCGGACGAACACGATGATCAACAGCAGCAGCGACAGGCCGGCGAGCAGGCCCTGCACCACTGCGACTGGCCGCACGGCCGACAGGATCTGGTCGGTCAGGGCGACATCGTCAGCGCCAGCCTTGACGGAGCCGGAGAACATCGCCCGACGGACACCCACCGCCGCCAGCGCAAGCTGCAGCGCCGCGAGAGCGGCAGCGAACCAGAGCGCGGCCAGGCCTGCTTCAGCGATCATTGTTCGAGCGACTTTGTCTCGTGCATCTTGCCCGCGATTTCCGGCGGCATGTATTTCTCATCATGCTTGGCGAGCAGGTTGGTCGCGGTGAAACTGCCGTCGGGGTTGAAGCTGCCTTCGGCCACCACGCCTGATTTCTCGCGGAACAGGTCGGGCACGATGCCCTTGAATGCGACCGGCACCTTGGCGATGCCGTCCGTGACGACGAAACGGATCGAGACGCCGTCGGGAAGTTTGGCGATCGATCCCGCCTCGACCATGCCGCCGAGCCGTACCGCGCGGCCGAGTGGCATCTCGCCCTTCTTCACATCACCCGGCGCGTAGAAAAACGCCGCCTGATCCTTCAGCGCCGACAAAGCGAGCAGCGCCGCGCCGATCACCGCCGCGACCGCGAGCAGGGCCAGGGTCAGCCGTTGATGCTTGGCCTTCATTTAGTTTCACTCCGGCGCATCGCGAGCCAGCTCCACAGGACCAGGGCCGTGATCGCGGCGAAGGTGATGCCGTAAGCACCGATGACGAAGGGCCAGGGGTTCATGCCGCCATCCGCCGCATGCGCGCCTCGGCCTTGGCCGTGGCGAGAAGGGTCCGCATGCGCATCAGCACCACCGCGCCGAAGATCAGCGAGAAACCGATCAGGGTGAAGGGCAACGGCCAAAGGATGGAATTGTCGATGGTCGATTTGGTCAGGCTGATGCTCTGGCCCTGGTGCAGCGTGTTCCACCACACGACCGAATAGCGGATGATCGGCAGCAGCACCGATCCGGCGATGCCGTAGATCGCCGGGATGCGCCCGTCCCCGCCCCGTTCCGCATCGGCACGGGTCAGCGCCATGAAGCCGAGATAGACGAAGAACAGCAGCAGCATCGAGGTCAACCGGCCATCCCATTGCCACCAGGTGCCCCAGGTGGGCCGGCCCCAGATCGATCCGGTGACGAGGCACAGGCCGCAGAACACCGCACCCGGCAGCGCGATCGCGCGCGCCGCGACCATCGCCAGCGGATGGCGCCAGACGAGATAGACGATCGACGACAGCGCGATCCCGGCCCAGGCGCCCATACCGAGCGACGCGGTCGGGATATGGATGTGCATGATCCGCACCGTCTCGCCCTGGAGATAGTCGGGCGGGATGCGGAACAGCGCGCCCCACAGGCCGATCGCCAGCAGCACCAGCCCCGGCCAGAACAGGATCGGCGTTAGCGGCCGCGCAAGCTTGAGGAAGCGGGCGGGATTGGCGAGGGCATGAAGGCTGGGCACGTCGGTTCCGCGTCTAGAGCGAGTTGGGGTGCTACTCAACCGCGCGTTATGAGATGCCACCACCTTGACCACCATCGGACGGCGCAGGATCGCCGGTAATATGTATGCGAAGTATTCGTGCCTGAACGAGGGGAAAATCGACCAGTAAAAATCGGAATGTGAGAGTCGATCAACGTATCTCTTGCATCGGACGTTATTTTCGCCTTGCGCCGGCTTAGAGGAATTCTGTTGGATAGCCAGGAAGAGCGAGCCGAACAGATTCGGAAACCCGTCTGCACGAAACCTTGCATAATGTGAGAGTCGGTTAAGTAATGCTTCCGCTGTACTGAACAATAGATGCGGTCCGTCGTGCTGTAGTGTCACGTCCAATGCTCCGGATTCGCCGGCATACACCGACGGGGAGAGCATCTTACGCCGCTGTGGCGGGCGGTTGAATCAGGCCATGGGTTGGACTCGCGATCGATAATGATCGAGCACCGTCGCGACGCCACCAGTCGAAACCGTGGCGTGCAATCCTTCCGCCGCGCCTTCCGCCGCCGGGATTGCGCGTTCCGTCATGGCCGCCTCGTATCGCTCCACCACCGGCCAGCCTTCGGTCGACAGGAGCGCGTCAGCGAGATCCAGGGCGTCGGTGAGCGCCAGATTGACTCCTTCGCCTCCGAACGGGGACATCAGATGCGCGGCGTCGCCGAGGAGGGTGAGGCCCTGTCGCGTCGCCCAGCGATGGCCGATCGGCAGCGCATGCAGCGGCCGGACCGCGAGCACATCGCCGGTCTCGATCAGGGCCAGGAGCGAGGGGGCCCAACCTGCAAAGACACGCAGCATCTCGGCCCGAACCTGCTCCACTGGCAGGGCCGCCAGGGCCAAAGCCGCGATTTCGGACATGCGCGCGCCGACATAGCCGCGAATGTGGCCGTGACCGTTGCGCTGCCCGATCAGGATCCGATCGTCGCCGACCGCGAACATCTTGCCGCTGCCGACCAGCGCATCAACCCTGGGGTGGCGCTGCGTATCGAAACCCAGTTCCACCAAGGTCACCCCTTCATATTCGGGGCGGGCCGAGGACAATAAAGATCGCACCCGCGACCAGGCACCATCCGCCCCGATGACGATGTCGAACGACTCCACGAAACCGCCGGTGTCGACCTCGTACCGGCCGTCCGCGCCTGGGCGGACCGCCTCGACGCCGCTCCCCCACCGCACGGTGCCAGGCGGCAGCGACCCGAGCAGGATTCGGCGCAGCGCCGTGCGATCGATTTCCGGCCTGTCGTCGCCGGTGCCGTCGCGATCGAACAGGAGGGTGCCATCGGCATCATAGAGCCGGTCGCCCTGATCCTCGGGCCGCGCCTCGGCGGAGAATTCGCGCTCCAGCCCCGCCGCGCGCATCGCCCGCTGCCCGGTTTCGGCGTGGAGATCGAGCGAGCCACCTTGCGGCCGTTCACCGGCATGAGCGTCGCGCTCGAACACCGTGGCGGCGACGCCGCGGATGTGGAGCAGCCGGGCCAGCATGAGCCCGCCGGGTCCTCCCCCGATGATGGCAATTCGCGGATTGGTTGTCATATCGAGTCCCTTCAGATACATAGGCACCTATATATTAAATATAGGCTCCTATGCAATGCCTGACGGCGTCTGGAATCCAATGAGAACCCCGGGTCATTATTTCAGCCGGATTGCGCGCGGCCTGGCGCGCGTGGGCGATGCAAGGCTCCGCGAGCTTGGCTTCGCGACCGCGCAATTGCCGGTGCTGACGGCGCTCAAGGACGGGGCGAGGCGATCGCAGACCGAGCTGGCCCAATGGGCGAAAGTCGAACAGCCGACCATGGCGCAGCTCCTTGCCCGAATGGAGCGCGCTGGCATTATCCATCGCGAGCCCGATCCGGGCGATCGGCGCAGCAGCCTCGTCTCGCTGACCGAGGAGGCGATCGGCAAATTGCCGGCGGGTCGTGCCATTCTCGAGCAGGGGAACAGGGACGCGACGCGCGGCCTCTCGGAAGAAGAGGTCGAGATGCTGCTCGACCTGCTGCGCCGGGTCCTCGCCAATGTGGAAGCAATGGAGTCCTGATCGTCGGCCGAGAGGCCTGGCGCGCGCCGCGATCCCAGTCGGTCCTCACGACCATGACCTCCAAGGTCATTTCCCACCGCCAAGTGCCCGGATAGGTCTCGATCGCCGGCGGCACCAGGCCACCGGTTGCTGGAATCGGGAGTGAGCTTAAAATGCAGATCGGACGCAGGGGCTTTCTGAAATTGACCGCGGCCACCGTCGCCACGGTCGCGCTACCCGATGCACTGACCGCCGCCGACGCCCCCGCGGGCCCGCCGATCATCGACGTGCATATGCACGCCTATCCGGCAGGGACACCGTTCCCCAACCCGATCGTCAATCCGATCACCGGCGCAAAGAGCCCGATCCGGAACGGGGCGGATCATCTGTCGGCCTGCATCGCCGAGATGAAGCGGCACAATGTGGTCAGGGGAATCGTCAGCGGCGGCGATGGCGACCGACTGAAGGCGGCGACCGACTGGCATGATCGCGACCCCGATCGCTTCGTCGCGGGCGCAGGTATACGCGGGTCGGCAGATACGCCGCTGCCGCCGCTCGACACGCTGCGGACAGCCTTTTCCACAGGCAAGCTGCGTGTGCTCGGCGAAGTAACATCCCAATATGCCGGGCTGCCGCTCAGCGACGCGAGTTACGAGCCCTATCTCGCGCTGGCCGAGGAGTTCGACATTCCCGTGGCGCTCCACACCGGGACGATGCCTGAAGGGACGCCCTTCGACCCCTGCTGCCGGACGGCACGCGCGCGCCTCGGCAATCCCGAACTGGTCGAGGAGGTGCTCAACAGGCATCCGAAGCTGCGGATCAACCTGATGCATGGCGGCTGGCCCTATCTCGACGATACGCTGGCGATGCTGATGCTGTATCCGAATGTGAACATCGACACCGGGGCGCTCGACTGGCTGATGCCCCGCGCGCACTTCCACGATTATCTGCACAAGTTCGTCGATGCGGGCTTCGGCAAGCGCATCATGTTCGGGTCGGACCATATGTACTGGCCCGATGCGATCGGCCTCGCCATCGAGGGAGTGGAGTCAGCCGCTTTCCTGAGCGAGGAGCAGAAGCGGGATATTTTCTACAACAACGCGGTGCGGTTTTACGGATTGACGTGAGGCGAGCCACGCCGCGATCGCCCCTTATGCTCCCGCAAAGGCATGCTCCCGCGAAGGCGGGAGCCCAGACTGGGTCCCCGCCTTCGCGGGGCACAAGCTCGGTATCAAGCCGCCTGAACGAAGAATTGCGGCGGTGGCGGATTTAGCCTCGCCCGATCAGCCGCCGGGCGATCATGTCCGCCACGTCGGACGCGGGTGCGCCGGTGCGGTCGCTTTCGTCCCACACTTCGACAAGGCGATCGGGGATGCGCGCGATCCGCGCCTCGACCTCTGCCTGGTCGCCCTGGCCGAGATATTCGAGGCCGACATTGATGATGCCGCCCGCGTTGATGACATAATCCGGCGCATAGAGGATGCCGCGTTCGGCCAGGCGAGCGCCGTCGCCTTTGGTCGCAAGCTGATTGTTCGCCCCACCAGCCACGACACTGGTGCGCAACGCCGCGATCGATTCAGCTGTGAAGATCGCGCCGAGCGCGTTGGGGCTGACCACATCCGCCTCGATCCCGAGGATGGCGTCCGCCGCCGCGGTCTCGGCGCCGAGCTCGGCCGCGAGCGCCGCTGCCTTCTCGGCATTCACGTCGGCAAGGGTCAGCCGCGCGCTGTCCCTGGCGAGCAAACGGGCAAGCCCGCCGCCGACGCTGCCGACACCCTGGATCGCGACATGCACGCCCTTCATCGAGTCGGCCGAAAGGCCGCGCTTCGCCGCCGCCTTCACGCCGAGATAGACGCCCATCGCGGTGAACGGCCCGGGGTCGCCGCCCGCGCTGCCTGCCGCGACCGGCAGGCCGGAGACGTGCCGAGTCATGGTGGCGATGGTCTTCATGCTTGCTTCGGACATGCCGACATCCTCGGCCGTAACATAGCGACCGCCGAGCGACTCGACCGCGCGGCCGAACGCCTCGAGCTGCGGCACGGTGATCGAATCACCCGGATTCGCCGCAAGGACGACGCCCTTGCCGCCGCCCATCGGCAGGCCGGCCATCGCGTTCTTGAAACTCATGCCCCGCGACAGGCGCAGCGCGTCGGTGATCGCGCCGTCGCTGTCGGCATAGTGCCAGAAGCGCACGCCGCCCGCCGCCGGGCCAAGCGCCGTGGAGTGGATCGCGATGACCGCCTGAAGGCCGGAAGCCGGATCGGTGAAGAGGTGCACGCCCTCATGGTCGTCGAAATCGGGGAAGCCCCAGCCGCTGGTCACGCGATTTTCCTGGCTGATGAAAGAATGGGGCGACCGACGGGACTTGAACCCGCAACATCCGGCATCACAAGCCGACGCTCTAACCAATTGAACTACGATCGCCGCAGAGCCAGCGCCCCTAGCGGGCGAAACATGGCAGCGTCAAGATTAGCGTTTTCCCTATCGCGGCACCACCCTCCCGCGATTGCATCAACCGCGTCAGAAGCGACCCTCGATCGAAAGCGTGTAACCGGCGGGCGTCGCCTGGAAGCCGGTGAGCACGAGCTTCTCCACCGAGGCGGGGTCGCCCGGCTGTACCGTCAGTTCGCCGCGGAACCGGCCAGTGCCCCACAACCGGAGCGCGACCGTCTCGGTCCCGGCTTGGCTGGCGAGCGGCAGCAGCAGCGCGCCCGCATCGCACCGGGCGGTACCGGTCATGCCCTGGCCGAGACTGACGCCCGCCAGATCGCCCGAGATGGTCGCGCGCACGCGCCCTTCGGCCTTCTGACAATTGCCGTCCTGGAAACGGACGCTGACATCGTCGAAGTCGAGCGCCGAGACCGGCACCGGCGCGAAGACATCGCCCGCCGGGAGAGTCGCGGTGAGATCGTCGATGCCGAAGCTGTGACGGTTGACCCCGATCGCGCCGCGGAACGGCCGTGCCGCCCCCCTGCCGGGGCCCGCCAGATCGATTCGCGCCCGCCCGACGAGTAGCTGGATCGGCGACAGCCGGGCGCGCAGATCGCCCAGCGCGACGCCACCGAAGCTCGCCTCCCGCAAGGTGCCGAACCAGAGGCTCCCGCTGACCTGGCGCGCGGTGAGCCCGGTATTGCCGAGATCGAACCAGCCCATGGCAAGGCGCAGCGGCAGGAAGGCGATCAGCGCGAGCACGAAGGCAGCGCCGAAAAAGGCCCGTGGGCCGGTCGTCAGACGGATCCGCCTCATTGTCCGCGCACCTTCAGCGACACCTGCGCCGACACCGTCTTGTCGCCATTGTCGGCGGTGGACAGCGAATCGACCAGGATGCCCGCGGCCTCGAGGCCGGCGATCCAGCCGAACAACGGCCCCGGCCGCGCGGTGGCGATGGTGATCTGCACCCGATTCGGCCCATCCGGGGTGACGCTGGCCAGGGCGAAGCCGGCCTCGTTCGCGCGGTCGCGGATGACGGTTTCCAGCGCTGCTTCGAGCGGCGCGGGGCGCTGGTGCTGGATCGCGTCGACCTCCTTCACGCGGGCCTGGGTTTCCCCGAGGCGAATCAGCGCGTCGGTGTGGCGCTCCCGAGCGGAGGACAGGCCGTCGGTCACCGGGCGGATGATGCCAACCCAGAAGATCGTCAGCGCCAGCAAGGCGAACATGACCAGCAATAACCGTCGCTCGCGCAAGGAGCGCTCGGCGAACCAGAGGCGGAAACGCTCGATCATCGCGCACTCACCGTCATCTCGCCGGTCAGCCGGCCCGCGGTGGACGCGAACACGCCAGCCTTCACAACAAAGCCATAGGATTCGATCCGCGATTTGAGGTCATTCACTTGCCCCTCATTCTCGGTCGCGACCGAGACGCGCAGATCGCCATTGGCCTCGAACGAGAGCCCGCGCAGCTCGGCGCCCGCTACCGAGCGGATAGCGGCGTAGACGGCCGCAGTGGTGCGGCTGAAACCCGCCCCGCCGCCGCGCAGCCCCGACAGGCGCGCATCGAGCTGGCGATCGGCATTGTTGATCGTCTCGCCGCGCGGCAGGCCCTGGCGCGCGACCAGATCGGCCTGGCGTTCGAGCGAGTCGGCAGCGAAGCTGTATTTCATGATCTGCGCCAGGCCGATCAGCAGCGAGACGCCGAGGATCGCGACCGACAGCCAGGCGAGCCGGCGGATCAGGCCCCAGTCGATCGCGAAACGGCGGCGCCGTGCGAACGGCCCCTGCCGGAGATCGAGCGCGGGCGAGGCCAGCGCGGTGGCGATCGCGACTTCCAGCTCGTCGCGCCCGAGCACCGTCGGCGCGACCCCGCCGGTGACCAGTTCGGTAAGCCGCGCCTCATCGGCGAAACCGCTGGTCGGGCCGCGCACCACGCCCTCCCCGCCCAGATCGGCGCGGAGATAACCCTGTTCGGGCCGGGGCAGCAGCATCGGCGACGGCACCAGCATCGCCGGATCGACGCCGTGTATGGCGAGCGTATCCAACCAGGCCCGCATCTGCGCGGCGGAGACGACCGCGATCGGGCGCTCGGCAAAATCGCCTTCGCGCCCCACCGCGACGTGCAGCTCGCCGATCGGCGCGGCGCTGGCATCACCGACCAGCATCCGGGCGGCGGTCACCGCCTGGGCAGTCGAGCGATCGGGCAGTTCGGCCCAGTGAAGCGTTACCGCTTCCGCCGGGACGATGACGATCGGTGGCTCTCCCTCGGCGCCGGAAAGATCGGGCAGCCCCTCGCCGCGCGCCGCGACCGCGCCGTCGGCGATGCGCAGCCAGCGCCAGGGCGCGGTGCCCGCAGGCAGGAAGAGGGTGAGCGAATCGGTCATGACGGCTCGCCCCAGTGCCGTGAGACGAGCCGCGCGGGAAGCTCCGTCGCGTCGATCAGCGCATGTTGTTCGAGTTCGGCGCTGCCCAGCGCCACATCGACCCGCAGCTTGAACCAGCCGGTGGTGACGGCGGTCTGCGCAAAGGCGTCGGGCGGCGGGGTGATCGCGCTGAGCGACGGCAGCTTCCAGAAAGCGGAGGGGCTTTCAAAGCCATTGGGCGGGCGGCGCAGCAGCACCTGGCGGGCCGCCTCGACGGTCATGGTGTCGGGCATCAGCATCGCGAGCAAGGGTGCCTGTTCCGGGAGCAAGGTGTTGACGTTGATCTTCGAGGGCTTGGCGAGCGGTAGCGCGCAGAGCCAAGGCTGGAGCTTCGCATAGATTTGCGGTGTGACACCTGCCACCGCGCGCAGCTCGCTCGGGTCGGTCATCAGCGTGTTGGCGGTGCGATAAGGTGTCGACTGGCCGCTATAACGCGCATCCTCGGCGCCGAGATCGATCGGGCTGGTGTCGCTGTCGATCCAGTCCGAGGCAGCGGCGGCGATCGATTCGGCCGAGGCGCTGGGTCCGCCGACCAGCCGGATCAGCCGGGCGAACTGGATGCGCGACGGGGTGTAGGACGAATAGGTGTTGGGCGTGGTCTCGACCACCAGGCTGTTGAGATTGAAGCAGTTGCCGCCATCCACAACCCTGGCCGTGGCGAGGCCGCCCGGCACTGGCAGCGGGATCGCACGGCCGCTCCAGCCGCCGGCGAGCGTCACGCGGCTGTTGTCGCGCGCGAGCAGGTCGCTGACCTTGGTCAGCGCAAGCGTCTCGGCGGCGAAGCCATAGGCTCGGGCCTGGTCCATCGCGACGGCATTGCCGCCCAGCTTGGTCGCGAGGCGCAGCTTTTCCAGCGCTGTGCCGGCCAGCACCGCGATCAGGGCGACAAGCAGCAGCACCGTGAGCAGCGCCGCGCCGCGTTCGGAGGTGCGCTCAGCTCCCATCGGGCGCCTTCCGCTTGCCGTACCCCGCGCCGACCAGGAACATCTGGCGGAACTCCACACCGTCCTCGCGCAGGACGCGCATCTCCATCGCCTGGGGCAGCGCGTAGATCGGCGTACCCTGCCAGGTGTCGCTCCAGGCGCCGTTGATGCGGTAGCGCAGCGAGACCTGGCGGACATGCGTGAGCATCACCGCCGGCGCCAGAGGCTGGGCGCCGTCGAGCATCGGATAGGCGACGCGCTCGAGCGCGCCGTTGGCAACGCGGTATTCCACCTTCTGCTCGCCGGGGCGCGGGGCAGCGTCGAGATTGCTCCAGCCCGCGCGGACAAGGCGTAACATCGGCGTGGTGCCCGAGCCGGATTCGCCGGAAAAGGCGGGCATCAGATCACCGGCTTCGTTGCGGGTCTGGCGTTCAGTCGCCTGGGCGAGATCGCCCGCCAGTGCCGAGGAGAGGCGGTTGAGCGCCTGGACGTCGTCGAGCTTCCTGTCGGTCGCTGCCTGGGCCCGCACGCTGAACGACAGCAGCGACACGCCCGCAGCCGCGAGCAGGCCGAAGATCATCAGCGAGATCATGACCTCTACCAGCGTGAAGCCGTGTTCGGCGGAACGCCGAACGGGCGTGAAGCCGTGTTCGGCGGAACGCTTCACGGGGGTAAACCCTTGTTCGGTGGCGCGCTTCATGATGCAGCCCCCCCGATCGTCGCGACGCGCACCACGGTGAGATGGCCCTGGCGGCTGCCCGCGGCATCGGCGACCTGCACGTCGATGCGCAGGATGCGCGCATCGGCGGTCGGGCGGGTTTCGCGCGTCCAGCTCCAGGTCTCGCCGCCATTCTGCTCGACGCCCTTTGCGATACCGACCGGGGGCGGCTTGGCATCGGTCATCGCCTCGATCGCCACGTTGCGGGCGACCATCTGTGCGGTCAGGGTCGAATCGAGGATCGAGGTACCGCGGATCGTCGCGCCCTCCAGCCGGATCAGGGCGAGCGCGGCCAGGCTAAACACTGCCAGCGCGACCATCATCTCGATGAGCGTGAAGCCGTGTTCGGCGGAACGCCAATGAAGAATGAAGCCCCGGGCCTTCATCAGCCGCCGACCTTCACGGAGCCGTCGGGGGCAATTCTCACCGAGACCTCTTCCGCATCGCGCTTCAGCCGCACATCGAGCGGGCGATCGGCCAAGCCGGTCGTGTCGAACATGATGCGCTGACGCCCGCCGGCATCACTCACCACAGCGCGCGTGCCCCTGCCCCAGCTCGTCACGCGGAGCGGCTTCTCGGCGATCGGCGCCCAGGCGCCGCGCAGGCGCTCGTCGAAGCCGTAACCCCCGCCGGTCACCCACACGCTGACCGGCCGCGCGCCGACGATGGCAGATTGCTGCGCCGCCCGAGTCCGCGCCGCGAAGCGCGTCGCCTCGTCGAGCAGCCGCCCGCGCGGATCGGGCAGCGCCCAGACGACCGCCGCCGAGGCCAGCCCGATGATCGTGATGACGATCATCAGCTCGACAAGCGTGAAGCCGTGTTCGGCGGAACGCCGAACGGGCGTGAAGCCGTGTTCGGCGGAACGCCGAACGGGCGTGAAGCCGTGTTCGGCGGAACGCCGAACGGGCGTGAAACCGCGATCGTTGCGGCATGGCCGCGTCTCAAGGGCGAGCGCTTGGCGCAATTACTGCCAGCTGCCGATATCGGCGTCGGCGCCCTCGCCGCCTTCCTTGTTGTCGGCGCCGAGCGTCCAGATGTCGGCGTCGCCATGCTGGCCGGGCGAGGCATAGAGATAGGGTCGGCCCCAGGGATCGTCCGGCAGGCGCTTGATATAGCCGCCGCGCTGATATTTCGACGGATCGGCGCCGGCGGGCGCGGAGACCAGCGCCTGCAGGCCCTGAGACGTCGACGGATAGACGTCGTTCTGCAGCTTGTAGGTGTCGAGCGCGCCCTCGATCGTCGAGATATCGGTCTTGGCCTTGATGACCTTGGCCTTTTCGCCGCTGGGAATGACGTTGACCGCGACGATCGTCGCGAGCAGGCCGAGAATGACGATCACGACCATCAGTTCCACGAGCGTGAAGCCGTGTTCGGCGGAACGCCGAACGGGCGTGAAGCCGTGTTCGGCGGAACGCCGATCGGGCGTGAAGCCGTATTCGGCGGAACGCCGAACGGGAGTGAAACCCTCTTCGCGGTGGCGCTTGCGGGTGGCGGGTTTGCGGGGGGTGTTCATGGCAGTCCTCATCATGGCCTCATTGGCCGGCGAGCGTGTTGAGCTGCAGGATCGGCAGCAGGATGGAGAGAACGATGGTCGCGACGATTCCGCCCATCAGCACGATGATCGCCGGCTCGAGCAGCGACAGCGCAGTGGCGGTGAAGCGGTCGAACTCGCGCTCGAGATAGTCGGCGGCGCGTTCGAGCATGTCGTCGAGCTGCCCCGCCGTCTCGCCCGAAGCGGCGAGATAGGTCAGCAAGGGCGGGAACACCCCGGCGCGGCGCATCGCGGCCGAGAGGCTGCCCCCACCGCGGATCGATTCGACGATCTCGTCCGAGGCGAGCCGGAGGCGTCGGTTGTGGATCGTGCCGGCGGTGAGTGTCAGCCCTTCGAGCAAGGGCAAGCGGCTGGCGACCATCGTCGCGAGCGTCCGCGCCATGCGGGCGGCGTGGAGATCGCGGATCAGGCGGCCGAGCAGCGGCAGCTTCAGGATCCAGCTGTCGAAGGCGAGCCTGATGCCCGGGTCCTTCAGCGCGCGCCATATGCCCAGACCGATCACCGCGAAGCCCATCAGGATCGCCCACCAATAGCCGACGAGCACCGCGGAGATGCCGATCACGATCCTGGTCAGCAGCGGCAGTTCCTGCCCGACCGTGTCGAACTGCTCGACCACCTGCGGCACGACGAACATCATCAGCGCCGTCACCACGCCCATCGCGACCACGGCGAGCACGGCGGGATAGGCGAGCGTGGTGATGATCTTGCTGTTGATCTCGGCCTGGCGCTCGAGCAGAACCGACAGGCGTTCCAGGATGATCGGGAGCGAGCCGGAGCGCTCGCCGGCCGAGACCATCGCGCGGTAGAGCGGCGGGAAGCTTTTTGGCTCGCGGCCCATTGCCTCGGCGAGGCGGCGGCCTTCGACCACACCGGCATGGACCGCCGAGACGATGGTGCGCACCGTCTCCTGCTCGGTCTGGCGGGTGATGGTGCGGAGCGATTCCTCCAGCGGCGAAACGCGGTTGAGCGTGGCGAGCTGACGAGTGAACAGGGCGAGCTGTTTCGAGCTCATCTTCTTCGAGCCGAAGCGCAGATCGGCAAGCAAGGGCTTGCCGCGCGGAGCCGGGCCCGACCCGGCCTCGACCTTCACGACATAGAGGCGTTTCCGATCCAGCAGGACGCGCGCGTCGTCGATCGACTCGGCAGCGATATGCCCCCGCGTCTCACGACCGCGCGTGTCGATTGCCAGATAGTCGAAATCAGCCATTCGTCGGCGCGTCCACCACCAGCGGCGCTTCGACATCGGCCATGTCGCGGCGCGAGACGCGCACGGCTTCCTCGGGCGTGGTCAGGCCTTCGCGCACCAGCTGGCGTGCGGCGGAGCCGAGATTGGGCGAATGCAGGAAGGCATGACGGGCGATGATCGCCTCATCGCCGCCGTCATTGATCAGGCGGCGGATCGTCTCGTCGACGCGGATCGCCTCGAACACGCCGATCCGACCCTTGAAGCCCGAGCCCTGGCACTGCTCGCACCCGACAGGCTCATAAACCACGGCGCCGACATCGAAGCCGAGCAGTGCCGAGACCGAGCCGCTGGCCTGGACCGGGCGGCGGCAATGCTCGCACAGCTTGCGGACGAGGCGCTGCGCGATCACCGCGCGGAGCGTGGATGCGAGCAGGAACGGCTCGACCTTCATGTCGCGCATGCGGGTGATCGCACCGACCGCGTCATTGGTGTGGACGGTCGAGAGCACGAGATGGCCGGTCAGCGACGCCTGGACCGCGATCTCGGCGGTCTCGCGGTCGCGGATTTCGCCGACCATCACCACATCGGGATCCTGGCGCAGGATCGCGCGCAGGCCAGCGGCGAAGGTCAGGCCGACCTTGGGGTTCACCTGGGTCTGGCCGATGCCGTCCATGGCGTATTCGACCGGATCCTCGACCGTCAGGATGTTGCGGCTGCCGTCGTTGAGCAAACGAAGTGCCGCGTAAAGCGTGGTGGTCTTACCCGAGCCGGTGGGGCCGGTGACGAGGATGATGCCATTGGGTTCGGACAGCGCACCCTTCAGCATCGTGTTGATCGCATTGGTCATGCCGAGCACATCGAGGGTGATTCCGGCATTCTCCTTGTCGAGGATACGCAACACCACGCGTTCGCCCGCGCGGCTCGGCAGAGTCGAGACACGAACGTCGAGCAGCTTGCCACCCAGGGTCAGACCGATACGACCGTCCTGCGGGATGCGCCGCTCCGCGATGTCGAGGCGCGCCATGACCTTGACGCGGCTGACCACCACGGGCGCGACATGCGGCGGCATGCGCAATGTCTCGCGCAGCACGCCGTCGATGCGCATGCGCACGACCAGGCCGGTCTCATAGGGTTCGATATGGATGTCCGACACGCCGTTGCGCGCGGCATCGGCGATGATGCCGTTGATCAGGCGGATCGCCGGCGCATCGTCCGCGGTGTCGAGCAGGTCGTCCGCAGTCGGCAGATCACCGGCGAGCAGGTCCAGCTCGTCGCCCAGCCCCAGCGTGCCGGCGGCCACCGCCGCGGCCTGGCCGTCCATCGCGTAGCGATCGGACAGGAGGCGGTCGAAATCCTCGGGGGTCACGAAGCTGACGTCGAACGGCCGGGCAAGATGGCGGCGTAGCTCGAGCAGGACCTTCGGGTCCGACCCTTCGCGCATCGCGATCGACAAATGGCTGCCCTCGCCGATCTCCAGCGCGACGCCGAAGCGCCGGGCGAAACCATAGGGGATCGCGATCATGCGATCGGGCAGTGCGCTGCCCTCAGCCAGGACCAAGGGCTCCACTGCATCCTCCGGATTGCCTGGGGCGATCTGCATCACTTGTCCCTCGGCCGTATGACTTTGGTCGAATTGCGCATCACTGGAACCGCGACACGCGGATCCTCGATCCCGCCCGGCGTCCCCGCCGCCGGCAGCGGTGCGGCGGCCCCCATATAGTCGCGCACCAGCTGATCGATGCTAGGCTCGGAATCGGGATTCTGCCCCGCCTGCTGGAGGCGCAGATAGCCATAGCGCCGCTCCGCCACCTTGCGGCTGTCCTCGGGGGTGCGCAGCACGGTCGGGCGGATGAAGATCATCAAATTGGTCTTGGTCCGCTGCTTCGCCTTGGAGCGGAATAGCTGGCCGAGGCCAGGAATATCGCCGAGCAGCGGCACCTTTTCGATCGTGCGCCGCTCGTCGTCGCTGAGCAGGCCGCCGATGATCGCGATCTGGCCGTCGTCGACGGTGAGCGTGGTCTCGACCTCGCGCTTGTTGAGGATCAGGTCGCTATTGTCGCTCGAGACCGGCCCCGCGATGCTGCTGACCTGCTGGTGCAGGAACAGCTTGATCGCGCCGGAGGAATTGACCTGCGGCCGCACCTCGAGCTGGATGCCGACATTCTCGCGCTGCACGGTGCGGAAGGCATTGTCGAAATTGGTCGAGAGCGCCTGGCCGGTGGTGATCGGGATCTCCTGGCCGACGAGGATGCGCGCCGGCTGGTTGTCGAGCGTGGTCAGCGACGGCGCCTGGAGCAGGTTCGACGTGGTGTCGGACTTCACCGCGCTGATGATCGCGCCGAAGATCGCATCCTTGCCGATGTTGAACGCGCCGCCGCCAAAGCCGCCAGATGCGCCCAGGATCGAATTGAGCGCCGATTGCGCGAGCGAGTCGCCGACGGCGCTGCCACTCGTCGTCACCGTCGTGGTGCCGTTCACCGTGGTGGTGGTGGTCGCAAGCTCGCGTGCGCCGATCGCGCCGGCGATGGTCAACAGGTTCGGCGCTGAATTGCTGTAGGAGGTGGCGAAGGTCGGCACCCCGCTGCCCGGCAGGCCGGCGAGCAGGAACTGGACGCCGAGCTTGCTCGCCGTCGCATCGGAAACCTCGGCGACGATCGCTTCGACCAGCACCTGCTCGCGCCGCGTGTCGAGCTGGCGGACCACCTCGGCAAGCTGACGCTGCACTTCGGCGGGCGCCGCGATGACGATGGCGTTGGCGCCGGTGAAGCGAGTCACCACCGCAGCGGTGCGGCCACCCTCGGCGACGATCGCCGGCTGGCCGGTGCCGCCGCTGACCGCGGCGGGCGCGGCCTGCTGCATGGGCGCGGGCGTGCTCGATGTCTGGCTGTCGTTATTGCCGGTGCCGCCGAAATTGGAGCGCGAGAGGGTGTTGCTCTGAGTCGGCTGGCTTGGCGTCTGGCCGACGAGCTGCTGCAGCACGGGCAAGAGCTGCTCGGCATCGGCATTTTCGAGGAACACGACCTTGATCTCGGTGCCGTTCTTGGCGCGCCGGTCGAGATCCTCCGCGACCGAGGCGAGACGCGCCACCGACGCCGGATCGCCGCGCAGCGCGACCGAGTTCGAGCCGACGATGGCGACGACGCTGACGCTCTGGCCGCCTCCAGGCGCAGCGCCCTGCCCGCCCGCACCGACCAGCGCCTGAAGCGCGGTCGCGATCTCGCGCGCGCCGGCATTCTTCAGCGCGATGACCCGGGTCGAATTATTGTCGGTATCGATCCGGCGCAGCACCTCGCGGACGCGCCGCACATTGTCGGCGAAATCGACGATCACGACCGAATTGCCGCCGCGATTGGCGGTGACCGACCCCTGGGCGCTGACCAGCGCCCGGACGGTGTCGACGGCGGACGCAGCATCGATCGCCCGCAGCCGGACGATTTCGGTGACCAGGCTGTTGCGTGCCGCGCCGGCCGATCCGATCCGGCTCGGCTGGGACGCGGAATTGTCGCTCGGCTGGATGCGGAACGCGCCGTTCGAGGTCGGCACCGCGACCAGGCCGTTGGCGCGCAAGGTCGACAGGAACACCTCAAAATATTCGGAGCGCGACAGCGGCCGGTCGGTGACGACGGTCACCTTGCCCTGGACCCGGGCGTCGATGATGAAGGTCCGCCCCGTGACTCGCGCGGCATCGGCGATGAAGGCGCGGATATCGGCATCGCGCACGTTCATCGTCGTCTGCGCGGAAACCGTGCCGACCAGCACGGCCGCGAGGACGGGAGCAAGAATCAGCTTTTTCATTGGCCCGCGATCGTGATGGTGAGGGAAAGGGTGTCGTTGCCGCGCTCGACCGTGACGGGGACGCTGCCGCCCCTGCCGATCTGCGCGCCGAGTTGTTCCATATCGCCCTGGCCCGTCACCGCGCGACCGTTGATCGCGGTGATGACATCGCCTTCGCGCAGGCCGGCCTGGCGGAAGGCGGCGCCCGAACCCTGCGGGCGCACGACCAGGCCGCTGATCTTGCCGCCGTCGACGCGGGGAATGAAGCCGATATCGGCGCGAAGCTGGGCCGGCGACAAGCCGGCTTTAGGGCCGGGTGCATTGGGGGGAGCGTTGGGCGGTGCCGGCAAACCCGGAATGAGCGACGGCGTGGTGCCGGATGGCGGCGGCGCGACAGGCTCGACCGCGCCGCTCTGGTCGAGGAACAAATCCTCGGCGGCGCCACCGCGATCGATCGTGACATGGTCGAACGCCACGGCCTTGAGCCGTACGCCCGGGCTGATCTCGTCGCCCACGGCAAAGCTCTGCTGGACACCGTCGGGGCCGGCGATGATCGCCGAGCCGCCGCCCATCGCCTCGTTCACCCGCGTGCCGAACAGGCTGAGCTGGAGCGAGGTCACCACGACCGTCTTGTTGTCGCCTCCGCTCAGCCGGAAGAAGGGATCGAAGCCCTGCAAGACCGCGGTCGGCGAACCGGAAAAGCCCGGCCGCACCGGCTGCCACGGGCCGAGCGCGCCGACGGGCGTGACCAGCACCCAGAACAGCCGGGCACACTGCACCGCAAGCGCCACAAGCAGCACCAGCTCGAGCGCCGTATAGACGTTGGTACGGGGCAGCCGCCGCAACAGCGCGCGTGCCCGCGCATCCAGAACCAAACGCATGCGGAAAAATCCCCGATCGCGAACCTGCTAGGCGGCGATTGTTACAGTCGTAGGTCGCTCCTGTGAACCTTCCGAGACACGACATGTATAGGTTGTCATGCTGGAAAAGCCCCGCGGTTTTTGGCATCAGCGCCGCCATGGCCGATACCCCCGAAACGACCACCCTGCCCCACCCATTCGGGTCGGGCCTTCCGTCGGAAGGACTGACCGCGCATCTCACCGGCAAGCCGGGCGTGCAGCGCGTGCCGAGCCCGAAGCTGATCCTGTTCCTGCGCCGCGCCTTCCTCGATCCCGAAACCTGCGCGGCGGTGATCGCGCGGATCGATTCGACCCGGCGGCCATCGACCATTTCCGATGACAATGGCGACGCCGCCTTCCGGACCAGCGAGACCTGCGATCTCGACCCGCTCGATGCAGTGGTGGCCGAGGTCGAGGCGAAGATCATGGCCTTTACCGGCCTTGACCCGGTCTTCGGCGAGCCGATGCAGGGTCAGCGCTATGCGGTTGGCCAGGAGTTCAAGGGCCATACCGATTATTTCGAACCGTCGGGTGTGGACTATGAGCGCTATTGCGGCGTGGCCGGCAACCGCACCTGGACGGTGATGATCTATCTCAACGAGCCCGAGGCAGGCGGTGCGACCCGATTCAAGACCATCGACAAGATCGTCCAGCCGGAGACGGGCAAGCTGCTGGCGTGGAACAACCGGCGGCCCGACGGCAGCCTGAACCCCGCTACGATCCACCAGGGGATGAAGGTGCGCAGCGGCGTGAAATATGTGATCACCAAGTGGTTCCGGGAAAAGCCCTGGGCTTGGGCGTAGGAGAGCGTTCAGACCGGAGCGATTTACGCAATGCGAACCTCCGCCATCTAGGACGCTCCCATGAACGACGCGCTTCCCGCCTATACCCAGGCCGCCATCAAGGCCGAGCTGTTGGCCGCCGGAGTCTCGGGCACGATCTATGCGCTCGTAATGCCCGAATCGGAGGCTGCGCTCGCGCGGGTCGTCGATGGTTGCGACCGGGCGGATTTGCTCGGCGATCCTGCCGCCCTCGACTCGGCTCGGCGCAAACACTGGCTCGACCTGTATCGCGAGCCGTGGACTCAGAAGCAGGACGCGATGCACGAGGAGTATTTCGACCGCTGGCTCGCCTGGTCGGCACCAGTCGTGAGCGTCGACGCCGCAGCGTTTCCGAGCCGTTATCCTACTGCGGGGGCAAGCGAGGGCATCTACAAGCTGATGGCCGAGCATGCCGCCACCGTGCGGGCATCCGGTGGTACGCCCAGCCTGCACGTCTTCGATGGCGAATATGAGGGCTTCACAGCATTCGCGGCGGCGCTCGCCCTGCCCTTGGTGCGGCACCGACGTGATGAATGGCGAACGGTACCCGGCAACGTTCCCGCCGATGCGCAGTTCTGGATCAGCCAGCCTTCGGCGATCGATGGACAGGTCTGGGCGCATTTTCCGGACTTCGTGGCCCAGATGGCAATCGACGCGCCCGACGCCCTGGTCATTCCCGATCTCACTTATGTCGGCAGCGTCGCGCGGGACTATCTCGTGCCGCTCGATTTCCCCAATGTCCCCGCGTTCGTGATCAGCCATTCGAAACCGTTCGGCGGCTATTATCACCGCGTGGGAGGGGTCTTCTCGCGACGCGAAAGCGCATCGCTGTTCGGCAACAAATGGTTCAAGAATCTCCAGTCGCTTGCCTGGGGCGTCGAGATGATGGCGCGTCACCATGTCTTCGACCTGCCGAGGCGATATCAGGCGGTACAGGCTGCGGCTTGTGCCAGGGTCGCTGAGCGGATTGCCATTCCCGGCCTGCGTCCGGCCGATGTCCTTCTGCTGGCGACGGCGCCCCCACCCCTGTCCCCGTCGCCGCTGGTGGCCAGCGTCCTTCGAGGCGAAGGCAGCGACCGTGTCGTACGGCTGTGCCTGACTCCTACCATGACGGTCATGATCGACCCGGCGATGGCGCCGCGGATGGCGGCAACGCTCGCCGGAGGCGACTGATGCGTCGCGACAGCCTGCGCCTTCTGGTCGAAGCGGACGAAATCCACGCGTTCGTCGACAGTTTGTGGAGCGATGGTCCGATCCGCCGCTCGCACCGCGACGGCGGGTTGATCCACCGGCTGGTCGATCGCTTCGCCCGGGTGCCACGCCTGTTCTATGAAGCGTCCGACCAATATCATGAATGGACGCATTTCTCGCCGTGGTGGGGCGCGATCCTGTTGTGCGACTACGACAATCCGGCGATCCGCGATCTGCGCTATCTGCACGAGATCTATCACGCCGCGACAATCCCGCATGTCGCGGGGTTGAACCAGGCGGCGATGGCGCAGCGCAGTTTCCAGAACGAGCGCGAGGCGAGCACCTTTACCGAGATCGCGATTTACCTCGAATTTCCCGAACTCCGCCTGACGAGCTTCCCCCATCCGATCTTCGCCGACCGGTTGATCTTCCCAACGGGTGACCTGGCCACGCCGGACGCGACGCTGGTCGATCGGTGGCGCACCGAGCGAAGCCAAGTGTTCCAGGAATTGATGTACAAGCGGCTTCAGGTCGTTCTTGCCGCGCCGGACGAGATCGACCGGAAGGACCCCCAATTGGTGTGGCTGCGCCGCTATGCCGAGCAGGGTGCGGCATGGAGCGATGTCTGGGCGGAACGGCACGGGCAGGTCGATGCTGCGATGATCCGCCTGCGCGATGCGTCGCGTACGAACGGCCGTCACGATGCAGCCCAACGCCATCTCGACTGGTTGCTGTCGGCCGACATCGCCCAAGGCAGCGACATTCCCTTTCCCCGCGAAGCGCTGCGCTTCCGAACCAAGTTCGACGAACTGCTGCGGAGCTATGACCAAGCCATGGAGCGGGCAGACTACACCGCCATCCGGCATCTCTAACTTTATCCGGGCCGGCGAACCGCGCGCACCGTGCCGCTGTCGCCCCCTCCGCAGAAGAACCGGTCGCTACCATATTCGAGGCCGGAAACCATCGTTCCCGAGGGCATCTCGATCCGTTCCAGAACCTCACCCGTTTCAGGGTCGATACGCCGCAGGTCGCTGTCGTCGCCTTCCCAGGTGCCATGCCAGAGATCGCCATCGGCCCAGGTCACGCCGGTGACGAAGCGATCGGATTCGATGCTGCGCAGGACCTTGCCGCTTTCCGGATCGACCTGATGGATCTTCCGGGCGCGATACTCGCCGACCCACAGGATTCCTTCGGCAAAGGCGAGCCCCGAATCGCCACCGGCGCCAGGCGCGGGGATCGTCGCGAGCACCCTGCCCGTCTTCGGATCGATCTTCTGGATGCGGTCTTCGGCGATCTGGAAGAGGTTCTCGCCGTCAAAAGCGGTTCCGGCATGCGCGGCGACATCGAGCGTCCGGACGATCTCCCCGCTCGCCGGATCAAGCGCGTTCAGCCTGTCGCTGGCCGCAAACCAGACATTCTTGCCATCATAGGAAACGCCGTTCACGGCCTCCACGCCCGGAAAAGGGCCATATTCGCGAACGATTTCAGCTGCCGACTGTCTCATCTGCTTTTCCTTTGCCGTACCCGAGCGGATTAGCTGCCCGGCAGCGGACCTGGGAGCAACAAACTTGTCGTGAAACCGGTGGGCGGCGGGGCGACCCAGCGGCAGGCCCGTCCGCCACCATAGGGCTGCGCCTTGCCAGCCGCCGCGAGCCCGTCGAGCGCCCGCTGAACCGTGCGCTGGCTCATATCCAGTGCCATCGCCAACGCCGAACTCGACCATGACTCGCCGTCGGCCAGGAGCGCGAGCACGGCGGCATGTTCCTCGTCGACCGGCGGCGCCAACACCATCGTCTCGCGCCCGCGATGCGGCACGAGTGTGAAGCCCTGCCGAGTCGCGACGATATCCGCGAACGCGCCGATCTCCTGACGCAACCGGCCGATCTCTACGCGCAATCGGGCGCGATGCGATTCGTCGGCCTCCTTCGCGCGAAAGGCCTCGCGAACCAGGGCATCCCGGGTGACGTCGCCCGGCCATGCTTCCGCGAGCGCGCGGGCGAGCGCGAACAGGACCGGGCGCGTCGCAAGCGAGACCTTGGCTTCGCCCTGCCGCACGACATAGCGGCAGGCATCGACGACAAGCATGTCCGTCGCGAACAGCGCTTCGACATCCTCGAGCAGCAGCAACCGCTCCTCTCCCTGCGCGATGCGCCGCGCCGCCGGCGTGTCGAGCAGGCGGGAAGCCTTCTCGACTTCGGCCCTCAGCGCGGGAATGAGCGCGTAGCGCGCGGCCTGCCGGGCCCTGGCCAGCGCGGCACGCGCCGTGGCGGTATGGAGCCGGCGCATCGCGATTCCCGCGATCACCAGCTCGTGCGCCGCGCGCGAGGCTGGCGGGAAAGGCCGCGGATCGAGATCGGCCAGCGCCTGCTCGGCCTCACCGAGGCGACCGATCAGGACGAGCCGACGAATCTGGAGATGTCCCGCATGCGCGGCGTTCAGCATGTCGCCGCGCGCTGCCAGCGTGGCGCGCGCGGCCGCGAGAGTCTTTGCGGGCCAGCCGAGATCGCGCGATACCAGGGCGATCTCGGCCTGCGCCACGATGCACCTTGCGCGCGATACGGCTTCCTTCGGGCCGAAGGCGCGTTCCGCCCGCTTCAGCAATATCTTCGCCCGGTCGAGTTCGCCAAGCTGCGCCATGGCGATGCCGCGAAGCGCGAGGGCCGGCGCGTCCTCGCGCAACGCCACCCGCTTCAGCGCCCCGAGGAGATCGCCGGTCGCCAGCGCGCGCGCCGCCGCGGTGATCAGCGAGTCCATTCAAATCCCGCCACGATTGTAACTCTCACCCATCGCGCATCTCGCCCTACTCGATCGGTCAGCCGCATGACGGCCCGAACCCGAAGGAGATTTGAAATGCCCGATATTCTGCACAAGGTCGCGATCAAAGCGTCGCCGGCCGAAACCTACAAGGCGCTTGCCACCCTGGACGGCCTGGCCGGCTGGTGGACCGATGACACCAAGGGCGACAGCGGTGCCGTCGGCGGCGTCATCCACTTCCGCTTCGCCGATCGCGGCTTCATCGACATGAAGATACTCGAGCTCGATCCGGGCAAACGCGTCCTGTGGGAAGTGGTCGCCGGGCCGGACGCGTGGATCGGCACCAGGGTGAGCTTCGACCTTGCCCAGGACGACGACTTCACCATCGTCCTGTTCAAGCATGAGGGCTGGAGAGAGCCGAGCGAGTTCATGCATCATTGCACCACCAAATGGGCGATGTTCCTGATGAGCCTCAAGGCATCGGTCGAGACGGGAACCGGCGCGCCTTTCCCCAACGACGTCCATATTTCGAACAAGGGCGACTGACCTGGGGCCGGCGATGCCGGCCCCCTTTTCACCAACATCATTCAGCAATGGAGACACATCATGACCGATCGCAATTTCACCACCCGCTTCACGGTGGACCAGAGCCCCGACGCCGTCGTCACGGCGATCAACAATGTACGCGGATGGTGGTCCGAGGGCATCACCGGCCAGGCCGACACGGTGGGCGACAGGTTCACCCACAGCGTGCTCGACCTGCACCGGTGCGACCTGATGGTGACCGAGATGGTCCCGGGCAAGAAGGTGGCCTGGACCGTGCTCGACAATCATTTCAGCTTCACCCGGGACTCGACCGAGTGGAAGGGCACCGACATCGTCTTCGACATCGCGCGCACGGACGACGGGACCGAAGTCCGCTTCACCCATGTCGGGCTCGTTCCCGAATATGAATGCTACGATATCTGCATGGACGGCTGGACGACCTATATCGCCAGCCTTCGCGATCTGATCGCGACCGGCAAGGGTGAGCCCAATGTCGGCGAGGCCAAAACCGGGAGCGAGGTGGCGCTCGCCGAGGCGCAAGCCGCTGGCTAGGCATCGACCAGCACAAAAAGAGCCCCGGCCGCGCCGTAACGCGACCGGGGCCAGCTTCCCCCTTTATCCCGTGATCAGAAGTTCACGCCGATCCCCAGCGAGAACTTCGTACCGACATCGTAGCGGTTGTAATAGATTCGGTTGTCACCCAGCTCCTGGAACTCCTGATACTTGGTCCCCAGGATATTGCGCGCGGTGAATTTCAGTTCGGTATCGAGCCCGAACAGCTTCACGCCCTGACGCGCGACGAAGTCGAAATCGACGCCCGGCTGCTCGTAGATATCCGGCTGGCCCGAGGGACCGCGGCTGGTCACGCGCTTGCTGGCATAGTTCACTAGGAAGGTGAATTGCGACAGCTTGTCCTTGTCCTCGATGCCCAGCTGGAAGTTGATCAGATGCTCCGACTGGCCGGTCATCGGCGCGCCGTCGCGAAAGAAATTGGCGGCGGCGAGCGGCACGCCGTTCACGACCGTGAGGTCGCCTGCCTCGACCTTCAGCTTCGATTTCGACCAGGTGTAGTTCGCGATCGCCACGAGGCGGCGGCCGGAGAAGAAATTGCCGCCGAACCAGTCCGCCAGCTCGAAATGCTTCTGCGCCTCGAACTCGGCACCGTACAAGGTCGCCTCAGGCGCATTGGCGAAGCTGGTGTTGACCGACCCGTCCGAGTTGAAGGACGAGAAGGCCTCGATCGGGCGATCGATCTTCTTGTAGAAGCCGCCCAGCATCAGGCGCTGGTCGCGCCCGAAGAACCATTCGTAGCGTGCCTCCGCATTGGTCAGCTTGCTGTCCACCAGCGAGGGGTTACCGCGGAACTGGCGGTTCGAGTCGGTGTCGAGATAGATTTGCGACACGAGTTCGCGGAACTGTGGCCGGGCGATGGTCTTCGACGCGCTCGCCCGCACCTGCATGTTGTTGGCGACTTCCCAGGTCACCGTCCCGGCCGGCAGCCAGTAATCATTCTTCAGATTGGTCTCGACGATCGCCGTGCTGACCGTGCCGAACAGGTTGATCGGCAGCACCGTCTGCTTGGCCTTCTCGTAGCGCACGCCGATGTCGAACTTCAGTCCGGGGATGACCTCAGCCTTGAGCTGGCCGTAGCCGGCATGGGTGAGAAGCTTGGCCTCGAACGCCGCGGTACCCGCCGAGCCGGAGGTTTCGAGCAGGACGATGTCATATGCCTGGATCGTATAGTCGGACAGCAGATAGTCGGGGCGCAACTGGCGCACGCTGATCGGCAGGTTCGAACCACGATAGGTGAAGTCGCGACGGGTCGAGGTGCGATCGGTATTCGAATAGGCATAGCCGACCGTGGCCGTGATACCCGGCGTGATCTTGTAGGACACATCGGCGCCACCCGAGTAGAGATTCTCGTTCAGGTCGCTGAACGATACCGAGGCGGTACCTTCCTGGTTGTTGCCGCCCAGATCGTTGACGAACTTGTTGCCCGTCGGATCTGAGGTCAGCGGCTGGTTGGTGCGGACATAGGTGAAGCTGCGCTCATAGGGTGCCTCGCGCTGCGTGTTCGCGTAACCGCCGCGCAGGTCGATGCTGAGCTTGTCGAAGCGGAACTCGCCGGTGAGCTGGGTGTCGATCAGCTGCCGCTCGTACCAGCCCGTGTCCTGGACCATCAGGTCGCGATTGGCCGAGATGAAGCGGTTGCCGACGCCGAGCCGCGCCTGTTTGAGGGTGTCGCGAATATAGAGGTTGGTCCAGCGGATCTTGTTCTCGTCGAATTCGAGGCCAAGACCGAGCAGGCCGCTGGCGACGACGCGATTGTCGGTGATCACGCGATTGAAATTATTGTCCGGCACCGACAGGTCGGCCGCACCGGCGGTCTGCTGCAGCGACTGGCGGGTGCGCCAGGTGTTGCTGAGGCTGGCCGAGGCGATCACACCGAGCAGCGTGTCGCCGAGATTGATCGAGGCGCCGCCCGACACGTCCCCCGAGAAATTGACCGGGATATCGTCGTTGCGCTGCAGGACGGTCGTGCGCGCATTCGCCAGGCTGGAGGCGAGCAGGCCGATCTGCTCGACCGAATAGTCCGAGCCGACGGTGATCAGCTTCCCGCTGTTCAGCGCGTCCTTGAAGTTGGTCGGGAGCGTGCGCGTCCCGTTGTCGAAACCGGTCCAGTCAAGGCGGCTGCCGGCATAGGTATAGCCGAGCTGCATGGTGGTGACGGTATCGCCGCTGACCGACGTGCCGATCGACAGGAAGGCATCGCGCGGGATCGCCTTGGTCGTCAGGTTGACGACGCCGCCGCCGAACTCGCCGGGGAAATTGACCGAATAGCTCTTCTGCACATAGGAGGAGGCGATCACGCTGGTCGGGAAGATGTCCAGCGGTACGACGCGCTTGAGCGGCTCCGGGCTGGGCAGCGGGGAGCCGTTGAGCAATGCCAGCGAATAACGGTCACCGAGGCCGCGAACATAGACATAGCCGTTGCCGACGACGCTGAGGCCGGTGACGCGGGTCAGCGCGCCGGCGATATCGCCCTCGCCCGTCCGCGCGATGTCGGCGGTCGACAGCACCGAGGCGACCTGCGGCGTGGCGCGCACGACATTGGGCACGTTGCGGCCCACCACGACGATGTCGGGGCCGGCATCATCGCCGCCGCCCGGGATGGAGACGTCGGCTTGCTCTTCCTGCTGCGGCGTCGGATCTGCGGCGGTCGCGGGGTCGGCCGCGGGCGTGGAACTCTGCGTCGCGCCTGGGACCGTCTGAGCGAAAGCCGCCGGGGACACGAGAGCGGTGGAAACGAGGAGCAAGCTCGCCAGGCTGAGCGGCTTCGACATGTATTATCCCCCGGGGTAGATTACTTGGAAACGACGGGGCGGCGCACCGGCGCCGCCCCGTTTGAACCGATCGGGATCAGCCAGTCGGCAGGGTGGTGCAGGCACTGCTCGTCGCGCCGAAGTTCAGCGTCGCCGAATTGCAGGTCCAGCTGGCATACCAGGTGTCGGTCGCATCCTTGACCGCGCCGACATAGCCCGGCGAGACGAAGAAGCTGCCGAGCGTCGCCGCGGCGAAGGCCGGACGGGCGGTTTCGGTCGCCCCGTTGATGAAGCCGCTGGTCAGGCTCGGCGTATAGGTCGAGCTGTTGTTGGTACCGGCCTCGAACGCGGCCTGCACCTGGGCATTGGTAACACCGCTATTGCCCAGGAACGGGGTGGCAGCGCACTGCATATTGATCGAGTTGAACACCGGCGGGCCGGCCTCGTCCAGCGCCGCATCGGCAGCGCGGAGCGTGTTGGCGCGGCTGATGCGCAGGCAGGCCAGGTTCGGGCTGACGACGACGCCGTTGACCATCGTATAGTCGGTGCTGCCGCGCAGCAGGATCGCTGCGAGATCGGCGCCGGTGGTCGAGCGCTGGATGAAGGTGAAGTTCGCAAGCCGCGTGTTCTGGCGCGGCGTGTTCTCTTCGAGCGTATTGTCCGAGTCGGCCTCGATCATCGCGTCGCCGAGACCGGTGCGCTGCGCCGCGATCACGAACTGGATGAAGCCCTTGTAACCGACATCGGTATCGAGATTGTCGTCCTCGTTGCCGGTCAGCACCAGATATTTCAGGTTCGGACGGCCGCCGAATATCTCGATACCGTCGTCCGAGCTGTTATGGACCTGGATATGGTCGAGCACGGTGTCGCTGCCGACGCCCGAGGGGGTCAGGCCCTGAAGCTCCGAAGCGGCCGAGAGGATGAAGCCCGAATAGCGGATCTGGACATATTGCATGCGGCCGCTGTTGTCGGCCGGCTGAGCGCCGCCATAGAGCGCGTTGCTGGTGCCTTCGGTGTCGCGCTCGCAAGCGACCGTGCCCGGAGTGGCCAGCGGTGCAAGGCAATCGGTGATCGGTGCGCGGCCGAGCAGGACGACGCCGCCCCAGAGCTGCGAGGTGTCGTCGGTCGCCGCGCCGGTCACGTTGCCGCGGCCAGTGAAGATGATCGGGCGCGCCGGGGTGCCGACTGCGTCGATGCGATTGCCGCGGTTGACCGCCAGGAACGACACGCCGGTCGCGCCGAAGATCACCACGCCCGGATCGATCGTCAGCGTGACATTGTTGCCGGTGCTCGCCGCACCCATATCAGTGCCGACATCGACGCGGCCCGGCAGCGAATAGATCACGCCCGTGGTGCGGGCGATCTGCGTGTTGGCGGTGAAGCGCGCCGGGAAGGCGCAGTTGCGATATTCGCCGGTCGGACCGGAGATGGTGCCGGCGTTGATCAACTGATCCGGGCCCGGGATGGTCGGGCACGCGGCGGCCGGGGTCACCAGCACGGGCGACGTCGGGGTCGGCGTTGGGGTCGGCGCTGGAGCCGGGGTGGGAGCCGGAACGACGATCACGCCTTCGCCGGGCGAAGCGATGTCGCTCGCGCCACAGCCCGAAAGGGCTGCCGCCGCGCAGCTGGTCAACAGAATGAGGCTAACGCGCTTGAAGCTGGCCATGAAGGTCTCCGTTCGATCTGTGGGTGGGAGCGGACGCGCTCCCCGGATCGACTCGGTGTTCCCCCTGCCGACCACGAGCCTCCGCTAGGGACGGCCCGTGACTCCTCGGTGCGGATTCAGAGACTCTACGATGACTGTCATATGTCAGATTGGTGACCAATGTTGCAGATCGATGACCATGCCCCAAGCGCCGGGTACAAAATGCGAAAACCCGCCGGTCGCTGGGCGAACGGCGGGTTCGAAAAACTGGTGGGCGCGACAGGGATTGAACCTGTGACCCCACCCGTGTGAAGGGTGTGCTCTACCGCTGAGCTACGCGCCCATCGCGGTTCCCGGGAAAGGGGCCGCAATGTCTTCGCCGGCGTTGCCGCCAACGGAATAGGGCGGCGTTGCCGCCGCCCTGATGTCATCGCCTTAGAAAAGGGGCCGCGGCTTGTCCAGCCCCGGCGCCCTCATTCGTCGATCAGTTGACCGAATCCTTCAGGCCCTTGCCCGCCTTGAACTTCGGCTGCGACGACGCCTTGATCGTCATCGGCTCGCCGGTGCGCGGGTTGCGGCCCGTCGACGCCTTGCGCTTGCTGACCGAGAAAGTGCCGAAGCCGACCAGGCGGACTTCATCACCCTTTTTCAGCGCAGCCGAAATCGCATCGAACACGGCCTCGACCGCCTTGCTGGCATCGCCCTTGCCCAGTCCGGACGCATCGGCGACCGACCCGATCAGTTCCTGCTTGTTCATGCCGAAAGAACCCCCGTCTTGAAAATGATAGATTGAGAATGAGTCGCGGCGCATAGCCGGTGGTACAGTAAGGCGGCTCTAATCGGGGCTGTCAAAGCAAAACGACCTGAAATTTCGCCTAAAGGGGCGAAATTCAAGCCGCTTTGCTTGACAACTTGATTAATGATGGAGTTCGCCGCCGATCGGCGCCACGCCAGCGGGCGGCTGGGCGGCGAGATCGTCGGCTTCGGTCCAGTCGATCGCCGTCAGCGGGCCGGTCAGGGCAAGCCGCAACACCTCGTCGACATGCGCCACGGGGATGATGGTCAACCCCTCGCGGATGTTCGCCGGGATCTCGGCCAGATCCTTCTCATTCTCCTGCGGAATCAGCACGGTGGTGATGCCGCCGCGCAACGCCGCGAGCAGCTTTTCCTTGAGGCCGCCGATCGGCAGCACCCGGCCGCGCAGGGTCACCTCGCCGGTCATCGCCACGTCGCGCCGCACGGGCACGCCGGTCAGCGTGGAGATGATCGCGGTGACGATGCCGATGCCCGCCGACGGGCCGTCCTTGGGAACGGCACCCTCGGGCAGATGGATGTGCACGTCCTTGCGGGCGAACACGCTCGGCTTGATGCCGTAGCTGGGCGAGCGCGCCTTGATGAAGCTGAACGCGGTCTCGATCGACTCCTTCATCACGTCGCCAAGCTTGCCGGTCACCTTGGCCGACCCCTTGCCGGGCACGGTCACGCTCTCGATCGTCAGCAGCTCGCCGCCGACCTCGGTCCAGGCCAGGCCGGTGACGGCACCGACCTGATTCTCTTCCTCGCCGAGACCGTGGCGATATTTCTTCACCCCGGCGAAGTCAGCGAGGTTGTCGGGCGTGATCGTCACGCCCGACACCTTGCCTTCGAGGATCTGGCGCAGCGCCTTGCGGGCGAGCTTCGCGATCTCGCGCTCCAGCGTGCGGACGCCGGCCTCACGGGTATAGTATTGGATCAGCGCGCGCAGGCCCTCGGTGGTGAGCGTGAACTCGCCGTCCTTCAGGCCATGCGCCTCGATCTGCTTCGCGACCAGGTGACGCTCGGCGATCTCGACCTTCTCGTCCTCGGTGTACCCTTCGAGCCGGATGATCTCCATGCGATCGAGCAAAGGCTGGGGCAGGTTGAGCGTGTTCGCGGTAGTCACGAACATGACGTCCGACAGATCGATGTCGATCTCGAGATAATGATCCTGGAACTTCGAATTCTGCTCCGGATCGAGCACTTCGAGCAGGGCCGAGGCCGGATCGCCGCGGAAATCCTGACCGAGCTTGTCGATCTCGTCGAGCAGGAACAGCGGGTTCGACGTGCCGGCCTTTTTCAGGTTGGTCACGATCTTGCCCGGCAGCGAGCCGATATAGGTCCGCCTGTGGCCGCGGATCTCAGCTTCGTCGCGCACGCCGCCGAGCGACTGGCGGATGAATTCGCGGCCGGTCGCCTTGGCGATCGACTTGCCAAGGCTGGTCTTGCCCACGCCGGGAGGACCGACGAGGCAAAGGATCGGCCCCTTCAGCTTGTTGGTACGCGCCTGGACCGCGAGATATTCGATGATCCGGTCCTTGACCTTCTCCAGCGCGTAATGATCCTCGTCGAGGATCGCCTGGGCGGCCGAGATGTCCTTCTTGATCTTCGACTTCTTGCCCCAGGGCAGGCCGAGCAGCACGTCGAGATAGTTACGCACGACGGTCGCTTCCGCGGACATCGGCGCCATCGTCTTCATCTTCTTCAGCTCGGCGGTCGCCTTGGTGCGGGCTTCCTTGGAGAGCTTCAGGGTCGCGATCTTCTGGGTCAACTCGGCGATCTCGTCGCCTTCGCCTTCCTCGCCCTCGTTACCGAGCTCGCGCTGGATCGCCTTCAACTGCTCGTTGAGATAATATTCGCGCTGGGTCTTCTCCATCTGGCGCTTGACCCGGCTCTTGATCTTCTTCTCGACCTGCAGGACGCCGAGTTCGCCTTCCATGAAGGCGAACGCCATCTCCAGGCGCTTGGACGGATCCGATTCGACCAGCAGCGACTGTTTGTCCGACACTTTGACCGAGATGTTCGCGGCGACGGCATCGGCCAGGCGCGACGCATCCTCGATCTCGCCGAGCTGGACGGCGGTCTCGGCCGGGAGCTTGCGGTTGAGCTTCGCATAATTCTCGAACTGGTCGACGACCGAGCGCATCAGCGCGGAAACCTCATTGCCCTCGGCAACGGGCTCTTCGACCGACAGGACGGTGGCAGTCAGATAGGTGTCGGCCGGCGACAGCGTGTCCAGCGACGCGCGGACCTTGCCCTCGACGAGCACGCGCACGGTGCCGTCCGGCAGCTTGAGCAGCTGCAGCACGGTGGCGGTGACGCCGATGTCGTAGAGATCCTCGCGATCGGGATCGTCCTCGGCGGGATCAAGCTGGGCAACGAGGAAGATTTCCTTGTCGGCAGCCATGGCGGCTTCGAGCGCGGCGACCGACTTGTCGCGGCCGACGAACAGCGGCACGATCATGTGCGGGAAGACGACGATATCGCGAAGCGGCAGGACGGGGTAGGATTGGGTCATGAATACTCCGGCAGCGCCTGAACGAGGCGCCAGTTCTTCCTTATATGGTGCTGGTGACCAATCCATCAATCGTCGAACGTTTTTAGTGGGAACATCGGCTGCGTTCCTCCTGCCGGCGGCCACCCTGCCGGCCGATCCGGTCGAGCGCGCGATGGCAGCGATGGGCGGCCCCGCGCTGCTCGAACGGGTGCGCTCGATCCGATGGGCCGGCACGGCCAAGGTCTTTGCCGGCGACAGGACGATCGACCTGGGCATCGAGACCTATGTCGAGCCGTTCGTGCGGGGGCGATCCGACAGCTGGCTGGTCAACGAGGGCCGCAGCGCGATGCGCACGCTGATGATCGAGGGCGAGCGCGGCTTCAAGGTGATCGAGGGAATCCAGTCCGACCTCTCCCCGGCGGTCGCGATCAACGAACGCCAGCAATTCGGCGCCTATGGCTATATGCTGATGGCCGGCGCGCGCTGGGAGGCGACGCCGCGCGGCGTGTTGCATGGCAGTCGCACGGGATTTCCGCCGATCGACATACGCCTGGGCAAGGACGGCAGGATGCTGTCGGCCGATTATGCCGTGCTGGCGCCCGGCGAACCGGATGCCGACGGCAAGCAGATTCGCGAATATCTCCGCTTTGCCGGATCGGTGATCGACAAGGGCGTGCGCTGGCCGCAACGGCTGGCGATCGCCCAGGACAACCGCCCCTTTTTCGCCCTTTCGATCGACCATTTCTCGGTAGACCTGCGCTGAGGTACGAATGCCCATGTTCCTGAAACCCACCCTGGCGCTCGCCGCATTGTCGCTCACCGCCGCGATCGACCTCCCGAAAAAGGGTGAACCGGCGATCACCGAGCAGACCCAACGATCGGGCGGCGTCATCGACCCGGACCAGGCGAAACTGAAGTTCGACCATGCCGACCTGAAATTCGAGGTGCTCCCGGTAACGCAGGAACTGCGCGGGCTCGCCACGCTGACCTTCACCGCAAAGGCGCCGCTGACCCGGCTGGTGATCGACCTCGACAAGAATATCGCGCCCAGCGCCATCGCGATCGACGGCAAGCCGATCCCCAAGGGCGATTTTGCCGACCCCGACGGCCGGCTGACGATCAAGCTGCCCAAGACCGTCGCGGCCGGCGAGCGAGTCGTCGCCACCATCACCTATGGCGGCCAGCCGCACGTCGCGGTGAAGGCGCCGTGGGACGACGGCATGGTCTGGGCAAAGACTCCGGACGGCCGCACCTGGTTCGCGACCACGGCGGAAGGCTATGGCTGCGACCTGTTCTGGCCCTGTCTCGATTTCCCGACGGGCGAGCCCGAGAATGTCACCTTGCACATCACCGTGCCCAAGGGGCTGAAGGCGCCCTCCAACGGCAAGCTGATCGGCGTGGACACGCTGCCGGACGGCCGCACCATTTGGAACTGGAGCGTCCGCCAGCCCAATACCTATGGCATCGCGCTCAATGTCGGGCCCTATGAGGAGATTTCGGGCGTCTACAAGAGCCGCTTCGGCAACGAGATCCCGATGTTCTATTGGTACCTGCCGGGCGAGGAAGCGAAGGCGAAAGCGCTGTTCGCCGAATTCGCCCCGACCCTCGACTTCTTCGAGAGCGAGGTCGGCCCCTACCCGTTCGGTGACGAAAAGCTTGGCGTGGTGGAGACACCGCACAAGGGCATGGAGCACCAGACGATCAATGCGTACGGCAATGAGTACGCCAAGGCGCCCGAGGGGTTCGACTGGCTGTTCCACCATGAATTCGCGCATGAATATTTCGGCAATCAACTGACCGCGGCGAACTGGGACGACTATTGGCTGCATGAAGGCTATGGCTCGTACATGCAGCCTTATTACGGGCTGTGGCGCGAGGGCACTGCGCGCTATGCGACCATGCTCGACGACCAACGCAACAAGATCGCCAACCTGCACCCTCTCATCTCGGGCAAGATCCGCACCGAGGAGGAAGTCTACGAACTCACCAAGGGAGGGCCCGCGCAGGACATTTATTACAAGGGATCGTGGATGCTTCACACCCTGCGCAACCTGATCGGCGACACCGCCTTTCGCGACGTGACCCGACTCGCCGTCTATGGCCGGCTCGATCCGAAACCGGGCAATTTCTCCCCGCGATTCGGCTCGACCAGCGAATATGAGGGCTTCGTAAAGCAGGTGACGGGCAAGGATTATGGCTGGTTCTTCGACGTTTATCTGAGCAAGGCAGCCCTCCCCGAACTGGTCGAGACGCGTAACGGCGGCACGCTGACCCTTGCCTGGAAGGCACCCGATGGCCTCCCCTTCCCCATGCCGGTCGAGGTGCAGATCGACGGCAAGGTCGAGCGGCTGGCGATGACCGGCGGCAAGGACATCATCGCGGTCGCGCCCGGCGCGCATGTCGTGGTCGATCCCGCCGCCCGCATCCTCAAGCGCTCGAGGGCGCTGGAGGAATATACTGCGTGGAAGACAGCACCGGGGAAGCCGAAATACTAGGACAAGCGCCATGACCCTGTTTCCTATCGACCCCGTCGGACTGCCGGGTCTCGCGGCTCTTGCCCTGGGCTTCCTGGCCTTTTTCACGGCGCTGATGGCGGCCCGGTACCGGGCGACCAAGGTGCCCAAGGTGGCCGATGCGAGCAGCAATCGAGCATCCTGGATCTGGATCGGCGTACAGGGATTTGCCATCGCCATCGCCGGCTATGGCCGGATCGACGTCCTGCTCGACCCCATGTCGCCAAAGGCGATCGTCGAGGGGCTCGCGGTGTTTGTCCTGATGCTCGGCGCGGTGGGGCTGTTCGATGCGTCGTCGCGGACGATGGGCAAGAACTGGAGCCTGGTCGCGCGCACCCGTGAGGATCATCAACTCGTGCAGACCGGCCCCTTCGCGGTGGTGCGCCACCCCATCTACGTCGCCTTGTTCCTGTTCATGATCGCGATGGCCGTCGCCTATGGCCATAGCCGCAACCTGATCGTCGCGGCGCCGATCTATGCCCTCGCGACCTGGCTGCGGGTGCGACATGAGGAGCGGCTGCTGCGTGGGCAGTTCGGCGCCGACTATGACGCCTATGCCGCGCGGGTGAAGCGATTCGTACCGGGGGTCTTCTGAGGCCGGGGAATGCCGGAAGCTCCCGTTCTTCGCTGTTATTTCCAATTTATTTTTTTGCTGGCTGTTATGTTGGAAATGCCAGCCGGATTTCCAGTTTCGGATCAGTGCGTTATCGCTCCGCTGGCTGTTCCGCGATAACAGCCAGGGAACAGCCAGCATAACAGCCAACCCCATGCTCGAAACAGCCGGCGCTTGATTCAAATGCGCAGCAGAATCTGGTTTGAGGGCCGGACTATCCATGGCTGGAGTATTGGCATGAGCGGGCGGAACGTTGAATCAAGGGCGCGCAATCGCGGCGCCGGGCGGCCCTTTGGCAAGGGCATTTCCGGTAATCCCGCCGGGCGGCCGCCAGGCCGACGGGCCACAGGCGCGCCGGGCGACCGCTTGCTCGGATCGGACCGGCCGACACGCGCGATGATCCTGGCCGAGGCCTATCGCACGGTGACCGTGACAGAAGGCGATAGCTCGATCGAGTTGCCGGCCAACCAGGCCGTGTTGCGATCGCTGACCAAAGCGGCGCTGAACGGAAACCAGGCGGCGCTGCGCCGCTGGACCGCGATCGTGCAGGAGGCCGAAGACGCGCAAATGCGCGACCAGTTCGCAATCTATAATCTGATGGAGCGGGCGCCTTATGGATGCGAAAAAGAAGCATCCTATAGCGATGAGATCCTGGTCGATTCGCAATCGGGGCGAGTCATCATCCGGGACATTGCCGGCGGCAGAGACAGCGAAGAATGACGGTACGAGCGATCGAGGGTCGATCTTGCACGAGGGGCTGAGTTTCGACCGGGACGGCGCGGAACGGTTCGCAACGGCAGCCGGCGAATGCCTGGCCGAGATCGAGACGATCCTGTCGCGCGTCGATCCCGACAAGGCCGGGGTTCGCCTGCGTGGCATTGACGGGCTGAGCGCGGTGATCGAGCCCGGAAGCGCGATAGGCGACATCGCCACCGGCGCGATAGGCGCGCAGGCTCGTCCGGTTCGCGCGATCCTGTTCGACAAGACCGCGACCACGAACTGGTCGCTCGGCTGGCATCAGGATCGGACGATCGTCGTGGCCGAGCGGCGCGAGGTCGCCGGTTTTGGGCCCTGGACGGTCAAGGCGGGGCTGCTCCATGTCGCGCCGCCGTTCGAGCTGCTGTCGAACATGGTGACGCTGCGGATTCACCTCGACCCTGTCGGGCCGGGCAATGCGCCGCTGCTTGTCGCGCCGGGATCGCACCGTTTCGGGCGGGTCGCGGAAGCGGAGATCGACTCGGTCGTGTCGCGGTGCGGGGTCGCCACCTGCCTGGCGGAACTGGGCGATGTCTGGCTGTACGCCACGCCGATCCTCCACGCCTCGGACGCAGCCGCCGAACCCAGGCGTCGGCGGGTGCTGCAGGTCGACTATGCCGCAGACGACCTGCCCGGCGGCCTGGAATGGCTTGGTGTCTGACTGGTGACCCCACCGGTCCGGCACGTCGGTCTTGCGTTCCTGCCGCGATAGGCAGACCCTCACGAATAGCGACGACCAGCCTTCGACACGAAAGGCCGTACGAGGAGAGCGTGAGTGGACGAGATCCGCAGAGGCGCGAGAGCGATCGCGCTGGTTGGCCCCGCCGGTGCGGGCAAGACCAGCCTTGGAGAAGCCCTGTTGCACGCCGCCGGTGCCGTTCCGCGGCTGGGCGCGGTGGATGCAGGCAGTTGCGTGGGCGACGCCAGCCCCGAAGCGCGGGCGCGTGGCGGATCGACCGAGCTCAACCTGCTGCGCTTCGACTGGATGGGCGACCGCTATCTGATCGCCGATGCGCCCGGCTCCCCCGCTTTCGCGACCGACATGGAGATGGCGCTGGCCGCGGCCGACCTCGCCCTTGTCGTGATCGATCCCGATCCGGCGCGCGCGCCCTTGGTCGAACCGACCTTGCGACGGCTCGAGGCGATCGGCCTGCCGCATGCGCTGTTCGTCAACAAGATCGACCAGGCGCGCGGCAGCATCCAGGATCTGCTCGCCGCGCTGCAGCCGATGAGCGCCGCGGCGCTGGTCGCGCGCCAGATCCCGATCCGCGCCGGCGAACGGACCGCCGGCTTCGTCGATCTCGCGCTGGAGCGCGCCTATCATTACCAGGTCGGCAAACGCTCCGAGCAGGTCCCCCTCGCCGCCCATCTCAGGGAGGATGAGGCGGCGGCGCGTTTCCATATGCTCGAGCAGCTCGCCGACCATGACGACACGCTGCTCGAACAGCTCCTGTCGGACGAGGTGCCCAGCCTCGAGACGATCTTCGGCGACCTGGCGCGGGAGACGGCGGCCGGGCTGGTCGTGCCGGTGCTGTTCGGATCAGCGCTCAACGGCTTCGGCGTCCGGCGCCTGCTCAAGATGCTACGCCACGACACGCCCACCGCCGCGCAGACGGCCGAGCGGATCGGCATCGCCGGCCCGGCGGTGCAGGTGCTCAAGATATCTCATGGCAGCACCATCGGCCGGCTGGCGATCGCACGGGTGTTCGGCGGGCCGTTGACCGAAGGCGCGGAACTGGTCGGCGGCGATGGCGAGGCGATGCGCGCGGGCGCGCTGTTCGCGCTCCAGGGTGGCACCGCGACTCGGATCCAGCGCGCCGAACCCGGCGAGATCGTCGGCATCGCCAAGGCCGAAGCGACGCGGGCCGGCGACCTGATCGGCATCGCCGCCCGCCCCGAGGCCGCGGCGGCCACGCCCTTGTTGCCGGCGGCGAACCATGCGCTGGCCATTTCGGTCAAGGACCACAAGGACGAGGTCCGCCTGTCGACCTCGCTCAACAAGCTGGCCGAGGAGGACCCGGGGCTGCGCTGGGGGCAGGACGAGGGATCGCGCGAGACCTTGCTTCGCGGGATCAACGACGAGCATCTGGCCGTCGCGCTCGACCGGCTGAAGCGGCGCTACGGCGTCGCGATCTCGGCCCGGCCGCCTTCGGTCGCCTATCGCGAGACGATCCGCAAAGCCGCCAGCCAGCGCGGCCGCCACAAGAAACAGTCGGGCGGGCACGGCCAATATGGCGATGTGGTGATCGAGATCGCGCCACTCGAGCGCGGACAGGGTTTCCGCTTCGACGACCGCATCACCGGCGGCGCGATCCCGCGGCAATGGATTCCAGCGGTGGAACAGGGCGTGCGCGATGCGATGGCGAAAGGGCCCCTCGGCGTCGAAGTGGTCGATGTCGCGGTCGCGCTGGTCGACGGATCGTTCCATGCGGTCGACAGCTCCGAACTGGCGTTCCGTACCGCGGGGCGGATCGCGATGGCCGAGGCGCTGGCCGCCGCAGCGCCTTATCTGCTCGAGCCGATCGCGCATGTGACGATCCATGCGCCGGGCAGCGCCACGTCGCGCATCACCTCGGCGGTCGCGAGCCGGCGGGGACAGATGCTCGGCATGACGCCGCTGGCGGGATGGTCGCGCTGGGATGTGATCGAGGTGTTGTTGCCCGATGCCGAGCTGCACGATCTCGATGCCGAACTCAGATCGCTGAGCCAGGGCATGGCGCGGTACGCGGCGCATTTCGACCATCTCGCCCCGGTCGCCGGCAAGGTCGCCGACGATATCGTGCAACGGATCCAGCAACCGGCCTGATCCGCCCTGATCGCGCTTGCGCCGCCGCGCGAATTGCGGCCAACTCCCAACCGGGGGACGCGCATGACCGATCAGACCACGGATTCGCTCTGGAATCGCGATCTCGCGCCGACCGACGCGACTCAGCGGACGTGGCGCTGGTATCATTTCGCGGCCCTGTGGATCGGCATGATCGTCGCCGTGCCGAGCTGGATGCTCGCCTCCGGCCTGATCGAGCAGGGCATGTCGGCCGGGCAAGCGGCGCTGACCGTGCTGCTCGGCAATCTGGTCGTGCTCGCCCCGCTCCTGCTGATCGGCCATGCCGGCACGCGGTACGGCATCCCCTATGCCGTGCTGGCGCGGGCCTCGTTCGGAACGCGCGGCGCCCGCCTGCCCGCGGTGGCACGGGCGCTGGTCGCCTGTGGCTGGTTCGGCATCCAGACCTGGATCGGCGGCGAGGCGCTACTCACCCTGCTCGGCGTGTTCCTCGGGCAGAGCCTGAAAGGGCCGGTCGTGCCGGTGCTCGACATCGGCGTCGGGCAAATGCTGTCCTTCGCCACCTTCTGGGCGCTTCAACTCTTCTTCGTGCGCAAGGGGTTGACGACGATCCGGCGGCTGGAAACCTGGACGGCGCCGGTCAAGATCCTGGTCTGCATCGCGTTGGTGTGGTGGGCAGTGGACAAGGCCGGCGGGCTCGGGCCGATATTCGCCAGCCCTTCTGCCTTCGTGCCCGGCGGCGCGCGCGAGGGACAGTTCTGGCTGGTGTTCTGGCCGTCGCTGACCGCGATGGTCGGCTTCTGGGGTACGCTCGCGCTCAACATCCCGGACTTCACACGCTTCGCCAGGAGCCAGCGCGACCAGATCATCGGCCAGTCGATCGGACTGCCGCCGGGCATGGGGCTGATCGCACTGGCGAGCGTCATCACCACCTCGGCGACGGTGGTGATCTACGGCCATGCGATCTGGGATCCGGTGGCATTGTCGGGCACGCTTTCGGGACCACTGGTATTGCTCGGGCTGATCGTCATCGCGGTCGACACCATCTCGTGCAACATCGCCGCGAATCTGGTGTGCGCCGCCTATGACTTCTCGTCGCTCGCGCCGGGGAAGATCTCCTATCGCACCGGCGGGCTGATCACGGCGGTGATTGGCGTGCTGATCATGCCGTGGAAACTGCTGGCGACGACCGGCGGCTACATCTTCGTCTGGCTGACCGGGTACAGCGCGCTGCTCGGCCCGATCGCCGGCATCCTGATCGCAGATTACTGGCTGATCCGGCGTGCCAGGCTCGACGTCGACGACCTGTACCGCGAGGGCGGGCGCTATGCCTATGCCGGCGGATGGAACGGCCGCGCCCTCATCGCTTTTGCAGCCGGCGTGCTCCCCAATCTGCCCGGCTTCCTCGCGACCGTGGCGCCGGGCGCGTTCGGCTGGGTCGGCGGCTTCTGGACCGGGCTTTATGCCTATGCCTGGTTCACCGGGCTGTTCCTTGCGCTGGCTGTCTATGCGGGCCTGATGCGCAACGCGCGCAATAGTGAAGTGACCACTTGACAATTGAACGTCATCGACAATAGTGAAGCCATCACTTCACCAATGGAGTCGTGGCATCATGGAATCGCAACCCGTCCTTCCCAGCACCTTCGTGATCGAGCGCAGCTATCCCACCCCCCGCGAGCGTGTGTTCGCCGCGCTCAGCCAGGAAGATCAGAAACGCCGCTGGTATGTAGGCGGCGACAGCGCCGTGTTCGAGATGGACTTCCGCGTCGGCGGCCAGTCCGTCTCCCGCTCCCGCATGGGCCCCGATACGCCGTTCGAGGGCGTCGAACTCGCGAGCGTGGAATATTTCCACAACATCGTGCCCGACCATCGCATCGTCAGCGCCGCCACCATGACGATCGGCGGCAGGCCCATCTCGGTCGCGCTGATGACGATCGAGCTGATCGCGACCGACAGCGGCACCGACCTGATCTGCACGCATCAGGCAGTGTTCCTCGAAGGCGCCGACGGCCCCGAGATGCGCGAGCATGGGTGGAACGCCTTGTTCGACCGGCTGGGGGCGATATTGCCGGCGGCGTGACGATTCCCGAAACCAGCAAGCCGGCGGCAAGTGTCGAGCGCGTGTTGCGCGCGCTCGCCGACCCATCGCGGCTGGCGATCGTCGAGCGGCTGACCGCGGGGCCGCTGTCCGTCTCCACCCTGGCCGCGCCGCTCGGCATCACGCTGACCGCAGTCGCGCAGCATCTGCAGGTGCTTGAGGAATGCGGGCTGGTGCGCACCGAGAAGGTCGGGCGGGTGCGGAGCTGCCAGTTGCTGCCCGGCGGCTTCTCGATCCTGGAGCAGTGGATCCGCGACCGGCGTTCGCCGGTGGAGCGGCGGCTGGACCGGCTCGGCGATTTCCTGGCGGAGTCCTGATTCGCTCCAACAAATACCCCTGTTCGGGCGGTCTTTTTTTCTTCCGCTGTTATGTTGGATTTTCGGGTGTATTTTCCGTAGTGAAATCAGTGATTTGTGCCGCGTTTTCCCTGTTACGCATTAACAGCGGAAAACAGCGGCTAAAATACGCTGTTTTTCCGCTGATCGGCGGCTGGAATCGTCCAACAGTTCACCATGTGAAAGAGCGGGGCGGATGCCAGTGACATTCCGCCCGGTCCGTTGCTGCAATGGTTGGGGGCCAGGTTGAATCGATCAATCCGAGCCGAACCGCGCCCATAATCTCGGATAGCGTTTTTTGAGGGCTGCAGGATCTTCGGTGAACGGCGTGCCGAACGGGTCCGAGCTGTATGGCTGAGCCTTGCGCGACATCGTCTCGGGGCCGCGACCGGTCTTCTTCGCCCAGGCCTCGCCGGCGACATAGCCGAATTCCTCGAATTCGAACTCGCCGTCATGATCGTCCGGGATGATGTCGACGAGGGAGTCCGGGTCGGCGCTCACCTTTTCGAACGCTGCCTCGCCTCGTGAAAGCAGCCAGCGGCGGAAATATTCGAATCCGTCGTCGGACATGCCGCCTTCCACGACGAAGCCGGCGCCCCATAAATCCCAGCGATAGGACCGGCGCATCAGCTCGTCGAAAATGTCAGCGAAAGCCTCGATCTCCTGCGGCGTCAGGCGATCGAGCGCGGCGCGCAGGGCCGCCGCCTGGCTCTGCTGATCCGTCCCGTTGCCTGCCGATTCGCCGACGATCTGCCAGAACCGCGCTTCGTTCATCTCGCCCGACTTTCTTTCTTCCACGGCTGAAGCGGCGGGGGCGCACGCCGTCAGGGTGACCGGGATGGCCGCACAGGCAAGGATACCCCAGGCGCGCATAGCGGCTTCTCCCAATCCGTCAGGCCGGCCGCATCATCGACCAGAAGCGCGGGCCGCCTTTGGGCACCGTCCATTCGCCGATCACCTCGAAGCCGAGCCCGCGATAGAAGCCGATATATTTCTCGCTGGGCGTCTCGAGATAGGTCGGCAACCCACTGCCCGCGACGCGTTCCAGCCCCGATCGAATCGTCGCGCCGCCAAGGCCCTTGCCTTGCGATGGGGGATCGCAACCGGCGATGTGGAGATACCAATAGTCGCCGGCCGGGAAATGGGCGTCGATCGCGTTCGACACCGCCAGCGCCCGACCCAATGCGGTGCCGAACAAGGTCACCAGCGGCAGGGCGTGGAGGAGCAGATCGAGCCAACTCGTCCGATTGCGGCCAGGGCCGCGCCACAAGGTCGCCGCCTCGCCGCTCTCCGTCATCAGCCGCATGCCGTGCGCGTCCTCGTCGAACAGCAGGGCGAACATGCGCGGGAGGCGCTTGGCGCGCTCCGCCGGGTCTGGGAATATGAAGCTGGTGGCAGGGTCTTCGGCGAAGGCCCGGGCGAGCATTGCCGCTATGGCAGTGCGGTCGCTGGCGTCGGCGACGCGGATGGTGGGGATGTCGCGTTCAGTCATGCTGCGACAAGGGGCGCAAATCTTCTCCCCTTGTGGGAGTTTTGCCCATCACCGGGCCGAAATGCCCCCCGGGCATTTCCAAACCATGCCGGGGGCATGGTTTACCGGCGATGGTCAAAACCGGTGGCGCGGAGCGCCGGATGAGGGGGAGTGAGGTTCGGAACGTCAACGAGTGTCCCCCTCACCCTTCCGCCGCTTCGCGGCTCCCTCCCTCTCCCACAAGGGGAGAGGGAAAGAAGGTTACGCGGCGCCGGTGCCGGTCTTGTCTTTCTTGGCATAAACGCGGATCGGTTCCTTGCGGCCCTCGATCACGTCCTTGTCGATCATCACTTCGTCGACCGAATCCATGCCCGGCAGATCGAACATGGTGTCGAGCAAGATGCCTTCGAGGATCGAACGCAGCCCACGCGCGCCGGTCTTGCGGTCGATCGCCTTCTTGGCGACCTGGACCAGCGCGTCGTCCGTGAAGCCCAGCTTCACTTCCTCCATGTCGAACAGCTTCTGATATTGTTTGACCAGGGCGTTCTTCGGCTCGGTCAGGATCGTCACCAGCGCCGGCACATCGAGATCCTCGAGCGTGGCGATCACCGGCAGACGGCCGACGAATTCGGGGATCAGGCCGAACTTCAGCAGATCTTCGGGCTCGACCGACTTGAGCGTCTCGCCGGTGCGGCGTTCCTCCGGGCTGGCGACATAGGCGCCGAAGCCGATCGACTTGCCCTGGAGGCGATCGCCGATGATCTTTTCGAGGCCCGAGAACGCGCCGCCGCAGATGAACAGGATGTTCGTCGTGTCGACCTGCAGGAATTCCTGCTGCGGATGCTTGCGGCCACCCTGCGGCGGAACGGAGGCGGTGGTGCCCTCCATCAGCTTCAGCAGCGCCTGCTGGACGCCCTCACCCGACACGTCGCGCGTGATCGAGGGATTCTCGGCCTTGCGGCTGATCTTGTCGATCTCGTCGATGTAGACGATGCCGCGCTGCGCCCGCTCGACATTGTAATCCGAGGCCTGGAGCAGCTTCAGGATGATGTTCTCGACATCCTCGCCGACATAGCCCGCCTCGGTCAGCGTGGTCGCATCGGCCATGGTGAAGGGCACATCGAGGATTCGCGCCAGCGTCTGGGCCAGCAAGGTCTTGCCGCAGCCGGTCGGCCCGACGAGCAGGATGTTCGACTTGGCAAGCTCGACATCCGCGCCCTTCTGGCCGTGGTTGAGGCGCTTGTAGTGATTGTGCACGGCGACCGAGAGGACGCGCTTGGCGCGCTTCTGCCCGATCACATAATCGTCGAGCACGTCGCAGATTTCCTGCGGCGTCGGCACGCCCCCGTCCTTTTTCGAGACGAGCGCGGACTTGGTTTCCTCGCGGATGATGTCGTTGCAGAGCTCCACGCATTCATCGCAGATGAACACGGTCGGCCCGGCGATGAGCTTCCGCACCTCGTGCTGCGACTTGCCGCAGAACGAGCAATAGAGCGTGCTCTTCGAGTCGCCGCCGCTGAGCTTCGTCATTCAATCCATCCTTCGCGCCATACAGGGCGCGTTCGTGCGGGTGGCCATGTTAGACCGGCCACCTCCAACTCTACAATCACCAAATCGCCTTACGACCAAAGGCAACAAAATCCGGTTACGATGCCGGCAGGATCGGCGTCGACCCGGAATCGTCGGCAATCGCCGGGCGTTTGTCGAATACCTCGTCGATCAGGCCGAATTCCTTGGCCTCGTCGGCCGACAGGAACTTGTCGCGATCCATCGCGACTTCGATCTCGCCGATCGGCTTGCCGGTATAGTGAGCATAGAGCTCGTTCATCCGGTGCCGGATACGCAGGATCTCGCGCGCCTGGATCTCAATGTCGCTGGCCATGCCCTGTGCACCGCCTGAAGGCTGGTGGATCATGATCCGCGCATTGGTGAGCGCGACGCGCATGCCGGGCTCGCCCGCCGCGAGCAGGAAGCTGCCCATCGAGGCAGCCTGGCCCATGCAGACCGTGCCGACGCGCGGACGGATATACTGCATGGTATCGTGGATTGCCATGCCCGCCGTGACGACTCCGCCCGGCGAGTTGATGTACATGAAGATATCCTTTTTGGGATTCTCCGACTCCAGGAAGAGCAGCTGGGCGCTGATCACCGAGGCCATATGGTCCTCGACGCCGCCCGTTACGAAGATGATCCGCTCGCGCAGCAGCCGCGAATAGATGTCGAAGCTGCGCTCGCCACGGTTGGACTGCTCGATGACGATGGGGACGAGGCCGCCCTGGGGCGACTGAGTGAAGCCATTTTGGATGAGCGGCCGCGTGAAGTCGCCGGTCTCGAATGGGTTATGCATGATGTGCCTTTGAATCCTTATGCCCCAGTAGATGCCTTACATCGGCGCTGGCGGAAACGAGTTCAACCCCCGAGCCGCTCCCCCTTGCCGCTAGCTTCGCCGATCCTCGCCGCCCGGCGCGCGGTGCGCCAGATAGGCGAGACGCCGCACCTCGCGCCGGCCGCGCACCACCGTATCGAGGATAATCCCTGCGAAGAGGTTGAGCGAGGCGAGGATCACCAGCCCCGTCACCAGGACCGCGGTGGGGAAACGCGGCACGAGATGCGTGTGCATATAGGTGATGACCAGCGGGATCGCGAGGATCACCGCCAGGCCCGCCAGCACCGCGCCGATGCTGCCGAAGAACAGCACGGGCCGCTCGATCCGGTAGAGCTGGACGATGGTGCGCAGGATACGGAAGCCATCGCCATAGGTGCTGAGCTTCGATTCGGAGCCTTCGGGCCGGGCGAAATAGGGCGTCTCGATCTCCGCTACCGGCATCTTCAGCTCGAGCGCGTGCACGCTGATCTCGGTCTCGATCTCGAAACCGGCGGACAGCACCGGGAAGCTCTTCACGAAGCGACGCGAAAAGACCCGGTAGCCCGAAAGGATATCCGTGAAGCTGCGCCCGAACAGCCGCGCCAGCATGCCGGTGAGCAGCGCATTGCCCATCTTGTGGCCGCGGCGATAGGCGGTGTCGGCCTGGGTGACGCGGGCACCGACGACCATGTCGAGCTGCTCGTCGAGCAGGCGCGCCACCAGCGCCGGGGCAGAGGCGGCGTCATAGGTCGCATCGCCATCGGCCATGACATAGATGTCGGCGTCGATATCCGCGAACATGCGGCGGACGACATTGCCCTTGCCCTGAATACGTTCGGTCCGGACGATCGCCCCGGCGGCGCGCGCCACCTCGATCGTGCGATCGCGGCTGTTGTTGTCATAGACGTAGATGGTCGCGTCGGGCAGCGCCGCGCGGAACCCCGCCACCGTCTGCGCGATGGCGGTTTCCTCGTTGTAGCAGGGCAGCAGGACTGCGATTTTCGTCAAAGCCGTTACCGCCCCCACGTCCCTCTCCCCCGAGGGGAGAGGGGTTTACGATCAGCCCTCGGTCTTCTTTGCCGGGGCCTTTTTCGCTGCCGGCTTCTTGGCAGGCGCGGCTTCCTCGGCAGCCGGAGCTTCCTCGGCCGCGGGCTTCGCCTTCTTGGCAGCGGGCTTCTTCACCGGCTCTTCAGCCGCTTCCGGAGCTGGCTCGGCCTTTTTGGCAGCAGCCTTCTTCGCCGGCTTGGCTTCCCCTGCGGGAGCCTCCTCGGCAGGCGCGGCCTTCTTGGCTGCGGCCTTCTTCTTCGGCTTGTGGTCATGGTCATGATCGTCGTCATGATCGTGATGATGCGTGCCGCTGGCGAAACCGTCCTCGGACTCGATCGCCTCTTCCAGCGCTTCCCGGGTCACTTCGCGATCGGTGATATCGGCCTTGTCGAACAGCCAGTCGACCACCTTGTCCTCATAGAGCGGGGCGCGCAGTTGGGCTGCGGCCATCGGCTCCGAGCGGACATATTCGATGAACCGGGTGCGATCCTCGGGGCCGTATTGCGACGCGGCCTGCGCGATCAGGCGGTTCATTTCCTGCTGGCTGACCTCGACGCCGTTTGCCTGGCCGATCTCCGACAGGAGCAGGCCCAGGCGCACGCGGCGCTCGGCGATGGCGTGGTAATCGGCGCGCTCGGATTCCATCTCGGCGATGGCGGCTTCCGGATCGGCCTCGTGCGTGGCTTCATGCTCGAGCTGCTGCCAGATCTGGGCGAACTCGGCCTCGACCATCGACGGCGGGACCGGGAAGTCATGGCCCTCGGCGAGCTGGTCGAGCAGCTTGCGCTTCATGTGCGTGCGGGTGAGCCCGTTCAGCTCCTGCTCGATCTGGCCCTTGAGCAGTTCCTTGAGCTGATCCAGGTCCTTGAGGCCGAGCGACGTGGCGAGCTCGTCGTCGATCTTCGTTTCGCCCGCGGTCTTCACGGCGGTGATCTTGAGGTCGAAGGTCGCTGCCTTGTCGGCCAGGTCCTTCGCCTGATAATCGGCGGGGAAAGTCACGTTGATCTGGCGCTCTTCGCCGGTCTTCACGCCGACGACCTGATCCTCGAAGCCCGGGATCAGACGGCCCGAACCCAGCTCGACCGACATGTCGGTGCCGGTGCCGCCGTCGAACGCAATGCCGTCGACCTTGCCGGTGAAGTCCATGACGACGAGGTCGCCCATCTTCGCCTTGTAGGTCGGCTTGGCATCGTCCCAGCGCTTCTGCTGGTCGGCGAACTTCTGGAGCTGCGCCTGGAGCGCGGCCTCGTCGGCCGGCACGGTCAGGCGCTCGAGCTTCAGATGGTCGATCGACGGGGTGGGCACGTCGGGCAGCACTTCGAGCTCGACCTTGACCTCGGCGTCCTGGCCAAGCTCATAGCCCTCATCGAGGCTGACCGAAGGCTGGATCGCCGGGCGCAGCTTCTGCTCGGCGAGGAGCGTCTGGACGCCTTCCTGGATCGAGGTGTTCAGCGCGTCCTGCATCAGCGCCGGGCCGTGCATCTTGCGGACCAGATTGGCAGGCACCTTGCCGGGGCGGAAGCCGGGCATGCGGACCTGCGGCGCAACGCGCTTCAGTTCGGCATCGACCTTCGAATCGATGTCCTTCGCCGTGATCTTCAGCGTGTAGGCGCGCTTCAGGCCCTCGTTCAACGTCTCGACAGTCTGCATTTCAACAATTGCCTTTTTTAGCTCTGGGCCTTTTCAGGGAATCAGGGTTGCGGCACCCCTCGCCCAGCGCGACGAGACTGGTGCGGGCGAAGGGACTCGAACCCCCACATCTTGCGATACCTGGACCTAAACCAGGCGCGTCTACCAGTTCCGCCACGCCCGCAGGGGACACCGTCGGTCGGCGGCGTCTATAGCAACTCGCACGGGCGTAGCAACCCGGCGCGGTACAAGCGCGTTGGGTCATCGAGGAGAAACCCGATGGCCACGCCCCCACCACCCGAATTGCCGCCCCAACCGAGCCAGCCGGCACGACCCGACGCGCCGCCGCCCGAAGTCTTTCCGACCACGCCCGATGTCGACGTGCCGTCGCCGCAGCCGGGCGGCGATCCGGCGCCGCCCACCCCTGCCCCCGGCCAGCCGGTCGGCGGCACTGATTTTTATTGAGAGGAATGCCCGTGACCGATCGAAATCCGCATCCCGACAGTCCGCCAGAGGCCGACAACGACAACCGAAGCGACATCGAGCAGGTCGTCGATGCCCGCAAGGACGCGGTCGAACGCGGTGAAGGTGGGCAGGAACCCGACGGCTTCACCTCGGCCGGTCTTCCCGACGGGGTCGGCGGCACCGGCGGCGTGACCAGGAACCAGGACGACGACGCGCAATAGGCGTCACCGACCCGGTTCACCTCCAGCTTTTCTCAGGTCGCGGGCGCTGGCTGCACATAGATGAGCCCGTTCGACCAGAGAAGTGTTCCGGCTTGAGCGCCCTCCCCGACGTCGATCCGCGGGCCGTAAAAGCCGGCGGCGAATGCCTTCGGCCGATTCTTCGCGGTATAGAGCTTGATGTCCGCCGAGCCGAGACCAAGGGCGAAGGGGATCAGCCGCTCAATCTGGCCAAAGGCCGCGGTCAGCGAAGCCCTGGCCAGCTTGCCGTCGCTCGCCGCCCAGCTCGCGACGTTTTCACCATGCTCGTAAGACCGAGTCCGCAGCTGCACGATGCTCGATATCGACTGCGCGTAGAATGGCTCCGGCAGCGAGGTCGACCGGGCGCCGTCGGCGGGTTTGCGGACGAGCGCGATGTCGGCGATCACGCGGAGATAGGTGAAGTCCGGCGCGAGATCGTAGCGATAGGTGACGAATGCGACCTGTGGCGTCGCGCTGGCATTCAGGAATGCAGCGCGCGATCGCGGGGATGGATCGTCGGTGACGATGATGTCCTGCGCCTGGAACCACTCGGTTTTCGCCACGGCCCCACGCGTCGTCGCGAAGGCCAGTTCGGCGACGTCGAAGGTCTTCAACGCCTCCCGCAGCGGCTTCACGGTCACCTCGGCCCGCTCGTGCAGAGACTGGCTCATGGTCTCTTTCTTGTCGTCCATCGATTCGATGATCAGCGCGCCGAGCAGGCCGCCGCCATAGGAATCCGAGGCGACGCGGCCCACTTCGATATTCGTTTCGATCGCGTCCTGAGGGATGGCAAGCTGCAGCGACCGCGCAACAGCGCGATCGCCCGAGGCGATAACGCCGGGCACGTCCTTTGCCGCAACTGCCGCCGGAGCCAGCAAAAGCGCGATGCACAGCCCGGCCGCAATCCGCATGGCGGTCTCCAAGGGTGGGTGAGGAAGGAAAGCGGGGCTGCCGGACGATTCCAACGCAGCCCCGCTGCAACTCAGGACTTCTTGGCTCCACCGACGCCCGCTGCAAACTCCTTGAAATTCTTGGAGAAAGCTTCACGCAGATCGGTTTCGGCCGCTTCGGTTTCGTCCGTGGTCTTGGGCGGGAATTGCGACAGGCCATTGCCGCCGCGTCCCTTGACCAGCTTGGCCGCGGACTTCCCGTCGCGGAAATCCTTGAAAATGAAACGGTTGTTCAAGGACCGACCGTAGATCGCTTTCTTCTGGTACAAATTCTGCGTGATGATCAGTTCATAATAGCATGATGCGGTCGACGAGCTGAGGCGGTTGGTTGCCTTGGTGGTGATATTGCGGTCGGCGATCGGCGTCTCGTAGACGATCTGCGATGGCGGCAGGCGAAGCTCCTGCAGGATGTCGAGCGACTTGAGCGCCTCGATCTGCAGGCGCGGGCCCAGCGCTTCCTTGAGATATTCGGCTTCGCTTACGTTGCGGTCCTTGTTCGCCGCAGCATCGGCAATGGCCCCGATAATGCCGAAACCGGATAGCATCGTCGTGGTCTGCGCCTGGCCTTCCAGCGTCGGGAAGATGTGCAGCTCGCAGGTCGGCGCAGCAGGTGCGGCCGCTGTTTGCGGCGCGTCCGTCGTCTGCGACGATGCGACCGTCGCATAGCAAAGAAGTGCCGCCGCAGCGACGGATGTCGTCAAGATTTTCATATTCGCTCCCCTGTTGCCAAGTCTATCTGGATCCCGATTGCGGAATTTCATCACTACCGCCCGGCTGCCGGTCGCCGGCCGCCGCCATGGTCGTTTGTGCCCCCGCTCCTGTTACAACTACCGATTGAGCCGCCTCCACGGCCGGGACGGCCGGAGGCGAGACGCCAGGGTCGAAAAGGATATCTTCTCCGGTCCGCGCGCGAAGCTCGCGGCCTTTCGGGATGACCCCCGCTTTGCCCTTGATGAATCCCGAAAAAATACCGACTGCGAACCAGGTCGCGGCGGTGGCGCCGTTATTGTTGCGGCCTTCCTCCCGATAGCGCCCGTCGAGCAGGACGTTTTTGCCGTTCAATTCCAGTGTGCGGAGCGCAATCCCCAAAATGCCCGGTTTGCCGAACCCGCCCTTGTTCGTGCAAAAGGTGATCTCGCCGCTGCCGATCGCGCCTGCGGGAACCACGACGGCGCCCTGACTGACGACCTCGCGCACCACGGTGACGCCGAAGCGCCTGCCCACCGCGCAGGACATTGTCGATATTTCATCGTTCGTCATGACCGTGACGGGCGTGCCGGCGGCGAGTGTTGCGAGCGTTACTTGCGGAGTCGCGACGGGCGGCGTGGCTGATATTGCCGGAGAAGATTCCCCCGCGACGGGCGTCGTTTGCGCCCCAACGCTTGCGCCCGCAGACGCAAGGCCGACTATAGCCCAAGCCCAGATCTTCACGTGCGCCCCCCGGCAGGGGCTACAGCGACCGCCCCGTTAGCGCTGTACTATCAGATATTTGGCGGTCGAAAAGCCGATTCGTTGCAGGATCGGATCAGATCATCCTTTTTGATGAGACGGAAGGTTCCCGACGACGCGTTGTGCCTCGACCGTCATTCATCAAGGCAAAGCCGGCCCCATGCCCGTGACAAGAGCCGCTCAGCCCAGCGCCTTCTTCAGCAGATCATTGACCACGCCGGGATTGGCCTTGCCACCCATCGCCTTCATCGTCTGGCCGACGAAGAAACCGAACAATTTGTCCTTGCCCGAGCGGTACTCGGCGACCTTGTCCTCGTTCGCGGCCATCACCTCGGCGATCACCTTCTCGATCGCGCCGGTGTCGCTGGTCTGCTTGAGCCCGCGCTCCTCGACGATCGCGCCCGCGCCCTGGCCGGTTTCGAGCATGATCTCGAAGACCTGCTTGGCGAGCGTGCCCGACAAAGTGCCGTCGGCGACGAGGCCAAGCAGCTCGCCGGCCTGGGCGGGGCTGACCGGCGAGTGCTCGATATCCTTGCCGATGCGGTTGAGCGCGCCGAACAGCTCCGACGTCACCCAGTTCGCCGCCGCGACCGGCTTCGCCCCCGTCTCGAGCAACGCATCGAACCAGCGCGCCGCCTCGACCTCGGCCGTCAGCACGGCGGCGGCATAGGGCGTGATGCCGAGCGCTTCGTAGCGGCGGCGCTTCGCGTCGGGCAGTTCGGGCAGGCTCGCGCGGCATTCCTCGAGGAACGCGTCGTCGAGTTCGAGCGGCAGCAGGTCGGGATCGGGGAAGTAACGATAATCGTGCGCATCCTCCTTGGAGCGCATCGACCGGGTCACGTTCTTGTCGGGATCGTAAAGCCGCGTTTCCTGGACGATGCGTTCGCCGGCTTCGAGCGCCGTGACCTGGCGGAGCGCTTCCTGCTCGACCACCGCCATGACGAAGCGGACCGAGTTGACGTTCTTCGTCTCGGTCCGCGTGCCGAGCGGATCGCCGGGCTTGCGCACGCTGACATTGACGTCGGCGCGCATCGAGCCTTCTTCCATATTGCCGTCACACGAGCCGACATAGCGCAGAATCGATCTGAGCTTGCGCAGATAAGCCCCTGCTTCGGCAGGCGATGTCATGTCCGGGCGGCTGACGATCTCCATCAGCGCCACGCCCGACCGGTTGAGATCGACATAGCTCTGCGTCGGATGCTGGTCGTGCATCAGCTTGCCAGCATCCTGCTCGACATGGATTCGCTCGACCCCGATGCGCTTGGTCGCGTCGTCGGGGTTCTTGTCGTCGAGGCTGATGTCGATCGCGCCTTCGCCCACCAGCGGATGGTAGAGCTGGCTGATCTGATAACCCTGCGGCAGATCGGCGTAGAAATAATTCTTGCGGTCGAAGCGCGACCATTTGTTGATCTGCGCGTCGATCGCCATGCCGGTACGCACCGCCTGGCGGATGCACTCGCGGTTGGGCACGGGCAGCATGCCCGGCATCGCGGCATCGACCAGCGAGACCTGGGTGTTGGGCTCGGCGCCGAACGCGGTCGCCGCGCCCGAGAAGAGCTTGGCATTGGAGGTCACCTGGGCATGGACTTCGAGGCCGACCACGACCTCCCAATCGCCGGTGGCGCCACGGATGCGATAGGCTGCTTCAGTCATTTCATTCGCTTTCGTCCTGATCGGGCCATCGCCGCCGTCGCGGCTCGGGCTCCCGACAAAGAAACTTGATCAATCGCCCGCCAAAATGGAGTGCCGGTTCGAACAGGAATTCGAACAGCAGCCCCATCTCACCACCACGCCTCGGGCCGCGCGACGAAGCCAGCGCGCTCTTCGAGCGCCAGCCCGGCATTCAGCACGCCTTGCTCGTCGAGCGGCTTGCCGATGATCTGCAGGCCGAGCGGCAATCCGGCCTTGTCGAGGCCGCCAGGCACCGACATCGCCGGCAGGCCGGCAAGCGAGCTGGGCACGGTGAACACGTCGTTCAAGTACATCGCGATCGGATCGGCGCTCTTCTCGCCCAGCGCGAACGCCGCGGACGGCGCCGTCGGGGTCAGCAGCAGGTCGCAGCTTTCCCAGGCCCGCTCGAAATCGCGCGCGATCAGGGTGCGGACCTTCTGCGCCTGAGTGTAATAGGCGTCGTAGAAACCGGCCGAGAGCACATAGGTGCCGATCATGATCCGGCGCTTCACCTCGTCGCCGAAACCGGCCGCGCGGGTCGCGGCGTACATGTCCTGCAGGTTCGCGCCCTCGGGCAGGTCGCGCAGGCCGTAGCGGACGCCGTCATAACGGGCGAGGTTCGACGAGGCCTCGGCCGGCGCGATGATGTAATAGGCCGGCAGTGCGTATTTGGTGTGCGGCAGCGAGACCTCGACGATCTCCGCGCCCGCATCCCGTGCCCAGTCGATGCCCTGCTGCCAGAGCGCTTCGATCTCGGCCGGCATGTTGTCGACGCGATATTCCTTGGGGATGCCAATGCGCTTGCCCGCGAGGCTGGACGACAGGCCGGCCTCCCATTTCGGCACGTCGAGGTCGAGCGAGGTCGAATCCTTCGGATCGAACCCGGTCATCGCCTCGAGCATGATCGCGCAGTCGCGCACGTCGCGCGCCATCGGCCCGGCCTGGTCGAGCGACGAGGCGAACGCCACCACGCCCCAGCGCGAGCAGCGGCCATAGGTCGGCTTGATGCCGGCAATGCCGGTAAAGGCAGCGGGCTGGCGGATCGAACCGCCGGTATCGGTACCGGTCGCCGCCGGGCAGAGCCGCGCCGCGATCGCCGCCGAGCTGCCGCCCGAGGAGCCGCCGGGCGCGAGCGGCGCATTGCCGCCGTCGGCACGCCGCCAGGGCGAGATGACGTTGCCGAAATAGCTGGTCTCGTTGGACGAGCCCATGGCGAACTGGTCCATGTTGAGCTTGCCCAGCATGCCCGCGCCCGCATCCCACAGCTTGCCGGAGACGGTGGATTCATAGGGCGGCGTGAAGCCTTCAAGGATATGGCTCGCCGCGGTGGAGGCCACGCCCTTGGTGCAGAACAGGTCCTTCATGCCGATCGGCACGCCGGCCAGCGGCTTCAGCGTCTCGCCCGCCGCGCGCGCCGCGTCGGCCGCGTCGGCGGCAGCGAGGGCGTGATCGGGAGTCTCGACCAGAAAGGCGTTGAGAGCCTTGGCCTTGCTCACCTTCACGATGAACGCGTCGGCCACTTCGCGCGCGGAAAAGCCGCCGGTGCGCACCCCGTCGCGGATCGCGGCAACGCCCAGATCGGTAAGCTCGGTCATGCTTTTGATTCCTGGATCCCGGCCTGCGCCGGGATGATCGAAGGCTGATCTGCGATCATCATTCGATCACCTTCGGCACGGCGAAGAAGCCGTGCTCCGCCGCCGGGGCGTTGGAGAGCACCTTGTCGCGCACATTGCCGTCAGTGACGACATCGTCGCGCAGGCGCAGATGGTTGGGGATGACGGCAGTCATCGGCTCGACCGACGAGGTGTCGACCTCGCCGAGCTGCTCGATCCAGCCCATGATGTTGTCGAGTTCCGGTGCGATGCGCGCGGCCTCTTCCTCGGTGATCGCGATGCGGGCAAGGCTCGCGATCTTCTTCACGGTTGCGATATCTACGGACATGGCCGCGCGGCTAGCAGAGCGCGGCCAAGGCGCGCAACCAAAAGGCGCCGTGAACGGATGCTTATTCGAATGGCTCGCCCACCGGCACGTCGCCGACAAAGACCTGGCGGCGCGGCACGGTGCGGATCTCGATCCTGCCGGCAGCCAGAGCGGCCTTGAGCGCGGCGCGTGTCGCCGCCTCCGGCCGCACGACATCGCCTTCGTCCACCGCTGCCCATACAGTGCCGGTCAGCCGGTACCGGATCACGCATGACGTACCCAGCGACACGACCGGCGAATTGGATGCCTGGGTCGGCGGCTCACCGGCAAGGCGCTCGACGCAATTGTCCTTGAGCAGCACTGCGCTCGTATCGCCCGGCTTGTAGAGCAAGGTGCAGGTGCCGATACGGGCGGTATCGCACCCCCGCCAGCCGGTCAGCTGCGGCTTCAGGCCTTCGGGCACGGCACCGCCCGCCGGCAGCACGCGCAGGCTCTTGTCGAGTATCTCGGTTTCCTTCGCGGTCCGGTCGATGTCGGCCGCCTGGTACCGGCTGTTCACGCCCGCCGCGCGTTTGGCGCGATCCGCGATGGCGACGTTCTTCGATACCGCCAGCCGCTTGAGCGCTGACTTGCCCGGATCGCCGAAATCGAAGGCGAGCGCCGCCCAGTCGAACCGGTCGGGTGCGATCCTGCCCGATTCCAGCCGGGCGACCTGATCCCTGGTGGAGATCGCGTTGAAGCTGAGCAGCGGCGTCGCGAGGAAAAGCGCCACGCCTGACACGATGAAGGCCAGATGCAGGTTCGCCGGCCGCACCTTCGCCGACCAGCCCTGCCGCCCGCGCAGCAACGCGACGAAATAAGCCACGCCGTACGCAGTCGCGAGGATCACGAAGACGAGCGCCCAGAGCCGGTCGGGGCTGAAGCCATATTGGCCGATCCTGAGCCCCGTCGCGATCGCGGCGATCACGCAAAGCGGCAGGATGGCGAAGCCGAGCGCCATCGCGCCCCAGCGCAGAACGGGATTGGTCGCCTCCTCGTCCTCGCCATTGCCGATCACGGCATTGGCGAGGATCAGCGCGCCGATCGCACAGCACAGCAGGATCGGCGTCGTCGCCTTGGTCGCCTGCCAGAGCGCGCCGAGCCCGGTAAAGGGCAGCGCGAGCAGGAACAGCAACAGTCCGGCACCCAGCACCGGCGCGAGCACGGCGAGCACCGCCGTCACCACGCGCTGGAGCAGGCGAACGACCCGGTCGCGCTCGCGGAACAGCCCGAGCGCGCCGCCGAACGCGGCACCCGCCAGCCCCGCCGCGAACCAGTGCCGTTCCAGCATCTCGCGCACCAGATGCAGGCCGATCAGGTCGAACAATGCCGCCAGCAGCCAGGCCAGCGCAAAGACCACGCCGACGAACGCCCAGCAGGCAAACCACAGCACCACATTGGTCCAGGCATGGCCGTGCACGTCGCGATAGGGGAAGCGCCACGCCCCTTCGTCGCGCGCCGTCTGGAATAGCGGCACCGCGATCGCGACCGCCAGGAAAAGGCTCGCATAGCGCCAGTCGCCGATATCGGCCCAGCCGTCATTGCCGCCGTTCCAGTAATAGATCAGGCCCGCCACCGCACCCGCCAGCAGCGCAAAGCCGGCGGCCCAGGGCAGCCGCACGCGCTCCATGCCGAAGCCGAACGCCATCGCCCCGGTGCCGATCGCGATCGAGACGGCGATTCGCCAGATTTCCAGCGGCGGACGGGAATAACCATAAGGGCGATCGATCAGTTGCTGGACGAGGATCGCCGCGACCGCACCGATCGCCGCCAGAATCACCGGCCGCAGGCGCCAGGCCCCGGCTGGTTCGCCGCTCTCCACATCCCAGTCCGACATTGCGCGATCCCCTTTGCGGGCAATGAGCGCAGGACCGAAGCCGATTGCAAGCGCCGCCTTCCTGCTGCACGGAATCTCCATGGCCGCGACACATCTCGTGCCGCGCCGCCGTTCGGAGATCGCAGGCCTTGGCCCGGAAATTCCTCTATCTCATCGTCGTCCTGATCATGCTCGCGGTCGCCGGCCTGTTCGTTTTCCGGCTGTACGGCATCGAAATGACGCGCTGGACCTTCGTGCCCAAGGCGGTGTTCGAGGCTCAGCCGGCGGTTGCGCCGAACGCCTATGCCGATGCGCGAATGTGGTTCGCCCGGCCCGACAAGCGCGGCAATCCGGCATTGTGGACTCCGGCCGGATATCAGCCGGCCGCGGCGCCCGAGGCGGCGGTGTTCTTCATCCACCCGACCTCCTTCCTCAACGGCCAGCGCTGGAACGCCCCGCTCGACGACGCGGATGCCAATGCCCGTGCCGAGCTGTTCCTGCGGGCCCAGGCGAGCGCCTTCAACGAAACCGGCGCGATCTGGGCACCGCGCTATCGCCAGGCGACCTTCGGGGCGTTCCTGACGACCAAGGCGGAGGCGCAAAAGGCGCTTGACCTCGCTTATGGCGACGTCGCCACCGCGTTCGACCAGTTCCTGAAGGAGGCGGGCGACCGCCCGATCATCCTGGCCGGCCACAGCCAGGGTGCGCTCCATCTGACCCGGCTGCTGCACGAGAGGATCGCGGGCACGCCGCTCGCGAAGCGGATCGTGGCGGCCTATGTCGTCGGCTGGCCCGTTTCCAGGATCGCCGACCTTCCGCGCATGGGCCTGCCGGAATGCACCATGGCCGATCAGGCCGGCTGCATCCTCTCCTGGCAGAGCTTCGCCGAACCCGCCGATCCGGCGCTGCTGCTCGAGGCGTTCGACGCGACGTCCGGCTTCACCGGCGCACCGCGCGGCGGCACGCCGATGGTCTGCACCAACCCGATCACCAGCACCGCCGATGCGGCGGCACCTGCGACCGCCAATCTCGGCACGCTGGTGCCAGAAAAGGATCTGGGCGACGCGACGATCCAGGCGGGCCAGGTCCCCGCGCGGTGCGAGGGGCGCGGGCTGCTGATGATCGGCACGCCGCCCGATCTCGGCAGCTATGTGCTGCCGGGCAACAATTATCACGTCTACGACTACAGCCTGTTCTGGGCGAATGTCCGCGCCGACGCGGCGCGGCGGCTCGCGGCGTTCAAGGCGAAGACGGGCAAGGCGAAAGCGGGATGATCACCACCGACCGCGCCGTCTTCCGCGAGGCCCTGCCGACCGGCGGGCGCCTGATCGGGCTGGACGTCGGCACCAAGACGATCGGCACCGCGCTGTGCGACGCCGGATGGAGCTTCGCCAGCCCTGCCCTGCTGATCCGCCGCACCAAGTTCCAGAAGGACAAGACGGCGCTCGCCGCGCTGATCGTCGAGCAGCAGGTCAAGGGCATCGTCATCGGCCTGCCGCTCAACCTGACCGACGGCAGCGAAAGCCCGCGCAGCCAGTCGAGCCGTGCCTTTGCCCGCAACATGGAGGATCTGGGCCTGCCGATCTTCCTTCAGGACGAGCGCTGGTCGACCCAGGCCGTGACGCGCACCCTGATCGAACAGGATGCCAGCCGGGCAAAACGCGCCGAACTGGTCGACAAGATGGCGGCGGCGTACATCCTGCAAGGCGCGATCGACGCCCTGGTGAGCGGCTAGTCGCTCTTCGACGGGTGCAGCCCCTGGACGGGGGCGCCGACCACCCGCAGCCTTTCCTCCACCGCCCGGCGCAGCACCTCGCGCGGCGAGCTGAAATAGGCGCGCGGGGTCATGCCCATGAACGCCTTGAAGTCGCGGTTGAAATGGGCCTGATCATAATAGGCCGGGTCGATCAGGTCGGTCAGCGGCCGATCGAGCGAATCGCGTACCGCCCCCAGGGTCCGAAGGAACCGCTGGCGGCGCAGCAGGCGCTTCGGTGTGAAACCGAACACACGCAGGCATAGCCGGTTGAGCTTGGCCTGTTGCACCCCAAGCTGTTCGGCGAACTCGGCGACATCGGCGGCCGAGCCGGAGACGAGCACCTCATGCGCCTTCAGCGCGAGCGGACTGCGTTTGCCACCATGCCGCGCGCGGCGGGTCAGGACCGTATCGAGCAGTGCCACCCGGCCGGCATCGTCGGCGCAAGCCAATAGCGACCGCGCCAGATCTTCGCCGTTCGTGCCGAAGGCGTCGCCGAGCGGCACCATCTTGTTCGCGACCGCGCCCGCATTGCCGCCGATCAGCCTGACCCATCCCATCGGTGTCAGCCCGACACCGAGCAGCCCGCCGGCGGGGCTCGAAAACTGGCGGGTGCGGTCGGTCGGGCCGAACAGGGCGGGCGCGAACGCGGGGATCATCGCACCGGTGGCGAGGTCCTGAATCTCCCATTCGCCCCACAGGATGAACCGGACATTCGCCCATTCGGGATGGAGGAAATCGCTGAGCGGCAATGTCGATTCGACGATGACATAGGCGGTGATCAGATCACGCAGCTCTGGGGCCGGCAGATGGAACCGCACATCGGGCACAGGCCGGCCAATGGCCGTCCTCGCATCATCCATTGTCACTCGCTTCCCCGCCAAACCCGCGACCCGGATCCGCCACGATCCTACACGGCAAGGCCGTAAGGTCGAGGCCAATTCCACCTACGCACCTGAACGCGCAACGAAACAGCCATAGTGGAAATTGTTGCGGTGGCCGCGCCGCCCATTGGGACTATCGTCGCTGCGAACTGCCGGGGGGCTTCAAACCATGCTGCCGATCATCGAAAATATGCCACGGCGCCCTTTCGCGACCGTGGTGGCGCTCGCGCTACTGGGCGGCTGCACCGCCGCCGGCGGCGCGGATCGCCCGGCAAGCGCCTCGACCGCGCAATGCGACACCCAGTCGATCGACTCCCGCCCCGGCCGCATCTGGTGGAAGGAACAAAGCTGGCGCTATGCGAGCGATGCGGAGGCCACCGCCGCCTATCAAGCCATCGCGACCGGCAGCGACCCCTGGCCCAACTGGTTCACGCCGTCGCAGCAGGACCTGCCGGTGGGCACGCGGTTCCAGATGGCGCTCGGCAAGGGCCAGCCCGAGACCAGCCCGGGCGGTTTCGGCACCTTCGACAATATCGAGAGCGTCCGTGACGTGCGTGTCCATCTGGCAGTGGAATATGCCTGGAAGCCCGAGATCGACCGGGTCGTCACCTATGAAGTGATCAAGACGCTCCCGGTGAAGATCGGCCCGATCGGCCCGCAGGCCGATCCGCATGGCTGCGCCTGGCTGCCCGGCCGCTGGTCGCAACTGCAGATGATGGTGCCACCGGCAAACCGCATCGACTATCTCAAGGTCGTGGCGGTACGCCCGATCGAGCAACGATAAGACTATCAGGCGTTTGAGGAGAAAATCCCGCTGGAACAGGGTCATCGAAACCTCACTTGGAGTCTTTCGCGATCACTTAACCGTCATGCCGGACTTGTTCCGGCATCCACCGTTCCACTCGCTCAGCGGCCTGTTGGTTTGCGGCATGGTGGACCCCGGAACGAGTCCGGGGTGACGATAGATTTCAGCTTGGGCGCATCTGGTTCCAGTTGGTCCAGCCGCTCTCCGCCTCGGTTCCGCCCGCGCCACCTTGCGCCCTGCCCCGCCCCTCGCTACCGAACCCCTTTAATGCCAGCCTCAGATCACCGCCCCGCGACCCTCATCCAGGGCAGCGCCGTTTTCCCGCACCGGCACCTGACCGGAATCGATGGATTGCAGCCGCACGAGATCATGTTCCTGCTCGACGAATCGGAGCAGTGGATCGAGGCGAACCGCAGCCGCGCGAAGAGCGACAAAAGGCTGGAAGGCCTTACCCAGATCAACGCCTTCTTCGAGAACAGCACACGCACGCTCCTCTCGTTCGAGATCGCGGGCAAGCGGCTCGGCGCCGACGTGGTCAACATGCACGCCGCCCAGTCCTCGGTGAAGAAGGGCGAGACGCTGATCGACACCGCGATGACGCTCAACGCGATGCGCGCCGACGTGATCGTCATCCGCCATATGAGTTCGGGCGCGGTGCGGCTGATCGCCGACAAGGTCGATTGCCCGGTGCTCAATGCCGGCGACGGCAGCCATGAACATCCGACTCAGGCTCTGCTCGACGCGCTGACCATCCGCCGCCGTCGCGGATCGGTGGCGGGGCAGCGCGTGGTGATCTGCGGCGACCTGCTGCACAGCCGCGTCGCGCGCTCCAACATCCTCTCGCTGACCGCGCTCGCCGCCGAGGTGCGCGTCTGCGCCCCGTCCACCCTGATGCCCGCGGCGATCGAGCGGATGGGCGTGACGCCCTTCACCGATTTCGACGCGGCGCTCGACGGTGCCGATGTGGTGATGATGCTGCGCCTGCAGACCGAGCGCATGTCGGGCGGCTTCGTGCCTTCCACCCGCGAATATCATATGCGCTACGGCCTCACGCTCGAACGGCTCGCCCGGGCCAAAGCCGACGCGCTGATCATGCATCCCGGCCCGATGAACCGCGGCGTCGAGATCGACTCGAACGTCGCCGACCATGTCGAGCGATCGGCCATCACCGAGCAGGTCGAGATGGGCGTGGCCGTGCGCATGGCCTGCCTGGATGTGCTGACGCGGCGAGCGCGGAAGGTGGAGGGCTGGGCATGATCCGCGCCTTCAGCAATGCGTCGCTGGTTTCCGGCGGGGGAGAAGACTTCGGCGTAATGGTGATCGATGCCGAGAAGATTGTCTCGGTCGGCGGCAACGACGCGCCGGAGGGCGCCGAACTGACCGACTGCAGCACGCTCGGCCGGTCGGTGCTGATCGCGCCCGCCATCATCGATCTCGGTGTGTTCGCGGTCGACAAGGCGGCGTGCCGTGCCGGCGGCATCGTCCGGGTCGGGCTGATGCCCGATCAGTCGCCGGTGCTCGACGATCCGGGCATCATCCAGCGCGCCGCCGACATGGGCAAGCCCGATATCTGGGTCCATCCGATCGCCGCCGCGACACGCGGCCTGGCCGGCACCGATCTCGCCGAGATGGCGATCGCCCGCGATGCCGGCGCCCGCGCGGTCGCGACCGGCCGGCGCTGGATCGCGGATTCCGGCGTGATGCGCCGCGTGCTCGCCTATGCGCATGATTGCGACCTGACGGTGATCACCCATGCCGAGGATGCCGGGCTGGTCGGTCACGCGGTCGCGACCGAAGGCGAGACCGCCACAAGGCTCGGCCTGCCCTCGGCACCCGCGACGGCCGAGGCGCTGGCGATCGCGCGCGACCTGCTGCTCGCCGAGGAAACCGGCGCGCGGCTCCATTTCCGCCAGGTGACGACGGCGGCCGGGTTCGACCTGGTCCGCCGCGCCAAGGCGCGCGGCCTGCCGGTGACCTGCGGCATCACGCCCGCGCATCTGTTCCTGTCCGACAATGCGATGAGCGATTTCCGCACCTTCGCGCATCTCTCTCCGGCGCTCCGCTGCGAAAGCGACCGGCAGGCGGCGCTGGCGGCAGTGGCGGACGGGACGATCGACGTGCTCTGTTCGGGTCACGATCCACGCGGGCCCGAAGAGAAGCGCCTGCCCTTCGCCGATTCATCGGCGGGCATGGCGGGTGCCGAAACCTTGCTGGCGCTATCGCTCGGACTGGTGCGCGACGACGTGATCGGGATCGACCGGCTGTTCGCGCTGCTCGCGGCCAATCCGGCGAAGATCCTGGGGCTCGAGGCGGGCGCGCTGGCGCCTGGCGCGCCCGCCGATTTCATGCTGCTCGACTGGGAAGCGCCATGGCAGATCGACACCGATCGCATGGTCGCCAAGGCGGGCAACACGCCGTTCGACAAGCTGCCCGTGCAGGGCAAGGTGCTGCGCCTGTTCAAGGGCGGCACCGAGCTTCCCTAAAACGACATCAGCCGCGCGGGCCTGAACCCACGCGGCTGACGCGATCCTCTCGACGAATGTCTTAGCGCGAGGCCATCTGCCGGCCGGCGGGGCGCGCCCACAAAGCGACCTGGTCGCCGGCATGGGCGCGGACGAAGCAGGTGCCACCCTTCGCCTTGTAGCTCTGGCACAGCGCATCCGCTTCGGAACGGGCGAAACCGCCGACCGAGAGACGGTAGAAACTACCCGCCTTGGAGGTGATGCTCATGCCCGACGGCGTCTGGCCGGCGAAGCTCGCATTGCTGCGGACGGCCCGGCCCCAGGCGTCCTTGGCGACGGCGGCGTTCTGATACGCACCGAGCTGGACGAAATAACTGCCCTTGGCGGGAGCGCGAGTGACCGGGGCCACGGCTGGCGCCACCTTGGCGCTGGCCACGCGTACCGATGCGCGCGGCGCAACGATGGTGGAATTGTTGGACGGAAGCCGCTGCACGACTTCCTCGCGAGGGCCGAACACCACGCTGGCAAAGGCTGGCGCTGGTCCCGGGGCAGCCTCGACCGGTGCGGCGGCGACGGCGACTTCAGCGACTGGAGCGGCGGGGACGGGTGTGCCCATGTCCTGCGCGACCTGAGCGGCATTTTCCGCCTGGCCGGGCATGAAGGCATCGACCGCCGCGGCGGCCAGCGCCGTGCCCGTCGAAGGAGCGTTGAGGGCGAGCGCGACCGGCTGGCCCGAATCCCGCACCGGCGTGACGCCGAGCAGCGAGGCGACCTGGTCATAGGCCGATTTCGGGCGGGCGAATTCCGCCCAATGCAGGATGCGCTGGTCGACTTCGTCAGGCGCCAGATCGAACGAGGCCATTGTCCGGGCTTCCTGCCAGCGGCCGGCCAGCGCGAGGCTGAGCGCGAAATTCTGGCGGGTCTTGGCGTCGGCCTCGGGTGCGCGGACCGCTGCGTTGAGCAGTTCGACCGCGCTGGCGGGATCGCCGGCCAGCGCCATCGCCAGGCCGCGGTCGCTGATCGGGATGATGTCCTTGTGCGTGTCGAGCGTCTGGCGCGCGCCGGCCCAGTCGCCGGTGGCGATCTGTGCGAGAGCGAGGTTGAGCGGCAGCTTGCCGTTGCCCGGATCGAGCGTCATCGCGTCGGTGAAGGCCTGGCGGGCGGAGTCGAACCGGCCGGCGCGCAGATAGCTGTTGGCCAGCAGCACGCGGAAGCTTGCGACCTGCGGGCGCAGCCCGACGGCGACCTCGGCATGGAATACTGCCTGTTCGCCCTTGCCCTTGGCAAGCGCGGCACGCGCCTTGCCCGCTTCGGATGCCGCCTTGCGCTCGGCACGCGATTCGTCGCGCGCGCTGGCGAAGGCGATGCCGCCATGCGAGGTGATGCCGGCCAGTGCCCCGCAGGCAACGAGTGCGGTAAGCCCTAGAGTGACGATCGCCCGGGTCTTCATCGGAATTCCCCTATTCGATTCAACGTGTCGCGCGAGAAGGCAGCTGGCGCGCCAGCTCTTCCACCTCGGGCAGGGATTGCAGGAACGAGTCGAGTGCCTGGGTCACCAGGACCTGGGCGGAGCAATTGTGCAGCGCGCTCGCGAGACGGAGGCGCAGATGGCGGTCCTGGTCGAGCCGCAGGGTGAAGGCGGCCTTGCCGAGCTTGGCATGAGCCTCGCGCCCGATCCGCTCGGCGGTGGCCGGCGAGACGGCAACAGGAGCCACCGGTGCGAGCGCCGCGGGTGCGGGCACCGGCACCGGAGTCAGCTTCGGGGTCCGGACGGCGAGCAGCGACGCCGGTTCATATTCAGGCTCGGGCTCCGGTTCGTCCTCGGGCTCCGGCTCATAAGCGGTCTCGGGCTCATAAGCAGGCTCGGGGGCGCCCTCCGGCTCATAAGCTTCGGGCACAGGTGCCAGGGACCCATAGGCCTCGGCCTCATCAGCCTCATCGGCCGGCTCGGAATCATAGGAACCGCCAAGCTCGATCGCCCGCGGCCGGATGACCGGCTGCGGTGTCTCGAATTCCTCGTGCAGGGCCTCGCGCTGGCGCAGCACCGGCGGCACGGCCGGCTGGGGCGCGAAGGCCGCTTCGACGCCATGGTCATCCGGGTGCCCCATGTCGTTCCAGCCGAGATCGTCCTGCGCGCCGGGGATCGCGCCGAAGCCGCCGAAACCCTGGGGACGCATGGCCGGACGTGCCTGCCCCTTGCGGGCGAGCAATGTGGAGGAGAGCGAAGCGAGCGGCTTGGGCTGTCCGAACGTCGTCATCGGATCACCCCACCACACGGCGGCCGAAGCCGCCTGCTGCAGGACGCTGCGCCGCGTAGCCGTTCTGGGCCGTCGGAGCGGCAAAGACGGTGCGGCGGAAATTCTTTTCGAGGCGGTCGGAGATATAGGTCCAGAGCGCCTGGATCTCCTGGCTCGACCGGCCATTGCCGTCGACTTCCATGACCGTGCGGCCGTCGATCATCGAGGCAGCGAAATCGGTGCGATGATGGACGGTGATCGGGGCGACCGTGCCGTGCTGCGAGAGCGCGACGGCGGCTTCGGAGGTGATCTTGGCCTTGGGCGTGGCGCCGTTGACCACGAACAGCAGCGGCTTGCCGGCGCGTTCGCAAAGATCGACGGTAGCGCCGACGGCACGCAGATCGTGCGGCGACGGACGGGTCGGGATGACGATCAGTTCGGCGACCGCGATCACGCTCTGGATCGCCATGGTGATGGCGGGCGGCGTGTCGATCATTGCCAGGCGGAAGCCCTGCTGACGCAGCACCTCCAGATCGGCGGCGAGCCGCGCGACCGTGGTCTGGGCAAAGGCGGGATATTCGCTGTGCCGTTCGTTCCACCAATCCGACAGCGACCCCTGGGGATCGATATCGATCAGCACGACCGGGCCGGCGCCGGCCAGCTGAGCCTGAACGGCCAGATGCCCTGACAAGGTAGTCTTGCCGGATCCGCCTTTTTGCGATGCCATCGCGAGAACGCGCATGTGCCCCTTCAACTCCCGCTATTCGAGGGGGTTGAATGCCACCACAGACGTCAAGAAGCGGTTAACGGGCCGTGAGATGATCGGATCCATCCCGTGGCGGCACATCGTCCCTAACGAAATCTTTGCCAAATGCCGGCTAGAAGGCATTATCACCCGGGTAGAGTAGCGGGGATGGGAGACATCATGCGCAAGGCGTTTCGGCCGGCGGCTCTTGGCCTTGCCGGTATCTTCATCGCGATGACGTCACCGGCATGGGGCGACGTCAAGGCGGGCGTCGATGCCTGGAGCCGCGGCGAATATCGCAAGGCAGTCGAGGAATGGCGCCCAGCGGCGATCGCGGGCGATGCCGATGCCCAGTTCAACCTCGGCCAGGCGTACAAGCTCGGGCGCGGCGTGCCGGTCGACATGGCGATGGCCGAAAGCTGGTACCGCAAGGCCGCACTGCAGGGGCAGATCGAGGCCGAGGCCAATTACGGGCTGATCCTGTTCCAGAACAACAAGCGCACCGACGCCCTGCCCTGGCTGGAGAAGTCGGTCGCGCGCGGCGAGCCGCGGTCGCAGCTCGTGCTCGGCACCATGCTCTATAATGGCGACGGCGTCGCGCGAGACTGGCCGCGCGCCTATGCCCTGCTGGTCCGCTCGGCCGCGCAGGGCCAGCCTCGCGCCTCCGAGGTCCAGGCGCAAATGGACCAATATATTCCCGTCGCCGAGCGCCAGAAGGGCCTCGCGCTCGCCCGGCAATATGAGGCCGAGGCGCAGCGCCCGATGCTGCCGCCGGAGATCACCGGCCAAGGCAGCCAGGTCGCGATGCGCGGCACCGACCTGCCGCCCTCGACCTATGACCAGAATCGCGGCGCGCAGCCCAATGTCGATGCGCCGCAGCCGTTCACGCCGCCGCCGCCGGTCGTGACCCGCGTACCGACCCGCCGCGCGCCGCCGCAACAGGTGGCGGTTGCGCCACCTACGCCGGCGCGCACCACTCCTGCCGTCTCGGGCCGCGGCTGGCGCCTGCAGTTCGGCGCCTTCCGTGACGAGGGCAATGCGACAGCCCTGTGGAACAAGCTCAAGGGCCAGGTCGGCGCGCTGAGCGGGCTCCAGCCCTATCTCGTCCGCACGGGCACGTTGACCAAGTTGCAGGCCGGGCCGCTTGCCTCCTCCGCCGAGGCCGCGCGGGTCTGCGCTTCGGTCAGGCCGACCAACACCCCTTGCGTGCCCATCGCGCCCTGACCCGAGGTCCGGACGCGACGCATTCACCATCTACCGGGATTTCCAGCAGAGCCGGGTCGGCGTAGCTAGACGGGTGTGCCTCTGAACCCCCGCCTTTGGCTTGCCGCCCTGGCAGCACATGCGGCGCTCCTCGCCCCGGCAGTCGCGAGTGCCCAGACCACCGGCGCGCAGCCTGACGCCGAAGAGGATATCTGCCTGCCCGTCCTGCGCCTGTGGAACGGCGCGCTCGACGATATCCGCCGGATCGAGACAGACCCCGTGCCGGCGAGCTATCGCAGCGGCGCGCAGAGTTGCGGCGGCCCGTTGCGGGCGATCGATCTGATCGGCTGGCACGATCGCTTCGGGACCGAAGCAAGCGCCGCCGCCGCGCTCGCCTTCGTCGAGCGGCGCGACGCGCGGGACCGCGACGATGCCGAACGTGACGCCCGCACCCATATCGCCGGCGCGCTGGCCGCGATTTCGGCTGAATACCGCGCCGCGACCGTCCGGCCATCCGAGGGATCGGAAGCCTATCGCGCCTGGCTGGAGCAGAGCGAGGCCGTCTCCACCTTGACCCGCCTACTCGAGCATCTCGATATCCTGCTGACGCCGGCCGAGCTGAATCTCGCCGCCGCCGAGGCTTTCGCATCGCCGCGTTTCCGCGACGCGGCCAGGACCCGGCTCGATGCCTTCGACCGCAGGTTCGCCACCCTTGCGCCATCCACAGGCGATCCGCTGCGCCGCGCCGCCTTCGATTTCGCCCTGTATGAGAGCCGGATCACCCGCACCTCAGCCATGCTTCACCTGCGTCTTGCCGTGCTCGATGCGTGGGCGAGCGGCGGCGAGGCAGACATCGCGCGCGCCGAGGCGCTGCTCAAGGCCGCGCGAGAGCCCGGATATGACGAGATCTTCCGCGATGCCTTCGAAGGCGGGCGGGATTTCTGCGACCTGCCCGACGGTCGCGAAAATGACCTGACCGACAAGTGCGAGGAGCATGAACGCGACATCAAGGTCTTCAAATATCAGGAAGCCATGACGGCGCTGCTGCGCGACAGGACCGAACCAGCGGAGGAGTATCTGCGGATGTACGATCGGGACCGGAAGGACGGTGGCGATTGGGACGCGCTCTGGACTGGCGTCGATACCCGCATCGTCGCGCTTCAGGCCGCGATCGGCGACGCGAAGGCGCGCCCTGCCCCACCCCGCCGGAACGCTGCCGCAGGCTCCTATGATCGGACGGTGAAACTGAGCGAAGCGCTCGATGCCTATCTTGCAGCGATCAAGCTGGTCGACCCCGCGCGCAATCCGGTCCAGTTCCGCAGCATCGCCACACGTGCCCTGGCGGCCTATGCGGCCTTCGACCAGCTCAATCGGGCCGGCGATCTCAAGCTCAACGACCTGTATGCGGGCAGCATAGTCTATCTCAGGGTTGTGCTGGCGCGCCTGGACGATATCGTCCAGGCGCGCGCCTGACGGCTCGGCGCGCCGGCGCGTCCGCCCCGACGATCAGCCCGTCCGCAAGCCAATGACCGGGCATGGCGGTAACCGGTTCAGGCCGCCCAGTGCTTCCGCGCGATCCCCTGCGCATACAACAATGCCGTCAGGTCGTTATGGTCGATCCGTGCCGCCGCAGCGGCTGCGACGATCGGCTTGGCGTGATAGGCGACGCCGAGCCCCGCCCGCCTGATCATCGCCAGGTCGTTGGCCCCATCGCCCACCGCAAGCGTCGCCTCGGGGGGCAGGCCAAGCTCGGCGGTCGCCTCCAGCAGGGTCCGCTCCTTGGTATCGGAGCCGACGATCGGCTTGGCCACCAGGCCCGACAGCGCCCCGTCCACAATCTCAAGCCGGTTGGCGATGGCGCGGTCGAAGCCGATCATCTCGGCGACAGGCTCGGCGAAACGGGTGAAGCCGCCCGATACCAGGATGGTCGTCGCGCCGCGTGCCTTCATCGTGCGGATCAGCGTCACCGCGCCGGGCATGATCGTCACGCGCTCGGCGAGACACCGCGCGATGACGCCCTCGTCCAACCCCTTGAGCAGCGCCACGCGCGCGTCGAGCGCTGACTCGAAATCCAGCTCGCCGCGCATCGCCGCCTCGGTGACCGCGGCGATCTGCGGCTTGATCCCGGCGTAGTCGGCAAGTTCGTCGATACATTCGACGGTGATCATCGTCGAATCCATGTCGGCGACGAGCAGCTTCTTCTCGCGGCCCTCGGCCAGTTGCACGACCACGTCGGTATCCGGGAACACGCCCTCCAGCGCGGTGCGCGCCGCCTCGGGATCGAGCCCGAACATGATGTCGGCGGCGAATCCCTCGTCCAGCCAGGCATGCGCCGCGGGCAGGCAGCCCGCCGCGTTGAGCCGGTCCTGCGCGGCGGAAATATCGTCCCCGCCGAGTTTTCCCGCTGCTATCAGCGTTGCGATGAACATGACGTCTCCCCTGCCTCGTAACGGGCCGCGCGTGGCGCTCATTGCAGGGCCAACCGCCAGCGGCAAGTCCGCGCTCGCCATGGCGATCGCAGAAAAGCACGGCGGCGTCGTGATCAACGCCGATTCAGCGCAGGTCTATACCGATCTGCGCGTGCTCTCGGCGCGGCCGAGCGTCGAGGACGAGGCCCGCGTGCCGCACCGGCTGTTCGGCCATGTCGACGGCGCCGACATCTATTCCGCCGCACGCTGGGCGATCGAGGCGAAGGCGGAGATCGACCGGGCGCATGCGGCGCGCCTGTTGCCGGTGCTGGCCGGCGGGACCGGGCTGTACATGCGCACCCTGCTCGACGGCATCGCGCCGGTGCCGTCGATCGACCCGGCGATCCGCGAGGAAGTCCGCGCCCTGCCCGTCGCCCAGGCCTATGCGCAGCTTGGGGAGCTCGATCCGCCCGCCGCTGCCCGGCTCGCGCCCGCCGATACCACCCGCGTCGCCCGCGCACTGGAGGTCGTGCGCTCCACCGGCAGGACGCTGGCGACATGGCAGCAGGAAAAGACCGGCGGGATCGGCCATGCGATCGAGCTGATGCCGATAGTCATGCTGCCCGATCGCGACTGGCTGCTCGCACGCTGCGACCTGCGGCTTGAGACGATGTTCGGAGAAGGCGGGATCGAGGAGGCACGCGCCGTGCTCGCCCGGACTGATATCCTGCCCTCCGCGCCCGTCCGCCTCGCGATCGGCGTGCCCGAGATCGGCGCCATGCTGGCCGGCGCCATGACGTCGGGTCAGGCGCTCGCGGCGGCGCAACTGGCGACCCGCCAATATGCCAAGCGACAATTTACGTGGTTTCGGAACCAACCTCCCGCTATGTGGCCCCGCGTAACAGCGACAGAAACATGCGCGCTGCTACACGATTTTGAAACTAGATTCCCACAAGAAGCTTGACGCGCAAATTTTCGATCATTAACGGCGCCCTTCGCGAAGCAATATTGCGTCGCAACGGGCCATAAGAGGCAGATACGATATGACGACCGAGAAGAGCGGAGCCGATATCCTCGTCGAGGCGCTGTGCGATCTCGGGGTGGAAGTCGTGTTCGGCTATCCCGGCGGTGCCGTGCTGCCGATCTACGACGCGCTGTTCCGCAGCAACCGGATCAAGCACATCCTGGTCCGCCACGAACAGGCCGCGACGCATGCTGCGGAGGGCTATGCCCGCTCGACCGGCAAGCCCGGCGTCGTGCTCGTGACGTCGGGCCCCGGCGCGACCAATGCCGTCACCGGCATCACCGACGCGCTGATGGATTCGATCCCGATGGTCGTCATCACCGGCCAGGTCCCGACCGCGCTGATCGGCACGGACGCGTTCCAGGAGGCCGATACCGTCGGCATCACGCGCCACTGCTCCAAGCATAATTATCTGGTGAAGGACCCGGCACGGCTCGGCGACATCATCCATGAGGCATTCCACATCGCCACCTCGGGCCGCCCCGGCCCGGTCGTCGTGGACATCCCCAAGGACGTGCAGGTCGCCAGCGCGCGCTACGTCAAGCCAGGCCCGATCAAGCACAAGACCTATCGCCCACAGGTGAAGGCCGACCAGGCGCTGATCGAGCAGGCGGTCGACATGCTCGCCGCGGCGGAACGGCCGATCCTCTACACCGGCGGCGGCATCATCAATGCAGGCCCGGCGGCGAGCCAGCTGCTGCGCGAGCTCGCCCGGATCACCGGCGCGCCGGTCACCTCGACCCTGATGGGCCTGGGCGCCTTCCCGGCGACGTCCGACCAGTGGCTCGGCATGCTCGGCATGCACGGCACCTATGAAGCGAACTGGGCGATGAACCAGGCGGACCTGATCCTCTGCCTCGGCGCGCGCTTCGACGACCGGGTCACCGGCCGGCTCGACGCGTTCAGCCCTAACAGCCGCAAAGTGCATATCGATATCGACCGCTCGTCGGTGAACAAGAATGTCCGCGTCGACTTGGCCGTAATCGCTGATGTCGGCCATGCGCTGGAGGACATGGTCCGCGTCTACAAGGCGCGGCGCCATCCCAAGCCCGATCTGTCCGACTGGTGGCGCCGGATCGCCGGCTGGCGTGCGGTCAAGAGTCTCGACTTCACCGACAGTCCGACCGAGATCATGCCGCAGCGCGCGATCAAGGCGCTGTGGGAGGCGACGCACAAACAATCGCCGATCATCACCACTGAGGTCGGCCAGCACCAGATGTGGGCCGCGCAGCATTTCGATTTCGAGGCGCCGAACAAATGGCTGACCTCGGGCGGCCTCGGCACCATGGGCTATGGTCTGCCCGCCGCGATCGGCGCGCAGCTCGGCAATCCCAATGCGCTGGTCATCGATATCGCGGGCGAAGCGTCGATCCAGATGAACATCCAGGAGCTCGGCACCGCCACGCAATACCGGCTGCCGGTCAAGGTGTTCATCCTCAACAACCAATATATGGGCATGGTCCGCCAGTGGCAGGAACTGACTTATTCCAGCCGCTATGCAGAGAGTTATAGCGATTCCCTGCCGGACTTCGTGAAGCTGGCCGAAGCCTATGGCTGGAAGGGCATCCGCATCGAGCATCCCGACCAGCTCGAGGCCGGCATTGCCGAGATGCTTGCTCATGACGGGCCGGTGATGGTCGACTGCATGGTGGCGAAGCTCGCCAACTGCTTCCCGATGATCCCCTCGGGCGCCGCTCATACCGACATGATTCTCCAGGCCGCCGAAGTCTCGGGCGAGATGGACGACGAGGCGAAGGCACTGGTCTGATGCATATCAAGGAAGAAACCGCGAAGCGCCACACGCTGGCGATCATGGTCGATAACGAGCCGGGCATTCTCGCCCGGATCGCCGGCCTGTTCACCGCGCGCGGCTATAATATCGAGAGCCTGACCGTGTCCGACGTGACCTCCGACAAGGCGGTCAGCCGGATCACCATCGTCACTTCGGCCTCGGACCATGTGATGGAGCAGATCCTGGCGCAGCTCGACCGGCTGATCCCGGTGCATTCGGTGACCGATCTCACCGCGCTTGGGCCCCATGTCGAGCGCGAGCTGGCGCTGGTGAAGGTGCGCGGCACGGGCGACCACCGGATCGAGGCGCTGCGCCTCGCCGATGTCTACCGCGCCCGCGTGGTCGATGCGACCACGTCGAGCTTCGTGTTCGAAGTGACCGGTGGGCCCGAGAAGATCGACACCTTCATCACGCTGATGCGCGAAGTCGGCCTGATCGAGGTCGCCCGCACCGGCATCGTCGCCATCGCGCGGGGGAAAGAAGCGGCCTGAGCCATCAAACCCCTCTCCCGGCGGGAGAGGGAGGGGCCCGCCCGCATAGCGGGTGGGAGGGTGAGGGCGAACGGCCTTCGCATCTCGTCGCCCTCACCAATTCCGACTAGGCAGCAAGCTGCCAAGTCTCCGTATCCTCTCCCGCTGGGAGAGGGATAAGAAAGGGAACTATCAATGCGTGTCTATTATGATCGCGATGCCGATCTGAACCTGATCACCAACAAGAAGATCGCGATCGTCGGCTATGGCAGCCAGGGCCATGCCCATGCGCAGAACCTGCGCGATTCCGGCGTGAAGGAGATCGCGATCGCGCTCCGCCTCGGTTCGGCGACCGCGAAGAAGGCCGAAGGCGCCGGCTTCAAGGTGATGACCAATGCCGAGGCAGCCGCCTGGGCCGACATCACCATGATCCTCGCCCCCGACGAGCATCAGGCGGCGATCTATGCCGACGATCTCCACGCCAACCTGAAACAGGGTTCGGCGATCGCCTTCGCCCACGGCCTCAACGTGCATTTCGCGCTGATCGAGCCGCGCGCCGATCTCGACGTGATCATGATCGCGCCCAAGGGCCCCGGCCACACCGTGCGCAGCGAATATGTTCGCGGCGGCGGCGTGCCCTGCCTGATCGCGATCGACAAGGATGTCAGCGGCAACGCCCACGACATCGCGCTTGCTTATGCCTCGGGCGTCGGCGGCGGCCGGTCGGGCATCATCGAGACCAATTTCCGCGAGGAATGCGAGACCGACCTGTTCGGCGAGCAGGCCGTGCTGTGCGGCGGCCTGACCCATCTGATCCAGGCCGGGTTCGAGACCCTGGTCGAGGCGGGCTACGCCCCGGAAATGGCCTATTTCGAGTGCCTTCACGAAGTTAAACTGATCGTCGACCTGATGTATGAGGGCGGCATCGCCAATATGCGCTATTCGATCTCCAACACCGCCGAATATGGCGACATCACCACCGGCCCGCGCATCATCACCGCCGAGACCAAGGCCGAGATGAAGCGCGTGCTCGCCGACATCCAGGGCGGGCGTTTCGTGAAGAACTTCGTGCTCGACAACCGCGCCGGCCAGCCCGAGCTGAAGGCGGCCCGCAAGGCGGCCGCCGCCCACCCGATCGAGAAGGTCGGCGCCGAGCTGCGCGCGATGATGCCGTGGATCGGCGCGAACAAGCTGGTGGACAAGGACAAGAACTGACGCGGGACGCGATCCGCCGTCCGTCAAGGGATTTCGGGCCGCCCCCGGACAACGGATCGTTTCCGCTTCGGCCCTTGCATTAGAATGGAGCCGCGTCATCTTGGCGCGGCCCTTTTCTTGTTGGAGTCTCCCGATGCGTATTGCCATGATCGCCGTGCTCGCCCTCGCCGCGGCACCGCTCCTTGCCCAGACCCCCGGCGGCCAGCCCGGGGCGCCCGATCCCGCCCGCGTCGTCGCCGGCACCTATGCGATCGATCCCGGCCACACCCAGGTGTTGTTCACGGTCAACCATCTGGGCTTCACCGAATATACCGGCCAGTTCACCCAGCCGACCGGCAGCCTGACGCTCGATCCGGCGGATCCGGCCAAGGACAAGGTCGAGGTCACCTTCCCGATCGACAAGGTGTCCACCACCGTCGCCGCGCTCGATACCCATCTCAAGACGCCCGACTTCTTCGACGCGGCGAAATTCCCCGAGGCGAAGTTCGTGTCGACCGCGGTGTCGGTGAACGGCACGACGGCGACGATCGCCGGCAACCTGACCCTCCACGGCGTGACCAAGCCGGTGACCTTGAACGCCCGCTTCGTCGGCGCCGGCAACGCCCCGATGGGCGCCAAGAAGCTCAATGTCGGCTTCGCTGCGACCGCCACCATCAAGCGCAGCGATTTCGGGATCGCCTTCGGCATTCCGATGGTGTCGGACAAGGTCGACCTGACCATCAACGCCGGCTTCGTCGCCCCATGAACGACGCGGCGCCGTCCGGGGAAGAAGGCCGGCCCGGCATCGGCCGGGTCGAGGCGTTCTCGGACGGCGTCGTCGCCATCATCGTCACCATCATGGTGCTCGAACTCCATCCCCCGGTCTCCGAGGGGATGGACAAGCTCTGGACGCTCTGGCCGGTGTTCCTCGCCTATATGCTGAGCTACGCCTATGTCGCGATCTACTGGGTCAACCATCACCGGCTGTTCACCCATGCGATTCACGTCACCAACGGGCTGATCTGGTCGAACATCCTGCTGCTGTTCGCGCTGTCGCTGGTGCCTTTCTCCACCGCCTATCTCGGCGAGCATCATTTCAGCCGCGACGCGACCCTGCTCTACCTCGCGACCATGCTGCTGCCGGCCGGCGCCTATGTCTGGCTCCAGTCGATCATCCGTCGCACCGGCAAACAGGGGCCGGCATCGCAGGCCTATCACCGGCAATATTCCCGCAAGGGCCTGTTCGCCGGCTCGCTGTATCTGGCGGGCATCCCTCTCAGCTTCCTCTCGCCCTGGCTCGGCATTGCCTGCGCCGCCCTGGTCGCGATCCTCTGGTTCCTGCCCGATGGCCCGCTCGATCGTTTGTTCGACGGACGGGCTGGACAGGAGGCGCCGTGACACGGTAACGCAGGTTCACATGACGTTCGCACTGCGCCTTTCGCTGCTTCGACTTACGCGCCCTTAGGCGCGAACTCCGCCGTGCGCCTTTGGCGCGCGCGACCCGCCTAAGGGCCTCATCCGACCCGAACGACGACCGCGAGCAGCGAGAACCCACCATGTTGCGTGACCCTTCGACCAAATACCGCCCTTTCCCGCAGATCGACCTGCCCAACCGCGCATGGCCGTCGCGAACCATCGTGGCGCCGCCGCGCTGGCTCTCGACCGATCTGCGCGACGGCAACCAGGCGCTGATCGATCCGATGGACGGCGAGAAGAAAACCCGTTTCTTCGACCTGATCTGCAAGGTCGGCATCAAGGAGATCGAGGTCGGTTTCCCCAGCGCCGGCGCGACCGAGTTCGACTTCATCTCCGGCCTGGTGAAATCGGGCCGCGTGCCCGACGACGTGACCATCCAGGTCCTCACCCAGTCCCGCCGCGACCTGATCGAGACCAGCTTCGAATCCTTGCGCGGCGCCCCGAAGGCGATCGTCCATCTCTACAACGCGGTCAGCCCGGCCTGGCGCAAGATCGTGTTCGGCATGAGCCGCGACGAGGTCCGCCAGATCGCGGTCGACGGCGCGAAGATCCTGCGCGATTGCGCCGCGGCCCAGCCGGACACCGACTGGCATTTCGAATACAGCCCGGAAACCTTCTCCACCGCCGAACTCGATTTCTCGGTCGAGGTCTGCGAGGCGGTGATGGAGATACTGCGCCCCACCCCCGATCACCCGTTGATCCTCAACCTGCCCGCCACGGTCGAGTGCGCCACGCCGAACATCTATGCCGATCAGATCGAATGGTTCGGCAGGAACATCCGCAACCGCGACAGCGTGGTGATCAGCCTGCATCCGCATAACGACCGCGGCACCGGCGTGGCGGCCGCCGAGCTTGGCCTGATGGCCGGCGCCGACCGGGTCGAGGGCTGTTTGCTCGGCAATGGCGAGCGCACCGGCAATTGCGACCTGGTGACAGTCGCGCTCAACATGTACACGCAAGGCATTGATCCGAAGCTGGACTTCTCGGATATCGACGAGATCATCAATACCGTCACCTATTGCAACCAGCTCCCCGTTCACCCGCGCCATCCCTATGCCGGCGAACTGGTGTTCACGGCGTTTTCGGGCAGCCATCAGGATGCGATCAAGAAGGGTTTCGCGGCCCAGGCAGCGCGCAACGACGAATTCTGGGAAGTCCCCTATCTGCCGATCGACCCGGCCGATCTCGGCCGCAGTTACGAGGCGGTGATCCGCGTCAATTCGCAATCGGGCAAGGGCGGCGTCGCCTGGGTGATCGAGCAGGACAAGGGCCTCAAGCTCCCGAAGCGCCTCCAGGCCGATCTCAGCCGCCACGTCCAGGCCATGGCCGACGAGACGAGCCGCGAGCTGAACGCCGAGGACATCTGGAACGCGTTCCAGAAAGCCTATCTGGCCAAGCCCGGGGATCGCTTCACCCTGCTCGACTATCATGAGAGCGGCGCATCGGGCGACCGCCTGTTCGTCGGCCGCGTCGCGATCGGCGGCGAGGAACGCTCGATCTCGGGCCGCGGCAACGGCCTGATCTCGGGCATCATCGCCGCCCTCGGCGAGACCACCGGTCCGCAACTCGACGTGGTCGATTACAGCGAGCACGCGATCGGCCACGGGGCGGATGCACAAGCCGCCGCCTATGTGGAGTGCCGCACGGCTGACGGCCGCACGGTATTCGGGGTCGGCATCGATGCGGATATCGCCACGGCATCGGTACGAGCCGTGCTCAGCGCGGCAAACGCAGTCTAGCCTGTCTCCGGCGCGCCATTGCGCCCCGTGAAGCGTCGCCATAGGTTGCCTGCCGTGGCGCCGATGCCGCGGGCAATGGGGGCTCGAACGGGATGACTCGGATAGGGGTTTCGGCGCTGCTGGCTGGGAGCGCGCTGGCGCTGAGCGGTTGCGTCGCCGGCCTCGCGGTCGGCGCCGCCGGCATGGCGGCCCGCGGCGTGGCAGGCACACCGAAGAACAACGAACAGGCGCATTCCGCCGCAGCGACCGACTGCAGCACCCGCGCGTCGCAATATGGCAATGTGCGCCTCATCGATATCGAGCAGCGCAGCCCGAGCAAGATCGTCGTCTGGGGGACGGTGGACGACGGCAAGCAACGACGCTCGTTCGAGTGTCATTACGGGACGAAGGTCACCGGCTTCAAGCTGCGGCCGATCGCATCGTACAAATAGCAGCGAGGCTATATCTACGGCGCGAAGCGCATCATGTTGCGCTGAAGGCGCGCGCCTTCCCGGAACAAAGACCACCGCCACGATCGCGGTACAGCTACCGCAGCCGCTGCCCCGTCTTCGCATCGACGATCGCGTCGCGCTCGTAACGGAGGATGCCGGGCATGACGCTGATCCGGTCGATCATCGTGCCGTCGAGGTTCGGCAGCGTGCCCGCCGCGCGATAGTCGGCCGGCACCCGCGTCAGCGCCGCGAGCGAAGCCGGCACCGGATCCTTGTCCGATACCGGCTCGACCAGGATGGCGCGCTCGGCCGCATTGCCCAGCAGCTGATGCGTCACGCCGCGAGCGTCGGCGCGTTTGCCGTTGCCCGTCTCCTTGGCCAGGTCGCGGATCGTGCCGAGGTCGGTGATCACGCCGGGCTTTGCATCGAACCGGATCGTGCCCATGCACAGGCAGTTCAGGAAGGGTCCCTCCAGATGGAAACCCGTCTTCTCGCCATAGAGCCAATAGGTGCCGGGGCGCACCGCCAGCATATGAGTCCGCACCGGCAGGCTCTTGTCGAAGCTGCGATAGCCCGGGAACTCCGCGAACGCGCCGCGGTCGGCAACCGAGCCGTCATCGCCGGCGATCCGGACGAAGCGGAATCCCCACAGGTCGATCGAGCGGACCAGCAGATAGGCGGTATCCGGCGCGAGTATGACAGGCTCCCCAGCCTTGTACTCGTGATACGGCAGTTCCTTGTCCTTGCCCGAAGCGGGCGTGGCCAGCGCCAGCGCGGCGAGCGCGAGAGTCGATCCCGTCTTCATTCGCCCAGTGCCTCCCCTGCCGGGCGCGAGCCCGACGCGATCTTCGCCTGCTGGAGCAGGAACGGCATGCGCTCGCTTTCGGCCAACGGCTTGCTGCCTTCCTCGAAATTGAAGTGCGCCCAGACGGCTTTCGGCGCGCCGAACCGCTGATATCCCTTGAAGAACATGCATCGCCTCAGGTTCAAGCGCCGAAGCGCCCGCCGGTTCCCCGATGCGATGGCGCCCGACACGCCCGCCAGCGCCAGGCCGCCCATCATGGGATTGCCCGTCCCTGGCGTCAGCCCCGAGGCCAGGCCGTCGCAATAGCGAATGTCGGCAAGCGCGGTCGGGAAGTCCGTGCCGTCCCTGTGGAAGTAGAAATATTTGTCGAAATCGGCGCGATCCGCGGCGGTGATCGCGCCATCGAGCGCGGGAATCGCGATGGTCGCGGGATCGACGACGGCCTGCGCTTCCGCAGCGCACTGTACCGCCAGTGTGGCGGCAATCCCTGCAATGGTGCCGATTATTCTCATCCGATTCTCCGCCACCTCATTCTCCACGCCCGGCGCGGGTGGGCAAGACCGCCTCGCAGCACATCCCGGCCCTTCCGCTGCCTGGCGGGCTCAAAGCACCTCGAACAAACTATAGATCGGCCCCGTCGCAACCCGGTGCCCGATCCCCACCGCAAGCACCCGATTGAGCCACTCATACCGCGCATCCGACGTGGTGAAGCTCGCGCTGGTCCGGAAATAATAGCTCCCCGGGTCGACCGCCTCCCCCTTCGCGATCCGCGCCATCACATCCGGCGGCCCGTGGCGGATGCCGGTATAGGTCATCCCGATCAGCGCGCCGTCTTCGGTCTAGGAGAGATTCGGGACGCTATACTTAATTGACTCAAGTATATTGTCCCATCTTTACCCGGCCTCAGCAGGGCGTGCGTATCGAGGAATCCCATGCCAGCCCGTTGATCATGCCACCGCCATAGGTCGGCACGGCGCCGCCGACGACCACACACGGGGGAGACGATGACTGAGCGGTCGCGCGCTGCTGAGCAGCCGCCCGCGCCTGTGCCTGTGCAAAGGCAATGTTGTCGGTATCGACCTGGTGGGAGGTCCAGCCGCCACCCTTCGCCTTGGTAAAGACGTTCGTCCAATGATTGGTGCCGTTCTGACCCATCATGGCATTCCCCAGCGCGACCATCTGCCCCCAGAAGCTGTCGCTGGCGCCGACCTGCTGCTTCGTCAGGTCATAGCTGCACCGGTACGAGCCCACTGCAAGCTTGACGCATGCCAGGTTGGAGAGGGCGCGGCGGTCATAATGCTGGATGCCCCCGAAGGGCGACGGGAACGCGACCTCGCCGGGTGTGCCCGTGGTCGATCCGCCGACATAGCGCGCCGACGAGCGCGCCAGCACGGTCAGGACGTCGCTTGTCGCAGGCGCGCCGGGGCCGCCCGAACGCGCCAGTTGAGCGATGGCAGCGGCACGATCGGCCGCCGCCGCGCGCTGTTCGGCCACGGCCCGGCGCTGCTCCGCCAGACGCTGCTCCTCGGCGAGTTGCCGTTGCTGCGCGAAATACTGATCGAGCGTGGCGATGGCCGCGGCTGCTTCGCCCATGCCGCGCCGCTGCGCCTCGACATATAGCCCCCGCGCGAGCGCATGATCCCCCGCATTCTGCGCGACGACGCCCATATTGAACCAGGCGCTCGGCACCAGATCGGGCGGCGCGTTCGGATCGTCGGTGATTTTCTTGTAGAGCATGCTGGCGCGGCCTGGATCCTGCGGGATGCCCGATGTCGGATCGGACAGCATGATGGCAAGCTGGAACGACGCACGCTGATCGCCGGCGGCCGCGCCGCGGGAAAACCACGCCGCCGCACCCGATGGATCCGCGGCGATCCCCCATCCGCGCCGAAGGCGCAATCCGTAATAATAAACGCCGTCCTGCAATCCCGTCCCGGCCGCTTTGCCGATCCAGGCGGTGGAGGCGGCTCGATCCGACGTCCCCATCGTCGCATCGTCGAGCCAGGCGCCGTACCAGAACATGCCGTTGGGGTCGCCGGCTTCAGCGGCTTGCTTCATGAACGCAAAGGCGGTGGCGGGATTTTTCTCGACCCCCGTTCCGTTCCAATAAGCGGACGCGATCACAAATTCGGCCATCGGCATGCCCCGATCGGCCGCCCGGGAGGCCCAGGCAAAGCCGAGCTTCGGGTCGGCTTTCGTTCCAACGCCCGAATTCAGCAGGTTTGCCAGGATGACCATCGCCCTGGGCGACCCGCCCTCCGCTGCCCTGGACGCAAGTGCAAAGGCGCGCGCATGATCGGGCGCCCCCCAGCTCGTGTCGTTCAGGGCGCCCGCCGCGATAGTCATCGCGTCGATATCCCCCGCCGCCGCCGCCTGCTCGATCTCGGCGCGGCGCGCGACGACATCGATCCGCTTGCGTAATACGGGGCCTTCGAGCTCCAGCCAGTCCCGGCCTGACAACCCCCATTTATCCAGCGCGGGGCGCTCCTGGGGCTGCGCGGCAACAGGGGTCGCCAGGCACATGGCAACGACAGCTAAACGCCCGATCATAGTGATTCCCCCTGAAATCGCCGCTGGAGCATGACTGATCCGGCAAACCCGTACAAGCAATCGAATCCCGGTGAGAATCTCGATGATCCACTCTAATTCAGGGACGCTATACTTAAAAGAACCAGCAGCCGGGAACAGGTGTGAAGCCGCCTTGTGCTACCCCTGTCGGATCCGGGACCACAATCACGCGCGCGCTTCCCTATCAGGCGCGATCCATGGCATGCCCGGCCACCTCCATTTCGGGTGATCGTTGCAATCGCGCCGGGCGCGCTGCCCGACTATTCATGGTCCGCGGCAGGCCCTCAGACCGCCGGTCGATCCTTGAGCACAACGGCTATCTGATCCGTCACACAAGAGGAGCAAGGGAATGACAGACAAACCACCATCGTCCTGGTCCATGGCTTCTGGGGAGGCGCCGCGCACTGGAGCAAGGTGATCGTCCAACTGTCCCGCAAGGGATACGGGTCCGTCCACGCCGTGGAGATACCGCTTACCTCGCTTGTCGATGATGCCGAGCGCACCCGCAAGATGGTTGCGCAGCAGGACGGGCCGGTTCTGCTCGTGGGGCATTCCTACGGAGGCGCCGTCATCACCCAGGCCGGCGATCTGCCCAATGTGATCGGCCTCGTCTATATCGCGGCCTTCGCGCCCGATGCCGGAGAAAGCCCGGGCGGAATCATCTGCCCGTCGGCGCCCCCAATCTCGCGCCCGACAGCGACGGATATCTGTGGATAAAACCCGAAAAATTCCACGAAAGCTTCTGCCAGGACCTGCCCCCGGACGAAGGGCTGGCGATGGCCGTGACTCAAAAGGCACCGCTCGCCACCACCTTTGGCGATACGATTACGGCGCCGGCCTGGAAGAAGAAGCCTGGTATCAGATTTCCAGCGAGGACCGGATGATCGCACCGGAGAACGAGGCGCGGATGGCGGCGCGGCTCGGCGTGCGCAAGATCATCACGCTGGCGGCAAGTCACGCATCGCTCGCCTCGAAACCCGCCGAGGTCTCGGCGCTGATCGATGAGGCGGCAAGGGAAACTATGCCGGGCTGACGCTCGGCGCGGCACCTCCGTAAGCAATATCCGAAAAAGGAGGTGCCGCCGGGGTTTTGTGCCCATTCCGGCTCTTTCCCGGCTACGGCAAACCACGGCATCGCGATATACCCCCGACACGCCACCTGCGACGAGACACTCGCGACTCAGGGGCGCGACTCAGGGACGCGACACCGATCCGTCACGCCGCCACGATATCAGATGCGCGCCGGGAGGCCGATCATGTTCAAATATCTCGACGACGACATCGTCAATCTGCGCCGCGCCAATGGCACCGAGGGCCAATATTATTGGGGCGATCAGTGCGAGATCCTCTCATCGACGCCCGCCGGCATGCGTGTCGCGATCCACGGTGTGCGCGGCAAGATCGATGAAGGCATGATCGACCCCGGCACCAACCTCCGCGATACCGGCATCCTGCGGCTGTCGATGGTCGATGTGCAGCAGGGCGACGGCCTCATCCTCGAGACGCCGAAGGGCAAGGTGATGTTCATCGACGGCGGCGACAATCAATTGTTCGCCCGCCATGCCAATGCCCGTTTCCGCAACACCACCGAGGCCGATCCGCTGGTCGTGGACCTGATGCTCATCACGCATGGCGACGCCGATCATTTCGAAGGGCTGAGCGAGTTCCGCAAGTCGGAGACCGACACCCGCCCCGACAAGCGCATCTTCGTTGCGCCGAAACGGGTCTATCACAACGGCATCGTCAAGCGTCCGGGCAAGGACGCCGCCAAAAAGGCTCGCAAGGAAAGCGAGATGTTCGGCGCCACCGTCAAGGTCGGCACGGAGACCTTCATCACCGGGCTGGTCGACGATCCGGCGTCAGTGCCCCAGGCCGAACGCAACGAGCCCTTTGACGAATGGGTTGCGACCCTCGCGGCATGGGAACCGCGCGTGCAGGCGGCTACCGGCCACCCCATCGAGCGGCGCCGACTCGATCATCTCAGCACGGGCGCCTTCGATTTCCTGGCGGACGAAGCGATCAGCGTCGAGCTGCTCGGCCCGATCAGTGAAACCGTCGCCGGAAAGCCGGCGCTCCGCTTCCTGCGCGCGCCGAAGGACGACGCGAACCTGATGCTGGGGACTCAGCCCGCGGCGAAGAAGGGGAGCCTGTCGGCGTCCCACACGATCAACGGGCATTCGATCAACTTCCGGCTGCGCTTCGGCAATGTGCGCTTCTTCTTCACCGGCGACATGAACCAGGAAGCCAGCCAGCGCATGCGCGAGGCGATGCCGGCCGCGGCCCTGCGGTCGGAGATCCTCAAGGCGCCGCATCACGGCTCCGCCGATTTCGACATGGAGTTCCTGAAGGAAGTCGGCGCGGTCGTGTCGCTGATCTCCTCCGGGGACGAGAGCGAGGCCAAGGAATATATCCATCCGCGCGCGACCTTGATGGCGGCGCTCGGCAAGGCATCGCGCACCACCCCGGCGATCATTTTCTGCACGGAGCTGGCGGCCTTTTTCAAGACGCTCGGCTATGTCCCCCGCCCGAAAAAGGCGACGGAAAAGGTCTTCGCGTTCGAACGCACCAATTTCGGCATCGCTCATGTCCGCACCGATGGCGAGCGCGTCCTGGCCTTCACCCATTCGGGCAAGAAGTTCATGAACGAGGCGTATCGATTCACCGTCTCGCCAACCGGCGACGTGGCCTTCGCGCCCGCGGTCGTGAAACGAAGCGCCCCGAAGGCCGCCGGATAGGCGGGTCGCCCGCTTCATCGGAGCCCCCGTCGACCGGCTTTGACGGCGGCGCTGCGACCTCAGCCGAATCTGCATCGGCGTGTCGTGCCGACCCAGGGTCAATCATTGTTATTTGTTGTTGATACTTTGTTGTTATTCGTTATACCTAGGGCGTGAAGACGATCCGCTACAGCATCAAAGCCGATGCCGTCCTTGCAAAGATGGGTGCAAAGCAGGCCGCGCTCATCGAAGCGAAGATCGAGCAGTACGCAGCGGATCCGGCCAGCCTCGGCAATAACGTGAAGCAGCTTCGCGGTACCCCGGTCCTGCGCCTGCGTGTAGGCGACTACCGGGTCATCTTCGATGAGGACATGAACGTCCTCGATATCCTCGCCATAGGCCACCGCCGCGAGATCTATGATTGATGCCAAGGAGGGCATGATATGAAACTGGATCCACAGTTCATCACCGCGCCGGGAGGCGAGCGCCTCGTGATCATCACCGAGGCGGAATACAACGCTCTACTCGAGGCGCAGGAGGATGCCGACGATCTGGCGGCCGCGATCAATGGGCGGGCGAGCATCGATGCTGAGGGGGCAATTCCCAAAGAGGTTTCTATCCGGGTCCGGAGTGGGGTCCGGCCGATCGTGGCTTGGCGCGGCTATCGCAACATGAGTCAGGCGCAGCTTGCCGAGAAGGTCGGGGTGACTCAGGCGGCGATCGCGCGGATCGAAAAGGTTGGCTCGGATGCAGGGCGGCCTGAGACGCGGCGGAAGATCGCGGAAGCGCTTGGCGCACCATTGCGGTCTATCGGCGGCGATATCTTGGATCCATGGTAGGCGTTCGTCCGTGCAAAGGAACTCTCCGAGATGCTGGAAGAGGCGGCTGGGGTGAATTGTCGAACGACTAAGGGTCACCGGCCATCTTCGCGCCAAGGCCAGCCGCCGACGCCAGGGCGAGCACGGAGGTGCTGCTCTGTCTTTCGCGCGACAGCCGCGCGGAGGTCGACGCCCTTGCTGCGACAGAGACCGGCGGCGCGGCCGATCTGCGCGATCCGATGGGAATCTCGGTGGAATCTCGATGACACCAGGGGCGCACTTCACTCCACGTAATTAAACAGAAGCCAACCTGGAATCGGCACGCCGCCGGCAGGCTTTCGACAGCACTGTCAGCCGACGGCCCGCCCCCTTGCAAGCTGGTCGGCAATCAGGGAAGCGCGGTTGCCTCCCGTATCGCGATTTCGACCGGGCTGTAGTCGCCATCCTCCCGCCGCAGCGACAATGGCTCGGCCGGGAGCAGCGGCGGTTGCGCCATGAAGCGCGGACGGGTCCCATGATGCGGCTGTGCCGAGTGGACGAGGAACGGATGGCAGAGATACACCGTTCCCGCCTCGCCGGTCGCCACCGCCTCGGGCCGCCCGGCCGATCCGGCGAAGCCGTCCGCCGCCAGCTCCCGCAAGGTCAGCCCCGCCTCGCCCGCCGGCGCCAATTGCCGTGCGATGTCGCGGTGCGACCCCACCCGGATCCGCGTCGGCGCATCCTTCTCGCCGACATCGGAGAACAGGAACAGCATCAGCAGCGCCCGCCCCCTGCTCGCCACATTGGCGCGCCACTCCATGAAATCGGGATGCTCGGTTCCGAAGCTGACATCGATGTGCCAGCCCGCATCCCCGGGGTCGTCCGGTGACGGAAAGCGCACCGGGAAAGTGCCGAGCGCCCCTTGCGGCAGCCAGCGGCCCGGCCCGACGAGCTGGTCGAACGCGCGGTGCAGGACGGGCGTGTTGGCGGCCGCGCGGAACGGGGGCTGGCCATAATGGCCGAGCCGGATCACCGGCCGGGTCCAGGTCGACGGGTCGTCCGGATCGCAGCCTGTGTCGCGCCACAGAAGCGCGCGCGCTTCCTCCGCCAGTTCCATGGGGAAAGCATGGTCGATGCGGACGAAGCCGTCGGCGATGAAGGCACGGATGGTGTCGGCGCTCAGCGAGCGCATGGGATCATCGGTCATGGAAAACTCTCGAACAAAGCATCGCGCCCGCGCCTCGGCACGGAACGTCGATCAGGGCGACAAAGGTCGGTTCGGCTGGCCGGTCAGGCCAACGGGAACGCCGTCGCGAGATGGAGAGCGAAGATCGTCATGCCGCCGCCATGATATGGCGGCGCCCGGCCGATCGCAAATCGAAGTCCAGAACCGCGCTTGAAAATAATTTTCACCCGCTTGTCGAAATCGCCCGCCCCCGTTCGACGCAGGATCAGAGGCACCCTGCCTCATGAAAGGAAAGCACCAATGCGCGACATGATTTTCGTGAACCTGCCGGTGACCGATCTCGCCGCCGCTACCCGTTTCTACGAGGCGATCGGTTGCGTGAAGAACGAGCAGTTCAGCGGCGAGACCGCCTCCAGCATGGTCTGGTCCGACACCATCACCTTCATGCTGCTGGCCCGCGATTATTTCGCGACCTTCACGCCCAGACCCGTCGCCGATGCCAGGGCGAGCACCGAGGTACTGCTCTGCCTGTCACGCGATAGCCGCGAGGATGTCGATGCGCTCGCCGGGACGGCGGCGAAGGCTGGCGGCGCCGCCGATCTCCGCGATCCGATGGACCTTGGTTTCATGTACAATCGCACCATCGAGGATCCCGACGGCCATATCTTCGAACTGGTCTGGATGAACCCGGCGGGCATGCCCACAGGCGACCAGGCGGGCTGACCGGCCATATTCGACACCCGCCGGATCAGCGCGATCCGGCGGGAAGACTCGTCCGGACCCCGCCGCGATTCAACCAGGCCTCCGTCCGTGCTGAACTATCGCCCCCGCGTTCAGCGGGGATCGACAGGAGCAGCACACCATGAGAGCCCAAGTAAAGCCGCGAGAAAATCCGATACCCCTTGCTGAAATATTCAAAAACTCGCGCAGTAGCCGCGCAATGCCAATCCACCGGCGCATCTGCGTCAGCACGGTATTGGGCTAGATCCGCAATGCCGCCCTTCAATAATAGCCGCGCAGCCGCCAAGAACCGCTCGGATTCGCCCCTCTCGCAAGTGGGTCGCATAAATCGGCGAATGCTTGGCGGTCTCGCGCACTCCACGACATTTCCCAACACCGTTTCGTGGGCGTTACTGGGCCGCTGCGCCCCTGCTCCGCACGATTTCGCACCCGACCGCCGCATCCGGATAGATATCCGGCTTCATCGACCGCACCGTTACGCACACGACGCGGGCATCCGCGAGACACAAGCCCGCAATCGCCTCGCACAGCGTCTCCTGCAAGTGGAAATGCCGCCCCGCGACCAGTGCGCGGATATCCTCGCGGACGAAGTCGTAATCGAGCACTTGTTCGATCCGGTCGTCGGAGGGCGGTGCGGGATAGTCGACCTCCATCCGCACGTTCACGATCACCCGCTGCGGCCCGGCCAGTTCCTCGGCATGGATGCCAAGGCCCATGACCAGTTCCAGCCCCTCCAGGATGGTGGTGAAGCGCACGCCCTCAGCCATGTCGACGCGTCTCGAACATCACGTCGCTGTCGCGCGGCAGGAAATGCTGGCCATTGTCCACGAACAGGTTCTGCCCGGTGATGCCGCGTGCCGTCAGCAGGAAATCGACCGCCTCGGCGATCGCCGTCACCTCCACCGGCCGCCGCAGCAGATTCTCGGCTGCCACCGCGCGGAATTCGGCGTCGCTCTGGTCCAGGCTCGGCAGCGACAGCCCCGGCGACACGGCATTGACCCGGATGCGCGGCCCAAGCGCCTGGGCGAGCATCCTGGTCGCGCCGGCCAGCGCGATCTTGCCGCAGCTGTACGAGAAGAAATCCGGGTTCAGGTTCGCGATCTTCTGGTCGAGGATATTGACCACCGCGCCGTGCGCCAGGTCCTCCTGCGCCGCCAGCGCCGAAGCGAGCAGCGCCGGCGCGTCGAGGTTCACCGCCATATGATCGCGCAGCATCCCCGGCTCGGCGAGCGGCGGCCGGTCAAAGGCGAACAGCGAGGCGTTGTTGACCAGCGCCACGAGCGGCCCGCCGAACGCCTCGCGCGCCTGCCGCACCAGCAGCGCGGGCGTTTCCGGCAAGGCGAGGTCGCCGGTCAGCGCACACGCCCCGGGCAGCTCGGCGGCCAGCGCCTCGGCCACCTCGGGCGAATGATGATGGTGGATCGCGACCCGCCAGCCCCGCGCGCCGAGATGCCGCGCGATCGCCGCGCCGATCCGCCGCGGCGCGCCGGTGACCAATACGGTGCGGTCAGCCTCGCTCACGGCGCCTCAATAGCCCATCAGCGCGAGCACTTCCTTGCGGCTGCGATCGTCCTCTCGGAACACGCCCATCATCCGGCTGGTCACCATCGAGACGCCCGGGGTGCGCACGCCCCGCGCGGTCATGCAGGCATGGCTCGCCTCGATCACCACCGCGACGCCGACCGGCTTGAGATTCTCCCAGATGCAGTCGGCGACCTCGGCGGTCAGCCTTTCCTGCACCTGAAGGCGGCGGGCGAACGCATGGAGCACGCGCGCCAGCTTGGAGATGCCGACGACATAATTGCCCGGCAGGTACGCGATGTGCGCCTTGCCGATGATCGGCGCCATGTGATGCTCGCAATGCGACTGGAACGGGATGTCCTTGAGCAGCACGATCTCGTCGTAACCGCCAACCTCCTCGAAGATGCGCGACAGATGATGGGCAGGATTGTCGGCGTACCCCGAGCAATATTCCTTCCACGCGCGCGCGACGCGCTGCGGCGTATCGCGCAATCCTTCGCGGCTCGGATCGTCGCCGGACCAGCGGATCAGCGTCCGCACGGCCTCCGCTACTTCGTCCGGCACCGGGATTTTCGGTGTTTCGGCGACGAGGTCGCCATTTTCTGGCCCGCCAGGCCGATCTTCCATACTCATTTCATTAGGCCTTATTCGAACCTGACGTTACGGCAACCTCGCATTGGGACAGTTCAGTTCGATTTCGAAACTGTCTCATTTGGGCAACAACTGTGCAACCCCGCTGTTTTCCTACGATTCCGGCATTGACGGGTGATTCAGGTGGACGCAGAATTAGCATACCTGGATTACGAACGATGCTCAGTTGGCATAAGACCCACGAGCTGGCCAAGAGGGGATATCATCATGAAGAAATTCGAATTGCTCGCAGCATCGGCTATCGCGCTGCTCTACGCCGCGCCAGCGCTGGCGCAAGAGACTCCCGCCCCGGCCACCACCGCTCAGGATGAGGCCGACGCCACCGACAGCGATGACATCATCGTCACCGCTACCAAGCGCGAACAGACTCTGCAGGACGTGCCGATCTCGGTGTCGGTCACCAGCGTGGCGACGATCGAGAAGGCGCAGATCCGCGACCTGATCGATCTCCAGTCGGTCGTGCCGTCGCTCAAGGTCGCGCAGTTCAACGCGGCCGGCCAGACCAACTTCATCATCCGCGGCTTCGGCAACGGCAACGGCAATGACGGTATCGAAAGCTCGGTCGGCGTGTTCATCGACGGCGTGTACCGCTCGCGATCGGCATCGGCCCTGGACGATCTTCCCGAGGTCGAGCGTGTCGAAGTGCTGCGCGGGCCCCAATCGACCCTGTTCGGCAAGAACGTGTCGGCGGGCGCGATCAGCATCGTCACCAAGCGTCCGTCGTTCGACTGGGGCGGCAAGGCCGAGATCAGCGTCGGCAATTACAGCCTGATGCAGACCAAGGCGACGATCACCGGCCCGCTCACCGACACCCTCGCCTTCCGCCTGTCCGGCAGCCTCAACGAGCGCGACGGCTATTTCAAGAACCTGACCACCGGCAGCGGCGTCAACGATCGCCACCGCTGGTCGGTGCGCGGCGACGTGCTGTTCGAGCCGTCGTCGGACTTCTCGATCCGGGTCATCGCCGATTACAATCTGATCAAGGAAGTGTGCTGCGGCGTCACCTCGGTGTTCAACGGTCCGGCGACCCAGGCGATCAAGGCTATCGGCTTTGCCGTTTCGGACACCACCAAGATCTTCGACCGCAACGTCATCTTCAACACCGATCCGTACAACCGCGTGCTCGGCAAGGGCATATCCGGTCAGGTCGACTGGAATTTCGGCTTCGCGAAGCTGACCTCGATCACCGCCTATCGCAACCAGATCAACCAGTCCAACCAGGACATCGACTTCACCGCCGCCGATATCGCCAACAACGTGACGTCGAACAACGCCAAGACCTTCACCCAGGAATTCCGCCTGGCCTCGACCGGCGACGGACCGTTCAGCTGGCTGGTCGGCGGCTTCTACCAGGACGAGAAGCTCGATACCGGCCGCGACATCCGCTTCGGCAAGGATGCGCGGGCCTTCGTCAACGCCCTTACGGGTGGATCACAGGGACTGCTCTTCGCGCTGGAATCGCTCCAGGCAGCAGTCGGCACTCCCGGCGTCGTTCCGGGTAGCACCTATTTCGGCGCCGGTCAGGGCATCGCCGACAATTACAAGATGAAACAACGCTCCTACTCGCTGTTCGGGCAGGCGGATTTCAAGGTCACCGATCGCCTGACGATCACGGGCGGCCTCGCCTATCTGAACGATCGCAAGAAAGTGGTGTCGAACGTCGTGATGAACGACAAATTCGCGGCGCTGAACCTGTCGAACCAGGCCGCTTTCGCTGCCATCCCGTTTGCCGCCCTTCCAGCCTCGATCTCCGGCTGCCTCCTGCAAAAGGGCTTCAATCCGGCATCGACCGGCGGGCGCGTGCCGGTCAATCTGTTCAGCGGTACCCTCGGACCATCGCTGCCAGGGGCTGGTTCGGCACCCTGCCCGGTGTCGCCGGCGGGGACGAACCCGTTCGCCCTCAACGCGCTCCAGTTCTTCTACGCCAACACGCCGAACCATGGCCCGGTCAATTACCCGAATGCCAATGAATCAGGCATCTTCGAGGGCGACAAGGTCACCTATGCGGCGCGCATCGCTTACGACCTGGATTTCGTGAACGTCTATGCCAGCTATTCGACCGGCTGGAAGGCGAGCGCGGTCAACCTGTCGTCGGACAGCCGCCCGCCACTGAACGGCGTCGGCCGCTCGGCCAATCCGGAAGAAGTCACCGTCTATGAAGCTGGCGCCAAGGCCAAGTTCCGCGGCGGCTATTTCAACCTCGCGGTGTTCAAGCAGTCGATCAAGGGCTTCCAGTCCAACGCCTTTACCGGCCTCGGCTACAGCCTGGTCAATGCCGGCAAGGAATCGGTCCGCGGCTTCGAGGTTGATGCGGCCTACAGCCCGGTTTCGGCGCTCGCGCTGACCGGCGCGGTCACCTATCTCGATCCGAAATATGATTCCTTCACCGGCGCGGCCTGCGTGAACTATGATACGGTACGCTGCCCGGTGAACCCGGCAACAGGCCTGCGCCCCGCGTTCCGCGATCTTTCCGGCCAGAAGCCGGCGGGCATTCCGGAATGGAGCTTCTCCACCTCGGCGACCCTGTCGCATGATTTCGGCGGCATCGGCGCCTATCTGCGCGGCGAGTTCAACTATATGAGCGATTTCCAGCTCACCGAGACGACCCCGCCGAACCTGTCGACCTATGGCTCGCAGCAGGTCAATGCCAGCCTCGGCTTCACCAGCAGCGCGTCGCAGCTCGAGCTGATGTTCTGGGTCCGCAACCTGACCAAGGACAATTCGCTGATCTCGACCTTCCCGACAGTGGCACAGGACGGCAGCTATAGCGGCTATCCGAACCAGCCCCGCATGTACGGCGCGACGCTGCGCAAGAGCTTCTGAGCCGCGCTGCACGTCGAAAGAATCACCCCCTCTTCCATCTGGAAGAGGGGGTTTTTCCTTGTCTCCCCTCCGGAAACGGCACCGATCGTCGCATCTCCGTCGAAAACCACCCGATATCCGCCACTACGGAGGGGGATTGGCCACTGTAAGGCGTGACAATCCCAAAAAGGCGGCGCACAAGCGTGGCACGCTGAAACAGGCGTGAAACCGATGTCGACATGAACGACACATCAGGAAGGACAATTTATGGCGAAGACACCCACGGCAGCTCCCAAGACCGGCGGCATCCATGCGCCGGTGCAGCCGTCTCCCGAGCTGGGCGCGATCGTCGGCAACGACAAGCTGCCGCGCAGCCAGGTCATCAGCAAGGTGTGGGATTACATCAAGTCGAACAACCTCCAGAACCCCGCGAACAAGCGCGAGATCCTCGCCGACGCGAAGCTGGAAAAGGTGTTCGGCCGCAAATCCTGCACCATGTTCGAAATGAACAAGTACATCGCGGCGCACGTCAAGGCGTAAGCGACCTACGGGCCACTCCGGTGGCACCACCCGCGCAGGCGGTGCTGGTGCCCCCGAGTGGACTCGAACCACCGGCCTGCGGTTTAGGAAACCGTCGCTCTATCCTGCTGAGCTACGGGGGCGCGAGCCGGGTCGTAGAGATTGGCCCTTCGACGGTCAATCGGGCGCAGGGGTCCAATCATCATCCAGATCAATTGCCGGAATAGAATGGGGCGCCATTCAGCAATGGGCGTCGCGCATCGATTCAACGTGACGGCCGTCTGTGGCAGGGTGAAATCGGACGGAGCTCTCTGGACACCGCCCCGCTTTTTCTCAGCCTTGAATATGCCGGACGCTCAGCGCCAGCGATCGAATGTCGATGCGATTTAGTTGATCACTTCGGGCGGCACCACCGGAAACGGCAACGGCGCGACCGCCACGCCTTCATCGGCCAGTGCCTTGGCCTCTCCCGCCGTCGCCTCGCCGTGGATCGGTGCGTGATCGGTTTCGCCGGCATGCATCGCACGGGCGCGGTCGGCAAAGGCCCTGCCCACCCATTCGGATTTCTCGAGCGCCCTGGCCTGGGCCTCGGCAAGCGCGCGGATCGCAGCCTTCATCACCTCGGGTGACAGCGTCTCGTTGGGGACGGTCGGAGCGCTCTGCCGGTTGCCCTTGGCCGGAATGTTCGGTGCCATCACCGCCTTGCCGACATCGCTATCCCCGCAGAATGGGCAGGACAGCAGCCCGCGTGCACGCTGATCCTCGAACGCGCCGCTCGAGCCGAACCATGCCTCGAATACATGAGCGCGCGAGCAGCGCAGGTCGAACACGATCATGACGCGGTCTCGACCGCCGGGATCGCGCGGCGATGCGCCAGCACCGGGATTCGCGCGCGGACATCGGCGGTACGCGCGGGATCGATCTCGGCGAAACCGAGGCCGGCTTCCTCGCCCATGTCGAGCAACACCTCGCCCCAGGGATCGATCACCAGCGAATGGCCATAAGTTGCACGGCCGTCCTCGTGAACGCCCGTCTGCGCCGCCGCGACGACGAAGGCCGCCGCCTCGATTGCCCGGGCGCGCAGCAATATGTGCCAGTGCGCCGCCCCGGTCGGCCGGGTGAAGGCAGCCGGTACCGCAAGGATGGTCGCCCCGGCATCGCTCAGCGCCCGGAACAGGTCCGGGAAGCGCATGTCGTAGCAGATCGCGAGCCCGACCTGCCCGACCGGCGTATCGACCACCACGGCACCGCTGCCGGGCGTATAGGAGGCCGATTCCCGCCAGCTCTCGCCGGTGGGCAGGTCGACGTCGAACAAATGCAGCTTGTCGTAGCGCGCCCGGATATTGCCCGCAGGGTCGATCACATAAGCGCGATTGGCCAGCTTGCCGTCGTCGCCGCGCACCGCAAGCGAGCCGAGATGAACCCAGATACCCTGTTCGACCGCCGCCGCGCGCACGGCCGCCAGGACCGGATCATCAGCCTCGGGATGGAGATTGACCGCCGCCCGCTTGCGGTCGCTGTCGAGCAGGCCGGACATTTCTGGCGTGAACAGCATCGCCGCCCCGCCCTTCGCCGCATCGCCGATCGCATCGGTAAGGGCGCGGGCATTGGCGGCAGGGTCGATCCCCGTCGTCATCTGGAGAACCGCGATCCTCATGCGGCGAGCAGGGCGTCGAGCTTGCCCTCGCATTCGAGCGCGGCGAGGTCGTCCGATCCGCCGACATGCTTTCCGTCGATGAAGATCTGCGGGACGGTGCTGCGACCGTTCGCCCGCTGCAGCATCTCGGCGCGCTTCGGCCCGCCCATGGTGATGTCGAACTCCTCGACCTCGACGCCCTTGCTGCCGAGCAACCGCATCGCCCGCGTGCAATAGGGGCAGAAGGCCTTGGTGTAGATTTCGATCTTTGCCATGATTCTGAAATGTGGGCGCCCCCGCCGCTTGTCAATCGTCGCCCACTCAATCGTCGGCTGCCGGATCGAGCACCCGCGCCCAGCAGAGAATGGTGACGCTGGCCACACCTGCCTGGAGCAGCACGCGCGTGCAGGCGTCACTGGTCGCGCCGCTGGTGTGGATATCGTCGATCAGCACCACCGCCTTGCCCTTCAGCGCCGCGCGTGCGGCCGGGCCGACGCGGAAGGCACCCGCAACCACCTTCGCCCTGCCCCGCGCACCTATCCCGCGCAGCGGCGGCGTAGCGCGCGTGCGGCGAAGCAGCAGGGGATCGTTCGCCACGCCGGTGGCGCGGGTCAGCGCGCGGGCGATCAGCGCCGCCTGGTTGAAGCCCCTCGACCAGATGCGCCAGCGATGGAGCGGAACGGGCACGAGCAGATCGGCGCCGTCCGGCATCAGCCGCGCCATTTGCCGCGCGACCGTCTCGGCAAAGGCGGTGCGCCCGCCATATTTGAGGCGAAGCGCGACGGTGCGGGCGACATCGCCATATGCGACGGCGGCGCGCACGCCGGCATGGCGCGGCGGCTGCTGATGGCAGGCGCCGCACAAGGCCCCCGCTCCACGATCATAGGAGAAGGGCGCATGGCAGGCAGCGCACCAGGGCGGACCCAGAAAGCGCAATTCGCCCCAGCAGGCGGCGCAAAAGCGATGATCCTCCCCGGTCACCGCACCACAGCCGGGGCATCGCGGCGGCAGCGCGAGATTGGCGGCGACACGAAGGGGAGCGAGAAACCGCTGCACGTCCCCCTTGTCGCGCCACCCGTCCGGCGGCACAAGCCGCTCCGTGAACGCACCCGACATCTTCGACCGTGCCGCCCGACGCACCCGGCGCGACCGCGCCGTCGCCGCTTTCGCCGAACATGATTTCCTGCGCGCGGCGATGCTCGATGGCATCCAGGAGCGGCTGGGGGCGGTCACGCGCGGGTTCGAGGATGTGCTCGACCTCGGCTGCTTCAACGGCGCGTTCCTGCCGCCGCCCGGTGCGCGCATCCTCCGCTGCGACGCGGGCCTCGCTTTTGCGGGCGATATTCAAGCCGACGAGGATCGCTTGCCCTTCGCGGATGCATCGTTCGACCTGGTCGTCTCCGCCGGCGTGCTCGACAGCGTCAATGACCTGCCCGGCGCGCTCAGCCTGATCCGTCGCACGCTGAGGCCCGACGGCCTGTTCCTCGCCGCCTTCACCGGCGCGGGCACCCTCTCGACCCTGCGCGCCGCCCTGCGCGAGGCCGAGCGGGACCGCCCGGCCGCCCGCATCCATCCGCAGATCGACGTGCGCTCAGCCGGCGACCTGCTCGTCCGGGCCGGATTCGCGCTGCCTGTCGCCGATGTGGAATCGCTGAACGTGCGCTACGCCAGCCTCGGACGCCTGTTGGGAGACCTGCGCGGCATGGCCGCTACCAATCTACTGATCGGACGCACCCCGCTCCGCCGCGACACGCTCGCCCGCGCCGCTGACGCCTTCGCGGCGCAGGCCGACGCGGATGGCCGCATGACGGAACGTTTCGAGATCGTCTTTCTGACGGGGTGGGCCCCCGCCCCATCCCAGCCTCGGCCGGCCCGGCGCGGCAGTGCCACGGCATCGCTGGCGGATGCGCTAAAACGCATGCCGCCTGCGCAAGGCTGATTAGCCGATCATGCCTTCGCCCGAACCGCGGGCGAGCATCCGCCCGATCGCATCGAACAAGGAATCCATCGCGACCGGCTTGAACAGCACTTCGTCAGCGCCGTCGCTGAGGCAGCGCTCGCGCAGGTCGATCGCGGTATCGGCGGTCACGACGATGATCGGCAGCTTGCCCTTTGCATCCGAGCGGCCGCGGATGTGCCGAATCGCCTCCAGCCCATCCATGCCGGGCATGCGGAGGTCGACCAGAATCAAATCGAAATCCTGCTCTTCGATCAGTTGCAGACCGATCTCGCCGCTCTCGGCGCCAACCATGGACGCACCGGCCACGTCGAGCATGTCCTTCACGACCCGCCGATTCATCGGATCATCCTCGATGAAGAGGATGTTCATGGCCTGAATGCCGGGGCGCTAGCCGCTTGGTGGTGAAATGGAACCATATCGGATGTCTCTATCTGATCATGCCGCGCGCGTTACAAGATGGCTGTCGTTGTCCGTGTCGCTTTTATCCAACGGGAAAAGCAATTCGGCCAACGCCGCGCCGGCGATCGGCTTGGCGATTACGATATCGAGCCCCGCCGCAAGGAATTCCACCCGCTGGTCGTCGCTCGGTGCCGGCCAGAGCAGGGCCGAGACGACGCGCGCTTCCTTCGCCGCCGCCGCCAGCGCCTGCACCGCACCCGACATATCCTCGCTCGCCTTCAGCGTCGCGTCGTCGATGAGCAATCGGGATATGCCGCCCGCGGCCATCAGTCCGATCGCTTCGTCGACCGCCCCGGCGAACAGCACGCCGCCCGCCCGCGCCTCGAGCACGGCGCGCAGCATGCTTCGCGAGATCGGGTTGCGATCGAGGATGATCAGCGCGCGGGCTTCGGGTTGCTCTTCGGCCGCTTCCACAGCGGCGGCGCGCACCAGCGGCAATGTGAGAGTGAAGACCGCGCCCTCGCCCATCTGGCTGCGCACCGTCACGTCGCCGTCCATCGCTCGGGCGAGGTTGCGGCAGATGGCGAGCCCAAGCCCGGTGCCGCCGAACTTGCGGGTCGTCCCGGCGTCCACCTGACGGAAGGATTCGAAGATGAGCTCGTGCTTGTCCGCCGGGATGCCGATGCCGGTGTCGGTCACCTCGATCATCAGCCTCGGCTGATCGCCCTCGTCACGGGCGGAGGCGCGCACGCGGACAGAGCCGCTCTCGGTGAACTTCAGCGCGTTGGACAGCAGGTTGAAGGTGATCTGCCGCAACCGCGCCGCATCGCCTTCGATTCGCTCCGGGCAGTCGACGAGATCCAGCGTGAAGTCGATTCCCTTGCCCCGCGCCTGCTCTTCCCACATGCGCGAAACCTCGTGCAGTGTGCCCTTCAGGTCGAACGCCTCGCGCTCGATCGTCATGTTGCCGGTTTCCATCTTGGCGACGTCGAGAATGTCGTCGACCAGCGCGCGCATGCTGAGCCCCGCGCCGTGCACCACCTCGATCCGGTCGCGCATCGGCTCACCGAGCTTCTTGTCCGCCAGCATGACCTGAGTCATGCCGAGGATGCCGTTGAGCGGCGTGCGGATCTCGTGGCTGGTGGTCGCGAGGAACTCGGTCTTCGCCGCCAGCGCCTTGGCGAGCGCGCTGTTGGTCGCGGCAAGATCGATGTTCGCGGCGCGCACCTCGTTGCGGCTGCGCCGGATGGTGACGAGGCCGAAGCCGAGCATCGAAACGATGATCGCCGTGGCGACCGCGGCACCGATGAAGATGATCCGCTGGGTCTGAGCACGAGCCTGTTCGGCCTCATATTTGCGCTGCGCTTCCGCCGCCTGAAGCCGCGTGATCTTCAATTCCTGATTGGCGAAATCGAAGCGCGCGGCGGCAAGCGCGGTGTTGGTCGACGCGGCAAGCGTCGAGGTCTGGTCGTCGAGCCGCTTCAGCGCCTCTAGATGGAGCAGCGCCTGCTTCTCGTCGCCCGTTTTCTTGAACAGGTCGTAAGCGGTCTGATGACCTTCACGGAACGCCAGCGTGGTGGTACGCAGGTCGATGCCTGCGAAGCTGCGATTGATCAGCGCGGTCGCCCGGCCGAGATCGCCATGCTGAAACGCGGCCTGCGCCGCCAAACCCAGATCCTGGCTGTCGGTCGGCATGCCGGCGCCGCTGGAAACCCGCGCCACGTCGGCAATGGTGCGATCCGCGGCAGCGAGATTGTCGGTGGCGAGCTGCGCACGCACGATGTTGCGCAGGATCTGCACCTCGCGGCCCGGGCTCTTCATCGTCCGCGCGAGCGACAGGGCCTCGGTGAACTGTTTCTCGGCCTCGGCGAAGCGGCCAAGCTCCTTCAGGCAGACGCCGCGATTATTGTAGATCGCCAGCAGCAGCGACGGATCGCCGCGATAGACCTCCATCGCCTGGCTCGAATAGCGCAGGCCGTTCTCGTAATCCTTGGCCTCCTGATAGAGCAACGCGATGCTCAGCAGCGCGACCGCGCGGCTGCGCGTCTCGCCCAGGTCGCGGAACACCGCATGCGCCGCCTGATAGTCGGCAAGCGCCGCCGCGACATCGGCCTTGGCGGTGTGCAGGCCGCCACGTGACAACAGGATATCGCCATTGAGCTTGGTCGGCGTCCCGCCGCCGGCGACCGCCGCATAAGCGCGGTCGATCAAGGGCTGGGCATGGTCGAGATCGTTGAGGCGGAGATAGGCTTCGCCCTGGAGCCATTGCGCGGTCGCGACGGCGATGGTGCGCTGGCGGCCCTGCAATGACTGGGCCTCGGCTTCGGCCGCCTTGGCCTTGTCGATCGTCTTGCCGGGATCGACCAGCATCATTGCCTTGGCATCGGCCACCATGGAGTCGAAGCGGGAACCGGCCTCCGCCGCCTGCGGCGCGGCCTGCGCCGCACCCGGCACGCCAAGACCCGTCAGCGCGATCAGCGCCGCTGCCATCAAGGTGCGAAGAGTGTGCCCCATCATTCGGGCCGTTGTGGACGGGACATGTTAAATACGCGCTAAGGAGCAGCGACGGCGCCGTTTCAGGCGCTTTTCCAGAAGCTGGCGGGGCGACGGAACATCGCATGGCCCGGGTCTTCCGGCGTGCGCGCCTTGTCGTCGCGCAGGAACTGGCGGAACGCGTCGATCGAGACCGGGCGGCTGATCAGATAGCCCTGCACCATGTCGCAGCCCATCACGCTCAGCAGCGCCATCGCCGCCTGGGTTTCGACACCCTCGGCGGTGACCTCCATCTCGAGCGCGTGCGCCAGATCGATGGTGGAGCGCACGATCAGCGGATCGCGATTGCTGCTGGTCAGCTGAAGCACGAACATCTTGTCGATCTTCAGCTCCTTGGCCGGAAGCTGCTTCAGATAGGCCAGCGAGGACAGGCCGGCGCCATAATCGTCGATCGCGATGGTGATGCCGACATCGGCAAAGGCCTGGAGGTTGAAGATCGCGCTCTGCGGATCGCGGATCACGGATGTTTCGGTGATCTCGAAGCCGATCCGCGCGCCGCTCTCGCGCACCTTGGCGCAGGCGAGCTTCACGAAGCGCACATCGGCGAGCAACTGGCCCGAGATGTTGATGAAGATGGTCAGATCGTTGCCGTCCGCCGCGAGCAGCCGCTGGTCGGAGATCACCTGGTCGAGCGTCCACAAGGTCAGTGCGGAAATTTCCCGCGCTTCTTCAGCGACGGTGATGAAGTCTCCCGGCAGGATCAGTCCGCGGGTCGGATGCTGCCAGCGGACCAGCGCTTCGGCGCTGGCGATCTCCTGGCGGCGGACATGGACCTTGGGCTGATATTGCAGGAACATCTCGCCATTCTTGATCGCGCCCGGCAGCTCACGGGTCAGCGTCAGCCGGTCGAAAGCCGGCGTCCCCGCGGAAAGGTCGCGAATGACGGCATGCGCCTCGCTCCGTGCCTGCTCCAGCGCGCTTTCGGCTTCTTCGGCGAGGCGCACATCCTCGGCATTGCCGAGCGGCGCGGCGGCGGCGCCGAAATGCATCTCAAGCCGGTGCTGCTCGCCATCCAGATCGAGCGGCAGGTCGAAATCGGCGGTCAGGCAGCCGAGCGCGGCGGCGAGATCGGTCAGCGAATCTCCTTCAAAGGCGACCTCGACGATATTGCGCCCGACTACCGAGATACGGGCATCGGCCAGGCTGGCGTCGATCCGGTCGCTGACGTCGATGGGCAACCGGTCGGCGCGCGACCGGCCGAGATGGCGGCGCAGCGCCGCGAAATTGGATATCTCGGCAAGGCACAGGAATTGCCACGCCTTGGGCAAGGGCGGCACGATGCCGTCGATATCGTCGAGCGGCATGCCCGCGCGTTCAAGCAGCTGCCGTTGGTGTTTCTCGAACCCGCTGATGCCGGCTGGCGGCGCTTCGGCAAGCGGTACGGCAACGCCGCCTTCGCCTTCGGCACGGTGGCGAAGCGTGGTCGACAGGGGCAGCAACGCACCGCGCCCCCTGGGGCCCCTTGCCGGGATGTATGAACGTGAAGCGCGCGCCATCACTGTGAGCGGTAGCAGTCCACCGCTGAAGGAACTCTTAAACGTCCCGCTATGGGTCGCGAAAGTCCCGGGAATCCGATTGCTTTATCCCTAATTTTCCGTTAATAAATCCCCGCGCTCGCCTGAGTGCACAAGGGAGAAAGCAAGTGCTTAAGTTCATTATTGCGCTGATCTACGGCGAGGGCATCCGTCCCTGGTAATCCAGTCAATCGACCCGATCTCCGACTGAAATAGCCTGTCTTTAATGAAGGTTAGTCGGAGATTGGGTCGATACGCCCGTTCCCCCTTTCGCTGCTCGCAGTGCGGATCGCCGGACAAGGCGACGCCTGTCGGTAGCGGTTCGGTCCCGATTCGGGACTCGCGCGAAACCGGCAACCATTAACTCCAAATCGGTGGTTTTTCCGTCCGGATCGGTTCCGGATGTCAGCCTTGGGTGCCCCATTTTGGGCACCTGGTGCGGCTCAGGCGTGCGCTGGCTCGCGCACTGACTCGGCCGGTTCCTTGCGCGGCATGGGGTTGGAGAATTCCATCCCGTCATCCACCGAGCCGAAGCGCAGCGAAACCACGTCCTTCGCGTAGTTCTGATAGAGCTTCCAGGGCTTCTTGCTGCCCTGCTTCGGGAACTTCTCCATCGCCCGCGTGACATAGCCCGAGGTGAAGCTGAGGAACGGTTCGGGCGTCAGCACGTCGTCGCCGATCCGCGGCGTCGCCTGGCGCAGCCCGCGCTTCTTCATCGTGTTGAGCAGCCGGCAGACATAGGCGCAGGTGAGATCGGCCTTCAGCGTCCAGGACGCGTTGGTATAGCCGAAGGACGAGGCCAGGTTCGGCACGTCGCTGTACATCATACCTTTGTAGTTGAAGGTCTGGGACAGATCGACGGCTGCGCCGTCGACACTGAACGCGACATCGCTCAGCAATTGAAGCTCGAGCCCGGTCGCGGTGACGATCACATCGGCGGGAAGCTCTGCGCCGGAGGTCAGCTTGATCCCCGTAGGCGTGAAACGTTCGATCGTATCGGTGACGACCGAGGCCTCGCCCTTCTTGAGCGAGGCGAACAGGTCGCCGTCGGGCACCAGGCACAGGCGCTGGTCCCACGGATTGTAGCGCGGGGTGAAATGCGTCGCGACGTCATAATCCGGCCCAAGCTCGGTGCGGACCATCTCGAGCAGCCGCGCCTTGGTCTTTTCCGGACGCTTGCGCGCGAGATTATAGAAGAACATCTGGAACAGCACGTTGCGCCAGCGGGTGATGTCATAGGCGAGCATCGCCGGCAGCCTGCGCCGCAACCAGTTGGCGAAGCCGTCTTCGGCCGGGCGCGACACGACATAGGTCGGCGATCGCTGCAGCATCGTCACATGCGCGGCCGTGTCGGCCATCGCCGGCACCAGCGTCACCGCGGTCGCGCCGCTGCCGATCACCACGACCTTCTTGCCGCTGTAATCAAGATCCTCGGGCCAGAACTGCGGGTGGACGATGCGCCCGGCGAAGCTCTCCGCCTCGGGGAAATCGGGCGTGTGGCCGCGGGCGTAATTATAATAGCCGCTGCACATGAAGAGGAAATTGCAGGTGAAGGCGACAGGGCCGTCCGGCCCCTCCGCCTCGACCGTCCAGCGCGCGTCGGGTGTCGACCAGGCGGCCTGCTTCACATGGTGGCGATAGCGGATGTGCCGGTCGATTCCGGCCTCGAGCGCGGTATCGTTGACATACTTCAGGATCGACGGGCCGTCAGCGATCGCCTTGGCCTCGGTCCAGGGACGGAAGGAATAGCCGAGCGTGTACATGTCGGAATCGGAGCGGATGCCGGGATAGCGGAACAGGTCCCAGGTCCCGCCCATCGCCGCGCGGCCTTCGAGGATCACATAGCTGCGATCGCGGCACAGCTTCTGCAGGTGATAACCGGCACCGATGCCGGAAATACCGGCGCCGACAACGACGACGTCGAAATGCTCAAGGCCCATGTATCGCTCTCCCACGATACCCGATATTCGATTTTTCGCAGGGACGCAAAGATCAGTTTCGATCCGCAATGCTTTTTGCGCGGGTTACGCCTCCGCCTTGGCCCGCGCGCGATAGGCGTGGAGCAGCGGCTCGGTATAGCCGTTGGGCTGAGTCAGCCCTTCGAACACCAGCGCCCGCGCCGCCTGATAGGCCAGGCTCGTCGCCTCGTTCCCGGACATCGGCTGGTACAGCGGGTCGCCCGCATTCTGGACGTCCACCTTGGCCGCCATGCGCGCAAAGGCCGCGTCGATATCCGCCTCGGTCGCGACGCCGTGGAGCAGCCAGTTGGCCATATGCTGCGAGGAGATGCGCAGGGTCGCGCGGTCCTCCATCAGCCCGATATCGTGGATATCGGGCACCTTGGAACAGCCCACGCCCTGATCGATCCAGCGCACCACATAGCCGAGGATGCCCTGGGCATTGTTGTCGAGCTCGGCGCGCACCTCGTCCGGCGTCCAGTTGCGGCCCTTGGCTACCGGCACGGTCAGCAGCGGCGTCAGGCCCGGGATTGCCTCGCGCGCAATCTCCTCGCGGCGCGCAAACACATCGACCTGATGGTAGTGCATCGCATGGAGCGTCGCTGCGGTCGGGCTCGGCACCCAGGCCGTGTTGGCGCCCGATTTCGGATGGCCGATCTTCTGCTCCATCATATCGGCCATCCGATCGGGCGCCGCCCACATGCCCTTGCCGATCTGCGCCCTGCCCGAAAAGCCGTGCGCCAGCCCGATCCGGACGTTGCGGTCCTCATAGGCCTTGATCCAGTCGCTCGACTTCATCTCGGCCTTGGGGATCATCGGGCCGGCGCGCATCGCGGTGTGCATCTCGTCGCCGGTGCGATCGAGGAAGCCCGTGTTGATGAAGACGATCCGGTCCTTCACCGCTTCGATGCAAGCGGCGAGATTGGCCGAGGTGCGGCGCTCCTCGTCCATCACGCCGACCTTGATGGTGTGGCGCTCCAGATCGAGCAGGTCCTCGACCGCATCGAACAACCGGTTGGTGAAGCCGGCCTCTTCCGGCCCGTGCATCTTGGGCTTCACGACATAGAAGGATCCGGCGCGGCTGTTGCGATACGCGCCGAGCCCGCGCAGATCGTAAAGCGCGATCGTCGCGGTCATGATCGCGTCGAGAATGCCTTCGGGCGCCTCGCTGCCGCCGGCGAGCGCCACCGCGGGCGTGGTCATCAGATGACCGACATTGCGCACGAACAACAGGCTGCGCCCCGGCAGGGTCAGCGTCCCGCCATCTACCGCCTCATAGCGGCGATCGTCATTGAGCTTGCGTGTGACCGTCCTGCCGCCCTTGTCGAAGCTCTCGACCAGGTCGCCGCGCATCAGCCCGAGCCAGTTGGCGTAAGCGGCGACCTTGTCCTCCGCATCGACCGCGGCGATCGAATCCTCGAGATCGACGATGGTGGTGATGGCGGATTCGAGGATGACGTCGGCAATGCCGCCCGGATCCCCGCCGCCGATCACCGAGTCCCGGTCGACCACCACCTCGATGTGCAAGCCATTGTGGCGCAGCAGCAGCGAATCGCCCTTGCGGCCGACCAGCTGCGCCGGATCGACCAGGTCGGGCGTACCGCCGCGATAGGCTGCCCAGCTCTCGCCGACCAGCGGCACCGCGGAATCGAGGAATGCCTTGGCATAGTCGATCACCTGAGCGCCACGCACCGGATCATAGCCACCGGGCACCGCCATGCCGGGCAACGCATCGGTGCCGTAGAGCGCGTCGTACAGGCTGCCCCAGCGCGCATTGGCGGCGTTCAGGACGAAACGGGCGTTGAGCACCGGGACGACCAGTTGCGGCCCCGCCATGGTCGCGATCTCGGGATCGACATTGGTCGTGCCGATCGCGAAGGGCGCAGGCTCGGGCACGAGATAGCCGATCTGGCGCAGGAACGCTTCGTCGGCCGTACCGCCTGCGGCATAGCGCGAATCGATCCGCTCCTGCAGCTCATCGCGTTTGGCCAGCAACGCGCGATTTTCCGGCGCGAACAGCCCGAATATATCAGCCACACCCTGCCACCAGATTCCGGGATCGATGCCAAGCGGCAGGAGCACCTGCTCCTCGACGAACGATGCAAGCTGCGGAGCAACGGACAAACCGGCACGATCGAGCATTTCGGGCATTGGGCCTCCTGAAAAAGTCGCGACTGCCTGGGGAGGGCGGGCCAGCGCTTAGGACAGGCCGGGGCTGCTCATCAAGCCTGTTCGGGGTCGAGCGGCGCGGCCGATGCCTCGATCCGGTCGAGCATCGCCCGAAACGTCGCGATCTCCTCAACGGAAAAACCGGCAAAGACCTGCGCTTCCATTTCCAGCGCCTTGGGCGCGACACTCTCGTACAGCGCCTTCCCGGCCCTGGTCAGCGACAGCAGATGCGATCTTTGGTCGTCGGGATTGGGCCGCCGCTGCACCAGCCCGCGATCGACCAGCGCAATGGCCGCGCGGCTGACCGTCACCTTGTCCATCCGCGTTGCCGCGCCAAGCGCTTGCTGGGTCAGTCCCTCGCCTTCGGCGATCACCGCGATCAGCCGCCATTCGGGGATGCGCAGGCCGAACAGCGACTGATACGCCGTCGCGATCGCCGACGATACGCGGTTGGACGCGATCGACAGGCGATACGGCAGAAACTGGTCGAGCTTCAGGCTTGGCATGTGCCTTCGCTAGCGCGGCCCGGCCGCCCCGTCACCCCATTGTAACAGTTGACATCAAAATATGGACGGCCATATTATTTTCATGGCAAAGGTTTCGAACCGCGACAAGATCCTCTCCGCTGGCGTTCGGGTCGTGCATGAGCGTGGCTTCGGCGGTGCCAGCGTGCGCGATATCGTCCAGGCGGCTGGCGTGCCGCAGGGCTCCTTCACCAATCATTTCGTCTCGAAAGAGGCGTTCGGCCTCGAAGTGCTGGATATGTATTTCCAGCAGGGCCTCGTCCTGATCACCGAAACGCTGCGCAACGACGCCCTTCCCCCGCTCGAACGCTTCGAGGCCTTTCTCGACGCCAATATCGCGCGCGCTTCCGGCGAGACCGGGTGCAACGGCTGCATGATGGGCAATTTCGCCATCGAAACCGGCGGCAACGACACGATCCGGCCCCATCTCGTCGAGAATTTCGGCGAAGTGGCGGAGGCGATTTCCTATTGCCTCAAGGCGGCGGTGGCGGCGGGCGAACTTCATGCCGATCTCGATTGCGACGACATCGCCGCTTTCCTGGTGTCGGCGCTGCAGGGATCGAACCTGCTCGCCAAGGTCGAGCGCAGCGCAGAGCCGATGAAACGGCTCAAACGGGTCACCCTTAACAGCCTGCTGCGCTGAACCAGCCTGCCCCACGGGATTTGAAATCCCTCTCGACCAGCCCTTCATGAAATAAAATACGTACGGACATAGTTCCACCTCTTGTAGACAATACGTACGTACATATTTGGTGGTCCGCAGCGCATTCCGCCTGCCAGCATTCATCAGGGATCACCACAATGTCAGCACCCGTCGTCCTCGTCACCGGCGCCCTTAGCGGCATCGGCCGCGCCACCGCCGAGGCTTTTGCCCGTGAGGGCGCGAAGGTCGTCATCTCCGGCCGCAATGACGAAACCGGCGAAGCGGTCGCCGCCGACCTGCGCAATCTCGGCGCCGAGGTCCAATTCATCCGCGCCGATGTACGTCATGAGGAGGATCTGCGGGCGCTGGTCGACGGCACCATCGCCAGGTTCGGCCGCCTCGACGTCGCGGTCAACAATGCCGGCACCGAAGGCCAGTTCGGGCCGGTGACCGAGCAGACCCCGGAAAGCTATGCCGCGATGTTCGACACCAACGTGCTCGGCGTACTGCTCAGCATGAAGCACGAATTGCGCGTGCTGCAGGCCCAGGGCTCGGGGTCGATCATCAACATCTCGTCGGTGCTCGGCCAGGCCGCCTTCGCCAATGCCGCGCTCTACACGGCGAGCAAGCATGCCGTGGAGGGCCTGACCAAGGCTGCCGCGTTGGAAGCCGCCGCATTCGGTGTGCGTGTCAATGCCGTGGCACCGGGGCCGATCGATACGCCGATGCTCGATCGCTTCACCGGTGGCGAAGAGGGCAAGGCCGGCCTCGCCTCGACCATCCCGATGAGCCGTACCGGCGCACCGGACGAGATCGCCCAGGCGGTGGTCTTTCTCGGCTCCGACAAGGCCTCGTTCATCACCGGCCATGTCGTCAATGTCGATGGCGGCAAGCGCGCCGCCCTTTGATACCCGGCAGGGCGGCCCCCGCGGGCCGCCCTCCCCCCTCCAGTCACTCCTCGCGCTGCGCCGCCAGCGAGCGGACTTTCCAGATCGCGAAGTCGAGCGACATTTCCCAATGGACCTGGTTCAGCTCGACCGAATGGCGCGGATTGAGGCTGAGGATATGATCGACGACGGCGGGATGCAGCTCCTTGTGCAGCCTTATGCCCGCCAATTCCCTCTCCGCCCATGCGGTGACCCCGACAAAGGTCTCGAACCCGGGAATGGTGATGAAGATCCGGATATCCCGATCGAGCGTGAAACCGGTGGCGAGCTTGCATCCGGCCCGCGATATCTCGATCATCCTGCCGCTGAAGGCGCGGGACCCGTCGCGCCGGAAAGAGATATTGAGATCGGTACGCCATCGCCGCGTCATGCGACGATCGATCCGCCCTTCTAGATCCATGGGATCAGCGGATTTACCGGTCATCACATCAGTCTGTTTCATCGATACTCGCCCTCCCCGTTACCCGATTTCGATTACCCGATCCCGATTACCCCACCAGCGCCGGCGTTCCGCAGCGGACCCCGTCGATCCGCGTGTCGGCCTGCCCGACATGGACGCCCAGCAGGTTGGTGACCTGATCCACCACCCCGTCCAGCGCCGGCGCCACGACGTTCAGGGCGCCGCCCACCGTCGCGGTCACCGACGACAGGTTCAACCCCAGGCCAAGCGCGGTCGCGCGCAGATCGATCCCGCCGACCAGGGAGGTGGCGACCCCCTGGGCGATATCGTTCGTCGATACGGTAAGCGCCCGGTGCGCCGCGATATCGTCGGACGAGAAGGTGACGCTCTGCCAATTCACGCCGCCCAGCGCGACGGTTGACTGGCCGGTCACGTCGATCAGCAACGCATGCGCGATTAGGGCGCGCCGTTTGGTGACGGGGGCGGTGAAATCGCCGAGCGTGCTGGTGTCGATATCGGCGATGGCGATCTCCCCGACCGCCGGCATGACGTCGAGCGTGACTCGCGCGCGCGACGCGCCATTGGGGCAGGAGATGGCCGACAGCTTCGCCTGCGCCTGAGCCAGTTCGACATAGACCGGCAATCGCACCGAAACGAGACCAAGGGTAGCCGCGCCCGCCAGATTGGTATCGAGGTACAAGCGGCTTTGCGCCGTCCTGACGATGGTCGATCCGTCGGTCTCGACGGCCATCCAGGGCGAATGGGAGGGCCGCTGCCCGATTGCCAGGGTCAACCTCGTCGACGCGAGGCCCGGCACGGCGAGGCCAAGATCAAGCGCAAGCTGCCTCTGCCCGTTCGCGAGTTCGAGCAACTCGCGCGCGACCGCATAGGAATCGATCGACACCGGCTTTGACGGATCGACCCTGTTCTGCCCTGCGAGCGGCCCGAGATCGATCAGGTCGGAAAGCCGGATCGTCGTCGCCGGCACCTTCAGCGCCATCGATCGCAAGGCCGCCGCGGCCGTCGGGTCTCCCGTGACCGCGGCCAGCGCGGAGAGTGCCTGGGGAAGCGTGACCTGGCTGTTCAGCGTCTCCCCGAATGTCGCCGCGCTCAGATGCGCCTGGGTGCGCAACGCATCGGAGAACGCGAGGATGTCCACATTCGCCCCGACCAGCGCATTATAGTCCATCACCGACACGTTCAGATTGGTGCCGGCCAGGCCCGAAAGCAGGGCATTGGGCAAGCCGCCCTGCACGGCGGCCAATCTCGACCCGATGGAAAAGGCCGCCATGTCCATCTTGGCGGCGGTGGCCTTGGCTGAAATCTCCATCGTCGCACGGCCGGTCAGAAGTCGCCCGAAGAAGAGCGGCGCGTCCTTCACCACGACGACCTGAACCGCGTTTGGAGACGAACCGCCAGCAGTGAAGCGCTGCGCCACGGCGATGGAAGCATTGGCCGAATAGGTGCCCGGCGTGAGGGTCCGGACCCGGGCACTCCCGTCCGAATTCGCCAGGATCGCGGCATTGGCCCCCGGTCCGGGATCGTCGACCGAGGTCGCCGACGCGAGCGCCGCCGCATCGGCTACACCCTGGAGCTTTCGCTTGTCGAGATACAGGGAGCCGACATCCACCGCCAACGCCGTGGCGCTGATCATCATCAGCAACCCGCCGGCCGTCAGGATCGTGACGCTGGCCTTTTCGTCGCTGATCAGGGAGCGTTCCGGGCGAGGAGGAAACCACCGCATCCTAGAGCCCCGCGAGCCGGATCGCGGCGCTGCGCCGGATCATCTTGTCCTGCACCGGCAACACGCCGAGATTGAGCAGCGGATCGTTCGATGCGTCATAGGTCAGCCGCACCACAAGAGTGCTGCCGTCATCTTCGATCACGATGCTGGACCGGTTCGGATCGAGCGTCCCGGTCCGCCTGAAGCTGGTTCGCACACTCTCTTGCGCGATGGTCGCACGCTCCGCGGCATTCAGCCCCGAAATGGTGGCGCGGGCGGCGTCGTTCGCAGCCCCCTGGACGTCATGGGCGCGGAAAAACAGGCCCCCATAGGTTATGATACCCATTATGAGCATCATAAGCAGCGGCAAGACCAGCGCCATTTCGATAACAGCAGTTCCGGTGGCGTCTACTACAAAATTGCGGATTTTTCCAGCCGAGATAGATCGACTTCGCGTTGCTTCTAAGCAATTTGTCGCTTTGTGCCCCATGCCGCAATCATATATGACCTGTGATAACATGTGTTAACGGCCAGCGAATGGCATTTTGAGGATTCTACGTAATTGCCATGGCTGTCACGGTACCGTTATCATATTGCACTGCGGTAACACTGGTTCATTATTTGGAACGATTTGCTTGATAGTATTGAAGAGAGGCAGCCCCCCTGCGAAGCCGGCAACATTCAACGGGTGAAGGTCATTATGCACAGCGTCGAACAGAAAGATTCGGTAACTTCTGCGGAAATTACGCGAAATTTCGGATACTGGCAGGAGCGCGCCCAGGACCGACCTCTGACGATCACCCATCACGGCAGGCCCCGTTACGTGCTGGTCAGCAACGACAGATGGCGGGAGGTGAGCCAGGCGGACCATGGCGAACGGCCCATGCCGGACCGGGGTACGCTCGAATTCGCCCTGCTGATGAAGCATATGGATGGCGGCCTCGTCATCATCGACAACGACCTGAAGGTCGTCCAGTCATCCAGTGAGGCGACCCTGCTGCTGGGCCACCCGCGCGGAGACGTTGTCGGCAAACGGATCGACGAAATCCTGCCGCAGGTCGGTTGCGGCCCGGCCATCGCCTGCATCCGGCACGTCTCCCGCACCGGCGAGGAAACCCATTTCGAATTGCCCGGCGAGACGCCGCAGCATCCCCCTCTGCGCATCAAGGCCTTTCTCTGGCCGAATGGCGTGGCGCTGATCATTCGTGTCTTCCACGATCGCACGTCCGACAAGATCGCCGTCGACAGCGAGGCGCTGGAGCGCGCATGCGCGGCCCATGGCTATATCGCCACGGTCAGGCTGACCGTGCGGGGAACGATCGCGTTGCTCGACGCGAGTTTCGCCGCGCTGACGGGATTGGCGCCCGATCATTTGAAGGGAACGCGCTTCGCCGACCTGACCGTACCCACGAGCAGGGCAGCAGTTCGGGACGCGATCGAAGCGGTTCTGGAAGGGAGCGCCGCCTCGCGCGCCTTTGACAGCAGGATATTGACCAATGCCGGCATCGAGGTGCCGGTGCGCATCTCGATCGCGCCGATCGCCAGCGGCTTTGCCATCAGCGGCGCGACCATGCTGATCACGACCACCCCGGGTTAGGGATTTCGGCCCACCGCGCCGGCACGCGGGCTTCAGAAACAGGTCGGCTGCCCGCGTTTGACCGATTCGTCGATCGCCCTGCCGAAGACCTGCTTGATCTGATCGAGGATCAGCCCCTCATTGGGGCTCATCGCGATGGTGCTGCCGCAACTGGTCCATTTGTCACCGGATTGAAGCGACCAGACGATCGCGACCCGCTCGCCGTCCTCGCTGCTGGAGCTCGCCACCGAGCCTTCGATCCGGAAGTCGGAAGCCCCTGGCTTGGCAATGGACTTGACCACCTCGCCATTGATCCTGGCGGCCCAGCCGCGATCCCCGGCGGGGTCCGGATTCAGGGCTATTGTGGGATGCGATCGCGCCTCGCCGGCCGTCTCCGTCCGGGCTTCCGGCGCGTTCTGCGGCAGCGCCTTCTCGGCGGAGCCGGCGGCATCCTGCCGAACGATGCGGGGCGTACCCGACGCATCGTCGCGCGCGGTGGAGATCCCGAAAGGATCGCTTCGCAGGCCCATCACCAGAAGCGCGACGATGAGCAAGGCCGTCATGGGAAGGCGGACAAAGTCCGGCATCTGAAACCGGAACAGGGTGAAGATCGATGCGAGCGAAAAAAACAGGAGCATCAACAGGGTAGCGATGCCGAGCGGAGTCCGTACCGACACGAAAAGGGCCATTTCGGTGCCCAGCGTGGCCAGCGCGAACAGGAGTGCGAGGAACCCGGCGCGGTCGAACCCGGGCTCGCTTGATTTGAATCCTGCCATATCGTCCAGAGCCCGTAGTCGGCGGCTGGAGTGATGGCAAGGCGACCTGCCACCGAAGTGGACGGACCGAAAAAACTGCGATATAGTTACATCTGTTACCACTTCTACTCCTCGGAGATTCACGATGACCGACCCGCATGACAACCCCATGGGCCTGGACGGCTTCGAGTTCGTCGAGTTCACCGGGCCAGATCCCGATGCGCTGGCCGATCTGTTCGTGAGGATGGGTTTCACCCATGTCGGCACGCATCGCTCGAAGAATGTCCGCCGCTATGCCCAGGGCGACATCAACTTCCTGCTCAACATGGATTCGAACGGCCAGGTCGCGAATTTCCGCGAGCAGCACGGCCCCTCGGCCAATGCGATGGCCTTCCGCGTCGCCGATGCGGCCAAGGCGTTGAAGCTCGCGGTCGAGCGCGGCGCGACCCCGGTCGAGGGCAAGGTCGGTCCTGCCGAACTCAACATCCCGGCGATCGAGGGAATCGGCGGCGCGAACCTCTATCTGGTCGATCGCCGCGGTGCCGCGACGATCTACGATATCGATTTCGAGCCGGTCGAAGGCGCCTCGCCCGACCAGCATTCGGTCGGCCTGCACACGCTCGACCACCTCACCCACAACCTGCAGCGCGGGCGGATGGATTATTGGGCGGACTATTATTCGCGCATCTTCAACTTCCGTCAGATCCGCTATTTCGACATCGAAGGCCAGGCGACCGGCCTCTTCTCCAAGGCGATGACCGCGCCCGACGACAAGATCCGCATCCCGCTCAACGAGAGCCAGGACGAGCATTCGCAGATCGAGGAGTTCATCAAGGACTATAAGGGCGAAGGCATCCAGCATCTCGCGCTGGCGACCGACGATATCTTCGGCACCGTCGACAAGCTGCGCGCCAACGGCATCCGCTTCCAGGTCACGCCGCAAACCTATTTCGACCTGATCGACAAGCGCCTGCCGGGCCACGGGCATGACGTCGAGGAGATGCGCAAGCGCGACATCCTGATCGACGGCGCGCCCGAGACCGGCGGCGGCCTGCTGCTGCAGATCTTCACCGAGAACATGGTCGGCCCGATCTTCTTCGAGATCATCCAGCGCAAGGGCAATGACGGCTTCGGCGAGGGGAACTTCAAGGCCCTGTTCGAGAGCATCGAGCTGGACCAGATTCGCAGGGGTGTCGTGCCTGGGGCGGTCGAGGCGTGACCCAAAACGCCCTCTCCCCGGATGGGGAGAGGGTACCGAAGCTTGGCAGCTTGCTGCCTTAGCGTAGGTAGGGAGAGGGGCGATGCGGCGCCTTGCGCCGCGCGGTCGCAAAGCGACGCTTAACCCCTCTCCCAGCTTCGACTAAGCCCGCGTGAAGAACGCGGACTAAGTCTGCGCAACCCTCTCCCCTTTCAGGGGCGAGGGCGAAGGAGGCAAAATGACCGACTACCAAACCGGCTTCGGCAACCATTTCGCGACCGAGGCAGTCCCCGGCGCCCTGCCCATCGGCCGCAATTCGCCCCAGAAGCCCCCTTTCGGCCTCTACACCGAGCAGCTCTCGGGCAGCGCGTTCACCGCGCCGCGCCACGAGAATCGTCGCTCCTGGCTCTACCGCCTGCGCCCCTCCGCCGCGCATCCCGCCTTCACGCGCTACACCGGCGCCAGGCGCTTCGCCCCCGGCATCAGCAAGCAACCGCTCGCCCCCAACCGCCTGCGCTGGGCCCCGCTCGATCTCGAAGACACCGACTGGCTCGACAGCCTGACGACGATGGTCGTCGCCGGCGACGGCCCCGCCGCCCAGGCCGGCGTCGCGATGCACCTCTACCGGGCGTCGAGGGACATGATCGACCGCGCCTTCGTCTCCGCTGACGGCGAGCTGCTGATCCTGCCGGAAATGGGCGCCCTCACCCTGTTCACCGAACTCGGCCGGATCGACGTGAAGCCCGGCGAGATCGCGCTGATCCCGCGGGGCGTGCGCTTCCGCGTCGTGCTGCCCGAGGGCAAGGCGCGTGGCTATGTCGCGGAGAATCACGGCATGCCGTTCCGCCTGCCCGATCTCGGCCCGATCGGGTCGAACGGTCTCGCCAATCCCCGCGATTTCGAAACGCCGGTCGCCTGGTTCGAGGATCGCGAGGGCGATTTCGAGCTGGTCCAGAAATTCCTCGGCAAGCTGTGGACGACCAATCTCGGCCGCTCACCGATGGATGTCGTCGCCTGGCACGGCAATTACGCGCCGTGGAAATATGATCTCGCGCGCTTCAACACGATCGGCACGGTCAGCTTCGACCATCCCGACCCTTCGATCTTCACCGTTCTCACCTCGCCCAGCGACGTGCCCGGCACGGCGAATGTCGATTTCGTGATCTTCCCGCCGCGCTGGATGGTGGCGGAAGACACGTTCCGCCCGCCCTGGTTCCACCGCAACGTGATGAGCGAATGCATGGGCCTGATCTCGGGCGCCTATGATGCCAAGGCCGACGGCTTCAATCCGGGTGCGCTGTCGCTGCACAACCAGATGAGCGGCCACGGCCCCGATGTCGCGAGCTGGAAAGGCGCGAGCGAGGCGGAACTGAAGCCGCACAAGATCGACGGCACCATGGCCTTCATGATCGAGAGCCGCTGGGTGTTCCACCCGACCGACCATGCGCTGGAGACCGGCGCGCTGGACGAGGATTACGACCAGGTGTGGACCGGGTTTCCGAAGGCGGAGCTGCCGGGATAGGCGCGCCTGCGGGGGAAGGAGGGATCCTCTCAGAACGAACGACTGTTTTGCGCCCCAATATCCGTCGTTCGCGTTAACATCCTTCGATCCCGAAAGCGGCCATTCGTTCATCGAGCTCGAAGGTCAGTTTTTTTGGGGCCTCGCATACGTGGCTTTGACGTGCCTCCTGTCGAAAGCCTACTTGTAGTAGTGGTTTGGTGAGGGGTTCGCGATGCTGACAATGGAACCAGAGCCCGACATCGCAACCTATTGCAACCGCCAGATCGAGCTGCTCGAACGGAACCGATGGGCCAACTGGCTGGATCCGGCCGTAACCGCTGCCGACATCCTGCGCACGCTGCCGGGCAGCATCCTCGACGTTCTCCAGGTCGGCTAGGCCTCGGCATGGACAGTCCGAACCCCGTCGAGCTGATTGGCCTACTCGCATCCGGCGAGCGGCTTTGCCTGCTGCCGCTCTCCCGGGTGCTGGTCGAGGACGCGGCCTGGATCTCGCGGGACGTGGCGATCTTCCCGCCCGGCGCGCTCGACGGCGAGACGCTCAGAACGGTCGGCTGGCCCGAACAAGAATATCAGCAATCGCTGGGCAAGGGCGGCCTAATCATGCTCGAGGGCGATGCGCTCCATTGGGTCAAGAGCGGCGCGACCCGGATCGACCGGCCGGACTTTTTCGGCAGCGCGCTGCTCGCGCTTCCGGTCGCGATCGATTGGGACGCCTTCCTGATGCCGTCGAGCCACGAAGCGCATCTCGAGATGCTGGCGGCGGCAATGGACCGGGCCGAGCGGACGATGGACCTGATCCGGTTCGAGCATTGCCGCATGGGTCTCGCCGACCATATTCCCGGCCGCGCCGGGCTGCTCGGCGATACCGGTTTCTGCGCGGGGCTTTTCTACGCGCCCGAGGATCACGAAAGCTACATCGTCGCGGGCAAAGTGCTGACGCATCAGGTCATCGCCGGTATTGGGCTCGACCTGACGGGCGCGCCGATTGTGCGGCCGATCGGGGAGGGCGAGGTCGGGTCGGTCGCGCGCCACGCATTACGGCTCTATTCCGAAGCGCTCGAGGCGGCGACCGACACGAGCCGGTTCGTGCAGCTCCTCTCGCTGATCGAATTCCTTGCCGCGCCCGCTGACTATATCGCGATGAAGCGAGCGAAGCGGGCCATCGCGCGGCAAATCGCGCGCGACCAGGCCGACTATCGCGCGATCCTCGACGACTTCCTCTATCTGACGAGCGAAAGCGGTGCGGCGACCGGCTCCAATCGCGGGCTGCGTCACAATATCGTGCATCTCGGCAAGCGCTTGGAAGACCTGACGACCCGCGAAGAGAAGGAGGCCATCTTCCGCCGCCTCGCGCGCTATATCGGCGCGACGCTCGCGCAGCTGCTCGCGCAAGACGAGGAGGACTGGTCGGTGATCGAGGCGCTGCGCGCCGCCGGTGTCGCCCGGCTCGGCCTGACCGGCGAAGAGGCGGCCTATCAACTATAGCAGCTGCAACTTCAACGACGGCCTGCCGGTCACGGTTCGCTTCGCGCGCATGGTCGGCGATGTTCTGACGATGGGCTCGGCGAAGGGCTAGGAAAAGCAGCCGTTCAAATTTTACGTCAAGTGTCGATTGGCGAGAGGAAACGGGAGGGATTGCATGGATCTGTCGGCCGCCAATACGGAAGCCAACTTGCGGTTCCACCGCTTCCATGAGCGCTTCAACCGGTCGATCAAGGTCCAGGCGATCGGACTTGGTCTGCTCGCCGATGAGATTGATGCGGGGACGCCGCCAGAAACCATCAAGGAGCGGCTCTACGCCCGGCCCGGCTGGCTTTGGGGCGGGATGCCCGACTGGACCGGTCCACGGGACGAGATCGATCTCGCCTTGCGCGACATCGGTCAGGCTGGAGTCGTCCGGGCCTTTTCAGCCTTTGATCTCTTCCTCGACGATATCCTCGCCGAGCTGACCAGCTGGAGCGATTTTTCCGGCGAGATTGTACTCGAGCCTACCGACGCCAGCTCGACCGGCAGCGATACGGCGGACAGCGATCGGGTCGAGAAAATCTACGCCCGCCTGGGCGCGTCGCGCGCCCGCCAATCGGACGTCTGGGCGGTCTATGTCTATTTCCGGCGCGCGCGTAATTGCATCGCCCACCGCGAAGGCGTCGCGTCGCGCGGTCTTGTCGAGGCCCATGCCGCGCCAGAGTTGCAGCTCACGCTCGATCGGTGGATCGAATGCACGGGCGAGCTGACCGCGCCTGCGCTGGTCGCCGTCCGCGAAGGGGAACAGATCGATTTCAGCCACCGCCAGGCTATCGCTGCCTCGTCGACGCTGCGGCTGATGACGATCGATCTCGGTCGCCTTGCTATCGAACGCCTGGGTGAGCGGGGATTCGTCTTTCTGGCAGCGCGGCGGACGTTTTTCGACGATCCGCCCTTGCCGGCGACGCTTCAGATGACCTCGATGGTGAAGGCGTTCAACAACGCCCTGGCCAACCGGTATCGCGTGCGGAACTATGATTCCCGGGAAGCGCTCGGAATTCTGCGATCGCTCGATTTGACCAAGCGATGCAGCGTGCGGTTCGCGGAACTACGCCGGACGTGACGGCTGCGACAAGGCATTCACGTCAATCGTACCTGCAACGCAGCGGCATAATCCTCGACATCGTACCGTAGCATGTCGTCGGTGTCGGCGAACAGATCGGCGAGCCGGTTATGGTAGCGATCGCGATCGGCGCCATCGCCCCGATCGAGCAGCGCCTCGATCAGGCAGGCCCGCATGCGGGACAATTCGGCACCATCGTCGTGAAAGCTGCGTACAGTGCGCAAAATCACGGTGTTGAGGGTAAGCGCCACGCCGCGGTCGATGCGGTCCGAGGTCGCGACCGTCCTCAGAATGTCCGCCAGCGTCAGCACGGCCGCGAAGGGGATGGCGCCGGGTGACTCGCGCCGTTCCGGGAATTGTCGGTGGATCGAGCCTTCGGGAAGGTGCTGGAACAGCTCGACCCAGCCGGTCACAATCTGGGTCAGCTCATACAGAAGGCGCGCGGCGCGGACCGGAAATTCGTCTTCCCGATCGATCCCTTCGCCACTGGAATCGTACCCAGTCTCCAGGCGGCGCGCAAAATGGCGCAGGAAGTAGAGCCACATGTGACCGCGCACGCCTTGCTCGGCGGCCGATCGCACCATGATGTCGAAGAACAGGATCGCGACATAGACGGGGTCGCGGAACTGCTCCTGTTCGAACCAGCCCTGATCGCCGTTGAGCCAAGTCCAATAGCCCGGACGCTCCTCGCCATCGAGGAGGCGCTCGACATAGCGTCCGATCCCGTTCCAAGTCGACAGTTGTTCGGCGCGTTGCGCGTCGGCGAACAGGAATCGCAGTAGTCGGTTACGCGCCGGGAGCGCATAGGCGAGCCCTTCGGAAACCTGGTTCGTTTCGATTTCGTGGTACAACGCGCTACCCGGCGTCGCGAGTAGCTTCGAAAGATAGCGCTCGCAAAAGTCGGCCGCGCCATAGGTCTCGCAGCCGATCAGCGCGATCCCGAAATAGGGGCGGCGCTCGGCGACGTAGTTGAGCAGTTTTGGCGCATTGAACAATATCTGCAGTATGTCGCTGGCGGCGGTCTCCGCGCGCCGGTGATCGGGCACGATATGCGCGAGCCACCGAATCGGTCGTGCCGCCAAGTCCGGCCAGTTCTCGCCGGAATATCGCCGCTCGCCGGGACGCCGCGTAAACCTCGCGAACGAATTGGGGTCGGTCGGGCCGAACTCCTCGAGCCAGTCGTGGAGTCGTTGCTGCCAGCAGCGCCGACGGCTCGCCTTGGCGAGCAACCTCATCCGCGGTTCGAGCAACTTGAGCGCGTCGCCGAACAGCTCTTCGTCGATCAGCTCGACCGCGAGCCGGGAGATTGCCGGCACGGTGCCCAGCGATGGCCGCCAGCGATTGTGGATGATCACCGACAGGACAAGCCAGGCGAACGCGATAACGAAGGCGAACTTGCGCGGCGCGCCGACCTCGCCCTCTGGCAGGATCAGCCAGCTGCACGCGGCCTCGCCCAGCCATCGCGGACAGGTTGGCGGCTGCACGTCGTAGAGCTCGATGCCGAGGATGACGCCGATCGCCATAAGGCCGAGCAGCCCCTGCGCCCGCCAGGCGAGCTCGAGCCGGAATCGCTGGACGGGCGGCAGTACGGCATAGATTGCGGCGAGCAATGCCAGCACTGTGAGGAAGCCGTCCAACGTCATGCCGAATTGCCTGTCGAACCATTCAATCGTTTCAAGACGTCAACTGTCGCCGTTTGCCGACGCCACATCAAGTGGGTGACACGGCGGCGGCGATCGAGACCGACGTTGCGTTCAACGGAGATCGCCTATCTGCGCGAGGAGGATTGGCTGCTTTCCGCCCGCGGTGATGTAAGAGCGGCCATTCCGCAACCGGCCCACTTCCAGCCATAACCGGAAGCGAACTCCAACAGGGTCGCTAGCAGCTTGCCGCGACCCAATGCCGCCGCAATCGTCCCATGACAGACATCACCGCCCCACCAACACCGATTCAAACTCCCGCCCCTTCGTGCTGGAATCTCCCGAACCATCAGGCCAGGCCGATCCGGAGCAGGCCGCCAAGTATCCGATACCCGCACAAAGAAAAGCGCGATGAAAAACCGATACCCCCTGCAAAATTCTGCAAGTAAAATGACAATAGTGTTGCAATACGCTGCGCCCGCCGAGTTCCACCATTCTCAGTCCCCACGCACCTCGCAACCTGCAATGTGCAATAATTCTCGCGCAGCCGCCAAGAACCGCTCGATTCTGCCCTGCTCGCAAGTGTCTCGCATAAATCGCCGGTTATTTGCCGGAATCGAACGCCCCCGCGCAAAGTCCGATAGATGTTCTGCCGCGATACTGCGCCACGGCTCCAACAGCCGGCACGATGACTATCGCACCGGCTGCCCGCCAATCGGCTGCATCCCGGATCGCCTGATGAATCGCGAAAATCGTGATCCAACCGTTTCGGCCACCGATCGATTCAACGGTGCCGCCAGATATGCGAAGGCGAGGCAGGATGGCGCGTGAGCATCATCCCCGCTCTTTCTCATGACCGATCCATTACCGCATCACCCGCGGCGCGACGGAGTGCCGGCGGTGCGACAGGAGAAAATGGGCCCTAGTAGGACCGCCCCACCAAAACCCGTTCCACCGCCGGCTCGCCGGTGAACAGGCACGCGCCATCGACCGCCGCCGCGTCCATCGGCGCGTTGCGGATCGTGAGCTTGAGCGCCTTCAGCCGCTCCACGACCTTGTCGAGCGCAACGCCGGTCGGCTTCGACCATTGCACCTCGACCCAGCCCGGGTTCTTCGCGCTCTCGACAAAGGCCCGCTCAAGCCCCGCAAAATCGGTCACGTCGCGGGCAATGCCCGCCTCGAGCCGCCCACGCGCCTCGGCATGCAGGCTCGCCTGGATGCTCTCCAGCATGCCGGCTGCCTCGGCGAGGAAATCGCCCTGCGGCACGACCTGGCTGTCGAGCTTGCCGTCCTCGCGATAAAGCCGGTCGCGCCGGACCACCGAGACATTCGCCCCGGCGACATCGCGCCCGCCGACCTCGACGATGATCGGCGCGCCCTTCTTCACCCAGCCCCAGCGCTTGGTCGCCGCCTTGGCCGGCTTGAGATCGAACAGCGCCCGCACCGGCTCGCCAAACGCCGATTTCTTCGCCAGCTCAGCCTGCAGAGCCTTGCAATAATCGACGATCGCCGCGTCCTCCGGCTGATCGCGCAGCATCGGCACGATCACGATCTGCCACGGCGCGATCCGCGGCGGCGCGCGCAGGCCGTCATCGTCGCCATGCACCATGATGATCGCGCCGATCAGCCGGGTCGTGACGCCCCAGCTCGTCGTATTGGCCAGTTCGAGTTCGCCAGCCGCATTCTGGAAGCGGATATCCTGCGCGCTGGCGAAATTGGTACCGAGGAAATGCGAGGTGCCCGCCTGGAGCGCCTTGCCGTCCTGCATCATCGCCTCGATCGAATAGGTCGCGACCGCGCCGGGGAAACGCTCATTCTCGGGCTTCTCGCCGGCGATGACGGGCAGCGCGAGGCAATCCTCCGCCAGGCTGCGATACACTTCGAGCATCTTCAGCGTTTCCTCGCGCGCCTCCTCGGCGGAGGCGTGGGCGGTGTGCCCCTCCTGCCAGAGGAACTCGGCGGTGCGCAGGAACATCCGCGTGCGCATCTCCCAGCGCACGACGTTCGCCCATTGGTTGACCAGCACCGGCAGGTCGCGCCACGACTGGATCCAGCGCGAGAAGGCGGCCCCGATGATCGTCTCGGATGTCGGCCGGACGACCAAAGGCTCTTCCAGCTTCGCGGTCGGATCGGGCATCAGCCCGCCCTTGCCGTCGCTCACCAGCCGATGATGCGTGACGACCGCCATTTCCTTGGCAAAGCCTTCGACATGCTCCGCCTCCTTCTCGAAATAGGAGAGCGGGATGAACAGCGGGAAATAGCAATTCTCATGGCCGGTCGCCTTGATCCGGTCGTCGAGCAGGCGCTGAATGCGTTCCCATATGCCGTACCCCCATGGCCGGATGACCATGCAGCCGCGCACGCCGGATTCCTCGGCGAGATCGGCTTCCGTGATGACGGACTGATACCATTCGGCGAAGTTCGCTTCGCGGGTGACGGGGAGTGCGCGCTTGATCATGCGAGGCCGGATAGCGGCTCCGGATTAATCCGTCACCCCGGACTTGTTCCGCGGCGCACTCTTCCGCAAGAGCGAGCGGCCTGATGAACGCCGACCGCATCCTTCCCGCCATCGCGCTGCGCCTCCTGTCGGTCGTGTGCCTCGCAACCATGGCGGCGCTGATCAAGCTGGTGGAGGCCCGCGGCGCGCGCCTGTCCGAAATCCTGTTCTTCCGCCAGCTGGTCGGCATCCCGCTGGTCGCGACGGTGATCGCGCTCGGCCCCGGCCTCGCCACGATCCGGACCGGCCAGTTCTCCGCCCATATCCTGCGCGCGGTGGTCGGGCTGATCAGCATGACCTGCCTGTTCAGCGCCGTGACCCTGCTGCCGCTTGCCGAATCGACGACGTTGCAATTCACCGTGCCGATCTTCGCCACGATCCTGGGCGCGCTGGTGCTGGGCGAGCCGACCGGCTGGCACCGCTGGCTCGCGGTCGCGGCCGGTTTCATCGGCGTGCTGATCGTCGCACGGCCGGGCACCGGGCATTTCGCCCTGTGGGGCACGGTGGCGGGCCTCGCCGCCGGGTTCCTGACCGCTGTCGTCTCGATCCAGCTCCGCCGGATCGGGCGGACGGAGAGCCCCACCACCACGGTCTTCTGGTTCGCGACGCTCTCGATGGTGCCGCTCAGCATCGTCTATGCCTTCGATCACCGGGCGCATTCGCCCGAGGTCTGGCTGTTGCTGATCGGCGTGGGCGTGGTCGGCAATCTCGGCCAGATCGCGCTGACCACCGCGCTCAAGCTTGGGCCTGTCTCGATCGTCGTCCCCATGGACTATTCGTCTTTGCTCTGGGCGACGCTCTACGGCTGGCTGCTGTTCGGCACTCTGCCTGGCCTCCCCACCTGGGTTGGCGCGCCGATCATCATCGGCAGCGGCCTCTATATCGTCTGGCGCGAACATGTCAGGCGACGGACCGAAACCGAACAGGCGATCGTTTAGGTTGCCTTCGCTACGCCCATCCCCGCATGATGGGCGCATAGTCGGGAGAGAAAGATGCAGGTTCATCCGGACAGCGCGAAGATCGGGTTTCCGCCGCCGCTCATCTATCTCGGCATATTGCTTCTGGGTTTCGCCTGGACCGGCCTGACCGGCCGGCTGGGCCCTGCGGGCACGCTCTCGATCTGGACGGGCGGCGCCTTCCTGCTGATGGGCGCGGGCGTTATCATCGCCGGCTCCGAACGATTCCGCAGCATGGGGACCGAGGTGAAACCCTGGCTTCCGGCAACGCGCCTGGTCACGACCGGCATCTACCGCTTCACCCGCAACCCGATGTATCTCGGCATGGCGATTCTCTATGTCGGGCTCGCCATCTTCTTCGACAGCTTCACGGCGCTGCTGTTGCTGCCTGTCGTGATCCTGCTGATCCGCACCCAGGTGATCGCCCGCGAGGAACGCTATCTGCTCGGCAAGTTCGGCGCGGATTATGTCGCCTACAAGAAAAGCGTTCCGCGCTGGTTCTAGGCCTTCGCGGCCCGCGCCTCGTCGAGCAGCCGCTTCGCACGCAGATACATCTCGACACGCTGCACGGCGAACAGGCCGAGCGCGAGGACGACGAGAATGTCGGTCAGCATCGCGACGTTGAGGTGCAACGCGCTGCTCCCCGCCTTCGCGGCGGCACGCAGCCCCACGATCACGAACAGGAAGGCGATGCCGGCCAGCGACGCCTTCTGATTGAGCTGGTGCGTCTCCGGATCGACGGTGATCCGCATCGTCTTGCCCCGCTGCCAGCCGAGCGCCGCACCGACCGCCAGCGCTAGGCCACACAACAGCCACCCGATCGGGCTCGGCGGATTCTGGACCAGCATCCAGGCGCAGACCAGCAGGTAGATCGCCGGGAAGATCCACAGCCGCTCGATCCTGAGCGGCCGAAGTTGACTCAGGCGCCGTGCGCGGAACGCGAAGACCAGGACGAAGATCGCCGTCGGGACTGCATATTGGATCCAGCCCTGTGGCTGGCCGGTATGAACCTGCATCCCTGTCCCCGCTCCGCGTCCCGTCAACCCGAGGCCGACAGCGATGCCCCGTGAGTGTGACGGGTTCGTGACCGCGATCGACCGCCCTATTCCGCCGCTTGCGCGAGTTCCTGGTCCTTCCACACCAGCACGGGCTTGCGCGCGGCCAGCGTCTCGTCGAGCCGGCTGCGCGGGGCGAAGTGCGGCGCGGACTTGAGCGCCACATCGCCCGCCTTGGCCCGTTCCGCCACCGATCGCAGCGCACCGATGAACTGGTCGAGCGCCGCCTTGCTCTCGGTCTCGGTCGGCTCGACCAGCATCGCGCCGTGCACCACCAGCGGGAAATACATGGTCATCGGATGATAACCCTCGTCGATCAGCCCCTTGGCGACGTCGATTGTCGAGAAGCCCTCGGCCAGGTTCGAATCCGAGAACAACGCCTCATGCATGCACGGCCCCGAGGCCCCGAACGGCGCGTCGAGCGTGCCGTCGAGCGAACGCAGGATATAGTTGGCGTTGAGCACCGCATCCTCGGCGACCTGGCGCAGGCCGTCCGCACCATGGCTGAGGATATAGGTCAGCGCCCGGGTGAACATGCCCATCTGGCCCTGGAACGCGACCATGCGGCCGAAGCTGCCGGCATGATGCTCCTCCGCGGTCTCCTCCTCGACGAGGTGGAAGCCGTCCGCCGTCTGCTCGACAAAGGGGAGCGGCGCATAGGGCGCCAGCGCTTCCGAGAACACCACCGGCCCCGAACCGGGCCCGCCGCCGCCATGCGGCGTGGAGAAGGTCTTGTGCAGGTTGATGTGCATCGCGTCGATACCGAGATCGCCCGGCCGGACTCGCCCGACGATCGCGTTGAAGTTGGCGCCGTCGCAATAGACCAGCCCGCCCGCTTCATGCACCGCGTCGGAGATCTTGCGCATGTCGCGCTCGAACAGGCCGCAGGTGTTGGGATTGGTGATCATCACGCCCGCCACGTCCGGCCCGAGCCGCGCGGTCAGCGCCGCCAGATCGACCCGGCCTTCGCCGGTCGCGGGGATATCCTCGACCGAATAGCCGGCGAAAGCCGCGGTCGCCGGATTGGTGCCATGCGCGCTCTCGGGCACCAGGATCACCTTGCGGTGCCCCTCGCCCCGCGCTTCCAGCGCGGCGCGGATCGCCAGGATGCCGCACAGCTCGCCATGAGCGCCCGCCTTGGGGCTCATCGCCACCGAATGCATGCCGGTCAGAGTCACCAGCCAATGGGCAAGCTGGTGGATCACCTCGAGCGCGCCCTGCACCGTATCGACCGGCGCCAGCGGGTGGATGTCGGCGAAACCGGGCAGCCGCGCCATCTTCTCGTTGAGCCGCGGGTTATGCTTCATCGTGCACGAGCCCAGCGGGAACAGGCCGAGATCGATCGCATAATTCTGCCGCGACAGGCGAGTGTAATGGCGCACCGCCTCGGGCTCGGACAGGCCGGGCAACCCGATCGGCGCTGTGCGTCCGAGAGTGCCGAGCCGTGACTCGACCTTGGCCGGGGCCGCAACCTCCACGCCGGTCGTCTCGGTCGAGCCGATCTCGAAGATCAGCGCTTCTTCCAGCATCAGTGCCTTGTTGCCGGTGAAGGTCGGCGCGGTGGCGGAACCGGCTTCGGGGCGCTCCGGGCGCCAGCCGCTTGCGTTGATCGTCATGCCAGCACCTCCTGGAGCGCGGAGGCAAATGTCTCGACATCCTCCATGGTGGTCGTTTCGGTCACCGCGACGACCAGGCCGTTCGCAAGATCGCCCTCGCCTGGATAGAGTCGTCCGAGCGACACGCCGGCCAGGATACCGCGATCCGCCAATGTGCGGACCACGGGCCGCGCCTCGACCGGCAGCTTCAGGGTGAATTCGTTGAAGAAGGCGGTGTTGACCAGTTCGACGCCCGGCACCTGCACCAGCCGCTCGGCAGCGGCCACGGCGCCGGCATGGTTGGTCTCGGCCAGCGCGCGCAGTCCGGCCTCGCCGAGCAGGGTCATGTGGATCGAGAAAGCCAGCGCACAGAGGCCCGAGTTGGTGCAGATGTTCGACGTCGCCTTTTCGCGGCGGATATGCTGCTCGCGGGTGGAAAGCGTCAGCACGAAGCCGCGGCGCCCGTCCGCGTCCTGCGTCTCGCCACAGAGCCGGCCCGGCATCTGGCGGACATATTTTTCCTTGCAGCCGAACAGCCCGACATAAGGGCCGCCGAACTGAAGCCCGACGCCGATCGACTGGCCCTCACCCACGACGATGTCGGCATCCATCTCGCCCGGCGCCTTGATCGCGCCCAGCGCCACCGGCTCCGTGACGACCGCGACCAGCAGCGCCTTCTTCGCGTGGCAGGCGGCGGCCAGCTCGGACAGGTCGGCGATGCGGCCAAGGATGTCCGGATACTGGACGACGACGCAGGAGGTGTCGTTGTCGATTCTCCCGATCAGGTCCGCGATGTCCGTCTCTGCCGACAGCGATGGCGTACCGGTTTCCAGCACGTCGCCGGTGAACTTCGCCATGGTCTTCGCGACCGAGACATAATGCGGATGAAGCCCGGTCGACAGGATTGCCTTGGCCCGCTTGGTCACCCGGCGCGCCATGCCGATCGCTTCCCAGCAGGCAGTCGAGCCATCGTACATCGAGGCGTTCGCCACATCGGTGCCGAGCAACCGCGCGACCTGGGTCTGGAACTCGAACAGCATCTGCAGCGTGCCCTGCGCGATCTCGGGCTGGTACGGCGTGTACGCCGTCAGATATTCGCCGCGCTGGATCAGGTGATCGACGCTCGCCGGCACATGATGCTTGTAGGCGCCGCAACCGAGGAAGAAGGGCGCGTCGCCCGCCGCCAAATTCTTGCGCGCCAGCGCCGACATATGGCGCTCGACCGCCAGCTCGCTGGCATGGCCGGGAAGGCCGTGGATCGGGCCGTCGAGCTGGGCGATGGCGGGCACATCGACAAACAGGTCATCGATCGACTTGGCACCGATCGTGGCGAGCATCGCCTGACGATCATTGTCGGTAAGGGGCAGGTAACGCATTCGCAGTCCTTCTCCCCTCCCCTGCAGGGGAGGGGCTTCGTTAGTTCAAAGCTTCGCGACGAAAGCGGCGTAGGCAGCCTCGTCCATCAGGCCGCTGAGTTCTTCCGGATCGCTGAGCGTCAGCTTGAAGAACCAGCCCTCGGCCTCGGGATCCTCGTTGACGAGCCCCGGATTGTCGCCCAGCGCCGCATTGCCCTCGAGCACCGTACCCGAAACCGGCGAATAGACGTCCGACGCGGCCTTGACCGATTCGACCACCGCGGCCTCGTCGCCCTTGCTCAGTTCCTTGCCCTCTGCGGGCACGTCGACGAACACGATGTCGCCGAGCTGGCTCTGCGCATAGTCGCTGATGCCGACCGTGCCGATGTCGCCGTCGACATCGACCCATTCATGATCTTCGGTGAAGTAACGGCTCATCTTACTTGCCTCCTGCTCGAACATAGCGGTGTGGAATTAGCGGCATCGCGGTGACGGTCGCCTGATGGACCTTGCCGCGCTGGGTTAGCTGGATGACGGTGCCAAGCGCGCTCATCGCGACAGGCACATAGGCCATGGCGATCGGCGCGCCGAAGCTCGGGGCGAAGCCGCCGCTGGTGACCTTGCCGACATCGGACCCGTCCGCGTCGACCACCGCCGCGCCTTCGCGCACCGGCTGGCGGCCTTCGACGACCAGGCCGACGCGCTTGACCACCGGGCCCTGCTCGCGCTCAAGCAGGATGCGCTCGGCGCCCATGAAATTGCCTTCCTCGCGCCGCCGCTTCGACAGGGCAAAGCCGAGATCGGCCATCACCGGCGTCGTCTCGGGGTCAAGGTCATGACCATAGAGCGGCAGGCCGGCCTCGAGCCGCAGCGAATCGCGCGCGCCGAGCCCGATCGGCTTCACTTCGGCTTCAGCGGTCAGCGCATTGGCCAGCGCCTCCGCTGCCTCGGCCGGCACCGATATCTCGAAGCCGTCCTCGCCGGTATAGCCCGAGCGGCTGATCCACAGCGGCGTGCCGTTCCACTCGAACGCGCCCGCGGTCATGAACACCAAAGCCTCGACGCCCGGCACCAGACGCGACAGCACATCGACTGCCTTGGGCCCCTGCAACGCGAGCAGCGCCTGCTCGTCCATGATGTTGATCGTGATGTCCTCGGGCAGGTGATCGAGGAGATAGGAGATGTCGTCATATTTGGTCGCGCCGTTGACGACCATGTAGATGCCGTCCTCGCGGCGCGTGACCATCAGGTCGTCGAGAATGCCGCCATTCTCGGCGAGCAGCAGCGAATAGCGCATCTTCGTAGGGGCAAGCCCCTTGATGTCGCCCGGCAGCAGCGCCTCGAGCGCGACGTCGGCGCCTTCTCCGGTGAAGAGGAGCTGGCCCATATGGCTGACGTCGAACAGGCCGGCGGACTCGCGGGTCCACAGATGCTCGGCCATGATGCCTTCATACTGGACGGGCATGTGATAGCCGGCGAATTCGACCATCCGGCCTTCCCGCGCACGGTGCCACGCATCGAGCGGCAGCGTCTGGATCTCGATTTCGGGGCCTTCGTTGTCGCTCAATGCCGATCTCCGTCACAAGGTGTCACGGCGTTACGCAGCGCATCGCACGCCGAGTATCGCCGCCCCCTCTGTCACGGGAACCTGAGAGCTTTCACCGCCCGCACGCGCAGGACAGCTTACCCCTTCGGTGGGCCGCGCGAACGTCGCTGCAGCCGCTTTCCAGAGTGTCGATAGCCCGCGCGGTCCGGTGTGCCTGAGAGATTCCGGGGCGGTTGCTCCTTCGGCGCCTCGGATCAGGGATTCCATGCCAAGCCATTGCTTTGACAAGGGTCCCACGTCCGGGGTCTCTCCCGCGCGTGCCTATGGAGGTTGCCCCCCATCGACACCCCGGTGTGACGCGGCGCAGCATGCGAGTCAATTGGGCTTGGCGGTGCTTTTACCTAAAGCATCAATTTGGCGGCGCGGCGCCGCCAACCGTCATACAGCAGCTCCATACCGGCGAGTTCGGCGAGTGCCCCCGGGTCCTTGCGATGGTCGCCGGCGATGAGCAGGCCGAATACCCGGCGCACCGTCCAGTCGGGCAGGGGCCGCTCGACCATCGACAGCAGATCGCCCGGCTCGGCCGCCCCCTCTTCGATCACGCGGTAATACCAGCCACTACGGCGCTCCTTGACCATCAGCGCAGGAAGCGCCGGCCAGTGCAGTCTTTCGCCCTGCTTCCAGCAGGGCTGCCGCCCCTGGCTGATCTCGATCAGCGCGCTGCCCAGGCGGAAACGGTCGCCGATGCAGACCTGCTCCTCGATCAGCCCGCGCGTCGCAATATTCTCGCCAAAGGCGCCCGGGCCGACGAGCACCGAATCGTCCGCCCTGCCCTCGCCCCAGCGTGCATAATGGTCGTGCGGATAATGGTGCAGCGCCTTGTCCGGCCCGCCATGCACGCTGGGATCGGCCTGCTCGTCGCCTTCCAGCCCGAGAAAACCGATCTTCACCGGCCCTTTCACCGGCGACTTGGCAATGGCGCTGTTTTCACCCCGCGCGAGATACCGGGCCTTGCCTGCAAGCAGGGCAAAGGCCCGCACCTCGGTCATCGGGTCGCGTTGTACTTGAGCTGATCGTCGGTCAGCTGGAAACCGACCAGCGCCTCGAAGGTCGCGCGCAGCACCGCCTGGCGAATCTCGGGCCGGGTCAGCGGGTCGACCGCGGCGTCGCTGCCGCCGGCCTTGCGCTTCTCGGTCAGCTTCTTGCGGACATCGTCCGACAGGCTGGCCGCGGCGCGCGAAATGGTGCTGCTCGCCTGGCCGCTGGCCGTCGCGCGGTCCTGCCCGGCATTGAAGTGTACCGAGACATGGCCGACGCGCTTGGCGATCACGGCGGTGCCGCCGCGTACGACGGTGATGAAATAGGGCAGGTTCACATCGCGCGCCGTGTCGGTGCGGGCGCGGCGGGCCTGGATATCGAAGGTGACGGTAGTGACGATGTCGTCGGTCGCATCGGCGCAGGTGGAGCGCACATTGGTCATCACCGCGGCCACGTCGATCGCCGTCGCGGCGGTGCTGGTCGGCGGATCGAACAGGGTGATGTCACCGGTCGCCGCGGGGACGCCGACGCTGGGGCACGCCGAGCGGATCGCCGTGATGCCGCCGGTTTCGTCGATGTCTCCGGTGGTGGAGCAGCCGCCTGCCAGCAGCATCAGGATGGCGGGAACGGCAATTTTCCGGGCTGTCACGGGCACACGCACCTTATCACATAGGAAGGGGCCTCGCGCTCGCGCGCACCGGCCCCGGAACGATGCGCACCATAGGAACCGGCTTTCGCGCACGCAAGCAATCGCGTAGAGCGCTCCGTAATGACCGATCTCCGCAAACCGCCGCTCGAACTGCTCATCGCCGCTCCACGCGGCTTCTGTGCAGGTGTCGATCGCGCGATCCAGATCGTCGAGCTGGCGATCGAGAAATATGGCGCGCCGGTCTATGTCCGGCATGAGATCGTCCACAACAAATTCGTCGTCGATGCGCTGCGCGCCAAGGGCGCGGTGTTCGTCGAGGGGCTTGACGAGGTGCCGGACGGCGTGCCCGTGGTATTCTCCGCGCACGGCGTGCCCAAGGCGGTGCCGACCAAGGCGGCCAAGCGTGGCCTTGCCTATCTCGATGCCACCTGCCCGCTCGTCTCGAAGGTGCACCGCCAGGCCGAGCGGCTGGTCGCGGCCGGCCGCCACATCGTCTTCATCGGACACAAGGGCCATCCCGAGGTGATCGGCACCTTCGGCCAGGTCCCAGAAGGATCAATGTCGCTGGTCGAAACCATCGCCGATGTCGAGACGATGCAGCCAGGCGACCCCGACAACCTCGCTTTCCTGACTCAGACGACCCTGTCGGTCGACGATACCGCCGCCATCGTCGAGGCGCTGCAGCGCCGCTTCCCTGCGATCCAGGCGCCGCGTGGCGAGGATATCTGCTATGCCACGTCGAACCGTCAGGCAGCGGTCAAGAAGATCGCCGGTGCCTGTGACGCGATGCTGGTGATCGGCGCGCCCAACTCCTCCAACTCGGTTCGGCTGGTCGAGGTGGCGCTACGCGAAGGGACCCCGGCCGTCCTGGTCCAGCGCGCGGGCGATCTGGATTTCGACTTTCTCGAAGGCGTCCGGACGCTCGGCATCACGGCCGGAGCGTCGGCCCCGGAAGTCCTGGTCCGCGAACTCGTCGATCGGCTTTCGGAACGTTTCGAGATCAGCGAGTACGAAGTCGAGACGACGCGCGAGACGATCTCTTTCAAGCTGCCCCGCGGCCTCGAAGTCGTCGCAGCCTAGATCGAATGGCTGTCTATACGCAGGTTTCGGCGGAGGCGCTTGGCGCCTTCCTGTCGGGTTTCGACCATGGCGAGCTGGTCTCCGCCAAGGGCATCGCGGAGGGCGTCGAGAACAGCAATTACCTGGTCGACACGACCTGGGGCCGGTTCATCCTGACGCTTTACGAGAAGCGCGTGCATCTGGACGACCTGCCCTTCTTCTTCTCGATGATCGATCATCTCGGAAAGCACGACTTGCCGGTGCCGCGCGCGCTGCCCGATCGTGACGGTACGGTGATCCACCAGCTCGAAGGCCGGCCGGCCTGCCTGATCGAGTTCCTGACCGGCGTCTCGGTCTCGCACCCGACCATCGCCCAGGCGTTTGCCGCCGGGACCGCCATGGGCCGGATGCACGAGGCGCTGACGGATTTCCCCCTGACTCGCACGAATTCGATGGGTGTCGACACCTGGCGCCCGCTGTTCGAACGCTGCGGCCGCGATCTCGACGGCATCGCGCCCGGCCTGTACGACGATGTCGGCTTCGCGCTCGACGCCGTCCTCGATGCCTGGCCGGCCCATCTTCCGGTCGGGGCGATCCATGCGGACCTGTTCCCCGACAATGTCCTGATGCGCGGCGATGCCGTGACCGGGCTGATCGACTTCTATTTCGCCTGCACCGACATCCGCGCCTATGACCTCGCCGTGATGCATACCGCTTGGTCGTTCGACACGACGGGCAGCAGGGCCGACTGGGCGGTCGGGCGGGCGCTGATCGAGGGATATGGCCAGTCGATCGATCTCACGCCCGACGAACGGGCCGCGCTGATCCATCTCGCCAAGGGCGCCTGCATCCGTTTCCTGCTGTCGCGCGCCTGGGATTGGCTCAACACCCCGGCTGACGCCCTGGTGACGCGCAAGGACCCCCTCGCCTATCTACGCCGCCTGAAGGCCTATGCGGCGCGCACGACCCCGCTGGATATTGCATGACCGAGCTGACCAAAGTCGAAATCGCCACCGATGGCGCCTGCAAGGGCAATCCGGGCCCGGGCGGTTGGGGCGCGATCATCCGCTCCGGCACCAGCGAGCGCGAGCTGGCGGGCGGCGAGAAGCTGACCACCAACAACCGCATGGAGCTGACCGCGGCGATCGAGGGGCTGAACGCGCTCAAGCGGCCGTGCCATGTCACGCTGTCGACCGACAGCCGCTACGTCATGGACGGCCTGACCAAATGGATCAAAGGCTGGCAGAAGAATGGCTGGAAGACCGCCGCGAAGCAGCCGGTCAAGAACGCCGACCTCTGGCAGGCGCTGCTCGCCGCCGCCAAGCCGCACCGCATCGAATGGGTGTGGGTAAAGGGCCATGCCGGCCACCCGGACAATGAGCGGGCCGACAAGCTGGCCAGCGACGCCGCGGTGGCGGCGGGACGGGGTTAGCCCCTCCGCAGCCCCACCGTCACCTCGGACCAGTTCCGGGGTCCATCGGGCCTCAAAACAAAACGGCAACGGGCTGGCGCAGCATCCGCAAACGTCCCGCCTTGATTCAACATACCGCCCGATCATGCCATTACCCGGCAATGACCGCCCTCGCCCACATCCCCAATCCCGTCATTCGATCGAAGCCGCACGCCCCAGCACCGACGCGTCGATTCCCTGTTCCGCGCCCGGCATTTCCCTGTTCCGTGTCGTTGATTTCCCTGTTCCACAGGAACAGGGAATTGCCATTCAACACCTTGATTTCGCTACAAGGTTCGCGCGAAAATCAACCATAAACAGGCCTGAAAATAAAAAAATTCCCTGTTCCGCCCTCGGAACAGGGAATTTCGGTCTTCCTGTCATCGATCCTAGCGCGCCGGAACCACCATGGCCCGGCAACGGCTGCCGGCAAGCGCAGCGCGCGATCCTCAGGCGAGGCTCACCCCTCCTCGATCGGCGCGCCCGGCCCATTCTTCAGCACTGATTCGATCGCGTTCTTCGCGCCGGCCTTGCTCGAATAGCCCTCGGTCCAGAAGATGATTTCGCTGTTGTACTTGAATTTGGCGACATACTCGCCCGCCTTGTTCTGCTCGATCACGAATTTATGTGCCATGTCGTCTCTCCCATAGGCTGGACCGAGGCAGGTTAGCTTCGCCCGAACCGTTACGCCAGCGTCTGGAATCGCCCGGGCGCATATGGCGCCGGATCGATCGCAGCGACGAAGGGATCGGGGCTCTTCCCCAGCAGCAGCGCCGCCGCGAGCGCGGCGCCGGCGGGGGCGGTCTGGATGCCGAAACCACCCTGCCCGGCGCACCAGAACAAGCCAGTGACATTCGGGTCGAAGCCATAGACGGGCAGCCGGTCGGGGGCGAAGCTCCTGAGCCCAGCCCAGCGCCGCTCGACCGCGGTCACACGCCAGTCGACGACCTGTTCGAACCGGTCGATCGCGATCGCCACGTCGAGTTCCTCGGGCTGGACGTCGCACGCGTCGACCGGGGTCTCGTCATGCGGGCTCAGCCACAGCCGCCCGCCCGCCTCCGGCTTGAAATAGAGCTTGCCCGAGATGTCGGAGACGAGGGGCAGTCCCCCGGGCGCGGCGGGGTCGGTCCGCAACTGGGTCATGGTGCGGCGATAAGGCTGGATCCCGATCGGCCCGGCACCCGCAAGGCGCGCCACGCCATCGGCCCATGCACCGGCGGCGTTGGCGAGGATCGTCGCCGCGAAGTCCCCGGCGGCGGTTCCGAGCCGCCACTGCCCGCCTTCGCGCCTGGCCGCCGTGAGCGGCGCGTTCAGGACCATCTCCGCCCCCGCCCGGCGCGCGCGCGCGATGCAATCGGCGTGGAGCGCGGCGACGTCGATATAGGCGCTGCTCGCCTCCATTACGCCGAGCGTCCAGTCGTCGCGCAGGCCGGGCACGACCGTCGCCGGATCGACCCGTTCGAGCGCGACTTGAGTGGCGTCGAATTCGGCGAGAAAGGCGTCGATCGCGGCCGCGTCCTTCGCCCGGCCGATATGAAGCGACCCCAAAGGCGCCAGGAAACCGCCCGTCTCGAGCACCGGGCCGGAGGCGCTGGTGAGCGGCTGGACCCCGGGACCGCCATAGCTTTCCGACCAGAAGGCCGCCGACCGGCCGGTGGCGTGATAGCCGGCCGCGTCCTCGCCCTCGATCAGCAGCACCGATGCATGGGGCGCCAGCGCGGCGGCGAGGCTCGCGCCGGCAATCCCCGCCCCGACGATCGCGATATCGTACCGCTTCAAGATCGCGCCCCCGAAGGCCTCAGCGCTGCGCGCGCGCGGCGAGGAAGATGTCGATCTCGCCGATCGCGCGGTTGCGCACGCCATCCGCTTCGCGCAGCACCTCGTGCGCCGATTCCTGGCCGAACCGCACCACGCGCACATCGGGCAATTTGCCGGCGACCTGCAACGCCGCCTTGGCGCTCACCAGCTTGTCCGCCCCCGCGACGATCATCAGCACCGGTATCGTCATCGTCTTGAGCCGCGGATCCTCGCGCAGGCGCCGGGTCGATTCGAACGCCTTCATCACCCATTTCCAGCTCGGCGGACCAAGCAGCAGCTCGGGCTTGGTCGATTGCCAATAGAGTTCGTCCTCATAGCGGGCAGGATCATGGGTCAGCAGGGCCTGGCGCGTGGCCGTGGTCGCCGGGCGCTCATTGACCTTCCAGGCTGCGCGCGCCGAGTTGCCGACGCCGCCGAGGAACCTGGCGAGCCGCTCGCCCATCCGCGCGCCCAGCGGGCTGTGCAGGCCGAGCATCGGCGCGATCAGTACCGCCGCCGCGGGCCGCGCAAGCCCTTCGGTCATCGCGCGCAGCACCAGATGCCCGCCCATTGAATGGCCCATCACGACCTGCGGGCCCACCGCTTCGGGCGACCATTCGGCCCAGAAGGCGCCAAAGTCGTCGATGAAGCTGTCGAAGCTCTCGACATGGCCGACATGCGGATCGGGCGACAGCCGCCCCGATCCGCCCTGCCCCCGCCAGTCGAACGCGGTGATCGACCAGCCCTGGCCGTGCCAGTGCGCGAACGCCTCCAGATATTTCTCGAAGATGTCGCCACGCCCGCCCTGGAACAGGATGCTGCCGCGCGGATGGCCCTCCGCCGGCCAATCGAAACGCCGCAGCTTCCAGCCGTCGGGCGCGATCCAGAACGAGATCCGGGCGGTAGCCGGAATCGCGCGGCGATAAAGCTGCGGGGAAACCATGGACGCTGGTTACTTTTTAGAAAGCCATGTCGTCTAGGGGTATTGCTGATGGGTGGGGGTACACCAAACGCTTTACTGCTCGGCGCGCTGGCGCTGCTCCTTGTTTCGGCAGGGATCCAGGACGCGCGCACCCGTGAGATCGCCAATTGGAAGAACGCCGCGATCGTCGCGCTCGCACCCTTGTGGTGGTGGGCGAACGGCTGGGCGGTCTGGCCCGATATCGCGATCCAGCTCGGCGTGGCAGCGGTCGTCTTCGCTTTTTTCCTCGGCGCCTTCGCCATGGGGTGGATGGGCGGCGGCGACACCAAGATGATCGGCGCGCTGGCCTTGTGGTTCCCGTTCGACGCGCTCGCCTGGATGCTGATCGTGATGTCGCTGCTCGGCGGCGCGCTGACGCTGCTGCTCATGATCGAGCGCGCGATACGCAAAAAACCGGAGAAACCGGAGATTCCCTACGGCGTGGCGATTGCGATCGCCGCTCTTCTTACACTTCGCGAACCGATTCTTAACCAGTTCCTGTGAATGCTTAACGCGGGTTCAATCGTCCCGCGCCCGAAAGGCCTGAAACGTCATGGATAGTCGCAAGATCATTCTTCTAGTGGGCGCTCTGATCGTCGCGGCGATCACGGCCTTCATGGCGCGCAGCCTGCTCGTCGGCGGGTCCGCCCCGCAAGCCGGTGCCGCCACTGCGGTCGCAGCGCCCGTCGATGGCCCCGAGGTGCTCGTCGCCACGCGTGCGCTGCCGGTCGGGACGATCCTGGATGCCACCGCGCTGAAGTTCCAGCCCTGGCCCAAGGAACTGGTCGACAACGCCTATTTCATCAAGAAGGACACCGATCTGAAGTCGCTTCAGGGCACGGTCGTCCGCAACGCGATCACCGCTGGCCAGCCGGTCACGCAGGGCGCGCTGGTGAAGCCCGGCGACCGCGGCTTCCTGGCGGCGGCACTCGGCCCGGGCATGCGCGCCGTGACCTTCCCCGTTTCAGCGCAGACCGGAGTCGCCGGCTTCGTCTTCCCGGGCGACCGGATCGATCTGGTCCTGACCCAGACCGTCCCCGGCGGCGGCGACGGGCCGCCGCTCAAGGTCGCCGAGACGGTCATGCGCAACCTGCGCGTGCTGGCGACCGACCAGCGCACCGACAATACCGTGGGCGAGGACGGCAAGACCGTCGTGCGCACCTTCTCCAACGTGACGATCGAGGCGACGCCGAAGATCGCGGAGAAGATCGCGGTCGCCCAGACGCTTGGCTCGCTTTCGCTGTCGTTGCGCTCGATCGCCGACAACAACAGCGAACTCGAGGAAGCGATCGCCAATGGCGACATCAAGGTGCCCGAGGGCAATGACCCCAAGGCCGAAAAGGCGATGCTGTTGCAGGTCGCGACCCAGCCCCAGGCGGGCAGCTCGACGATCGCCACGGGTGCCGACGTGTCGCGCTTCCAGCGCAGCACCGTGCCCGGCAAGCCGCCATCGTCGCTGCCCGGCGCGCCCGGTGCCGGTGCCGGGGGCTATCCGGGTGCCGCAGTGCCGGTCGGCCCGGTGGTGCGCGTCGCGCGAGGAAATTCGGTGACCGATGTTCCGGTCGGGGGGAAGAAGTAGGATGCGCATCAGGAACCTCTTGAACCGCTCGGTCGCGGTTACGGCAGCGGCGGCGATGGTCGCCAGCATGCCCGCGACCGCGGTCGCCGGTGCCGCCAAGGCCCGCCCGGCAGCCAAGCCACGCTCGATCGCCGGGCGTCCCGCCCGGATCGGCACGCCCCCGGTCGGCTCGCAACGGCCGACCCGCGAGGTGCTGCTCTCGATCGGCCAGGGTGAGTTGATCACCCTGCCGGCGGACGTCGCCGATGTGTGGGTGTCCAACTCGGGTGTCGCCGACGTCTATGTCAGCAACCCGCGCCAGATCCACCTCTTCGGCAAGGAATTCGGCGAAGCCACCCTGTTCGCGACCAATGCGTCGGGCGGCGTGATCTATTCGGCGAACGTCCGGGTCAGCCAGAACATCACGTCGATCGATCGCATGCTGAAGCTTGCGATGCCGGATGCCGATATCCGGGTGACCACGACCGGCCAGATCGCCGTGCTGACGGGAACCGTCGGGTCGCCTGACGACAGCGCCCAGGCCGAACGGCTCGTGCTTGCGCTGCTCAATCCGGGGGTCGACGCCTCGGCCCCAGGCGCGAGCTTGAAGATCGGCGTCTTCAACCGCCTTCGCACCGCGACGCCGCTGCAAGTCAATCTGCAGGTACGCTTCGCCGAGGTCAGCCGCAGCTTCATCAAGAATGTCGGCGTCAACCTGAAGTCGCTCGATACGACCGGCGGTTTCCTGTTCGGCATCGGCTCCGGCCGCGACGCCGGCACGATCACGCCCCCCGTACCGCCCACGGCTACTACGCCGGGCACAGGCACCTCCTTCACCTTCCTGAACGGTTCGCAGCGCACGACCCTGGGCCTGGCCGGCAAGCTGTTCGGGCTTGACCTGCTGAGTGCGATCGATCTCGGCGAGACGATCGGCCAGGTGTCGACTCTCGCCAACCCGAACCTCACCGCGCTGTCGGGCGAGACCGGCACCTTCCTGGCCGGCGGCGAAGTGCCCATCCCGGTGTCGCAGGGCCTCGGCTCGGTCACGGTCGAATACAAGCAGTACGGCGTCAGCCTGGCCTATACGCCCACCGTGCTGGCCGATGGACGGATCTCGCTCCGCGTGCGGCCGGAAGTGTCGCAGCTCGACTATTCGAACGCCGTGGCGATCGGCAGCTCGCGCGTGCCGGGCCTGACCACCCGCCGCGCCGAGACGACCGTCGAGCTCGGCTCGGGCCAGAGCTTCATGATCGGCGGCCTGCTGCAGAACAGCCACAACAACTCGTTCGAAAAGACGCCCGGTGCGGGCGACGTGCCGATCCTCGGCGCGCTGTTCCGCTCGAACGCCTTCCAGCGTAACGAGACCGAACTGGTGATCATCATCACCCCGTATCTGGTGAAGCCGGTCAACGCGAACGAGATCGTCCTGCCGACCGACGGCTACAAGGCACCGACCGATCTGGACCGCGTCCTGCTGGGCCAGCTTGGCGGCGGCACCAATGGCGGCGACCGGCCCAAGCCGAGCATGGCCCCGCCGGTTGGCGCCGAACCCGCCTTTGGCGCGGCAGCCCCGGTTCCCGTCCTGCCCACGCCTGCCCCGCAGCAGCGCCGCGAGGACCAGGTCACCAAGAATGCACCGCCTGAAGCCAAGTCGAAGTCGAAAAAGGGTGCGAGCGCCGCGCCCGGTTTCAGCTTCAATTGACGCCGTCTCGAGGGATAGACCCATGATCAAGCGTACGATCCTCCTCGCCTCCGCCCTCGCCCCGGCCCTGTTGCTGGGCGCGTGCAGCGGCACGCAGAACCGCGGCCTCGAATCGGTGCACCAGCCGGTGGTCAGCCGGACCGACTATGTGTTCGACGTCAACACCAGCGGCAACACGCTGGCCCCGGGCGAATCCCAGCGCCTGGCCGGCTGGATGGCGTCGCTCCGCCTCGGTTACGGTGACCGGGTCGCGATCGACGATCCCAATCCCTATGGCGGCGGCATTCGCGACGCGGTCTCGACCGAGATCGCGCATTACGGCCTGCTCCTGTCGGACGACACGCCCGTGACCGGTGCGACCATTGCACCCGGCACGGCACGGATCATCGTCAGCCGGATGAAGGCGACGGTGCCCGGATGTCCCGACTACAGCCGAAGCGCCCAGCCCGAGTTCGAGAGCAATACCTCGTCGAACCAGGGCTGCGCGATCAATTCCAACCTGGCGGCGATGGTCGCCAATCCGGCCGATCTCGTGCGCGGCCAGCCCGGCGCCGACACCACCGACACCGCGGTCTCGACCCGCGCCATCGGAACCTATCGCAAGGCCACGCCGACCGGCGCAGGCGGCCTGAAAGACGCGGGGAGCAAGTAACATGAACGCCCCCTTCAGCAGCTCCGGCCGGGTCGGCCACCGCGAACCCTTCGTCGCCTTCGTTTGTGACGAGACCACCGCCGAGATCGTCCGCCCCGTCGCGGTCGAGATGGGCTGGGTGCCCGAAAAGGTGAACAAGGGCGGGCTGCGCAACGCGGTCCAGTCCCTGTCGGTCTCGGCCAGCCCGCAGATCCTGTTCGTCGACCTCTCCGAGTCCGGCGATCCACTCAACGACATCAACGCGCTCGCCGAGGTCTGCGAGCCCGGTACGGTCGTGATCGCGGCCGGCCAGGTCAACGATGTGCGCCTGTACCGCGACCTCGTCGTCAGCGGCATCCAGGACTATCTGCTCAAGCCGCTGAGCCCCGACATGCTGCGCGAGGCGTTCACCCATGCGCAGACCATCCTCAACGCGCCCAAGCTGATCGATGTCGGCGCCGAGCGTCCGCATTGCTCCACCGCCTTTATCGGCGCGCGGGGCGGCGTCGGCGCTTCGACGCTCGCGACCTCGGTCGCCTGGATCCTCAGCGAGAAGGGCGGGCGGACCACCGCGCTGCTCGATCTCGACGTGCATTTCGGCACCGGCGCGCTGGCGCTCGACCTCGAACCGGGCCGCGGCCTTACCGATGCGATCGAGAACCCCAGCCGCATCGACGGGCTGTTCATCGAACGCGCCATGGTCAAGGCAAGCGAGACGCTGTCGGTGCTCTCCGCCGAGGCCCCGATCAATTCGCCGGTCCTGACCGACGGTGCCGCCTTCTACCAGCTGCAGGAGGAGATGCGCGCCGCGTTCGAGTGCACCATCGTCGATCTGCCGCGCAACATGCTGGTCCAGCATCCGCACCTCATCACCGATGTGCAGGTCGCCGTGGTGGTGACCGAGCTGACCCTGGCCGCCGCGCGCGATTCGATCCGGATCCTGTCCTGGCTCAAGTCCAACGCGCCGCAGACCCAGGTCTTCGTCGTCGCCAACAAGATGCACCTGAACGGTCAGCTCGAGATCAGCCGCAAGGACTTCGAGGGCTCGATCGAGCGCAAGATCGATTTCGTCGTCCCGTTCGACCAGAAGCTGGCCGCGCAGGCAGCCAAGCTGGGCAAGCCGGTCGCCGAGGCCGGCAAGGGATCGAAGACGACTCAGCCGATGGTCGAGCTCGCGACCAAGCTGATGGGCGTCGGCGACGCCGCCGACAGCGACGACGGCCGCAAGAAGAAGTCGGGCGACAAGGGCGGATCGCTGATGGGCAAGTTCGCCGATCTCAAGTCGATGATGCCGAAGCGTTCGGCGAAGAAGTGACCCGGCCTATGCGCGGGTGCGAAAAATTCGCGGGCGTAAACCGTCCGTCAACGAAGCGGGGCGCTTGATACCGCGATGGAACTGATGCCGTTCATCATGCTGTTCGCAGGCGCGGCCACCGTGCTGGTACTGATGGTGTTCGCCTTGGCGGGCCCGTCGCCGGAGCGGGCGCGCGAGCGCCGGCTGGGCGCGGTCAGGGCGCGGCACAGCGAATCGTCCAACGCGCTGGTCGAGGCGCAGATGCGCCGCATCACTGCAAGCCGCGCAACGAGGATGGACGCGGCGGCGATGCGGTTCCTGCCCCGCCCCGCACTGCTCAAGAAGCGGCTGGCGATGACGGGCAAGACCTGGACGGTCGGCCAGTATGGCATGGTCACGCTGGGCATCACCGTGGTCGTGGCCCTGCTGCTCTGGCTCCAGGGCATGCCGATCGCGCTATCGCTGCTGCTCGGCATCATGCTGGGCGCCGGCATCCCGCATTTCGGCGTCGGCTTCTTCATCAAGCGCCGGATCGCCAAATTCACCTCGAAATTCCCCGACGCGATCGAGCTGCTCGTCCGCGGCCTGCGCTCGGGCCTGCCGATCACCGAGACGATCGGCGTGGTCGGCCAGGAGGTCGAGGGTCCGGTCGGCGTCGAGTTCCGCTCGATCACCGACAAGATGAAGATCGGCCGGACGATGGACGCCGCGCTGCAGGAGACCGCCGACCGGCTCGGCACGCCCGAATTCCAGTTCTTCGTGATCACCATCGCGATCCAGCGCGAGACCGGCGGCAATCTCGCCGAGACGCTCGCCAACCTGGCGAACGTGCTGCGCATGCGCGGCCAGATGAAGCTGAAGATCAAGGCGATGTCGTCCGAATCCAAGGCCTCGGCCTATATCATCGGCGCCCTGCCCTTCATCGTGTTCGGCATGATCTGGATGATCAACGGCAGCTATATGCAGAACTTCTTCGTCGACCAGCGGCTGATGGTCGCCGGCGGCGGCGGCATGATCTGGATGGCGATCGGCGCCGCGATCATGGCCAAGATGATCAACTTCGAAATCTAGACTGGGGCAACGCGGAACTTTCATGGGCGAGACGGCTGGACCAACGATCCTCGGGGTCGACGTGATGTGGGTGGCGACATTGCTCTCCGGCATCGCCGCGTTCGCGGTGCTGCTGGCGATCTATGCCGCGACCACCGCGCGCGACCCGATGGCCAAGCGAGTCAAGGCCCTGAACGACCGCCGCGAGCAGCTCAAGGCCGGCATCACCGCCTCGACCAAGCGCCGCGCGAAGCTCGTCACCAAGAACGAGACGACCGACCGGATCAAATCGATCCTGTCCGGCCTCAAGGTGCTGCAGGACAGCCAGGTCAAGGCAGCACAGATCAAGCTGATGCAGGCCGGCATCCGGTCCAAGGAATATGCCGTCGCGGTCATCTTCGGCCGCCTCGTCCTGCCGATCGTGTTCGGCGGGCTGATGCTCTATCTGGTCTACGGCACCGACATGTTCGCGGATTACACGCCGCTGAAGCGCTACGGCATTGTCGCCATCAGCTTCATCCTGAGCTACAAGGCGCCGGACATCTTCCTGAAGAACAAGATCGACAAGCGCTCCAACGCGATCCGCAAGGGCCTGCCCGACGCGCTCGATCTGCTCGTCATCTGTGCCGAAGCGGGACTGACCGTCGACGCCGCCTTCAACCGAGTCGCCCGCGAACTCGGCCGCGCCTATCCCGAGCTGGGCGACGAATTCACCCTGACCGCGATCGAGCTGGGCTTCCTGTCGGAGCGCCGTCAGGCGTTCGAGAACCTGGCGATGCGGGTGAAGCTCGACGCGCTGAAGGGCGTGGTCACCACGATGGTCCAGACAGAAAAATACGGTACGCCGCTGGCTTCGGCGTTGCGCGTGCTCTCCGCCGAGTTCCGCAACGAGCGCATGATGCGCGCCGAGGAAAAGGCCGCGCGCCTGCCGGCGATCATGACCGTGCCGCTGATCCTGTTCATTCTGCCGGTGCTGTTCATCGTCATTCTCGGCCCGGCCGCCTGCTCGATCTCCGACGCTTTCAAGGGCGGGATCTAACTTCAGCAGGATCACCCTGGGTCCGAATCGGATGCTTGCTACGACGCGCCGTTGACGGCAGGATCGTTAACGAATCCTATACCGGATAAGGGCGCGTCATGCTGTTCAGCACTCCCTCGCATTTCCTCGTCCTGGGGCTGCTCGCCTTCGGCTTCTGGCTGGTCGGTTTCGCGTCTCATCCGGGCGGCCGCAAATGGCGGGAAATGTACGAACAGGAAGCCGACGACTTTTCCTCCTATCGCACCGATTCCGACGACAAGGTCCGCGCCGCGACCCGCCGGGTCACCGAGATCGAGCGCGAGACCGCCGGGTTCGAGCGCGAACGGCACGAATCGGCCGCCGCGATCGCCGAACTCAAGGCGAGCCTGGAGCAGGAACGGACCGAGTCGGCGGCTGCGATCGCCGATCTCGAGGCCCGGCTGCAGGCGGCCAGGGCGCCAGCGCCGCCCCTGCCGGTGCCGGTGCCGGTCGAGCCTGCAGCCCCTGCCCCTTTCACGCCGACCATCGTCGCGCCCGAGCCGGCCGTCGCGCCGCCCGCCGTGGTACCATCCTATGCGACGCTGGCGAGCGCGCCTGCGCCGGCCGAGGTAGAGGAACCGGCCCAAGTCGAGCCCGTCGACGAGCCTGTCACGCCGGTTGCCGAGACGATCGATCATCCGGTAGCCGAAGCGGAGACAGAGGCCCCGGAGCTGGCAGGCGAACCGCCGGCACCGCCCGAAGCGGAATCACCCGTGGACGTGGTGGAGGAGCGGCCTTCCGAAACCCGCGCGATCGAGCCGCCTGCGGCGGAGGTCGCCGCCGCGGCACCGCTGCCGATCGGCGCCCCGGCACCCACCCCGGCCTTCGCGCCGGCCGTGCCCGACGAGAACAAAAAAGCCTGGTTCGGCGCCGCAGGCTATAACGACCTGACCCAGATCCGCGGGATCGACGGGGTGCTGAGCACGCGCCTGTTCGGCCTGGGTGTGACCCGCTTCGCCGACCTCGAAAAACTGTCCGCCGTGGACGAGATGGCGCTCGAGCAGCGGCTGAACGTTCCCGCCGGCTTCATCGCGCGCGAGCAGTGGCGCGAGCAGGCGGCCTTGCTGCGGGCGGGCAATTTCGCCGAACACAGCAACCGGTTCGGCGCGCCGGTCAACGCCTGAGGCCGATGGATTTCCAACAGCGACTCGGGTTTTCCGCTGTTCGGTCGCCCGCATTTTTTCTTTCCGCTGTTATGTTGGAAAATGGCGGAAGTTTTCGGCAAGCTTTTCAAAGCCTTGCCATGCCTTTTCCCTGTTAACGGATAACAGCGGAAAAACAGGCCGGAACAGCGGCAAAATGCGCACTCTTTTCCGCTGATCAGCCGCTGATCTGCGACTTTCATTTGTCCAACGATGAGAATGAGCGGGGCGGGAATCGAAGGGGATTCTCACCGCGCCTCGCTGTCATGATCTGGCACCATGTTGAATCGACGTTCGCCTGACCCTTCCCTGCACAAGACGCTTCAGGGCAGCGCTATCCCGCCGACCGACAGGTCGTCGCGCGCCGCTCCCGGTCGATTGCCGGGAAGCGGGCGCGGTCGTCGATCAGGATGCGGATCAGAGCGATGCCGTGCGTGCCGTCGACATGGACTGGCTCATAACCGGCGGGCGCGGACTGGCCCGATGCCAGGACGGCGATGCGGAAGGGCTTGCCCGCTGCCTTGATGCCGTTGCGGACCAGCGCGACGTCGGTGTGCATGTCGAAGATCGACAGCGACCAATAGGGCGACGGCACCGGCACGGCGTCGATCAGCAGCGGCCCCTTCGACAGATCGAACGGACAGGAGGAATAAGCGAGATCCGGGCTTGGCCGGACGATCGCGCGCGAGGCCGCGGTGGCGAGCGGCGCATGGGTGAAGCGGTTGGGGCCGCCGACCTTCGACACGCGATCGAGCGCTACCCGCATCAGCATGTCGGGCGTCATCGCCAGCACCAGATGCCACGCGGCCGTGCCGAGCAGCGCCGCGACGATCAGCGGGCCGAGCCAGCGGCGGATCATGTGCACGCCTCCCGCACGATGCCGGGTAGTTGCGCCTGAGTGAAATTGCCCTTGCCCCCGTCATCGGGGAGATAGGCGCGCAGGGTCAGCTCGAACCGGTCGATCCCGCCGGTCGGGAGCCAATGGCCAAGCTGTTTTTCGGGCGACGCGATGACGGTCCAGTGCGCCTGTTCGGACGAGGGCAGCCCCGCGCTGCCGATCGAATAGATGCCGGGCTGGTTGGGGACGAGATAGCCGGCACGGTCGTAGAGCGTCAGGCTCCACCAGCGACCGGGGAGACTGCCGCCATTGACGGCATAGGTGCAGCGGCCTTCGAGCGGGCGGCCGGCGTCATCGACGGCTGCGGTGTAATAGCGGGCTTCGGTGGCGGGGAGCGCGAGCAGGCCGCGCAGGGCGACGACCGCGCGGGTATGGGCGCCGGCCTGGGCAGTGCCGAAGTCGCGGCCGGTGGTCCAGGGGCCGATCTTCTCGGCGGAACCGAGCGCGCCGGCGCGGACGCTCCACACGGCGGCGGCGGTGCCGAGCAGGATACCGGCGAATCCGCAGGTGACGTAGCGTGCCCAGGGTTTCATGGCGCCCCTCTCCCCTTTTGTCGGGCTTTCTGGAGGCCCGTTGGGCGAGGTTATGCGGCTGATAAACGGTGACGCCAAACCTTTTCAGCCCCTCCCCTTCAGGGGAGGGGTTGGGGGTGGGGCAGCGGCGAATGGGGCTCGATGCCCCGGTCGGCGCTTTGCCCAAAGCGTTGCGTTCTCGACTCCCCCACCCCAACCCCTCCCCTGAAGGGGAGGGGCTTTTGTAGATCAGCCCTTCGCCGCGAGCGCCGCCTGCGCCGCCGCCAGTCGCGCGATCGGCACGCGGTACGGGGACGCGCTCACATAATCGAGGCCGATCTTCTCGCAGAAAGCGATGCTCGCCGGATCGCCGCCATGTTCGCCGCAGATGCCGAGCTTGATGTCGGGGCGGGTCGCCTTGCCTCGCTCCGCCGCCATTTCGATCAATTCGCCGACACCCTCGATATCGAGGCTGACGAACGGATCCTTGGGATAGATGCCGCGCTCGACATAAGTGGTCAGGAAGCGCGCGGCATCGTCTCGGCTGACGCCGAGCGTAGTCTGGGTCAGATCGTTGGTGCCGAAGGAGAAGAAGGCGCCGACCTCGGCGATCTCTCCTGCCTTGAGGCACGCGCGCGGCAATTCGATCATGGTTCCAACAAGATACTCGATCGTCCTGCCCTTGTCAGCGAACACGGCAGCAGCAGCCTTTTCGACCACCGCCTTCATCAGCTCGAGCTCACGACGCGTCCCGACAAGCGGGATCATTACCTCGGGGATGGGCGCGGCGCCGGATTTCTCCGCCACCTCGATCGCCGCCTCGAAGATCGCGCGGGCCTGCATCTCGTAGATCTCGGGATAGGTCACGCCGAGGCGGCAGCCGCGATGGCCGAGCATCGGGTTGAACTCGTGCAGCTCGGCCGCGCGGCGCTTGAGCACTTCGACCGCGACGCCGGCCGCGCTGGCAACCTCGGCGAATTCGGTTTCCTCATGCGGCAGGAATTCATGCAGCGGCGGATCGAGCAGGCGGATGGTGACGGGCAGGCCCGCCATCACCTCGAACAGCTGGACGAAGTCGCCGCGCTGCTCGGGCAGCAGCCGGTCGAGCGCGACACGGCGCCCCTTCTCGTCCTCGGCCAGGATCATCTGGCGCACCGCGGTGATGCGCGCCGCATCGAAGAACATGTGCTCGGTCCGGCACAGCCCGATGCCCTCGGCGCCGAATTCGCGCGCGACCTTCGCGTCGAGCGGCGTCTCGGCATTGGCGCGGACCTTCAGGCGGCGCACGCCGTCAGCCCAGACCATCAGGGTGCCGAAATCGCCGGCCAGCTCGGGCTGGACGGTCGGCACTGCGCCCATCATCACTTCGCCGGTCGAGCCGTCGATGGTGACGATGTCGCCTTCCTTCACTTCGCGCCCGCCGACGCGCATGATCCCCGCCTTGGCGTCGATCGCGATCGTGCCGGCACCGGAGACACAAGGGCGCCCCATGCCGCGCGCGACCACTGCCGCATGGCTGGTCATGCCGCCCCGCGCCGTCAGGATGCCGCGGGCGGCGTGCATGCCGTGAATGTCTTCCGGCGAAGTCTCGACGCGGATCAGTATGACGCTGTCGCCGGCATTGGAGCGCTTCTCTGCCGTATCGCTGTCGAACACCGCCGCACCCGAAGCGGCACCGGGGCTCGCCGGCAGGCCCTTGGCGATAACGTCGCGCGTCGCGGCGGGATCGAGCGTCGGGTGGAGCAGCTGGTCGAGCGCCGCGGGATCGACCCGGGCAACGGCTTCCTCGCGCGTGATCAGGCCTTCCTCGGCCATGTCGACCGCGATCTTCAGCGCGGCCTTGGCGGTGCGCTTGCCCGACCGGGTCTGGAGCATCCAGAGCTTGCCCTGCTGCACCGTGAATTCGATGTCCTGCATGTCGCGGTAGTGAAGCTCGAGCAGGTCGAACACCTTGGCGAGTTCAGTGAAGGTCTCGGGCATCGCCTCTTCCATCGAGGCAGGCTTGGCGCCGGCGGTCTCGCGCGCGGCCTTGGTCAGATATTGCGGGGTGCGGATGCCGGCGACGACGTCCTCGCCCTGCGCGTTGATCAGGAACTCGCCATAATAGGCCCGGTCGCCCTTGGCGGGATCGCGCGTGAAGGCGACGCCCGTCGCCGACGTCTCGCCCATGTTGCCGAACACCATCGCCTGGACGTTGACCGCCGTGCCCCAGGCAGCGGGAATGTCGTTAAGCCGGCGATAGACCTTGGCGCGCTCCGACTGCCACGATCCGAACACTGCGCCGACCGCGCCCCAGAGCTGGTCGTGCACGTCCTGCGGGAAGGGCCTGTTCCACTGTGCCTCGACCAGCGCCTTATACTCGACGACCAGCGCCTGGAGGTCCTCGGCGGTCATGTCGGTGTCGAGGAAGTATCCCTTGTCTTCCTTCGCGATTTCAAGCGCTTCCTCGAAGCTGTGATGATCCAGTTCGAGCACGACGTCGGAATACATCTGGATGAAGCGGCGATAGCTGTCCCAGGCGAAACGCGCATCGCCCGAGGTTTCGGCCAGCCCCTGCACCGTCTCGTCGTTGAGGCCGAGGTTGAGCACCGTATCCATCATGCCCGGCATCGAGGCGCGGGCGCCGGAACGGACCGAGACGAGCAAAGGATCGGCCGCATCGCCGAATTTCTTGCCCGTCACGCCCTCGATATGCGCAATGCCGGTCGCGACTTCGGCGCGCAGCGCTTCGGGGAATTGCCCGCCCTCGTCATAATAGACGGCGCAGAATTCCGTCGAGATGGTGAAGCCGGGAGGCACCGGCAGCCCGATCGAGGCCATCTCCGCCAAATTGGCGCCCTTGCCGCCGAGCAGATTCCGGTCGCCCTTGCCGCCATCGGAAACACCCCCGCCGAAGCGGTAAACGTACTGCGTCATTGCTCAGTCCTCTGTGTGCCTGTTTTTTCGCTGGGGAGGCGAGGCAATCTTGTGTCGGTCGGGGCGAAGATGCGTGTCGTCAGCCCTCGATTTTGGAGAAGTCGGCGACCGAATGGACCGCGTCGCGGACCCGGGCGAGCAGCGCGAGGCGCGCTTCGCGCTTCGCAGGGTCGGGATCGTTGACGGTCACGTCGTCGAAGAACCGGTCGATCGGTGCCCTCAGGCTCGCCAATGCCGCCATCGCCCCCTCGAAATCCTCCGCCCCAACGGCGTCGCGCGCGCGTGGCTCGGCGGAATCGAGCGCTGCGACGAGCGCGCTTTCGGCGGGTTCGGGTTCGTAGGACAGCTTTTTATCCTCGGCGGCGGTAAAGCCCTCCTTCTTGAGGATGTTCGCCGCGCGCTTGTAGCCGGCGAGGAGGTTGGTGCCGTCCTCAGTGGTGACGAACGCCTGGAGCGCGTGCACGCGGGCGAGCAGGCGGACGAGATCGTCCTCGCCGCCCAGGGCGAAGACGGCGTCGATCAGGTCGTGGCGGACTCCGGCTTCGCGTTGCTGGACTTTAAGGCGGTCGATGAAGAACTCTAAAACACCGCTCTTGTCAAAAAACAAATCCCACATGGCGTTATCATGTGCCGCGCTCTCCGCACGTGTTCCTAGCTCAACGGCCTCTTCGTTATCGAGTTGAAGCGTGTCCGTTGCCACCGCAATTTTTGTATATTCTTTCTCAACGCGAGCAGAAACGGCCTGGCGCCCATGACCAGTCTCAGCAATGGCAACTGTATTAGAAAGTGAATCTCTGATCCCATTTTCTGTAATTAGTCTAATAATTGCAATTGCTGCGCGACGTAGCGCATACGGATCTTTCGATCCGGTTGGTTTCTCATTCCTCATAAAGAACCCAACTAACGTATCCAGCTTGTCCGCCAGAGAAACCACCACTGTCACCGGCGCGGTCGGCACCTCATCACCCTGCCCCGCTGGCTTGTAATGATCACGTACCGCATCGGCTACCTCAGTCGACTCGCCCTGCGCCCGCGCATAATACCCGCCCATCAAGCCCTGAAGCTCGGGGAATTCGCCGACCATGCCGGTGACGAGATCAGCCTTGGCCAGACGCGCGGCGCGTTCGGCCATGTCGGCGAGCGCCGCAACATCATCCCCCTCCCGCTTGCGGGAGGGGTTAGGGGTGGGCTCGCGCTCTCCCTCTGCGGTACCGTCTGAGGAAGCCGGGAGCCCACCCCCGGCCCCTCCCGCGAGCGGGAGGGGGGAAGAAGTGACGATGCCTTCCTCGACCAGCCATCTTGCCAGCTTCGCGACGCGCTCGACCTTGTCGGCGAGCGTTCCCAGCTTCTCGTGAAACACGATCTTCTCGAGTTTCTTGGCCTGCTCGTCGAGCGGGACCTTGAGGTCGGTTTCGTAGAAGAATTTCGCATCCGACAGCCGCGCCGCGAGGACCTTGCGGTTGCCCTCGACGATCTTCGCGCCGCCATCGACCGCATCGATATTGGCGGTGCAGATGAAAGCGTTCGCGAGCGTTCCACCCAGCGGCGAGCCCCCTCCACCATGCTGCGCATGGTCCCCCTCCCCGTTCCGGGGAGGAATTCGGCAGACGAAGTATTTCTGGTTCACCCGCGCCGTCAGCTGGATCACCTCGGGCGGAACGCTCAGGAATTCCGGATCGAAGCGGCCGAGCAGCGGCACCGGCCATTCGGTGAGGCCGGCATTCTCGGCAACGAGACCCTCGTCCTCGATCAGGTCGAGCCCGGCCTCGGCGGCCAGCGCCTTGGCGCGGTCGCGGATGATCGTGCGGCGCTCGTCCTGGTCGACCAGGACGTGGCAGGCGCGCAGCTTGTCGGCATAATCGCCGGCATTGCCGATGGTGATCACGCCTGGATGATGGAAACGGTGGCCGACCGTCGCCGCGCCGCTGGCGACGCCGGCGATCTCGAACGGCACCACATCGTCGCCGAGCAGCGCGACGATGCCCTGTAGTGGACGGACCCAGCGCAGGCTCTCGGTCGAGCTGGAGGCGTCGCCCCAGCGCATCGACTTGGGCCAGGGAAAGGCGCGGATGATCGCCGGGATCGCCTCGGCCAGCACATCGGCGGTGGCGCGGCCGGGCTTTTGCGTGACGGCGAACAGCACCTTGTTGCCCTTGCCGTCGTCGCGTTCCTCGAGCTGATCGCGGGTCAGGCCGGTCGAGCGCAGGAAGCCCTCCAGCGCCTGGGCGGGCGCGTCGGCGCGGGGGCCCTTGCGTTCCTCGGCTGTAGCCTCGGTTTCGGTCGGCAGGTCGCGGGCGATCAGGGTCAGGCGGCGCGGCGTCGCGAAGGTGGTGATCGCGTCGGCGCGGAGGCCCGCCTTGTCGAGTTCGGCGGCGAACAGGCGGGCGAGATCGTCGCGCGCCTTGTCCTGCATGCGCGCGGGGATTTCTTCCGAGCGGAGTTCGAGGAGGAAATCGGTCATTATCGTTCCTCCCCGGAACGGGGAGGGGGACCATGCATAGCATGGTGGAGGGGCTTGGAGCGCGGGCGGCTGCCTACCGAGTGTCGTCGCGAATTGAGATGGAAGCTCCGGAGCAAGCCTATCGCGCTCCAAGCCCCTCCACCGCCTTCGGCGGTCCCCCTCCCCGTTCCGGGGAGGAACTGAGATGTCGCACGCCACATCACGCCGCCCACCCGTTCTTGTCCATCCACGCCTGGCAGCTGCCCTTCGCCAGATCGCGCACCCGGCCCATATAGGCCTGGCGTTCCGCGACCGAGATAACGCCGCGCGCCTGGAGCAGGTTGAACACATGGCTCGCCTTGATCGCCTGCTCATAGGCGGGGATCGGGAGCTTCGCTTCCAGGCAATTCTCGCATTCGGCGGTCGCCTTGCGGAACAGGTCGAACAGCCGATCGGTATCGGCGATCTCGAAATTCCAGGCCGACATCTCCTTCTCGTTCTCCAGGAAGACGTCGCCGTACGTCACGCCGTGATCGTTGAACGCGAGATCGAACATCGAATCCTTGTTCTGCAGATACATGGCCAGGCGTTCGAGCCCATAGGTGAGCTCACCCGCGACAGGCTTGCAGTCGAAGCCGCCCATCTGCTGGAAATAGGTGAACTGAGTCACTTCCATGCCGTCGCACCAGACTTCCCAGCCCAGCCCCCAGGCGCCGAGCGTCGGGCTTTCCCAATCATCTTCGACGAACCGGATGTCGTGGCGGGTGAAATCGATGCCGATCGCGGCGAGCGATCCGAGGTAGAGTTCCTGCAGATCGGGCGGGCTCGGCTTCAAAATCACCTGATATTGATAATAATGCTGTCCCCGATTGGGATTCTCGCCATAGCGGCCATCGGTCGGGCGGCGGCAGGGCTGGACGAAGGCTGCGTTCCATGGATCGGGGCCGAGCGCGCGCAGGGTCGTCGCCGGGTGGAAGGTGCCGGCCCCCATCTCCATGTCATAGGGCTGCAGGATCAGGCAGCCGCGCTCGCTCCAGTATTCGTGGAGCTTGAGGATCATGCGCTGGAAGCTCAGCGGCTCGGTCACGGTGCGGAAAAACCCTTCGCAGATGCGGCAAGAAGATGCGCGTCGCTTTGGCGCATGCCCCGAAAAGGGTCAACCGCCACCGATTGACAGCCGTCACGGTTTGAGGCGTGTTAACCATATGAGACGGAGGGCGCGCTCGCCGGGAGACGGCCTGGGGGCACGGCGTATCATCGCGGGCCTCGTCGGACTCCTGACTCTGGCAAGCGCCACGCCCGCCGAGGCGCAGCGGCGGATCGCCCGTCCCCTCATCGCCTATCCCCCGATCAGCGAGCCGGGCATGGTGATATGGCGCGGCCGCCGGTTCGGGCCACCGCGCATCGCCTATCCTCGCCTTCCGGTGGACGACCGGGTCGCGCCGATGGAGTATGCGCTCGACAGCATGGATGGGGGCGATATCCCCTCCCCCGCGGAGATCCGCGCGGCGGAGGCGCGGATCGCGCTGATGCAGCTGTCGCAGAATTACCGGCCGCGCCCGGCGATCTGGCGGATCGGCGACCGCGACACGACGATCTATCTGTTCGGCACGATCCATATCCTGCCGCCCGGCTTCCAGTGGCGCAGCCCAACGCTCGACCGCGTGGTGCGCGAGGCCGGGTCGCTGATCGTCGAATCGGTGGAGGAGAGAAGGGCCGACCCGGCGGCGAGCCCATCCGTCCGGGCGCTGCCGCCGCTCAGGACCCGGGTCTCGCCCGATCACCGTGCCGCGCTGAGGCGCTTCACTGACGGGCTGGCGCCCGAAGCGGCGGCCGCGCTCGACGGCATGCCCACCTGGATCGCCGCGGTCGCGATCGGCTATGTCCGCGATTTCCGCGCGGGCGAGATACCCGGGCCGGGCGCGGACGACTGGCTGACCGGGCAGTTCCATGCGGCGGGCAAGCCAGTGGTGCCGATCGAGGACGGCAGCCGCGTCTATGCGACGGTCAACGCGATCCCCGAGGCGGAGCAGCGCCGCATGCTCGACCTGGCGCTCGACGCGCCGCAGCGCAGCCGGGCCGAGTTGCGCGCGCCGATCCATGCCTGGGCCAAGGGCGAGATCGGCCCTGAATCGGCGCTGACGGTGGATATGGTCGGGTCGAGCGGCACCGAGGCGCTGGCCGGGCCGCTGCTCACCAGCCGCAACCGCGCCTGGGCCGACAGCCTGGTGCAGCGCCTGCGCCTGCCGGGCACCGCGCTGTTCGCGGCGGGCGCCGGACATTTTGTCGGGCCGGGATCGGTGATCGACTTGCTCCGCCGGCGCGGAATCGCGGTAAAGCGGGTGGAGTGACGCCCCGATTGCCGATAAGCACCGCCAAATTTCTTTCGGGATTCCCATCAAGATGAAGATGCTCGGCAAGCTGATCGCGCCGTTGACCCTGTTGTTCGCGGCCCCGGCCTGTGCCCAGCCCGCCCCTGCCCCAAAGCCGACACCGACCCCCGTGGCCGATGCCGGCAAGCCGGCGGTGCGCGATGCCGATCCGGCGCTCTGGGTGGTCAAGGACAAGGACACGACCATCTATCTGTTCGGCACCATCCATGTGCTGAAGCCGGGACTGAGCTGGTTCGACGACGGGGTGAAGAAGGCGTTCGATGCCTCAGGCCAGGTCGTGCTCGAGCTGGTCATGCCCGATGCCGCGGCGATGCAGGCGCTGATCATGGCAAAAGGCATCGCGCATGACGGCACGACGCTGACCCAGAAAATGCCCGAGGCGAAGCGCCCGGCTTTAGCCAAGGCGCTGGCCGACCTGAACCTGCCGGCGACGGCGTTCGATGCGATGGAGCCCTGGTATGCGGCGACCAACCTGTCGCTGCTGCCGCTGATGAAGAAGGGCTACGACGTCAGCAACGGGCCGGAGCAGTCGATCAGCAAGGCAGCCGCCGCGCAGGGCAAGCCGGTTATCGGACTCGAGACGGCGGAGGAGCAGCTGAGCATCTTCGACGCGCTGTCGATGCCAGCGCAGGTCGCTTTCCTGTCGAGCACGATCGACGAGCTGCCCAAGCTCGATGCGACGATGAACACCATGGTCGACAGCTGGGCCAAGGGCGATCCCGATGCGCTGGGCAAGACGCTGAACGACGATCTCGACGCCTCGCCCGAGGTGAAGAAGGCCCTGCTGACCGATCGCAACAAGCGCTGGGCCTTTTGGATCAACAACCGGATGAAGCAGCCAGGTACGGTGTTCATCGCGGTCGGGGCCGGGCATCTGGCGGGCAAGGACAGCGTGCTGGAGCAGCTTCGGGGGTATCGGCTGAAGGCGAAGCGGGTGAAGTACTAAATCCTTCTCCCATCGGGAGAAGGTGGCGCGAAGCGCCGGATGAGGGTGAACAATGGAGGCGCTACGTTCGCCCTCGCCCTCCCACCGCTTCGCGGCGGGCCCCTCCCTCTCCCGCTGGGAGAGGTGTAAGGGAGAGGGAGTGAGAGCTTGCCTCCAGCCCCCCTCTCCCCTATAGGCGCCCGCTTCCGGTCAGGGTCATCCCTGGAGGCCTGCCCGGAGATTTGAAACCAAGCATATCGGAGACTGCAATGAGCGAACAGCTTACGCTCGCAGCCGAGACGCGTGGACAGGTTGGCAAGGGAGCCTCCCGTTCGCTTCGTCGTGAAGGCCGCGTACCCGCCGTGATCTACGGCAACAAGCAAGACCCCGCCTCGATCCATGTCGAGGAAAAGGCGCTGATGCGCCTCCTCATGACGGGTCATTTCATGAATTCGGTGGTGATGGTGGAAGTCGACGGCAAGGCCGTCCGCACCCTCCCCAAGGACGTCGCGTTCGACGTCGTGTCCGATCGTCCGGTCCATGTCGACTTCCTGCGCATCTCCGAGCACGCGACCGTGCACGTGAACGTGCCGGTGGTGTTCACCGATGAGGACGAATCGAAGGGCATCAAGCGCGGCGGCGTGCTCAACATCGTGCGCCATGAGCTGGAGCTGATCTGCGACGCGGCCGAGATTCCCGACGAGATCGCCATCTCGCTCAAGGGCACCGACGTGGGCGATTCGATCCACATCTCGCAAGTGAAGCTGCCCAAGGGCACCAAGTCGGCGATCGACGACCGCGATTTCACCATCGCGACCCTGATCGCGCCGTCGGCGCTCAAGTCCGAGACGCTCGAGCAGGTCGCCGAAGAGGCAGCTCTCGCCGAAGCGGCGCATGAAGAGCATGTCGCCGAAGTCGAAGCCGAGGAAGCTGCTGCGGAAGCCGCTCCCGACGGCGAAGCCTCGGAAGGCTGAACGAACGATCCGCGCCGCTCGCGGCGTGGGACAGGATCGGGGGCAGCGGAAGCAACGGCTTCCCTGCCCCTTTTCTTTGGGTAAAGGACTTCGATGCAACTCTGGGTCGGCCTCGGTAATCCCGGCGCGCAATATGCGCTGCAGCGGCACAATGTCGGCTTCATGGTCGCCGATACGATCGCCGACCTGCATGATTTCGGCCCGGTGAAAAAGGCATTCCAGGGCTGGACCCAGGAGGGTCGGATCGGCGCCGAGAAGATCCTGCTGCTCAAGCCCGCGACCTTCATGAACGAGAGCGGCCGCTCGATCGGCGAGGCGATGCGCTTCTACAAGCTTGAGGTCGGCGACGTGACGGTGTTCCATGACGAGCTCGATCTCGCGCCGTTCAAGGTGAAGGTGAAGATCGGGGGCGGCACCGCGGGGCATAACGGCCTGCGCTCGACCGAGGCGCATATCGGCAACGAATTCCGCCGGGTGCGGATCGGGATCGGCCATCCCGGGCACAAGGACAAGGTCAGCCCCTATGTGCTGGGCAATTACGCCAAGGCCGAGATGGATCCGCTGGCGGACCTGCTCGGCGCGGTGGCGGCGGAGGCGAAATGGCTCGCCGAGGGCAATGATGCCCGATTCATGAGCGATGTCGCATTGCGGCTGGGGGATTCCAAATGACGGTGCGCAACCTGTTCGCGACGCGGCTTTACGAGGGCGTGCTGGGCGACGCCGCTTTCGTGGCGGAACTCGACCATTCGTGCCGCGTGCTGGCCGAGGACGACCGTGCCGGGCGGCACTGGTCCAAGGCGAACGGCTATCGCGGCTATACCAGCTACGCCTCGCTCAACGACCTGCCGCAGCGCGACCCGGTCTTCGGCGAGCTGGTGAAGCGGCTCAACAGGCATGTCGCGGCCTTCGCGGCCGAGTGTGCGTTCGATCTCGGGAGCAAGCTCAAGCTCGACAGCTTCTGGGTGAATGTCCTGAAGCCGGGCGGCACGCATTCGGGCCATATCCATCCGCACAGCGTCGTCTCGGGCACGGCCTATATCGCGGTGCCGCCGGGCGCCGGGCCGCTCAAGCTGGAGGACCCGCGCCTGCCGCTGATGATGGCCGCCCCGACCCGGCTCGACGATGCGCCGGAGGATTTGCGCAGCTTCGTCTATGTCGAGCCCGAGGCCGGCAGCGTGCTGCTGTGGGAGAGCTGGCTGCGCCATGAGGTGCCGGCGGGTACGGCGAAGGACGAGCGGATCAGCATCAGCTTCAACTATCGGTGAAGCTGGCATTGAGGCGACGAAACGCCTATCTGGCCGCGCAATCACGGCGACCTGAAAGACCGGTCGCGACACTCTGACAAGGAACGAAGATGGGTTTCCGTTGTGGTATCGTGGGCTTGCCCAATGTCGGCAAGTCGACGCTGTTCAATGCGCTGACGGAGACCGCCGCGGCGCAGGCGGCGAACTATCCGTTCTGCACGATCGAGCCGAATGTCGGCAACGTCGCGGTGCCCGACAAGCGGCTCGACCAGCTTGCGGCGATCGCGGGCTCGGCCAAGATCATCGAGACTCAGCTCGGCTTCGTCGACATTGCCGGCCTGGTGCGTGGCGCCTCCAAGGGTGAGGGTCTCGGCAACCAGTTCCTCGGCAATATCCGCGAGGTGGACGCGATCGTCCATGTGCTGCGCTGCTTCGAGAATGGCGATGTGACTCATGTCGAGGGCAAGGTCGATCCGATCGCCGATGCCGAGACGGTCGAGACCGAGCTGATGCTGTCCGACCTGGAGAGCCTCGAAAAGCGCGTGCCCAATTATGCGAAAAAGGCCGCGCAGGGCGACAAGGAAGCGAAGATCGCTGCCTCGGTGCTCGGCCAGGCGCTCGAACTGCTGCGCGAGGGCAAGCCTGCGCGCCTGACCAAGCCGAAGGACGAGGAAGAGCAACGCGTCTTCGCTCAGGCGCAGCTGCTGACGTCCAAGCCGGTCCTCTATGTCTGCAACGTCGATGAGGGCGATGCGGCGCACGGCAATGCGCTGTCGGCAAAGGTGTTCGAAAAGGCCAGGGCCGAGGGCGCCGAGGCCGTTGTCGTCTCCGCGGCGATCGAAGCCGAGATCGCGACCATGGCGCCCGACGAGCGCGGCGAGTTCCTGTCCGAGCTGGGGCTTGAGGAGACCGGCCTCGCCCGCGTGATCACCGCCGGCTACAAGCTGCTCCACCTGCTCACCTTCTTCACCGTCGGCCCAAAGGAAGCGCGCGCCTGGACCGTCCATGTCGGCGCCAAGGCCCCGCAGGCAGCGGGCGAGATCCACACCGATTTCGAACGCGGCTTCATCCGCGCCGAGACGATCGCCTTCGACGATTATGTCGCGTTCAAGGGCGAAGCCGGCGCGCGCGATGCGGGCAAGCTGCGGTCGGAGGGCAAGGAATATGTCGTCCAGGACGGCGACGTGCTGCTGTTCCGGTTTAATGTCTGAGGTTGAACGACTAGCACAATAAGCACCTTTCCTCTCCAGTGGGAGAGGATACGAAAGCTTAGCAGCTTGCTGCTTAGCTGAAGTTGGAGAGGGGCTCCGGAAGCTATCGAGGGCTCCCGGAGCCCCTCTCCAACTTCGCCTAATTCGCTGCGCTCATAAGGCTCCGTATCCTCTACCACTGGAGAGGAAGAGCAGTCCTTCCTAGGCTGTCTTCCCCGCCAGGTTCCGGTTCACCAACAGCGCCACCAGCGTCCCGAGCGCGCCCGACAGCAGGTACAGCCCCGCCGCGATCAGCCCGAGGCGGGTCGCCAGCAGCAGGGCGACGAGCGGCGCGAAGCCTGCCCCGAACAGCCAGGCGAGATCGGACGTGAGGGCCGATCCGGTATAGCGCGACTGGAGCGAGAAGCTCGACGCCACAGCGCCGGACGATTGGCCGAAGGAGAGGCCGAGCAGCGCGAAGCCGACGATCATGAACGCCGCCGCGCCCAGTTCCCCGGTCGCGAGCAGCTGCGGCGCAAACCCGCTATAGACCGCGATCGCCGCCGCCGAGACGCCGAGGACCGAGCGCCGGCCATAACGGTCCGCCAGCAGCCCCGAGCTGACGATGGCGATCAGCCCGACCACCGCGCCGGCGATCTCGACCAGCAGGAAGCGCGCCGCGGTCTCGTTGGTGAACAGTACGACCCATGACAGTGGGAACACCGTGACCATGTGGAACAGCGCGAAGCTGGCAAGCGGGGCGAAGGCGCCGACGACGATCTTCCAGCCGTCCGATCGGATCGTCGCGGTGATGCGCGAGGGCTTCAGTTCGTCGTTGCGGAACAGGGTTTCGTAATCGGGCGCGACGACCATGCGCAGCCGCGCGAACAACGCCACCACGTTGAGCGCGAACGCCACGAAGAAGGGATAGCGCCAGCCCCAGTCGAGGAAGTCCGCCGTCGACAGCGCGTTGAGGAAATAGGCGAACAGGCCACTGGCCACGATCAGCCCGAGCGGTGCCCCGAGCTGCGGGATCATCGCAAACCAGCCGCGCCGATTCTCGGGCGCGTTGATCGCGAGCAGCGAGGCAAGCCCGTCCCACGCCCCGCCCAGCGCGACGCCCTGGCCGATGCGGAAAGCACAGAGGATGATCGCGGAGAGGCTGCCGACCTGGGCATAGCCGGGCAGGAAGGCCACCGCGACGGTCGACGAGCCGAGCAGGAACAGCGCGATCGTCAGCTTCGCACTGCGCCCGTAATTCCGGTCGATCGCCATGAAGATGGCCGAGCCGAACGGGCGTGCGACGAAGGCGAGCGCAAAGATCGCGAACGACCAGAGCGTGCCGTTCAGCCGGTCGAGATAGGGGAACACGACCTGCGGGAACACCAGTACCGAGGCGATCGCATAGACGAAGAAATCGAAGAATTCCGACGTCCGCCCGATGATCACGCCGATCGCGATCTCGCCGGGCTGCACTTTGGAGTGGCCCTTGGCATGCAATGCCAGCGCATCGCGTTCCAGCGCGTTGGAAGGTATCTGATGGGCCATCCGGCAGCTCTGTTCCTTGATTCCCGCCGCGCAGGCGATCGGTATCGTTTCTCTTGCGCCCTCTTAGCCCCAGAGCGGGTTTCGAGGGCATAGGACAAATTGTCCAATCGTGCGGACACCCGCTGCGGGCGTAGGCGGCGGTCATGACCTCCCATGGCCTCTTCCCCTTGCGCATGATCCGCCGGATTGCCCCCCTGGCGCTGCTCCCGCTCGGCGGGTGCAGGTTTCAGGTGCTCGATCCGGCCGGCGACGTCGCAAGCCAGCAGGCGCAGATCCTGATCATCTCGACGGTGCTGATGCTGGTCATCATCGTGCCGGTGATGGCGCTGACGATCTTCTTCGCCTGGCGTTACCGCGCGTCGAGCACAACGGCCGAGCATCGCCCGGACTGGGACCATTCGACTGGGCTCGAGCTGATCATCTGGTCGGCGCCGCTGCTGATCATCATCATGCTCGGTGCGATCACCTGGATCAGCACGCACACGCTCGATCCCTATCGCCGGCTCGAACGGATCGCGCCGGGCCGCGCCGTCGCGGCACACGCCAAGCCGCTAGAGATCCAGGTCGTCTCGCTCGACTGGAAATGGCTGTTCATCTACCCCGAACAGGGCATCGCCACGGTCAACCAGCTCGCGTTGCCGGTCGATCGTGAAGTCCGGTTCCGGCTGACCTCCGGCAATGTGATGAACTCCTTCTACGTGCCCGCGCTGGCCGGGCAAATCTACACCATGGCGGGCATGGAGACGAAGCTCCACGCCGTGCTCAACCAGCCGGGCGTGTTCGAGGGCTTCTCCGCCAATTACAGCGGCGCGGGCTTTTCCGGCATGCATTTCAAGGTCGCCGGGATGGACGATGCCGGCTTCGCCCGCTGGGTGGAGAAGGCCCGCAAGGGCGGCGGCCTGCTCGACCGCAAGGCCTATCTGGCGGCGGCCCGCCCGAGCGAGAATGTCCCGCCCGGTTACTGGTCGTCGGTCGATCCGCAGCTGTTCGCCCGCATCGTCGACATGTGCGTCGAGCCGGACAAGCCCTGCATGACCGAGACGATGAAGCACGACATGGCCGGACCGCACGCTGCCCATGACATGCCCATGCCAGCTGCCTCCGCCCAGCCCCCCGCACACCCATCGCATCGCTGAGGACCATCATGTCCCCCGACCTCTTCAAGACCATCTTCGGCCGCTTCACGCTGGAGGCGCTGCCGCTGCACGAGCCGATCGTGGTGATGACCTTCCTCGCGGTCGCGGCGGGCGGCATCGCGCTGCTCGCGGTGCTGACCTATTACAAGTGCTGGAGCTATCTCTGGAACGAGTGGTTCACCAGCGTCGACCACAAGCGCATCGGGGTCATGTACATGATCCTCGGCTTCATCATGCTGCTGCGCGGTTTTTCCGACGCGATCATGATGCGCCTGCAGCAGGCGATGGCGTTCGGCCCGAACCAGGGATATCTGCCCGCCGACCATTACGACCAGATCTTCACCGCGCACGGCGTGATCATGATCTTCTTCGTCGCGATGCCGTTCGTCACCGGGCTGATGAACTTCGCCGTCCCGCTGCAGATCGGCGCCCGCGACGTGTCCTTCCCCTATCTCAACAATTTCAGCTTCTGGATGACCGCGGCAGGCGCCGCGATCGTCATGATGAGCCTGTTCGTCGGCGAGTTCGCGCGGACCGGCTGGCTGGCGATGGCGCCCTTGTCGGGGATCGACGCCTCACCCGATGTCGGGGTCGATTACTATATCTGGGCGCTTCAGGTCGCGGGAGTCGGGACGCTGTTGTCCGGCATCAACCTGATCGCGACGATCGTGAAGATGCGCGCGCCGGGCATGACGATCATGAAGATGCCGGTGTTCACCTGGACGGCGCTCTGCACCAACATCCTGATCGTCGCCGCCTTCCCGGTGCTGACCGCGGTGCTCGCGCTGCTCGGCCTCGACCGCTATTTCGGCACGCATTTCTTCACCAACTCCATGGGCGGCAACCCCATGATGTATGTGAACATGATCTGGATCTGGGGCCATCCCGAAGTCTACATCCTGATCCTGCCTGCCTTCGGCATCTTCTCCGAAGTCACCTCGACCTTCTGCGACAAGCGGCTCTTCGGCTATACCTCGATGGTCTATGCGACGGTGGTCATCACCATCCTGTCCTATCTGGTGTGGCTCCATCACTTCTTCACCATGGGCTCGGGCGCGAGCGTCAATAGCTTCTTCGGCATCACGACGATGATCATCTCGATCCCGACGGGCGCGAAGATCTTCAACTGGCTGTTCACGATGTACCACGGCAAGATCCGCTTCGAGTTGCCGATGATGTGGACCATCGCGTTCATGCTCACCTTCACCGTGGGCGGCATGACCGGCGTGATGCTCGCGGTGCCGCCCGCCGATTTCGTGCTGCACAATTCGCTGTTCCTGGTCGCGCATTTCCACAACGTCATCATCGGCGGCGTCGTGTTCGGCATGTTCGCCGGCATCACCTACTGGTTCCCCAAGGCGTTCGGCTTCAAGCTCGATCCCTTCTGGGGCAAGGTCAGCTTCTGGTTCTGGGTATCGGGCTACTGGTTCGCCTTCACCCCGCTCTATGTGCTCGGACTGATGGGCGTGACGCGCCGCCTGCGCCATTTCGACGATCCGTCGCTGCAGGTCTGGTTCCTGATTGCCGCGTTCGGCGCGGCACTGATCGCGCTCGGCATCCTCGCCCAGCTCGTCCAGTTCTATGCCAGCATCCGCGACCGCAACACCGATCGATTGCGCGATACGACCGGCGATCCCTGGGGTGGCCGCACGCTCGAATGGGCGACTTCCTCGCCCCCACCAGCCTATAATTTCGCGTTCACGCCGGTGATCCACGATCTCGACGCCTGGTACGACATGAAATCCCGCGGCCATGTCCGCCCGGTCGATGGTTTCCGCGCGATCCTGATGCCGAAGAACACGCCCACCGGCCTGTTCCTGGCCGGCCTTAGCTTCACCTTCGCGGTCGGCATGATCTGGTATGTCTGGTGGCTGGCCGCCGCGAGCCTGATCGGCGTGGTCGCGGTCGCGATCCGCCACAGCTTCAACTACGACCGCGAATTCCACGTGCCCGTCGAAGAAGTGACCGCGGTCGAAGGCGACCGCACCCGGCGGCTCGCGGCGCTGGGAGCCTGAACCATGGCCCATGCAGCAACCATGACCGAGAGCGGCGAGCCCGCCTTCTACCTGACCGACGAGCACGACCACGAAGCCGGCGGCAGCACGATGCTCGGCTTCTGGATCTATCTGATGAGCGACTGCCTCATCTTCGCGATGCTGTTCGCCTGTTACGGCGTATTCGGCAGCGCCTATGCCGGCGGCCCGAAACCAGCGGAAATCTTCGAGCTGCCGCTGGTTGCGGTCAACACCTCGATGCTGCTGCTATCGTCGATCACGTACGGCTTCGCGATGCTGGCGATGGCAGAGGATCGCAAGGCCGGTACGCTTACCTGGCTGGCGGTCACCGGGCTGTTCGGACTGGCGTTTGTCGGGGTCGAGCTGCACGAATTCTCCGCGCTGATCGCCGAGGGCGCGACGCCGCAGCGCAGCGCTTTCCTCTCCGCCTTCTTCACGCTGGTCGGCACGCACGGCCTGCACGTCTCGCTCGGGATCGTCTGGCTGGTGACCTTGATGGTCCAGGTCGCGAAGCATGGGCTGGGCGCCGCCAACCGGCGCCGGCTGATGTGCCTGTCGCTGTTCTGGCACTTCCTCGACGTGATCTGGATCGGCGTGTTCACCTTCGTCTATCTGCTCGGAGTCATCAGATGAGCGCTGACAGCCACAGCCACGACGCCCCCGCGCACGGCACGCGCCGCAGCTATCTGACCGGGTTCGCCCTGTCGGTGATGCTGACCGCCATCCCCTTCTGGCTGGTGATGACCGGCGCGCTCGGCAACAATCAGGTCACTGCGCTGGTGATCATGGGCTTCGCCTTCGTCCAGGTGATCGTCCACATGATCTTCTTCCTCCACCTCGACACGCGGTCGGAGGGCGGCTGGAACATGCTGGCGCTGATCTTCACTTTGGTGCTGGTGGCGATCGTGCTGATCGGATCGCTCTGGGTCATGTACCACATGAACCTCAACATGATGCCGGCCATGGGATCGCATGACGCGAGCGTGATGTGAAACGCGTCCTTCTGGGGGTGATTGCGCTCCTGGTCGTGGCTGGACTGGTATCGCTAGGAGTGTGGCAGCTCGAACGCCGTCAATGGAAGCTCGCCCTGATCGAGCAGGTCGACCGCCGCCTCGCTGCGGCGCCCGTCCCTGCCCCCGGACCAGCGCTCTGGCCGCGCATCGCGCGTGGCGACGCCTATACCCGCGTCACCGTCCACGGCAGTTTTCGCAACGACCGCGAGACGCTGGTGCAGGCAGTGACCGAACTGGGCCCGGGCTATTGGGTGCTGACCCCGCTGGTCACCGATCGCGGCTTCACTGTGCTGGTCAATCGCGGCTTCGTACCCACCGACCGGAAATCCTGGGCGCGCGCCGCCGCTCCCGTGACGATCACCGGCCTGCTCAGAATCAGCGAACCCAAGGGTGGTTTCCTGCGATCGAACGATCCGGCCGCCGGCCGCTGGTATTCGCGTGACGTTCCGGCGATCGCCGCGGCAAGGTCGCTGGGCACAGTCGCTCCCTATTTCATCGACGCCGACGCCGCGTCGACCACAGGCTGGCCGCGCGGCGGGCTGACGGTGATCGCTTTCCCCAACAACCATCTCCAATATGCGCTGACCTGGTTCGCCATGGCCGCGCTGCTCGCCGGGGCAAGCCTGCGCATGGCGCTCCGCCGCAAGGCCGCCTAGATGTGGCCGATGGCCGCCACCGACGCCCTTCCGCCCGCCGAGCGATCGACGCAGAGCGCCGCGGTCGCCAGCGCGCGCAACATGCTGTTGCTCACGCATCTGCGCTGGCTCGCGGCGGTGGGGCAGCTCGGCACGATCCTGTTCGTCAATCTGGTGCTCGGCGTGGCGCTGCCGATGGCTGCGATGATCACGGTGGTCGGCGGGCTGATCCTGCTCAACCTCGGCACCTTGATCACCCTCGCGCAGCGTCGCCCGGTCTCCAACTGGCATCTGTTCCTCGCCCTGCTGGTGGATTTCGCCGCGCTGACCGCGCAGCTCTATATGAGCGGCGGCGCGACCAACCCGTTCGCCCCGATCGGCCTGCTTCAGGTGGTGCTCGGTGCAGTGCTGCTCGAAGCATGGTCGAGCTGGGCCTTGCTGGCGCTGCACAGCGCCGCGTTCGGCCTGCTCGCGATCTACCACGATCCGCTCGACCTGCCGCTGGCCTATGCCAGCACGCTGTCGCCAGCCCATCTCTTCGCGAGCTGGGTCAATTTCGTGCTCGCGGCGGTGCTGCTCGTGTTCTTCGTCACGCGGATCGGGCGCAATCTGCGGCGGCGCGACGCGAGCCTGGCCGAGATGCGCCAGCGCGCGGCGGAGGAGGATCATATTGTGCGCATGGGCCTGCTCGCCTCGGGCGCGGCGCATGAGCTGGGCACGCCGCTCTCCTCGCTCTCGGTCATCCTCGGCGACTGGCGCAAGCAGCCCGCCCTGCACGCCGATCCGGCGCTGTCGGTGGAGATCGAGGAGATGCAGGCCGCCGTCGCGCGCTGCAAGGAGATCGTCGGCGGCATCCTCTATGCCTCGGGCGAAGCACGCAGCGAGGATCTGGAGCGCACCACGCTCCGGGCCTTCCTCGCCAGCGTCACCGGCCCCTGGTCGGCACAGCATCCGGGCAAGTTCGCCTTTATCGACCGGCTGGAGCGCAATCCGGCGATCGCCGCCGACCGCACCCTGGCGCAGATCGTGACCAACGTGCTCGACAACGCCGCCGAAGCGGGCGCGAGCCGGATCGCGATGACCGCCGAGATCGCCGAGGGCAACCTTATCCTTGCCGTCCACGACAATGGCGGCGGTTTCCCGCCCGACATGCTCGACCGGGTGGGCAAGCCCTATGCCTCGACCAAGGACCGGCGCGGCGCCGGGCTCGGCCTTTTCCTCGCGGTCAATGTGATGCGCAAGCTCGGCGGCAGCCTCGACGTCCGGAACGCCGAGGACGGGGGTGCGATGGTCACCCTGTCGGTGCCGCTGGCCGCACTCGCGCTGGACGATGCCCATGGCTGACCCAAGGCTGCTCATCATCGAGGACGATGAGGGTTTCTCGAAGACCTTGTCGCGGTCCTTCGAGAAGCGCGGCTACGACGTCCGCGTGCTGAACGACCCGGCCAGGCTGACCGCACTGCTCGAGACGTTCACGCCCGCCTTTGCCGTGGTCGACCTGCGGCTCGGCGGCGCGTCGGGCCTCACCTGCGTCCAGGCGCTGCATACGCATGACGCGACTACCCGCATCGTCGTGCTGACCGGCTTTGCCAGCATCTCGACCGCGGTCGAGGCGATCAAGCTCGGCGCGACCAACTATCTGACCAAGCCGTCCGACAGCGACGATATCGAGCGCGCATTCGACCGGGTCGAGGGCGATGCCAGCGCCGACCTCGCGGTGCGCCCGACGTCGATCAAGACGCTCGAATGGGAACATATCCACCAGACGCTCGCCGATGTGGACTTCAACGTCTCGGCGGCCGCGCGGCGCCTCGGCATGCATCGCCGCACGCTCGCGCGGAAACTGGAAAAGCGGCATTTGCCGCGCGATTGAGTTGCCGGGGCGCCCGCACCTCCCTATTCTTGTCCCATGATCGCCCGGTTGATCCTGTCGCTACTGCTAGCCGCCCTCACGCTTCCCGCGATGGCGGCGGCATCGTGCCATGAGGCGCCGGCAACCGAGATGGCGACATCGCATCACGGCATGCCGATGCCGGCCGCGCCCGCCCATGACGACAAGGCAGTGGTCGGGCACGCGTGTATCGGCTGTATCCCGCCATCGACGCTGAAGAGCGCCGCTGCGGACGCGCCCGTGCCGAGGAGCGCCGAAATCCGCGTCGCGCGCACCGCGACCTTCGATCCCGGCAAGGCGCCGGCGCCCGACACCCCACCTCCGCGCGCAGAAGCATGATCCCGGGGGCAGCCCTGCCCCGATCATGTTCCTCCTTGCGAGAGTTTCAGACGATGATTCGATATGAGTTGCTCGCGGCTACGGCCGCGGCGGCGCTGATCCCCATGGCTGCATCGGCGCAGACCATGGACCATGGCATGCATATGCCGGCGCCGACACCTACGCCCGCACCAGCCGCCCCGGCGATGGCCCCCGATATGCCCATGCCGGCCCCCGCACCCGCGCCCGAAGCGCCGCAGGACCATCACGACCATCATCCCGGCATGGTCATGTCCGGTGATGCTCCCGCGATGGATGTGCCGGCGATCGCCTATGGCTCCGGCACGTCGCGCCTGCCCGCCAATGAAGGCGCGATGCATGGCGTGCACATCCCGGCGGGCGACTGGATGGTGATGCTCCACGGCTATGTGTGGGCCACCTATACCGACCAGGGCGGCCCGCGCGGCGATAACGAGGCCTTCGTCCAGTCGATGGCGATGCTCAGCGCGGCCGGCGAGGTCGCGCCTGGTGTGCGCCTCGGATTCCAGTCGATGCTGAGCCTCGAGCCGCTGATGGGCGCAAAGGGCTATCCCAACCTGTTCGCCACCGGCGAAACCGCCGACGGCACCACGCATCTGGTCGACCGCCAGCATCCGCACGACCTGTTCATGGAATTGTCGGGCCGGATCGATGTGGATGTGGCGCCCGGCGCCAGCCTGTTCCTCTATGGCGGCCCGGTCGCCGAGCCCGCACTCGGGCCATCCGCTTTCATGCACCGCGCCTCGGCGCAATATCTGCCGCTCGCGCCGATCACGCATCACTGGTTCGACAGCACGCATATCACTTACGGCGTGGTGACGGCGGGCGTGGCGACGCCGCGCTTCCAGATCGAGGCCTCCGCCTTTCGCGGGCGCGAGCCGGACCAGTTCCGCTGGAACATCGAAACGCCGAAGCTCGACAGCTGGAGCGTGCGCGCGACCTGGACGCCCTCGCCCGCCTGGGCGCTGCAGGTCAGCCATGGGCGGATCGAGAGCCCCGAACAGCTCGAACCCGCCCGCAACGAGGCGCGCACCACGGCAAGCGTGCAATATGCGAAGGGCGGGCTTTCCACGCTGGTCGCCTTTTCGGCCAAGAAGGACCTGCCCGGCCGCACCTCGACCGCGTGGCTGGCCGAGGCCAACTGGAACATCGGCAAGCACCACACGCTGTTCGGCCGCGCGGAGAATGTCGCCAATGACGAACTCTTCCCCGATCACGCCGATCCGCTGCACGATCGGATGTTCCGGGTGAGCAAATTCGAGGGCGGCTATGCCTATCGCTTGCCGCTGCCCGGGCCGTTCGGGCTGGCGCTCGGCGGGGCGCTGGCGGCCTATGCCAAGCCGGCCGCGCTCGATGCGGCCTATGGCGACGCGCCGGTCAGTTATACGCTGTTCGCCAAGCTCTCGCTGGGGCAATAGGCAAACCGCGAATCCCACCGTCACCCCGGACTCGTTCCGGGGTCCACCGAGCGGCGGGCGCTGGAGGTCACATGAGCCAGTACGCCAGGCCGCAGAGTGGATGCCGGAACAAGTCCGGCATGACGGGGTGGGTATTGGCTCTGGCGGCACTGGCGCTTTCCGCCTGTGCCGCCACACCGCCACCCGCGCCGACCGTGCAGGCACCGGCCGAACAGCGCGCACCCGTCACCATCCTGATCTCGATCGACGCCCTCCGCCCCGATTATATGGGCCGCGGCGACACGCCGGTGCTCGACGCACTGGCGCAGCAGGGCATGCGCGCGACGATGCGGCCGAGCTTCCCGACCCTGACCTTCCCCAACCACACCACGCTCGTCACCGGGCTGCGCCCGGATCGCAACGGCATCGTCGCCAACACCATGTATGACCCCAAGCGGCCGGGCGTGCGCTTCTACAGCAAGGAGCTGGAGAGTTCGGATCCCTTCTGGTGGGCCGAATCCGAACCGCTCTGGATCACCGCTGAGAAGAACGGCGTCCGGGCTGGCACGATGTTCTGGCCGGGTGAGGAAGCGGCGCATGGCGATGTCCGGCCCTATGACTGGATTCGGTTCGACCCGAATTTCACCAGCGCGCAACGGGTACGCACGGTGACTGACTGGATGCGGCGTCCAGCCGATATCCGGCCCGGTTTCGTGGTGATCTACTTCGACGATGTCGACAAGGCGGGCCACAAGTTCGGGCCGGCAGCCCCGGAAACGCGCGACGCGGTGCGGCTGATCGACCGGTTGATCGGCGATCTCAAGGCCGGGCTGGACTCACTGGGCCAGCCGGTGAACCTCGTCATTGTCTCCGACCATGGCATGCGCGCGATCCAGCCCGAACGCACCGTCTCGCTCGACAGGATCCTGCCCCGGGAAAGCTATCGGCTGGCAAGCTATGGCCCGTTCGCGACGCTCGATCCGGTCCCCGGCCATGAAGAGGAGGTCGCCCGCGCCCTGCTCGCGCCCAACCCGGACATGACCTGCTGGCGCAAGGCGGACGTCCCCGCGAAATTCCATTACGGCGCCAATCCCCGGGTCGGCGCCTTTGTGTGCCAGGCAGCCGCGGGCGGCGAGGTGATGCCCGGCATGCCGACCAACAAGGGCGACCATGGCTATGAGCCCGACGATCCCGAGATGACCGCCCTGTTCCTGGTCAATGGTCCGGCCTTCCGTCGCGAGGCGCGCGTGCCCGCCAAATTCGACAATGTCGATCTTTACCCGATGCTGGCGCGCCTGATCGGCGTCCCGCCTTTGCCCAATGACGGGGATGCGGCAACGCTCGCTCCCCTGGTCGCCCCGACGGAGAAATGACCATGCAATATTTCGAGGACATCGAGGTCGGCGCGACGTCAAGCTTCGGCCGCTACGAGGTGACGCGCGAGGAAGTGATCGAGTTCGCCTCGAAATATGATCCCCAGCCCTTCCACCTCTCCGACGAAGCGGCCGCGGCCACGCATTTCGGGCGCCTGTCGGCCAGCGGCTGGCAGACCTGCGCGATGACCATGTCGATGGTCGTCGCCAATCTGAAGGCACACAAACAGGCCGGGCTGGGCTCGCCGGGCGTCGACGAGTTGCGCTGGCTCAAACCCGTCTATCCCGGCGACGTGCTCCGCTGCGAGACCGAGGTGCTCGACAAGCGCGCGTCGCAGAGCCGGCCCGAAATGGGCAGCTATCGCAGCAGGATGACGGTGCTCAACCAGGACGATGTCCCGGTGATGACCTTCACCTCGATCGGCCTGATCCGGACTCGCCCGGCCGGCTGACCGACCGGGCTGTCGCCCCTCAGCGGCGGCGGCGGCCGCCGCCATTGTTGCCGCGCGTCACGCCGTAATCGCGCCAGACCGGGCGGATGTCGCGGCGATCGCGATGCCAGGTCTGCGAGCGGCCCTGCCAATAGCCCCGCTGCCCGTCGTTCCAGCGGTGGCGGCGGTTCTGGCGATCATAGACGTAATAGCCGGTGCCCGGATAATAATAGTCGTTGTACCAGCCCCAATAGGGGCTGCCGCTATAACCGCCATAATAGGGATCCCAGTCGGTATAGCCGTAACCCGCAGACACGCCGCCATAGCCATAACCGTCGGTGGCGCAGCCGGAGAGACCAAAGCCGGCAGCAAGCGCTAAACCGGCAACGGAAAGCTTGAAGGGTGACATTGACGCAACTCCCGTGATGGGAGCGCCGATGTGGTGCGGCAGCGGCGCTTCGATGCGCAATCAACGGGAAAAACCCGTACCGGTTCCAAAGTGCGAAATGGGAAAGCGATGCCCGCGAGGGCGCGCCGATCAATGCCCTTCGAACGCCACCAGCGAACGAACGGCGATCCCGTCCTCGCGCAACGCCTCGGCGCCGCCAAGCTCGGGCAGATCGACAAGGAACCCGGCTTGGGTCACCACGGCCCCGGCCTTGCGCAGCAGGCGGACGGCAGCACGCGCAGTACCACCGGTGGCGATCAGGTCGTCGACCAGCAGCACGGTCGCGCCGGGCGCGCAGGCATCGGCGTGCATCGCAATCCGGTCGGTGCCATATTCAAGCGCATAATCTTCGGCGATCGTCGCGCCGGGCAGCTTGCCGTCCTTGCGGATCAGCAGCACGCCGGCGTTCAGCGGCGCGGCCAGCGCGGCGGCGAAGATGAACCCCCTCGCCTCGATCCCGGCAACCAGGTCGACCTTGCCCTCGACCGAGGCCGCCATCCGCTCGATGGCGAGGGCGAACCCCCGCGCATCGAGCAGCAATGTCGTGATGTCCCGGAACATGATCCCCGGCTTCGGAAAGTCGGGGATCGTCCGGATCAGTGCCCTGAGATCGTCATTGGCGCCAGGCGCGCCAATGTCGGAGCCTTCAGCCTCAGTGCTTAACGTTGCGCCAAACATTCTGATACGCTCCCCACGCAAGGAAGACGAAGATCAGCAGGAAGATGATCACCGGCCAGCCATAGGAATGGCGCGCCGTCAGGTTCGGCTCGGCGGTCCACACCAGGAACGCGGAAACGTCCTTCGCCATCTGGTCGACGGTCGGCTTGGTGCCGTCGAGATAGGTCACCTGGCCCTCGCTGGTCAGCGGCGGCGGCATGGCGATGTTCATCGTCGCGAAATAGGGATTCGCGTGCAGGCCCTCGGGCGTCTTCACGTCCGGGAATTCCTTGAGCATCTCGGCCGACTGCGGCTCATAACCCGTCAGGAGCGAATAGACATAGGCCGGGCCGTCATGGCGCGCCTTGGTCATCAGCGACAGGTCGGGCGGGTTCGCGTTGTTGTTCGCGGCCCGCGCGGCGATCTCGTTCGCGAAGGGCGACGGGAAATGATCCGACGGCACGTTCTTGCGGGTCGCCGGCTCGCCGGTCTCCGGATTGATCGAAGGCTGCTCGATCACCCACTGGTTGGCGATCGCCTTCACCTGGGCTTCGCTATAGCCGATCTTCTGCAGGTCGCGGAACGAGACGTGATGCAGCGAATGGCAGGCCGAGCAGACTTCCTTGAACACCTGGAAGCCGCGCTGCAGCTGGCGGTTGTCGAACTTGCCGAACACGCCGTTGGATTCGAGTTCGAGCTCCTTCGGGTGCTTGTGCCATTCGGTCGTCTCGATCGACGCCGCCGCCGGATCGGTGATCTGGCCCTGGACGGTCCAGAAGAGAGCCCAGCCGAGCACGACGACGAACGCCGCACCGACCAGCATTGCAAGATTGCGGACCATTGTACCTATTGCCCCTTATTCGGCCGCGAGCGCGGGCTGGCCACCATGCTTCGCCAGCACCGCCTCGGTGATCGAGTTTGGCAACGGCGTGGGGCGTTCCGCCCGCGAGATGATCGGCAGGATGATCAGGAAATGCGCGAAATAATAGGCCGCGCAGATCTGGCTGAGGATGACGTAGAGCGGAGTCGCGGGCGAACCGCCGCACCAGCCCAGGATCAGGACGTCGACCACCAGGATCCAGAAGAAGGTCCGGTAGGTCGGCCGGTAATTGGCCGAGCGTACCGGCGAGCTGTCGAGCCAGGGAAGGAAGAACAGCAGCAGGATCGACCCGAACATCGCCAGCACGCCCCACAGCTTCGCCGGGAGGATGAAGTCCGAGGTGAAGGCCCGCAGGATCGCGTAGAACGGCCAGAAATACCATTCGGGCACGATATGCGCCGGCGTGGAGAGCGAGTTGGCCGGGATGTAATTGTCCGGATGGCCGAGATAGTTCGGCGCCAGGAAGATCAGCACCGCGAACAGCACCAGGAACACGCCGAGGCCGACGCCGTCCTTGGCGGTGTAATAGGGGTGGAACGGCACCGTATCCTGCTCGCCCTTCACCTCGACGCCGGTCGGGTTGCTCGAACCCGGAATGTGCAGCGCCCAGATATGCAGGATGATGACGCCCGCGATCACGAACGGCAGCAGGTAATGGAGCGAGAAGAAGCGGTTCAGCGCCGCCTGGTCGGGCGCGAAGCCGCCGAGCAGCCAGACGCGGATATAGTCGCCGACCACGGGTATCGCCGAGAAGAAGCCGGTGATCACCTGCGCGCCCCAGAAGCTCATCTGACCCCAGGGAAGCACATAGCCCATGAAGGCGGTCGCCATCATCAGCAGGAAGATGACCACGCCGAGCAGCCAGACCATCTCTCGCGGTGCCTTGTAGGAACCGTAATAGAGGCCGCGGAAGATGTGGATATAGACGACGATGAAGAACATCGCGGCGCCGTTGGCGTGCGCGTAGCGCAGGAGCCAGCCGCCGTTCACGTCGCGCATGATGTGCTCGACCGAGTTGAACGCGCCGTCGGCCGTCGCGCCATAATGCATGGCGAGCACGATGCCGGTGATGATCTGGATGCCGAGCGCGGCACCGGCGAGAACGCCGAAGTTCCAGAAATAATTGAGGTTGCGCGGCACCGGATAGCCGGCGCCGACCGCGTTATAGACGAGGCGCGGGAGAGGCAGCCGTTCGTCGACCCACTTCATCAGCGGGTTGGTGGGTGCGTAATGCTTGGCCCAGGGAAAGCTCATGATGCGTACCTCAACCGACCGTTACGGTGGTGGCAGAATTGAAGGTGTAGTCGGGCACCGCGAGATTCTTCGGGGCCGGGCCTTTGCGGATGCGCGCTGCGGTGTCGTAGGCCGAACCGTGGCATGGGCAGAAATAGCCGCCGAACGGCCCGCGATTCTCGCCTTCGCCCGCACCCAGCGGCACGCAGCCAAGATGGGTGCACACGCCAAGTGTGATCAGCCAGTTGGCGTGCCCCGCCTTGGTACGCTGCTCCAGCGTCTCCGGGTCGCGCAGCTCGCTCAGCGGGACCGCATCGGCCTCGGCAATCTCCTTCGGCGTCAGGTTGCGCACGAACAGCGGCTGCTTGCGGAACGAGGTCTTGATCGCCTGGCCGGGCTGAATCTTCGACAGATCGATCTCGGTGGTCGACTGGGCGAGCACGTCGGCCGACGGGTTCATCTGGTTGAGCAGGGGCAGCACGGTGATGGCACCGCCGACGCCGATCCAGGCCACAGCCGCGATATTGATGAAATCGCGGCGGCGGGGATCCTCCACCTCCTCATGGAACGGTGCCGGGTCTTCCCCAGGCGGTACGGCGGTATCAACAATTGCCATTCACTTGCCCTTGCACTTCAGGTCGCGGCGACGTTCGGAGAAGCGCGTTGCGATTGGTCCGCGCACGCCCGCCGATCCTCCGTCCCCACGGAGGCTGGCGGCCTGATAGACGCGGGCGGCACGCTTTGCCAACTGCATTTTCGAACACTTTTCCCGTCCGATCTCCGTTCCCTCGCGCGGCGCCCGAAAATGCCGCGCACAATGCCGCATTTCCCCCGCTCATGCCGTGAGTATCGACCACGGAAGCAAGGGGCGTGATCGATGTCAGGGTGAGGATCTCGATAAAAGGGCGGCCTGAACGCCCATGTCGCGACTGCCCGACCCCATCCGGACGTTCCACCAGCCTGGTGGAGCGGCGGAGGGACCTCTCCTTCGACGCAATGCAAGGAGAAAACCATGTCACTTCATCATGTTGGTCACGCAGTCCATGTGGTACGCGAAGGCATCAAGGAAGGCGGCGTCAAGGGTACGGCGATGGCTGCCGCCGGTACCGCGCTCGGTGTGGCGGCGGCGGTCGGCACCATCGGGCTTGCGCTTACGCCGCTCGGATGGGCGACGGCGGCCGGTATCGGTGCCGCGGCGGTCGCGAGCAGGAAGCGCTGAGGCGAAGTCGAAGGGGGGAGCAAGCACCGCGCCTGTTCCCCTCCCGATTGTCCGGCTTGTCGATCGGAAGCGGCACTTCTATCGCACAGCATCATGCGCCTGGCCCTTTACCAGCCCGACATCGCCGGGAATGTCGGCACGATCCTCCGGCTTTCCGCCTGTCTCGAGGTCGGGGTTGACCTGATCGAACCGATGGGATTCGCCTGGGGAGATCGCGCGCTGGCCCGGGCAGGCATGGACTATCTCGATACCGCCCAGGTGGTCCGCCATGTCGACTGGGCAGCGTTCGAGGCACAGGTAGCGGGCCGTATGGTCCTGCTGACGACACGCGGCGGCGTACGCATCGACGAGGCTGTGTTCCAGGCGGACGATGTCCTCCTTCTCGGCAGTGAGAGCGCGGGCGTGCCGCCGGACGTCCATGCGCGCGCCGATCTGGCCGTCCGCATTCCGCTGGCATCGGACAGAAGATCGCTGAACGTCGCCGTCGCCGCGGGAATCGCGCTGGGCGAGGCGCTACGACAGACCAAAGGCTGGCCGGTCGACTGACCCAGCGCCAAACATGTTGTGTTCCCGCGAAGGCGGGAACCCAGGCTGGGCTCCCGCCTTCGCGGGAGCACAACATGTGAGGTCGATTCAACTGTTGTCGGGCTCGTCCTAGGACAATCCGTCTTCTCGACTTCAACCGAATCCATCGGCAAAGGCTGGCGCATGGAACTCGACTCCGAACAATCCACCGCCCGTACCTGGTTCGAAAGCCTGCGCGACCAGATCTGCGCCGAATTCGAATCGATCGAGCGCGAGGCCGGATCGGACGCTCGGTTCGACTATATCGCCTGGGACCGCACCGATCCCTCGCGCGAGCCGGGCGGCGGCGGCGTGCGCGGTGTGATGAAGGGCAAGGTGTTCGAGAAGGTCGGCGTCAACGTCTCGACCGTCGGCGGCACCTTCGAGGGCGATTTCGCCAAGTCGATCCACGGCGCCGGCGAGGATCCGCGATTCTTCGCGACCGGCATCAGCCTGGTCGCGCATATGGCCAATCCGCAGGTGCCGGCGGTGCATATGAACACGCGGTTCCTGGTCACGACGAAGCGCTGGTTCGGCGGTGGCGCGGACCTGAACCCGCCATTGCCCCGCCCCGAGGATACCGAGGATTTCCATGCGACGCTGAAGGCAGCGTGCGATGCGCACGATCCGGCCCATTATCCGCGCTTCAGGAAATGGGCCGACGATTATTTCTATATCCCGCACCGCCAGGTGCACCGCGGCGTCGGCGGCATCTTCTACGATCACCTCGAAGGCGATTTCGCGGCGAATTTCGCCTTCACCCAGGATGTCGGGCGCGCCTTTCTCGACGCTTTCCCGCGAATCGTGCGGCGGCGGATGGGCGAGCCGTTCACCGATGCCGATCTCGCCACGCAACGCGCCTGGCGCGGGCGCTATGCCGAATTCAACCTGGTCTATGACCGCGGCACGCTGTTCGGGCTCAAGACCGGCGGCAATATCGACGCGATCCTGATGAGCCTGCCGCCGGTCGCCACATGGGACTGACGCCGGTCTCGCCGAACGAGGTGGCGACGATCGTCACCACGCTCGAGATGCGGCAGCGGCCACCGCTGCGACCGATGCCGGCCTCGCGCCTGCACCTCGTCGCCTGGCCGACACCATCGCCCGACAAATATCGCACGCTGTTCAAGCGAATCGGTGCGCCTTGGCTATGGTTCTCCCGATTGGCGATGGACGAGGCGGCCCTGACCCGGATCATCCATGACCCGGCTATTGCGATCTTCGCGGCGGTCGATCCTGCCGGCGTCGAGGTCGGCATGCTCGAACTGGACTTCCGAGCCCAGCGCGAGTGTGAAATCTCCTATTTCGGCCTGATTCCCGAGCTGGCGGGTCAGGGCCATGGCCGCTGGCTGATGGCCGAGGCGCTGGCACGCGGCTGGACCAGGGGGATCGAGCGGGTGTGGGTGCATACCTGCACGCTCGACCATCCCTCGGCGCTCGGTTTCTACCGGGCGTCGGGCTTCACCGCGATGTCGCGGACGATCGAAACCTTTCCCGATCCGCGCGCGACCGGTCTGCTCCCGCCCGAGGCGGCGCCTCAGGTCCCCCGGCTGGACGTCAGCCGCCGGTAGAGCGCGACCTGGACCAGGATCCCGCCGAGCACGCCGATCGTAGCGCCCGCCGCCGACCCGATATCGAGCAGCGCGGCGACCACCGGATTGGCCATGGGGGCGCCGTCGAGCGTCCCGCCGATCGCCTCGAACGGCCAGGAGAGCAGGTTGCCGGCCAGCAGCGACATGCAGCCGAACCCGGCCAGGATCAGGCCGTGGCCGCGGGTAAGCGCCAAGCTGCGCGACATGGAGCCCAGCGCGCCATAAGGCTGGTCGGCCACCGCCACCGGTGTCGCCAGCAACAACCGCCCCTGAGCGTAGAAACCCGGTAGATAGAAGAGCATCAGGCCGAAATAGACGGGTATCGCGACGAGGATGCTGAGCAGCAGGAGGCGCGGAAAGAGACGCAGGGCGCGCACCAGCCCTCGTCCGACATCCGGGCGTTCCGGATCGAGGTACAGGGTGAAGACCGCCACGATACCGAACAACGATACCAGCGCGAGCAGGACGACCAGCAGGCTGTACTGGTTGGACCAGGATTCCATGGCATCCAGCCACGCCTTGAGCGTCGCCTGATCGAGCGTGGCGGGCGTCTTCGGCGGCAAGGCGACGAACAGCTTCATCGCCAGCTCGGGCACGAACAGGAAGAAACCCGCCACGCCGATCAGCAAGTCGCGATCGCGCTTCCACAGCCGCCAGGCGTCACCGAAGACGCCGTTCACATCGAGGGTCATAGCGAGTCGACGATCGCCTCGCGCGCATCGCGCACCGCCAGATAGAGTCGCCCGATGAACGCGGAGGCGAGCACGCTGAATATGGTGGCGATGAGGCTGACCACGACCGCGGTCAGCACGGTGCCGATCGTGACCGGGCCGTCGCTCCATCCGATCAGCCTGAAGATCGACCCGAAGACCAGATTGGCGGCCAGCACCGAGACGCCCCACACGATCACGTACAGGATCATCACGCCGACGATCTTCAACGTGATGGGGCGGGTAAGCCTGAACGAGCGCGCAAGGGCGCCGAACCAGCGCCCCTCCATCAGCAGGACCGGCGTGATCAGCGCCAGGCGCGCGCCGAGCCAGATCAGGATGACCGCCAGGAAGAGGCAATAGAGCAGCAGGAATCCGCCCACGCCCGAGGGAAGCTCCGCCGCGCCCGCGCCGCCGTTCATGGCCGCCTCGAAATCGAACCCGGCAAGGCCGAGCGCGACCGGGATCGGCAGCATGGGAATGAACAGGCCGATCAGCAGGACCAGCATCAGGCCGATCACCGGAACGAGCCGCTTGCTGGCGAGCGCGGTCGCGGCGCTCTTGCCCGAACCTGGGTCGAGCACCAGCGCGGTGATGGCGAGCTGCCCCCAGAGCGAGACGATCATCAGCACGAGGGAAAGGGCCTGCACCGTCATCGCGGTCGCGCCGGGCTGGGCGGTCAGCGGCTGAAGGCTTGACGACAGGGCGGACGGAAGGAAGATCGCAAAAAAGGCGATCGGGGCGATCGCGGAGAGATTGTCGCTCAAGAATTCGGTCGCGCGATCCCAGACCGTTCCCATGCTTACCATATGCGTCACGTCCTCCCGTGGCGCATCAGCGCCGCCGCCCTGTTAGCGCAGCTTCCCGCGGCACGCCAATGCTTGCGCAAGACGCGCGACTGGCGCAATCGGGCCCGCGTGACTGCCCTTCCCGACGAGATCGAATGGCGCGTCGAACCGGCGCCTGTGCCCTATGACGAGGCGATCGCCGTGATGGAGGCGCGCGCGGCGGCCGTGGCCGCTGGCGAGGCGCGCGAGTTGATCTGGCTGCTGGAACATCCGCCCGTCTATACCGGCGGCACAAGCGCGGACCCAGCCGAATTGCTCGACCCGCGCTTTCCCGTCGTCCAGACCGGACGCGGCGGCCGTTACACCTATCACGGGCCCGGCCAGCGGATCGGCTATCTCGTCCTCGATCTCAACCGGCGCGGGCGCGACGTGCGGCATTTCGTCCACAGCCTGGAAGGGTGGCTTATCGCGGCGCTGGCGGAGATCGGCATCGCGGCGTTCCGCGCGCCCGGCCGGATCGGCATCTGGACCGATATGCCCTCCCCCTTCGGCGGCGCGGCCGAGGCCAAGATCGGCGCGATCGGCGTTCGGGTACGGCGCTGGACCACGCTCCACGGCTTCTCGGTCAACCTCTCGCCCGACCTGTCGCACTTTGGCGGGATCGTCCCGTGCGGGCTGCCGGATTATCCGGTCACCAGCGCGGCGGCGCTCGGCAAGCCGTCGGATTTTGCAACTTTTGACGCCGCGCTGGCGTTGGCGTGTTCCGCGTTCCTCCAAACTCTTTCTTCTGGCCGATAAAACGAGGCTTGAGGGGCGCTCGATATCAGACTAATGTCCACCACGGTTTGGGTATTAAGGGTCTCGAGACCATCCAAATCCACTATCTAGGGAGCTTTCCAATGCGTGCATTCATTTCCAAGGTCGTTACCGGTTCGATGATCGCCGGCGCGGCGCTGATGGTTTCGGCGTGCGGCCCGAAGACCGAGACGACCACGACCAACGACACCACCATCACCGAGATGGGCAACGACACCACGATCTCCGACAACATGACCACCGTCGACAGCACCTCGATGGACGGCAACATGATGGGCAACGACACCGCGGTCGTCACCAACGAGACCTCGACGACGACCACGAACGTCCAGTAATCGCCCGCCAGGGTTTGATTATTCGGGGGCCGTCCGGGAAACCGGGCGGCCCCTTTCGATTCAACCCGCGCCAGAAATCGCTACGAAGGAAAAGGCTTGGGTTGGGAATCGAAAAGCCTTAACCACGCCGCATAATGTGCCTGAATACTGTACCTGAGAGGATGACGAGGCGATCATGAAGCTGTTGCGTATCCTTTGTTCGTCCGTCGTCGCGATCGGCGCCTTTGCCGCTGCCCCCGCTTCGGCGCAATTCTTCCTGGTCGAGAAGGACATGTCCGGGGTGGCCGTGCGCGGCCATGAGACGGGCCTTGGCCAGGAATTACCCGGCGCGACCGAGGCCGAACAGCGCGCGGCGCTGGTGTGGAACATGCGTGCCGCGCTCAATGTGGCGGCGCTGCAATGCCAGTTCGAGCCGACCCTGATGACCCAGGCCAATTACAACGTGATCCTGATGAATCACGCTGACGAGCTGAAAAAATCCTACGACACGCTGACCAAATATTTCACGCGCACCGGCAAGACGGTGAAGGCCGGCCAGACCGCGCTCGACCAGTTCGGCACCCGCACCTATTCCAGCTTCACCACCGTTTCCGCGCAATATGGCTTTTGCCAGACGGCCGCCCGGATCGCCCGTGACGCGATCTTCGCACCGCGCGGCTCCTTCTACACGATTGCCGAGGGCCGCACGCGCGAGCTGCGCAACAGCCTGATCCCGACCGGCGAGCAGCGCTTTCCGCGCGGCATCCTGTTCACACGCCAGGCAGGCACCCTGCCCCGTTTCGACGAGATGTGCTGGGACAAGAAGGGCTATTGGATCGCCAAGAAGTGCGGCGCCTTCCAGTTGAGTTCCATCAACTAGGTCCTAGCGCAACCCCAACGCCTTGTGCGCCTGCAGGGTCAGGCGCCAATGCGGCCGGGCGAGCACGAAATCGATCGCTGCGGCCTGGTTCGCGGCGAGCCGGGCATCGTCCATCGGCTGGACCAGGAAATGGGTGAAGTCCCAGCCCTCGATCGCCGCGACATCGGTGCCCGCCTGCGGCCAGACCAGCTTCAGCTCATCGCCTGACCGTTGCACGACCGCACTGCCCGCCTTGGGGCTGATGCAGACCCAGTCGATGCCCGGATGCGCGGCAATGGTGCCGTTGCTCTCGATCGCGATGGTGAAGCCGGCCGCATGGAGCGCATCGACCAGCGCATCGTCGACCTGCAGCATCGGCTCGCCGCCGGTGAGCACGACGAAGCGCTCCGCTCTGCCCTCGCCCCAATGCTCCACGACCGCCGCCGCCAGCGCGCCCGCGTCCGCGAACTTGCCCCCGCCCGCCCCATCGGTACCGACGAACTCGGTGTCGCAGAAGCGACATACCGCGGTCGCGCGGTCCTGCTCGCGCCCCGACCAGAGGTTGCAGCCGGCAAAGCGCACGAATACCGCGCGACGCCCGGCGTTCACGCCCTCGCCCTGCAGGGTGAGGAACATCTCCTTGACCGCATAGCTCATCGTCAGGGTCTCAGTAGAATTCGGCGTAGCGGGTAGGATCGGGGACGCCGGCTTCCTCGAAACCCTTGGCGCGCAGCCGGCAGCTGTCGCACAGCCCGCAGTGCACCCCGCCGGGCGCCGGATCGTAGCAGGACCAGCTGATCCCGGCGTCCAGCCCGAGCCGGGCCGCCTCGCGCACGATATCCGCCTTGGTCATGTGCTGGAGCGGCGCATGGATGCGGAACGGCTGCCCTTCCACCCCGGCCTTGGTGGCGACTTCGGCGAGCTTCTCGAACTCGGCGATGAATTCGGGGCGGCAATCGGGATAGCCCGAATAATCCAGCGCGTTGACGCCGATATACAGGTCGCGCGCGCCCGCCGCCTCGGCCCAGCCCAGCGCCAGGCTGAGGAAGATCGTGTTGCGCGCCGGGACATAGGTGACCGGGATACCCTCCTCCACGCCGGTCTTGGGCACGGCGATGTCGGAGGTGAGCGCCGAGCCGCCGAATTCGGAGAGATCGAGCGGCAGGACGATGTGGCGCTCCACCCCAAGCAGCTTCGCGATGCGCCGCGCCGCGGCGAGTTCGAGCCGATGGCGCTGGTTATAGTCGACCGACAGGGCGAGCAGGCGATGCCCGTCCTCGCGGGCGCGCGCCGCCGCCACCATCGAATCCAGACCGCCCGACACCAGGGCGACCGCCAGGGTCGTTGAGCTTGTCATGATGCGGCGAGAGTTAGGGCCTGCATCGCGGCTCCGCAATCCCGCGCCGACCTCCCACAAAAAACGGGCCGCCCTGAAGCGACCCAGTGATGCCCCTCAGGGCCTATTAGGGAGAAAACCGTGCCCACGAATGACACCCGCCCTAGATAGCAGGATGCGGTAACCAACGCGTTAATGCGCGGCCATTGCCTTGGGCACGCAGGCGCCGGTGCGGCGAGCCTCATAGTCCAGGTCGAAGGGCGCACCGCTGGCGATGCCCTGGGTCTGCAAATGCAGCAGGCGCGGCGTTTCCAATGTCAGCGAGGTGCGGCCATGGCCGGCACCCGGGCAAGTATAATGGACCGTCGCGCTGCCCGGCGTATCAGCAATGACGAAGCGCGAACATTGCGCGCCGAGATGGCCGATCTGCAGCAATATCGCGGGATCGGACACACAGAGCGAGCGCGGAGCCGCAGTCGATCCGGCTTCGCGGAGCTGCCACTGGCCGGCCTCAATTTGCCCAAGCACTGCGAGCTGCGGCGCGCGCGCGGGGGCGGCCGTGCCAAGGCCCGCCGCAAGGAGCAGGCCGGCCAATGCGCGCCGCGCGATACGCTGAACATCGATCATCTAGAACCTCGCTCGCCACAGGTGCCCCCTGCAGGGCATCAAGCCAGCGACCCTGATCACTGTCTGCCGCAGTTGCGAACGAGATTCAACACCGTTCAGGCAGCGTAATGATCGGTCACGGGCACCGGAAACTTCCGCGCGCAAAAGGCGCAATCGACTATGATCATGCCGTTCTCGTCCGCCATAGAGCGTTGTTCTTCAGGTGGAAATTTCGACAGGACCGAGGCGATATAGTCGGGCGAGCAGCGGCAGCCGCGGACCAACGCTGCGTCGGCCTGCAGGCGGACCTCGTCCTCCTCGTTGAACAATCGCCATACCAAGGCGTCGAGCGGGATCGACGAATCGGCGAGTTCGTCGACGCCCATGGTCTGACCGAGCACCGCCACATGCTCCCATTCGGGATGGTCAAGCCTCGTATGGATGCGGTCGCGCCCATCCTCGCCCTCGGGCAGATGCTGCAGGAACAGGCCGCCCGCGACATGGTGGCCATCCGCCCCGCGCGCGATACCCACACGGACCAGCGTCGGGATCTGCTCCGACTGGACGAAATAATTCTGCGCGGCCTCGGCGAGCGTGGCGCCGTCAAGCGGCACGATGCCCTGGTACCGCTCCTTCGTCGCCGCCTGATCGAAGGTGATGGCGAGATAGCCCTGACCGAACAGGGCGAACAGCGTGGGATCCTGCGGCCCCTCCGCGAGGCGTTCCTCGTCGAACTGGACATAGCCGCGCAGTTCGCCGCCACGATAATCGCAGACGAGCAGCTTCACGACCCCGCCATCGGTCTGGGCCTGGAGGGTGAGCTGGCCGCCCGCGTCCTTGAGAGTCGAGCCGATCAACGCGGCGAGCGTCAGCGCCTCGGCGAGCAGCGCCTCGATCGCGGGGGGATAGGCATGAGCGGCCAGGATCTCGTCGAGCACTGGGCCCAGGCGCACGATCCGGCCGCGCGCATGGCGTGCGGGGATGGTGAAGCCGAGCGCGCGATCCAGGTCCCGGGATTCTGTCTGAGTCATTCCACACCGTTCGGACTGAGCTTGTCGAAGCCCCGCTCTTTCTTCGGCGAAGAAAGAACGGCCCCTCGACTGGCTCGGGGCGAACGGGATTCCATCAAGCGGAAGATAGGTGCGCCGGTGCGCCGATCAACCAATCTGGCCGAAGCACCAGCGCAGGACGGACTTCTGGGCGTGGAGACGGTTCTCCGCTTCCTCCCAGATCAATGATTGCGGGCCGTCGATCACTGCGGAGACGACCTCCTCCTCGCGGTGCGCGGGCAGACAATGGAGGAACTTCGCTTCCGGCTTGGCCATGCCCATCAGCGCCTCGGTGACCTGATAGGGCATCATCGCCGCGAGCTTGGTCTCGGCGTGTAGCTGGCCCATCGAGATCCAGGTGTCGGTGACGACGACATCGGCGCCCTCGACCGCCTCGCGTGGATCGCCCACGACGCGGGCGCGGCCAGCCGCGCGGGCAATGACGTCCTCCTCGGGCTGGAAGCCCTGCGGGCAGGCCGCCGTGACGTCGAAGTGCAGCAGCGTCGCGGCTTCGATGAAGGAGGTCAGCACATTGTTGCCGTCGCCCAGCCAGGCGACCTTGAGCCCGGGCAGCGACTTGCCGCTTTCGACGATCGTCAGCAAGTCGGCAACGAGCTGGCAGGGATGCGACCAGTCGGTCAGGCCGTTGATGACCGGCACGCTGGCATGGGCGGCCATCTCCTCGACCTTGGCATGATCGTCGGTGCGGATCATGATCGCGTCGCAATAGCCCGACAGCACGCGTGCCGTATCAGCCACCGTCTCGCCGCGGCCGAGTTGCATCGTACCGGCATCCATCACGATCGAGCTGCCGCCAAGCTGTCGGATCGACATGTCGAACGACACGCGGGTGCGGGTGGAGTTCTTCTCGAACACCATCGCCAGCGTGTGGCCGGCGAGCGGGGCGTCGGCATCCGCCCTGCCCTTCGGCCAGGCGGCGCGCGCCGCCTTGCGATCGATCGCGTCAGCCAGCATCGCGGCGATGCCGTCAGCACCTGCGTCCGACAGGTCGAGGAAGTGGCGGATCGCCACGCTAGTCGTCCGAAGCGGGCACATAGACCCGCGCGGCCTCGGAAAGCTTCTCGATGCACTCGGCGATATGGCTTTCGTCGATCACCAGCGGCGGCAGGATGCGCACGACATTCTCGCCCGCCGCCACCGTCAGCAGGCCGTGATTGTCGCGGCAATGCGCGACGAAGCGGCGGCTGTCGGACTTGAGCTTGATGCCGAGCATCAGGCCCTTGCCGCGCACGCTGTCGAACAGATGATCATGGTTGGGGATCATCTGCTCCAGGCCCTGGCGCAGCCGGTCGCCCATCTTGGTGACGTTTTCGAGGAAGCCCGGCTCCTGCAGGACATCGAGGATCGCCTCGCCCGCTGCCATCGCCAGCGGGTTGCCGCCATAGGTCGAACCATGGGTCCCGATGACCATGCCCTTGGCCGCTTCCTCGGTCGCAAGGCACGCGCCGAGCGGGAAGCCGCCGCCGATGCCCTTGGCCACCGACACGATATCCGGCGTCACGCCGTAATGCTCATGCGCGAGGAAGGTGCCCGTGCGGCCATAGCCGGCCTGGACCTCGTCGAGCACCAGCAGCAGTCCGTGCTCGTCGCACGCCTTGCGCAGGCCCTGGAGGAACTCGTCGGTCGCGACACGGATGCCACCCTCGCCCTGGATCGGTTCGACCAGGAAGCCGGCGGTGTTGTCGTCGATCAACGCCAGCGCACCTGCGAGATCGTTGAACTTCGCATAAGCGAAGCCCGGCAGCAGCGGTTCGAACCCATCCCGCATCTTCGGCTGGTTGGTGGCGCTGATCGCCCCCAAAGTACGGCCATGGAACGCGGTGTCGAAGGTGATCAGCGTGTGACGCTGCGGGTTGCCATTGGCATAATGATAGCGCCGCGCGGCCTTGATCGCGCATTCGACCGCTTCGGCACCCGAATTGGTGAAGAACACGGTGTCGGCAAAGGTCGCGTCGACCAGCCGCTGCGCGAGATGCTCGCCCTGCGGGCTGCCGTACAGGTTCGACACGTGCATCAGGGTCGCGGCCTGATCTGCGATCGCCTTGACCAGTTTCGGATGGCCGTGGCCGAGCGCGTTGACCGCGATGCCGCTGGCGAAATCGAGATAGCGTTCGCCCTGCTCCCCGATCAGGTAGCAGCCCTCGCCTCGCACCGGCCGCACCCCGCAGCGGGGATAGACGGGCATGAGTGGGGTGATGGGCACCGCAGGTCTCCTCAATAGAAAAGGGCGGCCCAGCCGGGCCGCCCGGAGCGGGTGTTTACGAGGGAGGGGCCACCTGCGTCAATATTGCAGGCAGAGCGCCCCCGATACCATCAATCGCCGGTCAGAATCCGGTCGACGAGCTGCTTTACCGTCGGCACGAAGCCGTTCGAGTAGAACGGGTCCTTCTTGAAATTATAGGCGCCGTGCCCGGCGAACATCAGGTTCTGTTCGATCGGCCCGCCATGGGCGATGTCCTGCAGCGTCTTCTGGATGCAGAAGCTGCGCGGATCGGCAAGGCGGCCGGTCGAGTTGGTCTCGCTGTCGGCCCAGGACGAGAAGGCGCACTGGCTGAGGCAGCCCATGCAATCGGCCTGATCCTTGCGGATCACGCCCTTTTCCTCGGGCGTGACAAAGACGAGTGTGTTGTCCGGGGTCTTGAGCGCGTCGGTGAAGCCTTCGCCGAACCACTGCCGCGCGCGCAGCAGATCATTGCGGGTCACCCAGAAATTCTTGCCCTTCACGCCCACGTCGAGCTGGAAGACATGGTCGCCGGCTTCCTGGGTGGAGAAGGCGATCTGACGCTCTGATCGCGCCTCGAGCGCGCGCAGGAAGGGATTACGCACCGCGCTGGAATAGAAGCCGGTCGGTGAAAAGCGGTGAAGCAGGACCTCGCCTTCCTCGATATCGGTGAGCTTGGCTTTCCAGCCTTCCGGGATCGGGCTTTCCTGGGTCAGCAACGGGCGCGTGCCGAACTGGAAGGCGATGCTGCCGAGCTCAGGATTGTCGATCCAGTTGTTCCAGTCGCGCAGATACCAGACGCCGCCGGCCATGATGATCGGCACATCGTCCGAAATGCCGCCCTCCCGCATCGTCTCGCGCAGCGCCTTGACGCGGGGATAGGGATCCTCGGGCTTCAGCGGGTCCTCGGCATTGGACAGGCCGTTATGGCCGCCGGCGAGCCAGGGATCCTCGTAGACCACCGCGGCGAGCCAGTCGGCCGCCTTGGAATAGGCCCGCTTCCACAAGGCGCGGAACGCACGGCCGGAGCTGATGATCGGCAGGTAGTTGACGTTGTAGGACGCAGCAATCTCGGACAGCTTGTACGGCATGCCGGCACCGCAGGTGACTCCAGCGACCATGCCGCGGGTCCGTTCAAGCACGCCGTGCAGGATGCGCTGGGCACCGCCCATTTCCCACAACACGTTGATGTTGATCGCGCCCTTGCCGCCGGCGATGTCGAACGCGCGCTTGACCTGCTGCACGGCGCCCTCGATCGCATAGTCGATCAATTCCTCGTGCCGCTCGCGGCGATTGAGCGCGCGGTAGACCTGCGGAATGATCTTGCCTTCGGGGTCGTAGCTGTCGGCGTTCACGGCGGACACGGTGCCGATTCCGCCGGCTGCCGCCCATGCACCCGCTGATGCGTGGTTGGTCGCGGCAACGCCTTTTCCACCCTCCACCAGCGGCCAGACTTCCTGACCGTTATAGATGATGGGCTTCAGACCTTTGAACACACGACCTCCAATCTTAACATACGTTCGATATAGCGCCTGGGTTGCGCTTAGCGAGAAAATTGCGACTCAGCCGAGAGCCCCTGGCCTGCCCATCGCCTCTTCGTAAAGCGCGGTGTAGCGGGCGATCATCACGGCCTCATCATAGTCGGCCACGGCCTTTGCCCTGTTTCGGGACCCGACAAAGGCGCGCGCGGCCGGCGCGCACCCGGCTAACGCCTGGAGCGAGTCCCGCAACCGGACCTCGCCGCGATCGACAATATACGCCTCATTCTCGGGCGCGACCATGTGGGGGATATCGCCGACCTTGGGCGCCACGATCGGCAGGCCGGCGGCCATGCCCTCGATCACCGCGATAGGGAATTGCTCGCTCTTCGACGACAAAGCGAGGATGTCGAACAGGCCGATATAGCGGTGCGGATCGGGCAAAAAGCCGGGCAGATGGAGGCGATCCTCCATGCCCATCGCCTCGGCGGTATCCATGATCCGCTCGCGTTCCGGCCCTTCGCCGACGATCACCAGCCGCACGCGGGCGGAAACGCCGCCGGTTGCCCGGACCAGGGCGGGCAGATCCTTGACCTCGCGCAGGCCGGCAAGCGTGCCGATCACCACTTCGCCAGGCTTGCGGCGGAAGCCGGGGATCGCCTTCGGATCCGGCTTGCCCGCATAGAGCGCGGTGTCGATGCCGTTGGGGATGCGGTGGAGACGGTTCGCGGGCTGCTTCCAGCTACGCTCGGCGATCTTCTCCAGCGTCTGCGACGGCACGACCAGGGCGTGCGCCGCCGGCAGCGCGAGGCGGCGATACATGTTGCGCTCGATCTTCAGCCCGCCAGCCTCGTCGGCGTTGAAGCCGTCCTCGTGATGGACCAGCGGCGGCATGGCTTTCGAGAAGACGCGCCGCGCCATCACCCCGTCGACCGCGCCCCAGTTGTATGTGAGCACGAGGTCGAAGCGGCGCATGAACTTCGCCAGTGCCTCGTAGCGCGAGACCGAGGGTTTGCCGGTGAGCGGCGGCGGGTTCTGCGCGATCTCGTAGATGATGCCGGCCGCGATGGCGTCGCGTGCGCCGAGCTGGTCGGGCATGCCCGAGACGATGGTGTGGCGCGCACGATCGCCGAACGCGTTCATCAGGCGGACCGCCCGCGCCTCCTTGCCGCCCAGGCTGAAGGTCGAATGGAGGTGCAGGATGTTGACGGGCTGCGGCATCGGGAGGGTGCGTTAGCGGGAAATGATTGGTGCGTCATTACCTGCCGCTCGTCCTACTCCCCTCCCGCAAGCGGGAGGGGGATCAGAAGAAGGGGATCAGGCGAACGCAGTCTTCGGCACATGCGTGATGCGGCAGGCCAGGTCAGCCTCGCCGCTCGCCACGATATAATGATCGCCCGCATCGGCGATGCCGGTCGTGAACACCACATTGTCGAGGTACATCAGGTTCTTGAGCGGCTCGGTCAGTGCGGGCGCCGGCTCGATCAGCGGAGCGTGGCTGGTGCGGATCACCTGCGACGGATCGTCGCGGTCGAGCAGCGACCAATAGGTGCGGTAGATGCCGACCACGCCGAGCGGCTCCACGCCGTGCCACAGGCTGAGCCACCCGTCATCGGTCAGGATCGGGGGCGTGCCGCCACCCATGCGCGCGGTCGCCATGGTCGCCGAATGCGGGCGGATGCCGGGATGGTCATGCGGCTTCCAGTGCAGCGCGTCGGGGGAGGTGGCGAGGTTGATCGACGGCCCGGCCCGCCATTCGGCGCCGGGCGGATAGGCGAAATAGAGATCGCCGAGCGGACGGGTCTGCGCCCAGTGCTTGCCGCCGATCAGGCCTTCGAAGATCAGCATGTCCTTGTTCTGATGATCGAGCACGATGCCTTCGAGCACCCACTCCACCGCATCTTCGGAGCTGTAGAGCGTGGTCGAATGGCGTTCCGGGCTGACCGAGCAGGTCGTCATCAGATAGCGGTCGCCGACCTTGCTGATCCGCGCATCCTCGACGCCATAGCATTGGTACGGCGCGCGCGGCGTGATCGCGCGGTCGTAATGCACCATGACGACACCACGGCCGTCGGCGGACAGCTCGACCGGGAGCAGCCAGGACAGCGAGGTCAGCGCCATCACCTTCCAGCCGCCGCCGCGCATCATGAACTTGCGCGGATCGGAGGTATCGACGAAATCGAGCGGCCAGGCATCGAGCACATAGCCGTCGCCGTCGCTGCGAATGGCATGGATATGCCCGTCGGCGATCGGCGTGCGCAGCGCCTCCGCCACGCGGACCATGAGCAGCAAATTGCCGTTGGGAAGCCGGGTCATGCCGGGATTGAACGCGCCAAGCACATAGGTCTCGGCGCCGAGCTTGCCGGCGAGCGGCGAACGCGACAGGTCCACGTCGGTGGGTGCGAAGACGAGGCGATCGAAGGAAAAGGTCATTCTTCAGCCTCTATGCGGGGCACGATCGTCATGAGCATGGGGTCTCTCGCGGATATGGGAGGAAGACGCGCTCAGGCAGTGGCCGGTTCCCTCGTCGTGCGATCGAGCAGGCGCCCGATCGCCGCGATCGCCTCGGGCTCGTCGAGCGTCGGCGTGTGGCCTACCCCCTCGACCGTCACCAGTTCCGCGTCGTCCAGCGTGGCCACCATGCGTTCGGCCGTCCGCGCCCCCAGCACGTCCGAACGGCCGCCCCGCACGATCAGGGTCGGTACCTGCTTCAGCTGGCCGAGCGCGCTCCACATGTCCGGCCCGGCCTCATTGCCGGGGACCCGGAACGGCTCGGCGATCTTCATATCGTAGTCGAGCACGATCCTCCCCGAGCTGTTGAGCCGGTAGAGCCGCTTGGCCATGGCCAGCCAGTCCTCGATCTCATAGGCCGGATAGACGTCCGCATTGGCCTCCGCCACGGCGCGCGCGGCGTGCATCCAGGTCGGCCAGGTGTTCGACTTGCCGACATAGGTGCGGATGCGCGACAGGCCGGCCGCCTCGATCTCCGGCCCCACATCGTTGAGCAGCGCGCCCACGATCTTCTCCCGCGCCGTACCGGCGAGCAGCATGGTGACGATGCCGCCGAGCGACGTGCCGAACGCGATGTAGGAGGACACGCCGAGCTCGCCGAGCAGCCCCTCGACATCCTGGACATAGGTCAGCGGGACATAGGTCATCGGGTCCTTAGCATAGGCGCTTTCGCCGCGCCCGCGCAGATCGACCGCGATCACGCGCCATTCGGGCGACAGCCGGGCGGCCAGATCCTCGAAATCGCGCGCATTGCGGGTCAGGCCCGGCAGGCACAGGATCAGCGGGCGATCTTCCCGCCCGGGATAATCGCGATAGTGAAGCCGCAGGCCGTCGTTCGACCACCAGTAACGATTTTCATACGCCGACATGGTTGCATCCTGCGGTTTGCGCCTCCCATATCGCCGGATGACCCGCCCCCCGCAAGCATATCGGCCCGAAACCGCAATTCTGGAGCTGGGGGACGGATTCTACGACCCGGTCGACGCCGCCGATTTCCCGGAAACCCGGCTGCGCTTCCGCAACGACCGGGCCGCGGCGAGCCTGGGACTCGAGGGGCTGAGCGATACCGAATGGATCGCGCATTTCGGGCGGTTCCAGCCGCTGGAGGGCAGCCTGAGCCAGCCATTGGCGCTGCGCTATCACGGGCACCAGTTCCGCGTGTACAATCCCGATATCGGCGACGGCAGGGGTTTCCTGTTCGCGCAGTTGCGCGACGATCGCGGGCGGCTGATGGATTTGGGCACCAAGGGATCGGGCCAGACGCCGTGGAGCCGGTTCGGCGACGGGCGGCTGACCTTGAAGGGCGGCGTGCGCGAGGTGCTGGCGACCGAGATGCTCGAGGCGCTGGGCGTGGGGACGTCGCGCAGCTTCTCGCTGATCGAGACCGGCGAAGCGCTGGAGCGCGGCGACGAGCCCTCCCCTACCCGCTCCGCAGTGCTGGTGCGGCTGAGCCATGGGCATATCCGGATCGGGACGTTTCAGCGGCTGGCCTATGGCCGCGACGAGGACGGCATCCGCCGCCTGACCGCTTATGTGTTGCGCCATTATTATGGGGAGGAAGCGGGCGATGACGCGCCCGTCCGGCTGCTCGACCATGTCGTCGGGCGCACGACGCGGCTGGCGGCGAGTTATATGGCGGCAGGCTTCGTGCACGGCGTGCTCAACAGCGACAATATCAACGTGACCGGCGAGAGCTTCGACTACGGCCCATGGCGTTTCGCTCCGACCTGGGACCCGGGCTTCACGGCCGCCTATTTCGACCATGCCGGGCTCTATGCCTTTGGGCGGCAGCCCGAAGCGATCCACTGGGACGCGATGCAGCTTGCCGTCTCGCTGCGGCTGATCAGCGCGGCGGAACCACTGATCGAGGTGCTGGAGCGGTTCGGCGAGCAGTATCAGCCGGCGGTATCGACCGCGATCCTGTGGCGGCTGGGCATCGTGCCGCGCGATCCGGAGAGCGACCGCGCCGTGGTGCAGGCAGTCGAGCGCGCCCTGCGCAGCGGGAATGAGTCGATCGACCGGTTCTTCTTCGACGCCTTTGGCGGGGCGCTGCCCGACAGCTATGACGCGGCGTTCGACGAGGTACGCGCGATCCTCGGCTCCTATCAGGCGCGCGGCGATCGCAGCCATGCCTATTGGCGCGGCGCGCCCTGTTCGATGCTGATCGACGAGGTGGAATCGATCTGGTCGACGATCGATGAACGCGACGACTGGTCCGTCTTCAACGCCAAGATCGCCGCGATACGCGAAATGGGTGACGCGCTGTCGGCCGGCTGAGCGGATCAGTGGAATTCGCCGGCAAACTAGGGCAAGACCGAACGCAATATGGCATCCGAGATCGTTTCGACTGAACCCGCAACCGGCGCGATCCTGTGGCGGCGCGAGATCGGCGACGTCGATGCCGAGGTGGCGATGGCCCGGGCGAGCTGGGCCGAATGGGCCGCCCGCCCGCTCGCCTATCGCATCGAGACGCTGCGCCGCTTCGCCAATGTGGTGCGCGCCAAGGCCGACCCCCTTGCCGACCTGATCGCCCGCGAGACCGGCAAGCCGCTGTGGGAATCGCGGACCGAGGTCGAATCGGTGATCGCCCGGGTCGATATCTCGGTCACCGCTTATGCCGAGCGCACCGCGCAGCGCCGGCTCGACGCGCCGATGGGATCGCGCATGGCGCTGCGGCACAAGCCGCACGGCGTGCTGGCGGTGCTCGGCCCGTATAATTTCCCGGCGCATCTGCCCTGCGGGCACATTTTGCCCGCGTTGCTGGCGGGCAATGCCGTGGTGTTCAAACCGTCGGAGAAGACGCCCGCGGTCGGCGCCTTCCTGGTCGAGTGCTTCCATGCCGGCGGGGTGCCGGAAGGGTGCATCCGCGTGCTGATCGGCGGGCCGGCCGAGGGCAAGGCGCTGGCCATCCATGACGGCATCGACGGCCTGCTCTTCACCGGCTCCGCGCATGCCGGCGTCTCGCTCCACCGCGCCTTCGCCAACCGGCCGGAGAAGATCCTGGCGCTGGAGATGGGCGGCAACAACCCGATCATCGCCTGGGACACGCCCGACATCCACAGCGCGGCGATCGTCATCGTCCAGTCCGCCTTCACCACCGCCGGCCAGCGCTGCACCGCGGCGCGCCGGCTGATCGTCGACGAGCGGCTGTACGACCCGCTGATCGATGCCGTGAACAGGCTCGTCGGCCGCCTGATCGTCGGCGAGCCGCATGCGACGCCCGCGCCCTTCATGGGGCCGGTGATCGACAATGAAGCGGCCGACATGCTGACCGAGAGCTTCCTCGAGCTGATGATGCGCGGCGGGCGGCCGATCCGGCATCTCGAACGCGTGGTCGAGGGGCGGCCCTTCCTGATCCCCGCGCTGATCGACACGACCGAGATGCGCGAGCGGCCCGATATCGAGCTGTTCGGCCCGATCCTTCAGGTGATCCGCGCCAAGACCTTCGACGAGGCGCTCGCCGAGGCGAACAACACGCGCTACGGCCTGTCCGCCTCGCTGCTCAGCCAGGACCCGAAGCTCTACGACCGGTTCTGGGCCAATGCCCGTGCCGGCATCGTCAACTGGAACAAGCCGACCAACGGCGCCTCGTCGAAAGCGCCGTTCGGCGGGATCGGCTGGTCGGGCAATCACCGGCCCAGCGCCTTTTATGCTGCGGATTATGCTGCGTATCCGGTCGTGTCGAACGAGGCGGACCAGGCGCGTGCTTCGATCGGGGTGGGGTTGCGCGAGGGCTGAGGCGGCCCCCTGGCGGCGCGGGCCGAGGCGGCGCCGCGCCCTGTTATCGGCCAGGAACAGGGCAGAACAGGGCGCCGATTTTTTTCTGCCCTGTTATCTCCAACTTTGTTGGATATATTATTCTCATATCTCAGATACATAGCTGGCATCCGCCCTGTTCCGGCATAACAGGGCAGAAAAATCGCGGAACAGGGCACGGCCCGGCACCGAACAGGGCGCGTCGATTCAAATATCCGGCAGAAACTGGTCTCATGCTGCGATCCTTCATTCAGGGGACGATGACATGACGCGACAGAACATTGAATCGAAGAAACCAGCTGATGCCGCGAGCGGGAGCAAGCGCGCGGAGCGGGACAAGCCCCCGGTCGAATATCAGTTCCAGCCAGGGCGATCGGGCAATCCGGCGGGCCGGCCGCGCCGATCCGGGGCGCCGGGCGACCGGCTGCGCGGGGCGACCGAGCCGACGCGGCAGCTGATCCTCGAGGAAGCGTACCGCATGGTCGAGGTGCGCGACGGCGACAGCGTGATCCACATGACGATGAACCAGGCCGTGCTCCGCGCGATCGGCGCCGCGGCGCTGAACGGCAATCCGAGCGCGCAACGCCGCTGGGCAGCACTGGTGCAGGAAGCCGAGGCACAGCAGAAGCGCGCGCAGCTGGCGATCTTCAATGTCGCCGAGCGCGCCGACAAGGAATGGGAAGTGAAGCGGTGGGAACGCGACGGGGAAGGCGATTATGATCCCTATGCCGAGGAGATTTTGATCGATTCTCGGTCGGGGTCGGTGGTGATCCGGGATGTTGGGGATGGGGACGAGGGGGCCTGATCCGAGATCCATGGCCACCGCGTGCGGTGACACTCCACTTTACTACCGTACACGCTGACACGGAGATCTATTGAGTGGAGTGTCACCGGAACCACAGATAAGGTCTTCCAATCACGCGATCATGTGAAGGGCAATTGATATGCGAAGCTGGCGCGCGTTCGTCTCCGCATTTATCCTGTTGCAGATGACCGGCCCGGCGAGCTTCGCGAGAATGGCTGTGCTTCCCGAGTTCGTGGGCCCACCCTCCTACATGGCGAACGTCGATTGCCCCACGCAGATTGCCAGGCCGGGCGGGACGAAGACGGGGACGGCGATCCCGGTGCCGGCGCTACGCCTGGGTTCCTTTGTGCAACGCGCGAAGGACTCTTTCGCGACCGGCGGTAGCGGCACCGCCAACGCAGCTGAATTTGCGCGCCGCAGGAGTCTTGGCCTGCCCACCGCGCCCAGGACGTTCGATGTTGCGGGATCCGCGCTCCCCACAGTCTATGCTCCCGACGCGGCTCAATCGGCGTCGGGATTCTATCCGTATCAGCGACTGCCCCTGAAGACGGCATCGAAAGCCTATTGGCCGAACGGGTTGATTTATGCGCAGCCGACTTCCGCAGCCATGGGGCGTATCGCTGCGCTGGCGCTTACGCTTTCACGGCCACCTGCCGCCAGGGCAAAGTTTCGGATCACGACTGCCCAAAGAACGAATGAAGGCGTTTGCCAGCGACAACCGAGCATCGACGTCTTCGCATCCGCCATGTCGGCCGACCAGCTCGGCAGGTTGTTCTCGTCATCGGGGTGTAGCTGGCGCCAGCTAGCCTCCTGCAAGCCCACCGAGTGGCCGCGCGGGCAGGTCTTGTTCGTTCAAAAGACGCGCAGTGGTGTCGGCTATGAGCATCGCTGGGTCGATTACGACATGCTGGCCGCAGCGCGTTTCGGGACCCGCACGAGCGCCCATCGCTGATTGTGCTCCGATCTGCGTCCGACCTGTTTGCGCATAGCCAGGCCTGAAGCGCTGCAGATAGTTTAGTATAGTGTCCCCCAAATCATATAGCCGCTAGCAGAATGGCTGGTTTCGGGAATTAGGATGATACAAGCGGTCGTTCGCCTTTTGGCAACCGCCTGAAAGCTATCGAATGGCTGATCGTCGGTCGCCAGATAGGTCGTCCAGTCACGCGATCATATGAAGGGTAACCGATATGCGAAGCTGGGGCGCGTTCGTCTCCACAGTGATCCTGTTCCAGATGGCGGGCCCGGCGAGCTTCGCGTTTGTGGCTGTGCCTCCCGAGATCGTAGGACCACCATCATCCTACATGACGAACGGCGATTGCCCCACGCAGTTTGCCAGGCCGGGCGGGACGACGATGGGCACTGCGATCCCGGTGCCGGCGCTACGCCTGGGTTCCTCCGTGCAACGCGCGAAGGAGTCCTTCGCGACCGGTGGTAGCGGCACCGCCAACGCTTCTGAAGCTGCACGCCGCAGGAGCCTCGGCCTGCCCACCGCGCCCAGGACGTTCGATGTGGCGGAATCCGCCCTACCCGCGGTCTATGCTCCCGACGCGGCTCAGTCGGCGTCGGGCTTCTATCCATATCAGCGGCTGCCCCTGAAGACGGCATCGAAGGGCTATTGGCCGAACGGGATGATTTATGCGCTGCCGACTTCCGCAACCATGGGGCGTATCGCTTCGCTGGTGCTTACGCTTTCAAGGCCGCCCACCGCCAAGGCAAAGCTTCGGATGACACCTGCGTTGAAAACGAATGAAGGCGTTTGCCAGCGACAACCGAGCATCGACGTCTTCGCATCCGCCATGTCCTCCGACCAGCTTCGCAAGCTGTTCTCACCATCGGGCTGCAACTGGCGCCGGCTCGCCGCGTGCAAGCCCGCCGAATGGCCGCGTGGGCAAATATTGTTCGTTCAGCAAACGCGCAGTGGTGTCGGCTATGAGCATCGGTGGGTCGATTACGATATGCTGGCCGCGGCGCGTTTCGGGAACCGGACGAAGGTCCATCGCTGATAGCACTCTGCAAGCATCTACGGCCGCATAATGAAGGTCAGTCGCACCCAGGAGAGGACAGATGTCACGGAAGGATTTCGACCCCGCAACGGTTGAGGCAGATGGACGACCTGCATCGCAGGCCAGGCTCTTCGATCCTGCGCAAGGGGGTCCGTGGAGGGGCTCTCTCGACGGGATCGCGTTGGGCGGGCCGGTGACGGTGCTTGCTTATGGTACGGATGAAATCGGTGCCGGGCCGCGTCTTCACGTGCACCCGTATGACGAGACCTTTATCATCATCGAGGGCCATGCACGATTTTTTGTCGGGGATACGACGCTTGATGCATGCGCGGGAGAGGTGGTTCTAGGTCCAGGAGGGGTACCACATACCTTCAAGAATCTGGGGCCTGGCCGCCTCCAGACGATCGACATTCACCACTCCCCAAGATGGATCCAGACGGATCTGGAGTAGGCCGCTGTGACCCTGCGCTGCAGCGATGTGATATGAAAGGCAGGTTTCGGGGTCGAGATGAGCAGCGCTAAATCGCTGGAAGTGAATTGCGGTGGCAGTACACCGTAATTCCGGATCAACGAACTGCCGCCTTGGAACTGGGCAGGCGTTTTGGGATGACCGACATGAGGTAGATAACCGGCGTACCGACGGGTATAGCACCGGTATGGCTGCGATATACGAAACAAGAATGTGCCTCAGATTGTTCGGTGACGAGCTCGATCCCGACGAAATCACTTCACGCCTTGGCCGCCCTCCTTCGATCGGAATGAAGAAGGGAGCCACTTGGATTACGAAGTCGGGGGTGGAAAAGATCGCTCGCAGCGGCTCATGGCGTCTGGAAGCCGTTGATTGTCAGCCAGGAGACTTCGATAATCAAATCGCTCAAATTCTCGACGGCTTAAGCGATGACTTAACCGTATGGGAGGACTTGACCGCGCGGTTTCGAGCGGACGTCTTTTGCGGTGTTTTCATGAAGGAAAGCAATGAAGGCCTGAGCCTGTCCGCAAAGTCGATGCTGGACCTCGGCGCTCGTCGCCTGTCGCTTGACTTCGATGTCTATGACCCAGGCACACCAGACTGAGGGTAGCGTAGACCAATGGTCTCGGGTTCGGGTGACACTCCACTTAACTACCGAACGCACCGGCGCGCTGGTCAATTGAGTGGGGTGTCGCCGGAACCCCCTGCCGGAACCCCTGTGACAACAGAAGCGGGCGCTGACGCCGGGGCGGTGCGATCGGACGTCACGCTCTCGAATTTACATGAAACAAGGTCGGGTGTAGCCTTGCCCTTCACGGGGGGGTGCTGAGGATGCGGGCTGTCTTTCCGGTCGTGGCGCTCGCGGCAATGCTGGTTGTCGGGTCCTCGGCGGCTGCCTGGCAGACCCGGCGCGCGCAAAGCGGGCGAAGCGGCACGCCGGATGCGAGGATCAATCCCGGCGGAACCCAGGGAAATCCCACCGGAGGCTCCGGCGTGGTATGGAACACCGACCTGGGCGGCACGATCCGCACCTTTCCGGCGCCGACCCCCGACCAAAATACCGGCGGCACGACGCAGGGAAGCGTTGACGAGACATCCGCCGCCGCCGACGTCCCGGCCGACCCGGTTACCGATCGCGCCGCGGATCGCGCCGTCGATCAGTTGATCGAGCGGCTGCCGCTCGTGGCGAAGCAGCGCCGCTATGAATGAACGCGGATGCGCCGCTTCCTGCTGATCGCAGCAGCGCTGCTGCCCGGCGGGGCGGTGGCGCAAACCGCGCATCCCTGGTTCGACCTCTATGTCGAGCAGTCCAACCGGCCGGCGGGTAAGATAGCGCGCGAGGTCGTCGCCAAGGGGCTGATCGGCACCGTCAGCACCAACCCGCTCGGCTGGATGGCGGCCGCCACGTGGAAGGGGGCCGACCTGCTCGCCTCGCTCGGCGACGGGGCGCTGCATGCCGAGGACGAACACCGCCGGACGCTCGTGCTCTCCACCAACGCTGACGCCCTGCTGCTCAAGGCGCTGCACGATCAAGAAGCCGATCTGAACACCGATCCCCGCGCGATCGCGGCGAAGGCGCGGTTGAAGCAGGCCGGCGAACGGATGAGCGCTTCGGGGCTGAACTCGGGCGCCTTCCTGTACCGCGTGACCCAACGCCATTTCGGCGTTGCCGTGTCGCGCGTCGCGATGAAGGAATTCGCCTCCTGGGGGCTGGGAAGGATCGTCGAGCTTGGCCCCGGCCGCTGGCTGACCGGGCGATGGTATGGCCGCGGGGTCGCGGGGCTCGTCGACGGACGCGGGCGCTGGCGCAACCAGCTGCGCGCGAACGGCTGGAGCCGGTTCGACGACCGCGCGGAAGCGGCGAAGGCGATGGTCGAGAACGTCGCCAAAAAACTGAACGACATCGCAGCCGACAGGATCGTCGACGAGTTCCTCGACCTGGACGGCGCCGACGGCTTCGACCTGCTCTGCCGCCGGCTCAATTGCTTCGAGCGCACCACGCCGATCTACCGCCCGCTGCTGCGGATCGAGGCCGCGCGGCTTGCACTGCCGATCCCGCCCCGTGCCGCGGTGCCGCTGCCGCAGCCCGTGATGGCCGCCGCGCCCGCACGCGCGCCGGAAATCCAGCCATACTGGTCGCCGCTGCCGCACGCGGCGATGGCCGCTGCTCCGGCGGCTTCCGGGCCCGACCCGCAATGGGCGGTCATCGACCAGGAGGATCGTTCCACCTGGCGCTCGCAGGGCCTGGCGACGCCCACCCCGCCTCCACCGCCGCCGCCCGAGCCGGAAATCCGGCAGGGGCCGACCGCGCAGGAGCTTCGGTGGAGCGAGGAATGGCGGTGCGCGGGAGGCTTCGCCAAGCCCGGCTGCGGCGATCCCGATTGGGACGGGAGGAACCAGCGGCCGGGCGGTCAGGGGCAATGAAGCGCCGCACCGCCATCCTGCTGACGCTGGCCGCCGCGCTTGCCGGCGCGACTGCCTGGGCAACGCCGCAGTTCCTGCGGGCCCGGGCGCAGACGCCGATCGAGCATCTCGCGGGGCTGAGCATCGATTATCTGCTGGCCCCCGAGCACTATGCGGAGCTGGGGCCGCTGGGCGCGGATTACGGCATCGCCGCGGGCGGCGACGCTTTCGTGCGATCGCCGCACGGCTTGATCGAGATCACCCCCGGCGGCTCGGCCTCGCGAGTCGATCCGGAGGGCTCGCCGAAGATCGACAGCCTTGCGATCGGCGCCGACAATTCGCTACTCACCATCGCCGACGGCTTCCTCGGCACGCTCGGCGACGACGGCGCGCCCGTCGGGGGCGTGCCGTTGCCCTATGCCGGGGCCCGGCTGGCGCCGTCGGCCGCACAGGGTTCGGTCTATCTGTTCGGGCCCTCGGGCACGGGACACCGGCTCTATCGCTTCTTCGAGGACGGCAAATACCGCATCCTGCTGCAGGCGGACGCGCCGATCCGATCGGTATCCGACACACGCGATTCGCTGTTCATTGCCAGCGATCGCGCTGTGGTGCGGCTATCGGCCGGGGGACAGACGCTCGTCTTCCGCCTCCCCGAGGAGGCGGACCCCAGCCCCATCGTCTCGATCGCGGCGCGCGACGACACTTTGCTGTTCGTCGCCACCGCGTCGCGCGTCTTCGCCGTGGTGGGCGGCGAGGCGCTGTCGATCGTCAACGACAGCGGCGGCCAGCTGCGCCTGTCGGGGGAGAATCTGTTCGTGCTCGATCACAAAAGGGGGCTCTTCTACCGCCTCTCACCCGCCACACAGCGCATGTTCGAGGGGGCAAGATGAGAAGCAGGCCGCGCTGGATCACCATGATCGTCCTCGTGCTGGCGGTCGCCTGGCTGGAGGGGTGCGGCGGCGGGAAAGACCTGTTCTCCGCCGTCAGCGACGGCGACGTCACCATCATCGCAGCCGCCGAGCGGCCTGATCGCGCCCGGGTGACGGTGACGCGGACGAGCGGATCGGAAGCGCGGAGCTTTACACTGCCCGCGGGGACCATCCTGATGCCCTCGAACGAGCGCACGCAGCGCCTGATGACCGCGGCAACGGTGACGGTGCGCTTCGCCGCGGGCGAGACCGAGACGGCGATCGACGTCGAGACCTATTGCCTCGACCAGTTCAAGGCGCCGCCGCTCGAACCCACGCCGATGGCGCCGATGGCGCCCGATCAATCCGTCGCGCAGGAAAATAGCGAGTTCGCGAAGCTTGCCGACTGCCTGCAGGACAAGGACGCACCGCTGCGCCGCCGTCAGGTGGCGATATGGATCGTCAAGAGCGGCTTCCTCGACAAAAGCTATGACGAGGCAACGGACGAGGCGACGCGCCAGTTCGAGGACGAGCTGTCGCTCGAGCTTCAGGAGCGGATCCGGGGCGAGTTCGGGACCCGGCTGCGGCGGGCCCGCCCGGGCATCAGCGATGTCGAGGTGCAGCGCCAGCTCGACCGCTTCACGCCCGAGACGCTCCGCGAGCGGGTCCGCGCCAAGGCCGCCGCGATGACGCGCCAGGCCTTTGGCCATGCCAAGGCCGACGCGCAGACCCTGCTGGAGCGGTGCGGCTATCCCGCCGCCACGGCGCACTTCTTCCAGACGGCGCCGTAGTGCCAAGATGCCTGCTTCCCGGGCTACTCGCCTTGATGGGTGCGATGATGGCGCCGGGCGCGTCCGCCGCCGAGCCGTTCACCGCGGGCGAGCGGCACCTGGTGACCACCTCGCCGACGGCCGCCGCGCGCCATCGGGGCGACGCCGCCCTGCGGCTCATCCTGTGGTACCCGGCCTCGGCGCCGGAGGCTCGGGTGGCCACCGGCCCGCCCGGGTCCCCGATCTTCATCGCCGGCACGGTGGCCAGGGACGCCCCGTTCGCCGATGTCGCGCGCCATCCCCTGATCCTGCTCTCGCACGGCTTTGGCGGCTCGGCCCGGCAGATGCCCTGGCTGGGCACCGCCCTGGCACGCCATGGCTATGTGGCCGTCGCCGTCGACCATCCGGGGGCCAACAGCATCGACGGCGTTTCGGATGCCGGCGCCATATTGCAGCGCGACGGGGCCGATGGCGTGCGCAGGGTCGCGGGCGGAATCGACCGTCTTTCGACCGTTCAATGCGATGGAAAGACGTCGCCGCACGCGCGGCTACCGAACGCACCGGCGCGCCGGTCAATCAAGTGGGGTGCTGCGAACAATTAGTATAGTGTCCCGAAATACCCCCGAAATACCTGCGCCTCGCCGTCACGCAGCGCGCAAGGTCGCCGCGAACCGAGTCAGCGTCGCGGTCAGTTGTTCGGCGCCGTCCCGCACCAGGCCGGCGTTGCGGCGGGTCAGTTCGGCCTGCTCGCCAATATCGTCGAGCGCCGTGGTGAACGCGCCTGCGCCCTGGATCACGGTGTCCGCCTGTTCGTCAACGCTGTGCGAATTCCGGCCGACTTCGTCGGTCATCGCGCACTGGTCGTTGACGATCCGCAACGTCACCGCCGCCGATTGCGCCAGCGCCTCGAGCGACAGGCGGACGCCCTCGCTCAGATCCGAGCTCGCCTGCGCCGCGATGCCCATCTTCGAAACGCTCACCCCGACGGTGGCATTGAGCTGGTTGGTCTGGGTGGCGAGCGCCTTGACCTCGTCCGCGACGACGGCAAAGCCACGCCCCGCCTCGCCCGCGCGCGCCGCTTCGATCGTGGCGTTGAGCGCCAACAGGCGGGTGCGCGTCGTGATCGCCGCGATCTGATTCGCCGCCTTGCCGATCATCTCGACCTGGTCGCACATCGCCTGATTGGCATTGCGCGCCACCGCCGACCGATCGGCCGAATCCTGGATCGAATCCCGAGTCCGCGCCGTTTCCGCGCTGACATTGCCCAGCATGTCGCCCATCGCCCTGACGCTGTTCATGACGGCCCCGATCGCGGTCGCCGCCGCGCGCGAGCTGTTGGTGATGCGCAGCGCATGGCCGTGCTGCGACTGGACGCTGCCCAGCGTGCTGTCGGCGCTGGCCTCGAGGTTGCGCGCCGCCTTCATCAGGTCGCCGGTCAAGGTCGATACCATCTGTTCGATCTGGTCGGCGGTGCGCGCGTTGGAGTCGCGGAGCTGGCCGCGATGCTGGATCTGCTCGTCGACCTCCCGGGCTGCCAGATGGGCCGCCAGTTCGCGATCGCCAAGGGACTGAGCAAGGGCGGCGTCGGCGCATCGCCGCGCCTCCTCCGCCACGCGCATGCTCTCCCGTGCGTCGCGACCGCTTGATTCCAGGCCGTCGCGGTTCCGCGCCACCAGCAGGGTGGAGATCGTCGCGGCGAGCACGAACAGCAATGTCACCACCACCGCCATCGGCCAGAGCTGGGCGATCGCGTCGCGGCCGGGTGTCGGCGCCTGCCAATCGAGATATCCCAGGGCTGGCGAACCGCCGGGATCGACCGCCAGGTTCGCCTTGCCGGAATCGTCGGCGGGCGCGCGGTGCCATGACAGCCCGGCAATGCCGAACGTCCGCTCCCACTCCTTCAACAGACCGGCATCGATCTCCCGCACGCTGACCAGATAGCGAAAGCCGCCCGCCGGCGGCGCGATCTCCGGCGATTCACGCACGATGGTCGATGCAGCGATGATCGCCGCGCGCCCGTCATAACGCGCGATCATCCCGACACCGCTGCGAAGCGCTGCCAGTGCGGCGGCGTCGTGCGGCAGTCGCGCCAGCAAGGCCTTCATCGCGACCGGCGCGGCCACCGCCAGCGGCGGTGTCGCCTTCCTGTCCCACCGCAGCGCGAACAGCGATGTGCCGCGCTCGTCGATGACATAGATATGTTCCGGCCGCGCCGCGTTCATCACGATGTTGGAAACGGCCCAGCGCTCGTCCAGCGCGCCGTAGAGATTGGCGGCGGCATCGTTCCAGCGCGAGGTGCTGAAAGTGCTCTTCTCGATCGATGCCAGCCTGGCCTTGACGGCGCCCGCGACCGTCGCGTGAAGCGCGATTTCGGCATTGTCGTTCATCCGGCCGACCAGCGCATTGACGAGCAGCGCGCATCCCGCCAGCGCAACGACGAACGCGCCGATCAGAACGCGGTTCAACATCGCGTTGCTCAGGCGCCGGCTGGCCGATATCACGGGAATGGCCTTGAAGAAGGTCAACATCGCGCGACCCTGTGCCGGATTGATTAAGATCGCGCCGCAGACACCTAAGTGAATATACCAAGGCCAGCGGCGATATCCGCACTCTCAACGGACTGATCGCCATCGCGCTCGACAGCGTCGACGGCCATCGGTTTCCGGATCGTGCGTTGAGCCCGATCCGCCCCCAACGTCACCATATTCCGCCCATGGTTCACCCCCGGCTCCCTGAAACCGACCGTGAGAGTGAAGTCGGCGCTTACGATCCTCCCGCGTTCGCGCCCAGGCTGGCAAGAAGCTCGTCCAGCTGCTCCAGCTGCTCGGGCATCCCGCCCTCCATGCCGATAAAGGCTTCGTCGAGCGCTTCTTTCGATGGGTAGAGTTCGTGGAAGGTCAGCAGCGTCTTGCCGTCCTTTTCCTCGAAGGTCACCGTGGTCACGGCGCCGTCCTCGCCCTCGTCATTGGTCCAGACGATCCGCGAGTCCGGGATCACGTCGATATAGTTGCCGAAAAAGGCAAAGGCGCTGGCGGCATCTTGCCCGAACGCGATACGGTATGTGCCCCCGATACGAACGTCCATCTCGCAGGACAGCAGGGGCACGCCCATCGACCTGGGTGCCCACCACCGCATGAACAGCTCCGGCCTGGTCCAGGCCTCGAACAGGATGCGCGCGGGAGCGTCGAAGGTACGCGTGACGACCAGTTCCCGGTCGGACTTCCGTTCCACCCTGGTGCGGCCCTGCATGCTGGGCTCATTACCGCTCAGACCCATCTACTCTCTCCTTGAGTTTCAATTCCTCGACCACCTTGTCAAGCTCGTTGAAGCGCGCGTCCCAGAGCCGCTGGTGGTTCCCGATCCATGCCGCCTCTGCCTCCAGGCCGCGCAGGCCGAGCTTGCAGGTCCGCACGCGCCCGACCTTCTCGGTCGTGACGAGGCCTGCCCGCTCCAGCACGCCGACATGCTTCTTCATGCCCGTGAGGGTCATGTGGAATTTCGCGGCAAGGTCCGTGATCGACGCTTCCGCGCGGCCGAGCTGCTCCAGAACGCCGCGTCTCGTGGCGTCCGAGAGCGCGGCGAACGAGGCATCGAGGCGAGCGGCTACATGCTGAACCATATGGTTCAGTGTTTAACGCGCAAATCGGCGACGCGCAAGGGCCTCGAAATCAAGCCCTGGGGTCGCGCAGGGCGATCGCGGCTCGCCCCGGCGCCGGAACGGCAGTACGATCGACGGCGGACAAAGGGGTGAAGATGCGTTTGGGGAGCATGGGATGGCTGATCGCGGGCGCCTTGACGCTGGCGGCGTGCGGCGACGGGGGCAGCGCCAAGCGGTCCGCCACGCCCGCGGGCGTCGCGGCGCGCACCACCATCGATTTCGCCAATGTCGCCCCTTATGCCGCACCGACGCTTCCCGCCTATTTCGACCGGACGGTGACGGCGCTCGACCACAGCCCGGCGTCCAACCCCGCCAATGATCGGGTGGCGACGCTCGGGCGGGTGCTGTTCTACGATTTGAGGCTGAGCACCAATGACCGGGCCTCATGCGCCTCCTGCCATCGGCAGGCATTTGGTTTTACTGACTCGATGCGGTTCAGCAACGGGATCAGCAGCGCCGCCACCACCGACTTCCACGCGATGCGGCTGGGCAATCTCCGTTACTGGAAGCCGGGCTCAATGTTCTGGGACAGGCGCGCGGCCAGCGTTGAGGCGCAGGCGAGCCACCCGTTCCACAGCCTGGTCGAACTGGGCTGGGGCGGCGCGGCGGGCGGCTTCGACGCCCTGATACGGAAGATGGGCAAGACGACCTATTATCCGGATCTGTTCGCCTGGGCGTTCGGCAGCTCCGCGATCACCGAACCGCGTATCCAGCAGGCGCTCGCCCAGTTCGTGCGCGCGATGGTCTCGAGTTCGAGCCGGTGGGACACGGGCTATGCGCAGGTCTTCTCGCCCACCCGGCCGAACCGCGCGCTGGACGTCGACCTGCCCAATTTCACGCCGGCGGAAAATCGTGGCCGGCAGCTGTTCATGACGGCGCGCGCGCAGGGAGGCGCCGGCTGCTCCTCCTGCCACCTCCCCCCGACCTTCGCCCTGGCGGCCGATGCGCGGAGCAACGGCCTGGACGCCGGCGAGACACGCTTGTTCAAGGCGCCGTCGCTGCGGAGCGTCGGACTGACCGGGCCTTATATGCATGACGGCCGGTTCGTGACTCTGGCGGAGGTCGTCGACTTCTACGACCATGGCATTCAGGAGGGCCCAGCGCTCGATCCGCGCCTGCGCCGGGGCCGCAGGCCGCAGCGCCTGAATCTCGGCGCGGCGGACCGGGCGGCGCTTGTCGCCTTCCTGATGACGCTGAACGACGGCGCGCTAACGACGGATGCGCGCTTCAGCGACCCGTTTCGCCGGTGAAGCGTCCGCTCAGGGTGAGGCATCGCGATCGCGCCGAACTCTAGAGTCGAATGCGGTCAGGGCCTAACGTCATGCCGGACTTGTTCCAGCATCCACTGCGCCGCACAGCTATCAGCCTTTGGCTTGCTGCACTGTGGACCCCGGAACAAGTCCGGGGTGACGGTCAGAGTCGATCGGACGTGACTCTACGTGGCGCGGATCGAATACAGCGTCGCGTTGCTGATCGCGTAGACAGCGCCATCGGCGCCCACCAGCGTCGGCGTATAGGCTTGCCCCAGTCCGGCGTTGAGCCGCACATTCTGCGACAGCGTGTTCGTCGTGAGGTCCCAGCGGTAGAGCACGCCGTCCTCGTTGTTGGCGAGGATCGACTTGCGCGCCGGATCCGCGGCCATGGTGTTGATGCACCATTCGCGCCGCGACGTGGCCGTGGTGCCGTCCAGCGTCGGCCCGAGGATCGTCAGCACTTCGCGCATCACCTGCACGCCCGGCGCGATCGCATCGGTCTGGCTCGCCTTCGGGTCGAGCACGGCGATCCGGTTCAGCCCGTCGCCCGTGCCCACGCCGGCATAGTTGTTGTACTTCTGCGCGAGCAGATAGGTCGAGGTGCCGGCATAGGACGGCACCATCGAGGCGGGGATGACGCTGGGCGACACGTCCCAGCCGAAGCTGCCCGGAACGCCCACCGGATTGAGCAGGGCATCGAACTGCAGCAGCCAGCCCCGCGCGTTGTGCGTCGGAAACACCGATTCCAGCACGCCGTAGAATACCCGGCCGTCGGGGCCGATCACCGGCGATGCCGTACCGTCGTCGCTGAGGCGCGCAGGAGTGAGCAGGTTCGGATCCGTCAGCGCGACCCTGGCACGCGTCGCGAGCGTCGTGCTGTCGAGCGCGAGCAGGAAGCCCGTCTGCGTTGCGCTGGTCGAGCCCCGGTTCACCGCGATATAGACCGTGGTGCCGTCGGTCGAGATCGCCGGCGCGCAGTTCATCACGGGTTTCTGGACTGAAGGATCGGTCGCCGCCGCGGCCGCGCCGACCCAGATGCCGGTGCCGTCGGGCGCGACCCGCGCGATGCCGCTCACCAGCCCCGCCGGGTTCGCGCCGGTCACGTGGAAGCCGAAGAAGATATTGCCGTTCGCATCCGCGGTGAGCGGCGTGTTGACGAAGACAGTGCCGTCGAACGCGGCGGCATTGGCGTTGTAGGTGGCGGCACCGAAGAAGACCTGCGCGGCGAAAGTGCCGGTCGCCGCATCCGCGTCGGCCCGCATCATCAGCTTGCCGCCGGCACCGGGCGCGTAGAGCCGGCCCTGCTGGGTGAGAAGCACATTGTACGGCGGCAGCCAGTTGCGTGGCGGCATGACATAGTCGGTGGTGGCCGACCAGATCAGCACGCCATTCGCGCCGTTGCGGCCTTCGACCCGGTAGCTGCCGGTGGCGGCCGTCTTCACCGGGATCACCACGGTGTTGTGAGTCGTCACGACCGGCGAGCCGTAATGGGTGAGGAGCGCGCCGCCAGGCGTGTATTGCGGCGCGAGGTCGACGGCGGACGACCAGGCGATACGCCCGAGATCCTGCGACGCGATCGCGCTCACGGCGGTATGCTGCGCATCATGGCCATAGCCGAACCAGGCAGGGCCGGTCACCGGCGCGGGGGTCGGCGTCGGCCCGGGTGTCGGGGTCGGCGTAGGGCTCGGTGCGGGCGTGAGCGACCCGCCGCCACCGCCGCATGCGGCGAGCAGGACGGTCGAGGACAGCATCGCGAGCGTGTTGCGACGCGAAACCAGAGTGAGAGAAAAGGGATCGGGGCGGACAGGATCGTTGCTCATGGGCGCCAGCATATCCTTCCGCCACCCGAAATACACTGCTTCCTATGCCCGATGGCGCTTTTGGGTGGTTCTGTGTCCCCCAGCCATCAAATATCGCTATTCCTGTGACTTGCCGGAGCCGGGCTTCCTCAACCGCTGGTGGCCAGCCCCCGCCCCTTCCAATTCCCGACCTCCGCGTTATCTTCTTGTCCAACGATAGACAGGAGGGGTCATGTTCACGCGCAGAGAGGTGGTAGGCGCCGGTGTTGCGATCGCGCTTGCCGGACCGGCAATGGCTGCAAAAGCCCGAGACCGCTTCGTCCGCCGCGAGGGCATGCGCTTCACCATCGACGGCAAGCCTTATCGCTATGCCGGTGCGAACATGTGGTACGGCGCGTGGCTCGGGGCCGATGCGCCTTATGGCGACCGGGACCGGTTGAAGCGCGAACTCGATGCGCTGGTCGCGATGGGCGTCACCAATCTGCGCGTGCTTGCCTCTTCGGAGAAATCGCCTTTGCTCAACGCGGTCGAGCCGGCGATGCATGACGGGCGTGGACAGTACGACCCGGCGCTGCTGGGTGGGCTCGATTTCCTGCTGGCCGAGATGGGCAAAAGGCACATGCGCGCGGTGCTGTACCTGACCAATTTCTGGGAATGGTCGGGCGGGATGATGACCTATCTCAGCTATGTCGATCAGGGGCGCTTCATCAACATGGGCGATCCGGCGCACCCCTGGCCGGAATTCCCCGACCATGTCTCGCGCTTCTACGGCCGGGCGGATGCGGTCGCGCTGTATCACCGCCACATCCGCGCGATCGTCGGGCGTACCAACCGGGTCACCGGCACGGCCTATGCAGACGATCCGACGATCATGGCGTGGCAACTCGCCAACGAGCCGCGGCCGGGCGGGAGCGACACAATGGGGCTGGCCGCCCTGCCCGCCTTCCAGGCCTGGGTGCAGGGCACCGCGCGGCTGATCCGGTCACTTGCGCCGCGCCAGCTCGTCTCGACCGGGAGCGAGGGGCTGAAGGGGGCGCTGGAGCGGGAGGCGATCGTGAAGGCGGAGCATGCGATCCCGGAGATCGACTATCTGACCTGCCATATCTGGCCGCTCAACTGGGGCTGGGTCGACGCCGCGAACCTGGCGCGTACCGAGGAAGCCGGCGCAGTCAAGGTCGCCGATTATATCGCGCAGCATATCCGCATCGCCACCGAGCTGGGCAAGCCGCTGGTGATCGAGGAATTCGGTTATCCGCGCGACGGGGGCAGTTACGATCCCTCGGCGGCGACGGCGTTCAAGGACCGTTATTACCGGCAGATCTATGGCGCGGTGGAGGCCGATGTCGCGCGCGGCGGCCCGGTTGCCGGGAGCAATTTCTGGGCCTGGTCGGGCGAAGGACGGGCGGCGCATGCCGATCATCGCTTCATGGCCGGCGATAAGGCATGGCTTGGCGATCCACCGCATGAGCCGCAGGGTTGGTACGGCGTGTTCGACAGCGACGCCTCGACCCGGGCGATCATCCGCGCACACGCCGCCGCCGTAGCTACGCCGGCGGCATAGATTCGCTAAGGGCGCCCCAAGCAAGCATCCGTTGCGGCTTGCGGGCCCGGGGACCATCTGCACTCCCCATGGCAAGCCTTCTCGATCCTTCCGCGCGCGGGCGCGTGATCCTCGTTGGTGCCGGCCCGGGCGACCCCGGGCTGCTGACCGTTCGTGCGGTCGAGGCGCTGAAGACCGCTGACATCCTCGTCCATGACGGGCTGATCGATCCGCGCGTGCTCGATATCGCGCCCGCCTCGGCGCAGCGCATCTCGGTCGCCAAAAGCCGCGCGCGGCACACGTTGCCGCAGGAGGCGATCAACGCGCTGATCGTCGCGCATGTGAAGACCGGCGCGATCGTCGTGCGGCTGAAGGGCGGCGACCCGTTCATCTTCGGGCGGGGCGGCGAAGAGGTCGAGGCAGTGCGCGCGGCCGGGCTGCCAGTCGAAGTCATTCCCGGCGTGTCGGCGGCTCTCGGCTGCGCGGCCGAAGCGATGCTGCCCCTCACGCACCGCGACCATAGCAGCGCGGTCAGCTTCGTAGCGGGCCAATGCAAGGGCCTGACCGAGCAGGATTGGTCGGGGCTCGCCGGCAAGGGCCGCACGCTCGTCATCTATATGGGCGTCGCGACCGCGAACGACATTGCCGACAAGCTGATGCGCGACGGCGTGGCGCCGGACATGCCGGTGGCGGTGCTCGAGCGCGGTACCCTGTCGGGCAGCCGCGCGATCAAGACCTTGCTCGCCGATCTCGGATCGATGGTCGATCGCGAGAAGGTGGCGAGCCCGGCGATCATCGTCGTGGGCGAAGTCGTCGAGCTGTCGGACGCCCAGGACAAGCTCGGCCGCTGGGCCCGGATTGCGGAGAGTGTAGCGTGAAATTGCTGACCGGGAACGACCTGCCGACCGGCGACGTGATCTGGTGGACCGGCCAGGGCTGGTCGCGCCATGTCGAGGATTCGGTCGATGTCGGCGACCAGGGCGAAGCGATTGCCGGTGCGGAAGAAGGCGCCCGCCGCGTCAACGCCCCCTATGTGATCGATGCGACCGCAACGCCCGAAGGGCCACGCCCCGCGCATATTAAGGACCGCGTCCGTGCGCTCGGGCCCACGGTGCGGCTCGACCTGACATTGAAGCCCGCCGATCCGGCCGCGGGGAGCTGGGTGATCTGAGATGTATAAATACGACCAATATGACCAGGCGATCGTCGATGCCCGCGTCGAGGAATTCCGCGACCAGGTGAAGCGCCGTCTTGCCGGGCAGATCACCGAGGACCAGTTCAAACCGTTGCGGCTGATGAACGGCCTGTACCTCCAGCTTCATGCGTACATGCTGCGCGTCGCCATCCCGTACGGCACACTCGACGGGCGGCAGATGCGCATGCTCGGCCACATCGCGCGCAAGTACGATCGCGGCTACGGCCATTTCACCACGCGGCAGAACATCCAGTATAACTGGATCAAGCTGGCGGATGCGCCGGATATCCTGGCCGATCTCGCCACGGTCGAGATGCATGCGATCCAGACCAGCGGCAATTGCATCCGCAACATCTCGTCGGATCAATATGCCGGTGCCGCAGCGGACGAGGTCGCGGATCCGCGCCCCTGGGCCGAGCTGCTGCGCCAGTGGAGCACATTCCACCCGGAATTCAGCTATCTGCCCCGGAAATTCAAGATCGCGGTGATCGCGGCGGATGAGGATCGCGCGGCGATGCGGCTGCACGATATCGGCATCCAGCTGCTCGAACGCGACGGGGAGTTGGGCGGCAAGATCTTCGTCGGCGGCGGCATGGGCCGCACGCCGATGGTCGCGCCCGAGATCAAGGATTTCGTCGGCGCCGACGATCTGCTCAGCTATGTCGAGGCGTGCCTGCGTGTCTATAATCGCTATGGCCGGCGCGACAATATCTACAAGGCGCGGATCAAGATCCTGATCCATGAGCTTGGGGCGGACGAATATCGCCGCCAGGTCGAGGAGGAGTTCGCGCTCGTAAAGGCGCTGGGCATCGATCCGCCCAAGGCCGAGTTCGACCGGATCACGGCGTTCTTCGCCCCGCCCGCCTTCGAGCAGGACGCGAGCGAGCTGGTCAACCGCGGCGACCCCGATTTCGCGGTGTGGATCGACCAGAACGTCAAGCCACACAAGCAGCCGGGCTATGCGATCGTCAATATCAGCCTGAAGCCGGTCGGCGGCATTCCGGGCGATGCGACGGCCGAGCAGATCGACCTGATGGCCGCGCTGGCCGAGCGTTATTCGTTCGACGAGCTGCGCGTGACGCATGCGCAGAACATCGTGCTGCCGCATGTGCGCAAAGCCGATCTCTACGCGGTGTGGCAGGCGCTGAACGAAGGCGGGCTGGCCGAGGCCAATCTCGACCTGATCAGCGACATCATCGCCTGCCCCGGCCTGGATTATTGCAGCCTCGCCAATGCGCGCTCGATACCGGTCGCGCAGAAGATCGCCGCGCGTTTCGCCGATCCGGCGCGTCAGCGCGATCTGGGCGAGCTCAAGCTGAAGATCAGCGGCTGCATCAATGCCTGCGGCCATCACCATGCCGGTCACATCGGCATCCTTGGCGTCGACAAGAAGGGCACCGAGAATTACCAGCTGCTGCTCGGTGGATCGGGGGCGGAAGATGCGAGCCTCGGCAAGATCACCGGCCCCGGTTTCGACGAGGACGGCATCGTCGATGCGGTCGAGCGTGTGACCGACCGTTATGTCGCGCTGCGCGAGGAGGGCGAGCGTTTCCTCGACACCTATCGCCGCGTCGGCATCGACCCGTTCAAGGAGGCGATCTATGGGTGATCGGCTTCCTTTCGCTCTCTCTTCTCCGTTCGTTTCGAGCGACGTCGAGAAACAGGCAGCGGGCGCGCATTCAATGTGTCTCGACTTCGCTCGACACGAACGGATGGGGACGGAGTCTTATCATGGGTGATCTGCTGCGCTTTCGCGACGACGCGGCGCATGACGAGCCCGCGGTCACGCTCGATGCGTTCATGGGCCAGACCAACGCCACTGCGGTCCGCATCGAAGCGGGCGACGACGCGCGCGCGCTGATCCCGCATCTCGGCCAGATCGCGCTGATCGAAGTGAGCTTCCCCAAGTTCCGCGACGGGCGCGGCTATTCCTCGGCGCGGGTGCTGCGCGAGGCGGGCTATACCGGCGAACTGCGCGCGGCGGGCGATGTGCTGGTCGACCAGATCCCACTGATGAAGCGTTGCGGCTTCGACAGCTTCGCGCCCGAGGCGGAGATCGACGCGGCGACCTTGCAGGCGTCGCTCGCGCGCTACGAGCATGTCTATCAGGCGGCGGCCGATGGCGCGGTGCCGGTGTGGAAGCTGCGGCATGGCTGAGGCCGCGCGGAAGATCGACGTCATCGACGCCCGGCCCGCCTTTACGCAGGGTGACGCGGACGCGCTCAACGCGCGTTTCGCGGGGGTCGATACGCTGACCATGCTGAAGGCGCTGTTCGCCGAGGGCATTCTCGGCACGACGGCGGTCGTCTCCTCGTTCGGCACCGAAAGCGCGGTGCTGCTTCACCTGGTCGCGCAGGCCGATCCGAGCGTGCCGGCGATCTTTGTCGATACGCTCAAGATGTTCCCCGAGACGCTTGCCTATCGCGAGACGCTGGTGAGCGCGTTCGGGCTGACCAACAGCTGGGTGGTCGAGCCTGACACGGCGGTGCTCGCGGCGAAGGACGACAAGGGCCTGCGCTGGTCCTATGACCCCGATGGCTGCTGCGACATCCGCAAGGTCGAGCCGTTGAAGCGCGCCAAGGCAGGACTCGACAGCTGGATCTCGGGGCGCAAGGCGTTCCAGTCGGTCACCCGCCAGAACATCCCGCGCTTCGAGGTCGAGGACGGCCGGCTGAAGATCAATCCGCTCGGCGACTGGGTGAAGGCGGATCTCGAGGCCTATTTCGCTGAGCACCACCTGCCACGGCATCCGCTCGAGGCGGAGGGGTATCTGTCGATCGGCTGCCAGCCCTGCACGAGCAAAGTGCAGCCGGGCGAAGATCCCCGCGCCGGGCGCTGGCGCGGGTGGGACAAGGTCGAGTGCGGGATTCATGTCGACAAGCCGGGCGAAGAGCCGGTTTTCTAAAGCCCCTCCCCTTCAGGGGAGGGGTTGGGGTGGGGGACTCCGAGCCGCCCAAACGCGCTGCGCTTGCGGGACTGCCTCACCCCCAACCCCTCCCCTGAAGGGGAGGGGCTTTTAGGCTAGTACCCCACGAAATCGCTGAACCTGGTCACGCTCGGCTCGAACTTCAGGATTACCTTGCCGGTGGCGCCGTGGCGTTGCTTGGCGATGATCAGTTCGGCCAGGCCGAACACGCGCTCCATGTCGGTCGCCCATTGCGCGTGATCCTCGAAGATCTTGGCGCTGTCGCCTTCGACCGGGCGCTTGGGCTCCTTGGCGGCGACGTAATAATCCTCGCGGTACACGAACATCACGATATCGGCGTCCTGCTCGATCGAGCCGGATTCGCGCAGATCCGATAGCTGGGGTCTTTTGTCCTCGCGCTGCTCAACTGCACGGCTGAGCTGGGAGAGCGCCATCACCGGCACGTTCATGTCCTTGGCGAGGGTCTTGAGACCGCGGCTGATCTCCGAGATTTCCTGCACGCGGCCGTCGCCCGAGGCCTTGGCCGATCCGGTCAGCAGCTGGAGGTAATCGACCACCACCAGCCCGATCTGGTTGTTGTGGCGCCGCTGCAGCCGCCGCATGCGGGTGTGGAGCGCCGCGATGCTGAGGCCGGCGGTGTCGTCGATATAGAGCGGCAGATTCTCCAGGTCGGCGGCGGCGGCGGCGAGCTGGTTGAACTCGGCCCGGCTGATCTTGCCCATGCGCAGTGCCTCGGAGCTGATCCGGGCCTGTTCCGACAGGATACGCGTCGCGAGCTGGTCGGCGGACATTTCGAGACTGAAGAAGGCGACCTTGGCGCCGACCGATTCCTCAGGCGATATGCCATCCTGCATGTCGCGCATCCAGCGTTGCGCCGCGTTGAACGCGATGTTGGTGGCGAGCGAGGTCTTGCCCATGCCGGGGCGTCCGGCGAGGATCATCAGGTCCGAATGGTGCATGCCGCCCATCTTGGCGTTGACTGAGTCGAGCCCGGTGGTGACGCCGGACAGGTTGCCGCCCGAGTTGAGCGCCCGCTGCGCCATCTTCACCGCGAGGGTGGTCGCCTGGGCGAAGCTCTTGACCTGGCTCTCGGTGCCGCCATCGGCCGCGACCTTGAACAATTCCTCCTCGGCAAGCTCGATCTGAAGGCGTGGATTGACCTCTTCCGAGGTGTCCAGTGCGCGATCGACCAGGCCGCGGCCGACCGTCACCAGCGTGCGCAGCATGGCGAGGTCGTAGATCTGCTGGGCGAACTGGCGGGCGCCGATCAGGCCGGCGCCCGAGCCGGTGAGCTGGGCGAGATAGCTGGGGCCGCCCAGCTCCTTCATGCCCTCGTCAGCTTCGAACATCGGGCGCAGCGTGACCGGGGTCGCGAGCATGTCGTTGCCGCGCGCCTGCTTGATCGCGGCGAAGATGCGGCCGTGCACGGGCTCGTAGAAATGATCGGGCTCGAGCTTGTCGACCAGATCGTCTGCCAGCCGGTTGTCGATCATCATCGCGCCGAGCATCGCCGCCTCGGCCTCGACATTCTGCGGCAGAGTCTGGGCTTCGGGGAGAATCGGTGTGGTGAGGATCGCTGTGGCCATGGCGCTCCTTTCACAGACCCGGTGAGTCTGCTCAAGCGTGGAACCCGTGGATAACATATTTTCCCTCTCCCGGCGGGAGAGGGAGGGAGCCGCGAAGCGGCGGAAGGGTGAGGGTGACGGTTGCGAATAAAACTCGCCCTCACCCTCCCATGCTGCGCATGGGCCCCTCCCTCTCCCGCTGGGAGAGGGATAAAGCGAGATTGTTGTTCCGCACGCGCTTCCCCGATAGGGCCTCATCATGGCCGACCCGCGCATCATCGCCGTATCCCTCGACGAGCGCACCATATTGTGGCGGTCGGCGGATATCGAGCAGGAACGGCGAATCGCGATCTTCGACCTGGTCGAGGGCAATTATTTCTGCCCGCAGCGCCCCTATCCCGATGGCTATGCCGGGCCATTCAGGATCGCGCTCGCAGTGGAGGAAGGGCGGCTCGCCATCGCGATCCACCGCGAGGACGAGTCGCATCTCGAAACCTATGTGCTGGCGATGGGGCGCTTCCGCCGGCCCATCAAAGACTATTTCGCGATCTGCGACAGCTATTACGAAGCGATCCGAAACGCGACACCTGCCCAGATCGAGACGGTCGACATGGCGCGCCGCGGCATCCACAACGAGGCGGCGGCGTTGCTGAAGGAACGGCTGGAGGGCAAGATCGAGATCGACTTCGACACCGCGCGGCGGCTGTTCACCCTGATCTGCGTCCTGCACATCAAGGGCTGACGGCGTGGCGCTGCGCCTCTGGGGCCGCCGGATCGGGCGGATCGGCGCACTGGGCATCGTCCTGGCGCTGACCGGCGTCGTCGCCTGGACCTTCGCGCTGAGCTGGCGCCCCTCCGACAAATACGCTTTCCAGGGCGTCGACGTGTCCGAGGACCAGGGCGTGGTCGAATGGTGGACGGTGAAGGCGGGGGGCGCGGATTTCGCCTATCTGCGCGCGACCTATGGCGCCGATGGCCGCGACGAGCGGTTCGCGACCAACTGGGCTGACACCTATGCCACGGGCATGCGGCGCGGGGCGCTCCACGTCTATTCGCTGTGCCGCCTCGCCGCCGACCAGGCGAATAATTTCAACACCACGGTGCCGCGGGTCAGCGACGCCCTGCCCCCCGCGGTCGAGATCGATTTCGATCCCGATTGCGATTCGCGGCCGGTGCGGGGCGTGGTGCTCGGCGAGATCCGGCGGTTCCTGACCATGGTCGAAGCGCACAGCGGCAAGCCGGCGCTGATCAAGATCAGCAAGCGGTTCGAGGCGACCTATCAGGTGACGAGCGCGATCCCGCGGACCATCTGGGCGGTGCAGGATTTCTTTCCGCCCGATTATACGGCAAGGCCGTGGCGGATGTGGCAAGCGAACGACATGCGACGGATCGACGGGATCACCGGGCCGGTGCGCTGGAACGTGGTGGCGCCATGAGTGAGGATACCGACATTCGCGATCGGCTGGTCGCCGCCGCGCGCGAGGCTGCGCTCCAGGCCCATGCCCCCTATTCGCGCTTCGGCGTCGGCGCGGCGGTGCTGCTGACCGATGGCAGCGTGGTGACCGGCACCAATTTCGAGAATGCAAGCTATGGCCTGTCGCTCTGCGCCGAGACGGTCGCGCTCGCCACGACCAATGCCCAGGGGCGGCTGCGCGACGTGGTCGCGATCGGCGTGATCGGCGGCGTGATGGACGCAGCGGGCAAGCCGACCGGGACCAAGCCCGTCGGCCCGTGCGGCCGCTGCCGCCAGGTGATCAACGAGGCAGCACAGCTCGGCAAGCGCGACATCGTGGTGTGGTGCGCGGGGGCCGAGGGCGACGCCCATGAGCGGCATCTTTTGTCGGAACTGCTGCCGCACGCCTTTGGGCCGGGCGATCTCGGGATCGACTGACCCTGTCCATCAGCGGAGCACGGCTCCTACGAGGCCGATCGCGAACAAGGTTCCGGCATAGATGAAAGCGATGCGGCGCAGACTGGAGGCATAGCCCCGGCGCAGAAAGAACCAGACGGATACTGTCGGAAGCAACAGCATACCGGCGAGCAATAAGGCACTCATGCGCCTCGGCTCGCTCTGATCGTCGCGCTTCATTGCTCTTCCCCCCGTCGAGCGACAGATGGTCGCACGCCCGCCGGGGATCATCAACCTGGCGCCGCATGTCGTTATTTCAGCGAAATAAAATGGCCCCATCGGGCCTATTGGAACGTCCTGGCGCCGCGGCCGTATTGACCGGGGTTAACCAGGAGAACCTCCCCCATGAAGAACAAAATTCGCGCCGGCGTCATCGCCGCCCTGCTCGCCACCTCGGTCAGCGTGCCCGTAGTCGCGCAGCAACGCCAGCCTTCCCATCCCCAGGCCCATGGCCAGCAGCAGCGGCCGTCCTGGCGTGAGGTGAGCGCCTCGCGCGGCCACAAATGGCGCAAGGGGCAGAAACTCGCACGCAACCAGCGCCGCTATGTGGTGAGCGACTGGAACCGTCGCGGCCTGCGCACACCGCCACGTGGCTATCAATGGGTACGCGAGAACAACAATAGCGGCGACTATCTGCTCGTCGCGGTCGCGACCGGCCTGATCGCCAGCATCCTTACCCAGTAAACGGTAGCGACAGGCATGGCGGCCGGCGCGCCTCGCAAAGGCGCGCCGGCCGTTGTCGTTTTGGCGCGATCGGTCTTGCCCCGGACGGCCATTCCCGCGAAAGCGGTCGGCCAGAGGGAGGCGCTTTATGTCGATCATGTCGGACCGGTGGATTCGCGAGCAGGCGCTCGCCAACGGCATGATCGAGCCGTTCGTCGATGGTCAGAAGCGCGACGGATGCATTTCCTATGGCCTGTCATCCTATGGCTATGACGCCCGGGTTTCCGACGAATTCAAGATCTTCACCAACATCGACAGCGTGATCGTCGACCCGAAGGATTTCGCGGCGAACAGCTTCGTCGACCGCAAGACCGATGTCTGCATCATCCCGCCCAACAGCTTCGCGCTGGCGCGGACGGTCGAATATTTCCGGGTACCGCGCGACGTGCTGGTCATCTGCCTCGGCAAATCGACCTATGCGCGCTGCGGGATCATCGTGAACGTCACGCCGCTCGAGCCCGGCTGGGAGGGGCATGTGACGCTGGAATTCTCGAACACCACGCCCCTGCCCGCGAAGATCTATGCGAACGAAGGCGCCTGTCAGTTCCTGTTCCTGGAGGGCAACGAGCCCTGCGAGACGAGCTATGCCGATCGCGCCGGCAAATATATGGGACAGCGCGGCGTCACCCTGCCAAGGCTCTAGCGGAAACATCTGCAGGACGGCACCCGCACTTGCCCATGACGCCGGCCCGTCGCGAAGCCGCGATTTCCCTGTTCCGGGTCACGTAACAGGGAATTTTCCCGGAATAACAGGGAATTTCCTCCCCGCCGGCGTTCATCCTGAGCCCCAATATCATCTCGTCACAAGAAAGAGCCGGACGGACACCAAGGCATACCGTCCAGCCCCATGATGCCCCGATCTCTACCCCGGTTGAATCGATGCCCTATCGCGGCGATCGACAGCCCGGTTACGGCTCCCTGAACCCTGGCCCGCCCCGAAAAGGGCATTGCGCGATCAGCGTGAGGACAATTGTCGCGCGTCGAGCCGGGCAAGCCCTGCATTGGCCAGCATATGCGACGACGCCGTACGCTCGGCCGTGACGTCCATCAGCGCGTCGGGCTGGGCCAGAACCGCCTGGTACAGGGCGCGTGCCTCTTCCTGGCGACCGGTGCTGCGATAGACCGCGGCCAGGTTCAGCATCAGTTCGGGACGCGAGGGGAAAATCCGGCGCTCGGCGAGCAGGGTCCGCTCAGCCGTGTTGAAATCACCTTGCTTGATCGCGGTGAACCCGGTGCGGTCGCTGGCGACAGCCGCGCTTCCCGCACCAGCCAGGACAATTCCCGCAATCAGCACTCCAAAACCGATACGCATTGCTCGTCTCCTACCGACCTTTCCACGAAAGGTTTCACTTTTGTGACACTGTTGTGTCACTTCCATGACTCCACCGCAACAGTTTTGCGACAGATCGGTTACGGATATGCGTATCGTCTTCGGACAACAAAAAAGGGGCGGTCCCGAAGGACCGCCCCTTTCCTGTTTCGCCCCTGATCGACGCGATCAGAAGTCGTTGCGATACTGCTCGTTGCCGATGAAGCCGAGCTTCGTCACGCCAGAGCGCTTGATCACCGCGAGAACCTCGTCGACCCGCGCATAGCGCGCCTGAGGATCGGGCTGGAAGTGCAGCTCCGGTTCCGGGTTGATGGCCTTGGTCGCCTCCAGATATTGCTGGAGAGTGACCTTGTCGACCGGCGCGCCGTTCCAGGCGATCGTGCCTGCCGGGTCGATCGTGACCTTGTTCTTCTGCGGATCGATCGGCGGCGGCTGGTTGTTCGGGTCGTTGATCGGAAGATCGACCTTCACCGCGTGCGTCTGGATCGGAATGGTGATGATGAACATGATGAGGAGCACGAGCATGACGTCGATAAGCGGCGTCGTGTTCAGATCCATCATCGGCTGGCCATCATCGGAGCCACCGCTCATTGCCATATCAAATTACTCCTAAGCTCTGACCGGTCACATGCGCTCGGCGTTACCGCCGGGCGGAGGCTCGGAAATGAAGCCGACCTTGGCAAAGCCTGCCATCTGCATCGTGTAGATCGCACCGCCAACGCAGCGATACGGCACGTTCACGTCACCACGGATATGTGCTTCGGGAAGCTCCAGATCGGGATTGCCGACGCCACCCTGGCGCGCAATCTCGGCCTTCAGCTTCGCCACCGCGCGATCGAGCAGCTCCGTATGCGTCACCGGTGCGGTGCCCCAATAGATGCCGCAGGTACCATCCGGCTTGGTCAGGATCGAAAGCGACACATTCTCGGGCTTCGTGGTCGTGGGGTCGTAACGAATGTCGGGAAGCTTCAGCTTCACCGCCTGCAACACGACGGGCACCGCGATCAGGAAGATGATGAGCAGAACCAACATGACGTCCACCATCGGAGTCGTGTTGATGTCCGACATCGGCTTTTCTTCGGCGCCATCGCCGCCAACGCTAATTGCCATTGAGGACTATCCTATCCTTGCAACTGCGCCGCCGGGAAACTCCGGCGGCGAGGAGGCGGGGCAGCGCCGACGTGGCGCACGCCCCGCCCCGTCATCAGCGTGCCGCCGTGGTGGTCGCAGCTGCCGGCTTCGCTGCCGGAGCCGCCGCACCCTTGCGGGCCGCAACCGTCGGGCGAACCGCACCGTCGGACGCCAGGTAGCCGAGCACGTCGTTCGAGAACGCGTTCAGGTCTTCGGCGATCGACTTGTTGCGACGCTGCAGCCAGTTGTAGGCGAGCACCGCCGGAACGGCGACGACGAGACCGAGGGCGGTCATGATCAGTGCCTCACCGACCGGGCCGGCGACGGCGTCGATCGATGCCTGACCGGCCGCGCCGATCTTGATGAGCGCGCGGTAGATGCCGATAACCGTACCGAACAGACCGATGAACGGCGCGGTCGCGCCGACGGTCGCGAGGAAGGCCAGGCCCGAGTTCAGCTGCGAGTTGATCGAAGCCTCCGAACGCGCCAGCGAACCGTGCAGCCAGTCATGAGCCTCGACCGGATCGGTCAGACGGGTATGCTGCTCCTGAGCCGACAGGCCGTCGTCGACGATCTGCTTGTAGGCCGAGTTCTTCTCGAGCTTGGCCGATGCCTCACGCAGGCTGTTGGCGTTCCAGAAACCGCTGCGCACGCGCTTATGCTGGTTGATCACCTTCTGCTGCTCGAACAGCTTGGTGAACAGGATGTAGAGCGAAACGAAAAGCATCAGCACGAGAATGCCGAACACGGTCTGGGAGATCAGGCCGCCTTCACGAAGGGCGGGGACCAGGCCGTACGGGTTGTCGCCCTTGGGGGCGGCTGCTGCGGCGCCGGCCGCAAGGATGGTGGTGAGCATTTTGGTTGGTTTCCTCTAGGCTGTATTACTGTAAATTCATCGAGAAACGGCCCGGGCACGATGCGCCGGGCCGAATCCCTACCCTCAATCCTCGGGCAGCACCCACTTCACCGGCAGGTTCGCGGTCGAGACGATCGGCTGACCATTCTCGTCCTTTGCCGGGGTGTAGCGCACCCTGCTGCGCGCGATACGGCACGTCGTATCGTCCAGCGAGCTGTTACCGCTCGACGTGGAGATCGTGCACGCGCTCACGCGGCCATCGACACCAACGGTCAGCCTGGCAACCACACGACCCTGTGCACCGGCGCGAATCGCCTCCGACGGGTAGGAATCGTTGTTGAAGAACTGGCCCGGGTTACCCTTGAGACCGGCAGCCTGCGAAATGCGGGGCGGTGCCGGCGGTGGGGGCGGCGGAGCAGCGACCGGCGTCGGCACATATACCGGCGGCGGAGCCTGCACCGTCTGGATGACGACTTGCGGCGGCGCCTGGGTCTGCACGATCGGCGGCGGCGAGACGACCGGAGGCGGCTCGAGCGGCTGATCTGGCGGAGGGGGCGGCGGCTCGTCAGGCGGCGGGGGCGGCGGCTCCTCGACGTCGAAGGTCTTCAACTTCTCCGACATAGCCTTCACGTATTTGTACGTGAGACCGGTGACGAAGGCGTAACCCATGACGGCGACGATCACCGACACGATCACGATCGCCACCACGCGGTTGCCGCTTACATTACGGTCAGCATAAGCCATTCAGAAACGAAACTCCTCTATCCGTACACGACGCGTATCGCCGATCCGTAACGTCCGTTCGTTCGATCCGCCTGTCATGGGCTGATGTATCCTTGGACAGGGGCGATCCTATATGACCCCCAAAACCCTGACGCAAACGCTTTGTCTCGCGCAACAAACGTACAAACCGAACATGGCAGAATTATTTCTGTATAATATCGGTACGAAAGCGTAACCCCCGGCGCATGATTCCCGTTCCGAAACTCATGCTTGCGATGGCCTTCGCGGCCGCCGCAAACACCGCTTCCGCCCAGCAGCGCCCGCCGATTCCCGCCGATTCGGTGGTAGTTACCCCCCCTTATGCCGACTATGCGGACCTGGTCCTCGCGGCCCCCGCGATCGTCGATGCGAGCATCCGCAGCACCACCCGGCTGAAAGGCCCCGATGCGGCAGGCGTCGCGGCCGGAAAGGCCCGGCTTTATATAGAGGCCGACGTGCTGGCACTGATTCGCGGCGCTGCAGCATTGCCGCCGCGAATCGCCTATGTCCTCGACGTACCGGTCAATGCGCGGGGCCAGCTGCCCAAGTTACGCAAGCTTCGCGTGCTGCTCTTTGCCCGGCCCGTTCCGGGTAACGCGGCGCTCGTCCAACTCGTCCGGCCCGACGCCCAGCGCGACTGGTCGCCCGGCGCCGACGCGCTGACCCGCCGAATCACCCAGGAAACGCTCGGCCCCGACGCCCCGCCGCAGGTGACGGGCATCGGCAACGCCTTTCATGTCGCGGGCGACCTGCCCGGATCGGGCGAAACCCAGATCTTCCTCACCACGGCCGATGGCCGGCCCGTGTCGCTGGGCATCCAGCGCACGCCGGGCGAACAGCCGCGCTGGTCCGTGGCGCTGAGCGAGCTGGTCGGCGAAGGCGCGACGCCGCCGGCGCGCGATACGCTCTTATGGTATCGCCTCGCCTGCGCCCTGCCGCCGGCACTGCCCGATGCGAGCGTGGCGTCGCTTGACGAGGGCGATGCCGCCATCGCGCGCGAGGATTATCGCCTGGTGATTCGCTCGCTCGGGGCCTGCGCCCGCTAACCTGCGCCCGCTAACCTTCCGGGGCGACCGTCAGGACCTGTCCCGTAGTGGAACGTGCGGCGACCAGGAAGCGAGCGGCGGCGGCGACATCGTCCGGAGCGGCCCCAGCCGCCACGTCGATCGCCCCGATTCGGACGCGCGGCGCCCGCTCGACCGCAAGCGGACCGATCGCGGCGACCAGCATCGCACGGTCGACCGGCGGGACCGACGAGTCGATCAGCAGCAGGACGACCCCGTCCTCAGCCGCGCGCAGCAATTCCACGACCTCCCCTGCCCGCCCCGCTCGAGCGCTGACGAGGGTTGCGCCGGACACCGTCGCAAGCGAATCGCGAACGGCCTCCTCCAGGGTCATTTCCGGTGGCGGACGAGCGTGATGCCGATCGATTCGCCATTTTCGGCGATCGCCAGCTTGACGATCTTCACCATCACCCGCGCGACGCGCTTGTCCTGCAGGAACAAGGTTTCGGCGATATGATCGGCGACACCTTCGACCAGGGTGAAATGCACGCCTTCGGGCAGCGCCGTCGTCGCCGCGCGCTTCAGATCGAGATAATTCTTGGTCGCGCCCAGGGGTGAATCCGGCGCGAAATGCGCCGGACAGTCGAGATCGACGGTCAGCGAGATCCGCAGCGGCTGCGGCAAATGGGTTTCTTCGGAATAGATGCCAGTCAACACCGGCACCTCGAGATCATGCACTTCAAGGCTGAGACGATCGTCCAAGCGCGGCCCTTTCATTCTGTGGCGGGCGCCATAGCAGATGGCGGGGCGGTGGAAAGCCGCGTCAGGCGGCGGCGCTTGGCCGGGCGCTGACGGCGGCATGCCAGCGCACGACCGCCCGGCAGCCATCGGGCACCTGGAATTTGGCGGCGCGGGCGAAATCGATCGTCACCAGCGCGGTGATGTCGGCAAAGCTGAAGGCGTCGGTCGCGATCCAGTCGCGATCCGTCAGCCGCGCGTCGAGGGAGTCGACAAAGGCGCCCCACATGATGAGGCCCCGCGCGCCCAGCTCCGGTATCTGCGGCATGGCCGGCCATTTGCCAGGCGCGGCGCGATCCTGGAAAGCGGGATGCACGTTACGAAAGGCATAGACGGCGGCGGCATAGCCGTCCGATTCGATTCGCCTGGTCCAGGATTCGATTCGCCCGATATCGAGCGGGGTGGTGCCGAACAGAGACGGCGCCGGCTGCATGGCCTCGAAATAGCGGCAGATCGCGGCCGATTCGCAGATCACCTCGCCATCGTCGAGTTCGAGCGCCGGCACGGCACCGCGCGGATTGACCGTGAGATAGGGGTCGGTGAGTTGCTCGTTGCGGCGCAGATCGACCATCACGCGTTCGATCTCGATGCCCTTCTCCGCAAGGAAGATGCGCACGCGCCGCGGGCTTGGGGCGAATTCGGCATCGTACAGCTTCATTGGACGACTCAATTCGGCTTGCGTTCAGGCCTGCCAAGGCTAAAGCGCGCGGCCCCGTGCGTCCATGCCGGGACTCGCAGGAGCACTCTCTTGATCAGGATCGCGCCGATTTCCGAAGTTGAACCGCAGGCGGTGGAGCATCTGCTCGATCGCGCGTTCGGCACGGACCGGCACGAGCGAACCGCCTATAGGATTCGCGAGGGCATGCCCGCGATTCCCCGGCTGAGCTTCGCCGCGTTCGAGCATGACGCGCTGGTCGGCACCATCCAGTGCTGGCCGATCCTGTTCGACGGCGATGACGGCCGGGACGTGCCGCTGGTGATGGTCGGCCCGGTCGCGGTCGAGCCGGCACGCCAGCGCGACGGGATCGGGCGCGACCTGATGCTGTCGGCGCTGAACGCGGCGGTCGCGACAGGCGATGCCCATGCGCTGATGCTGATCGGCGACCCGGAATATTATGGCCGTTTCTTCGGCTTCACCGCCGACCGCACCGCCGGATGGCGCGTGCCGGGTCCGGTCGAACAGCGCCGGTTGCTCGCCATGGGCGATGCGGTGCCGGACGGCGCCGGGATGCTCGGTCCGCGAATCGCCGCGCTCGCCTGACGCTTTACGCCCGGGCGGGCCTGCCGTACCGCGACCCAATGCCGATGGACCCCCTGCCCGATCTTGCCGCACTGTCGCTCGCCGACATCGCGCGCCTGGCCGAGGAGCGGAAGCTGCCGCCGGTCGAGCGCTGGAACCCGACTCATTGCGGCGACAGCGAGATGCGCATCGCGCGCGACGGCACCTGGTTCCACCAGGGATCGCCGATCGGGCGCCAGGCGATGGTGCGGCTGTTCTCGACCATCCTGCGGCGCGAGGCGGACGGGAGCTATGTGCTGGTCACCCCGGTCGAGAAGCTCGATATCGCGGTGGAGGATGCGCCCTTCGTCGCGGTCGAGATGAAGGCCGAGGGCGAAGGACGCGACGCGCGGCTGGCGTTCCGACTGAACACCGGCGACCTGGTGACCGCCGGGGCCGAGCATCCGCTTCGCTTCGAGGAGCGCGAGGACGGCCCCCGCCCCTATCTGCATGTCCGCGGCGGGCTCGAGGCGCTGGTCGCCCGCCCGGTCTATTACGATCTCGCCGCACTGGCGCTGACGAACGACGATGTGCCGCCCGGCGTGTGGAGCGACGGCGCCTTTTTCCCACTGGAGCCGACCGAATGAGCCTCGCCGACCGCCTGCGCAACGCGCTCGAGACCGGGCATGGCATCGACACCGTGTTGCTGACCGGGGATCACCGGGACCTCGAGCTCGACCAGTCGGTGCCGCTGATGAACGCCGCAGTGCTCGTCGCGGTGACCGACCGGCCGGAACCCGGCGTGATCCTGACCCAGCGCACCGACACGCTGTCGCGCCATCCCGGCCAGGTCGCCTTTCCCGGCGGCCGGATCGACCCCGGCGACAGCGACGCGATCGACGCGGCGCTGCGCGAGGCGGAGGAGGAGATCGCCCTGCCGCGCGACCGGGTGATCGTGATTGGCGAGGCCGACCGCTATCGCACCGTCACCGGGTTCGAGGTGACTCCGGTGATCGGCATCGTCCCGCCCGACCTGATCCTGATCCCCAGCGCGGCCGAGGTGGCGCAGGTTTTCGAGGTGCCGCTCGATTTCGTGCTCGATAGCGCCAACCATGTCGAGGCGACCGTCGAATGGCAGGGCCGCAACCGGCATTTTTACGAGATCAACTGGGACGGCCACCGCATCTGGGGCGCGACCGCTGCGATGATCGTCAACCTTTCCCGGCGGCTTCGATGGAACGGGTGACCCTGCCCCAGGCTGCCTGGCGCGCCCGCGAAGGGCTGACGGAACTCTGCGACGTGCTCGGCGCGGCGGAGGGCAAGGTGCGCTTCGTCGGCGGCGCGGTGCGCGACACGCTGCTCGGGATCCAGGTCGCCGATGTCGATCTGGCGACGACTCATTCGCCGGAGCGCGTGATTGCCGTGCTCAAGGACAATGGCATCAAGGCAGTGCCGACCGGCCTGGCGCACGGCACGGTGACGGCGGTGTTGCCGGGCGGCGTTCCGGTGGAGGTGACGACCTTGCGCTGCGATGTCGCGACCGATGGCCGGCACGCGACCGTCGCCTTCACCGACGACTGGCGGGAAGACGCAGCGCGGCGCGATTTCACCATGAACGCGCTCTATGCCGATCCGCTGACCGGCAAGATCTTCGATTATTTCGGCGGGATCGACGATCTGGAGGCGCGGCGGGTGCGCTTCATCGGCGATCCGTTGAAGCGGATCGCCGAGGATCATTTGCGTATCCTGCGCTTCTTCCGCTTCCACGCCCGGTTCGGCGATGCGCCGGATGCGGCAGGGCTGGATGCCTGCACCGAGCGCGCGAACGACCTGATGGCGCTGTCGCGCGAAAGGGTCGCGGCCGAGATGTTGCGCCTGCTGGTCGCAGTGTACGCGGTGCGGGTCGTTGGTTTGATGATCGAGCGGGGCATCCTTGCGCCTGTCTTGCCCGAGATCGGCGCGGAGGGTGTTGACCGCCTCGCTCGTCTCGCCAGCTTCGAAGAGATGGCGGAGATCACGCCGGACCCGATTCGTCGTCTCGCCTCGCTGTTGCCCAGGGATATCGCGATTGGTGAAACAATTGGCGCCCGGCTCAAACTGTCGAAAGAACAGCGCAGGCGGCTGGTTTCAGCGCTATCGGATTCGGTCGGATCGCCGCATCCCCTCGCCTATCGCCTTGGTACTGAGCTGGCGATCGATCGCTGGCTACTGAACGTCGAGGAACCGATGGATGCGGTGATCGGTGCGCGGGACATCAAGGCGTGGCCGGTGCCAGCCTTCCCCCTCACTGGTGGCGCACTGGTCGAACGCGGCCTGCGCAAGGGTCCGGAAGTTGCAGCGACGCTGCGCGCGATCGAAGACCGGTGGATCGCGGAAGGCTTTCCCGATGCGACACGCGTGGAGCAAATCGCCGACGAGACGGTGGCTCAGTTCCTGCGGGCTTCCAACAGCGCATAGGCCGCGTCGGCCTCGAGCGGCCGTGCGTAGACGAACCCCTGGCCATAGGTGCAGCCGAGCGCCGCGAGCGTCTGGCCGAGTTCGTTGGTCTCGATCCCTTCGGCGGTGGTCTGCATGCCCAGTGCCTGGGCGAGCGACAGGATGGCGCGCACGATCGCGATCTTGTCGCGATCGGCGAGCATGCCGGTGACGAAGCTGCGGTCGATCTTCAATATGTCGATCGGCAGTTTCTGGAGATAGGCCAGGTTCGAATAGCCGGTGCCGAAATCGTCCATCGCCAGCGTGGTGCCCAGGCCCTTCAGCGCGTGCATGATACCGGCGATTCGATCGGGATCGGTGACCAGTGCGCTTTCGGTGAGTTCCAGGGTGAAGCGCGATCCTTCGAGCCCGTTGGCGCTCAGCGCACGCTCGACCACCGGCGCGATGATGTCGCGCTGCAGCTGGATCGCCGAGAGGTTGACCGCGAGCTTCACGCCGCAATTGCCCCCGGCCCGGCGATCCCACAGAGCAAGCGTGCGCGACGCCTCCTCGATCGCCCAGCGGCCCAGCGGCACGATCAGGCCGGATTCCTCGGCGACCGGGATGAAATCGCAGGGCGAATATTCGGTGCCGTTCTCGTCAGCCCAGCGCGCCAGCGATTCGAAGCAGACGATCTGCCCGGTCGCGAGATCGCAGATCGGCTGATAGGTCAGACGCATCTGGCCGCGATCAAGCGCGCGGCGCAGCGCCGTCTCCATGCCGAACTGTTCGCGCGCGATGTCGAAGGCCTGGGTCTGATAGGCTTCGGCGCGACCGCTCGTTTTGGAGCGCCGCACCGCGAATTGCGCGTGGCGGATCAGCTCCTCGGCATCGTCCACATCGCTCGATCCGAAGGCGATGCCGATCGAGCAGGCGACGCGGATCTCGAAATCGGAGAGGCGGAAAGGCGTGGACAGCGCGTTCTGGATTCTTTTCGCCAGATGATCGGCATCGCCCGGCCCCTCTTCCAGGGTCATAAGGATGCCGAATTCGTCGCCGCCGGTGCGGGCGAGCACGTCATGTGCCCGGAGCGCGCCCTTTAGCCGGCGGGCAACGGTGATGAGCAGCTCGTCGCCCGCCATCGAGCCGAGACAGGCATTGACCCGGCTGAACCGGTCGAGATCGACGATCAGCACGGCATAGCGAGCACGCTGCGCCGTATCGTCGATCAGCGTTTCGAGGTGATCGCTGAAGCCAGCGCGGTTGGCGAGGCCGGTGAGGCTGTCGGTCATCATCTCGCGGCGGAGATTATGCTCGGTGCGCAGTTCCGACGTCTGGTCGATCAGGGTGATCAGGCACCGCCCCTCGGGATTGCGACTCAGCCGAGCGAGCGTGACCTGATAGTAACGGCAATCGACCGCGTCGCCGAACTGCCAGGGGAAATCCTCCCGCAGCGACTCGCTTTCGATGAAAGTCGTGATGCGCGCCGCGATCAGCGCGATCAGCGGCGATGCGCCGGTCGCGGCGCCCAGGCCGGCAAGACGAAAGGGACGGTTCGCCATCTGGATCGCGACCTTCCCGCCGGACGCGACGACGATCGCGGCAGGAATCGGAAGAAGATCGAAAGTCGCGGCGATGCGGTCCGCGTCGCTCATGCGTGATTCATCGGCCTCCATCGCCATGGGAGGCTCTTCCGTCTTCAAGACCCTGGACCTGAATGACATCATCCAGGGTAGCGCTACTTGAAACAGGTTAAGACCGGCTGAAGCTTGGGCCGTATTTCAGCCACTTGATGTGGTGAATTAGAACCGATTGTCTCGGGGAAATCCCGTAGGCGGCATGCGCCCCGCCGCGCCGCGCGCCGCGCGCCACGGCGCGAGATCGGTTTCGGTCCGGGTCCGCCCGGTCTCGCCACCCATCGCCCAGCTGAGGCCATTGGCGAAGACGAAGGTGATGGCGTCGGACAAGCCGCCGTCGCGATAGCGCTGGAGCTGCACCCCCTGCCCGCGCGACAGCTCGGCCAGTTCGGCGAGCGGAAAAACGAGCAGGCGGCGATTGTCGCCGATCGCGGCGACATAATCCGCCGCCGGATCGACCGGCCGGACGACCTTGAGCTTCGCGCCAATTCGCGGGGTCACCACCGTCTTGCCCTTGCGTGTCTCCGCGATCGTATCCGCCGTCCTGACGATGAAGCCGCGCCCATCGGTGGCGGCGACCAGCAGTTTCTCCGCGCGGCTCGCCGGCATCAGCTCGACGATGCCGACATCGCCGTCGAGGTCGATCATCGCGCGCACCGGCTCGCCGAAACCGCGCCCGCCGGGCAGCTTGTCGGCGGCCAGCGTGTAGAAACGACCATTCTCGGCCGCGAGCAGGATCTTGTCGGTGGTCTGCGCCGAGAAGTGCAGGAACGGCGCATCGCCTTCCTTGAACTTGAGCTCAGCCGCGGCGGCCGCGTCGATATGGCCCTTCATCGCGCGGATCCAACCGCGCTGCGAGAGGATGACGGTGATCGGCTCACGCTCGATCATCGCCTCGAGCGGGATTTCGCGCGCGGGCGCGGCTTCCTCGATCGTGGTGCGGCGCTTGCCCAGCGCCGTCTCGGGGCCGTAGCGGTCGCGCAGCTTGGCGAAATCGCGCTTAAGCCGGGTGCGCTGGCGCGCGTCGCTGCCCAGCAGCGCTTCGAGCCCGGCCTTTTCGGTCTCCAGCCCCTCGCGCTCCTTGCGCAATTCCATCTCCTCGAGCCGGCGCAGCGACCGCAACCGCATGTTGAGAATGGCCTCGGCCTGGCGGTCGTTCAGCTCGAACTCGGCGATCATCACCGGCTTGGGCTCGTCCTCGGTGCGGATGATCGCGATCACCCGGTCGAGGTTGAGGAAGGCGATGATATAGCCGTCGAGCAGCTCCATCCGGTCGGCGATCTTCGCCAGCCGATGCGCGGTGCGGCGCTGGAGCACGATGAACTGATGATCGACCCAGCCGAGCAGGGCCTCACGCAGCGACATCACGCGTGGCGTGCGGCGTGCGTCGAGCACGTTGAGATTGAGGCTGACGCGATTTTCCAGATCGCTCATCCGGAACAGGCTTTCCATCAGCAGGGTCGCGTCGACCGTGCGGCTGCGCGGCTCGATGACGATGCGGATCTCGGAATCGGATTCGTCGCGGATATCGGCGAGGATCGGCAGCTTCTTGTCGTTGATGATCGTCGCGATCTGCTCGATCAGCTTGCCCTTCGGCACGCCGTACGGAATTTCGGTGACGATCGCGTTCCAGGTGCCGCGGCCCTGATCCTCGACATGCCAGCGCGCGCGGACGCGGAAGCCGCCGCGGCCGGTGGCATAGGCCTCGGCAATGGCCGAGGCACTGTCAACGACGAGGCCACCGGTCGGGAAATCCGGGCCGGTCACATGCTCAAGCACCTGCGTGTCGGTCGCGTTCGGCTGTTCGATCAGCAGAATCGCCGCGTCGAACAGCTCGGCGGCATTGTGCGGCGGGATGCTCGTCGCCATGCCGACCGCGATGCCGGCCGCGCCATTGGCGAGCAGGTTCGGGAACATGCCCGGGAACAGCTCGGGCTCCTGCTCCTCGCCATTATAGGTAGCGCGGTAGTCGACGGCGTCCTCGTCCAGGCCGTCCATCAGGTCGATCGCGACCTGGGTCAGCCGCGCCTCGGTGTAGCGATAGGCGGCGGCGTTATCGCCATCGATATTGCCGAAATTGCCCTGGCCGTCGACCAGCGGGTAGCGCATGGCGAAGCTCTGCGCGAGGCGAACCATCGCGTCATAGACCGACTGGTCGCCGTGCGGATGATATTTGCCGATGACGTCGCCAACGACGCGGGCGCATTTCTTGTAGCCCTGCGCCGGATCGAGCCGCAGCAGCCGCATCGCCCATAACAGGCGGCGGTGCACCGGCTTCAGCCCATCGCGGACATCCGGCAGCGAGCGCGCGGTGATCGTCGATAGCGCATAGACGAGATATCGCTCGGACAGCGCGCTGTCGAACGGTGCATCGACAATGGCATTGAAGGGATCGGGTTCTAGGATTTCGGTAGGCATTGCACCCCGGTTAGCAGGCGGAATCGGGCAAGGCTAGGATCAGACGGGGCTGGGAAGATCGCGCGCCAGTTCGGCGAGCAGCCATTCGCGGAATCGCTTGATCTTCGGCACGCTGCGTCGCGGCTCGGGACAGACCAGCCAATAGGCATAGCCGCGGGTCGAGACCTGATCGAACAGCCGCACCAGCCGCCCCTCCGCCAGATCGTTGCGCCAGAAAAAGGGCGTCAACATCGCCATGCCCTGCCCCGCCATCGCGGCATGCCCCTCATGCGCCTGGGAATCGAGCCTGACGCCGACGCGGAGCGGCCCGTCCGGCGTATCGACGCCGGCCTCGTTCAGCCAGTGCGACCACCAGGGATCGTGCGGGCTGATCAGCGGCAGGCGCAGCAGATCGGCCGGTTCGAAGGTCGGCCCGTGCCGTCGGAGAAAGCCGGGGCTGCACATCGGGGTGAAATCGATCGGGAGCAGCAGATCCTGCGACAGGTCGGGCCAGGGGCCGCGGCCGGCGCGAATCGCGATGTCGACATCATCGGTGGCGAAATCGGACAGGGCGTCGCTGGTCAGCAGGCGCACCGCCATGTCGGGATGCGCCATCTGGAAGCTGCCGAGCCGCCAGGCGAGCCAGGTGTTGGCGAAGGTGTTGGAGGTGGAGACGGTCAGCAGCCCCTCATCCTCCGACCGGATCGTGGCAAAGGCGGAATCGAGCGCGTCAAAGGCGCGGCCGACCTGCGGCGCGATGCGGCGCGCTGCCTCGGTCAGCACGACGCGCTTCTTCTCGCGGCGGAACAGCGGCACGCCGAGCCGCTCCTCGAGCAATTTCACCTGATAGCTGACCGCCGCCTGGGTCATGCCGAGTTCGGCCGCGGCAGACGTGAAATTCTCGTGGCGTGCTGCCGCCTCGAACACACGTACGGCAGAGAGAGGCGGGATGCGACGCATGCGCAAAAAGATAAGGCAGCCTTATGGATCATGTCCAACGATTTGTTGGCGCGGCACGGCGCGCAGGCGCATATTCCTCCTGTGTTCAACGCCAAAGCATAGAGGAGAATGGCGATGCGCGACGATTTCCACAGCCAGGCCTGGGCCGAGAACCACCGCCAGCTCAGCACCGCGATCCATAAGCTGGTTCGCGCGGTGGCCGAGACGTTCGACAAGCTGACCGCTTATCAGTTCGAGGCGCCGTGGCTCGTGCGCCGGAACAAGCGCGAGAAGGCGACCTGCGGACCCGCCGCCTGAGGCGACCGGCTTCGACAGCATGGCGTGAAGCGCGTATCGGGGAGCATGTTACGGCTTGCCTCGATCGCGCTTCTCGCGTTGATCCCCGCGGTGATGACCGCAACCGACCCACCCCTGCTCACCTGGGACGATCTTTCGGCCCGACCCCGACCCAGTCCGGATGCAACGATCGCCTATGGCGATGACGAGATGCAGAAGGCCGATGTCTGGATACCGGCGGTTGCTCCTGCTTCCGGGGCTTCCTTCCCGACCGTGCTGATGGTCCATGGCGGATGCTGGACGACCGGCATCGCCGACCGCAGCCTGATGAACTGGATCGCCGGCGACCTCCGCGCCCAGGGCATCGCGGTCTGGAATATCGACTATCGCGGCGTCGACCGTCCGGGCGGCGGCTATCCGGGCACCTTTCTCGATACGGCCGCCGCGGCTGACGCACTGGCCGCGAACGCCGGGCGCTTCCGTCTCGATAGCAGCCACGTCGTCGCGGTCGGCCATTCCGCCGGCGGACACCTTGCCTTGTGGCTCGCGGCGCGACCGAAATTGCCCAAGGACAGTCCGCTCCGAACCGCCGCGCCCCTCCCGATCGTACGTGTGATCAGCCTGGGCGGCCTGCCCGACCTCGAAGCGACGGCCGCCAGCCCCGACAATGGCTGCGGCGTCGACGTCGTCGCCCAACTCGTCGGCGCACCGGGCACGCGGCCAGATGTCTATGGCGACACATCCATTCCGCGCCTGCTGCCGATCGGCGTGCCGCAGGACCTGATCAATGGCCGCGCGGACCGGATCATCCCGGTACGGCTCGGCACGGGCTATGAAGCGCAGGCAAGAAAGGCCGGCGACACGGTCGCGCTTCACTTCGTGCCCGCAACCGGCCATGTCGAGCTGGTGACACCCGATACCAAAGCATGGACCGAGACCACGCGGCTGATCCGCGCGGCGTTCGACCGATGACCCTCGACGACGCACGCGCGCTCGACGACGCCGACCCCTTGCGCGCTTTCCGCGACCGGTTCGCCCTGCCCGAGGGCGTGATCTATCTCGACGGCAATTCGCTCGGCCCCTTGCCCCGTACCAGCAGCCCGGCGCTCAGCGACGCGATCGAGCGGCAATGGGGCGAGCGGCTGATCCGAAGCTGGAACGAGGGCTGGATCGAAGCACCGCGCCGCATCGGCGCCAAAATCGCCCCGCTGATCGGCGCGGGCGCGGACGAGGTGATCGTCGCCGATTCGACCTCGGCCAACCTGTTCAGGCTGATCGTCGCAGCGCTCCGGCTCGATCCGGCGCGCAAGACCGTGGTGAGCGAGCTCGGCAACTTTCCGACCGACCTGCACATCGCCGAGGGGGCGGTCGGATGCGTGCCGGGCGCGACCCTGAAAGCGGTGCCGCGCGAGTCGATCGGCGAGTCGCTGGACGACGACACGGCGCTGCTGCTGCTTACCCATGTCCATTACAAGACGGCCGAGCGGTTCGACATGGCTGCCTGGACCGAGCAGGCGCATGCCGCCGGCGCACTTGTCCTGTGGGATCTGAGCCACAGCGCCGGCGCGGTGCCGGTCGACCTGAACGGTGCGGGCGCCGATCTCGCGGTCGGCTGCGGCTATAAATATCTGAACGGCGGCCCGGGTGCGCCGGCTTTCCTCCACGTCAACCGCGCATGGCAGGAAAAGCTGGGCAATCCCCTGTCGGGCTGGATGGGCCATGCCGCCCCCTTCCTGTTCGAGGATGGCTATCGCCCCGCCTCAGGCATGACGCGCTGGCTCACCGGAACGCCGCCGATCCTCGGCCTCGCCGCGCTCGAAGCCGGAGTCGATATCTGGTCCGACGTGCCGACCGATCAGGTCTGGGCCAAGAGCGCCGCACTGTTCGATGCCTTCGCCACAATCGGCGACGACCTCGGTCTCGAATGCGTCTCGCCGCACGATCCGGCGCGGCGCGGCAGCCATATCAGCTTCCGCCATCCCCAGGCCTATGCGCTCTGCCAGGCGCTGATCGCCGGCGGCGTGATCGGCGATTTCCGCGATCCCGATATCCTGCGCTTCGGCCTGACGCCGCTCTATCTCGGCTTCGAAGACGTGGTGCGGGCCGGCGAAAAGCTGCGCGATCTGCTTGAAACCGGCGCCTATCTCGATCCGGCATTCTCGAAACGGAACGCCGTCACCTGATCCATCGTTTCCGCGTTAACCATTTCTATACTATGTTCCGCCGCGATCGACGGGGGAAACATCGATGCGAATCGTGGCAGTGGCGGTGGCGTTCCTTTTGCTCGCCGGATGCGAACAAGTGCCCAGCCAGGGCGCGGGCGCGGCCGGTAGTTCTCCCGATCCCTCCGCAAGCCTCGGATCGTCCAGCGCTTTCGATTATCGCTATGCTTTCCGCATGCCCGCCTCGCGCATCGCGTCCGTGCAGGAAAGCCATGCGCATGGCTGCGACCAGCTCGGCCCTGCGCGCTGCCGAATCACCGCCATCCGCTACAATGTCGACGACCAGAACCGGGTCGAGGCAGCCTTGACCCTCAAGCTCGATCCGACGGTCGCCCGCGCCTATGGCAAGGCCGCCACCGACACGGTGACTCGCGCCGGCGGATCGATGACCAGGGCCGACATCGCGGGCGCCGATTCGGGCGCCGCGGCCGGGCGCAGCGACCGGGTGATAGCGCGCTTGCGCGATTCGCTCGGCAATGCCGAGGCGCAGCTGCGCGGCACGGTCTCCCCCGAGCAGCGCGTGCAGCTTTCGGCCAAGGCGGACCGGCTGCGCACCGCGATCGCGACGATCGGCGAAGTCGATCAGGGCGCCGGCACCTCCGTCGCCACGACGCCAGTGATCCTCACCTATGCCTCGGGCGGGGCTGGCGGCGCCTTGGGCGCTTCGGACGCGACCTTCGACACGGCGGGCCAGACCCTGCTGTCGTCATTGGCGGGGCTGGCGACGGTGCTCGCGGGCGTAGGTCCCTGGCTGTTGCTGTTGCTGGGCGGCGCGCTGGTGCTGCGCAGGATCGTCCAAGGGCCCGCCGACCAGGCCCTCGCGCCGGAACTGCCACCCGCACCGCGCGAAACCGGCGAGGACCGCAACGTGATCCAACGGTGGTTCGCGCGCGACGAGCATCGGGAACGGGAAAGCGTCGACTAGGCAGCGCAAACCGCCGCCCTATCCGTAGAACCCCGCGGCCAAGCTGATTGCGCCACTGCCGCCCTTCCGATATAGCGCCGGTCTTCCGGCCCCGGCCCGCGCTTCCGCGCCGCCGGGGCTGCTCATTTTCCCAAGGGTAACGCCATCATGGCTCGCCGCCGCCAGATCTACGAAGGCAAAGCCAAGATCCTCTACGAGGGTCCCGAACCCGGCACGCTGATCCAGTATTTCAAGGACGATGCGACTGCGTTCAACGCCCAGAAAAAAGGCACGATCAGCGGTAAGGGCGTGCTCAACAACCGCATCTCCGAGCATGTCTTCACCCTGCTCGGCCATATCGGCGTACCGACCCACTTCATCCGCCGCCTCAATATGCGCGAGCAGCTGATCCGCCAGGTCGAGATTATCCCGGTCGAGGTGGTGATCCGCAACGTCGCAGCCGGATCGCTGTCGACACGCCTCGGGATCGAGGAAGGCACGCAGCTGCCCCGCACGATCATCGAATATTATTACAAGGACGATGCGCTCGGCGATCCGATGATCACTGACGAGCATATCGCGGCGTTCGGCTGGGCGAGCCAGGAGGAGATGCACGACATCGCCGACCTGGCCATCCGCGTGAACGATTTCCTGTGCGGCCTGTTCGCCGGCATCGGCATCCGCCTCGTCGACTTCAAGCTCGAATTCGGCCGCATCTGGGACAATGACTATGCCCGGGTGATCCTCGCCGACGAGATCAGCCCCGATGGCTGCCGGTTGTGGGACATGGAAACCAACGAGAAGCTCGACAAGGACCGGTTCCGCCGCGATCTCGGCGGCGAAGTCGAGGCCTATCAGGAAGTCGCGCGCCGACTCGGCCTGCTGCCCGAAGGCGCCGACGGTGCGGTGCTGGATCTCGAAAAGCACCGATTGAGCAAGGGCAAGTAAGCCCCGGGGCTTCAGCCCCTCACGCGGTAGCCGCCGATGATGCCGAAGATATAGGCGCTGAACAACGCAAGCTGGACTCGGCCGCCCGGGTCGCTCCAGCCGAAATATTGCCCGCCGAACGCGAACAGCGCGATGAACATGATCGTTGCCAGAGTGGCCATGGCCGAAACTCCCCTACCCGCCCTGCCCTGCACGGGACGCAGCCGGGAGGCTGATCCGCCCGCGTAAATTTTCCATGAAGCTTGCGGCAGGGCGCCGCGCTCGCCATAGGGTCGCCAACCAATCCCAAGCTCAGGAAACGCCCATGAAGCTTCGCATCTTCGTCACGCTGAAGAACGGCGTGCTCGATCCGCAAGGCAAGGCGATCCACAAGGCGCTGGACGGCCTCGGCTTTGCCGGGATCAACGATGTCCGCGCCGGCAAGCTGATCGAGCTCGACGTTGACGACGGCACCAGCGACGCGAGCATCGACGAGATGTGCCGCAAGCTGCTCGCCAACACCGTGATCGAAAACTACCGGGTGGAACGGGCATGAAGACGGCGGTCATCGTCTTTCCGGGCTCCAATTGCGACCGCGACATCGCCGTCGCGCTGGAAGCCATCACCGGTGTGAAGCCGGCCATGGTGTGGCATGGCGAGACCAGCTTGCCCGACGGCACCGGCCTGGTCGCGCTGCCCGGCGGCTTCTCCTATGGCGACTATCTCCGCTCCGGCGCGGTCGCGGCACGATCGCCGATCATGCGCGCCGTGATCGAGGCGGCAGAGGGCGGCCTGCCGGTGCTCGGCATCTGCAACGGCTTTCAGGTGCTGACCGAGGCGGGGCTGCTGCCGGGCGCGCTGATGCGCAACGAGGGACTGGATTTCGTCTGCCGCGATGTCGAGTTGACCGTCGCCAATGCGCAATCCGCCTTCACCAGCCGCTATGGCCAGGGCGAGACGATCACCGTCCCCGTCGCGCACCACGACGGCAATTATTTCGCTGATGCGCAGACGCTCGACCGGCTCGAAGGCGAGGGCCGGATCGCCTTCCGCTATGCCGGCCAGGTCAACGGGTCGGCGCGCAAGATCGCCGGTGTGCTCAATGCCGCGGGCAACGTGCTCGGCATGATGCCGCATCCCGAGCGCCGCATCGAGGCGGCCCATGGCGGCGTTGACGGCCGGCGGCTGTTCGAAGGCCTGCTGGAGACCGTCGGGGCCTGACGCGCCCCGGCGCAACCATTATCCAAATAGGCTCTTGCGCTCCACGCGTTACGCTGTCATAGCCCAATCATGGCTATCACCATTCTCTCTGCGCGACCGCGGCCCGATACCTGTCGACATTGACGGACGCTTTGCTGCGCCCTGTCGATAAGGGTGTAGCTCAAATGGTAGAGCGCCCGGTTTGGGACCGGGAAGTTGTGGGTTCGAGCCCCGCTGCCCTTACCATCTAAAATCCCCAGAATTCTGCTGCCTTCAGGTGTGGCCGAACGCAATGCAGTGCGCGGCCGGTCTGTGATTCCGGTGCTAGCGGGTGCAAATCCCGCCGGCCACCCCTGAGGGCAGCAGCCGTCCGAGTGGCGAAATGGGAACGCAGCGGACTGCAAATCCGCCAGGAGCCGGTTCGATTCCGGCCTCGGACTCCCTTTGACTATAACCTATTTGGTTTCTCTTCGGCGCGGAACAGGCGCGTGTGACGCACCAGCAGAGTGAGCACGGCCGGCCAGAAACAGCTATTCCAGATATCATGCCAGTTCGCCGCGAGATCGGGCTTCACATTGACGACGATCAGGTCGCGAATGTCCCAGGCCTCGCCCGCCAGGGCGAAGGCCGCGACCACTAGAAAGGGGCGCCAATCGCCCACCCGCCATTTGAACAGCCGCGCTACCCCGAGCAGGATCAGCAGGCCGATATAGACGTGCAGGGCATCCTTGGAGAGCCCGGTATGGTTGGTCAGCCAGAGTTTGCCTTGCTGGAAGGCGCTGAGATGATCAAACACGCGCTTTGAACGGTGTGAAATCGGTGCCTTCGTCGAACACGTCCACGCCCTCGCGGCGCTTCAGGAAATTGACGACGAGATAGGTGACCGGCGTGAGCAGCACTTCCCACGACACCTTCAACACCCATTGCGTGACCAGCACCTTCAGCACCAGGTCGTTGGTCCAGCCCTCGGCATAGAGGAAGGCGAGCGGATAGAAGATCAGGCTGTCCACCCCCTGCCCCGCGATCGTCGAGCCGATCGTGCGAGTCCAGAGGTGCTTGCCCTTCGTCCAGATCTTCATCCGCGCAAGGACATAGGAATTGACGAACTCGCCCGCCCAGAAGGCGATCATCGAGGCGAACACGATGCGCGGCACCTGGCCGAAGATGACTTCGTATGCCGCCTGGTTCTTCCAGTCGGGCGACGGCGGCAGCGCGACGACAACCCATGACATGAACGCCATGAAGGCGACCGCGACGAAGCCAGCCCAGATCACACGGCGCGCCCGGGCATAGCCATAGACCTCGGTCAGCACGTCGCCGATGACGTAGCTGATCGGGAAGAACAGGATGCCGGCGCCGAACGGCCACAGGCCGATGCCGGGCAGGTTCACCACCGCGACCTTGCCGGCGCCCAGGACGTTGGACAGCAGGATGATCGCGACGAACGCGGCCATCACGAAATCATAATAACGGAAATGGCCCCCGGCCACCTCCCCCGCGCTGACCGTCTTCAGTCCGCTGCCTTCCGCCATGCCGTCCCCCGATGTTCGTGCAGGCATTTTATGAAGCCGGTTTCGCCCCCGCGCAATCCGCGCTAATCCCCGCGCCATCGCGCGCCCGTAGCTCAGTTGGATAGAGCACGAGACTTCTAATCTTGAGGCCGCAGGTTCGACTCCTGCCGGGCGCGCCATTCCGCCACCGACCCTTTCCGCATTCAGAAGTCGGGCTCTCCTTTGGGCGGAAGATTCTCCTCCTCGCTGATATAGTTGGCGCTCGTGATCGAACGGACTCGAAAGGATCTCGCCACCACCTCCAGGGCCGGCTCGGGAGTTGCGGCTGCCGGAAGCATGGGGATGTCGCCAAAGTCGAAGTCGCCGCTGCTGGGCGGAGCGCCCCGGCCGTGACCATCGATGACCAGCCCGGCATCGCCGAACAACACCAGGTTGCGTCCGCCGGCATGCTGCGCCGATCGAAACACAAGCCCCTCGATCCGCCGCTCTGCGTTCCGGAACATGACGACTTTGCTGGTGAGATATTCGGCAACCACCTGAGCCGGCACATATTCGAGATGCTCGTCGTCGGGCAGAATCGGCTTGCTGATCTCATGCTGGAAGCTCTGCATGAACGCCCATTGGGTGGTGCGGCTAGCATAGTTTTTCGCGAAGATATCGATGTGCCTTCCGGGCTGCTCGAACCTCGTGAAGTCCAGCACGTAGACAGGCCGTTTCAACCTGAAGGTGGCCAGGCAGACGAGGCTGCCGACCGGGGGCCTGAGTTCGGCCAGGCATGTTTCTTCGTCGAGCGCACCATAGAAGGCACCGATGCCCGCGGCGTTCATGCGCCCGGCTCGGCGGAGCAGTTGCGGCGGCGGCCCGATCGTTTCCGCCGGATTGACACTCACTCGTTCGGCCTCCGCCATCGTCTTCACCCGGCGCGCCCGATGAATGTCGGTCACCGTTTCGATCATGTAGAAGGCTGGTCGCCCTCCTTCATCCGACTGAAAATGGACCTTGTCGAAAATTTCGTCGAGCAGCGCTCTGGCATCGTCATTGAAGAACCGCCGCCCGTGGATGATCGAGAAGCGGAACTCGGCCCATAGCTGGCTTTGCAGCCAGCCATCGGGTTCGATCTGCTCGTAATTCTGGTCCTCGCCATAGAACGGGAAATCCCCGTCGCGCTCATCGACCTCGTCCGCATCGATCAACGCGTCGGACAGGGCCTGTACGATCCGGTCATCCACCGCTCCGGTCACCTCCGCCAGCAGTTCATGGAAGCTACTGCCTGGTGCGATACCGAACGCGTCCTCAGCGATCGTATAGTTGGACCTCAGGACGGCATCGACGAGGCGCGCGACCTCGGCAACCGGGACGCCCTTGAATCCCTTGTGGAACGAACAATGCGGCAACGTCCGCTTGATCCGAAGTTCGGCGATACGGCGCTTGAGGATGCTTTTTTCGAAGCAGTTCGGGCACAGATGAGTCATGCGCTGCTTCTAGGCGCCGCCGCCGGTCCGGTCGACGGTACTCCTAGCTCTTCCGCGAACGCACAGGGCGAACCGACGACCTGTTGAGCGCCACCGCGGCGCGAACCAGCGCCTTCACCGCATCCTCATCGACCCTGTCACCCTCGCGGAAATCGATGGCGCGCCTGACATTGCCGTCGAGGCTCGAGTTGAACAGGCCCGACGGGTCCTCCAACGACGCCCCCTTGGCGAAGGTCAGCTTCACGACCTGCTTGTAGGTCTCGCCGGTGCAGATCATGCCGTCCCGTTCCCACACCGGAACGCCGCGCCACTTCCACTCCTCCACCACATCTGGCTCGGCCTGTTTGATCAGGCCGCGGAGCCGGGCAAGCATCTCGCCCCGCCAATCGCTCAATTCCCTGATCCTTGCATCGATCAACCGGGAGGGGGAATCTCCGCCCTCTTCCTTCGAACTGCTCATCCTCTGCTCCATGCTTGTTCGGAATCACTCACATCCGCTCGCCGGGCAATTGGCTGGCCTGCTTCACCCAGGCGGCGAGTTGCTCCTCGAAGTCATCGCCTTCGCGGATATGGAAATACCGCGTGTCGTTGCTCTTCGACTCGACCGGCGGCACCGGGCTCAGCGACGTGCCGCGGAAGAAGGCCAGCTTCACATAATCGGTGAAGCAATGCACGCCGAGGAACCAGCCCTCACCCTCCACGCCATACAGCGGTGAGTTCCATTTGACCGCCTTGCGCACGCCGGGGACGGTGCGTTCGATCAGCGTGTCGAGGCGGCGCCCGACCTCGCTCTTCCAGCCCGGCATGGCCGCGATATAGGCCTGCACCGGGGCGTCACCCTCGCCCTTCGCGATCTGAGGATTGCCGCCCGCGAGGAGGGGCGGCCCTTTTGATCTGCCGGACATCGCCCTATCCGGCGACACGTCGCCCGCTGCGCCACCGGACGGCATAGGGCAGGAAGAACATGTACAGGCCGCTGAACAGCAACAGGAAGAGCGGGAGCAGCGGCGAATAGACGATCCAGGGCGGCGGCGTGCCCAGCGTCATCGCCACGAAATTGGCGATGACAGTTGTTGTGAAGATGATCGACAGCCAGCGATGGGTCTGCCGAATCCAGATGCTCAACATAGAATCTCCTTTTCGAAGAATGTCGTCGACCTTAGTCGATCCGTGCCAGCAGTTGCTCCAGATTGCCAAAGAAGCGCGGCCACCCGGCCTTGGCTCCGAAATAGGCCTGTTGCTGATCCGGCTTGAAGCCCGTCTGCTCCATGCGCAGGCGCGTGCCCGTGTCGGTGGCGCTGAGAGTCCAGGTGACCACGCTCTCGAGGCCCATGCCGCCCCAGCTATAGGACAATGTCCTGTGCGGCTCGACTTCCAGGACCTGGCAATCCACGCCGCCCCAGTCCGCACTGAAACGGAACTGATGGTCCACGACAGGCTTGAAGTCGGTCTTCATCAGCCACTCCGCGATCAGATGCGGTTGCGTGAGCGCGCGCCAGATCTTTTCCGGCGGATACGCTATCTCGCGTTCGACGGCGACGGTGCGCGTTTCGGTCGCGGTATCGGTCATTGGTCCATCCTTCTGAGCAGGTCTTCGAGATCGTCGAACCGGCTCTGCCAGAAGCCGGCCATCTGGCTCGTCCAATCGATCAGGGGAGCCAGGGCGCCAGGCTGCGCGCTATAGTGCGTCAGGCGGCCATTGGGCCGGTCGCGCACCAGCCCGGCCTGTTTCAGGACTCCGAGATGCTTCGACACCGCCGGCTGCGAGACCCCGGCCCGCGCCGTCAGCGCCCCGACCGTCTGCTCTCCCTCGCGGCACAACCGCTCGAAAATGGCGCGGCGGGTCGGATCGGCGAGCGTCCTGAACAGTACGTCCTGCATGTTCATCATTCGGGATCGATAACTCTCTGGCTATGATTTAACTCATAACCAGCGAGCTATGAGTGAGTCAAGTGAGCTGGGCTGAGCGCCATGATCATCGGCATCAGAACCGGGCGGCGGCCGGCAAGGGCGGCCCGATTGTGTCGCTGGTATTGAATGGGTCGAGGGCCAAGCCCCCTTATTTGGCTGTTCGCCCCAGCGGCCAGCGGGCCGCCTTGTCCGAACGTGCGCTCGCCCGGGCCAGGGTATCCTGGCACGCACGGCTTCCATCGTGCAGCTCGCGTTCGCCCGCGAGATAGTCGCCGCGCAGCCCCTGCAGGCTCGACGCGGTCATTTGCAGCGCACCGCGGACCATCTTGATCGTCGCGAAGTGCCGGTCGGCATAATCGTCATCGAACCTCGACCAATCGACATCGCCCCACAGGCGATCATGGTCGAGGAATTCGGTCAGCTCCTGCCCGGGCAGCCGCCCGAACGCGTCATGATATTCCTGGAAGGATTCGATCAGGGCCATGGCCTGGCTGCCGACATCCTTCGCCTGGCCTGCACCGCGCGATACGAGGATGAGATTTGCCGTCAATTCCCGGATTGCCGAGGCGACGGACGTCATGGCCGCCTCCTGCGCGATGACTGCCTCGGAGCGTTCACTGACCAGCTTCATCTAGCGCCCTCATTCGTCGGGCTGTCCCGCCGCGATCTTTCGACCGGACAATAGCGCGGGCGTTGCGCTCGCTCCAAGGGCAAGCACGGGCCTCCACCATCCCAAAGCGGCACGGTCAGGTCCATATTGGTGCAAGGGCCCGCGCCTCAGACCAACGCAACCGCCTGTCCCGCAAAATCATCGGCCAGGACCTGGTCGATCGGACGGGCGATACCGCGCGTGAGCGCTTGCGGCACGGTGACGCGGAAACCACGCTCGACCAGACCATCGATCGCCCAGCGCACGCAATAATCCGCCGCCACGCCGATCACGACGGCTTGTTCGACGCCGGAGGCTTTCAGGTCGCGGAAAAAAACGTCGCGATCGATCCGCGTACCGCCGCCGATCGGCTCGACCGTCAGTCCCTCTTCCTGCCACATCGCGAACACGCCCTTTTCCAGCCGCCATGTCGGAATGGCGGGATCGACCTTCGTTGCGTCGAGCACATTGTGCCAGCCAGGCGTCTCGCGGACGCAGTGGATCGGAAACTCCTTCGCCTCTTCCGAGAGCGGATAGGTATCGGCGAAATGCGTGTCGAAGGTGAACAGCACCCCGGCCGTATCGTCGGGGCTGAGCGCCCCGAGCCAGGCGTTCATCGGCCCGGCCAGCGCATCGGCACCGCCCACCGCCAGCGCGCCGTCCGGATTCATGAAATCCGCCTGGGTGTCGACGACGATCACGATCTTCTTCATCTCATGCTCCAGCATTGGGGTAGACGCCCGCGGCGTTTGCCGGGAAAAGCTTGCCATGGTCCTGACTGATATCGCGACGCGCACCTATAATCACGGCTGGCGGCTCGACCCGATCGTGCGCAGCCTGCTCGATACCGATTTCTACAAGCTGCTCATGCTGCAGATGATCCGGCATCTCCATTCGGATGTAGAGGTGACCTTCTCGGTCCTCAACCGCACGAAGACCGTCAGGCTCGCCGACACCATCGACGAAGGCGAATTGCGCGCGCAGCTCGACCATGCCCGGACGGTGCGCTTCGGCAAGAAGGAACTGATCTGGCTCGCCGGCAACAGCTTCTACGGCAAGGAGCGGATGTTCGCGCCCGACTTCATCGCCTGGCTCGCCGAATTCCGGCTGCCACCCTATGAGCTGCACACCGTCGACGGCCAATATGAGCTGCGCTTCGCCGGGCCCTGGACCCATACGACGATGTGGGAGATCCCGGCGCTCACCATCATCAACGAGCTTCGCTCCCGCGCGGCGCTGCGCAATCATGGCCGCTTCGAACTCGACGTCACCTATGCCCGCGCCAAGGCGAAACTGTGGGACAAGGTCGAACGGCTCAGGCAATTGCCCGATCTCGTCCTGTCGGATTTCGGCACGCGGCGGCGCCACGGCCATCTCTGGCAGCGCTGGTGCGTCGAGGCGTTGAAGGAAGGACTTGGCGACCGGTTCATCGGCACCTCCAACATATTGCTGGCGATGGACGGCGACCTGGAGGCGATCGGCACCAATGCGCATGAATTGCCGATGGTGGCCGCAGCTCTCGCCCGCGACGATGGCGAGCTCGCCGCCGCGCCCTATCGTGTGCTCGAGGAATGGCGCCAGCATTATGCCGGCAATCTGCTGATCGTGCTGCCGGACGCCTTCGGGACGACCGCATTCCTGGCCGATGCGCCTGATTGGGTCGCCGACTGGACCGGCTTCCGCCCCGACAGCGCCCCGCCGATCGAGGCGGGCGAGCAGATCATCGCGTGGTGGGTGCGTCACGGAGTCGATCCGCGCGACAAGCTGCTGATCTTCTCCGACGGGATGGACGTCGACTCGATCGAGCGGACCTATCGCCATTTCCACGGCCGCGTGCGCATGAGCTTCGGCTGGGGCACCAACCTCACCAATGATTTCCGCGGCTGCGACCCGCACGGCAATGAGGGGCTCGAGCCCATCTCGCTGGTGTGCAAGGTGACGAGCGCCAACGGGCATCCAGCGGTCAAGCTTTCCGACAATCCGGCCAAGGCGACCGGCGATCAGAACGAGATCGCGCGCTATCTGCGGGTTTTCGGGGATGCCGGCCGTGTCGAGAGCGAGGTCGTCGTTTAGCGACCGCCTGCCGCTTTACGGGCCTTTAATCCCCTCCGGCTACGCACCCCGATCAGTGGCACCCGGTGCCCGGACATGGGGAATATCGTGCCGCAGCCACTCTCGATCCGCCTGTTCGCGCTGTTCTTCGGTTGCTCGGTCGTGCTTTCCATCGCGCTCGCCCTCTATACCGCACGATCGATGAGCTTCGGCTTTGCGATCACGCCTGAGGCAAGCGCTACCCTTGCCGGCAGGATCCTCGCGATCAGGATGTTCGGTGCTGCTTTCGCCGTGTCGCTGATGCTGCTCGTCTTCTTCTTCAAGTCGCGACCCGCGCGCGGCGCTCTGGTTGCGCGCTGGGTGCTGGGCGTGGTGACGAGCGTCGCCTTTCTGCGCAGCATCGGTGTGGTCGATCCGGTCAATGACGGCGGCGCCGCGGCCCTGGTTGTATCGCTCGTCCAGCTGACCATGGAAGCCTTTGCCATCCTGCTGCTCTTTGGTGAGGAAGCGGCCGACTGGTTCGATGCGCGGGTCTGGCGCTAGCCCTCGATCAGATCCAGATACGCCACCACATCGTTATCCGTCGCCAGGAACAGGCCCTCCTGCACCTCTTCCGGCTGGGCCGCGGCGATGACCATGGCCTCGCTGAGCGGCCCGTAGAACAGGGTCGAGGCCCCTCCCCCGTCATTGCCGTCGGATAAATGATACAGGCGTACGGACACGCTGTCGGAGGTGGTTCGCATCGACGCTAGATGCGGCGCATGGCAGCCCGCCGCAAGTCCGTCAGCAGGGAATGCAGAGCGGCACCTGATCGCCTGCCGTATCCAGCGGACAATCGTCGGTATCCGGAATGGCGCCGCCCACCGGCGGGGATGGATAATATTGAGTCATCAGCTGGACCTGCTCCGCCGCGGCTGTGCCGTTGAGCAACTCGATCAGCCGCAGTGCCTCATCCAGACCCGAGGAGATGCCGCCCCCGGTGAGCCGGTCACGGTCGAGATGGTAACGCGGATGGCCTTCGACCACTTTCACGCCCTGGACTCGCTTGAGGCACGGAATGAACGCCCAGTGAGTCGTCGCCTCATAGCCGTCGAGCAGGCCCGCCGCCGCAAGCAGCATCGCCCCTTCGCACACCGAGGCGACGAGGGGCGTCACCGCCGCCTTGTCACGCAGGAAGCCGAGATAGGTCTCGTCCTTCATCAGCACGTTAAGCGCGGCGGGGTCGCCGCCCGGCACCCATAGCGCAGCATAGTCCGGGCTCGCCTCGGCGAAGGTCTTGAGCACCTCGAAGCGGAAGCCCTCGCGGAAGCAGTGCATGCGGCTTTCCGCCGCGACCAGCTCGATCTCGAACCCCGCCCAGGTGAACATCTCATACGGGCCGGTCACGTCGAGCATGTCGACTGAATCGTACACCGGCATGCCGATGATCTGCTTGACGTCGCTCTCCATGCTGCCCTCCTTCGCCCCTATGTCCGCACACCATAGCGCGTCGCCGTTTGGGCCGATGCGGTGTTGACGCCAAATCGGGGCCTTTTGCGGTCGTAGAAGCGGGCAAAGCGCTTCATGATGCCCCGGCTGATAGGCTGCGGATCGCCGCCGCTTCAGGAAAGGGCTTTGCGTGCCGGCCGTGGAAGAGAGCCTTTGCGACGAGGATGAGGCCGGCCCACGTCGTCGCCTGTCCGGCGAGCGCGTGGGGCTGATGCTGGTCGGGCCAGCGCTTTTCGTGCTGTCGGCATCCCCGGTCCAGGCGGCCGGGCCCGGACAGCATTTCGTCGAACTCTGCACCGCGGAGGGCATCACCTGGATGGCGCTTCCCGACACGGGCCAGATCCCGGCGGACGAATCGGACAAGGCGAATGGTCACGCCACCTGCGCGCATATCCTGCGACCGCGTGCCTTGCTGCGCGCCCGCGGAAACCGCACTGAGACGTGATCCCTGCTATCCTGCGGCCGCTCGGTTCTTTGGCATGCCGCCCGGAGTTCGCAGGACAAGAAAAAGCCCCCGGCTTTTGGCCGGGGGCAGCGAAGGGATCTTGATCCGTATGGCTAGAATTTCACGCGGAAGCCGGCGGTGAAATAGCGGCCGATCGGGTCGTCGGTGATGACGAAGCCGCCGAACCCGCCGGGCGAGGTCGCGGTGCCGGGCGCATTGGCCGCCGGCGGAATGGCGTCGAACAGGTTCTGGACGTTGAAGAATAGTTCGCCCTTGGTCGATCCCTTGGTCGGCAGCTCCCACGCGACGTTGAGCGAGGCCTGCCCATAAGGCGCGATCGTGCCTTCTCCCGGCGCCCAGACGACCGTGGGGTCACCCCATAGCTTCATCCGGTTGCGCCAGCGGTACATCGCGCTGACCTTCAGCGCGTTGGTGACCGCATAGTTGGCGATCGCGGTGAGCCGCCATGACGGACTGGCGGTCAGGCCGGCCGAGCCGAACGCAACGCCCCCCTGATCAATCGTGGGCACCGACGGCTGGATATATTTGATATGGGGCTGGTACGCGGCGAGGCCGCGCACGCTGAAGGCCTGCCCAAAGAGCTGGCCGGCATAATTGGCCTCGAAATCCACACCGTGCGTTTCGATCGTCGCCAGGTTCACCGGCCTGACGAGCCATGAGGTCACCACGCCCGCCGCGTTGCGCACGATCAGGTCGCAATAGAGCGCCACGCCGTTGAGGTTACAGCCATTCTGGATGTTCGGCTGAAAGCCCTGAACGGTCGTGATCGCGCCGTTGATCTTGATATTGTAATAATCGACCGCGAAGCTCAGGCCCGGCGCAAAGCTCGGCCGGTACACCGCCCCCACCGTCTTGGTGTTGCCGATCTCGGCCGTCAGGTTGGGATTGGGCAGGTTGACCGACGGAACCTGGTTGGTCGCCCCGGTGAGCAGATCCTGATTGTTGACGATCACCACCGAGACCGGCGCGTACAAATCGTTCAGGGTAGGCGCGCGAATGTCGCGCGAGATCGTGCCGCGGAAGCGGAGGTCGTCGGTCAGGTGCCAGTCGGCGCCGATTTTCCAGGTCCAATAGCTGCCCACCGTGTCGTATTTGGTGTAGCGGACGGCACCGTTGACGTCGAAGGACTTGGCGAGCGCGAAATCCTTCAGCAGCGGCACATTGGCCTCCGCCGCGACTTCCCACACCGACTGCTTGATCAGCGGACTGGACGGGAAGGTCGATCGATACAGGAAGGTACCGGCGCCGGTCGCTGTGTTCTGGGGCGTACAATTGTAGCGCAGGTTCGTGCAGTCGGCATACATCGACGGCGTGGCCGCGCTGGTTGATGCGAAGGTCTGGCGCCGCCACTCGCCCGAAAGTGCCACGGTCAACGGCCCGGCCCAGGTATCGATCGGCGAGCCAGAGATATCGGCGGTGATGTCGTCCTGCTTGGTGCGCGCGACATACAGCGTGTCGTCGAGGATATAGTCGATCGCGGCGGCGCTGGCCGATGTCGGCCCGAACAGGTTGAGCGGCTGGCAATTGGCATAGGCAGCGGCGGTCGCTGCCTGGGTCGCCGCGTAGCAGGCCACGCCTCCGCCGGGTACGGCGACCACATCGAGCGCCGCGGACAGCTTCTGGTTGTTGACGTTGTTGCGCAGCAGCGTCTCGAGCCGCGAGTCACCATGCGTATAGGCGAGGTTCCAGGCGAACCCGCCGATCTTGCCGTCGAGCCCGGCCGCGAACATGAGCTGCCGCGATTCCGGCACGGCGTTGGCGCGCACCGGCTGAGTGAACATCCGGTTGAAGGTGAAGGTCGCGGTCGGAATTTGCGCGCTGTACGCGGCCGGGAGGAAGCCGTTGGTCTTGCTGAGCGTGATGCTCTGGAGCTGGACTTCGTCGGTGTAGAAGGAGTTGCGCTTGAAGGTCCCGCTGCCGAGCACGTAGAGATGCACGTCGTCGCTCACGTCGAAGTCGAAGCGGCCATATATCTGATGCATCCGCTGCTCGGCCTTGAGCGTCAGATCGACATAGCCCCCGCTCCCACCGACCTGGGTGTTCGCGGTGCCCGGATAGGCGGTGCCGTTGACGAACGGGCTCAGCACGCCGTCCGAAGCGAAATACTGGCCGTTGATCGCACAGGCGCCGGTGCAGGTGATGCGTCCGCCAAAGGGCAGGTTGGCGAGCGTGGCGTTGGTGATCAGCCGATACGGCGCGGCCGCCGTGCCGCTGCCCACGACCACCGGGCGCGTGTACCAGTCGCGGGCCGAGCGGCGGTCGACGCCCTGGTCGTCGCGATATTCGTAGCTCGCGGTGAAATGGCCGCGGCCGTCGAACAGGTCAGCACCGGCGGCGATGCCGGCCGCCATCTGGCCACCGTCGCCATATTCGGAAAGGCCGCCCTGCGCATAGGCTTTGACGCCCTTGAACTTCTTGTTGGTGATGAAGTTGACCACGCCGGTGACCGCGTCGGAACCATAGACCGCAGACACGCCGCCGGTGACCACGTCGACCCGCTCGATCAGCAGCTGCGGGATGACGTCGGCGTCGACGATGTTGCTGATCGACGTCGGCGGCACGCGGCGGCCGTCCATCAGGACCAGGTTGCGGTTGGCGCCGATGTTGCGGAGGTTGAGCTGCGCGGCGACGCCGTTGCCGCCGCCGACGCCGCCGGTGGCGGAAGGATTGCTCGTCTGGCTGCGCGAGCCGGAAAAGACCGGCAGCACCTGAACGGATTCGGTCAGGCTGGTCGGGCGGACATTCTGCAGCGTGTCGGTGGACACCACGGTGACCGGCGTCGGGCTGCTGTTGCCATTGGTGATGGTGCGCGAGCCAGTGACGACGATGTCGTTCGCAGCCTCTGCGGCCGGCGCATCCGCCTGGGTTTCGGGGTCGGCCTGGACAGTCGCTTGCGCGAAAGCCGTCGCGCTGAACACGAGCAGGCTGGCGCCGGCAAGCAGGGTCGAACCGATCTTGAAACGAGTCACTTTCATCTCCTCCCGTGCAGGTCCCCGCAGCCTGGTTCTCGTCGCGGGCGATGACCCGGAACCCGGTCTGCCGCCGAGGCATATCCTGCACAGCACAGCGCACTGCTCTCGACTGTGACAACGATGACAGCTCGCCACGCCCGGCGCTCATTCATTTCCGGGCGACGCATATTGATAATGGAACCGTTTCGGTGGCGCCCGCCGCGGCGCCGACCGAAATTATCGAAGCGTGCGCGAAACCTATTGTCCGGTCGGATCGGCCGGACCCTATGGGTGCGGATCGACGGCCAAAATATTGCCGGCAATGGAGAGTGACTATGCTTCGCAAACGCGTGTCGAAGGGACGTGCCGCCCTCGTCCAGGGGTTGCTCGCCACCACCCTCGTCATGGCGACCCAGGCCGACGGAAAGGTCGCGCAAGCGCCGGGCCTGAAGACGGTCCGTATTGACAGCGGCCGCCTCTCCGGCACGCCCGGCCGGAACAAGTCCATTCAGGTGTTCAAGGGCATCCCCTTCGCCGCACCGCCCATCGGTGCGCTGCGCTGGCGGCCCCCCGCCCCGGTCACGCCCTGGAGCGGCATACGCAAGGCTGACAGTTTCGGCCCTGTCTGCCCCCAGCCCGCCTCGCGGATTGGGTCGGTCCCGATGAGCGAGGACTGCCTGACCGCGAATGTCTGGACTGGCGCCAGGTCGGCGACCGAACGCCGCCCCGTCTTCGTGTGGATCTATGGCGGCGCCTTCATCGAAGGCCATGGCTCCAACCCGCAGTTCGACGGCGAAGGCCTGGCGCGCAAGGGGGTGATCGTCGTCACCTTCAACTACCGGCTGGGCGCGCTCGGCTTCCTGGCAACCCCGGAGCTGAGCCGCGAATCCGGCCACAACGCCTCGGGCAATTACGGCATCATGGACGATATCGCGCTGCTCAAATGGGTCCAGCGCAACATCGCTGCCTTTGGCGGCGACCCGAAGCGCGTGACGATCGCGGGCCAGTCGGCCGGCGCCGGCTCGGTCGGTTTCCTCTCCAATTCGCCACTCGCCAAGGGCCTGTTCCAGCACAGCATCGCCGAGAGCCAGGTCCGCCATCCCGGCGATCTGGAACTCCGCTATCTCAACACCTCCTGGCGCCCGCTCAAGGGCGCCGAAGAGGCCGGTGCCAAATTCGCGCAGGAACATGGCGCCACCTCGGTCGAGCAGCTGCGCGCGCTGCCCTGGCAGAAGCTGCTCGAAGGCGGCGAAGCGGTCGATGACGGCGTCTATACCGGCAGCGGCTCGCGCCCCCCGATCTTCCGCCCCGTGGTCGATGGCTGGATCATCCCAAAAAGCTATAGCGAGACCTATGCCGCGGGCACCCAGAACCAGGTGACCTATGCCGCCGGCAACAATCTGGACGAGAGCGGCGCAGTGCCGGAAACCGCGTTCGCGCGGCTGCGCGCCAACCCCAACCCGCCCCGCGCCGGCATGCCCAACACCAGCGTCACGCTCGATGCCTATCTGAAATGGGCCAGGACCAAGTTCGGGCCGATGTCCGACGAATTCCTGCGGCTCTATCCAGCGACCAACGACCTGGAGGCGGCACGCGCGAACAATGCCGCGGTGCGCGACAATTCGCGGACCTCGACCTATCTCTGGGGGATCGAATGGACCCGCACGGTGAAGAAGCCGGTCTTCACCTATTTCTGGACCCATGCCCTGCCCGGCCCGACCCGCGAGATGCGCGGCGCCTTTCACGGATCCGAGATCAACTATATGTTCAACAATCTCTACGCGACCGATCTTCCCTGGACCGACGACGACCGCCGGATCGCCGACACCATGTCGTCCTATTGGGCGAACATCGCGAAGACCGGCAATCCCAACGGCCCCGGTCTGCCCGTCTGGCCCGCTTATGACCCGGCGTCTCCGGTGGTGATGGAAGTCGGCGCCCGCTTCGGCCCGATCCCGGTTGCCAGCCCCGAGAGGATCTCCTTCTGGAAGCGGTTCTTCGAAAGCCAGCAGCAATGGTGACCCGGTTCGATGTCGGTACAGCTGACGGGCTATGTCCGAGCTATCTCCACACGCGGGATGGAAAGGGCCCCTGGCCGGCGATCCTGATGTTCATGGACGGGCCGGGCATGCGGCCCGCCGTGCAGGAGCTGGCCGGCCGGCTGGCGGACAATGGCTATGCGGTCCTGCTGCCAGACCTGTTCTATCGCTCCGGCACCTATGAGCCGGTCGATCCGCGTGTGGTGTTCGCCGACCCGAAGCTGCGCGAGGCGCACCGCGAAAGGTTCATGGCCCTCGCGACCCCGGCGAAGATCATGTCGGACACCGCGGCCCTGCTCGACTTCCTCGAGACCCGCCCCGAGGTGATCCCCGGTCCGGTCGGCGTGGTCGGTTATTGCATGGGTGGCCGCCTCGCGTTGATCGCGGCGGGGCGGTTCCCCGATCGCATCGCCGCGGCCGCATCCTATCATGGCGGCGGCCTGGCGAACGACACACCGTCCAGCCCTCACCTCCTCGCGCCGGACATGAAAGCCAGGATATATGTCGCCGGTGCGATCGAGGATCCGAACTTTCCCGACGAGATGAAGGATCGGCTCGAGGCGGCGCTGACCGAAGCGGGCGTGGATCACCGGATCGAGACCTATCCGGCGAAGCATGGCTGGGTCCCCCGCGACACGCTGGTTCACGATGCCCGAGAAGCCGAGCATCATTGGCAGACGCTGGTGCCGTTCCTCGATGGGGTGCTCAAGGGCTGAGAAACTCAGGCTCCGATCAATCCCCACTCGCTGAGACCGGCGGAAAAATCGACGAACGGTTCATTCCCGCAACGCTTCCTATCAACATCGGCTGCCGTTGCGCGCTAAGGCGCCACCGACTCAAACGCCTGGTGTCGAGAAGGACGAATCGAATTGGTCGGCAATCGACATCCCTTCGCCTACCGCGATTTCCGCTTCTTCTGGACGGCACGACTATGCTCGACGATCGCCCAGAATTGCATGGTGATCGTGATCGGCTGGCAGGTCTACGACATCGCGCGGCGTACCATGGGGCCCAAGGACGCCGCGCTTCAGCTCGGCCTGATCGGCCTGTGCCAGTTCATACCGCTGTTCGCCCTCACCCTGATCACCGGCTGGACCGCCGACCGGCTCGACCGGCGCCTGATCTCCCGCCTCTGCACGGCGCTTCAACTATTCTGCGCAGCCATCCTCGGCTGGTACAGCTTCACCGGGCAGATATCGCTCGAGATCCTGTTCGCCGTCGCCGCGCTGCTGGGGGTCGCGCGCGCCTTTGCCGGCCCGGCGCTGAACGCGTTGGCGCCGAATCTCGTCCCGCTTGAGGTGCTGCCGCGCGCCATCGGCACCAACGCGATCGCCGGGCGCGTCGGCGGGATCGTCGGGCCCGCCGCAGGCGGCTATCTCTACGCCTGGACGCCGCATATGCCCTACACGGTGAGCGCCGGGCTTTTCGCCATCACCCTGTTCGCGACATTGCTGATACGGCCGACCGTCCGCACCGCGATGAGTGCGAGCAATCCGTGGAAGCAGATGGTCGAGGGGCTCCATTATGTCCGCAACCATCAACTGGTGCTCGGCGCGATCTCGCTCGACCTGTTCGCCGTGCTTCTCGGCGGCGCGACCGCGATGCTGCCCATCTTCGCCCGCGACATTTTGCAGGTCGGCCCGGCCGGGCTCGGCCATCTCCGCGCCGCGCCTGCCGTCGGTGCGATCCTGACCGCAACCTGGTTCTCCTACCGCCCGCTCAGGCATAATGTCGGGATGAAGATGCTATTGTCGGTCGGCATCTTCGGGCTCGCGACGGTGGTGTTCGGCCTGTCGCGCTGGCTGCCTTTGTCCCTCGCCTGTCTCGCGATCCTGGGCGCGGCCGACATGCTGTCGGTCTATGTCCGCCAATCCCTGATCCAGCTTTCGACGCCTGACGAGATGCGCGGGCGGGTCGGCGCGGTCTCGTCGCTCTTCGTGTCGGCCTCCAACGAACTGGGCGAAGCTGAATCGGGGTTCCTCGCCGCGCTCGTCGGGCCGGTCGCCGCGGTCATCGGCGGAGGAATCGGCGCCATCGCGATCACCCTGTTATGGGCGAAATGGTTCCCGGCGCTTCGCCTCGCGCGAAGCTTCGACGAGGCGAAAAGCCATCGCGAGAGCGCTCAGGCATAGGGATTCCCGACCTCAGCCCATCCACTGGCTGACCGGTACGGCCGATTCCTCCAGCGGCTGGGCGATCACGTCGATCAGCGCCGGCCCGTCATGGGCGATCGCCGCGCGCATCACCGCGTCAAGCTCGGCCGGGTCGCTCACCTTCCACGCCCTGAGGCCGAACGCCTCGGCGATGCGCGCATGGTCCGAACGGTTGAAATCCACCGAGAAATAGCGCCCGCCATAGCCGTCCTTCTGGCTCGCCTTGATCCAGCCATAGGAGGCGTTCGAAAAGACGATCAGCAGCAGCGGCGCCTGTTTGCGCACGATCGTCTCAAGCTCGCCGACGGCGAAACCGAAGCTGCCGTCGCCCATCACCGCGACCACTTTCGACGACGGGCTGCCATACCATGCGCCCAGCGCCGCCGGCAGCGAATAGCCGAGCGCGCCCTGCGCCCGGTTGGTGATGAACCGACGCCCGGCACTGTTGAAATCGAAATGACCCGACAGATAGGGACAGGGCGTGCCGGGATCGGCGACGATGATCCCGTCCGGCGGCAAGGCGGCCTGAAGCGCGGCAAGCACCCGCTCGGGGCGGATCGGCCGGTCGGTCGATCGTGCGAGCCGGTCGAATGCGGCGCGCTTCGCCTGTTTGAGCGCCCGCAACCGGCCGGCAGCGCCCGTGTCGCGCGCGCGTCCCTCGAGCCGCCGCGCGATCTCGCCGCCGAGCGCGGCCAGGCACAGACGTGCATCGCCGACCATTCCAGCCTCGATCCGGTAATTGGCGCCGACCACCATCGGGTCGATATCGATATGGACGATCGGCACGCCGGGGCGCGGCACCTTGCCATGCTCGGTCGTGGTCGAGCCCGCGCGGCATCCGACGAAGATCACCAGGTCGGCCGCGGTGACCATTTCACGCGTGTGGACCGTGCCGCCATTCGCCCCGACGACACCAACTGCGAGCGGATGATCGTCGGACACCGAGCCATGGCCGCTGACCGTCGAGGCGATCGGCGCGTCGAGCACTTCGGCCAGCGCCGCCAGTTCCGCCGTCGCGCCAGCGATGATCACCCCGCCGCCGCAGATGAACACCGGGCTTTTCGCAGCGAGGATCGCCTCGGCGCAGGCAGCGACCGTCTCCGGGTCGGGCGCGGTGCGAAAGGCCGGGAAGCGCGCATGCTCGGCCTGCGCCCAGACCGTATCGGCATCGAGCGCCTGCTTCTGGAGATCATAGGGCAAGCCGATATGAGTCGCGCCCGGGCGGCCCGTCGTCGCCGCACGGAAGGCGGTCCGGAACAGATGCGGGATCTGGCCGACATGATCGGCCACCGCATTCCATTTGGTCAGCGGCGCGAACAGCGCCTTCTGGTCGAGTTCGGTCAGCGGGTAGCGGCCCCGCGCGGTCACCGGCACGTCTGACGTGATCGACAGCAGAGCGATGGAGGATTCGTTCGCCTCGATCACGCCGGGCAGGATATAGGTCGCGCCGCCCCCGCTCGGCCCTTCGCAGGTGCCGACCCTGCCCGTCACGCGGGCATAGGCGTCGGCCATATAGGCGGCGCTGCGCTCGTCCCGGGTCAGGATATGCTCCATGCCGTGATCGAGCCGGCAGAGCGCATCGTAGAATGGCAGGCTGGTATCCCCGCACAGCCCGAAGATATGCTTCACGCCGTGATGCTGCAGCATCCGGACCGCGGCTTCCGCACCCGTCATCGTCGACACCTGATCGTCCTCCGTCACCCGGAGCAGTACAGGGGCGACAGACGAACCCGGCTATCCAAGCTGGGCCCTGTGCTATCGGATCAGGTTCCGGACCGAGGCGGCGGGCTCGCACCATGGCGTGCTACGCTCCACGGATGCCGCCCTGATGCCAAGGGAGCGGCCATGGCGCGGCCGCTTTCTCCCGTTGGTTCGACAGCTATTTCTGGAAATACTTCTTCTTCGCCAGCCGCACCGCCGCGACCTGGGGCGTCGGCAGGCCCGCCGTCTCCGGCGTGAAGCCGCCCCCGTTCACCCCGAAGAACAGGAAGCTGAAGTCGAACCCGTTCTGGGTCTGGGCGATGCCATGACAGCCCTGGCAACCGCCGCTGGAGGTCAGGGTCGGGGCGAGAGTCGAGGCCCCGGTATGATAGTCGATGACATTCACCTGGTTGCGGATATTGGTCAGCGTCGGAACCTTGGTCTTGGGGTTCGGTGCGATCGGCGGGAAGCCACGGAACAGCTGGATGCCCGGCTGGCTGCTCTCGACGACGATATTGGCCAGATAGAAATCCCGGGTGGTTTCGTCACTGGTCGGGACTGCCTGGACGCCGGTCAGCTTGTAATATTGCCATATGAAATTCTGGTTGAAGCCCGGAATCCCCTTCATCGCGGCGAGCGTCTGGTTGTTCACCGCGGCGACTTCAAGCACGGTCGGGACTGGCGAGGTCACCGGAATGGCCACCCTGCCGCCCCCCACCGGCTTGGCGCCGGGAAAGCCCAGGGTGTTGCCGAGCGGCAAGGCCACCCCGCCCGGAACGCCATAAGGCATCGCCTTCGGCGCAGCGGTGTTGAAGCCGATATTCGGATTCTGCACAGTCTGGCCGCTGGGCGGGAAGGTCGTGGTGGGAGGGGTCGTGTAGGCAACCGCGCCGTAAGCCGGCACATAATAGACGCCGGTCGGCTGCCCGGTGACCTGGTTCGTGAAATCGTCGACCTGCTCGAAGGTCGCGAAGATGAAGGCGGGATAATTGGGCGTCTTGTGGATGATGTGCAACGCGATGAGCGCATAGGGCACCACCTTCGGCACCGGCGCGGCGTCGGTGCCGGCATAGGTCAGCACGTTCGCGATATGATAGCGATAGCGCTGGTTCGACGGGATCGACGAGACCGGACGCCAGGCCGCCTTCACTTCCACCGTGGTGTTCGGGAGGGTGATTCCCGGCGACAGATGGAACGGGCCGAACTTCGGGATGAAGCTCGCATAATTCTGGTTCACATAATTGGATTCATACTGGTTCACCTTCGCCTCGAACAGAACCTGGGCATCAGTGGCCGGTTGCGGGCTTCCCGGCTTGGTCGGGTAGAACAGCGTGTTCTGTCCGATCTGGTTGGCCTCATCCAGATTGTTGAAGGGAAGCGGCCCGCCACCCGGCAGGGTGATGGTGCTGCAGAGCTGCGTGCTCGAGGCCGTCGTGACATATTTTGGCGGCGCGCCCCAAGGCTGGGGCGCTATCGGCGATGTTGTCGGCCCCGTCGGCGAACTCATCGCATTGCAGGGGAAAAGTTCGGTCCGGTGTTGATAGGTCTCCCAGACCAGCGGCCCGTTGCTGGCGCCGCTGCCCGAGGCCGCGAAGCTGCCGCCCGGCACGCCGCGGAAGCCAGCTGCGTTCGGCGATACCGCGGAGATGAACTCGAGCCAGGCGAAGGTCGCCAGATCCGAATGCGCGACCGCGCCACTGCGATAGATATCGCCGGGGATCAGCGGGTTGGTGTTGGTCATATCGGCCGTCTGCAGAGTCCGGCCCGGTCCAACCACCGGCCCGAAGGGCGGCGGTGGCGGCGCGGCGGACGAAGATGACGAAGAGTCCTGAGCCACAGCGGCGACAGCCGCCAGCGATCCCGCACAAAGCAGCAAAGTAAGAGTCTTCATGACGGCCCCCATGTTAGAGAGATCGACGAACGCCTTTAAATTCTGAAAATATCTGTATTGCCTCAACCTATAATGTGGCCTGAGAGGCAGCAATCGAAGAAGAGGCCAGAATGGCTACATCCGTGAAGGAAACTCTTTCGCGATGGTAACCGGATCGGAAATCATTTGATGCGAATGCCGTCAACGGCGGCGATCCATCGACCCGGCGCGATCGGCCAGGCGTCGACATGATGCATACCCTTGCCGTTCCATCCCTCGCCCGCCGGGCCGAGGATCGGGCTTTCGGCGCATTCCCGCTCGGCATAGAGATCTGGTGTCAGGCAGGTGATCTCGAATACCCGCACGCCACTGCCATAGCGCGGCCCGCAATCCTGCGCGAAGCGATAGAGACGGCCATCGCAAGCGACCACGCGCCCACCCGGCCGGGACCTGCTCCTGTCGCCGGTCAGCGGCGGCCTGGCGGGATGTTCGCGCCAGAGGCCGTCAAGGGCATCGGCGCAGAACAGCGAGAGCGCATCGTGGCTGGACGGGGCCGGACAGGCGAACATCCACCAGCGCCCCTCGAACTGGAACGGGGTCGGATCGGCCAGCCGCCCGTGGATCAGCTCGGCAACCGGCACCCAGCGGATCGGGAACGGATCGGCGCGGTAGAGGCGGACCGCGCCGGCATCGAGCGTCTCGGGCATCATGAAGACCTCGCCCTCATGCTCGAACACGCATGGGTAGGACAGATGGAACGGCTCGCTCAGCACGATCCCGCGATAGGTCCAGGCGGTTGCATCGGGGCTGCTCGCCCAGCCGATCTCTCCCGTCCGCCGATCATGGTTCAACACCTCGAAGAACAGGTGCCATTCCCCCCGATAGGGCAGCAGGAACGGGTCTGCGACGAACGCGGCCGGTACATCGGTCACCTGCTCGCGCGTCATGATCGGATTGGCGATGTCGGGCGGCGGCGCGAGGTGCAGCGGATCGGGGCCGGCATAAAGGCCGATCGACCAGGGATCGTCGGGTAGCGGGTCGGTCATTCCAGTCGGCCGATTTCGCGGCGCCCGGAGCACCAGCGCAATTTGTAGGCTTCGAGACCGCGGAGATAGTCGAACTCGGCCACGCCCAGCGCGCACGCCTCGCGCACCGCTGCATCGGCCATCAGCATGCCGGGAGAATAGGTTGCGAAGTCGGCGATGAACCCTGCATTCCAGTTGCCGAGGCTGTCGGCACCCAGCATGCAGATGTTCAATCCGATCAGCCGGTCCCCGGCCCACAGGCCAAACAGCGGTACAGCCCCTTCACGCCACAGCGCCGGGAGCATATTGCTGGCGAAAGCCCGAGCCGCCGGATCGCGCAGGAACAGGCTGCGATCGCCGAAGCGGGCGCGCTGCATCTCGAGGAAGAAGGCGCCGGGATGGACCGCCGTGTCGCGCTCTGGATCGAGCCGGCGGGCGACAAGGCCGTTGCGCGCCGCGCGGCGGATGACCAGCGCCAGCTCGCGCTGGAAGCCGGGGCTTCGCGCGGCGAACCAGCCATCATAGCCACCGGAAAGATCGGCGGTCGGGCAGATGAATTTCTTCTCGATCAGCACCGGCGTCCTGCCCTCGGCCGTCGCGCAGTTGGCATCGACGCGGATGCAGGTGAGGTCGAGGCGCGGGAAGCGGTGCCGCGCGAAGATCATGAGCCGCCGCGCCGCCGCCAGGTCGCCGTCCGCCACAATCAGGTCGTTATAGTCGCTCAGCAGCGTGGCGAAGCGCGCCGTCTCGCCCTTGGGGTCCGAGACCAGCGGAAAAATGCCGGCAAGGCGCCCGGCTCGCCGAGCGGCGATCACGTACGGCGATAGGTCCGGCCAGGCATCGAGCGCCGCGAGATACCAGGTCGGCCCGCTAAAGGCGCGGTTGCACCGCGAGCGCTCAAGCAGCGCGCGCCACTCCGGTGCGATGGCTTCGATTGCCGCACGACTGTCGAGCAACTCGCAGGCGACCCCGCCCGTGACGATCTCGAGGTCAGCCACGACCGTATCCCGGTCTGCATGGATCAGTGTGGCGACGCCGGCCACCGGCGGCTGAGGTTCCCCGGGCGGTGCGTTCCAGGCAATGCGCTGGGCGGAGGGCAGATTTTCGATCTGTCCCCTGAGGCTGTCGTCGCGCAGCAGCGCCATCGCGGTGCCTGCGGTTAGCGTGTAGCGCCGCGAGACCCCGTCGAGAAAGCCCGCCGGATCGAGGCAGGATTGCACCAGCAGGTCGAGCTGGCTGGTCCCGGTCGCCGCCCGGCACATGAGATGCGCCGGCGGGCCGCCATGCAGGCGGGCGCCGATCTCCACCAGCGCGGGCCCGTCCCCGTCGACGATCACCTCGCAATGCCCGGCGCCGTGACGGATCTCCAGCGCATTCAGTACCCGGATGGCGAAGGCGAACAGCATGTCAGCCAGTTCGCCTTCCGGCGGCAGCAATTCCTTGGTGGAGAGAAGGCCGATCGAGTCGAAGCCCGGCGTCGGCTTGCCATAGGCCCATAACGCCGCAAGGCGGTGGCGCCCGTCACGGCTGACGGTGTCAACGACATATTCCCGACCGGCCAGGAACTCCTGCACCAGCACGGTCTCGTTGCGGTAACCGAGCCGGTCGACATGGTCGTGAACGGCGTGGAAGGCACGCGACACCTCTTCACGCGACGCGCACAGATGCACGCCGTCCGATCCCTTTGCCAGGCGGGGCTTGAGCACGGCCGGCCAGTGACCGCCGGTATCGATCCAGGCCATGATGTCGTGGAGGCTCCCGGACTCGATCTGGCGTGGCACCCGGATGCCGCTCCCACCAACCGCCTCGATCATGCGGGCCTTGTCGCGGCGTGCCTGGCTGAGGCGCGTGCCGTTGCTCGCTACGCCCAGCGCCTCGCTCAGCCGGTCGGCCAGCATCACGCCCCTCTCCGACCCGGCAAGGACGTGACCGACCCCATGGCCGCGCAGCGCGGCAATCGTTTCCGCGCTATCGTCGTGCCAGAAGAGCAGGTCATGAAAGGTGGCCGGATCGAAGGATGACGCTGCCTCCTGCGGAACCTCCGCCGTGCTGCCCACCATCACCGCGGCGACGCCGTGCTCGGCAAAGGCGGGCGCCAGCATCGAACCGGCATCATAGGGATCGACGATGGCGATGGTGCGCGGCGTCACGGTTTGCGGAAGGCCCCGCGCCAGACATTCTTGATCGGACTGCCATCCGGATCGAAGCTCGTCGCCGGTTCCAGCAGGAGTTGCTCCCAGTCGGCGAGCAGGGCCTCGCAGGTGTCGCGGCCGAGGAAATGCATGGTCTGGCCGCCGGCCAGGACATAGGAGCCCGGACCGAGCTGGCGTTCGGGCGGCTGCACCGCCAGCCGCCGTTCGAGATCTTCGACGGAATTGGCGTGGAACAGGAAAAGACCGCCTGGCCGGAGCGTGCGACCGACCTCCGCGACGATCCGCCGAAGCACGGTGTCGTCAAAACTGTGCAGTACCAGGTTGCTGATCACCGCGTCGAACGCGCCGTCCGCATAGGGCAAGGGCAGGCCGATATCGCCCTGACGGAAATCGATCGCGAGCCCTTCGCTCTCGGCCAGGCGCCTCGCCTGGTCGATCGCGACCTGAGCGAAATCCATGCCCTCGACCTGGAACCCCTGCCGCGCCAGGGCCAGCGCGTCATAGCCGGTGCCGCACCCGAGATCGAACACGCGGCGGCAATCATGGCCGTTCAACAGCGGCAGGAACGGTTCAACCCATTGGCTCGACCGGTCCGGTTCCCCTTCGGCGATGATCGAGCGGAAGCGTGAATCCCAGACGCTCGCCGCTGCGTAATGCTCTTCAATCGCCATGACAGGAAGAAGGCCCTTTCTCCGATACCGCGAGCGAGGCTAGACTTCCCACCCGAACAGTTCATGCCTTGTTGGCGCAGTCCTTCCTGGAGCGAAAGATGACGAAACCACCGGAAGCGGTTCGATTCATCATCTTGAATGCAACCAGAACCGGCAGCAATTTCCTGTGCACGGTGCTGAACTCTCATCCGGGCATCCTGTGCCATCATGAAATCTTCAACCCGCACGTGATCGGCGTCGCGCGGCATCTTCAGGACAGCGATTTCCGGCTGGGCAGCATGGAGGAGCGGGAAGAAGACCCGGTGGCGTTCCTCGACCGCGTCTGGCGCACCCAACTCGGGCGGGCCGCGGTGGGGTTCAAGATGTGCCTCTGGCAGCATGAACCGGCCTATCGCGCGGTCGTGCCGGATGCTTCGGTGCGCAAGATCATCCTCAAGCGGCGCAACCGGGTGAAGAGTTTCGTGTCGCTGCTGCTCGCGCGGCAGACCGGGGAATGGGTCGTCTATGATGATCGCGGCGCACCGGCGCCCCGCCCTCAGGTCCATGTCGATCCGGCCGACCTGTTCGAGAACATCGCGCTGCACGAGCGCTTCTATGCCGAGACCGAGCGCGCGCTACACGAGTCGGGGCAGGACCATGTGCTGCTCTGGTATGAGGATCTGTTCTCGCCAGACGGGATCGAGCCCGTCCTCGCCTTTCTGGGCGCCGAAGGCCGGCCGGCCCAGCCGGAAGGCCAGACCTGGAAACTGACCCCGGTCGCGCTGCGGGAAACGATCGCGAATTTCGATGCCCTCAGCCAAGCATTGCGGGGAAGCGATCTCGAAGCGGAATTGCACGAGACGGGGCGCTAGAGCGATTCCAGATAGCGCGCGAAATGACCGGCATCGGTTTTCGGCAGGAAGCGCAAGGCCGCTTCCCGGGAAACGCTCGAACAGCGTTGATAGGCCGCTTCGTCCGACAGCAGCTCATGCAATGCGGCTTGCCATGGCGCGATATCCTGCGGTGGCGCGACATGGCCTGTTTCGGTCCGGCGCGCGGGTGCCAACGGCAGGATGAAATCGACCCCGAGCTTGGCTTCGGGCTGACCGCCGAGATTACCTGCGAGGACTGGAATGCTGCGCAGCATCGCGTCCAACGCGACATAGCCGAATGTCTCGGGAACCAGCGACGGTGCGACCAGAATGCGGGTGTTGTGAAGGACGGTGCCGATATCGTCGGCCGGTTCGAGCATTGTCATATTCGGCAGGCGCGCGAGTTGCTCCCGGACGGCAGCATCGCCGCCCCAGGTCGGCACCGCGGCGAAGGGCGTATCGGGGAACAGCGCCGCCAGTTCGAGGAAGATCGGCAGCCCTTTGACGAGGCAGGGATTGATCATCGTCACAGTGCCGGAGTCCGGGTGCCCGGGCGGTTCGAAGGGACCTTCACCGAATACCGGGAAATGCAGCACGACCGAGTCCAGGCCGCCGAACTCCCGGAGATAGGCCCGGCTATGCTCGCTCACCGCGACGATGCTCCGCACGCGCCGCAAGCGCTCATGTTGTTCTGGATCATGGGTTTCGGCCTCAGGGCCGAACGGCAGGTGGAAATGGGTGTGCACCAGCGCCACCACCCGGTCCGGCGCGCAAGCCAGCGCGATATCGAGCAGCATGGCAGGGCGATCGTCAGAGACGAGGATCCAGTCGGGCTCGATCCTCCGGATCACTTCAGCGATCCGCTCGGCAACTTCGGGGGCGCCGAGATCCAGTGCCTCAACGCTCACTCCGTCGTGGCGATAGGACATGCTGCGCGCGCCGGTTTCGACCTCGATACCGCGTGCGGTAAGGGCCTCGGCGCTGAACCGGTCGGACAGGACCCGTCCTGCACCGGGCATTCGCGAGACGGCGCGACACTCGAAGCCGCGCGCCGCCAAGGCCGTCAGCAAGAGGCGGTTGGCCTTGTTGCCCCCGCCATAGGACGGAAAATACGCGGCATCCTGCAGCAGGAGTATCGTGGCGCCCATTGCCTCCACTACGCGCCGCGGCACCGCGCACGGTCAAGCCGGGTTAGCTGTCAAAATGGGGGCATCGACTATGCGCCTCCCCCGATCCGCCCGGTAGAGTCCGGTATCGACCTGGGGAGAGACATGTGCGCGACCTGATCTGCGGATTGCTCGGTTCACCGGAAACCGCGGGTGCCGGTACGGCGGCGGGCCGGGCACGCGACCTGACCGTATCGTGGCTGCGCTGGCATTATTTCGGCGAGATCGTCGAGGATGTCGACCTGCACCAGCTTCTCATCCGGGCTAGCGCAACGAGCGCCCGCTATTGCCTCGTTCAGGGCTATGGCCATGTCGTTGCCGAGCATGCCGGCCCGAATGGCGGCAAGGCACGCAGCTTCTTCGATGCGCTGGAGGAATGGACCCGCGACCATGAGTTCATCTTCGCCGGCGTGCCTGGCCGCTGCCTGCTCGTCGACCTGACCGCCTGGACGCGGAACGGAAAGCCAGGCCTCGACGCCGCAATGCCGTTCGGCCCCGGACTGGAAGGGCATCTGATCGACCTGCGGCCGGACCTCACCAATGCGGCGGGTTTCCTCGGCTTTCTCGATGAGATGTCCGAAAAGGCGGGCCGCGGCGTGTTCGTGCTGAACTATGAATCCTATGACGATATCGCGGAGCCCCCGCCCGGGTTCGCGGCGCCTGTATCGACCCTCTACTGCGTCGCTGCCGGGCTGAAGCCCAACCGAATCCTTGCGACCCACGGCGTGGATGCGGACAGCCGGGTGGTGTTCTTCGACTATAGCAGCCAGGCGCTGGATTTCCGCCGCCGGCTCGACGGTGAATGGGACGGGCGTGACTATCCGCACTTCCTGCGCGGGCTGTTCGAGCAGCAGAAGGGCGCTCATTATTATCTCTGGCCCGGCGCCTCGCCGGACAACATGGATTGGGCCGAACTCGAACGGCTATGGGCGGCCGAGCTGGTCCGCTGGGGCGGTGCGGAGAGCTTCGAGGAGCATTGGCAGCAGTTCCGAACGCTGAAGCGGGAGTATCTGCTCTGCAACATCCTGGAGGCCGACGCCCTGCTCGCGCGCATCCGCAATGAGCCCGGCGCGCTGATCTGGTGGAGCAACGCCTTTTGCACGATCTTCAGCGCGACGCATTTCAGCCTGGAACAGAAGCGCCGCCTCTATGAGGACTGGATCGTCCGCCTCGCCGAGGCCGCGCCGGACATCTTCCTCTACGGATCGGACCACAGCAACAGCAGCGTCAACGCCATCACCGCGCGCGACTATCGCGAGCGCTATTTCGCGCATGGCGGCGATCCCCTTCTCGCCCGCGCCTTCCACCGCCATTCGATCAGGTTCTGACCCCGCCGCGAACGGCGGGGTCAGAGTAGAGATCAGCGGAACACCACCGTGTTGGGGAAGACGTGGCTGATGCTCGTCCCCTGCGTTCCGTTGAAGTCGCCATGGCAGCTGAAGCAGTTGCTCGCCGTGGCGTTCGGATCGGGATTGCCCGGGCGCACCTGCTGGAAAGTCTCCATCGTGGTGTTCGCCACGAACAGCGAGCCGATCTGCTTGCTGCCCGGCTGGGGCGGGATGATACGGTTGCTCCAGAGCGCGCCGACCAGGAAATAGTTGGACAGCGCCTTGCCGGCACCGCCCGACGCGGCGAGCTTCGGCTGGAGCGACTGCATCAGCGACACCAGCAGGGTGTTGTTGAGCACGGCCGGATCGGTCGGTGACGGCGTCGCCGGCTGCTGGCTTCCCCAGGGATTGAGACGCGCCACGCTGGTCGCCGTCAGGGTCGGCCCCGCCGAGACGACGCTGCTGTCATCACCCGACGATGCCGTCTCGGCGATCACCTCCGGTGCGGTCGCCGCCCCCTTCGGCCCGTTATAGAAGATCGAGGGCTGGCTGCTCGTCGTGCTGAAGCTGACGGTGTTGAGGCAGGTCGTGCCCGATTTGCACGCCTGGGTGGCCGGATCGTAATTCTGGTTGAGATAGGAATAGGTCGCGTCCGGGCTGTTGAAGTTCGATTCGAAGGTCGCCCAGACCATTTCCGGATGATGGTTGACCGACCCCACCACATGCATGCCGACCATCGCCAGAGTGCGCGTGACCATGGTCTCGCCATCCCAGCTCAGCACCAACTGCCCCTTGCTGTTGGTCGATTGCGTGAAGGCCGGGACGTCGGACTTGATCCGGATGAGGCTGCCGGCCTGGGCGGTGGTGAGATAGGCGGTATCGACCCAGGCGCTCTTCACCTCGATCGCCAGCTGGCTGAGATTGGGAAGCGTCTTGCCCGAGGCCTTCTGGATTTCCTTGGCCTGGTCGAGCGTGATCGGGAAATTCGTCTTGTTCGGGCCGGCCCGGTAATAGGGCACCTTGCGCCAATCCTCCTTGAGCGCGGTGAAGACGTCATTCTCCTGGATCGCATAATAGACGACCGGATAGGTCGAGAGGCCGGGCTTGCCGGGCGCGGCGATGGGCGATCCATTGACGACCAGTACGCCGCCGCCCGCCTGGCCGGTCGAGTCGGTATCGCCCGCCGGGCCGGCGGCCAGGTTGGTGGCGGTGTTGGCCGACTTGAGCAGCAGCACCTTGGCCTTGTTGACCCGCACCCGGAACGACACGTTGGACTTGCCCTGGGCATCCAGGCCGGTGCTGTTGACCAGCTGGAAGGCACCGGTGCTGACATCCTCGACCGCATTGTCGAACTTCGGCGAGAACATCAGCAGGTTGCCGCGCGCGTCCTTGGTCGTCAGCCACAGGAACATCTGCGACGACCATTTGTAGAATTTGCAGTCCGATGACGGATCGAAGCTGGCGCTGTCCGGCGGGATGAAATTGCCGCCGGCTTTCCAGGTGGCGAATTCCGCGCTGGTGACCGCGCAGAGCGGCGCCGGGCCGATCGGCGTCTGGGACTGGACGGACGATTTGGCGGCGACGCCCACGAACAGAAACAGGCACGCCGACAATAGCCATTTGCTCGGTTTCATTTCGTATGCTCCTTCAAGAACCGATGAAAATCTGGGACGCTGACACGATGGGGCGATTGCTGCCGGGCTAGGTGCCGCCGACCCGCTGGGTCATCGCGCGGTAGACGTTGCGCACGGCGAGATCGGCGACCGACACGAGATAGACCCCGCCGTCATAGGAGGAGGCGACCATCCCATCGCCGCTGCGCGACAGGGAACTGATGCCGTTGGCGGCGATGGTCCGGCGGGTGACCCGGCCAGTGCGCAGGTCGGCCTTGATCAGCGCACCCCAATAGTCGCCGACGATGACCGTATCGGCGTCCCAGAAGCAGAGCGATTTGGGAGAGCGGCGGCCAAGCTCGATCGAATGGGTCAGCCGCGCGTCGGCCATATCATAGACGTTCAGGGTGAAATCGCGCGACGCGCTGGCGATCCGGTCGCCCGTGGGGGAGATATCGACATCGTCGACGATCGCGGTGTGACCGGGGAAGTGGTTGAGGATCTCGCCGTCGAGCGTCCAGGAGAGCAGCCCGCCATCGGCGCTGCAACTCACGCCCAGCGCTTCGCTCGGATGCAGGCGGAGCGCCTTCACCGCGCCGTCGTGCAGCGCATGGGCCAGTATATCGCGCCCGTCCGGCGAGACGCGGACGATGGCGCCGCTATAACAGGCGGCGAACAGCGCGCCCTCATGGCCCGCGCACCGCGCGACGCGGATCGAATTGATCGGCCCCTGCCCCAGCGCCACCTCGGCCTGACTTTCCAGCCCGCCGCCGAAGATGTGCAGCTTGTGGTCGTGCGAGCCGGCGATCACCCGGTCCGCGCCAGGATCGCGCGTCACCGCGTTCATCAGCCGGCGCCCGCCCGGCGGTGCGGTGCGCGCGACGAGTCCGGCTTCCCGATCGGTCAGGCGGATGAGCCGCACCATGCCGTCATCGGCGACCAGCGCGACGCTGCCGTCCGAAGCGGCCGAGCCCTCGTTGAAACAGGCATTGCCCTGGTCGTCCGGCGCGCCGCCGATCTCGCGCAGGATCCGGCCCGACGCAGCATCCCATTGCACGACGGTGCCGTCGAAGGTGCCGGCCAGGATCGTGCCGCCATCCGGCGACCAGCCGAAGGACCGCTCCCATTTTGCCGCATGGTTTTCCAGATCGCCCTTGGGCGCGAAGGATGCCGCATCCCAGATCCTGATCCGCTGGTCATAGGCGCAGGACAGGATGTCGCCATTGACCGGCGAGACAGCGACCTTCTTGATCCCGGAGCTGTGCGCCTCGATCGAGGCGAGCGCCGTGCCGTCGCGGCTGTCGAAGATGCGAATGACGCCGTCGTCGCAGCCGAGCACCACGCGGCCGTTGAGCATGTCGATGGCGCAGGTGTCGGTTTCGGTCTCGAACGGACCCCAGGTGCGGATCAGCGCGCCGGTGGCGAGATCCCATTGCCTGAGCGTCATGTCGTCGCCCGACGAATAGATCAGCCCGTTGCGGCAAGCGACAGACAGCACATCCTTCTCATGCCCCTCGATCGTCCGGCGGATGGCGCCGGTGACGAGATCCCACACGATGATCCGCCGGTCGCGCGAGGCGGAAACGCCGGTCGACTCGTCCACAAAGGCGAACCCTTCGACATCGTCGCTATGCCCACGCAGCACGAGGGCCAGCTTTCGCGCGTCGAGATCCCAGATGTAGATGTCGTAGTCGGACGAGGAGGAGGCAGCCCAGGCGCCATCCTCGCTCACCGTCACGTGATTGGCGAGATGGCGGTGATAGCCGAGCAGGTCGGCCGTGCCGGCATCCAGATCGAACAGGCTGACCGCGCCGTCATAGGCAACGGCAACGGCGGCGGCGCGGCCCGGAATGGCGGCGACCGAGGTGACGGGCCCGCGGTGACGGGTGAAGCCATCGGCTGCGATCGGGGCAAGACTGGCGTTGAGCATCGGCGGCGTCCTACGGGGTGACATCGTGGTGATGGAGTTCGGGCATGTCGCGGCGGTAGAGATCGTCGAGCAGCGCCGTTCCCCGCAGGGCGCCGGCCAACTCGTCGAAATTCTCCACCACGGCGCCCAGATCGTCCGGCCCGCGCTTGTGGCTGGCGGCCGACAGCGGCGCAGGAGCCGCGATTCCGAGGAAAGAGAGGATCCCGGCCATCTCGTCCGGGTCGCTCAGTGCTTCATAATGCGTGTCGAGCCAGCGCTGCCCGGTCGGGCGGAGCGAGTCCTCGATCTTTCCATAATAGGCCGCGTTCAGGGCACAGTGCCGGATCAGATCGTCCACTTCGATATGCACCGCCGGCAGCGTCGCATCGAGCGCGTCGTAGCTTTCCCAGATGCCGGTCAGTTTCGCGATCTCCTCGGACACATAGGTCCGCACGCGATTGCGCCGCCTGAGCAGGACCTTGCGCACCGACGGGTCGCGCAGCAGGGCGTGGACCGCATCGTCATTCTCGTCCCGGTTCATCTTGAAGCCGACCGCCCGGGCATCGCCGCCCGAGGCCCAGATTTGGGCGATGAAGCCAGCCGGATCGCGGTCCCGATCGGCCATGCTGCCGCTGCCCGGCCAGCCTCGCGCCCAATGGATCCCGCCGGGATTGAACAGGCCGTGATGGCACAGCATTTCGGGATGGGCATTCAACAGGCTGCACAGCAGGTTGCTGCCCGTTCGCGGCGCCGCGAAGATGACGAACCGGACAGCGTCGCCGCTCTTCATCGCCCCGCTCCCGCCGCGACCGCAACCTCCACGTTGCCGGACTCGGGGCCGGACTCGAGCAGGAATCCCTCCCCGAACGCGCTGGCCCGAAATGCGACGGGCAAGGTGCCGAGCGTATCGCGGGCACCACGGTCGGCGCCTTCGGCATCGCCGGCACGGACATAGATGGTCACACGGTCAGCGAAGCCCTGACTGAAGAAGGACCGCAGCAATGTCGGGCCGCCCTCGACCAGCAGGCTTTCGATGCCGTGATCGAAGAGCGAGGTCAGCGGCCCGTGCAGGTCGTGGCCGCTCATCGTCAGCGCGACGGCGCTCGGATCGACATGATCGTGCGAGCTGATCACGAAGGCGGGCGCGCCCGGGTGCGACATCGCGCAAGGCTGCGACCCGGCGAAGATGACGCGGTTCGGCTGGCGCCGCGGCTCGCGCCCGAGCTTTTCGGGGCGAACCGTCAGCCGGGGCCGATCGATGTTCCAGGTCTTGCCGCCGACCGCGATGGCGTCATAGCGCTCCCGCAGGACATGAACCCGGTGCCAGTCGGCACCGCAGGAGATGTTCCCGGAAATGCCCTGCGGCCGGGATATGCTGCGAATGTCTTCGGTGGCGAAGTTGATGTGGATGAAGGGCCGCCGCATTCACTTCTCCAATGCTTTTCCACCCAGGATTGCCGTTGCCGGCGACAAAGGGTTTTTGAAGGAAACGGGGCACCACACCCGCGCTGAATAGCATGGAGAGAAAGGCGAGAAAGAAGTGTTGCAACCAATTTAGAATGGAATTGCATGAGACTAGGCAAATTCTGTCAACCAGGCATAGTTGATTGGAATTTTACCACCAATCATGCGGTATATTACCACCATATATGCGCCATCTTATATGGACTTTCGATTTCTTAACTGCCGCGACCATTTCCCACTATAAAGATATACATTAGCTTTGGCACCCGCCGACTCAAGTGAGCGGCCTGGGTCCGTGAGGGAAATCGGCCGCCCGCGGACCTGTTCCACCTGTTTTTACAGGCGGAATTTTTTCTGCACCTGTTATGTTGGATTTTGCATGCCAAATTATCGTTTCGATCCAGAGCCTTGCGCCGGTCCACCTGTTATTCCCGGAACAGGTGGGAACAGGTGCGATAACAGGTGAGATCGCCGCCGGAACAGGCGCGGCTTGATTCAAATCTTCGGCGCGATCGGGTTTGAAGACAGTGGGATCAACCATGGCCGGAACGATGACATGACCAGGCACAGATTTGAATCAAGCGTCGACAGGGCGGATAACCAGGATGCGCCGCGCGTCCGGGGACGGTTCGCCAAGGGCAGATCAGGCAACCCCGCCGGCCGCCCGCCGGGGCGGCGCGCGACGGGCGCGCCGGGCGATCGCCTGCCCGGATCGGATCAGCCGACGCGTGCGATGATCCTCGAAGAGGCCTATCGCCGGGTGACGATGAACGACGGCGATGCCGTGATCGAGTTGCCGGCGCACCGGGCCATCTTCCGATCGCTGACAGAAGCGGCGATGAAGGGCAACCAGGCCGCGCTGCGCCGCTGGACCGACCTGGTGCGGCAGGCCGAGAACGACCAGATGCGCGACCAGCTCGCACTGTATAACCTCATGGAGCGGGCACCTTATGGGCGCGAGCCCGAGGCTTCCTATGAAGATGATATCCTGGTGGATTCGCGATCGGGGCGGGTGGTGATCAGGGGTGGGTTGGATGAGGAGGAGGATGGGTAGGACAGGGCCCCGCTAGCTAAGAACCCTTCCTCCGTTCGGGCTGAGCTTATCGAAGCCCTGCCATTCTCTTCCGCAGAAGAAAGAACAGCCCTTCGACAAGCTCAGGGCGAACGGGGGGTGGAGGATCGTCTACCCCCCACAGGATTCCCTGACGATGAGCTCGGTCGGCAGATAGCCGGGCGAGCGGTCCTGGCTCGGCTCGAGGATGCTGGTGACCAGCAGCTGACCGGCATGGAAGGTGTCCTGCCGGATCGTGGTGAGCGCCGGCGTGCTGAGTCGGCTGAGCAGCATGTCGTCATAACCGACGACCGATACGTCCGACGGGACCGACAGGCCCGCCTGGCGCAAGGCGCGGATAGCGCCGAGCGCGATGAGGTCGCTGGCGGCCACCACGCCGTCGAATGCAATGCCACGCCGCAGCAATCGGGTGATAGCGGCCTCGGCGGATTCGAGTTCGAACTCGACCTGGGCGACGAGCTTCGGGTCGAAGTCTATCCCGTTTTCCGCCAGCGCCTCGAGATAGCCGCGCCGCCGCTGCTCGGCCTCGGGATCGCTGCCGCCGATGAACAGGATCGCCTTGCGGCCGAGCCGGGCCAGATGCGACGTCGCACGGCGGCCGCCGAGCAGATTGTCCGAGCCGATCGAGCGGTATTTCTGCCCCGGCATATGCGCGCCCCACACCACGAAGCGGGCATTGGTCTCGGCGAGCTGGTTGAATTCCTCGTGCAGCATGCTCTGGCCGAGAAAGATCACCCCGCTGGCGCGGCTGGTGGTGGTCGCAAGCACGAGGTCGTCGAGGCTGGCCGGCGCGACATGGCTGACGGTGAAGTCGCAGCTGCGCGCACGCGCCGCCTCGCCGATGCTGGCGAGCAGTTCGAGGAAGAACGGATGCGACAGCGGCAGCGCCCGGCCGCGCATATGCGGTGTGACGATCGCGATCGACCCTTCCGCCCCGATCGGCGCGGTCGGCATCGAGGCGCGGAACGGATAATTGTGATCGCGCGCGAGCGCCCAGATGCGCTGCTTGGTGCGCATGCTGATCAGCGGCTGATCGTTGAGTGCGCGCGACACCGTCGAAATGGAGACCCCGGCGAGCCGGGCCAGGTCCTCGAGCGTCGTTTTGCTGTTGCTGTTATCGGTCATTGCGATCAGTTTGAACCGTAAGAGGATGGGGCCTTAGGACACCGAAGGGGCGGCTTTGCAAGCGGGGGCGGCGTCGGAGCGCGAAGCCGGGGATCCGGCCATCAGACCAGCGCTCTCGCGGATCGCACTGGCCAATATGTGCTGCGGCCTGCTCGGCGTGCAGATCGTCTGGGGCCTGCAGAACGTCAACACCAGCCGCATCTTCCAGACATTGGGCGCCAATCTCGACGAACTGCCGATCCTGTGGATCGCGGCGCCGATCACCGGGCTGCTCGTCCAGCCGATCATCGGCCATCTGAGTGACCGGACCTGGGGGCCGCTCGGCCGCAGGCGCCCCTATCTGCTCGGCGGGGCGCTGGTCAGCGCGGTGGCGCTCGTCCTGATGCCCAATGTCCAAAGCGTGTGGGCGGCGAGCGTCATGCTGTGGCTGCTCACCGGATCGATCAACGTCGCGATGGAGCCGTTCCGCGCGCTGGTCGCCGATGTCGTGCCCGAGGAACAGCGCACCACCGCCTTCTCGCTTCAGGTCGTCTTCATCGGCATCGGCGCGGTGTTCGCATCGGCCATGCCGTGGATGCTGGCGAATTGGGTCGGCCTGTCGAGCGAAGCGCCGCCGGGCATCCTGCCGCCCTCGCTCCGCGCCGCCTTCTATATCGGCGCGGTCGGGTTGCTCGTCAGCGTCGGCATCACCGTCGCGACGACCAGGGAGCGGCCACCCGCAAGCCTCGTCGCCGATCCCGCCCCGCTCGCGCGTGCCGAATGGGCGAGCGGCAGCCAGGCGTCGCTTGTCCGCAACGGGGCGCTGTGGGTGCTCGCGGGCGCAGCGATCGCGCTGGCCACGGGACTCGAGGGATATCGCCGCGAACTCTATCTGGTCGCCGGGATCATCGGGCTGCTGGGCATCGGGCAATGGGCCACGGCCTGGAGTGCGCGGCACGGCATCCGCCCGACCGGCCTGCTCGAGATCGTCGACGACATCATCCACATGCCCGACGTGCTGCGTCGGCTCGCCGTGGTGCAGTTCTTCACCTGGTTCGGGCTGTTCGCAATGTGGATCTACGCAGTGCCGGCGATCGCCGTCGACAGCGGCGCCGGCAGCGACCCGACCAGTGCCGCCTATAATGCCAGCGCCGACTGGGTCGGCGTGATGTTCGCCTTCTACAATGGCGTGGCGGCGATCGGGGCATTCGCCCTGCCCTTCCTCGTCGCGCGGATCGGACGGCGCGAGGCGCATGCCGCCTGTCTGTTCCTCGGCGCGGCGGGGCTGCTCGGCCTGGCGCTGGTCACCGATCCGCAATGGCTGTGGATTCCGGCGCTCGGCATCGGCCTTGCCTGGGCGTCGATCCTGTCCGCGCCCTATGCCATGGTCTCCAGCGCGGTGCCGCCGAGCCGGATGGGCGTCTATATGGGCATCCACAACGTCTTCCTGGTGCTGCCGCAACTCGTGGCGGCGGCTCTGCTCGGCTGGACGGTCGATCGTCTGCTGGGAGGCGAGCCGGCGCGGGCCCTGGTGCTCGCCGGCATTTCCCTCGCGCTTGGCGCGGTCATCGCGCTGACCATTCCCGATCGCGCCGGTCGGCCCCACGCCCGCGCTTGAGCGGACCAACCGGGTGCGCGGCCGGCGCGTCCCGGAATTCCCGTCGAAAAGGTGGATCGGGGCCATGCCGTCGCTTTTATAACGCGATTCGAATTTATGCAAACTTTTGCATAAATCGCCTTTCCCGATCGATTTCCCTGCAAACACCCGTTGCATTTTTGCCGCACGACTCGGCCAGATCGAGCATGATTCTGGCCACAACTATATGATAATACTGCACTAAAATTGAATCTCGCAAAGATGCTTGCGCAACAAGCAAATTTGCGCAAATTTACGCAAATAGAATTGAGCCGCGGCAGATTCGTCTTCGCGCGCCAACAGCCCGGCAAGGGGCGAAAAGAGAGGGGAGAGGGATGAATCGCATCGTATCGACGCGTCGCTGCAGTTTGCAGGGCAGTGCTTCACTGCTGGCACTCACCGCGATGGGGCTTGCCGCACCGGCTTATGCCCAGACGGCCGACAACACGGCCCGGCTGCAGCAGATATCCGCCACCACCGCGCCGGAGGACGACCCCACGCCCGAGTCGGACATCGTGGTGGTCGGCGTGAAGCAGGCCCTCGCCACCTCGCAGAACATCAAGAAGAATGCCGACACCTTCGTCGATTCGATCACCGCGACCGATATCGGCGCCTTCCCCGACAAGTCCGCCGCCGAAGCGCTGCAGCGCGTTCCCGGCATCACGGTCAACCGGCTCCAGTCGGCCGACGACAGCACCCACCCGTCGGGCGAGCCGACCGGCGTGCTCATCCGCGGCCTTCCCCAGGTCCGCACCGAATTCAACGGGCGCGACAGCTTCTCCGCCGATTCGGCGCGCGGCCTGAACTTCAACGACATCTCGCCCGAGCTGCTGGCCGGCGTCGATGCCTACAAGAACCAGACCGCGGAAATGATCGAGGGCGGCATCGCCGGCACGGTCAATCTGCGCACACGCATGCCGTTCGACCAGAAGGGGCTGGTCATCGCGGCCAATGCCCGGGCGAATTACGGCGACCGGTCGGGCAAATGGACGCCTGAATTCTCGGGCCTGATCAGCGACACCTTCGAAACCGGGATCGGCCGCTTCGGCATCCTCGGCGATTATGCCTGGTCGCACGTCATCACGCGCACCGAGAGCGTGATCATGGACAAGATCGACACCTATTGCACGACCGGCGCGGTCGACGGCAGCGGCAAGGCGATCGTCTCCAACGGCGTGCCCCAGTGCGGCGGCAATCCGTTCGGCGGCAGCAGCTGGGCCTATGTCCCGGACGGCGTGCGTTTTTCGGAGGTCGATTACGACCGCAAGCGCCACGGCTTCGTCGTCGCCGGGCAGTTCGAGAATACTGCCGGCAATTTCCGCGCGTCGGTGCAGTATACGGACTCGCAGTATCGCAACGCCTGGCTGGAACGGGCGAGCCATACGATCTTCGAAGGAGGCTATTTCAACACGCCTTCCTACAATCCGCGCACAGGATCCGTACTCGGCCCGGCCGACGGGACCCCGGCTTTGTCCTTCGGGCCCGACGGCATGCTGCGCTCCGGTGTGCTGACCCGGCCGCATGGCGACTGGGCGGGCTCCTATTCAAGCCTTCAGGATGCGATCAATACGGGATCGGCCGTGCCCGGCATGCCGTTCGTGAATTTCTGCGGCGTCGGATCGCCCTGCACGACGTTGCGCGACGGCCTGTATCTGCAGAATGAATCACGCGATTTCGACCATCGCGAAGGCACCAAGGATCTGTCGGGCAACATCCAGTGGGATGTCGGCGACCGGCTCCATCTCAACCTCGACGTGCAGCACATCACCGCATCGACCTATAACAACGACATCCTGGTCGCGACGGGCTCGATCGCCAATTTCGACTATAGCGTGAACAAGGACGGCACGCCGCAGGTCAAGCTGCTGCCCGGCTCCAACGTGAACTATGCGGCGGGCGGCCTCGCCAACCCGCACAATTACTGGATCCCATTCATCCAGGGCCATGTCGAGGACAATGACGCCGACGAATTCACGATTCGCGGCGACGTTGGCTATGATTTCGCCGAAGGCGGGTGGCTCGACTCGCTGAAGGTCGGCGTGCGCTATGCCGATCGCCGGCAGACGGTGCGTTATTCGACCTTCAACTGGACGCCGATCGCGGCGAACTGGAACTGCAACGGCCCTGGCTTCAACGCCGACAACACGACGGGCGGCGCCTATCCCGCCTGCGCCGCCGGGCATGCGCCGTTCAAGGGGTATGGCGCGGGTATCTTCGGCCCCTATCCGATGGGCGGCCTGTACGACGGCGATGTCTTCCCCAACGGGTCGCTCGCCTTCGTCAACCAGTCGATGCTGACCAATTATCAGGCGCTGATGACCGGCCTGAGCGGTGCGACGACCAACTCGCCGCTCGGCACGGGCTATACCCCGATCTGCGACCGCCCCGAGGCGACCGTGGACGAGTGCTTCACCCCGTCCGAGGTGATGCATCTGCGCGAGGAGACCCAGGCAGCCTATGCGATGCTGCGCTTCGGCGGAGACGACAAGACGATCTTCGACGGGATCAGCGTGGTCGGTAATATCGGCGTCCGCGTGATCCGCACGATCGAGCATAGCGACGGCGCCGCCGGCTTCCCGCAGAGCAGCGTGCTCGACCAGCTCGTACCGTGCAATACGCCGATCACGAACCCCAACACCGTGGTCAATCCGAGCTGCTATGTGACGCCGGCGATCCGCGCGTTCGCCAGCGGCGGGGGTGCGCCCAACAGCTACAAGAGTTCGTTCACCAACTGGTTGCCGAGCTTCAACGTCCGGTTCGGGCTCGACACCAAGAACTTCGTGCGTTTCGCCTATTCGCGCGCATTGTCACGGCCCGATATCGGGCTGCTCCGCAACTTTGTCGCGATCAACCCGCCGACGATCAACACCACGCCGGACTCGCCCTATGTCGTCTACAATTCGCCGACGGCGGCGCACGTCAAGGAGAACGTCGTCGGCTACAACTTCGTCTTCCAGGCCAATGCCGGCAATGCGGCGCTGAGACCGCTGATTGCCGACCAGTTCGACCTCTCGTTCGAGCGCTATATGGGCAACAGCTCGTCCCTCACCCTCAGCGGCTTCTACAAGAAGCTGAGCAACAGCGTCTCCTATGGCCAGACGTTCCGCAACTTCACCAACAACGGCTCGACCCAGCTCGTCCAGGTGAACGGCCCGCATAACGTCAAGGATGGCGGCGAGCTGTACGGGTTCGAAGCCGCCTACCAGACCTTCTTCACCTTCCTGCCCGGCCTGCTCAGCGGATTGGGCGCGCAGCTGAACTACACGTTCGTGCAGCAATCGGGGATCAACAACTCCAACCTGATCAACGCCACCTCGGGCGGTGACGTCGGCGCGGTCGGCATCGGCATTCCCGCCGCCGGCGGCGCAGGCCCGGTGATCGACTCGCACCAGCTGGCGGGCATCTCCAAGCACACCTTCAACGTGGTCGGGCTGTACGAAAAGGGCCCGATCGGCTTCCGTCTCGCTTACAACTGGCGGTCGCGTTACCTGACCCAGAATCTCGACTGCTGCATCGGCCTGCCGGTGTTCCAGAAGGCTTCCGGGTTCCTCGACGGGTCGCTCCGTTTCTCGGTCAACCGCTATATCGAGCTGTCGGTCGAGGGCACCAACCTGCTGAACACGACGAGCGTCTATCAGCAGCAGATCTTCGGCGACTCCCCCGTCACGCCCGGCGCGAAGCCGGTCTACCGCGACTCCGCCTGGAGCAGGGTCGACCGCCGCTTCCAGTTCGGGGTGCGCGCGAAGTTCTGATGAGGCACCTCCCTAACTGCGCTGTCGTCCCATGGACGGCAGCGCAGCCCTTGTGAGAGGATTGTCTGATGCAGGACACTCGATATCGCATCGTCATCATCGGCGGCGGCACCGCGGGATGGATGACCGCCGCCGGGCTCGCCCGGCAATTGCCCGGGGCCGACTATAGCGTCACGCTGGTCGAATCCGACGAAATCGGCACCGTAGGTGTCGGCGAGGCGACCCTGCCGCATATCAAGCTGTTCAACGACATGCTCGGGCTCGACGAGGCGCAGTTCATGCGCGAGACCCGGGCGACCTTCAAACTGGGCATCGAGTTCTGCGACTGGGACAAGCCCGGCGACCGCTATATCCATCCGTTCGGCGCGTTCGGCGAGCCATGGGGCGGCGTCGAGTTCCAGAACCACTGGCTCCGCGCCAAGGCGAGCGGACGCCAGGTCGCGCCGTTCGGGGCCTATTCCTATGCCGTCGCCGCGGCACGCGCCAACGCGTTCGAGCTGCCCGACGAGGATGCCAAGTCGATCCGCTCGACCTATTCCTATGCCTATCATTTCGATGCGGGTCTCTATGCCGAGTTCCTGCGGCGCTGGGCAACCGCGCGGGGTATCGTGCGGATCGAAGGCCAGGTGAACCAGATCGATCGCGACCAGACCTCCGGCGCGATCACCCAGGTCACGCTCAAATCGGGCCAGTGCATCCCGGGCGACCTGTTCATCGACTGCACCGGTTTCCGCTCGTTGCTGCTCGCCGGGCAGTTCGAGGTGGGCTGGGAGGACTGGACGCCTTGGCTGCCCTGCGACCGCGCGCTGGCGGTGCCCTGCGCGCATGGCGGCGATTTCACGCCCTATACCCGCGCGACCGCGAGGCCGGCCGGGTGGCAATGGCGCATCCCGCTGCAGCACCGCATCGGCAACGGCTATATCTTCTCGAGCAACTTCCTCTCGCAGGAGGACGCGCAGGAAACGTTGCTCGCTCATCTCGACGGCGCGGCACTGGCCGAGCCGCGATTGCTGCGCTTCTCGCCCGGCCGGCGTGCCCTTTCCTGGCGCGGCAATTGCGTGGCGATCGGGCTGGCCAGCGGGTTCCTCGAACCGCTCGAATCGACCAGCATCTATCTGATCCAGGCGGCGGTGATCGACCTGATCAATTTGATGCCGACGCCGCGCATGGCGAAGGACGGCATCGATCCCCGGCTTGCGGACGAGTTCAATCGCCTGACCGTGATGCAATATGAGCGGGTGCGCGATTTCCTGGTGCTTCACTACATCGCCAACCGGCGCGAGGGCGAGCCGTTGTGGGATTATCTGCGCCATATGCCGATCCCGGACAGCCTGGCGCACAAGCTTGAGCTGTTCCGCGCCCGGGCGACAGCACCCAATTACCAATATGGCCTGTTCGCGCGCGACAGCTGGCTGTCGGTGCTGGTCGGCCAGGGAGTGATGCCCGAAGGGTATGACCGGCTGGCCGATACGTTCGATCTCGACATGGTCGCGGCCAGGCTCGATGATTTTGCCGGGCGGATCGACAGCGGCGTCGCAGCGATGCCGTCGCATGCCGATTTCATCGCCAGCTATTGCGCGGCGGCATGAGCGGCGGGCCGGCCCGCCTCGTCATCGTCGGGCGCGATGCGGCGCTGTGGCTGAGCGCGACGGTGCTGCGGCGTGCGCTGGCAGCAGCTGGGGTGTCGATCGTCGCGGTCGAGCTGCCGACCGAACTGACGCCCGCAAAGGCCTATGCGTCGCTGCCGCCGCTGGAGGCGTTGCACAACAAGCTCGGGCTCGACGAAGCCGCGCTGCTCCGCACGACGGGCGGAAGCTTCTCGCTCGGCCAGAACATCGTCGGCCCGGCCGGTCCTTTCTTCCTTGCTCATGGTTCCTATGGCGCACCGATCGATGGCGGGGGCTTCTTCCCTTTCTGGCTGAAGGCCCGGCAGTTCGGGCTCGAGGCGGCCTTCGAGGATTTCTGCCTGACCGCGATGGCCGCCCGGCAGGGCCGGATGCTGCTGCCCGACGAGGAGACCGAGCTCTTCGGCCGGACCGATTACGGCTATCACCTCCCCGCCCTCGCCTATGTCGCGATGCTCAAGGCACGCGCATCGAAGCTCGGCATCGCGGTGCACCACAGCCGCGCGATCCAGGTCGAACGCCAGGCGGAAAGCGGCGCGATCGACACCATCCGGCTCGACGACGGGACCCGCGTCGAGGGCGATGTGTTCGTCGATGCGAGTGGCGCGGAGGCGGTGCTGACCGGCCGGTCGCTCGATAGCTGGCGGCCCGCCTTCGCCGCCGATCGCCGCCTGACGGCGCGCGCCGCGCCTTTCGCCTCGGTTCCGGCCTATGCCGAGATCCGGGCGGGTGAATCCGGCTGGGCCGCGCTGCACGCAACCCAGGCCGGGACCTATGTGACCCACGCCTTCTCTTCCCGCGATCAGGACGACGAGGCGGCGTTGATTGCCGCCGGGAGGCTTACCGGTCTTAAGCTGTCGGACGCATCGACTTCCTCCATCGAGCCTGGCATCCGGGCACAAGCCTGGACGGCCAATTGCGTCGCGATCGGTGCTTCGGCCTGCACTTTCGATCCGCTGTTCGATGTCGAACTGCATGCGATCCAGCTCGGTATCGTGCATCTGCTGTCGCTGTTTCCTGTGGCGTCCGCCTTCGCCGCGGAGCGCGCCGAATATAACCGCATCACCCGATCCGCGTTCGAGCGCGTGCGCGACTTCCAGTCGGCCTTCTACGCGACCAATCGCTTCGGCTCGTCGGGCTTCTGGTCGGCTGCACACGATGCCACTGCCCCGGCCTCGGTCTTGCACAAGATCGCGACCTTCCGCGCACGCGGCGACATCGCGCCGATGGAGGATGAGAGCTTCGCGCCCGATCTCTGGCAGGCGCTGTTCCTCGGCCTGGGCGAGGTGCCGGAGAGCTGGCCGCCGGCGATCGACCGCACCCCGCCCGAGCGCATGAAGGAGGATTTCCGCCGAATCCTCGGCTTCATCAAGCGCAAGGTGCTCGAGCAGCCGACCCATGACGCCTATCTGCGCGGCCTGTGCCGGAGCGAGGCGGCATGACCGCGGCATCGCGCGCCACCCCGTCCGATCCGCTCGACACGCTCCCGCCGGTCGCGACGGCGACGGTGCAATCCGTCGCGGATATCGACGCACTGCTCATCGCAGGGACGCCCGTGATCCTCAAAGGGCTGATCGAGCATTGGCCCGCGCTTGCTGCCGGGCGCCGCTCGCCGGCAGCGCTCAGCGCCTATTTCCGCGCGATGGATCGCGGCGCTCCGGTGCCGGTGATGGAGGCATCGCCGGCCAGCGACGGGCGGTTCGGCTATGCTGCGGATCTGCGCGAGTTCAGCTTCACCAAGCGCCAGCGCCCGCTCGGCGAGACGCTGGACCGGATCGAGCGCGCGGCCTCAGCCCCCGGCGCGCCCTATATCGCGATCCAGATGCTGCCGCTTGCCGCGCAGCTGCCGGATTTCGTGCGCGACAACGCAATGCCGCTGGTCCCGGCTGGCACCGAGCCGCGCTTATGGCTGGGCGGGCCGGTCAAGACCCAGATCCACAACGATCGTGACCATAATCTCGCCTGTGTGATCGCCGGGCAGCGCCGTTTCGTGCTGTTCCCGCCGGAGCAGGTCGCCAACCTCTATGTGGGCCCGATCGACAATCCGCCGCCGCTCTCGCTGGTCGACCCTGAATCACCGGACTTCGACCGCTTTCCACGCTTCCGCGCGGCGCTGGAGGCGGCGCAGGTCGCGCATCTCGGGCCGGGCGATGCGTTGCTGATGCCGCGCTACTGGTGGCATCACGTCACCTCGCGCTCCCCCTGGAACGCGATGGTCAATTACTGGTGGGGCGATGTGCCGCGCGGGCTGGGTCACGCCCAGGATGCGTTCCTGAGCGCGCTGCTCGCGATCAAAGCGCTGCCGCCGGGCGAGCGGCGCTACTGGCGCGCGATGTTCGAGGCCCATGTCTTCGACGGTGGCGGTGAGGCCGTCACCCATATCCCTCCTGCCCTGCGCGGCCCACTCGGGGAGATGCGTGCTGACCAACGGGCCGAACTCAAACGTCAGCTCCGCATGACGATCCTCAAATCCTCGTGATCGCCCATGCGTATCCGTAACCGGGAGTTTTTCATGTCAGTATCGAGCCTGTGCCTGCGTTCCCTGTTGCTCGGAACGGCGATGGTCATGGCAACCCCCGCCCCGGCGCAGGCCGGGCAGGCGGCGCCGGCGGGCCTCGCGACACGGCCGGACGGCGTCGAGGTGCGTCAGGGCCAGATGCTGCTGAGCGTGAAGGCGCTGACCGACTCGATCCTGCGGGTGCGGATCGGCCGGGACGGCACCCTGCCCGAGGATTCAAGCTGGGCGGTATCGAAGGACCGCCGCGCGCAATCCGTCGCGGTCCAGCGAACGGCGGACGGCTTTGCGACGGCGGCGCTGCGGGTTCATGTCGGCCCCGATCTGCGCCTCAGGATCGAGGATAAGGACGGCAAGCTCATCACCGCCGACGATGACTCGCCGGTCAAGCTCGACGGCAGGGGCTTCGCCCTGCGCAAGGCGCTGGCGCGGAGCGAGCATATCTTCGGGCTGGGCGACAAGACCGGCGGACTCGATCGCCGCGGCAAGAGCTTTGTCGACTGGAATACCGACGCCTATGCCTTCACCGGCTCGACCGATCCGATCTACAAATCCATCCCCTTCTTCATCAGCGCCGGTGGCGCGGGCGGGAGTTACGGCGTGCTGCTCGACAATACGTGGCGCGCCTGGTTCGATTTCGGCCACCGCGAGGACGAGGTCACGGCGTTCGGCGCGCCGGACGGCCCGATCGACTATTATGTCATCGCTGGGCCAAGCACGGCGGAGGTGGTGCGCCGCTATACCGATCTGACCGGCAAGGCGCCGCTCGCGCCGCTCTGGTCGCTCGGCTACCAGCAGTCGCGCTACAGCTATATGTCCGCGGACGAGACGCGGGAGATCGCCGCCAGGTTGCGCAAGGACGCGATCCCGACCGATGTCGTGTGGCTCGATATCGACTTCCAGGATCGCAACCGGCCCTTCACGATCAACCGCACGACCTTTCCCGACCTGAAGGGGCTGACGAGCGATCTCGGCAAACAGGGCATCCGCCTCGTCACCATCGCCGACCTCCATGTCGCGGCGGCGCCGGGCGAAGGCTATGCGCCGTACGATAGCGGCACGGCGGGCAATCATTTCGTCCACAATGCCGATGGTTCGGTGTTTGTCGGCAAGGTCTGGCCGGGACCGTCGGTGTTTCCCGACTTCACCGATTCCGGCGCCCGCAGCTGGTGGGGCAAGCTCCACGCACCCCTGCTCGCCGATGGCGTCGCGGGCATCTGGAACGACATGAACGAGCCGTCGGTGTTCGAATCGCCGAACCTGACGATGCCGCTCGACACGGTGCACAGAATCGCGAGCGACGATTTCGCCCCCCGGTCGGCCAGCCATGCCGAGATCCACAATGTCTATGGCATGCAGAATACGCGGGCGACCTATGACGGATTGCGCGCGCTGAAACCCGATGAGCGCCCCTTCGTCATGACCCGCGCCAGCTATGCCGGCGGCCAGCGCTATTCGGCCACCTGGACCGGGGACAACAGCGCGACCTGGGATCATCTCAAGCTGTCGGTGAATCAATTGATCAATCTCGGCCTGTCCGGCTTCTCCTATGCGGGGGCGGATGTCGGGGGCTTCACCGGCGGCCCGAGCCCGGACCTGCTGACCCGCTGGTACGAGATCGCGGCGTTCACGCCGGTCTTCCGCAATCATTCCGCCAAGGACACCCCGCGCGTCGAGCCTTGGCTGGACGGGCCGGAGCATCTTGCGATCCGCCGCCGCTTCGTGGAAGAGCGCTATCGGCTGATGCCTTATCTCTACGGCCTGGCCGAGGCGAACGCCCGCACCGGCGATCCCATCATGCGGCCGGTATTCTACGATTATCCCCAGGCGCTCACGGCGCACTGCGACCAGTCGATGGCCTTCACCCTGGGCAAGGCACTGCTGGTCGCGCCGCCGCCCAAGCCCGAATCGCCGCAGCAATATGACATCTGCCTGCCCTCGGGTGGCTGGTACGACCTGTGGACCGGGATGCCGGTGACGAAAGCCGCTGCAGGTGGCGCGGCGTTCGATACGATCAAGGAGACGCCGAAACTCGATCGCCTGCCGGTCTATGTGCGAGCCGGCACCATCCTGCCCCGACAGCCTCTGGTGCAGAGCACGTCGGAAACGCCGTCGGGGCCGCTCTCGCTCGATGTCTATCCGGGAGCTGATTGCACCGGCACGCTCTACGCGGACGACGGTCACAGCATGGCGTTCGAACGTGGCGCTTATCTGCGCCAGGCGATTCGCTGCGAGGTGTCGGACACTGGGCTGCGCATCGTCTTCGCCAAGGGCGAGGGCAGCTACCGTCCATGGTGGCATGACATCGCCGTCACGGTCCATGGCATACCGGCCGAGGCCCGCGTCTCCTTGCGAGGCAAGGCCGTCGCCGCGAGCCATGACGGTGCCGCGCAGACGCTCGGCTTCACCCTGCCCTATGTGCCGGGCGCCTCGGGAATCGTCATCGGTGGCGTGAAGTAGCGTCCGGAGCGATCAGTCCGCGCTCTGGCCGCCAATCCAGGTCGCCAGCGCACGCCCTTCCGGATCGAGCGCGACGAGATCGGCGGCATACCCCGCCGCGATCCGGCCATGGCTTGCCTCCAGGCGCAGGAAGCGCGCGGGGTTGAGTCCCGCCATGGTCAGCGCCTCGGCCTGGGACACGCCCAGCATGGTCTCCGCGTTGCGCACTGCCTGGGCCATGTCGAGGTCCGACCCGGCAAGCGTGCCGTCCTCGTTGACGCAGACGCCGTCGATCACCTCGACCCGGTGGCCCTGCAGCACGAAGCTCTTGTCGGTCTGGCCCACGCTCGGCATCGCATCGGTGACGAGCATGATCCGATCGGATTTCGCATTCACCGCCACGCGCATCGTCGCGGGATGGACATGCCGCCCGTCGACGATCAGCCCGCACCAGCTTTCCCGGTCCTCGAGCGCAGCGCCGACCGCGCCGGGCTCGCGCGAGGCGAGCGGCGACATGGCGTTGAACAAATGGGTGAAGCCGGTCATCCCCGCATCGAGCGCAGCGCGGATCGCGTCATAGCTGCCATCGGTATGGCCCGCGGCGACGATCAGGCCGGCGGCGGCGAGCCGCGCGATCATCGCCGGGCTGGTCTTTTCCGGCGCGAGCGTGACCAGCGTCACGCCGTTCTTCAGGCCGGTGACCGCGGCATAGCCCTCATCGTCCAGGGTGATGATCTTGTCGGGATCATGGATGCCCTTGCGATCGATATTGAGGAACGGGCCCTCGATATGGATGCCAAGCACACCCGGCACGCCCCGCGCGATCGCCTCGTCCACCGCAGCGACCGCCGCACGCACCGTGGCCAGATCGTCGCTGATCAAGGTCGGCAGGAACCCGGTCGTCCCGTAACGCCGATGCGCGGCACCGATCGTCGCGATCGTCTCCACCGTCGGCGAATCGTTGAACAGCACCCCGCCGCCGCCATTGACCTGGGTGTCGATCAGGCCCGGCGCCAGCACCGCGCCTTCCAGGTCGCGCCGTTCGGCCGATACGGGAATGTCGCGCTCGGCGATAACGGCCGCGATCGCGCCGCCGTCGATGAGGACGGCCATGCCGTCGACCAGCGCGTCGTCGATCAACGTGCGGCAATTGAAAAGGGCAGTGGCCATCAGACGGTTTCGGTCACTTTGCGCAGATGAGGCGGCGAATCGGGATCGAACCCGCGACGCACCGATAGCGCGTTGACCGCGCGGTAGAAGGACTGGATCTGCAGCATCGGCTGGATCGCCGGCGCGGCATCGACCGTCGGCAGAGTCACCGCGCCGGCAATGGCACCGCCCGCGCAATAGACGATACCGCCCTGCCCCAGCGCCTCGCGGACCAGATCGTCGATACCCGGCGCGGTTTCGTCGTCCTGGCGGAACACCAGCACGGGAAAGTCGGGGCCGATCAGCGCCATCGGCCCGTGCCGCACCTCGGCCGCGCTGAACGCTTCGGCATGAAGCCCGCAGGTTTCCTTGAACTTCAGCGCCGCTTCCTGCGCGACGCCGAGCCCGAGGCCACGCCCGATGACGTACAAGCCCCGCGCGTCGACGAGCCCATCGACCAGCGAAGTCCAGTCCGCCTGCCAGGACCGGCTCAGCAAGGCCGGCGCTTCGTCGAGCGCTGCCGACAGTGCGCCGTCTTCGGCCCAGGCTGCGACCAGCCCGACGATCGCCGCCAATGAGGCGATATAGCTCTTGGTCGCCGCCACGCTCTTCTCGGCCCCGGCATGGAGCGGCAGCGGCGCATCGGCCAGCGCGGCAAGTGGCGATGTGGCATCATTGACCATCGCCGCAAGATAGGCGCCGCCGGCCTTGCCCGCCTCGACCATGCTCAACAGATCGGGGCTGCGGCCGGACTGCGAAATGGCCAGCAGCAGCGTGTCGTCGAGTTGCGCCGCGGCATGGTAGACCGAGGACACCGATGGCGCGGCCGAACTCACCGGCACGCCGATCACCGTCTCGATCAGATATTTGGCGAAGGTCGCCGCATGATCGGAAGAACCGCGTGCGCAGGTCGACACCGCGCGCGGCGGTGCATCGCGCAACCGCGCGCCGAGCGCCTCCACCGCCACGCGATTGGCCTCGCGCTGCCGGACAATGACCTGCGCGGCCTCGGCTGCCTCGACGAACATCAGGGTCGATTCGGGGGAGATACTCATGCGAGCGCGTTCAGCTCTGCAACGAAGTCATAGGCGTCGCCCCGGTACCAGCTGTGAGTCATCTCGATCGCGCGGCCATCCTCCAGGAAGCCGCGGCGCTCGATGAACAGGCCAGGCGCGCCGGCTTCGATGCCGAGCAGTGCTGCCTGATCCTTGTCGAACAGCACCGCCCGCAGCCGCTGCAACGCGCGCACCGGGCGGTGCCCCGCACCCTCGAGCGCTTCATAGAGCGATACGCCGACCGCTTCGAGCCCGGGCAGGCCGAAGCCCGGCACCGTCGAATATTCGAGCGCCATGGGCTGATCGTCGGCGTAGCGGATGCGGTGGAAGCGGAACACGCGCGACCCGGGGCTGAGACCAAGGGTGAGCGACTCGTCGGAATTCACCGTGCTCTCGGTCTGCATGATCCATTCGCTGCGCGCGGTGCGGCCCCGCGCGGCCATGTCTTCGGAAAACGACGTGAGCTTCGAGAATTGCTTCTCGACTCGCCCGCCGACAAAGGTGCCCGCGCCCTGGCGCCGGGTCAGCATGCCGTCAGCGACCAGTCCGTCGACCGCCTTGCGCACGGTGATGCGAGAGATGCCGAACTCCTTGGCGATATCGCGCTCGGGCGGCAGCGCCTCTTGCGGCCGAAGCGATCCGGTCTCGATCCCGCGGCGCAGGGCGTCCTGCATCTGCTGATAGAGCGGCGCCCGCGCATTGCCGTTAAGCGACCCGATCTTGTCGGCCAGATTGGTCATTCGCGCATCCCTGCTCCTGCTCGCCAGCCGCTGCCGGCACAGTCCCTATAAGACCAATCAAATACCATTTTCCACAAGAAAATTGCACCAACTCGACTTGACTTGCAAAAATCCTGCTTGACGCTGTCATTGGTATGGCACATGTTTCACTAATTGGTCTGCGATTGGTCCGCAATTGGCATGCCAACAGGGACAAGAAGGGGAGAACGGCAATGACCGCAATACGACTTCTGGCTGCATCCGTTAGCTCGTTAGCATTGGCCGCCACCGCGCAGGCCCAGAGCACCGCCACCGCCAACAACACACAGCCCGGCCCGGTCCAGGCAGCCGAGGGCGATACCGCAGAGCCGGACATCGTCGTCACCGGTATCCGCGCATCGGTCCAGGCATCGATCGCCGCCAAGCGCGAATCGAGCGTCATCTCCGATGTGCTCACGGCCGAGGACATCGGCAAATTCCCCGACAAGAACGTCGCCGAGGCGCTGCAGCGTATCCCCGGCATCGTCATCAATCGCGAATTCGGCGACGGCGAGCGCGTATCGCTGCGCGGCACCGCGCCGAACCTGACCAAGACCCTGGTCAACGGCCATTCGATCGCCACCGCCGACTGGTTCATTCTCGACCAGGTCGCCTCGACCCGCAGCTTCAACTATCTGACCCTGCCAGCCGAGATCGTCGGCCAGCTCGAAGTGTACAAGAGCCCGCAGGCGGATGTGGAGGAAGGCGGCGTCGGCGGCACGATCAACGTCCACACGCGCAACCCGCTCGACCTCAAGCCGCTCACTCTCTCGGCATCGGTGCAGGGCGTCTATTCCGACCGTTCGGGGAAATTCGATCCCCAGATCTCCGGCCTGGTGAGCTGGAAGAATGCCGACGAGACGTTCGGCATCCTGATCGGCGGCATCTACCAGAAGCGCCAGACGCGCCGCGACGGCATCGAGATATTCGGCTATGCACCCTTCCCCGTCGCCGGCGGCACGGCGCTCGTGCCGACCCTGATCGGCTCGACCATCTTCCAGCAAGACCGCGAACGCTACGGCGGCAATATCGGCATCCAGTTCCGCCCGACGGACACGCTGGAGATCAACGTCACGGGCCTTTATTCGCGGTTCGGCGCGAACAATTTCAACCAGAACTACCTTGCCTGGCCGGACCGGGCACTCGGCAGCGGCGGAACGATCACCAATGCCACGGTGCAGAACGGCGTCGCCGTCGCCGGCACCGTCACGTCGAGCAACAATGCCGCCAGCGGCGCGCGCGCCATGGTCTTCGATGCCATCGACCGCCAGGCCTTTGCCGAAACCTATTCGGCCGATCTCGACGTGACCTACAAGCCGACCGATCAGCTGAGCGTGCACCTCAAGGCGGGCTGGACCAAGGCGACCGGCGAAACGTCGAACGAGAACTTCCTCGAAACCGCGGCCACCGGCTCGTTCCGCTACGATCTGCGCGGCAAGGCGCCCCAGGTGACTTTCACCTCGCCCAACCCGACCTCGCCGGCGGGCGCGCTCATCGATTTCGCGCGCATCCAGTCGGTGAGCAACGAGGACAAGGAGAAATACGCCTATCTCGATCTCGAACAGGAGGTCGATTGGGGGCCGATGACCGCGCTGAAGGTCGGCGTGAAATATACCGATCATGACCGTTCGGCGCTTCGCCTCGCCACCAATGGCGGCGCGCTCACGCCCGGGCTGCTGTGCAGCGGCGCGCCGTGCACTGCGGCCAGCTTTGCGAGCGGCCATGGCACGCCTGACGATTTCCTGGACAATATCGGGGACTCGGGAACGCTGAAGGATTATTGGACGGTCGATCCCGCCCGGCTCCGCCAGATCTACGGATCGCAATCGGCCGCCATCAGCGCGAAGTTCCTCGTGCCCGGCAACACCTATTCGATCAACGAGAAGGCCTATGGCGGCTACGCCATGGCCAAGTTCGGCGGCGAAGGATGGCGCGGCAATATCGGCGTCCGTGTGGTCAGGACCGACCAGACATCGACCGGCAACCTGATCGGCGGCGCCAATCCTCAGTTCACCAACCCCTTCGGCGGTTACACCCCGATCACGTCCGATCGGTCCTATACCGACGTGCTGCCGAGCGCGAACCTGTCGATCGACCTGTCGCCGAAATTCGTGCTGCGCTTCGCCGCGGGCAAGACGGTCACGCGTCCCGACTTCGTCGATATCACCCCGGGCGTCGACCTCAACGGAACCCTGCTCACCGGCCAGGGCGGCGACCCCAATCTCCAGCCCTATCGCGCCAACCAATATGACGCGTCGCTCGAATGGTATCCCGACGCCGAGACGATCGTCGCGCTGGCCGTGTTCTACAAGGACATCCAGTCCTACATCGTCAACCGGACATCGACGGAGATCCTGCCCGGCGTGTTCGTCCCAGGTACCCAGCCCGCATCCTGCGTGGTGGCGCCGGGCGGCAACCCGAACCTGTTCAACTGCCCTTATCAGATCAACCGCCGCTCCAACGGCAGCGGTGGCCGGAACCAGGGTTTCGAATTCCAGGTTTCGCGGCCGATCTGGGGCGGGTTCGGCGCGATCGCCAACTACACCTATTCCGATGCGAAGGCGAGCAACGGCGATCAGATTCCCGGCAACAGCAAGCATTCGGTGAACCTGACCGGCTATTACGAGAACGACCTGCTCACTGCCCGGGTCTCGTATAATTACCGCTCGGCCTTCTTCATCGACATCGATCGTTCGGCCCCGCTCAACCAGGCGGCATTGTCATCGCTCGACGCATCGCTCGGCATCAATGTGACCAAGAACATCACCCTGACGGCCGATGCGGTGAACCTGACCAATGAAAAGATCGTCCAATATTCGGGCACGCCCGATCGTGTGCGGGCGATCTACGACAATGGGCGCCAGTTCTTCGTTGGCGCGCGCTTCAAGTTCTGATCTGAATAAGCGGGCCGGCCCTGCCGGCCCGCTATCCTAGGTTCGTAAAGGCGCCCGGCGTGTCGAGCATTCAGATCCTCCGGGCCCTTCCCCTGCTAGGCGGGGTCCTTTTCTCTCCCGCCGCCATCGCGCAGCCCGTCATACTGCTGCCGGCGCCGCAATCGTTGAACATGGCCGAAGGCGGCTTCACGCTGTCTGCTGCAAGCGGCATCTCGGTTCCAACTGGAGACAATGGTGCGCGCAACGCGGCCGACCGGCTTGGCGAGTTGCTCCTCCGCACTGGCGGGCCGAAGCTGGCGGTGACCGACGACGGCAAGATCCGTTTCGAACGCGTCGCCGGCCTTCCCGCCGAAGGCTATCGCCTGACCACCTCGCCCTCCGGCGCGACGATCAGCGCGAGTGACGATGCCGGCCTGCTCTATGGCGCCGTCACGCTTTGGCAGCTCGCCCGCGCAGGGGAGGCCAGCCCCTTCATCCCCGCTGTCTCGATCGACGACGCCCCCCGTTTCAAATGGCGCGGGCTGATGCTCGACAGCGCACGGCATTTCCAGTCGCCCGCCTTCGTCAAGCGCCTGATCGACGCGATGGCGGCGAACAAGCTCAACACGCTGCACTGGCATCTGGTCGACGATCAGGGCTGGCGCATCGAGATCCCGAAATATCCGCGCCTGACCAGCGTCGGCGCCTGGCGCCGCCCGGCGACCGCGCCCGGCGCGCCCGCCCTGCCCGTCATCGGCGGTTTCTACACCCGGGCGCAGATCCGCGACGTGGTCGCCTATGCCGCTGCGCGCGGCATCACCATCGTGCCGGAGATCGAAATGCCCGGCCATGCGCTGAGCGCGATCCGGGCCTATCCGCGGCTCGGCATGGGCGTCCCGATCCCGCCGGGCACGGAGAGCGACTGGGGCGTGTTCCCCTGGCTCTACAACACCGACGACGCGACCTTCGGCTTCCTGCAGGATGTGCTCGACGAGGTGATGGCGCTGTTCCCGTCGCGCTATGTGCATGTCGGCGGCGACGAGGCGGTGAAGCAGCAATGGGCGGCCTCACCCGAAATCCAGGCGAAGATGAAGGCGCTCGGCATCACGTCCGAGAATGCATTGCAGAGCTGGTTCATCCAGCGCATCGGCCGCTATCTCGCCGCGCATGACCGGCGGCTGATCGGCTGGGACGAGATTCTCGACGGTGGGATCATGGCGGACGCGACCATCATGTCGTGGCGCGGCCTGGACGGTGCGATCGCCGCGGCCAAGGCCGGCCATGATGCCGTGCTGAGCCCCGCGCCGACGCTCTATCTCGACAACCGCCAGGGCACCACCGCGGCCGAGGGCACCGGACGCGGCAACCTCATCGCGCTCGCGGACGTCTATGGGTTCGATCCGGCCCCTGCCTCGATCCCGCAGGAACAACAGCGTCACATTCTCGGCCTCCAGGGCAATATCTGGACCGAGCATCTGCGGGGCGAGGCCAATGTCGCCGCCGCCGCCTTCCCACGCGCTGCCGCCATCGCCGAACTGGGCTGGTTGGGCAGGAAGCGCGATTTCAGCGACTTCGTCCGCCGCCTCGCCCCGCAGATGCAGCGCCTGACCAAACTCGGCATTGAGCCCAGCGCTGCCGTGTTTCGTCCCGTGGCAAGGCTCGCCCCGGGGGGCGACCGCGCCAAGGTCATACTCAGCGGCCAATCGGACTTGCCGGTTCGTTACACGATCGACGGCACTCTCCCCGGCCCCGCATCGCCACTCTACGCCGGACCGGTGACCGTGAAGATGCCGAGCCGCCTGCGCGCCGCGACCATGCTCGACGGCGTGGCGCTACCGGGCGCGATCGACCTGCCCCTCACCCCAGCCTCGATCCGCCGGCGCGATGATACCCAGCTCAAGCTCTGCTCCCAGGGCATCGCGCTGCGACTGGCCGATGACGCGCCGGCCAAAGGCCCGCGTGCCGCGCTGCTGATCGACGTCGCCAACCCGTGCTGGATCTATGACGCGGCACCGATGGACGGGGTGCGTTCGATCGCCGTCTCGGTCGGGCAAGTGCCGTTCAACTTCCAGATCGGCGCGGACAAGGACAAGATCACCTTCCGCCCGCCCGCGACGCCCGCCGGCGAGATCGAGATACGCGACGGATGCGACGGCCCGCGTGTCGCGACCCTACCCCTCGCCCCCGCGGCACACCGGCCAGGGATCACCTCGCTGACCGCGCCGATCGCCCCGCTCAAGGGCGCGCATGACCTGTGCATCACCTATACCGCCAAGGGCGTGAACCCGCTCTGGGCGGTGAGCGCGGTACAACTGGTGACCGCTCCGTGATCGTCCGCCTGCACGCGCCCATGGCCGGCTGGGCGCTCGATCTGGCCCAGGTGCCCGATCCGGTCTTTGCCGAGCGCATGATGGGCGAGGGTTTCGCAATCGATCCGCTCGAGGGCACGATCCGCGCGCCGTGCGACGCCATTGTCATCGCGGTCGCGCCGACCCGTCACTCGGTCACCCTCAAGCTGGCCAACGGTGCCGAGTTGCTGATCCATGTCGGGCTGGAGACCGTCGCGCTGGCGGGAGACGGCTTCGTCGCCAGGGTGCACGACGGCGACGCAGTCGCGCTTGGTCAGGTGCTGCTGGAGGTCGATCTCGATCCGGTCGCCGCCAGCGCGAAAAGCCTCGTGACGCCGATCACCATCACGAGCGAGGGATTTGCCATCACGCTCCACGACCTTGATGCCCGGGTGAAGGCCGGCGACCCACTCGCCGAGATTGCGCCGCTGGCCACCGACGGCGTCGCGGCCGAGCTTGGCGAGGACACAGCGCGCTGCACGATCCGCGTGCCGCTGCCCAGCGGCATCCATGCCCGCCCCGCCGCGCGTATCGTCGCGGCGCTCAAACCCTTCACGGCGGAGGTGACGCTCTCAGCCCATGGCAAGACCGCGAACGCGCGCAGCATCGTCGCCTTGCTGTCGGCCGGCATCCGCAATGACGACGAGATCGAGATCGCCGGACTCGGCCCCGATGCCCGCGCCGCCATCGCCGCGATCGCCACCCTCATCGAACAGGGCATGGAGGAGGAGGCGCACCAGCCCGTCGCCCCCGTCGCCGCACCCGCTGCCGGCGGCCTGATCCACGGCGTCCGCGCCGCGCCCGGTCTCGCGATCGGCCCGGTCTTCCAGTTCCGCCCCACCGATATCACCGTGCCCGAACAGGGCAACGGCGCCGCAGCGGAGAGTACCTCCCTTGCCACCGCCCGCGCGCAATTGCTGGCCGACGCCGGAAATGGCCATGGCACCGGCGCAGACATCGCCGCCACACACCGCGCTCTGATCGACGACCCCGAATTGCTCGCCGCCGCGCAACGCCTGATCGCCCAGGGCAAGAGCGCCGCCTTTGCCTGGCGCGGCGCGATCCGTGGCCACGCCGAAGCGATCCGCGCGACCGGCGACCGTCTGCTGATCGAGCGTATCGCCGACCTGAAGGATATCGAGCGCCAGATGATCGCGCTCCTCGTCGGCGCCGATATCGCCATGCCGGTGCCACCACGCGGCGCCATCCTGATCACTGACGAACTGCTCCCCTCGCATTTCGCCGCGCTGACCGATGCAGGCGTTGCGGGCATCTGCACCGCTTATGGCGGGCCGACCGCGCACGCCGCGATCCTCGCCGCTTCGGCAGGCATCCCCATGCTGGTCGCCGCTGGTCCGACGGTCCTCGATCTGGAGGATGGTCGCGACGTCGTGCTCGATGCCGATCGTGCCTCACTCGATCCAACGCCCGAACCGGCCGCCCGCGAACGAACTGCCGCGCAATTGCTCCGCCGGCGCGATCGCGCCGTTGCGCAGGCAGCGGCCGCGCAGGACGATTGCGTGATGGCTGACGGCACGCGGATCGAGATCTTCGCCAATCTCGCAGCGAGTGCGGAAGCGGCCCCCGCGGTTTCGCTCGGCGCCGAAGGCTGCGGCCTGCTGCGTACCGAATTCCTCTTCCACGATCGCAGCTCGGCTCCGGACGAGGAAGAGCAGCGCGCTGCCTATGCCGCGGTTGCCGAAGGGCTGGCCGGCCGCCCGCTGATCGTCCGCACGCTTGATATCGGCGGCGACAAGCCGGTCGCCTATCTGCCCTTTCCCCATGAGGAGAATCCGGCGCTCGGCGCGCGCGGCATCCGCTTCTCGCTCGCCAATCCCGCCCTGCTCGCGATCCAGTTCCGCGCCATCCTGCGCGGCATCCCGGCCATGCAATGCCGCATCATGCTGCCGATGGTGGTGGATGCGGGCGAACTCGCCGCCGCCCGGGCGATCCTCGACAAGGCCCGCGCTGACCTAGGCATCGACACGCCCGTTCCGCTTGGTGTCATGGTCGAAACGCCCGCCGCCGCCCTGCTCGCCGACAGTCTCGCCCGCGATGCCGACTTCCTCTCGATCGGCAGCAACGATCTCACTCAATATGCGCTCGCCGCCGATCGCGGCAATCCGACCGTGGCAGCAATGGTCGATGCGCTTCATCCGGCCGTGCTCCACCTCATCGCCTGGGCCGCCGAGGGTGCGAAGGCGCATGGCCGCTGGCTCGGCGTGTGCGGCGGCATCGCCTCCGATCCGGCCGCCGCGCCGATCCTGATCGGCCTCGGCGTCACTGAACTCTCCGCAACGCCCGCGACCATCCCCGGGCTGAAGGCAGCGGTCCGCGCGCTCGACATGCCCACCTGCCGCGCCCTCGCGGCAAAGGCGCTGTCGACGTCCACCGCCGCCGGGGTACGCAAGCTGCTGGAAGGAACCGGATGATGCGCCTGCGGATCGACGCCCTCCAGCCGCTCGGCCGTGCGCTGATGCTGCCCATCGCGGTGCTGCCGGTGGCGGGCCTGCTGCTCCGCCTTGGCCAGCCGGACATGTTCGACATCGCCTTCATCGCCGCCGCGGGTGAGGCGATCTTCTCCAATCTCGGCCTGATCTTCGCGATCGGCGTCGCGGTCGGGCTGGCGCGCGAGAATAATGGCGCAGCGGGCCTGGCCGGCGCGGTCGCCTTCCTCGTCACCGTCGAGGGCGGCAAGGCCCTGCTCACTGTCCCACCCGAGGTAACCGCCGCCTTTGCCGATCAGGCCGCCCGCGATCTCGCCACCGCCGCGTGGAAAGCGAAGGAGCTGGGCAAGCTCAGCGTACCGGCGGGCATCCTCTCGGGGCTGGTCTCGGGCTGGCTCTACAACCGTTATTCCGGAATCAAACTGCCCGACTATCTCGCCTTTTTCGGCGGACGCCGCTTCGTGCCGATCGCGGCGGGGTTCGCGGGGCTGATCGGCGCGGCTTTGTTCGGTCTCGGATTCCCGGCACTCGAAACCGCGATCGATACGCTGAGCCGCTGGGTGGTCAGCGCTGGCCCGGTCGGCCTGTTCATCTATGGCGCGCTCAACCGGCTGCTGATCGTCACTGGCCTGCACCATATCCTGAACAATATCGCCTGGTTCATCCTTGGCGATTTCAACGGCGCGACCGGCGACCTGAAGCGTTATTTCGCGGGCGACCCGAGCGCGGGCGCGTTCATGAGCGGCTTCTTCCCGGTGATGATGTTCGGCCTGCCAGCTGCCTGCCTCGCCATGTACCGCTCCGCCCTGCCGGAACGGCGCAAGACCGTCGGCGGCATGCTGCTCAGCCTCGCGCTCACCTCGCTGCTGACCGGCGTGACCGAACCGATCGAGTTTACCTTCATGTTCCTCGCGCCCCTGCTCTACGCGGTGCATGCGGTGCTGACCGGCCTGGCGATGGTGATCATGGACGCGCTGGGCGTCAGGCTCGGCTTCGGCTTTTCGGCGGGGCTGTTCGACTATGTCCTCAACTACGGCCTGGCGACCCGTCCGCTGTTGCTGCTCCCGGTCGGCGCTGCCTATTTCGCCATTTATTATTTCGCTTTCCGCTTCTGCATCGTCCGCTTCAATTTGAAGACGCCCGGGCGCGAAATGGAGGTGGACAAGCCAGCCGGCTCCGGCACCGCGGGCGACCAGGCGGCCGGACTGGTGCTTGCGCTGGGCGGTGCCGCCAATCTCCAGTCGATCGACGCCTGCACGACGCGCCTGCGGCTGATCCTTGTCGATCCGGCCAAGGTCGATGAAGCCGCGCTCAAGGCGCTGGGCGCGCGCGGTGTCGTGCGGCCCGGCGGCAATGCGCTGCAGGTCGTGCTCGGCCCCATCGCCGACCGTGTCGCCGGTGAAATGCGGGCATTGGGGAAAACCGCCCCCGTCATCGAGGCAAAGGACGACATGTGGCTGGCAGCGCTCGGCGGCCGGCAAAATGTCCTGGAGATCGCAGTGAACGCGGGGCGGGTGCGAGCGCGGATCGCCGATATGGCAGCGATCGATCGCGCGGCGCTGGACAAGGCCGCGCAGCGGGGCTGGAGCGAGGTATCGCCCGGTATCGTACACGCCTTGACGTGAGCGTTTTCGAAAAAAGTTACGGATTTTTCGTTCTCGCCCGTCTATGATTGCGCCAGCGATGAAGAATCGCGCCGTCGAAACGAGGACCACCGGACCGTGCAGGGCATGTTGGCAGTGACGAAGAAAGCAGCGGCTTACGCCCTGTCTTCGCACGCCCGAATGCCCGGCGTCCCCGCTCGCGCCTCGATCCGACTTATTATCCGGACCCGAATTACGACCGGGCAGATCTCCGCGATCTGACCCCAAAGGTCACAGGCGCTGGCGCGGGACGCATCCGCCACGCCGACTTACATAATTCAGTGTTTTCCGGAGCTTTACCATGGACTTTTCCCATGCGCGCGATGCGCATCCGCCCGAGCAGGTCGTGCGCCTGCAGGATTCCGCTAGCGGCCTTGACGGCGTCATCGCCCTTCATTCCACCCATCTCGGCCCGGCCGCCGGCGGCTGCCGCTTATGGACCTATCCCGACTTCAACCATGCCACGCAGGACGCGCTCCGCCTCGCCGAGGGGATGAGCTACAAGAACGCGCTGGCCGGCCTGCCGCTCGGCGGCGGTAAGGCGGTGCTGCGCCGCCCCGAGGGCGATTTCGATCGTGCCGCCCTGTTCCGTGCCTTTGGCGAAGCGGTCGAGGAGCTTGGCGGCCGTTATGTCACCGCCGAGGATGTCGGCACGACCGTCGGCGACATGGCCGAGGTGGCGCGGCACACCCGCCACGTCGCCGGCCTGCCGCCGCGGGATGGGCGGCCCGGCGGCGATCCGTCGCCCTGGACCGCGCTCGGCGTGTTCCGCGCGATGCAGGCGGCGGCCGAGCACCGGCTCGAGCGGCCAATCGGCGACTGCACGGTCGCGATCCAGGGGCTCGGCTCAGTCGGCGCGGCGCTCGCCTATCTGCTCCATGACGCGGGCGCGAAGCTGATCGTCGCGGAGCCCCGTTCCGCCGTTGTCGCGGCGGTGGCGACACGTACCGGCGCCGACGTCGCGTCGCTGGGCGGCGTGCTGGAGGCGCGGTGCGACATCCTCGCGCCCTGCGCGCTGGGCGGCGTGCTCAATGCGCGAAGCATCCCGAAGCTGCGCGCCGCCATTGTCTGCGGCGCGGCGAACAACCAGCTTGGCAACGAGGAAGACGGCACGGCCCTGGCCGAGCGCGGCGTGCTCTACGCGCCGGATTATGTCGTCAACGCCGGCGGGATCATCAATGTCTGCGCCGAATATCTCGGCTGGGACAGCGACGAGGTCGCGGCCCGGATCGACGCGATCCCGGATCGCCTCCACCAGGTCTGGGCCGATGCCGAGCGCAGCGGCATCGCCGTCAACCTCGCCGCCGACCGATTGGCGCGCACGACGATCGCGCGCGGCCGATCGCCAGCCATGGCGCTTCCATGATGGAGTACCAGCGCCCCGTCGCGCGGTACCGGGTGCACGGCAACGACGACCCCGAATTGGTCCCGCGCGTGTTCGGCCAGTTCGCGCGGCGCGGGCTCGTGCCCGCTTTCGCGCTGATACGGCGTTCGGCCGGACTGATCAGGATGCAGATCGAGGCCGATGTCGTGGATCCCCACGTCGCGCATATTCTGGCGGAGACCTTGCGTGCCCAGTTCCTGATCGAGGAAGTAACACTCGACTATGGGGACCCGGCGTGACGGCATGATCAGGAACGCCGTCGAAGCGGATCGATGCCCGACATTGCCTATTCCGCCCTGACCGCGAGAGGCTGGCGAAAATCCGCGTCAAAAGGCAGAGAGGGTTCATGTCCTTTTCTCCCACCGACGCCCCGCGTATCGAGACCTTCGCCGGCACCGCGGCTGAGGCCGTCGCGCTGCTCCTGCCGTTATGCGATGCGGTGTTCCCCAGCTTCGACCCTGCCTATCTGGCGGGCAGGCTGCCGCATGTCGTCGATCCGCACCTGCTGCTCGCCCGGCGCGAGGATGGCCTGCCGGTCGGGTTCAAGCTCGGTTATCGGCGGGGCGAGAGCCTGTTCTACAGCTGGCTCGGCGGTGTCGCGCCGGAGGCTCGCCGCATCGGCCTCGCCGCGCTGATGATGGAGCGCCAGCATGCGGAAGCGCGAGCGCTCGGCTATCGTCATGTGGAAACCCGCACGCGTGCCGCCAATAACCCGATGATCCTGCTCAACCTGCGTCACGGATTCCACATCGCCGGATTCGAGGTCGATGCGCACGGCAATGCGGTGGTCACCCAGCGCAAGGCGCTCGAGGAATAGCGCGCCACAATCTGCGCAAGTCCCATGCCGAGCATCGCCTATGCTGCATTAAATATCTGATGTACAATGATATTATAAAGAAACGCTCGCCGAGGCGGCGGCGGAGATATGGGACATGGTGGTGTCCCATATCTCCCGCCGCTCACCCCCACAGCCCTGTCATCGGCATCGATTCAAGCGCGACACGGAATCTGGCATGCCATCGCTTGCCGGACGTGCCCGGCTCGCTCTTTCTTATCGCCGGAACAACATGGCAAAGAGCTGCGTCAGCGCGCGGCGGTGACGATGATCTCGACCTTGTACTCGGGCGTCGCCAGCTTCGCTTCGCCGGTGGCGCGTGTCGGGGCGTCCTGACCGCCGATCCACGCGTCCCACACCGCGTTCATCTCGCTGAAATCGGCCATGTCGGCGAGCCAGATCGTCGCCGACAGCAGCCTGGACTTGTCGCTGCCCGTCCGCGCGAGGAGATCCTCAATCTGCGCCAGCACCGCCCTGGTCTGCTCCGTCACGCTCTCGCCCGGCGCACCGACCTGACCTGCGAGATACACGGTGTCGCCATGAACCACGGCCTGGCTCATGCGCGGGCCTGAATCGATGCGAGTAATGGTCATGCTTCAAATCTCCCGGCGCAGGCGCGCGCTCTTCAGGTGCAACGGACGATCGCGCGGTCGCCCGAGTCGATCGCGCGCTGCCTGCCGGAGATGCCATCGGCACGCAACGCCCCTGTCGGGGGATGGCCCGACAATTGCCGCGCCGCATCGTCGGACACGCTATTCGCATCATGAACGACACGCCAATCCGCGTATTTGGGCGGGAATCATGCTGCTCGCGGTCCGACAAGGCCTTTGCTGCGCACGCTAACATTCCTTAGCCGAAAACCCTTCTCCGCGGAAAACAGCGTCATTCTGGTTTTATTCGCTGCGCCAAACCTGCTTTCGTGCCGTTGACAACGTCAGACAATTTGGTACCGTTACCATCAAGCAGCGCGAATCTGCTTGCAGAAAACAATATCGGCCGCCTTGGAGCGCGCCGTTGAGGAGGGGTGATCATGAAAAGTTTTGGGCGTTCGTCGGCGTTTGCGCGGTCCACATCCGCAATCGCGGTCGCGGTGTGTCTGATGATGCCGGGCGCGGCACTGGCGCAAGCGGCGCCGGCAGCAACGGCCGACGGACAGGCTGGCGACGGCGAACAGGACATCGTTGTCACCGGCATCCGCGCCAGCCTCGAGCGCTCGATCGCGATCAAGCGCAACTCGTCCGGCGTCGTCGATGCGATCTCCGCCGAGGATATCGGCAAGTTCCCCGACACCAACCTGGCCGAGTCGCTTCAGCGCATCACCGGCGTCTCGATCAACCGCACCAACGGCGAAGGCGCGCTGGTCACGGTGCGCGGCTTCGGCCCGAACTACAACCTCGTCACGCTCAACAGCCGCACCCTGGCGACCTCGATCGTGTCGGTGGTCGGCGGCGACCAGAATTCCGACGGCGCGCAGGGCACCAGCCGTTCCTTCGACTTCTCCAACCTCGCTTCCGAAGGCGTGAAAACGCTTGAAGTCTACAAGACCGGCCGCGCCGCGATCCCGTCCGGCGGCATCGGCGCGACGATCAACGTCGTCTCGCGCCATCCGCTCGACGGCCCTTCCGGCCTGTCGGGCAGCATTGGCGCCAAGGCGGTCTATGATACCAGCGTCAACGGCTGCCTCGATTGCGGCTCCAAGGTCACGCCCGAGGTTTCCGGCGTGCTGAGCTGGAGCGATCCGTCCGACATGTTCGGCGTCTCGCTGTTCGGCAGCTACCAGAAGCGCAATTACACCTCGATCGCCGCGACGTCGAACAACTGGAACATCATTCCTTACAGCACCTTCCTGAGCGGCGGCTTCGCCCGTTCGGGCGGCGCCTGCGCGGGCACGACGCCGACTCCCACCTGCACGGTCGTCAACAACGCGCCGACCAATGCGAACCAGCTCGTCGCGATTCCGAACGATAGCCGCTATCACTATGCCGAGGGCACGCGTGAACGCTTCAACGGCCAGGCCGTCCTGCAATTCCGCCCGACCGACTCGCTCACGCTGACTGCCGACGCACTCTATGCCGAGAACAGGCAGCGCGAAATCCGCTCGGATCTGTCGAACTGGTTCAGCCGGCCGTTCGATGTCGTGACTTTCGACGGGAATACGACGGTCGCCACCGCCACCTATCTGCACGAGACGATCAACGGACAGAAGGACGAGGGCTTCGAGGCGCAGAACCGCGCGCAGCGTAGCAAGCTCCAGGATTACGGCCTGAACGCCAAATGGGATTTCGCCGAGAATTTCTCGCTGAACCTCGACGGACATATCAGCAAGTCGTCGAGCCGGCCGGACAATCCGAACGGCAACAGCTCGACGCTGGTCGGCATGGGCGCCAATGTGATCGCCGCGCACTCGGTCAATTATAGCGGCGGCATCCCTCAACAGGTGATCACCATCGGCAGCGCCGGCAACGGCCAGCTCGACATCAACGATGTCGGCTCGCAGGTCGGGCGTACGTTCCGGTCGACCCAGGACCAGACGATCAAGGAAGCCCGCGCCGATTTCGGCTGGGATCTGGGCGGCGGCAGCCGTTTCGATTTCGGCGGCAACTATCGCAACTCGGACATGCACCAGACTTTCGTCGCGACTCAGCAAACGCTGGGCGACTGGGGCATCACCCATCCGGGCGACGTGAACCAGCTCGCCCCGGGCGGGCTCCAGGCCTTCTGCCTCGAATGCAAGTTCAACCAGTATAATCCGGGCGGTGATCCGCCGTCGCAGCTCGCCTTCCGCGGCGATGCCGCCAACCTCTATTCGATCCTCTCGCCTTATTATGCGACCGCCGGCAACGCCGTCGGCGTCACGGCGAACCAGGACAATCGCGTGAAGGAAACCATCTGGGCCGCCTATGGCCAGATGACCTGGAAGGGCGAGATCGCCGGTCGCAACGCCAGCATGGTCGCCGGCGTGCGCTACGAGAGCACGAAGTCGACCTCGACCTCGCTGGTTGCCGTCCCCGCTGCGATCAACTGGGTGTCGGACAATGACTTCACCGTGGTCATCTCGAACCAGAACAGCTTCCTCACGGACAAAGGAAGCTACAACAACCTATTGCCTTCGTTCGATTTTCAGATCGAACCAATCAACAATTTGATCGCGCGCTTCTCGTTCAGCAAGACGATCGCCCGGCCCAACTACAGTGACCTGTTCACCTCCACCACGGTGGGTGGACCGCCGCGGCCGATCAACAATGGCGGCGTCGCCTCTGGCGCCACAGGGAACGCGCGCCTCTCCCCGCTGACTTCCGACAATTTCGACGTCTCGCTCGAATATTATTTCAAGCCTGACAGCTATGTGTCGGTCGGCCTGTTCGAAAAACGGGTGCATAACTTCATCGGGCGCGGCCAGTTCACCACTGACCTGTTCGGTCTGCGCGATCCAAGCTCCGGCGCAGCCGGTACGCGTTCGGGCGCCGCCAAGACGGCGCTTACCGGGCTCGGGGCGGATATCAGCGACGTGAACCTCTTTGCCATGACGGCGCTGATCCAGTCGACCGGATCGGTGGCGGCAGCGACGGCGCAGTTCAACGCGCATTTCAACCCGGTCACGCGCACGCTGGACGATGCCTATGTCCAGACGATCAACAACACGCTCGACGTGATGGCCAACTCGTCCGACCCGCTCTACCAGTTCCTGGTGACGCGTCCGATCAACAACAGGGACGCGAAGATCTGGGGCGTCGAGATTGCCGGCCAATATTTCCTCGGCAATACTGGGTTCGGCGTGTCGGCCGCTTACACGATGGTCCGCGGCGATGTCGGCTTCAATCTGGGCGCACCCACGAACGAGGATCAGTTCGCGCTGCTTGGGTTGAGCGACACGTTCAACGCGACGCTGATCTACGACAAGAACGGCCTCTCGGCCCGGCTTGCCTATAACTGGCGCGACAAGTTCCTCTCGGGGATCAATCGCCAGGATTCGCGCAATCCGGAGTTCACGGCGCCGTTCGGTCAGCTCGACATGAACATCAGCTATGACGTCACGAAGAATGTGTCGGTGACGCTGGAAGCCATCAACCTGCTCGAGGAAAGTGTGCGCACCTATGCCCGCGCCGAAACCGAATTGTGGTTCGCGCAGGAACTCGATCGCCGCTTCATGTTGGGTGCCCGGTTCAAATTCTGATCCGAGGTTCCGACGCCAGGAGGGGGAGAAAGGCCGCTGTTCGCAGTGGCCTTTTTTCCCGTCCGGAATTGAGCTGGCGCGGCCTTTGCCGCATCATGACTGCCAACGCCCGCCTCGGCGGTTGGAGAGCCGCCCGGTCGAGAGACCGCATGCTCCACGGGCTGGAAAAGATCGCATGACCAACCGGGTACCGCTGAACAATGTCGATCACCCGGACCTGAAGGTGATCGCCCATCATCGGGCCGAGTTCGGTGACAGCGTCAACCAGGTGCTGGTCTTCCCGACCGAGTTCGAGGAGATTCAGCGTGAATACCCGATCTTCTTCCGTCGCGAGGAGAGTGGCGCGCTCCAGGCCGTCGCCCTGCTTGGGCTGGACCGCGACGAGAATCTCTTCCTTGGTGAGACTGGCTGGCAGGGCCGCTACGTCCCGGCCACGTTGCAGCGCGGGCCGTTCCTGATCGGCTTCAAGGATGGCGGGACGGAAGGCGAGCCGATGATCCATATCGACCTCGATCATCCCCGCGTCAGCCAAACCGACGGCCTCCCACTCTTCCTGCCGCATGGCGGGAATGCGCCCTATCTCGAACATATCGCTGGCATTTTGCGGACGATCTATACCGGCCTCGAAGCGAACCGGCCCATGTTCGACGCGTTCGACCTGGCAGGCCTGATCGAGCCGGTGGCGGTCGAGATCGAGCTGGATGAGACGCGCAAATATGTTCTGCCCGATCTCTTCACCATCTCCCGCAGTGCCCTGGCGCAGCTCGATGGCGCCAGGCTCGAGCGGCTGAATGCCAGCGGCTTCCTGCCCCTCGCCTTTTTCGTGATCGCGTCCATGGGCAATATGGGCCGCCTCATCGACCTCAAGAACCGAAAGGCCAGCGCCGACTGACCGGCGCGAACCCATGATGATCAGCCTCAGCAAAACCAGGGTGTTCGAGGGCGTCGCACCGGACGCGATCCCGCTCGACGCGCTGATGGAAGCCCAGCAGCCGACCATCCTGAAGGGCGTCGCGCGCGATTGGCCGCTGGTGCGCGCCGGGCTGGACTCGCCGGAAGACGCGATCGGTTATCTGAAGTCCTTCTACCGCGGAAATCCGGTTATTGGTTTTGTTGGCAAACCCGAGATCGAAGGTCGTTTCTTCTACAATGACGCCGTGACGGCGATGAACTTCGAGGCCGGCCGCGTGCGCCTCGACGAGCTGCTCGACCGGCTCCAGGCGGAATGGCACCAGGACCGGCCGCCCTCCTATTATGTCGGCTCCACCGACCTCGACACCTATCTGCCGGGCCTGCGGCAGGAGAATGAACTCGGCCTCGATCAGGCGACGCTCGGGGACAGCCCGCCCATCGTCAGCATCTGGATCGGCAATCGCACGATCGCGTCGGCGCACTACGACATGTCGAACAACATCGCCTGCTGCATGGTCGGCCGGCGCCGCTTCACCCTCTTCCCGCCCGAACAGGTGCATAATCTCTATCCCGGGCCGCTCGAACCGACCCCCGGCGGCCAGGTCGTCTCGATGGTCGATTTCCGCAATCCGGACCTAGATCGTCATCCACGTTTCGCTGAGGCGCTGGCGGCGGGCCAGGTAGCCGATCTGGAGCCGGGCGACGTGCTCTTCTACCCAGCGCTCTGGTGGCATCATGTCGAGGCGCTTGATCGCTTCAACATACTGATCAACTATTGGTGGAACGCCTCCCCAGCCTTCATGGACACGCCGCAGAACACGCTGCTGCACGCCCTGCTCAGCCTGCGCGATCGTCCCGAGCCGGAGAAGCGCGCCTGGCGCGCTCTGTTCGATTATTATGTCTTCGGCCCCGCCGATCAGGCGGGCGCACATCTGCCCGAGGCGGCGCGCGGCAACCTCGCACCGCTCGACGAGACCAGGGCACGCCGCTTGCGCGCCATGCTGCTCAACCGCCTGAATCGCTGACATGGAAGATCCTGGCATGGACGGACAGATCGTACGCAAGGTCGTCATCGCCGGCGGCGGCACCGCGGGCTGGCTCGCTGCCGCGGCGCTTTCGAAACAGCTCGGCGGGCTGCTCGACATCACGCTGGTCGAATCCGACGAGATCGGTACGATCGGCGTGGGTGAATCCACCATCCCCACGGTCCGCGCGTTCCACACGCTGCTCGGCATCGACGAGCAGGACTTCATGCGCGCCACCCAGTCCAGCTTCAAGCTGGGCATCGGATTCGAGGATTGGAGCCGGATCGGCGACCGCTACCTCCACTCCTTCGGCGTGCTCGGCAAATCGACCTGGATGGCCGATTTCCATCATTTCTGGCTTCAGGCCCGGACTGACGGCTTTGGCGGTGACATCGGCGAGTATTGCTTCGAGCTGCAGGCGGCGAAGGCGAGCAAGTTCGCGACCGGCGAGAATGCCCAGATCAACTATGCCTATCATCTCGACGCGACGCTCTATGCCCGTTTCCTGCGCGCCCGGAGCGAGGCGGACGGGGTCAAGCGCATCGAGGGCAGGATCGCCAAAGTAAAGCAGAATGAAACCGGCTATATCCAGTCACTTGTGCTGGAGTCCGGGCAAATTGTCCCAGGCGACCTGTTCATCGACTGCACCGGCTTTCGCGCCCTGTTGATCGAGCAGGCACTTCAGACCGGTTATGAGGATTGGGGCCATTGGCTCACCACCGACGGCGCCTATGCGGTGCAGACGGAGTCGGTCGGCCCCGCCGTCCCCTATACCCGCGCGATCGCGCACAAGGCCGGCTGGCGCTGGCGTATCCCGCTCCAGCACCGCATCGGCAACGGACTGGTCTTCTCCAGCGAACATATGGCGGATGAAGATGCCAAGGCGCTGCTACTCGACCAGATCGAGGGCGAACCCTTGTTCGATCCGCGCCTGATCCGGTATCGTACCGGCGCGCGCCGCAAGGTCTGGAATAGGAACTGCATCGCGCTCGGCTTGGCCAGCGGCTTCATCGAACCGCTCGAATCCACCAGCATCCATCTCATCATGATCGCGGTGACGCGGCTGATGCAGTCCTTTCCCTTCAACGGCTTCGATGAGGCGCTGATCGATCGCTACAACCAATTGTCGCGCACCGAGCTGGAGGGGGTGCGGGACTTCGTCATCCTGCATTATTGCCTCACCGAACGCGACGACAGCGCCTTCTGGACTCGGTGCCGGACCATGGAACTGCCGGCGTCGCTCGTACGGCGCATTTCCCTGTTCCGCGAGAATGCCCAGGCCTATCAGGCATCGGACGAGCTGTTCCGGGTGGATTCCTGGGTTCAGGTCATGCTCGGCCAGCGGATCGAGCCGCGCGGCTATCACCACCTCGCCCGCCTGATGCCACCGGGCCAATTGCGCCAGGCGCTGGGCGATCTGAAAGCCAATATCGCCAGCGCGGTCGCGAAGATGCCGAGCCACCAGGATTTCCTCCAGCGCTACTGCGCCACCCCTGGGTGAGGTCTTGCCCGTCATTTTCGCGCTGGCTTGGCGCGAAACTGGGCATATACGGCAGGAAAGCCGGGCGTATCGTGACGCGCGGCGAACCAACTTCACCGATCGGCGTTGCATCACGCACATGATCAAGGTCGCCAGCTACAATATCCACAAGGGCATCGGCCTCGATCGCCGTCGCGATCCCAACCGGATCCTCGAGGTCCTGCGCGAGGTCGATGCCGACATCATTGCGCTGCAGGAGGCGGATCGCCGCTTCGGGACCAAGGCTGGCGTCATCCCCCTCCACACGCTGGAGGAGCACAGCCCGTGGAAGGCGGTGCCGCTCGGCGCGCACACCGGCAGCATGGGCTGGCACGGCAACGTCCTGCTGATCCGCAAGGATTCCGTCGTGATGGATTGCGAGGCGATCCACCTCCCCGCGCTCGAACCGCGCGGCGCGGTCATGGCCGATGTCCGCGCCGCCGGCGTGCCGATCCGCATCGTCGGCATGCATCTCGACCTGTCGGGCCTGTGGCGTCGCCGCCAGGCGCATGCGATCCTTGCCCATGTCGATTCGAGCACCACGCGCCGCCCAACCGTGCTGATGGGCGATCTCAACGAATGGAGCGCGCATGCCGGCTGCCTGCGCGATTTCGGTCGCGACTATAGCTTCGCCTCCACTGGCCCCAGCTTCCATGTCCGCCGCCCCGTCGCCCGGCTTGACCGGATCATGGTTTCCGCCGACCTTCGCGTCGCCGATTGCGGCGTCCATCACAGCGCGACAGCGCGCAAGGCATCGGATCATCTGCCGATCTGGGCGATGGTGGAGCCAGCCTGATGCGCCAGAAGGAGCTTCGCCTCGCCCTGGTCTGCTATGGCGGCATCAGCCTCGCCGTCTATATGCACGGCATCACCAAGGAGATCTGGCGCCTCGCCCGGGCGAGCCAGGCCTTCCACAAGGGCGAGACGCCCGCCGGCGGCAGCCAGGGCGTCTATCGCGACCTTCTCCAGGAAATCGAGGAAGAAACCGGCCTGCGCATGCGCGTACTGGTCGACATCATCGCCGGGGCCAGCGCCGGCGGCATCAACGGCGTGTTCCTGGCTCAGGCGATCTCGACCGGCCAGTCGCTCGAACCGCTGACCAAGCTGTGGCTCGATTCGGCGGATATCGAGGCACTGATCGACACGCACCAGGCCCCGTCCTCGCGTTTCTCCAAGATGTGGGCACTGCCAATCGCCTGGTATGCCGAGAAACGCAGCGGCGACAACATCGACGAGCTGGTCGAGGCCGGCGCGCGCACCGAAGTCCGCGCGAAGCTGTCGCACTTCATCCGCTCGCGCTGGTTCGAGCCGCCCTTTGGCGGCGCGCTGTTCACCGGCCTGATCCTCGATGCGCTCAACGCCATGGCGTCGGCACCGCGCGGTGCACGCCTGCTGCCGGAGGGCCAGCCGCTAGACCTGTTCGTCACCGTCACCGATTTCCGCGGCCATCCCGAGCGCCTGATGCTCAACTCGCCGCCCGAGGTGCTGGAAACCGAGCATCGCCTTGTCGTTCCCTTCACCGATCACGGCGTGGCCGGCGATACCCTGGCCCATGCGGCCGAACTCGCCTTTGCCGCACGCTCGACCTCAAGCTTCCCCGGCGCCTTCCCGCCCTTCATGGTCGGCGAGCTCGACAAGGTATTGAAGCACCGCAAGGTCGAATGGCCCGAACGCGCCGGGTTCCTGAAACGCGTCCTGCCGCGCCAGTTCGCCGCCAATGCGGCCGACCAGGCGGTGCTGATCGACGGCTCGGTCCTCGCCAATGCGCCCTTCCGCCCCGCGATCGAGGCCCTGCGCGAACGCCCCGCCCGCCGCGAGATCGACCGCCGCTTCGTCTATATCGACCCCTCACCCAATGTGAAACTGCGCTTCGGCCCGCACAATCCCAACGCGCCCGGTTTCTTCCAGACGATCATCGGCGCCGTGTCGGAGCTGCCCCGCCAGCAGCCGATCCGCGACAATCTGGAGGACATCGCCGAACGCTCCCGCACGATCGAGCGCATGCGCGGTATCGTCGCGAGCATCCGGCCCGAGGTCGAGGCGCGGGTCGAGGCGTTGTTCGGCTATACCCTGTTCCTCGATTCACCGACCGTCTCGCGTCTCGCGACATGGCGCGCCCGGGCGCAGTCCGCTGCGGCCAAGGCCGCTGGCTATGGCTATGCCGCGTATGGCCATCTCAAGATCGCCGGCGTGGTCGAGGCGCTGACATCCCTCCTCTACCATGCCGGCGGCGAACCGGGGCCGCAGCGCTGGAACCGCATTCGCGGCCATATCGCCGATGCGGTCAGCGAACGTGGTTTCGACGATCTGAAGCCAAGCTTCTCGGACGGCGCGAGCCCGACCACGATCGGCTTCCTGCGCTCCTACGATCTCGGCTTCCGCATCCGCCGCCTCCGCCTGCTCGCCCGCCGCCTGACCGAGCTGGAAGCCGATCACGACGAGGCCGACCTCGAGCCGATCCGCGACGCGATCTACGCGTCGCTCGCCGATTATCTCGAATGCAAGCGTACCGACCGGCATGCCCATCTGCGCAAGGACGTGCGGCTGCTGCGCGGCGATGCCGGACCATTGCTCGACAAGCTCGCCGCATCGCTCGACCTCAAGCAACTCGACACCGATACCGAAGAACGCCTCGCCGCCGCCTTCACCGGCCTGCCGCGCGAATTGAAGCGGCCGATCCTGCTCACCTATCTCGGCTTCCCCTATTTCGATGTCGCCACCCTGCCTTTGCTCCAGGGCGAGGGGCTGGACGAGTTCGACCCGATCAAGGTCGATCGCATCGCCCCCGACGACGCCAAGTCGATCCGCGCGGGCGGCGCCGAAGCGACGCTCAAGGGCATCCAGTTCAACAGCTTCGGCGCCTTTTTCAGCCGCGCGTACCGCGAGAACGACTATCTCTGGGGCCGTCTCCACGGCGCAGAGCGGATGATCGACATCGTGCTGTCCTCGCTCCCAGCCACCGCAAATCTGAAACCCGGCCGCGTCGCGGCCATCAAGCGCGCCGCCTTCTGCGCCATCCTCGACGAAGAGGAACCCAAACTGGAGGCGATCCCGGGGCTGATCGCGTCGCTCCGCAAAGAAATCGGGTAGCCACTGCTTCTCGTCCCGTCACGCCGGACTTGTTCCGGGGTCCATCCCTCAACGCGCGATGATTGCACTTGCGGCACGATGGATACCGGAACAGGTCCGGCATGACGAACTTGGCGGCTAGGCTGGTCAAAGCGGCACCGGAGACGTAAGAATTCCCCATATGGGAAATTTTGGAGGCCACAGCGCTCGATGCAGTTCCTGAAGATCCTGTTCTGGTGCCTGCTCGCCTTCGTTGCCGCGGTGTTCACCCTGGGCAACTGGACCACGGTGCCGATCAAGCTGTGGGGCGGCTTGATCGCCGAGGTGAACCTGCCGCTCCTACTGTTCGTCACCTTCCTGATCGGCCTGGTGCCGACCATGATCTATTACAACGCGATCCGCTGGCGGCTGCGCAACCGGCTGTCGACGTCGGAACGCACCCTGGCCGATCTGCGCGGCGTACTTGCCCCCGCCACGCCAACCCCGCTCGAGCCCGACGCGCCGGTCATCCCGCCCGCCGCCGTGCCCACCGCCGTTCCGCCGGGGGGCGCATGACCAGCCGCATCTTCGTCGCGCTCGATACGCCCGACCTCGAAAAGGCGAAGGCGATCGCCCAACGAGTCCACCATCATATCGGCGGCATCAAGCTCGGCCTCGAATTCTTCATGGCCAATGGCCGCGCCGGGGTGCGCGAGATGGCCGAGCTCGGCCTGCCGATCTTCCTCGACCTGAAATTCCACGACATCCCCAACACCGTCGCCAAGGCGATCATGGCGCTGCGCCCGCTCGAGCCGGCAATCCTGACGGTACACGCAGCCGGTGGCCGCTCGATGCTCGAGGACGCCAAAGCCGCCGCACCGACCGGCACCAAGGTGGTCGCGGTCACCACGCTCACCAGCCTCGACGCGCGCGATCTCGCCTCGATCGGCTGCCCCGACGATCCGCACGATCAGGTGCTGCGTCTGACCGAGCTTGCGATGAAGGCGGGTGTCGACGGCGTGGTCTGCTCCGGCGCCGAAGTCGCGGCGGCCAAGGCACTGTGGCCCAAGGGCTTCTTCGTCGTCCCCGGCGTCCGCCCCGCCAATGGCGCGGTGGGCGACCAGAAAAGGGTGGTGACGCCGCGCCAGGCGCTCGACGCCGGCGCCTCGATCCTGGTCGTCGGCCGGCCGATCACCCAGGCCGACGATCCCGACACCGCTGCGCGCGAGATCGGCGCGACGCTCTAACCCATGTCCGATCCTGTTATTCGCCTCGCCACGCCGGACGATTTGCCGCGCCTGCATCCCGTGATCGAGCGGGCCTATCGCGGCGACACCGCTCGTATGGGCTGGACCCACGAGGCCGACCTGCTCGACGATACACGGACCGACCTCGCAACGCTTCAGGCAGCGCTGACCAACCCGGCCGAACGCCTGCTGATCGCGCTCGACGGCCACACGCCGATCGGATGCGTCGAGGTGACCGATCGCGGCGACGGCCTCGCCTATCTCGGCCTGTTGTGCATCGAACCGGCCCTGCAGGCCGCCGGCCTCGGCAAGCGGTTGATCGAGGCAGCGGAAAAGCTCGCCGGCGACACTTTCGGCGTCTCGACGATGGAGATGACCGTCATCGAGAACCGGGTCGAACTGGTCGCTTATTACGAGCGTCGCGGCTACACCCGCACCACGGAACGGCGCGATTTCCCCGTCGCGGTCGTGCCGCCGCTTTACATGACGGTACTGGTCAAGCCCCTCCCCTGACGACTATGGCGGCGCCATGCCCGTCACTGCCAAGATCTGCGGCCTTTCGACGCCCGAAACCCTCGACGCCGCGATCCGTGGCGGGGCGAGCCATGTCGGCTTCGTCTTCTTCCCGCCTTCCCCGCGCACCCTGAGTCGCGAGCGCGCCGCGCAGCTCGCCGCGCGCGTCCCCGGCCATGTCACGCGCGTCGGCGTGTTCGTCGATCCCGACGACGCGCTGCTTGAGGCGTCGATCGGGGCCGGCCAGCTCCAGGCGCTCCAGCTCCACAATAGCAGCCCCGCCCGCGCCGCTGCGATCAAGTCGCGTACCGGCCTCGCCATCTGGGCCGCCATCGCGGTCAAGACCCGTGCGGATCTCGCGGTCGCCGAGACCTACACGGGCGCCGCCGACCGAATTCTCTACGACGCCAAGACTCCGCCCGGCGCGACGCTCCCCGGCGGCATGGGCGTACGCTTCGACTGGAGCCTGCTCCAGGGTTTCCGCCACCCCCTTCCCTGGGCGCTTTCGGGCGGACTCGATCCGCTGAACCTCGCTGAAGCCGTGACGGTCACTGGCGCGACGATGGTCGACGTGTCCTCGGGCGTGGAATCCGCGCCCGGTATCAAGGACCTGACGAAGATCGCCGCCTTCCTCGACACGGTCAAAACCCTCTGACGTCGCCAGCCTTCATCGGAGAAGAGTTTTACTCAACTCGACACGCCCATCCGAGGTGCTAAAGCGCCCGCACCATGAACGTCCCCAATTCCTTCCGCGCCCAGCCCGACGAACGCGGGCATTTCGGCGAGTTCGGCGGCCGCTATGTCGCCGAGACGCTGATGCCGCTGATCCTCGAGCTGGATGAGGCCTATCGCGCCGCCAAGGCCGATCCCGCCTTCGCCGCCGAGTTCGAGGATTTGCTCGAACATTATGTCGGGCGCCCCAGCCCGCTTTATTACGCCGAGCGGCTGACCGAGGCGCTCCGCGAGTCAGCGCCCGAAGGCAAGGGCGCGCAGGTCTGGTTCAAGCGCGACGAGCTGAACCATACCGGCGCGCACAAGATCAACAATTGCATCGGCCAGATCCTGCTCGCGATGCGCATGGGCAAGACGCGGATCATTGCCGAGACCGGCGCGGGCCAGCACGGCGTCGCCACCGCGACCGTCTGCGCGCGCTTCGGCCTGCCCTGCGTCATCTATATGGGCGCGCGCGATATCGAGCGGCAGCAGCCCAATGTGTTCCGCATGAAGCTGCTCGGCGCCGAGGTCCGCCCGGTCACCTCGGGCGCGATGACTCTCAAGGACGCGATGAACGAGGGGCTGCGCGACTGGGTCGCGAACGTCCACGATACCTTCTACATCATCGGCACCGCCGCCGGCCCGCACCCCTATCCCGAGTTGGTCCGCGACTTCCAGAGCGTGATCGGAAAGGAAGCCCGCGCGCAGATGCTGAGACGCATCGACCGCCTGCCCGACCTGCTCGTCGCGGCAATCGGTGGCGGATCGAACGCGATCGGCCTGTTCCACCCATTCCTCGACGATGCCGACGTCGCGATGCTCGGGGTGGAAGCTGCCGGCCACGGCCTCGACAAGCAACACGCGGCGAGCCTCGCCGGCGGATCGCCCGGCATACTCCACGGCAACAAGACCTATCTGCTGCAGGACGAGGACGGCCAGATCGCCGAAGCGCATTCGATCTCGGCCGGGCTCGACTATCCCGGCATCGGCCCGGAGCATAGCTGGCTCCACTCGATCGGCCGCGTGCAGTATACCAGCGCGACCGATACCGAGGCGCTCGACGCCTTCCAGCTGCTCTGCCGCACCGAAGGCATCATCCCCGCGCTGGAGCCGAGCCACGCCATCGCCGCCGTCGCCCGCGTCGCGCGCGAGATGAACCGCGAGCAGATCATCCTGTGCAACCTGTGCGGTCGGGGCGACAAGGACATCTTCACCGTCGCCGAGGCGCTCGGGGTCGAGATATGAACATCCCCAACCTCGTGACCGGCGCCGTGGTGGGCGCCGCGGCCGCGCTTATCGTGCGCGAGCTGAACCAATATGGCCTCGCGCTTTCCGACTGGCGCCTGCCGCTGCCCCGAGGGCTTGAAGCCGTCGAAATGGGCGCCCTGGTCGGCATTCTCTCTCAACTCTTCAGCCAATGGCGCTCCGCACGATGACCCGCCTCTCCACTGCCTTCGACCGCGCGCGACACCAGCATCGCGCTGCGCTCGTCACCTTCGTCACCGCTGGCGACCCGGCGCCCTGGACCAGCGGCGCGATCCTCGATGCATTGATTGCCGGCGGCGCCGACGTGATCGAACTGGGCATGCCCTTCACCGATCCGATGGCCGACGGCCCGGCGATCCAGGCCGCAAACCTGCGCAGCCTCGGTGCCGGCACCACCACCGCCGACATCCTAGCCATCGCCAAGGCCTTTCGCGAGCGCCATCCCGACGTGCCGGTCGTGCTGATGGGCTATGCCAACCCGATGCTCCGCCGCGGCGCCGACTGGTTCGCCAACGCCGCGCGCGATGCGGGCGTGGACGGCGTGATCTGCGTCGATCTGCCGCCAGAGGAGGATGACGAACTCGGCCCGAATCTGCGCGCCGCCGGGATCGACCTGATCCGCCTCGCCACTCCGACCACCGACGTGGCCCGCCTGCCCGCGGTGCTCGGCGGCGCAAGCGGCTTCCTCTACTATGTCTCGGTCGCCGGCATCACCGGCCTCCAGCAGGCCGCGCAGGATTCGATCGAGAGCGCCGTCTCGCGCCTCAAGGCCGCGACCGACATCCCCGTCGCGGTCGGGTTCGGCATCCGTACGCCGGATCAGGCGGCCGCCATCGCCCGTGTCGCCGACGGCGTCGTGGTCGGCTCGGCGATCGTCGAGCTGGTCGGCCAGTATGGCGAGGGTGCAAGCGCGCCCGTCGAGGCCTATATCCGTTCCCTGTCCACGGCGATCGCCGCGGCCCGAAAGGAAACAGTATGAGCTGGCTCACCAGCGTCAGGAACGCGCTGTCGTTCGTCGTTCCCAAAAAGGATTCGCCCGACAATCTCTGGCATAAGTGCAAGGGATGCGGGAACATGGTGTTCGTGAAAGAGCTGGAGGACAATCTCCATGTCTGCCCTAACTGCCAGCATCACGAGCGTATCGGGCCGGTCCTGCGCTTCCAGTACGTCTTCGACGCCGGCAGCTACACGATCATCCCGCTGCCCCGGGTGCAGGACGATCCGCTCAAGTTCCGCGACACCAAGCGGTACGTCGACCGCATCAAGGCGGCCCGCCTTGCCACCTCGGAGGGCGACGCGCTGATCAACGCGCGCGGTACGATCGAGGGCCGCAAGGCGGTCGTCGGCGTGCAGGATTTCGCCTTCATGGGCGGATCGATGGGCCTGGCGGTCGGCGAGGCGTTCGTGCGCGGCGTCGAGAACGCGATCGAGGATAATTGCCCGTATATCATCTTCACCGCCGCCGGCGGCGCGCGCATGCAGGAGGGCATTCTCAGCCTGATGCAGATGCCCCGCGCGACGGTCGCGATCCAGATGCTGCACGATGCCGGCCTGCCCTACGTCGTCGTGCTGACCGACCCGACCACCGGCGGCGTCACCGCCAGCTATGCGATGCTCGGCGACGTGCAGATCGCGGAGCCCGGCGCGCTGATCGGTTTCGCTGGCCAGCGCGTGATCGAACAGACCATCCGCGAAAAGCTCCCCGAGGGTTTCCAGCGCGCTGAATATCTGCTCGAGCACGGCATGCTCGACATGGTGAAGCATCGGCGCGACCTGCGCGCCACGCTCGCCAGCCTGATCGACTATCTGTGCACGAAGAAGGCGGCATAGCCTTCCCCCTCCCGCTTGCGGGAGGGGCTGGGCTCCCGCTCTCCGCTGGCGGAACGCTTGTTGTTGCCGGGCGCCCACCCCCAGCCCCTCCCGCAAGCGGGAGGGGAGGAAGTTTTAGAATGCTAGACTCCGCCACCTCCACCTCCCCCGCCGTCCAGCACCAGCTCGACCGCCTCTGGTCGCTCTCCCCCGGTGCCGACATCCTCGGCCTGGAGCGCATCACCGAACTGCTCGATCGCCTCGGCAACCCGCAGGACAGCCTCCCGCCGGTGCTCCATGTCGCCGGCACCAACGGCAAGGGCTCGACCTGCGCCTTCCTCCGCTCGGCAATCGAAGCGGCCGGCCTGACGGTCCATGTCTATACCAGCCCCCATCTCGTTCGCTTCAACGAGCGGATCCGCATTGCCGGTACGCTGATCGAGGACGATGCCCTCGCCGCCTTGCTCGAAGAAGTGCTCGATATCGCTGGAGACATCGGTGCGAGCTTCTTCGAGGTCACCACCGCTGCAGCCTTTCTTGCCTTTTCGCGCACCCCGGCCGATGCCTGCATCGTCGAGGTCGGCCTGGGCGGCCGGCTCGACGCGACCAACGTCATCGCCCGGCCGCTCGTCACCGGCATCGCCCAGCTCGGGGTCGACCATCAGAGCTTCCTGGGTGACACCGCCGAAGAGATCGCCGGCGAAAAGGCCGGCATTGCCAAGCCCGGCGTGCCGCTGGTCACCATGCGCTACCCCACCCCCATCGCCCAGCGCGTCGAGGCGGTCGCGCGCGCGGCGCGCGCGCCGGTGTCGGCCGCCGGAGACGCCTGGTTCTTCGCCGCGGACGACGGCAAGCTCGGCTACCGCGACGCCGCCGGCCGTGTCGAAACCCCGCTGCCCAGCCTGGCCGGCCCGCACCAGCCCGAGAACCTCGCCCTCGCCATTGCGATGCTCCGCCACCAGACCCCCCTGGTCATCCCGCCTGAGGCCTATCGCATCGCCGCCGAGACGACCCGCTGGCCCGCGCGCATGCAACGCCTCGGCACCGGACCGCTGGCCGACCTGCTCCCGCCGGGCAGCGAACTCTGGCTCGACGGCGGCCACAATCCCGCCGCCGCTGCCACGGTCGCGGCGACGCTCCGCCAGATCGCCTTTCCCGGTATTGGCCGGAGCGAAGTCCATCTCATCCTCGGCATGTTGTCCAACAAGGATCCTGCCGGTCTGCTCGCGCCCTTCGCCGATCTCGCCACCACGCTCCATGCTGTTCCGGTGCCCCATCACGAGCACCATATGCCCGAGGCGCTGGTCGCCATCGCCCGCGGCCTCGGCATGATCGCGAACACCGCCACCGACGTGCCGACCGCTCTCGCCGACATCACCGCTGCCGCCGATCCAGCCGAGCCGCCGATCGTCCTGATCCTCGGCTCGCTCTATCTCGCGGGCGAAGTGCTCGCCGCAAACGGGGAAGCTCCGAACTGACATCTTATTGCTATTGACTTGCAATAACTGAAACGCGAGGCTGCTATTCCAGCAGATGGAGTCGCGTATCATGACGGTCACCCCAGCCCCAGCCCCCACCCAGATGTTGCCACACGCCATGCCGACCTGCCCGAACGGGCGGCTCGCCTTGTTCGCGATCCGGCGCATCGGCGCACATGGCCTGGCCGACGCGCATGCCGCGCACGCCATGCTCAATGGCTTCGGCGAAGGCTTTCGCCGCCCGCTGGTGCTGATGCGCGCGTTGATGGCCGATCTCGCTGCCACCGCGAACGGCCCCATCGCGATCGCGCCCTGCTGCTGCATGCGCATGACCGCGGCGGAGGGCGCGGTGCTGACCGTCCTCGCCCGCGCCGAGACAGCGCCGGAGACGGCCCGGCTGCTCCTCGCCGACCTGCTCGGCATCCGCCGCATCGACGGCGTGCTCGCCAGCGCGACCGCCCTCGCCGCCGCCTTTGCCGATGCGGGAAGGCCAATATCCTGAGCATGCGCGCCAAGGCGGGTTGACTGCGACGACACCATCCGGCCCAAGTCTTCGACCATCCCGGAAGAAAGGCCGCCAATGAGATTCCGAGTCATGGTGCTGGCCGCGAGCCTGCCCTGGATGGCACCCGCCCATGGCGATACGCCCTCTACGCCGACCATTGCCGCCACGACGATCCACCAGGCCCAGATCGAAGCCCGTATCCCATGGGAGCCACGCCCCATCCCCGGCAGCGATGGACGACGCCATCTCGCCTATGAACTCCACATCACCAATTTCAATTCCGGCGACGGGCCGCTCATACTGACGGGAATCTCGGTTTTCGCCGACGACTCTTTGCAGCCCTTGCTGAGCGCCGACGGGGAAAGCGTGAACGCCCTGCTCGCCCATCCCCAGGAAAAGGGGGCCGCCAAGGGCGTCGCGATCGAGCCGGGGCATCGCCAGACCCTGTTTCTGTGGCTGACCCTGCCCGGCGGTGCCATGCCGAAGCGGATCCGTCATCAGCTCGATTTCCGGACCGCGAGCGGCGACCTGCAACGCGCGGAGAATGTGACCGGTCCGGTCAGCGACCGGCCGCCGGTCCCGCTTGGGCCGCCGTTGCGCGGCGGCTCCTGGCTGGCGATGGAAGGGCCGGGCAATCGGCATTCCCATCATTGGGGGAGCCTCGTCGCGGTCGATGGAGCGCTCACCATCCCCCAGCGGTTCGCGATCGACTGGTTCGGGCTCGATCAGGGCGGGCATTCGATGCGGGGAAGCCATGCATCTCCCGCCGGGACGACTGATGCCGACTGGGTCGGCTTCGACAGCGAGGTGCTCGCAGTTGCCGATGGCGTGGTACGGGACATGCGAAACGATGCTCCGGACGGCACGCCGCTCGCCCCTCAGCCAGTGCCCGAAGACCTGACAGCCCGCACCCTTTACGGCAATTTCGTCGTGCTTGAGATCGCACCAGGCGTGTTCGCCCACTATGCGCATTTCCGAAAAGGGAGCGTCACCGTGAAGATCGGCGATCGCGTCACGCGCGGGTCGGTCATCGGGCGCCTTGGGCAGAGTGGGGCCACCGGTGCGCCTCACCTGCATCTCCATCTGAGCGACAGGCCGACCTTCGAGGAATCCGAGGGCCTGCCCTTCACGATCGACGCTTTCTCGCTCCTCGGCAAAACCCGGATCGAAGAGACCTTCGACACTGCCGTTCCGGTTTCGCTGGGCGGCGCGGCGCCAACCGATCGCCGCAACGAGATGCCGCTGGACGGCGATGTCGTCCGTTTCGGTCAGCCGTAACGGTCCAGACGACGACGCCATCGTCACCGCGCCGCGCGGAGTTCGCCCAGCCGGTCCATCGCCCAGCGATACATGTCGGCCTCGGCCGCGCGCTGCTGCCGGTCGAGCCGCTTCATCCGTGCCTCGACTTCCTCCAGCACCGTCCGCGCCTTCTTCTCCCAGCCCTGGTCGAGCAGCAGCGCGGCGTAGCGGCATCGCCCCTCCTCGCCCGGCAGGCGCGTGACGAGATCGGCATAGAGCGCCAGCGCCTCCTCCTTGCGCCCGAGCGCTTCCAGGATGCGCGCGCGGAGCAATCCCTGCCGGTCGCGGTCGCTCTGCGCGCTTGCCGGATCGTTGGCGTCGAGCACCGTCAACGCCCCGGCCGCATCGTCCGTCTCGAACAATGCCCGCGCAAGCTTTTCGCCCGTCCGCATATCGGCCGGCCCACGCTCGATCGCCTCGCGCAGCAGCGGCAGCGCCTCGTCGTACCGACCCAGCGCCGCCAGCGCGTCAGCCAGCCGGATGCGGTTGGCCGCCGTATCGGCGAGGTCGAGCGCATCGCGCGCCGCGCGCACCTCGCGCTCGGGATCGAGTGCCGCCACCGCCTTGGCCCGCGCGGTACGGACGTGGCGATTGCCCTGCAGCCGCGGATAGACCTCGATTACCAGATAGGCGATCGTGCTGGGCCCCGGCAGGAACATCAGCGCCATGATCCACAGCTGGTTGCGCCCGTTGCGGATAACGTCGATCACCAGCATCACCTGGATCGCCAGGATCGCGAGATAGATGATCATGCTGCCGGCGGCTCCGATGCCTCCGCCGTTCCGGCGTCACCGATGGAACTGTCCACCAGCCCGGTTCGGATCATCCACCAGAACAACAGCACACCCGGCAGGGCCACGATCGTGGTGAGCCAATAGAAATTAACATAGCCGAATCGCTCTACCAACGCCCCGGCAGTGGTCGCCGTCAGCAACCGTCCGACAACACTCGCACCGGCGGAAATAAGAGCATATTGCGCGGCGGTGAAGCGGAGGTCGCAGAGCGCTGCAAAATAGGCAATCACGGTAACGCCGCCAATGCCGCTGGCGATATTCTCGAACCCGATCGCACCGGCCAGGCCCCAGTTGCTATGGCCCGCACCTGCGAGGAGCGCGAAGCTCGCGTTCGACACAGCCATGAGGATCAATGAAATCAGCACCGAACGCTTCATCCCGAGGCGCGCGTACATCGCGCCGCCGATGAAGATGCCGATCAGATAGGCGAAGAACCCGATGCCCACATCGTAAAAGGCGATCTCGTCATTGCTGAAGCCCAGATCGTTGAGCAGCAGACGCAGCACGATCTGGCCGAGCGTGTCGCCGATCTTGTGGATCAGGATGAAGATCAGGACGATGATGGCGCCGTTCCGGCGGAAAAACTCCAGGAACGGCCCGACGATCGACGCAAACATCTCTCCTATTCCGCGTCGTGCAGTTGGCTCGCGCCGGCGCTCCGGTTCGCCGAGCACGAGCCCGGTGATCATCGCAGGGAGAGCGAACATCGCGCAGACAAGATAAGCGCCGGTCCAGCCGATCCGGGCCGCCAGCACCAGCGCCAGCGCGCCGGCCGCGACCGAGCCCATGCGCCAGCCATATTGCGTCATGCCGGATCCGACACCCAGCTGATATGGCTTCAGCGTCTCGATCCGATAGGCGTCGATCACGATGTCGTAGGTCGCCCCGGCAAAGCCGACAAAGATGGCGGCGGCGATCGTCGCACCGATGTTCGAAGCCGGATCGACGAACGCCAGGTTCGCGACGGCGACGATCACCAGCACGCCCGACAGGATCAGCCACGATACGCGCTGCCCCAGTCGTCCGAGCAGTGGAATATGCACACCGTCGACTATCCAGGCCCAGAATGGCTTCAGGTTATAGACGAGGAAACCCATCGTGAACGCAGTGATGGTGGCCTTGTCGATCCCGTCCTGCGCCAGCCTGCTGGTCAGCGTCGCGCCGATCATCGCGTAGGGGAATCCCGATGAAATGCCGAGAAAGAAGGCGGCGAGTGGCTCGCGCTCGACATAGGGCCGGATGCCCTCGGGTAATTCTTCACGCCAGCGGTCCGCGGCGATCAGATGGCTGCACAGGATCGCCACCGCCAGCATCGTGATGCTGGCCCAGAAACCAATCGCCGGTGCGTTGGTCTTGGCGAAACCGAATACCATCGCCAGCACGATGATGATCACCGCAATGGCCAGGCCGACCAGCGATATAGCCGCGCTGCGGATTCGGCTTCCGACGAAGCTATATACGAGGCAACCGGCAATGAGGGCGACGGAGAGGATCAACGGGATCGACGGCCGCGGAGCATCCGCGACCGTGACATCCCAGTTCCGGGTCAGAATCTGCAACCCGGTTTCAGCCGCCATCAGCCCGTCAGCAGAAGCGAGCCAAGGCAGCAGCAAGGCGAGTAACGACAGGGCCATCGCCATGCGCGCGGCATAGGACCAGGTCCGTTCGGTCACATCGCTCATTCGGACTTGCTCCCCCTGGTGATCGCGCAGACACTAGCGTCAAAAATCGGGAGAGGAAGCGAGATGAACGCGCCCGCGAAGATTACCGTGCCGACCGAGGGCCAGCTTGCGCTTGCCGCGCAGCTTGCCGCCGGCGGCACCCGGCCGACGCTCGGCATCACCCATGTCGATGCCCGCGCCTATACCGCGCCTGAGCGCCATGCCGCTGAACAGGCACGCATCTTCGCCAAGGTGCCGCTGGTCATCGCCCCCTCCGCCCTGCTGCCGCAGAACAACATGGCCGTGCCACATGACGGCTTCGGCAAGCCCCTGCTCGTCGCCCGCGACAAGCAGGGCAAGGCGCAGGTCTTCCTCAATGTCTGCCAGCATCGCGGCACGCGGCTGGTCGAAGGCAGCGAGCCCGTCTGCGCGCCACGGCTGATCTGCCCCTATCATGCCTGGAGCTATACGCTCGACGGCGCACTCGCCGGCTTGCCCCGGCCGGACAGCTTCCCCGGCCTCGACAAGAGCGGTTTCGGGCTGAAGCGTCTGCCCACCTGCGAGGCGGGCGGCCTGATCTGGTTCGCCTTCGACGAGCATGCCGACTTCGCCGAGGCCGAAGCGCTCGGCCATGATTTCGATGCGTTCGATCTCGCCGGCCAGCATCTCTTCCGTAGGCGCACGCACGATGTTGCGGCCAACTGGAAGCTGATCATGGACGCCTTCCTCGAGAGCTATCATGTCCAGCGGCTCCACGCGGAGACGATCGGCCCCTTCTTCAAGGACGGCGTCTCCACCGGCGACCATATCGGCCCGCACCAGCGTTCCGCCGTCGGGCGCGAGGCCGCGCTTGCCGCCTGTTCGGCCGAGGACTGGCCGACGCTGCGATCGGCGATCACCTACACTTATCAGATGTTCCCGGGCACCGTGCTGATCGTCAGCCCGGATTACATGAACCTGATGGTGTTGATGCCGCAGTCCGAGGGCCGGGTGCTGGTCGAGGACTTCATGCTGATCCCCGAGGCGCCGACGACCGAAAAGGCGTTGGCGCATTGGGAGAAGAGCTGGAACCTGCTCGATGCCGGTGTTTTCGCTGCGGAGGATTTCCGCGCGGCTGCCCTGGGACAGGAAGGTCTCGCCTCGGGCGCGATTGACCGCGTCACACTCGGCACGCTTGAAACCGGCATCCGCGCCTTCCACGATCAGGTCGAAGCCCGCCTCTAGAGTCGGTCGAATCGTCACCCCGGACTTGTTCCGGGGTCCACCATGCCGCAAACCAAGGTGCCGATGGATGTGCATCGCCGTGGATGCCGGAACAAGTCCGGCATGACGGTTTAACCCGATCGCCAGCAACCCTATTCCTTTATCCCTCATGATGCTCCCGTATCGCGGCGAGAGGGAGATTTGAATCAAGCCGCCTTTTCGAACAGGCTGAACCCGTTCGGCAGCTTTTTGGGCTTCTTGCCCTCGATCACCGCCTCGATCGCGGCGATCGCCGCCAGCAGATCGCGTTGCGCATAGGGTTTCGACAGGCATCCCGCCGCCACGTCGCGCGCGCCTTCCGGGCAGGCACCGGTGACGAACAGCACCGGAATGCCGACGCCATGCGCCGCGTGCGCCACATCGAGCCCGCTGCCATCGGCCAGGCTGATGTCGACCAGCACCAGGTCGAGATCCTCCTCTGTGCGAATCACTTCCACCGCCGTGGCGACGCGGTCGACCGTCGCGACGATCTCGAATTCCGCCTCGCGCAGGAAATGCTCGGTGTCGAACGCGACAAGGGGCTCGTCCTCGACGATCAACAACCTCGAAATGCGCCGTTTCTTCCTGCCGAACAACATCGTCCGGTACCCGCCTTTTTTACTGGGCCGCTGGAAGCAACTTCCCCCGACCTTGTTACGCACCCGTCCCTTAACGCGCGGCTTCGGGATCGGGCGCAACATTTTTTTCATGTCGTCGCGAAGAAAAGCGGTATCAGCGCGTCCGTGTCCATTTTCAGAGAATCCAAGGAGCAGCAGCGCATCGCCAAGCTGCTCGCCCGCGCCGGTATCGCCTCGCGCCGCGAAATCGAACGCATGATCGCCGAGGGGCGTGTCGCGCTCAACGGCACCGTCATCGATACGCCAGCGACGATCCTCACCTCGCTCCACGGCGTGACGGTCGACGGCAATCCGGTGCAGGCCGCAGCGCCCGCGCGCCTGTTCCTCTATCACAAGCCGAGCGGCCTGCTCGTCACCGAGCGCGATCCCGCCGGCCGGCCGACCATCTATGACAGGCTGCCCAAGGACCTGCCGCGCCTCGTCCCCGTCGGCCGGCTCGATCTCAACACCGAGGGGCTGCTGCTCCTCACCACCGACGGCGAGCTGAAGCGCCAGCTCGAGCTGCCCGCGACCGGCGTCGAGCGCGCCTATCGCGCCCGTGCCTATGGTGCGGTCACCCAGGCCCAGCTCGAGGAGCTGATCCACGGCGTCGAGATCGAGGGCGTGCGCTATGGATCGATCAACGCCAATCTCGAACGCCGCACCGGCGCGAATGTCTGGATCGAGATGATCCTGACCGAGGGCAAGAACCGCGAAGTCCGCCGCGTGCTCGAATATCTGGGCTTGCGCGTCTCCCGCCTGATCCGCACCCGCTACGGCCCGTTCGTGCTCGGCGACCTGCCGGTGGGCGAAGTCGGCGAGGTGCGCCAGGTCGATGTGATCGCCTTCCGCAAGAACCCGACGAAGAACATCACGCCCGAATCCACGCCCCCGGAGTTGAAGCGCCACGCGCCGGCGCCTTCCCCGGTTCCCGGCGACCGGTTGAAGCAACCGCGCGGCATCACGCCCCAGCGGGCCCCGCGTCCGCGCCACGAAGAGCGGCCCGCCGCCGCCCGCGACGCGCGGCTGGCACAGGAGGCGCCGAAGCGTGCCGTCCGCCCGGCGGCACGCATCACGCGCGAGGACGCGGCCAAGGCGGACCGCGCCGCGTTCGACGTCCGCCCGGCCCGCCGCGCCCCGCGCGATGGCGACAAGCCCTCGACCTGGTCCCCGCGCGACAGCCGCCCGGCCGAGGAACGCGCCGCCCGCCCGGCCGCGTCGCCCGCCGGCGTGAAGCCCAAGCGCTTCTACGACGCCAGGGCGAAGGGCGGCGGCAAGGCCCCGCCCTCCGGCGAAACCCGTCCGGCGCGCGTGTTCAATCCGGAACTCGGCCGCAACGTCCGCGCCAAGCCGCCGCGCCCTCCGCGCGAAGAAGGCGACGCACGCCCGGCCAAGCCCGCCGGCAAGCCGCGCCCCAAGGCCGGCTGGGCCAAACCCAAGCCCAAACCCCGCACCCGGAAATAAGTCATGCGTATCATATCCGGCCAATGGCGCGGCCGCGCCATCGTCGCCCCCAAGGGTGACGCCACCCGCCCCACCGCCGATCGCACCCGCGAGGCCCTGTTCTCGATGCTCACCAGCCGCCTCGGCAGCTTCGAGGGGCTGGCCGTCGCCGATCTCTTCGCCGGCTCCGGCGCGCTCGGGCTCGAGGCGCTGTCGCGGGGCGCGGGCTCGTGCATCTTCGTCGAGCAGGATCGCGCCGCGATCGACGCGCTCAAGGCGAACATCGCCAAGCTCGGCACGAAAGCCGATGTCCGCGCCCAATCGGTGCTGGCGCTGCCGCCCGCCACCCAGCCGCTCGACGTGATCCTGATGGACCCGCCCTACGGCACCGGCGCCGGCATGGTCGCGCTCGACCGGCTCAACCGGCTCGGCTGGGTGAGCGATGCGACCTGGATCAGCATCGAGACGGCCAAGACCGAGACGGTCGAGGTCGAAGGCTTCACGGCGGACGCCGAACGTACCCATGGCAAGATGAGGATCACCCTGCTCCGGCGCACCGCCTAATATTCCGCCATCCTCTGCGGAGCGCCGTCCGTATTCGTGCGGGGCGCGGCAGGCGTACCCGCAAATAAAGACGGAATTATGCGACCCACTTAGGAGGGGGCGAAAATCGAGCGCTATTTGGCGCCGGCGCGCGGCCTCACGACGAGGCCTTTCGCTGTTCGAGGCGACTCCGCATGGCATAGTGACGAGTATTCGACTCCCTTCAACAGCGCTTCGGACAAACGACTTGCCGAATTGTGCGAGGGGTATCGGAATTTCTTCCGGCTTTACTTGAGGCCCCTCGTAACGAGCGCGTCCACGGGTCTAGCGCGATGTTGAGTTGGCTTGAATCAGGCCCTTCCCCCGTTCGGCCCCGGACTTGATCCGGGGTCGTCGAAGCCCTGCTCTTCGCTTCCGCAGAAGAAAGAACAGCCCTTCGACAAGCTCAGGGCGAACGGAGTGGGGGATCAACCAGCTCGACGAAGCGTCAGGCAGAGTTGGTGTCGTCAGCGCGGCTTGTGCAGCAGTGCCAGCCCGCCGAAGCTGAGCAGCCCCGCCACCATCAGATAGACGCCGACCAGCCCCAGCCCGCCCTTCCCCGCCAGCCAGGACGCGGCGATCGGCGCCATCGCGCCGCCCAGGATGCCGCCGACATTGAAGGTCATCGACACGCCAGTATAGCGTACCTCGGCCGGGAAGAGTTCGGGCAGCCAGCCGCCGAGCGGGCCATAGGCAAAGCCCATCACGAACAACGCGAAGGCAAGCCACAGGAACACGATGAAGAGCGATGCGGCGCCGAGCATCGGCCCCATCAACAGCCCCGCCACCGCGGCGCCGGCAAAGCCCCAGCGCAGCATCGCCATCGCGCTGTGCCGGTCGGCGAGCACGCTCGCGACGATCACCCCCAGGGCCAGGAACAGGATCGCCGCCAGCTCGACCGCGAGGAACGCCTGGCGGTTATGGCCCAGCGTCGTCGTGCCGTAGCCGAGCGCAAACGCCGTCGCGAGGTAGAAGAGCGCGAAGCACGCCACCACACCGAAGATACCCGCAAGGGTCGGGCGGAGATGATCGCGGAACAGGGTGACGATCGGCACCCTGGGCAGCTTTTCTTCCTTCGCCGCCTCCAGAAAGGCCGGCGTCTCGGTCAGCTTCAATCGCACCCATAGCCCGAGCGCGACCAGCACCGCGCTGGCCAGGAAGGGCAGCCGCCAGCCCCATTCGCGAAACTGCGTATCGGTGAGGGTGGCGCCGAGGATCAGGAAGAAGCCGTTCGCCGCGATGAACCCCACCGGCGCGCCGAGCGGCGGGAACATGCCGTAGCGGTTGCGCCAGCCCGGCGGCGCATTCTCCACCGCGAGCAGCGAGGCCCCGCCCCATTCGCCGCCCAGCCCCAGCCCCTGGCCGAAGCGCAGGATGCACAGAATCAGCGGCGCGACCCAGCCGATCTGGGCATAGGTCGGCAGGAACGCGATCGCGACGGTCGATCCGCCCATCAGCATCAGCGAGGCGACCAGCGTCGACTTGCGCCCGATCCGGTCGCCGAAATGGCCGAAGATCGCGGCGCCGACCGGGCGGGCGATGAAGGCGAGGCCGAAGCTGGCATAGGACAGCAGCAATTGCGCGCCCTGGTCCTCGGCCGGGAAGAACAACGGCCCGAACACCAAAGCCGCGGCGGTCGCGTAGATGTAGAAATCGTAGAACTCGACCGAGGTGCCGATCAGGCTGGCGAGCAGCACGCGCTTGTGTGCGGTCATGGGGAGCGAGGTCATCCCCGCTGGTTCGCGCGGGGGTGCACGTTGGTCAAGAAACTATTCCCTTCTACCCCTCCCTTCCCTTCACACCTCTCCCAGCGGGAGAGGGAGGGGCCCGTTCGGCGAAGCCGAATGGGAGGGTGAGGGTGAGTGGTGCGTAAGAGGGTCGCCCTCACCCTTTCCGTCGCTTCGCTCCTCCAGTGTCGGGTGAACAGCGCCCCGCGCTGTTCAGGTCATGCCGGGGGCATGACCGACCCGACACTCTCTCCCGCTGGGAGAGGGAAATTACCGCGTCGCGAAGGCATCCAGCAGGGTCAGCATCAGCCAGTACAGCCCGCCCGCCAGCAGCATCGCCGCCGGCAGGGTCATCACCCAGGCAAGCGCCATGCTGCCGATGGTCCGCGCGCGCAGGCCCGCGCCGTTCGCCACCGAGGAACCGGCCACGCCGCTCGTCAGGATATGCGTGGTCGATACCGGCAGGCCGTAATGCTCGGCCGCGAAGATCGTGCCCGCCGCGACCAGCTCGGCCGAGGCGCCCATGCCATAGGTCAGGTGAGTCTTGCCGATCCGCTCGCCGACCGTGACGACGATCCGCTTCCAGCCGACCATCGTGCCCAGCCCGAGCGCCAGCGCAACGGTGATCTTCACCCAGAGCGGGATATAGCGCGTGCCCTGCTCCAGATGAGTCTGATAGCCGCCGATCGTCTTCAGCTCGGGTTCGGAGAAAGTCTTCGCCGCGGCCGGATCCTTGGTCACCAGGCGCGTGGTGTCGAGCACCAGATACATGTCGTTGCGCAGGTTCGGCGTCGCCGCGGCGGGCACCTTGTCGAGCGACCCGAAGCCGCTGATCCGCTGGCTCACGTCGCGCGACAGCGTGTCGACCGCGGCATAGACCTGCGGGCTCGCCGCCTGCTTGGTCTGGAGCGCCCGGGTCAGGGTATCGCGCGCCACGCCGACATCGTTGCTGGCGGCGCCCGCGGAATGGGCGCTGAATGCCGAGGCCGCGCTGGTCGCGCTGGCCACGAACGCCGGCGTCGCGCTTTCGGGCATGGTGCGGTTGAGCGCATAGGCCGTCGGCGCGCAGCCGATCAGGATGAGCATGATCAGGCCCATGCCCTTCTGCCCGTCATTGCCGCCATGCGCGAAGGAGACGGCGGTGCAGGTCGCGATCAGCAGCGCGCGGATGCCCCGGGGTGGCGGCGCATTGGCCTCCGGCTCGCGGTACAGCTTGGGATTGCGCAGCACCATCCGCATCACGAACAGCAGCGCCATCGCCGCGAAGAAGCCGATCAGCGGCGCCATCCACAGGCCGGTCAGGATCTTGTACGCCTGGCTCCAGTCGACGCCCGAGGTGCCGCCCTTGCTCGCCGACAGCAGCTGGTTGGCGAACCCGACGCCCAGGATCGACCCGATCAGCGCGTGGCTGGAGGAATTGGGCAGCCCGACATACCAGGTCGCGAGGTTCCAGATCACCGCCGCGAGCAGCAGCGCGAAGATCATCGCGAAGCCGGCATTGCTGCCGACATGCAGGATGAGATCGACCGGCAACAGCGTGATGATCGAATAGGCCACCGCCCCGCTGGAGAACATCACGCCGAGGAAATTGAAGAAACCCGACCATACCACTGCGACATGGGCGGGCATGGAGTTGGTGTAGATCACCGTCGCGACGGCATTGGCGGTGTCGTGAAAGCCGTTCACGAACTCGAAGCCGAGCGCGATCAGCAGCGCGAGGCCGAGGAACAGGAACACGCCCGTCGCCATCTGCTCGCCGACCTGCGCGGTATCGGTGAAGATGCTGAACCCGGCATAGGCAAGGCCGCCGAGCAGCACCGCGAGGAACAGCCAGCGCCCGGCAGGGTGCATCGCGTGGTCGAGCCGGGGCCCGCTGGACGGGCGCTCGACCGACTCGGGGAGCGCTGAAACGATCGTTGCCATGGTGAACCGCTTTGCGCGCTTATGTGACAGGTTGATGACAATGGGGCGGGGCGCCCTGACCCTATCTCGGAATCCCTCTCCCAGCGGGAGAGGGAGGGAGCCGCCGGAGGCGGCGGAAGGGTGAGGGTGAGTTCGAGCCTCACTATCCAGTCGCCCTCACCCTCCCGTCGCCGCGCTCCTCCTTCCCCTCTCCCGCTGGGAGAGGGAGCTAAGCACGCTTGCCCCAAACCGCCGCGTTCCCTACCTGTTCACCGATGAGTCTTCCCGCGCCTTCCCCCCCAAATCCTTCTGGCGACCCGCCCTATCTGGCCGGCCTCAACGCCCCGCAGCGTGAGGCCGTGCTCACCACCGAGGGCCCGGTGCTCGTCCTTGCCGGCGCCGGCACGGGCAAGACGGCCGCGCTTACCGCGCGCCTTGCGCATCTACTGTTCACCAAGAAAGCCTGGCCGTCCGAGATCCTGTCGGTCACCTTCACCAACAAGGCCGCGCGCGAGATGCGCGAGCGGGTCGGCCGGCTGGTCGGCGATGTGGTGGAGGGCATGCCGTGGCTCGGCACCTTCCATGCGATCGCCGCGAAGATGCTGCGCCGCCATGCCGAGCTGGTCGGGCTGCAGAGCAATTTCACCATCCTCGACACCGACGATCAGCTGCGCGTGCTGAAGCAGCTCATCCTCGCCGCCGATCTCGACGAGAAGCGCTGGCCCGCGCGCCAGCTCGCCGGCTTCATCGATCAGTGGAAGAACAAGGGCCTCACGCCTTCCGATGTGGATGCCGGCGAGAGCGAGCTCTACGCCAATGGCCGCGGGCGCGAGATGTATGCGCAATATCAGGCCCGGCTGAAGGCGCTCAATGCCTGCGATTTCGGCGACCTGCTGCTGCACATGCTGACCATCCTGAAGCGCGACCGCAGCGTGCTCGCCGATTACCAGCGCCGCTTCAAATATATCATGGTCGACGAATATCAGGACACCAACAGCGTCCAGTATCTCTGGCTGCGCCTGCTCGCGCAGGAGAGCAAGAATCTGTGCTGCGTCGGCGACGACGACCAGTCGATCTATTCGTGGCGCGGCGCGCAGGTGGAGAATATCCTGAAGTTCGAGAAGGACTTCCCCGGCGCAAAGGTGATCCGGCTCGAGCAGAATTACCGATCCACCCCGCACATCCTCGCCGCGGCCTCGGGCGTGATCGCCAATAACAGCGGGCGGCTCGGCAAGTCGCTGTGGACCGATGCGCGCGAGGGCGAGAAGGTCAAGGTGCTCGGCGTGTGGGACGGCCCGGAGGAAGCGCGCCGCGTCGGCGAAGAGATCGAGAGCTGCCAGCGGGCGGGCAAGAGCCTCGACGATATCGCCATCCTGGTCCGCGCGCAGCACCAGACGCGCGAGTTCGAGGAACGCTTCATCACCATCGGCCTGCCGCACAAGATCCTCGGCGGGCAGCGCTTCTACGAACGGCTCGAGATCCGTGACGCCATCGCCTATCTGCGCGTCGTCGCGCAGCCGGCGGACGACCTTGCCTTCGAACGCATCGTCAACACGCCGAAGCGCGGCCTTGGCGACAAGGCGGTGCAGAAGGTCCACCAGCTCGCCCGTGCCGAGGGCGTGCCGTTGACCGTCGCCGCCGCGCGCATCCTCGACACCGACGAGCTGACCGGCGCCGCGCGCCGCGCGCTCGGCAATCTGGTCGGCGACATGGCGCGCTGGCGCGGCATGGCGGGCGACATTCCGCATCCCGAGCTTGCCCGCCAGATCCTCGACGAGAGCGGCTATACCGGCATGTGGCAGGCCGAGAAATCGGCCGAGGCCGCGGGCCGGCTGGAGAACCTCACCGAACTCGTCCGCGCGATGGAGGAGTATGAGAATCTCGGCGCCTTCCTCGAGCATGTCAGCCTGGTGATGGATAACGAGGCGCAGGCGGGCGAAGCGCGGGTGACGATCATGACGATCCACGCCGCCAAGGGCCTGGAATACGACACCGTGTTCCTGGTCGGCTGGGAGGAAGGCCTGTTCCCCTCGCAGCGCTCGCTCGACGAGGGCGGCATCGCCTCACTGGAGGAGGAACGCCGCCTCGCCTATGTCGCGATCACCCGCGCCCGGCGCCGCGCGATCATCCTCCACGCTGCCAATCGCCGCATTTACGGCCAATGGACGTCGAGCATCCCGAGCCGCTTCGTGAACGAACTACCCGATGCGCATATCGAGCAGGAAAATTCGATGAGCGGCGGCGAAAGCCTGTGGCGCGCCAACTGGTCCGAACGCGCCGATCCCTTCGCGGACGTGGCGCGGGGGACGGGGCGTGGACCGGGGTGGCAGCGCGCGGCGGGGGTGGCGCCCAATGGGGGTGGGTTCACCAGCCGGACCTTCACGCGGGAGCCGTCGCGGGTGGTTGAGGCGCGGGCGAGCGCGGTGAGTATCGGGAACAAGGGGCGCGATGATCTGTCCGTGGGGATGCGGGTGTTTCACCAGAAGTTTGGGTACGGATCGATCGCGGAGATCGAGGGAAACAAGCTTGAGATCGATTTCGAGAGCGCTGGTCGGAAGCGGGTGATGGATAGTTTTGTGACGCTGGGGTGAAGGAGCCACGCTCTAAGACCACCGATTAATACCTCACCACACAACCTCTTGGATGAAGATAAAGCCAATTGTCAGAAGTTCCCACTTTTAATCCTGAACGCAAGATCATTCGCCAATAAATCGACCTGCTCATGATTAAGTATTGGCGCGTCGCGCCAAATTTGTTCCGCCCCGGGCCATTCCGGAAAAATAGGAATAACGCCGAATATTTTGGCATATTGCAATTCGTCTACATCCAGGGTACCTGGAGGGCAACTAAGACAATGCAATATAAGCTTATTCAGCTTAATAGTCATAATTTGCGCGTTATAATCCCCGCTCGGGTTAACATTGGATGACGCCGGCATTAGACTGAATGTCCGATGATACTCGCCGATGGTATCTCCTCCAGTAGCCCGTCCGATCCAAATTTTCCAGTTATCTGGTGGCTTACGGGTCGCGAAGAAACTATGGCGTTCTTCCGGCGTTATCCCAGGTTTTCCATCGGGAGTCGCTGCATCAATATTAATAGTAGTCATCGTAGACCAAGCAGCAATATCGCGAAAAATATTGGCATCAAGGTGAGACCAATCACCTTGGATCAGAGGCGTTAACAGTGGCTTGGCTACTCCTTGAAGTGCACTCATCCAACCATTGTTACAGACTTCACATACCGTTCTAATCTTTCGCTGGCCAAGCGATCCTTGAAATTCTGTTATGGGAAGGGCGGCAGGTCCGTGTTCGCTAAACGCATCCTCAAGAGAAGCTGAAGCTGCCTCGTACGCATCGCCATGCGGAACCAAACGACTGACCCAGTCGGCAATCAAATGCTCCTTGGACATTTTACGTCGCAAACTACAATAAATGCATTCCGCCGCCGCCTGTTTCATCGACATTTCCTCAAAAAAATTCGGAATTACGGTGGGAATTACGGTGACAGTTTACTAATTAGCGCTCCGTTATTCAGAAAATCGCAAGTCGGTCGCAACTGACAGAGCTGCAAGATCGCGGGCAAGATCGCCCTGAGGACTCACTACATTTTTCTGCGACAATTCTAGAAACGCCCTCTCGAATCGACGCTTGATAAGGGGATGGGCAGCCAGGTACGAAGCGCCCGCCTCGCTCGCCGCGTCAGGCCCCGCGACGACGAGAAGATATTCCACGAGCGACGGCTGCCCAATGACCATATGGTTCACCAGGGGCAAGACCGTTTCGGCCCGCTCGAACGCTGCGAAGAAGGGGAAGATGATCTCCCGGATTGCGTTAGCGGCATCCTGCGCAATCCTCGTGCGGCTGGCCTTGTCCGCGAAATCCCACTCCCTCCAATCGAGACGCGGCGTCAGGTTGCCGATTTGCGCCCCCACGACATGGCCGGCGAAGGCGCCCTTGCGATGAAGGACAGGTTGCGTTTGCTCCTCACGCCAGGCCTTTAATCGCCGCGAGTACACCGCGGCGTGGATCCAGACGGCAGCGCGAACGCCCGCGATATTGTGGCGATCGGACTGGAAAATGATTTCGAAAGTAAGGTCGCCGCTTTCCTTCTTGAACTTCGGGCCGCTCTTCAGGAACCGGAAACCTTCCGGGATCACATCGTTTCCGATGATCGAGATCGCCTCGAGGATGGCGTCCTTGGGTTTCTCGTCTGACACCGCGGAGCCACGCCGCGCCTGCGCCGCCGCCAGCTTTCTGCGAGCAGTCGCAGCGAGAAGGTCCATCAACTGTCCGTGTCCCGCCATCAGCTCATCCTACTTATGGTGCCAAGTGCAGTGCCGGTTTACTTGACCCCGAGACCCGCGCCACAGCGGGCGTGACGAAGAGATAGAACAAGCTCCCACTGTTTGACCACGATCCGGGTGACGATGACGTGCAATTACCCCTTAACCCCCGGCCCCGCCCAGGCGCAGCCGCACCGTCAATGCGGCGGCCGGATTGGTGACCAGCAACAGGTGTATATCGGCGGCCGTGAAGCCCTTCGCTTTCAATGCCGGGACAAAATCCGCGATGAGGATTTCATAGCTTCGCGGGGTTCCTCCATCCGGCTTGGCGACGTCGTACCAGCCGGCATCCTGTGAAATCAGCACATGGTCCAGCAACCCCGCCTGTTTCATCGCGCCGACCAGCTCGACATGGAGCGGCAGGGAATCGCGATCGATCCCGTCGAACTCGACCCAGGCGCCGCGCCGCGCCGCCTCGACATGGCGGCCCCGGTCCTTTTCGTTCTGGGCGTGGATCCAGATCCATGCTGACGGATGCACGCCTTCCTGCTCCAGAATCGCGAGCTGTTCGAACGCGGAAACGGCGGGCCCCGTGTGCGCGCCGATGGTGAGCCCGGTCTTCCGGTGCGCCATCGCCGCCGCGCGGATCAGCTTCTGCTCGACGGCGCTGAGCTTGCCTTCGTTGAAGCCGAGCTTGATGAAGCCAGGCCTGATCCCGGTTCCGCCGATGCCATGCTGCCATTCGTCGATCCACCGCCCGGCAAGCTCCACGGGCGTGAGATCATGGACCCAGGGCGGCAGGAACCGGTTGTCGAAGGCCGCATAATTGCCCGTGACCGTCAGGATGTTCAGGCCGCTTTTCTCCGACAAGTGCCGCAACAGGACTGGGTCTCGCCCGAGATACGCGGCCGTCGCGTCCACGAAGGTCCGAACTCCCTGATCGGCAAGGCGGCGCATTCGGGGCAGGACGATGCCGGTGACCGTATCCAGATCATAGGGGATGGGTGCGCGGCTCCAGGATTCATAACCCTGGAAGTTCGCCAACGCGTGTTCATGCATCAGAGTCGTGCCGAGCGTGGCAGCATCGATCCAGCCGCGCACGGTCATGATCCCGTTCGTCGGCACGGCGCCTTGCGGCTCGGCCAGCGCGCTTCTTGCCGGAAAGATACCGAGCGCGGCGATGCCCCCGGCGGCGTTCAGAAAATCGCGCCTGCGCATCGGTGCTTCCCGTCGAGATGATTGAGTGGCGAAGCGATTTTATCTGCGCCTGTCGCGTGAGCGCAACCCCCGGACCTGCTCGAAACCGCCCAATGCCTCTTTCCGGCGGCCCGCCGCGCGGCGCGGACCTTTACCCGCATTTTTTTCGACGACGGTCGCGTGCCCATGGCCTGCGGGCCACCAGTTCATGCTGCTCGCGACACCTGATCCGGGAATCCCGGTGATGTTGCCCTTTTAGCCACCGGAAAGCCGCCATCGGCCGGGCGTGGCGTCACGGCCCAACGTCAGGGCAGGTGATACCGAACGAGCCAGCCGTCACCGCCCGTACCCTCATACCATAGCGATCCAGGCGAGGCTGACCGGTGCGCCGATCCGGAGCCACGTCGAATGCGATGTCGTAGAGCCGCCGCGAGGCTCCCTGGAGGAGATCGGCGCGGATCGTGACCTTCGGTTTCTGGCCCGCGGGAATACCCGCCCAATCGCCCCCGAACGTAACCGCGCAGGTAAAGAGCGTGCTCCAATTCGCCGGGATGTTGAGATCAATCCACGCATAGGTGAAATTGTTGTCGATCGTGTTGGCGTCGCCATGGCTGAGCACCTGACCGTTCAGCGGCGTTCCCGAGGAAATGGTATAGCTGCTGCCCTTGGGGATGTTCTCGAATTTCACCGAGAGGTCGACCAGGTCTTCCTCGGAGCCCTGATCGTACCGTGGTTGAAAAACGACCTGGGGGATTTTTCCGCGGATCGTATGGACATTGCGCTGGGCGATGTTCGCGTTGCGCGACAGCGCCTCGGCGAGTCTCGTGATATCGCCGATGCCCTGGAGCGGATTGCCATGCCCGGGCGTCGCGGCGATCGCGATCAGGCAGTAATGGTCCTCGATATCGTGCGGCACCCAGAAGAAGGGATCGGTCGTGGCGCCGACCGCCCCCGGGTCGATCTTGAAGCCCGGGAGCATGTTGCCATCCGAGGTGCCGAGCTGATTTTGCTCCCACAGATAGGGATAGAGCAGGATGTTCGGCGGCGCCCAGAACAGGTTCCACATGCCCGACAGCGCATCCGGCGTGCAGTTCTTTCCCCGCACATAAAGATAGTTCGGCCTGCCGATATAGAGGCCGTCGTCATAGACGGTGCCGTAATTGCCAGGATCGGTGAGGAAGCCGGGATCCGGAAATGGGGCCCTGCCGGCGAGAGCGATGTCCGGCGAAGTCGCCGGGGCGGAGCGCGGGACCATGCCCTGCTCGCTCAGGGTGGCCCGGGTGACGATCCCGTCCCATTGCTTCGTCATCGCAATTCTCCTCCCCCGCCGATTGCTTCCACTTGGCCGAGTGAATTGCGGTGCCAGTTCGCTTAGCCCCAAAATGATCCGCTGGCGGCGGAGATAGAACAAGCTTCCGCTGTTTAACCACGATCCGGGCTTACCCGACCGACCCGACCATGGCCTCTTGCCGCCGGCTCCCCGGACCTCGCCGCCCCGGCGCTCCCGCGAGCCCGATGGAGGTGCTTATGAGCGATGCACAACCGATGAGCGACACGGCCCCGACCGATCAGCCCAGCGTCACGGGGGCGGATTTCACCTCCACCACCTGCGGCAACGACAATGGCGGCGCGGCGGTCGGCACGACGCCGTTGCTGCCCGAGGCCGGGTGGCTCGCGATCAATGGCAGCACCGATCTGTCGGGCTGCGTGATCGGGCCGCACGGCGCCTCCGTCACCAGCGCCTATGTCACCAATCAGCCGCCGCTGACGTATGAGCGCTTCGCTTTTGGTGTCTGGGTCTATGGCCAGGGGCCTTCCGGCTTCGGATCTGGCTCGCTGGAGCTGACCTTCACCGATCAGACCGGATCGGACTACAGCGTGAAGCTCTATTCCTCGACGCCGGCCTGGCATTATGTCGATTACAACTCGACGTCGCCGGGCATCACCGCGATGCGCTGGGAACCGAGCGAACTGGCCTGAGCCTGGGGTTCGCCCGCGATCGCCGATGGGGCCGGGAACACGGGCGTCCGTTTACTTTGCTTCTGAACATTTTGGGCGCGGTGGGGAGCCTAGCTGACATGTGCAATTCCCCCGTGGAAAAGGGGTCAGAGTGATTTATTGCTCGCGCCGTATCGGCAACAAGGGGCACGACGACCTGTCGGCGGGGATGCCCGTGTTCCATCAGAAGTTCGGCTATGGCGAGATCGCCGTCCTCTTCGGCGACAGGTTCGTCAACCAGTGACGATAGCCGGCCTCGCGCACAAAAATCCTGACAGTCCAGACTCTTGATCGGCGGACCTTGGGTTCGAGTTCAGACGCGTATCGAGCACCCCTTCAAGAGCGTAGCGCCACCAAGCCACACATGCGCGCTTTTCTATCGCCTCGTCCTCGGCCACTATCATGACCATGATTCTGGGACTTCGCCGCTACCGAGTCCAGCGCGCCGCGCGGGCGCCGTTGGTCGGCTTCATGCTCGACAGCCTGCGCGCGTCGGGCTGCCGCATCCTGCACGCGTCCGATCCTGGCGAGGCGCCGTTCGTGATCAACTTCGAGACGGCAACGGGCGAGCGAATGGGCGTCGTCGCCTATGCGTTCCTCGCCAACGAGTCACCGACCAAGGTCAATCGCCCGCAGGACGAGCGCAGCTTCCAGATCAAGTACGGGCCGAACGACGGCAAGCTGCATACGCTGTTCCAGGACCCGCTTGGACTCTACACGACGTTGTTCCTCGGAATCGACCCCAAAGAGGGCTTCTTCGTCGCGGCCGACCCCGAGATGCATAACCCGACGCGATTCTATATCCGGCTCGAGTTCAAGGAACGCCACGCGCAGGCGATCAGGCGCGACGGCTGGCATGCCTGGGAGCGCGAGAGCCGTGGGCGCAAGGATCTCAAGCCCGGCGAGCGCACCTACGGCTTCGAGACGCTGGTCGGCGGCACCAGGGATGCGTTCCTCGACCTCATCCGCTTCGAGCGCGCCGCGCAAGGCTTGTCGCCGGGCGACCGGCACCTGCTCGCGGTGCGCCCCGAACTGTTCGCGAGCGGCGCGCCCGACACGGCAGGCGACGGTCCTGCATTTTCCAATGCCGCCATTCATCCGCTCGCCGCCGAGTTCGAGCTGGAGCCCGAGCAAATCCTCGAGCTGATCGCCGGGGCGAGGCGACTCAAGATGGCGGTGCGCGGCTGGGTCGCCGAGGAGAAGCTTCGCGACGTGCTGAGCCGTACCGCGGGTGTCACATACTGCGAGCGACTCGACGAGGAAGGCGGCGCCGATCTCAGGGTGCGCTGGCGCGAGGGCCCGCCCCTGCTCATCGAGTGCAAGAACGTGCTGCGGCAGACCAACGCCGCGGGGCTTGCCAAGATCGACTTTCAGCGCACCCGTGCCTCCAAATCCGACCCCTGCTCGCGCTATTATGCGCCGACCGACTTCGACGTCGTCGCCGGATGCCTGCACGCGATCAGCGAGGAGTGGGAGTTCCGCTATGTAGATCCCTATCTGCTCGATCCGCGCTCCGGCTGCCCCGGAAAGCTCGACAATCGGGTGCTGATCGACAGACGGTGGACGAGCGAGGCCGGACGGGCTTTCGAGGTCGCTTATGCGCGTGTAGGGACCACGTGATGGAGCGTCTCAAGGCAATCAGCTTGTTCACGGGAGCTGGCGGGCTCGATCTCGGATTCGAGGCGGCGGGGTTCGACACTGCGGTCGCGGTCGAGATGGACGGGCGCTGCGTCGAGACGCTGCGCGCCAACCGTTCCTGGCCGGTGATCGCGCGCGATGTCGGCCAGGTGCCGACCGAGGAGCTGCTCGAAGTAGGCGGGCTTGAGGTTGGCGAAGCCGACATCCTCATCGGTGGCCCTCCCTGCCAACCCTTCTCCAAGTCGGGATTCTGGGCGACCGGAGAAGCGCGCAGGCTCGACGACCCGCGCGCGACCACGATCGACCACTATTTGAGAATCCTTGAGGAGGCGCGCCCTCGTACCTTCCTGCTCGAGAATGTCGAAGGGCTCGGCTTTCGCGGCAAGGATGAAGGCCTGGCGCACATCCGCGACGCGGTAGCGGTGATCAACGAGCGCTACGGCACCGCGTACAAGCCGGAGATCGCGGTGCTCAACGCTGCCGATTACGGTGTCCCGCAGCTACGACGGCGCCTGTTCGTTGTGGCGGCGCGCAACGGAACGTCCTTCCGTTTTCCCGAGGCCACACATGTTGGCCCTGACGGGCAGCGCCCCGGCGACAATCGGCGTCGCTGGCTGACGGCGTGGGACGCGCTGAATGACCTACCTGCCCCGCACGACGCCACGCTGGAACTAAAAGGCAAATGGGCAGGCCTGCTTCCCTCGATTCCGGAGGGTCAGAACTATCTCCATCATACCGACCGCGGCGGCGGGGAGCCGCTTTTCGGGTGGCGCCGGCGGTACTGGTCGTTCCTGCTCAAGCTCGCAAAGGATCAACCGGCCTGGACCCTGCAGGCACAGCCCGGGCCTGCCACTGGCCCGTTTCATTGGACCAGCCGGCGCCTGAGCATGCGTGAGATGGCCAGGCTCCAGACCTTTCCGGACGACTTCGTGGTGCTTGGCTCGGTGATTGATGCGCAGAAGCAGCTGGGAAATGCCGTGCCGTCGCTGCTGGCAGAGGTACTTGCGCGCGCCATCCGGACACAGTTGCTAGCAACCCCCGCCTCAACGCAGGAGTCGAAATTGCAGCGAGCGCGCGCCGAAACCACGCCGTCGGCGGAGGCGCCAGCGTCGGTTCCCGCTTCCTATCTGGCACTCAAGGGCGAACATACTGCGCACCCTGGCACAGGACGCGGATTTCGTGCGTCCGAGAGGGATCATGTCGCTGTCGCTGCCGAATAGCGATCGGATTGCGGTATAGTCCACGTGCAATAACCAATTCAAAATAGCGAGGTCGCTCGACCAGCACCCATAGCACCCCGGATCAGGGGTTTTTGCGCGTGCACCGAGATCCAGCCGCCCACGTCACCGTCGGTCAAACAATCAGCCCCACCGCCCCCATTCACATCACCGTCGCATAACGACGCTACCGGGCGCGCATCCAGTGCGGATGAACCGAAAGCCGGGAGCGACACGATATGCCGCGCAAGACGATACGGACCGCTCTGACCGCCCTCTCCCTGCTGTTGCTGAGCCTGACCGCGGCGGCGGCGCAGCAGGAGAGCAGCGACCCGATCGAGCACGCGCAGCTCATGGGCACCCTCCCCCTCGCCGGGGAGTTGTTTCACGTCCAGGGCGTCGATCTCGACAGCCGGCGCATCTGGATCACCTCGGTCGATCTCGCCAAGCACAGAGGCTATCTCCATGAATTCGACCGGCATAGCGGCAAATTGCTGCGGCGGCTGGAGCTGACGGACGGCCCCCGATATCATCCGGGCGGGATGTCGCTCCACCAGGGGTCGATCTGGGTTGCCGTGGCGGAAATGACGCCGAACAGCTCCGCCACGCTGATGGAGATCGACACGGACTCCCTGGCGGTGCGCCGCAGGATCCCCGTCGCGGACCATCTCGGGTGCGTCGCGGTATCGGGTGACACGCTCGTCGCGGGCAATTGGGACAGCCAGTTGCTGCGCATCTTCGACCTGCCCAGCGGGAAGCAGGTCCGGGTCGTGCCCAACCCCTTCCCCACACGCTATCAGGACATCAAGTTCGTCGATGGTCAGCTCGTCGCGGGCGGCGTGGTGACGCCGATCAGCGGGACGATCGACTGGATCGACTGGCCGTCGATGAAGCTCGTGCGGACGGCACGCACCGGCGTCACCGACCGCGCCAGGGCCTATACGGGCGAAGGCATGGCAGTGAAGGGCCACGACCTGTTCCTCGTGCCCGAAGACGGCCCGAGCCGGTTGTTCCATTTCCGGCTGGGGGATCGGGAGGTTTAGGTATCCACGATTCGACATCGTGTTTATCGGTGCGCCTACCGCCCATCACGCGCCAAAAAACGGAGTTTTCTTGGAGGATCCGGTGCCAGAGGAAGCCAATTCGCCGCCGGTAGAAGACGGCCGCGGCAGGGACAATGGCTGTGGCACTTGGGGTGTTATTGCTGTTCTAGTCCTATTCGCGGTTATCTTTCAGGTCGACAGTTGCGTGAGGATCACTCACCCTTCCGGACTGCGAACGAAAGAGTCTTTGGACTGATAGGTCGTTGCTCTCAGGACGCCGGTACAAGCGGCCTTGTACGTTCAGCCCCTACGCCGCCCCGATCCGCTGCAGCTTGGCCAGCAAGGTCTGCTCGTCGAACGGCTTGGTGACATATTCGTCGGCCCCGGCGCCGATGCCCTGATAGATGTCGGGCGTCTGGGACTTGGAGGTGCAGAACACCACTTTCGGGGTCACCCCGCCGTCGATCCGGCGCAGCGCGGCGACGAATTCGACCCCGGTCATCACCGGCATTTCCCAGTCGAGCAGGATCAGGTCCGGCATCGCCGCCTTGCAGCGGGCGAGCGCCTCCTCGCCATTCTCGGCCTCGATCACCTGATAGCCGAGGCCGGAGATGATGCGATGCGCAACCTTGCGCATCACCCGCGAATCGTCGACCAGCAGGCAGCGCCGCTGGCGCGGCGGCGCGGCAGGTTCGGGCGCCGCCACTTCCGGCTGCTGGGGGTCCGCGGGGAGGGGCGCGGAGCGGCCGATGGCCGCCGGGCTCCCCAGGCGCTTGATCAGACCGTGAATGACTGCGGTTCCCTTTGGCTGAGGACCTGGCTCGCGGCGGCGACCACGGCCTTGTCCGCTTCGGTCATGCGGACGTGGATATACGGCACCCAGATCTCGCCGAACTCGGCCTTCTGGTACCACACATCGATGACATCATAGGACGCCCAGAAGCCGTCCGGCTGACGCAGCCGCAGGCCCTCGCCGATCCGCGGGACGGCGGCGAAGCGCAGCCCGACCTGGGTCTGGTGCGTCTCGTTCTGGACTTCGATCTCGATCAAGGACAACAGCCTCCAGTGCGACGGGGCATCCTAGCCTGCAATCCTTGCCGAAAAGCGAACGGCGTTGCGGTGGCGCGCGCTCTCCGTTTCCCGCGAGCGTCCGTCAATCGTCCAGTGCGATCGGGATCGCCAGGCTGCGCTTGGCGACACCAAGCGCGACATTGGTGGTGAAGCGCCGCACGTTCGGGTTTTCCGCCACCAGCCGGCTCATGAACGCGTCATAGGCCTCGATGTCCGGCGCGGTCACGACCAGGATGAAGTCGGCCGTGCCCGTCACGTAGAAGATCTCCTGGATGCATGCCTCCGCCGTCATCCATTGCCGCAATCGCCCGATCAGCTCCGGCCGCTCGCGCTCGATCTCAAGCGCGACGATGAAGAAGGCGGGCTTGCCGGCCCTGGCGGGATCGACCACCGCGACATTGGCCAGGATCACCCCGTCCTGCCGCAGCCGCTTCAGCCGCCGCAGCACGGCCGAAGCTGACAGGCCGACCCGCTCCGCGAGCATCTCGGCGGTCAGGTCGTTCTCGTGCTGCACGATCTGCAGCAGCTTGCGGTCGAATCGATCCAGGTCAGTCTTCGCCATGATCCGTCATCTATAGCGATATTGCGCCGAATTCCGGCAATTCGACGTACGCCTTCGCCGATTTCCGGTGCCCGGCCGCGATATCCTCCCGGTCATGCACTATCCCTCCGCTACCGCCATCGCCGCCGCCCGCGACACGATCGATGGGGTGTTTCTCGACACCCCGACGCGCCGCGCCGCCTCGCTCGACCGCGCGCTCGGCATCACGGTGCAGTTCAAGGACGAGACGGCCACCCCGATCCGCTCCTTCAAGGGGCGCGGCGCCTGCGCGTTCGTCGCCGGGCTGGCCCGTGCCGAGCACCTGGTGTGCGGATCGGCCGGCAATTTCGGCCAGGGCCTCGCCTGGGCCGCACGCCGCCGCGCCATGCCGCTCACCGTCTTCGCCGCCACGGGCGCGACCGCCTGCAAGGTCACCGCGATGCGCGATCTCGGCGCCGACGTAAGATTGGCCGGCCACGATTATGACGCCGCCAAGGCCGAGGCGGAGGACCATGCCCGCCGCACCGGACGGGTTTATGTCGAAGACGGCGCGGCGCGCTCCATTGCGGAGGGTGCGGGCTCGATCGGCATGGAATTGTCGCGCGATGCGGATGCCTTCGATCACATCCTGCTGCCGCTCGGCAACGGCGCGCTGGTCTCGGGGGTCGGCGCCTGGTTCCGCCACGCCGCGCCCGGGGTACGGATCGTTGCCGTCGCTGCCGCCGGCGCGCCCGCGATGGCGCGGGCCGTGCTCACCGGCGAGGCGGCCATGGGCACGCAGGCCGACACCATCGCTGACGGCATCGCGGTGCGTGTGCCGATCCCCTATGCCGTCGCATGCGTGCGCCGCGTCGTCGACGATGTCGTGCTGGTCGACGACCATGCGATCCGCACCGCGATGGCGCTGATTGCCGACCATCTCGGCCTCATCGTCGAACCCGCCGGCGCGGCCGGCCTCGCCGCCCTGATCGCCGAGCCCGACCGGTGGCGCGGGCAGAAGGTCGTCGTCCCGCTGTGCGGCGGCAATGTCGACGCGCCACTCTCCCTTCACGATCCTAAGGAACGACCGTCATGATCGACCATCTCGAGCTCAAGACCCGCGATCTCGCCGCGAGCCAGCTTTTCTATACCGACCTGCTCGCCCTGCTCGGCTACACGCTGACGGTCGACGGCCCGGCCAAGGGGTTCGGCGACGGCCTGTCGCTCGATCTCTTCCTGATCGAGGGCGATCCCTCGGCCAATGTGCATTTCGCCTTCCGCGCGGCCGATCGCGCCACGGTCGACCGTATCTATGCGATGGGGCGGGACGCCGGCCACCGGACCGACCGCGAACCCGCCCTCGCCCCGCATATCCACCCGAATTACTATGCCGGCTATCTCCGCGACCCGGACGATCGCCTGGTCGAATTCGTCTGCCACGGGCCGGAGTGACGGAGGGGTCGCCGCCTCACCTCTCCTCCCAGGCGAAATCGTAGAACACGCGGAAGATGTTCCCGTCCAGGTCCTCGGCATAGAATTCGTACAGCTTATAAGGCTGGGCTTCCGGTGGTTGCTTGATCCTAGCGCCGGCGGCCACCCATTCGGCATGCAGCGCATCGATCTCGGCTCGATTGTCGAGATTGAGCCACAGCACGATCGGCGCCCGGTTGCCGAGGTTGGTCCGATACCCGGCGCTGGTCATGAACACCCGCGTCGCACCCCGCGACAACCCGGCAAGACCAATCCCGGGGTCAGCCCAGTCGATGGTGAAACCGAGCCTGTCGCGATAATAGGCCGTGCCCTCGGCGATGCTGGCAACGGGGATTTCCGGGCATATCGACGGGAATTGCACGGGTGAGCCCCTTCAGCGGCGCAGCTTCGGCGCAAGCATGCCGACCTCGTCGCGATACTGGACATAACGGTCGCCGAACATGCCGACCAGATCGCGCTCCTCATGCCGGATCGCGATCAGGATATAGACGAACATCGCCATGGCGAGCAGCAGATGCCCCGCGGTCATCACCGGGATCGCCCAGAAGGCCAGGATGAAGCCGCTATAGAGCGGATGCCGGACGAGCTTGTAGAAGAAGGGCTTGCGGAACACCGGCGCGACCGGGGCGGCATTGCGTGCATGGCCCCAAACCTGCTTCAGGCCGAACAGCTCGAAATGGCTGATCAGGAAAGTGCTGAGCAGCACGATGCCCCAGCCCGTCGCGAACAGGGCATAAATCGCGATCACGGCCGCCGGATTCTCGACCGACCAGATCACCGTCGGGATCGGCCGCCAGAACAGGAACAGGATGATCAGCGCGATGCTGGCCAGCAGTACATAGATGCTGCGCTCGATCGGTTCCGGCACGATCCGGGTCCAGTGCCGCTTGAACGCCGGACGCGCCATCACGCTGTGCTGCACGCCGAACAGCGCGACCAGCGCGAGATCGACGAGCGCGGCGAGCGCCACGCCGCCGACCGGTCCGCCGCGATCGACCGTCAGCGGCACCCAGGGCAGGTTGCCGACAAAGGCGACGAGATAGAGGAAGGTGGCAAAGAAGATCAGATAGGCGGCGAGGCCGAACAGCAGGAAAAATCCGCGGGTCATGATCACGCTCCGACGGCAATGACGCCCTATCAGCGACGGCGCGATGCTGCGACCGATCAGTCCCGGAATATAGGCGGGAATCGACATCAGGCCCGCGCCGGCGTCCTCTGGAACAACGGAGTCCGCCACCCCATATCCCTCGCCGAAACGGAGGTACCCAATGACCGAGTATCGCAAGACGGCCGAGGCCGTCGCCGCCCTCACCCCCGAAGAGTTCTACGTCACGCAGAAGAGCGGCACGGAACGCCCCGGCACGGGCAAATATCTGAACAACAAGGAGCCCGGTATCTATGTCGATATCGTCTCCGGCGAGCCGCTGTTCGCCAGCAGCGACAAATATGAATCCGGCTGCGGCTGGCCCAGCTTCACGAAGCCGATCGAGCCCGCCAATGTGAACGAGTTGCGCGATGCCAGCCTGGGCATGGTCCGTACCGAAGTGCGCTCGGCGGGTGGCGACAGCCATCTCGGCCATGTCTTCGACGACGGCCCGCGCGATCGCGGGGGTTTGCGCTATTGCATCAACTCGGCCTCGCTCCGTTTCGTGCCGCGCGACGAGATGGCGGCTCAGGGCTATGGGGCATATCTCGACCAGGTGGAGGAAGTGGCATGAGTCAGGAAACCGCGATCCTTGCTGGCGGCTGCTTCTGGGGCGTGCAGGATCTGGTGCGCCGCCAGCCCGGCGTGATCTCGACCCGCGTCGGCTATTCCGGCGGCGAAGTGCCCAACGCCACCTATCGCAACCATGGCAACCATGCCGAGGCGATCGAGATCGTCTTCGACCCCGAGGTGACGAGCTTCCGCACCCTGCTCGAATTCTTCTTCCAGATCCACGATCCGAGCACGAAGAACCGCCAGGGCAATGATGTCGGCGCCAGCTACCGCTCGGCGATCTTCTACACGAGCCCGGAGCAGAAGGCGGTTGCCGAGGACACCATCGCCGATGTCGATGCCTCCGGCCTGTGGCCCGGCAAGGTCGTCACCGAGGTGACTCCAGCCGGCGATTTCTGGGAAGCTGAGCCCGAGCATCAGGATTATCTCGAGCGCATCCCCAACGGCTATACCTGCCACTTCGTCCGCCCGGGCTGGAAACTCCCGCACCGCGCCGACGCAGCATGACGCTATCGCGGGGAGGGTGGCCCTCCCCGCTTCATTCCGCAATGATCAGCGGCAGCGGCGTTTCTTGGTGATCGTGCGGTCGATCGCGCGACCGGCCAGGGCGCCGCCCACACCGCCGGCGGCCGTGCCGAGCAAGCCGTGGCCGAAGATCGACCGACCAACCAGCGCACCGCCGACACCACCTACGACGAGTCCTGTAGTGCCCTTCGAATGGCGGCACCCATGATGCCGGTAGGTGCCGTGGTTGTAATGATGCCGCGTGCGCGCTTCCGCGGCACTGCTCGGGAAGGCCAATGTCGCCGGGATGGCGAGCGAAAAGGCGCTGAGCGCAAGGATGGCGGTACGCATCGGATGCTCCGGATCGAAGAGGACGATAGCGGCAAAACCGACAAACCGCCCCGAAAGTTGCGTTCTCGCCAGCCGGTCAGGCACCCCGAGGGAGCGGATTCTCCTCGAACGTCTCGATCCCTTCCGGAAGGCTCAGCCAGCCATGGCCTTCCCTCGTCCACACCGCCTGCACCGGCATCGGAAAATCCGGATCGGCGAAGGCCCCCGCCGCGACGCCGATCAGATGCGGCATCCGTGCCGGTTCCCAGAAGACGTTGGACCCGCACGCCGCGCAGAAGCGGAAGGTCACCGGGAAACCGCTTGCCGATGCGCGCTCGAAGCTGCCCATCGCCCCATGTTCGATCGTCACCTTTTCCCGCCCGTAGAACACGGCAACGCTGAACAGGCTCCCGGTGCGGCGCTGGCACTGCAAGCAATGGCACAGGGAGATCTTCTTCGGCTCCCCCGCACAACGCAGGACGAGCGCGCCGCAATGACAGCTGGCGGTGCGAGGAATCATGCGCTGGGCCTGCCGATCCATGAAGGAGGTGCCGGGCAGTCTATGCCGCCCGGCGTCCCACGCAAAGTGCCGGCGATCGCCTAGCCACTGGCTGCCTCATCCTCGCTCGCCGGCGCTGCCACCGCGGCGCGCTTGCGCGGCCGGAAACGGCGCCACGCCAGCCAGCCGAGCAGCAGGACGATCCCCGGCGGCCCGAAAAAGGCGAGCAGGCCAAGAATGACGGCGATCGTCACCTGCACCGATCCGATCGCGGTATCCGCCGCGCTGGTCAGCGGCGAGCTCGCGTCGAAGCCGCGGACCGCCTTGCCCGATCCATAATCGAACACCATCGGCGTATCGGCCAGGCTCTCCTGCTGCTCCGCCGTGCTGTCCTTGGTCGCCTCGATCCTCTGCGTGATCTCGGCGCGCTGGCGCTGCAATTCCGCGCGCTCCTCCTCGGAGAGCTTGGGCTTGGCCAGTTCGGCATCGATCCGCTTCAGCTCTTCGGCGGCGCGGCTCCGCTGGGTATTCAGCCGGCTGATCGCGGCGCCCGCATCGTTGCCCGTGATCTCGGCATCGACCAGAGTGCCCTGCGCGGCCTCGACCACGCCGATGCCCTTCTTGCCGAAGTCGCGGGCGATCGCCGGATCGAGCTTGAAGGCGAGCATCGCCTCGACATTGTTCTCGCCGATCAGCCGGTATCGCATGCCGGTGATCCGGCACCGCGCCACGCCGAGCTTCTCGCAGGCCTGGGCATGCGCCTCCTGTGCGGCGGCGATGCGGGTCGAGGGCAGGCGGAACGCGTAATGATAGGAAAAGGCGACGCCCGGCGCGGCGGTCACCCCGATCCCGCCCGGCGCAACGGCAGCGGGTGGAGCAGCCACATCATAAGTCATCGCCCGATCGGACGTCTGGGGCGGCTGCATCTGGGCGGTGGGCGCAGAGGAGGTCGACGCTGAATCGGCCTCCCCGTCAGGAGCCTTGCCGCAGGCCGCGAGGCACAGGCAGGTCGTCGCCAGCAACAGGGTACGCATCGTCGATCTCTCCCGTTATTTGATACATCATCACATCGATGGAGTATCCCGTCAATGGAGGTTGTGCGGAGGCAGATCGAGGTTTACCTTCATTTTCAGACGGCATTCCGGGTCCAGACCGTTGCCGGATCCGCCTTTCGCCGGTCTGCCCCGCAACCCCGACAGGATGCGGAACCGGTCCTCGTCGCCCCCGTTCATCGGGCGGAACGCAACGCATGGAGGCACATATGTCCATCAATGGCGCACAATGGGAAAAGGAACTCCGCGCCCTGCTCGACCAGATCCAGGCACATCCCTCCCGGGACTGGAGCGCGGAACGCCAGCGGGTTGCCGTCCTGAAGAACCTGCTTGCGGCGCGGGGCAAGGCGGCGGTCGCCGCCTGATCGTAGCGGTCGCCTAGGGCCCGACCGGCCAGCCCCGCTGCCCCGCCCGCGTCAGATAGGATTTCACGATCACCCGGTGGAACGGCGTGATCACCGCCAGATAGATGCGCCCCAGCACATTATGGCAGTGCACCACGGTGGTCGCGACCAGTTCCCGCCCCTCCCCCGCCGCATCGCGGATCAGCGTGGAGGTGCGGAAATCGAGATGCCGGTCGTCTTCGCCCAGCACCAGTTCGCGCGGCGAACGACCCTGCACCGGGAAGAAATCGATCCGCTCGCCCGGCCGGTCCCGCGCGATCGCGGCCGATGTCTTCACCCCGAGCGGTGCCATCACCCCATCGCGGATCCGCATCAGCCCCCGCACCCAGCCCGCAGGCCGGCCAAGCACCGCGCGCGCCAGCCGCTCGATATCGCCCGTCGCCTCTGCCGGCAGCGCGATGGCATAGGCGTCCACCAGGTCGGCGCCCGCATAAAGCGGCGCCAGCATGCTGTCGGTCGGGGCGGGTACCTCGCGGGCTTTGCTCATGGTGCTGCGTAGCACGAACCCACGGCACGGCCGAAACAACCAATCCGCACGACACCCTGTTGACCGCGCCGCCCCGGCGCGCGACCAATGCCCTGCGATAGCGCGACAAAAGAAGGACCTCAGGTGCGGACTCTCCCCATTCTTGCCGCGCTCGCCGCCGGCGCCGCCACCCTTCCCGCGTCGGCCGAAACCAAATGCTCCGTCGGCAAGATGCTGGAGCTGCCCGTCACCATGTCCGGCCTCCGCCCGATGGTGCCGGCCAGGATCAATGGCCATGATGTCAGGTTCATCGTCGACAGCGGCGCCTTTTACAGCAACATCTCGCCGGGCTCGGCCGCCGAGCTGGGCTTGAGGCTCGGCGCCGCCCCGGGGAACATTCGGGTGACCGGCATCGGCGGGGATACGCGCATTTCCATCGCCCGGGTGAAGGATTTCGGGCTGGGCGAGGCCAATCTGCACAATATCGAGTTCATGGTCGGCGGCGGCGAGATGGGCGGCACCGGACTGCTCGGCCAGAACGTCCTCGGCATCGGCGACGTGGAATATGATCTTGCCGGCGGCGCGATCCGGCTGATGAAGTCGAAGAACTGCGGCAATGTGAACCTCGCTTATTGGGCGTCGGAAAAGAACCTCGCCGTTTCCATGATCGAGATCGACGCGCCCACGCCGCTTGCGCCGCACACCACCGGCACCGTGATGCTGAACGGCGTGAAGATCAGGGCAATGTTCGATACCGGCGCCGCGACCACGATGCTGACCAAAAGCGCCGCCGCGCGGGCCGGGATCAGGCCGGACTCGCCCGGCGTCGAACCCGCCGGCGAGTCCGGCGGCATCGGGCGGCGCACCTATGCCAGCTGGATCGGGCCGTTCCAGAGCCTGAAGATCGGCGACGAGGAGATCCGCAAGATCCGCCTGCGTTTCGCCGACATCAACGAGACCGATTTCGACATGCTGATCGGCGCGGACTTCTTCCTGTCGCATCGGGTCTATGTGTCGAACGCGCAACGTCGCATCTTCTTCACCTATAATGGCGGTCCTGTATTCGATCTCAGCGTCAGGAAGGCCCAGACGATGGCCGCCGCGGCGGAAGCGAAGACCGCGCCTGGCTCGGGCGCGACCGGAACCGCCGCCGGCCCTGCCACCGCGCAGGACTTCAGCCTTCGCGGCAATGCGCGCGCGGCGCGCAGCGACTTCAAGGGTGCCTTGGCCGACCTCACCCGCGCGGTCGACCTCGCACCCGATAATGCCGATTATCGCTATCAGCGCGCACTGGTCCTGATCCGCACCGAGAAACCCGGCGACGCGCGGAGCGATCTGGATCGCGCGCTGACCTTGAAGCCCGCCTATCCCGAAGCGCTGCTGATGCGAGCCGGACTGCGCTTCCGCGCGGAGGACAGGGCCGGCGCGCGCGCGGATGTGGACGCGGCGGAGCATATGCTGTCGGAATCCTCCGATATGCGCCTGTCCCTCGCGGGCCATTACGAATCGCTCGACGATCCAGGCGCCTCAGTGGCCCAATTTGATCGCTGGATCGCCGCCCATCCTGCCGACAACCGCATGCCGATGGCGCTCAACGGCCGCTGCTGGGCGCGTGCCCTTGCCGGCAAGGACCTGGACAAGGCGATCGGCGATTGCGACCGCGCACTCAGGCTCCGTCCGAAGACCGCCGCCTTCCTCGACAGCCGCGGCCTCGCCCGCCTGCGCAACGGCGATCTCGACAAGGCGCTGGCCGATTACAACGCCGCGCTCGCGCTTGAACCCAAAATGGCCTGGTCGCTCTACGGACGCGGCGTGGTCGAGCACCGCAAGGGCATGACCGCCCAGGCCAAGGCCGACATCGATGCCGCCGTGGCCCTGCAGAAAGACCTGCCGGAAAGAGCGAAGAAGATCGGGCTCGAGGTTCCGGAATAACGACGCACGCTCGCCGGTTCGCCGTTACAATTCCACGTTCTGGAGATGGATTCGACGGGTGCCACCAGCATGCGCGATCGCGGCCTGTACATCCGGTCTGGCCCTGACCTTTTTCAAGTTCACCTCAATGGGATCGGCCGGAAGGACCACCGGCGGCTCGTCGAAATCACTGAGGTCGACCAATGTAGCGATGCGCCGCTCGGGGTCTTCGAGCTGCCGGATGATGGTGGCTGCGGCGCCGTCCAGGTCGTCCATGCATAGCTGGAGCTCCGCCAGCGCACGACGACTATCCGTTTCATGCGCCTTGGCATAGGCGAGGTCGGCCGCTGCGGCCTCTTTCCTCCCCGCGAGGATATTTGCGCATCCTCGGGTGCTGCGCAGCGCCATCTCCCCAAACGGGCTGACCGGGCGTTTCGAGGCAGCGAACGGCGTTAGTGTCGTCAGGGCGAGTTCCGGCTTGCCAAAACGCGTTTGCACGCTGGCAAGATTGATCAGCTGGCTGACATTGATTCCACCCTGCTCCTGCGCACTGGCACCGGACTTCATGGCCGCGACGGCCTCGTCATACTGCCCGAGCATTGCATGACTGTTGGCGATCCCGTCCCACCACCAGTTCAGCTTAGTCGACACATCGGTGAAGGCGCCCTCACGTCCGACCAACGGCCGTGCCGTTTCCAGCACGGCGAGCGCTTCTTTCGGCCGCCCCAACTGGCGCAGGCGGATTCCGGCCTGGACGATCGGCGCCAACTGATCGGGATGCTGCCGCATCAACGACCGCGCCTCTTCAAGGCGCCGCTCGACATTGGCGCGCACATCGAACGTGGGGGACAACATCGATCGGAACCTGGCATCGAAGCTGATCTGGTTGGCCAGATAGGGCTCGACGATCTCTCGAATCTGCGCCGCCGCACTCGGCTTGTCGCCCGCCGCAAACAATATCTCGGCATATTGGTGGCGAAACAGGTCGACCGGCTCGAAAGGATCATCGGGCAAATAGCCATTCTCAAGTAGGGCTTTGAGAAGGCGACGACGAGCGTCGCCCTGACGGCGATCCTTCAACTCTCGCGAAAGGTCGATCAGCCATCGGATGGGCGTACCGTTCAGCACGGCGGTGCGTCCCTGAGTCAGCGCTTCGATGGTCACTACAGCAGGGGCATATTGTTGCTTTTGCAGTTCGGTCGCGAGGCGGAACCGCCAGATCAAGTCGGAAGCTTCGTTCAGCGCGGTGCCCTCGACCGCATACCGATATGCGGCATCGCCTTCTCCATTCCTGATCGCGCAGCTAACTGCCATGTCGTATCCCATCGCCAGCACCTTTTCAGGCGCTTCCTTTGCGAGGGGTGGTTTCAGGCGTGGCTCCACCACCTTCATCGCCGTCGCGCAGTCGCCGCGATCATATGCCGCGGCGGCCTGAGCCCACACCGCCAAATCCTGCCGTGTTAATTCTGTTCGATCCGGCGGAAAGGCGCGCGCGGGAGCGGCGGCCGATCCGCCGATTGCCATCAGCAACATCAACAAACCGGCATGATTGACAGACGACATAACTTCCCCCGAAATCCGATTCGCCTCACCGTGCGCGAAATCTCATTCGGAGCCAATCGGTTCGCGCCGTGATCGTCTCGACTCTCGATAGATCGGCACGTTCAGCGCGAGTCTCAACGCTTCAGCGCCTTCGCCAGAAACGCATCCGATTGCGCCAGCATGTCGGTGCGCACCGTGCTGTCATGGAGCTGATGATCCAGCCCTGGAAAGATGACCAGCCGGGTTGATTTGCCTGCCGCCCGCAGCGCCGAATCCATCTTCCGCGAATCCTTGATGTCGACGTTCAGATCCTGGTCGCCATGGAACATCAGTACGGGTGCCTTGAAGATATCGGCGTGCCGCACCGGCGATCCTTCGGCCGCGTTGGCGTTCGACCCGACATATTTCGAAACCAGCACGGCATTCTGCGATTCACGTGAATCATTCCGCAATGCCTGCAGATCGGTCACGGGCGCCACCGCGACCACTGCCTTGAACAGTCCTGGGTCGAGATAATTGACCTGGAGCGCCGCATAGCCGCCATAGGACCAGCCGAAGATGCCGAGCCGCTCCTGATCCGCAATGCCCTGTTTGGTCAGCCAGCGCCCGGCATCGGTCACGTCGCCGATCGCGGTGCGCCAGGATTTGAACCCGCTCTCGTTCAGGAAGGCATCGCCATAGCCGGTCGATCCGCGGAACTGCGGTTGCAACACGGCATAGCCCCGGGCCGCGAAGAACTGGGCGAGCCAGTCGAAGCCCCAAACGTCGCGCGATGCCGGTCCGCCATGCGGCATCACGATCGCCGGCAACCCCTTCCCGCCCGATCCCACCGGGAGGGTAAGGTACGCCGGGATCATCGTCCCGTCCGCGGCCGGATAGGAAATGGCGCGCTGCTCCGCCAGTTTCCGCTTCTCGAGCTCGGGGCGCGCCACCAGCACCTCGGTCAGTCGCTTGGTGTCGCGGTTGAACAGATAATAATGCCCCGGATCGACATCGCTCGCGGCGAACACCAGTAATTTGCGCTCGTCAGCGCTCGCCCCGGAGAAGACGATCGTCGGCAGGTTCGGCAGCACCTTGGTCAGGCTGACCGCCAGGGCGTGATATTCCGGATCGAAATAGACGACATGCTGCCGGTCGGTGATGTAGCGATAGCCGATCGGCCGTTCGTGCCGGCCGATCGTCTCGACCCCGCCGACATCGACCTGGGGGTGGGCGAAGACCAGGTCGGTCTTCATCGTGCCGTCCAGCGCGACGCTGTACAGCGCATCGCGCCCGTCGAGCTTCTGAAAGGCATAGGCAATGTTCTTCTGCGCGTCGATGACGGCCGGCCTCAGGCCCTTTTCGTCGGCATCGATCTTGCTGAAGACCTGCCAGTCGTCACCGATCCTGGGCCGATAGCGATAGGTGACCTTCCCCGTATAATTATACTGGTTGTTGAAGTTGTATTCAGCGGTGATACGGACCACGCCATTGCCGTCGGTGATGTAGCTTTGGGCGTAGGGATAATCCTTGATCCTCTCCCCATTCGCCGTGCGCGTGTCGACCCGCTCCAGGCCCATCGAGCCGTCCTTCAGGAAACGGACCATCAGTATCTGGCCGTCTCCCGACAGCCAGTCGACAACGCGGCCATCATAGGTCCTGGGGCCATAATACATGGAGCGATTGGGCTTTCCCATCGCGAGCGGCCTGGTGCCATCGGCATTGACCGCGACGATGCGATTCCAGCCGAGCTTGCGATTCTCCAGGACCGAGACACCGTAAAGCTGACAGACCAGCCGGTCGTTGGCGGACCAGCCGCAATCGGTGATCCTCAGCGGCTTGCCGTCCGCATAGGTGATGGTCTTCCTGTCGCCGGTGGTGACGTCCTCCACCATCGCCACGTTCATCGGTCCGGCGCCGGGCGACACGAAAACGACATGCTTGCCGTCCGGCGACAGGCTGACGCTCTGCACCCAGGGCTGGGCGCCGAATGCCTCGGCGACTTTCGACGGATCATCCGCGAGAGGCGCCGCGCCGCTCCCGGCAACCGCGACCAAGCCGAGAGCTGCAAATCGCCGTAATTTCTTCACCGGAATCATCCCCCGCACTCCGGAGCGACTCTATCCGCCCACCAGGACCAGTGACAATGAAATCCGCGTCACGATGGAGCGAGAGCGTTGGAATACCGGCAATATGCCAGATACCCGACTATGCTGCCCTCGCCGACTTTCTTGCCTGTCCTCGCCAAAGGGGGGCGCGACACAGGATCGCGCCGCACCGGATCAATGCCAGAAGATCAGCAGCAGGATAATGATCGGGAGCGGAATGCCGATCAGCCACAGCAAGATGCCTTTACCCACGATATGCTCCTCTCGATTGTTTCGTTGGCAACACAACAGTCTCACAAGCTGGCCGTTCCATTTGGCGACCGACCTTCCGGGTGCGTTTTCCATTGCGGCAGAATTGGCGTGCTACGTATTTTCACAATGCCCCCCGTCAACACCTTGGTTGCCGTCACGCCGCTAGGCGTCGAGTCCAACGCAAGGGGAAATCGATGCCGATCGCAAAGCTGGAAGCGGAGCACCGCCGTGTCCTGGAAATGGCCGACGCGCTCGACGCCATGGCGGCAGGCCCTTTCCCGGAAGCGCCCGGTATCTTCACCCAGAAATTATGGAGCTTCACCCGCGAGGTACTGGCCCATCTGTCCAACGACGAGGCGCTGGTGGTGGTGCCGCTGATGGACGACCGGCGCCCGCATATCGCCCAACTCGCCGCCCAGTCCTACGCCCAGCTACGGACGCTGCATGCCGATTTCGAACGGCACATGGCAGATTGGAGGGGTCTTCCCGAAGCCCGGGACTGGCCGGGTTATCGCCGTAGCGTGCAGACCCTCATCCGGCGTCTGCGCGCCCGGGTCGCGGCGGAGGAAACGGGCATCTATCACTTCATGCCGGTGCAGCGGGTCGACCGGCAACCCGATCTCCCCGCCAATTGCGCCAGTGCCGCCTCGAAAGCAGCCTAGACCGTCACCGTCTCCAGCGTCGTCGTTTCCGGCCTGGGCAGTCCGGACACCTGGTAGGTCGCAACCAGTTCCTCCTTCCGCGCGCGGAGCTGCTCGCCCAGCGCATCCATGTCGATCCCGGCGTGCCGCGCCTGGGAGAACATGCCCTCCATGCGCTTCTCTTCCTCCTCGACATGGTGCTCGATCTGCTCGGACAGCACCTTCACCTTCGCGTCGTAATAGTCGTCGTCGGGGCTGCCCGCCTCGATCTCGGCGATCAGCACCTTGGCGCCGTCATGCTCGACATAGGCTTCCTTGAGCAGGTCCTCCTCGATCTTGCCTTCGCAGGCCGGATAGAAGATCTCCTCCTCGATCCGGGCATGGACGGTCAGCTCAAGGCAGATCTGCATCGCGATCTTCTGCTTCTTCGTCGAGCCGGTCGCGCCCTCGAACTGCTCGAACAATGCCTCCACCATGCGGTGATCCGCCTTGAGGAGAGCGATCGCATCCTGTTTCGTATCGGCCATGAGAACCTCCTGCTTGTCGCGGAATCAACCGCAGCGCATCGGGTTCGTTCCGCGATCTCAACCTGTTGCGAGTCGTTAGCGATCCGCGTTGATGCAGATCAGGTCGGATGCATCACGAACGACAAGTTCATGCAGACGTCACGGACAGTTCACGCTATCGCGGGCACATCACGGCGATCGTGAACCAGATCACAGGACCGCCGCTCACGGCGCCCCATTCGAGGCACGCGCTTGCTCCACTTCTCCCGATCGGCCTTCCGTACCGCACGCCTCCAGAATCCCTCGCTTTCCGACGCCGCGGCCCATGCGATCCCCGGTACATGGGTGATGGGCGGGACCTTGCTCAGCCTCGCCACCCTGATCGGGCTGATGGCGTGGCAGGGGCTCAGGATCGATCCCTGGGCATGGAGCACGCTCGTCTTTTCCACCCTGGGCATCGCCGCGGCCGCTACCCGTTACGCCCTGCGCCACCCACCGACGAAAGGACGCCGCATCGTACGCGACGTGGCCGAATATTTCGGGCTGTTCATCCTGATCTCGCTGATGGGCGCGACCGCGACCTATCCGCTATCGGCCGGCAGCCACGGCTTCATCGATCCGACGTTGCAGCGGATCGACGCGATGCTGCGCTTCAACTGGATCGCCTGGTACGATCTGGTCGCGGCGCACCGCTCGCTGCAGCTGCTCGGCATTGCCGCCTATCAAAGCATCTTCGTGACGCCCGCGATCCTGCTCGGCTATTTCGCCTGGCACGACCATCGCGGTGCCGCGCGTTCGTTCATCGCCTCCTTCTGGCTCGCCGCGGTCATGTCGCTGATCCTGTTCCGCTTCTTCCCGGCGGAGGGACCGCTCGCCTTTCTGTGGCAGGGCCCGATCCCCTATATGCCGGTCAGCCAGCTCTCCGAATCCACGATCATCCCGGAACTGCGCCTGCACCTGATGAGTCACGTCGACCTGGGTAACCTGCGCGGATTGGTGTCGGCCCCCAGCTTCCACACCGCGAGCGCGGTGCTCTACATCGCCGCCGCCTGGCCGTTCCGCCGGCTGCGCTGGCCACTGACCATCCTCAATATCGCGATGCTGCTGTCGACGCCGGTCGAGGGCACGCACTATCTGTCTGACATGATCGCCGGAGCGCTGGTGGCGCTCGTCGCGATCGTCGCCGTCAAGCACCTGGAAGCACGCCGTTCATCCTTAGGGATGATGGAAAGTGTCATCATGCCGGCCTAGATCACGCCCATCGCGGACGGACGGTCCGGCCCGCGACCCATCTTCATCCCCCCGAGGAGATACCGCGATGAGCACGATCACGACCAGGGACGGTACCGAGATCTTCTACAAGGACTGGGGCACCGGACAGCCCATCGTCTTCCATCACGGCTGGCCGCTGACCGCGGACGACTGGGACGCGCAGATGCTGTTCTTCCTCGCCCAGGGCTACCGCGTGATCGCCCATGATCGCCGCGGCCATGGCCGTTCGAGCCAGCCGTCCTTCGGCAACGAGATGGACACCTATGCCGACGATGTCGCGGAGCTGACCGCGGCGCTCGACCTGAAGGACGCGGTCCATATCGGCCATTCCACCGGCGGCGGCGAAGTCGCCCGCTATCTCGGGCGGCATGGCACGTCGCGCGTCGCCAAGACGGTGCTGATCGGCGCGGTGCCCCCGATCATGGTCAAGAGCGACAAGAACCCCGGCGGCACGCCGATCGAGGTGTTCGACGGCTTCCGCACCCAACTCGCCGCCAACCGCGCGCAACTCTACAAGGACGTGCCCTTCCCCTTTTACGGCTATAACCGCGAAGGCGCGCAAATTTCCCAGGGCATCATGGATCATTGGTGGCTGCAGGGCATGACGGGTTCCGCCCAGGCGCATTACGACTGCATCAAGGCCTTTTCGGAGACCGACTTCACCGAGGATCTGAAGAAGATCGACGTGCCCTGCCTGATCCTGCACGGCGACGACGACCAGATCGTGCCTTACAAGGATGCGGCCTTGCTCTCGGCCGAGCTGGTCCAGAAGCCGACCTTGAAGATCTACCCCGGCTATCCGCACGGCATGTGCACGACTCATCCCGACGTGCTGAATGCCGACCTGCTGGCCTTCATCAAGGCATGACCGACGCCGCCGCTCTCATCGCCCGGCTAGGGCTCGAACCCCATCCCGAGGGCGGATGGTATCGCGAGACGTTCCGCCAGCCCGCGCACGACCAGGCGCGCGGGCTGGCGACCGCGATCCTGTTCCTGCTCGACCTCGGCCAAAGCTCGCACTGGCACCGCGTCGACGCGGTGGAGCTGTGGCTGTGGCACGCCGGCAGCCCCTTGCGGCTGCTGATCGACGACGGCACGCCGCAGGAGCATCTGCTCGGTGGCGATGTGCTGGCGGGGCAGCTCCCCCAGGCGATCGTTCCGGCCAATGCCTGGCAGGCGGCGGAAGCGCAGCTCGGCTGGGCGCTGGTGAGCTGCATCGTCACTCCGGCCTTCGAATTCTCCGGCTTCGAGCTCGCACCGCCCGGCTGGTCGCCCCGCTAGGGCGCGGCGATCAGGATCACGACGCGGCGATTCTCCTGCCGGCCCGCCGCGGTCGCGTTGGTGTCGATCGGATGGTGTTCGCCCAACCCTTCCACCAGGATGTTGCCGCGCGGCATGCCGCCTCCGGCCATCGCTTCCGCCACCGCCGACGCGCGGCGCACCGACAGTGCATCATTGTGCCGCGCGGTCCCGGTGTCGTCCGCATGCCCCTCGACCTGCGCCCGGCGGATGCCGACCGCGACCAGGCGGCCGGTGATATTGCGAATGATCGTCACCTGTTCCGGCCGGATGTCGCTCTCGTCGCTCGCGAACAGCAAGCGGTCCTGCATGCCGAATTCCCAGCCGCGCGGCGTCTTCACGAATCCGCCGGAGCGGAGTGCCGCGATCTGCGCCCTCGTCCAACCGCCATGATCGGCCATGGTCTGGCACGCCGCGAGCAGCAACAGGCCGATGCCGAGCAACATCTTCGGAAGCAGTCGGGGCATCATGGTCGAACCGCCTTTCCCTTGGTCATGATCGTTGTGCACGGGCCTGCTTGCTCGCGTACATCACCGCATCCGCCGCGTTGAGCAGCGTCGCGGCGTCCCTGCCATCCTCCGGGAACACCGCGGCGCCGACGCTGAGCCCGAGGATAAGCGTCTCGCCCGAGGACAGCGAGATCGGCTCCGCCATGCGCTGGGCCAGGCTCTCGCATACCCGCGTGACGGCCTCGCGACCGCTCGGCGCGGGCAGCAGCACCGCGAACTCGTCGCCGCCGAGCCGCGCGGCGATATCCTGGGCGCGTACCGACGCCTTCAGCCTTGCCGCGATCTCCACCAGCACATGGTCGCCCGCCGTATGGCCATATCGGTCGTTCACCGCCTTGAAGCCATCGCCGTCGAGATAGAGGATCGCAAAGGGCTCGCCGTCGCTGAGCGCCTGCTCAAGCGACACGGCGAGGTGATGCTCGAAATCGGCGCGGTTCGGCAGGTCGGTCAGCGTGTCGTGCCGCGCCTGGTGGCTCAGTTCCTCATGCTCGCGCCGCAGATGCGCGTGCCATTTGTCCAGTTCGTCGAGCAGGGCGTTGAAATCGTCGCCCAGCGCGTCGATCTCCGCGATCCCTGCCGGCGGCGCGCGGCGGCCGAAGCTGCGCTCCTCCCGCACGCTGTGCGCGACGGCGGCGATCTCGCGCAGCGGCCCGATCACGCTCTGCTGCAGCCGGCTGGCCAGGAAATGGGTCGCGATCGCGGTGATCACCAGGCAGGCGAGCGCCCCCGCCAGGCCGCTGCGAATATAGCCCGCGACCACTGCCGGGTCGCCGCGCACCCGCACCTCGCCGATCGTTACGCCGCGGTGCACGACCGGCGCCGTGACGATCGTCGGGAAGACGAGCCGCTCGGTCAGCCCGTCGATCCCCAGCATGTCGCGCTGCTCTCGCCCATGCGCCAGCCGGACCAGCTCGCGCCCGCCACGCGACGCGATGACGATCTCGGCCACGCCATTGGCCGCCGCGAGCGGGGCGACGCTTTCGCGCGCGGCATCCGGATCGTCGAAGATCACCGCCGGCGCGACGGTATAGCTGGCCGACTGCGCGATCAGGTACAGGTTCTGCTGGGCATAGCCGGCGATCGTCGCGAAGCCGGCGAGCAGCACCGTCAGCCCGGCCATGCCGACCGCGAACAGCGTGACGCGGAAATGCACCCGCGCGAGCACCGCGCGAAGGGTCGGGAGCTGGCGTGCGGCCGGGCTCACGAATCGTCTCCATTGGCATCCGACAGACGCAGGACACGGGGATCGACCCGCACCGCCCCCCGCGAAATGGCATCGACGCTGAGCCGGAACGATATCTCCAGCTGGTCGATCTCGAGGCAGAACATCGCACCGCCCCGGCACAAGGGATCGGACTCGGCGATCGACAGCACCCCCCGGCCACGGATCGAAGCGATCGCCCGCTGGCTGCCTTCCGTGGCCATCGCACCAAGATACAGGACGTCGCACCCCTGGCCGATCGTCGTGGCCCCGGCCGCGAGATAGTTGACGGAGACGGTGCGCCCCACGACCTGGCCTGCCTCACCCAGCCGGCCGGCGAAGCGCGCCTTGCCCATCACGCACAGCCGCGTCGCCGCGACGGGCTCGTCCGGCCAGCGCGTATAGCTGATGATCCCGCCGACCATGCGCGCGACGGCACGGGCCTGCTGGTCGGGGCCCGGCGCGATCCGGGTCCGGACGGGAAAACCAGCAGCAGTCGGCAGTGTCGAGAACAGGTACGCGATCAGCGCGATCGGGGTCAGCATCGCGGCAGCCCTGCCACACGCACGACCGCACATTCCCGAAGGAGGTTCGCGGATCGCGAAGGGTGGTTGGCTGGACTAGACAACAGGCGGATGAGTTTGGTTACACAACTGGTTACTATACCGTCACAGCCTTACAGGCGCCGGCCGATGACTGGCAAGCGCATCCGACATTGCCCGGCGGACAATGCGACGAAACTGCAATGGAGAGGCCTCAGCCCGCGCCGTTGATCTGCTGGATCAGCGCGCGGTGCGGCGGCAGGTCGAGCGTCGCACGCTCCCCGAAATTGCGGATTCGGGCGAAGGTCTTCTCCGCTGCGCCGACATTGGGAAAGTCGCTGCGGCTGGGCGCCAGGTCGGTCCTGAATTCCATGCCGTAGAGAATGTACTGATAGTTGAAGAAGGCGAAGGATTCGAGGTCGAGCGTGAAGTCGAACCGGCCCGGCGGCCGGTGCCGCCACTGGTCGAGCATCTCGGTGAGGCGCTCGGGGATCGAGGCGGGATCGGCATTGTCGCGCCAGAAGGGCTCGCTGCGCTGGCTCAGGCAATAATGCAGCTTCAGGAAATTGACGATATTGTCGTAGCGCGCCGCCATCAACTCGTTGAAGCGCCGCGCCGGCGCATCGACCGGGCCGTTATGCGGGAACATCTCGGCGATCATGCCGATCGCCGCCTCGATGACCAGTACGCCGGTCGATTCGAGCGGCTCGAGGAAACCGCCCGACAGGCCAACCGCGACGCAGTTCTTGACCCATTGCCGCTCGCGATAGCCCGGTTCGAACAGAATCCGGCGCGGCACGAACTCCTGCGCGCCAGGTCCGATATAGTCGCGCAGGATCTCGGCGGCACGGTCGTCGGACATATGGTCGCTCGAATAGACGCAGCCGATCCCCCGCGCGCCGTTCAACCCGATGTCCCAGGTCCATCCGGCCTCATGCGCGGCGGCGATGGTGTAGCTCTCGATCGGCGCGTCGGGCCGTTCATAGGGGATCTTGCAGGCGAGCGCCCGGTCGGTGAACAGGATCGACCGGACCGATTTGAACGGCACCTTCAATGCTCGCCCGATCAGCTCGGCGCGGAATCCGGTGCAGTCGATGTAGAGATCGGCGTCGAGCCGGCCCTGCTCCGCCGTGACGACATGGTCGATCGCGCCGGTTTCGCCGATCTCGACATGGTTGACCAGGCCCTGGAGGTGAATCACGCCAAGCGCGCGCGCCCGCTCAGCCAGGATGTTCGCCAGCATCGTCGCGTCGAAATGATAGGCATAGCTGAGCGGACCGGAGAAATCGCCTTCGCCCGGCCCCTTGGGCCCGCGTTGCGCCTCGGCCACGCGGTTCTGGATCGTCATCGCCTCGGCGAAGGGCCGGCGCGTTTTCTCGTCCTGCAACAGCCAATAGGGCACCAGGCTCACCCCCTCGACATGGAAGGGCGCCTCGAACGGATGGAAGAAATGACTGTGCTCGCCCTCTTTCGGCGTGTGCACCCAGTCGACGAAGCGGATGCCCTGCTTGAAGGTCGCCGAGGTTTCACGGATGAAACGGCTCTCGTCGATGCCGATGAACTGAAGCGTGTTTCGGATCGTCGGGAAAGTGCCCTCGCCCACCCCGATGATGCCGATCTCGGGCGATTCGAGCAGCCTGATCTCGAGCCGTTCGTTGCCGGACAGCTCGAGGAACTTGGCGAGGTACGCCGCCGTCATCCAGCCGGCCGTGCCACCGCCGACGATCAGGATGCTGCGCTTCCGGTTCATGCCGCCGTCTTGCCCCATGATCATGCCCTGACGAACAGGTTTTTGAGCCAGAGTGGCCCGGCCTTCGCCGCCTGTCGCCAGTCGCCATCCTCCTCGGCCGCATCTGGCGTATAGGCCCAGGGGTTGATCAGCTTGACCCGGCCTGCCTTGAAGGCACCCGGATGGCGCGTCGCCAGGGTCAGCCCGTGCTCGACCGCGGTCGCGGCGAGCAGCCCGTCGCGCGGATCGGCGAAAGGCAATTGGCCACGCCGCCGTACGATCGCGGCATCGACCGGCAGGATGCGCCCGTCGAATGCGCCGAGCACCTGGTTGTCGATCCATTGGCGCAGTGCCATGCCGATGGCCTTGTCGCGTTTCGCCGTGCGCGCCACACCGCTGTCCAGCTCGAGCAGGGTCAGCGCGGAAATGAACAGGCTCTGCCGGGCAAGTCCCGCGGCCCAACTCGCGAAACGCGGATCGGTCTGTCCCGAGCGCGCGTTGCGCAGTTCGAAGACCACGCCGGTGTCGAGCAGATACATCAGCCAATCCCCTCTTGCCGGCTCCAGGCTTCATCGGCGCTGCCCGTCAGATCCATCTCCGGCAGGCCCGGCATCGCCAGCAGATCGACGATCGTCTCGGTCTGGCCGGTAAGCTGCCGGAAGGCGTCGATGCTCATCAGCACATGGGTCGGCTTGCCGCGATCGGTGACGAACACCGGTTCGAGTCGCGCGGCCCGCTTCGCAGCGGTCACATCCTGGTTGAAATCGCGGCTTGAGACGAGCTTCATCGTGCCGATTCCCGAATCTACAAGGTTACAATGTTCACGCTAACTTGTAGGTACATTACTACTCTGTGGCCACTTCGCAACAACTGACATACGGTCGCCGGGAAAATGACAACGAACGGCATCCCGACCGCATTTTCCTGTTGCGCCGAGCGCCGGATTTCGTCCCCATCACGGCCGGGCAACATGGATTGCCGCGGGAAAGACCCGAAATTTAGGAGGGGGAATCATATGGCCGACGGGGTCATCGACAGCATCTGGTCGACGGTGGGGGGCATCTTGTCAGCCCATGGTCCGGCCGTTCCGGCTGCGGCCGCGAGCTATACGCCGGGCGATTTCAGCGTTCATTTCTTCCTCCAGCTCGCGGTCATCCTGCTCGCGTGCCGGGTGGTCGGCTGGGCCGGCAAGAAATTCCTCGGCCAGCCCCAGGTCGTCGGCGAGATGATCGCCGGCGTGATCCTCGGTCCATCGCTGATCGGCCTGCTCTTTCCGGGCCTGCAGGGCGCGATCTTCCCCAAGGAAACCCGCAACGTCCTTTATGCCGGGTCGCAGCTCGGCGTCGGGCTGTACATGTTCCTGGTCGGCACCACGCTCCAGCTCGACAAGTTCAAGTCGAAGGCGAAGAGCGCGATGAGCGTGTCGTTCGCCGGCATCGCGGCGCCGTTCCTGATTGCGTTCCTGATCACGCCGTTCCTGCTCGGCGTGCCGGGCCTGTTCGCGGCGGGCATCTCCACCGCCAATGCCACGCTGTTCATGGGTGCCTGCATCGCGCTGACCGCTTTCCCGATGCTCGCCCGGATCATCAACGAACGCGGCCTTGCCAATACCTCGCTCGGCACGCTGTCGCTGACCGCCGGCGCCTTTGACGATGCCGTTTCGTGGTGCGTGCTGGCGGTGGTGCTGGCCACCTTTGGCGGCGGACCGGGCGTCGCCGTGCTCGCGATCGGCGGGGGCCTCGCTTATGCCGCCTTCATCATCATCTTCGGCCAGCGCCTGCTGGCGCCACTCGGCCGCGCGGTCGAGCGCGCCGGGGAGATGAGCATCACCGTGCTTGCCATCACGCTGATGCTGTTCTGCATGTCCGCCTTCCTGATGGACGCGGTCGGCATCCACGCGATTTTCGGCGGCTTCATCCTCGGCGTCGTCATGCCGCGCGGGCTGTTCGTCGAGGAGCTCAAGAAGAAGGTCGAACCGCTCGCGGTCGTGCTGCTGCTGCCGATGTTCTTCACCTATTCGGGCCTCAACACCCGGCTGGACATGGTCAACTCGCCTACCCTGTTGCTGATCGCGCTCGGCGTGCTCGCCGCGTCGATCCTCGCCAAGGGCGGCGCCTGCTATCTCGCGGCACGGCTCGCCGGCGAGGACAACCGGACCGCGCTCGGCATCGGCGCGCTGATGAACTCGCGCGGGCTGATGGAATTGATCATCATCAATATCGGCCTGCAAAAGGGCATCATCGGCCCGACGCTCTTCTCGATGCTGGTGCTGATGGCGATCGTCACGACGATGATGGCCGGGCCGCTGTTCGAGCTGGTCTATGGCCGCTCGGCGCGTGCCTCCGGTGAGCTCGGCGCGATCGACGGCGGGCTCGTCGCCAAGCCGGTCTGAGAGCTTCTCCCCTGGAGCGGGCGGCCCCACCCCTGCCCGCTCCATTTTTTACGAATTCAAGGATTTGCTCATGAGCAAGACGATGGCGCGGGCCCTCGGGCTCGCGGCGCTGGGGACATGTGCTCACACCGCCCACGCGCAGGACATAACGCTGAAGCCACTGATCGACGCGCGCCTCCGCTACGAACATGTCGACCAGGACGGTATCGCCGACCAGGCCGACGCTGCCACGCTCCGCGTCCGCAGCGGCGTGCAGGCAAGCACCGGCCCCTGGTCGGCTTTGGTCGAGAGCGAAGCGACGATCGGCATCGCCAATCACTACAATGACGGGCTGAACGGCCGACCGTTGCCGCTGGTCGCCGACCCGCAGAATATCGAGATCAATCGCGCCCAGATCCGCTACGCCGCGCACAAGGCGAGCGTCACCGCGGGGCGTCAGGTGCTCGACCTTGCCGACCAGCGCTTCGTCGGTCCGGCGCCCTGGCGCCAGAACGAGCAGACTTTCGATGCGGTGCGCGTGACCTGGGCGGGCATCCCACGGCTCAGCATCGACGCGAGTTATGTCTGGAGCGTGCGCACCGTGAACGGTATCGACGGCACTGGCGCGCGCCCGACCGCGATACCGGGCAGCAACTGGTTCGGCCTGGTCAGCTATGCCGCGCCGATCGGCACGCTCACCGGCTTCGCCTATCTCGTCGACCAGGATCTGGCGGCGGTGCAGGGCTTCCGCCTGTCGAGCCAGAGCTACGGCGTCCGCTTCGCCGGCAGCCGGCCGATCGCGCCGGGCTGGAAGATCGGCTATATCGCCAGTGCCGCGCGGCAGAGCGACTATCGTCGCAACCCGAACCGCTATGCCGCGAGCTATTATCTCGCCGAGGCCAATGTCAGCGGCAAGGTGGTGGCGGCGACGGCTGGCTATGAAGTGCTCGGCGCCGATCGCGGCACGGCACTGACCAGCTTCCAGACGCCGCTCGCCTCGCTATTCCGCTTCCAGGGCTGGGCCGGCAAGTTCGGCACCACCCCGCCCAACGGCATCCGCGATCTCTACGGGACGCTGGGCGCCAACTGGAAGACGAAGGGACCGATCAGCGGGGTCGGCCTCGGCGCGACCTGGCACCATTTCGACAGCGACCGCCTGTCGCAGCATTATGGCGACGAACTCGACCTGCTCGCCCAGGCGAAGCTGAAACGCTTCACCGTCGCCGCAAGGCTGGCGCGCTACAAGGCCGACCGGTTCCAGACCGATACGACCAAGGGCTTCCTGTCGGTGGAGTGGGTGCTTTAAGCCGCTTCGACCGCGATCAACGCCTCGACATATTTCGCGTCATTGGCGTGGAACAGCGTGCTCGCGGGGAATTCGCGCTCGGTCAGCTGGAGCTCGTTGAGACCGGCCAGCTTGAACGTCCCGATCTTCTCCTCGCGCGGCGGCTTGCCGTCCTTCTCGATCGCCACGGCGTCGATGAACAGGTCGCCATGCTTGGTGTAGATCACGTGCGGCGCCAGCGTCATGGTGACGCGGTTATAGGTCGCGACCACGCAGCGCTTGCGCACGATCGCCTCGAAAATGGTCGGGACAGGACCCTGGGGGGCCGCCTTGTCGCTCTCGATGGGTAGCTTCATGGAAATAGTCATACAATAAAATGCTGCATCGCAGCAAGTGCAGATCGACGAACCAGATGCCCGATTTGGGGAACCCCGGCGATCCAAAACAGGACCGGAATGGCAAGGTCGCCGATTTCGAAATATTTCCCCAACCCATCGATTTTGTCGCATAGGCCGCGCGTGACGACTCCGCCCTCCCCTCCCGATGACACCGGACCTGCCGCTTCAGCGGATACCGGCGCCGCCGGCGCTTCGGGCGCGCAAGGATATACGCTCGGCTTTTTCCGCCGCCAGCAGGAACCCGACAAACATAATATGGGGGACGGCCTGCCGCTCCCGCGCCGCTATGTCGCGATCGCCGCCATGTCGTTCGGCTCGGCGCTGGTCATCATCGACGGCGGCGTCGCCAATGTCGCCTTGCCGACCATCGCCCGCGACCTGGGCGTCGGGCAGAGCGCGATCGTCTCGGTCGTCACCGTCTATCAGGTGATATTGGTGATGCTGCTGCTGCCCTTTGCGGGCCTGGGCGAACGCATCGGCCTCAAGAATGCGTACCAGGCCGGCCAGGCGATCTTCACCATCGCCACGATCCTGTGTTTCTTCGCCAAGAGCCTGCCGTTCCTCCTCATCGTGCGCGCGGCGCAGGCGATCGGGGCAGCGGGGGTACTGAGCGTGTCCTCGGCGCTGATCCGCCAGATCTATCCCTCGACTCAGCTCGGCCGCGGGCTCGGGATCAATTCGGTGGTGGTGACCAGTTCGGCGGCGATCGCGCCCACGCTCGGCGGCCTGATCCTGTCGGTGGCGCCCTGGCCCTGGGTGTTCGCCAGCGCCGTGCCCTTCGCGCTCGCCAGCCTCGCGCTGGGCCATGCGATTCCCAACCCGCGTGCGCGCCATGCCACTTTCGACGTGTTCGGCGCGGTGCTGTGCGCCGCGATGTTCGGCCTGGTGATCGGCGGGCTGGAAAGCATGGTGCATGGCGACAGCCCGGTCGTCTCCGTGGCGATCGTCCTGGTCGGCGTGCTCGTCGGCATCTATTTCGTCCGGCGCGAACGCGGCGAGCCCAATCCGATCCTGCCGATCGACCTGCTGGTCCGCCCGGTGCTGGCCTTGTCCGCGATTGGCGGCTTCATCGCCTTCACCGCCTCGATGACCCTGCTTATCTCGACGCCCTTCCGCCTGCACGCGCTTGGGTTCAGCGCAGCGGCGATCGGCGCCGCGATCGCGCCCTGGCCGCTCACCAACATGATCGTCGCGCCGGCCGCAGGCTTCCTGTCGGATCGGGTGCCCGCCGGCATCCTGGGCGGCATCGGCATGACCATCTCGATCATCGCGCTGCTGCTGCTTGCGTTCATGCCGGCCGACCCGACGCTGTTCGACGTCGCCTGGCGGATGGCGCTGTGTGGATCAGGCTTCGGCATCTATCTGCCGCCCAATGCCCGGTTGCTGGTCGGCTCGGCCCCGCGCGAGCGCGCCGCCGCCGCGGGCGGGCTGGTCTCGACCGTCCGCCTCTCGGGCCAGACCACCGGCGCGACCCTGGTTGCGGCGCTGCTCGCACTTGGCATCGGCGAGGGCCGCATTCCGCCGATGGTGTCGGCCGGCCTGGCGGTGATCGCCGGCCTGTGCAGCATCGCCCGCCTGCGCCCCTCGATCCGCAACCCCCGCCCGGAGGAAGCGGAGAACGTCCAGCCCGAGGCGCAGAACCGCTAGGGTTTGGCCGCGGCCTTCTCGTTGGCGAGATAATTGGCGCTGAGCGTCGCATGTGTCGTCGCGACGGGCAGCAGGGTCGGGTAGAATTGCACGAAGGTCGTATCGACCGCCGCATTCGCCTGGTGGCAGGCATAGCAGCTCGCGTCATAGCCGATCATCGCCGCGGGCTTCTTCCCGTCAAAGCCGAAAAAGCCCCAACCGCCCTTGAAGCGCTTGCTGTCGCGGACATGCACCTCCACTGCCAGCGGCTCGCCCGACTGGAAGGCACCGCTCTGGTTGATCGAGCCCTTCGAGGTACTGCCGCGTATCTCCAGCACCAGCACCGTCCCCTCGGGCCAATGCCCGGTCTTCAGGAATGCGGCATGCGCCTCCGGATTGACGAAGACATTGTCGAACGGCCCCTCGGGCGAAGCGGCATTGGCCGAGGCGTTGTAGCTCATCGCATGGCCCGAGGTGACGAAGGTCCAGCTGCGATAATCGGCCGGAAAGAGCATCTCGCCCTTGTCGTTATACTGCGCGGCCGGCGCCTCGGGCGCTTTCGCCAGCGCGACCGACATGACGAGCATCGCCGCCGCGCCCGCAGGAACCAGATATCGCCCGAACCGCATAACATCCTCCCGTCTTCAGACGGGGAGGCATAAGGCGCGGACGGCCCTGCGGGGATGTCGACTATCCTGCCGTTCCGGACATGCGCCGCCGGTCGCGCGTCACTTCCGGCGGTTCGCCATGCGCGCGGGCATAGGCGCGGCCGAACGCGTCCGGGCTGCGATAGCCGGTCAGCCGCGCGACTTCGCCCACCGGCACCGCATTCCCGCTGAGCATGTCACGCGCCGCCGCAAGGCGAAGTCGCGTGACCAGCGCACCGGGGCTTTCGCCCAGGCCCTCGCGGAACATGCGCGACAATTGCCGTTCCCCGATCGCCGCGCGTTCCGCCAGCGCCGGCAGCGACAGATCGGCATCGAGATTGGTCCCGATCCACGCCACCAGATCGGCCAGCCGGTGCGGCGCGCGTGCCTGCGCACGGAGCGGCTCAGAGAATTGCGCCTGCGGCCCGGCGCGCATGCTCGGCACGACCATCTCGTGCCCGACCGACAGCGCCAGGGTCGGTCCCAGATCGGCGCGCACCATCGCCAGCGCCAGGTCGATGCCGGCGCAGACCCCACCCGAGGTGAAGCACGGCCCGTCCTCGACATAGATGCAGTCGCTCTGCATCCGGATCGCCGGGAAACGCCGCTGCACATCCGCGATGAAGCGCCAGTGCGTCGTCGCCCGCCGCCCGTCGAGCACGCCCGTCGCTGCCAGCCCGTAGATACCAGTACAGACGGATGCGATCCGCCGCGTCGTCGCCAGCCGCGGCGTCAGCCAGCCGACCACCGCCGCGTTGACCCCGGCATCGCGCAGGCCCGCCCCGCCCGGTACGATGATCGTGTCATAGGCAGGCGCATCGTCGAAGCTGCGGCCGGGCAGGATCCGCATGCCCGCCTCGGTCGCAATCGGATCGAGCGACGCCGCAACCACCTCCACCGCATAGGCCGGCCGCGCCGGATCGGCCGCCGCGGCGGTGGCGAACACCTCGAGCGGCCCGGTCAGGTCGAAGCCATTGACCTGGCCGAACGCGATCAGGCCGATCCGCCGCACGGCGGAAAGGCCGGACCCGTTCAAATCACCGCTTTCCCGTCGCCGCCCATCATCGCCTTGCGCACCAGCGGGATCGGCGGGCCGCCATAGCTCAGGAACTGGTCGTGGAACGCCTTCCAACCCTGTCGCCCGCCATGAGTCGCGGTCCAGTCGTCGCGCAGCTTGCGGATCAGCAGCTTGCCCATGGTGTAGTTGAGATAGGCCGGATCATAGGTGCCGCGCGCCGCCTGCTGCTTGGCATTGCCCTCGTCCTGATAACATTCGTCGCGGAACATCCGGTACGATTGCTCCTGAGTCATGCCGCGCGCGTGCAGCCCGATCGCCGAGAGATAGCGGCAATTGCGCAGCAAGGCGTTGGAGAGCTGGCCGACATGAGTCTCCGGGTCGCCATTGTTGAGGCCCGCATCCCACATCATCTCCTCGGCATAATGCGCCCAGCCTTCGGCATAGGCATAGCCGACGAACAACCGCCCGAAGAGCGAGGGCGATTTGTTGGCATGGCGGAACTGCAGGAAATGTCCCGGCATCACTTCGTGCACCGACGTGAACAGCAGGTCCATCTTGCCCGGCACGAACGCGTCCTGCACTGCCTTGGTCCAGGTCGGATCGGGCGGCGAGATATAATAGACCGAGGGGATGCCCTTCTCGAACGGTCCCGGCGGATCGATGTACGCGGAATTCTGCCGGTTATAGGGCGGGCTCTCCTCGACCAAAGCCTGTTCGGCATCGGGGATCGAGACGATGTCCTTGGCGATCACGAACGCCTTGAGCGTCGGGATCTGCCGCCGCGCTTCCGCGACCGGCCCGCCCTCGGGCTTGTTGGCGTTCATCTTGGCCATGCAGGCGGGGATCGTCGCGCCCGGCGCGAACTTCGCACAGGCCGCCGTCAGCGCATCCTGGTTGCGCTTCAAATCCGCCTTGCCCGCCGCCTCGAGCTGGTCGAGCGGCACGTCGACGCCCTCGGTCATCTTCACCATGCGCGAGAATTTCTCGGCGCCAAGCGCGAAATCCTGCGTCGCCGTGGCGCGCTGGCCGTCGAGATAGCCGGCCAGGTCGTGCATCGATTTGGCCGCGGCGCCCGCCACCTGGTCGAACTCGTCCTGCAGCGCCGGGCTCTTCACGCCGGCAAAGGCCTTCTTCGCGTCGCCGGTGTAATAATCGGCGAACCCGTTGAAGCCCGCCACGCCGTAATTGATGAAGCTCAGCGGCATCGGCGTCTTCAGGTTCGCGCGGATGTTCGCCGCCGCGCCCGGGATCTGGCGCAGGAACTTGATCATCGCCTTCATCCGCGTCGGCGCATCGGCATAGTTGCGCGCGATATAGACGTTCGGGTCGAGCCCGTTGCCGATATACCAGGCCGGGCTGGTGTGCGGCTGGTCCGCATCGGTCAGCCAGAACAGCTTCCCTTCGGCGACGTTGACCAGATAGTCGCGCTCGAACGCATCCTGCTTGCTCAGCTTGCCCGCGTCGAAGGCAGATGCCTTGACGACCGAAGCGCGCAGGAAATCGGCCTGGCGCTTCAGCCCCGCCTCGCTCCAGTCGGCCAGCCCGCCGTCGAAATCATGCCGTCCCTGATAGACCGCATTCGCCGGATCGAGCTTGAACCAGCCTTCGATGAACGCATCGCGAAACGCCGGCCAGTCGGTCGTCGGCAGTGCCAGCTCGGCATCGTTGGTGATGGGCTTCGTCCCAGACGGCCCGCAAGCCGTGACCGCCAGCAAGGCGATCCCGGCAAGCAATATCCTGCGCATACCCGCTCCTTTTGATTCGTCTATGGCAGGATGCTGGCAGGTTGAATCGAGGCGCGCCAGCCCGGCGCAAGGCCGCCCGCAGCGTTGAGGGGCTATTTGCCCAGGTCGACGATCATGTCGTCGGGATGCACCACGTTGAGCTTCTTGCGCGCCAGCTCGTCGACCATGTCCGGATCGGCATGGCGCGGATCGAGCAGCGCGACGCGGTTCTTCAACTCCGCGCGCTGCTGCTCCAGCACGGCGAGGTCGCTCTGGCGCTTGTCGAGCTGGCGCTGGATGTCGCCATACGCGAGCGCGCCGTTCGGGCCCATGATCGCATAGCCACCGAAAAACGCGCCCACGATCAGCAACGCGGCCGGCGGACCGGCGCGGCGGAGCATGGTGCGGAAGGTGGAACGCCTGGCCATCCCACGATTCTCGCAGGTCGCGACTCGTGGATCAAGCAGGAATTTTACCTATTCAACCTGAATCAGGCACCCCATCACGCACGCAGAATCGAGCGGCCGGCATAGACCGCCGCTTCGTCCAGCTCCTCCTCGATGCGGATGAGCTGGTTGTACTTGGCGAGCCGGTCCGAGCGGGCCAGGCTGCCCGTCTTGATCTGCCCGCAATTGGTCGCGACGGCGAGGTCCGCGATGGTCGCATCCTCGGTCTCGCCCGAACGGTGCGACATGACCGCGGTATAGCCCGCGCGGTGCGCCATCGACACCGCCTCGAGCGTCTCGGTCAGGGTGCCGATCTGGTTGACCTTCACCAGCAGCGAATTGGCCAGCCCGTCCTTGATGCCCTGCTTCAGCCGCTTCGGGTTGGTCACGAACAGATCGTCGCCGACCAGCTGGACCTTGTCGCCGATCAGGTCAGTCAGCGCCTTCCAGCCCGTGAAATCGTCCTCGGCCATGCCGTCCTCGATCGAGAAGATCGGATAACGACGCGTCAGGTCGGCGAGATATTCGGCCATCTCGTGGCTGGAGAGGATCCTGCCCTCGCCCGAGATGTCGTAGCTGCCGTTCTTGAAGAACTCGGTCGCGGCGCAGTCGAGCGCAATCATCACATCGTCGCCCGGCGTATAGCCCGCCTTCTCGATCGAACTCATGATGAAATCGAGCGCATCGCTGGTCGACGCGATGTTCGGTGCGAACCCGCCCTCGTCGCCGACCGAGGTCGCCAGGCCCTTGTCGTGCAGGCCCTTCTTCAAGGTGTGGAAGATCTCCGAACCGCAGCGCACCGCCTCGGCGATCGAGGAAGCGCCCACCGGCACGACCATGAATTCCTGGAAATCGATCGGATTGTCGGCATGCTCGCCGCCATTGATGATGTTCATCATCGGCACCGGCAACACATGCGAGGAGACGCCGCCGACATAGCGGTAGAGCGGCAGCCCCCGCGCATCGGCCGCCGCCTTGGCGACCGCGAGGCTGACGCCCAGGATCGCATTGGCGCCGAGCCGGCTCTTGTTCTCGGTGCCGTCGAGCTCGATCATCGCGCGGTCGACATCGCTCTGGTCCTCGGCCTCGAGCCCGAGCACCGCATCGGCGATTTCGGTATTCACCGCCTCGATCGCCTTGAGCACGCCCTTGCCGAGATAGACGCCCTTGTCCCCGTCACGCAGCTCGACTGCCTCATGCGCGCCCGTCGATGCGCCCGAGGGAACGGCGGCGCGGCCGAACGAACCGTCATCGAGCAACACGTCGACTTCCACGGTCGGGTTGCCCCGGCTGTCGAGGATTTGGCGCGCATGGATGTCGATGATTGCGGTCACTTCATGATCCTTCTAACGATTGAGGCCCCAGGCAGACGGGCGTGCCTCTATCGGCTATCATCGGCGGCGGCAAATCGTCTCGACCGATGGAACCGTGGACTGTGCTGACCGGTTGAAGTTGGACAAGCGAGGAAAGGGCGACAGCATGGCCGACGAAACTCCAAAGGCCCCCAAGCCGGCCAAACCGGTGAAGAAGGCCGCGACCACCGCGACGCCGCGCAAGGCCGCTGCTGCCCCCAAGCCCTCGCCTGCCGCAAAAACCGCAAAGCCGGCTCCAAAGCCGGCCAAGCCGAAGAAAGGCCCGACCGTGGACTCCACCGCAGACACCGCCATCCCACGCTTCAAGGCCGAAACCAGGGCCGCGACCCAGACGCTGAAGGACAGCGCCTCGAAACTCACCAGGGACGCCGGCGACAAGGCCCGTGCCTATGCCGAGGACGGCAAGGCCCGTGCCGGCGGCGTGCTCGACGAGCTGGCCAAGATGATGACCGAGGCCGCCGGCACCGTCGACGAGAAGGTCGGCCCGCAATATGGCCAATATGCCCGCAGCGCCGCCGATGCGGTCTCGGGCTTTTCGGACTCGATCAAGCAGAAGAATCTCGACGACCTGATCGAGGATGCGCGCGGCTTCGTGAAGAAGAGCCCGGCGATCGCGATCGGCACCGCTGCCGCCATCGGCTTCGTGCTGGTCCGGCTGATCAAGTCGGGCATCGACGCCGCCGACCGCGACGACGCCTGATCCGACACGCCCCGGGGGGAACATGGCCGAGCGACCGCCGGAAGAGCATGACAACAACAGCATCGCGGCCCTGTTCTCGCGCCTGATCGACGATGCCGAGCGCTTCGTGCGCGCCGAGATCAGGCTGTACCGCGCCCAGTTCCTCAGTCGCGTCGGCGAGGCACGGAGCGCGATAGTATTGGGCGTGGTCGCGCTGCTGCTGGCGCAGTCGGCGATGATCGCGACGGTGCTCGGGCTGCTGCTGATCCTGCGGCGCCCCCTGGGCGAAGTCGGGGCGACGATCCTGGTCGTCACCCTGTCGCTCGGCGTCGCTGCACTGCTCGTTCGTCTCGCCATCGCCAAGGTGCGCCGGATCACCGACATCCCGGACAAGCCCGAATGACCCCGCCCCAGAACCTGCCGGAAGCGATCGACGACGCAACGAACCTCGCTTTTGCGCGGCAGCGGGCCGAGGCGGCGCGCGCGCGGCTGGCGGGCACGCTCGTCGATCTCCAGGCCCGGCTCAACCCCAAGGCGCTTGCGCGCGAGGCCTTGGGGGAGTTGAAGGAGGCAGCGCAGGAAATCGCGCGAGACGGGCTTGAAGGCCTCAAGCGCCATCCCCTGACCCTGGCCGGCGGCGCCGCGGCGGTCGGCCTGCTCCTCGCCCGCGGGCCGCTCAGGCATCTCATCGAGGTCTATCTCGATGAAACTCCCGAGCCGCCCGCGAGTTTGAAACCCAAACGGGCGCGTGCCCGACGGAAAGGACCCTCCGAATGAACGCCCCCACCACCGACAAGCCCGCCACCGCGAAGCCGACTCCGCGCACCGCCGCCGAGAGGGCGCTCGACACGACCCGCGACACCGCGCGCGAGGCCGTCCGCCGCACCGCCCAGGGCATCGAGGCCAATCCGCTCGCCGTGCTGGTCGGCGGCGTCGCGATCGGCGTGCTCGCCGGCGCGGTGATCCCGCGCACCGAACAGGAGGGCAAGCTGCTCGGCCCGGTCGGCAAGCGCCTCACCGATACCGCCGCCGGCGCCGCCCAGGCAGCGAAGGAAGCGGGCAAGGCGGAACTCGACGCGCTCGGCCTCAACAAGGATGCAGCGCGCGATCAGGTCGGCAAGCTGCTCGACGGCGTGGTCAAGGCATTGTCGAGCGCCGGATCGGCCGCTGCCGCCAAGGCCTCCAGCAAGTAACAAAAAGCCGCCCAGGCGGTTCACCTCATGGAATTCACGCTCTAAGGACGAGGCGACTCCTACCTTTGGAAGCCCGATCCATGAGCAAGCTCCACCTGGTCTTCGGCGGCCGCGTCAAGGACCCCCGCCATCTCGACTTCGACGATCTCGACTCGATCGAGATCGTCGGAGTCTTCCCCGATTATGCCAGCGCCGAAAAAGCCTGGCGCTCGGCCGCCCAGCGCACCGTCGACGATGCCGAGATGAAGTTCGTGGTGGTCCACCTCCACCGCCTGCTCGAACCCGACGTGCTGGATCCGCCAAAGGCCTGATCCTTTCGACTGCCGACGTTGAACCTTCCTATCTAACCCCTCCGGGACAGCATCTACTTCAACCTCTCCCCTTCAGGGGAGGGGCGCACCCTTACTTCAACCCCTCCCCTTCAGGGGAGGGGCGCACCCTTACTTCAACCCCTCCCCTTCAGGGGAGGGGCGCACCCTTACTTCAACCCCTCCCCTTCAGGGGAGGGGCAAGGGGTGGGGCAGCGGTGAGGAGGGCTCGACGCCCTCTTCACCGCTTCGATCCTGGCGAGAAGCCATATCAAGCCGAGCAGACGTACCCGCGCCCCCGGACCGTCACCGAACTCTACCTGCCGCCCGCAAAAACCCCATAACGCTCGCGCCACGCGGCCACCTCGTCCTGCAGATGCGCCGGCGCAGTGCCCCCCGAAAGCACAAGCGAAGCGACCTCACTCTCCGGATGCATCAGCATCTTCTTCGCCCCATCGCTGAACCAGACGGGCACCAGTTGATCGCACAGGCTGTCGAGGATCGTCGCGGCCATGCCATTCTCGATCGCCTCACTCCCGGCGAGCGCGCGGACATGGATCGACACCCCTTCGAAGCAGTTGCGCGGCGCACGCTCGAAATTGATCGACACGAGAAGACCCGACCGGTCCGGCCGGGCTTCATCGGGCATGGCCGCGACCCGTCGCCAGGCGCAGAACCATGTCCGGCAGATATGCGGGCGCACCGCATGGATGCCGCACCCACGCGAACAAAGGTGCGTGCAGGGCGTCCCCGCCGGCTTCTTGAAATCGGGCGTATCGACCGTGAGCACGGTGCAGCACGCCACGCAATCGCCGCAGTCGCGATCGGCGAGGACCGGTCCCAGCAGGATGGTTTCCAGGTCAGTCTCGGTGTGCATCCGCGCAGGAGGTGCCTCGACCCCGGTGGGAACACAAGAGTCCGGCGTGGAATGATATCGGGGCGCGGCCCATGGCGAAACCGGTGGCGACAAATCCGCGATGCCGCCATTCGCCTTTCGGCAAGCCGGTCGGTTGAGCGGCTTGAACCGGCACATGGCATTCCGGCGACCGACCACGGACCATCAGCCTGATTTCGGCTTCTTCCCTGAAGCGAGCGGTTTCAACGCGGCTTGCGACATCCATGAAATTATCCGGGCTTCGTCCAGCTCCTCCGTCGATGCCAGTTCGACGCCGCGCGTCGCTTTGCCCATTCCAATAGGCGTTACCGGAGGCTCGGGGCTGATCTCGGTGCCCCGTATGAACATCAGCTTCACATGACCGACAAAAGCGCCGGACGAGAAGCACCAACCGTCAGGCACGCCATAATAGGCCATGCCCCACTTCACCGCGCGTTTGAGGTCGGGCACTGCCTGCACGGCCAGTGCGTCGATACGCTCGGCGATACCGCGCTGTGGTTGCGGCAAACTGGCGATGTAGGCGAACACCGGCGTGTCCCCTTCCGCGGCCTTGGCCGAACTGGCTTTGCCGGTCATGGCGACAAGGAGTTCCGCCTCTCTTGTGTCGGCAGGCTGATTGCCCGAAACTTTCGTCATGGAATGTTCCTTTCGCGTGTTTGGCAGGCAAAGGACGACTACATCCCGGCCATCGCGGCCGGCGTGCCGTCAGACCAGGTCGGCGTGCCGACCAGGACGACCGAAACCGGCGGAAGCGTCGCTGCTTCGGCCGCGTGCTCCGGCAGGAAGAACCAGTAATTGCCGCCAAGGACGGGCGATCCGGCCGCGTTGGCGCCCCAATCGGCTCCGTCCTTGAACGGGATGTAGAACATCACATGTGCCATGCCGTGGGTGCCCAGATCGGTCAGGTACGCCGTCTTCGACATCATGAAGCACATCGCGCCCGCTTCCAGCGGCGGAATGTCGCCGCTGCGCAGCTTGGCCTTTATACGCTCCATGATGTCGGCATCGGTGCGACCGGCAAGCGTCATCGCCGTACGAAGCCTGGCGATCGGGGTCATCGAGCGTGCCGCCTGGGGATTGTCGCAACCCGCCGCCCGAATTTTCGGATTCCATCGTTCGGACCAGTCGCTGGCACTGGCGAAGCCGCGGGCCACCCAGCAGACAAAGCCATTGGTTCCTGAAACGGCGGTTTCGTAGCCGGTCGGGGTCATGACGAGAACGGTCGCATCCTTCGAGATCGAAGCGGGCGCCGCGCTCCTGGCGAGCGCGATTTCCTGGTCGCGGTCCATCAGATAGGCGTCGATCGGGGCCATGCGGGCATATGTCTCTGCCGGCCCGGCCGTAGCGCCGGTGACCATAAACGACGCGGACGCCATGAATATGGCCCTGGTCGCCAGCCTGGCGACCGCATTCCAAATCGAGCGGCGGACGGGCCTCTCGCCGTCAGCGGCTTTTTTCCGAGACATCACCAAACGCATCGTCTTGCCTCCGTTGTGCAGGCCTCTCCCGTGGAGTGGCATCGGAACGACGAATGAGCGGATCGATATTCGACATCGTCTCGTAACTTTTTTCTACAGAAGATGCGGACGACGAATGGCTGCTTTTGGGATCGGCGCCAATTTCATTGATGACCGGAATTGGCCAGAGCGGCCGCTGATGACTGGATGAACAAGCGAATTCCGGTGACAATGCAGTCTGCCACCGGAATTCCCCGCTAGCCGACCGGCGGCTTTTCACTGATTCCGCGCTCGGCTGCTAGATCGGCTGACTTGGCTTGGCAGCTTGCGGAAAGACTGCTTCTGGCACCGTGCATGCGATATGCGGCCATTCAATCCGGCAAGACGAGAGGGTCGGCGGTGCTTGGCTGGCAAATAAATGCTGTCACCGGAATTTAAAAAGACGAACTGTCACAGCTGTCCCGAACGTTCAGTCCCGTGCGCTCGGACCTGGTCCGTCCGCGTCGAACTCGCGTGCTAGCCTGAATGGCAGTGAGGCGGCAACCCCGCGTTCGCCCACGATACGGAGCGCCTCACCTTCCACGTCCGGGCCGCCGGCCTTCGCTGCGAGACCCAACGCGAGCAGATCGAAATCAATGAGCTCGGCGGGCTGGTGAAGCCGCCGCCAATGGAACCCATCCAGCTGCGCCGTCTCCACGAGCTCGCGCCGGCGAATGGCTAAGCCAGTCAGAGTTTCGCGGCCCTTGCCGCCGAGGTCACCGGAGCGCAGTTCATCGAGCAAGCCGATATAGCGCCCTAGCGTCACGCCGGTAGCGCCGAACGGCAGTCCCCAATAGGCGGCGAGACGTTCGCGCACGATACCCTGAGCGCCGGCGAGCCCAGTCTTAGTTGCGATATCCGCCTGGATGAGACTGAGCAGTTGGCGCGGGTTGCGGGCTGCCTGGCGCACGAACGGCCTGCTCGCACCCTCGCCGCGCCCGCGCCATTCAGGGTCCATCACCGCCTCGTCGATCCACGCCGTGGTGTCTTGCACGCCCGCCCAATGGCCGTCACCGAGGCGAAGGAGGAAAGCGCCATAGAATAGGCCCAGACGGAGCCATTCCGTCCCGGCCCATGTGAACTCTGCCTTCGCATTCTTGGTGTCCCCCAGCAGCAGGGCGATCGCAGCAGCATCGCGGCGCAAGGTGGCGGCGCAGGCGCGGTGGAGATCGGTTCGGGCCTCCTCGGCCGGGCTGCCAGCAAGTATATCGCGGGCCTGGGCGCGCTCGCGCAGGAAATAGAACCGGCGCCGCGCCATGGCGTCGTTGAAACCGAGATCGGCGGTGTAGGCAACCATCAGAAATGCTCCCGCACGTTCAGGATCGGCGCGGGTCCCATGAACCTGGGGTTGATGCAGATATCCTGAGCGGCGGTCGCGTTGTTCGAGAGGTCCCACCATTCGACGCGTTCGATCTGGTTGGACGGAATGTGGATCTTCGCGGTGACCTCGCCTTCGAGTTGGAAGGGTGACCAGCGATGATAGACATTGAGGTCGCGGATCGCTTCGGCGACGCCGCTCAGTTGGACCGCCGGATTGAGGCTGGTGACGATCCAGCCGTAGAAAAGGCAGCCCGGATGGCTGCCGGCATCGGTCGCGAAATCGAGCGCGGTATCGACGGCGGAATAGACGCTGTTGCGGCGGATCAGTACGTCGCGCTCCACGCAGCCCGAGGCGAGCGAGATGAATGGCGTCTCGTCGCCGAAGCTGTCGTAATCATGCACGTGCCGCTCAAGGTTATATTCGGTCAGAACCGCGTCGACCTCGGAAGGGGAGATTTTGCAACCGGGCTTGTTGCGCCACCAGTTGGAGGTGATGCCGTGCCCGTTTAGTAGCAGCGCCTGGGCTTCGTGCCACTGCAGCCCAGAATTGCCGGCGGCGTCTCGACTGCCGATGCCCTTGACGAACCATTGCACGTACATGGGTCAGCTCCTGTTGCGCGCGAGGACGTCAAGAACGAGATGGATGAGTTCGTCGGGGCGACGAGTGATCCCGAAGGCCGCGGCTGGCACCGGTTTGCGCACCTCGTCGACATAAAGGATGACCGGCGGCGCGTTGCCAAGAGCGGCGAGTTCGTCGGCGAAGACGAGGCCCGCCTTAGGATCGTCACCGCGTGCGACGTCCGACAGGATAACATCGTAACGGACACGCCGCAGCGCGCCGCGCGCCGCCTCGCTCGATTCCTGCAGGTCGACCCGCGCCCCGGCTTCCTCGAAGAGTGCGATCTCATGTCGGTTGTTCTCGGGCTCATCGTCGATCCACAGAATGCGGGCGCCCTTGACCAGCTCGATCGAACGGGCGAGACGGCGGGAGGCGTGACCCAGCTCCGCAGGCGGCAGGACCTGCTCGCGGTTCTCGGCGGCCTGTTCGAGTGCGTTGCGGAACTCGACCTCGACGCCGGCCAAGGTGAATTTCTGCACGCGGCTGAGCAGTTCGAACAACCGCTTGCGCCCGATCCACCGCAAGGCCCAGAGCAGAAAGGCAACCCACAGGAGATGCGGACCGAGCGCATTCACGGTCTCCCACGGGAACGAGGCCCCCTTCTCGGCTGGGCCGATATGTATGTCGAGCATCCTTACCCCCTTGTAGGCGCGGCCCCCGTCCGCCTTTCGCTGATTAGCGTTGTGCCCTCGCCAGCGCGACTATAATCCGGGTCGTTTCCGTTCTACCCTGTCGCCATGGCAAAAGCCGAAGACACTCGCGCATCGATCACCCGGCAACTGCCGCCAGAGCAGGCGCGCCTGCTGGCGCGGTTCGGAGAGGCGTCACACCGTCTCCACCACCTCGAAATCCAGGCACTTCGCCTCACGACTGCGATCGAATTCACTCATCTCCTAAGCGAGCTTAGAGAACTGGGCGTGCCGCCGGACGATATGATCGAGGCCCTGCGGACGGCCGACGCCAATTGCGAGCACTGCGTTGCCGGCGCGTCTCACCCGGTGCGACCGCAAGCCCCATCGGGCCCGCCCTATTACCGGGTACTTCGTCCTATATCCTGATCGAGCAGCGAAACTCGAACGGACCGCAGACACCCCCCCCTCAAGCCTTGCGATAAGCCCAGGCCAACAACGGTCGCGCCAACGCCACCCCCGCCAGCAACCCGCCGACCGGCTCGACGATCGTCACCGACACCGCAAAGCTCTGCGCAATCACGGCAAACGCGATCTGGATCGCCATCCAGATGCCCGCGAGGATCGCGATCTGGGTCAACCGGTTATGGTGCCGCGCGATCGGAATGGCGTCCGGCACGCCGTACAACATGAAATAGGCGCCGATCACCGCGAACACCGGCGCGTCGAGCCCGGCACTCGCCAGCGCCGATCCCGGCGTCAGGATCAGCCGCGCCAGCGCGCCGCCATAGGCGCCCGCGACGAAGATCACGCCCAGCCCAAGCGGATTGATCGCCTTTTCGACATAGCGGCCGGCGATCAGCAGGAAGATCAGGTTGAAGATCGCCGACACGAAATCGCGCGCCAGGAAGGCGGAGGCGAGCGGCGAGAGCCACGACCGGATCGGATCGTTGCTCCACCCGCCGGCCAGGAAATCCCCCGGCGTGAAGCCGAACCAGATCGCGGCCGCATCCAGCCCGAGCACCGCCGTGGCGAGCAAGACGGTAAAGACCGACAGCGCAACCAGCGCGTCGGTGAACCGGCCCCGCGGAAGATCGATTCCGTTCAGATGAATTCGATCTTCGAGACGACGTAATAACGGTCGCCCGACGGCACCGTCACTTCGACTTCGTCATCGACCTTGCGCCCGATCAGGGCACGGCCGAGCGGCGAGTTGTACGAAATGCGCCCGCCCTTGGCGTCGGCCTCGGTCTGGCCGACGATCTGGTAGCGGATCGGCTTCTCGTCCTCGTCGAGCAGGGTGACGGTCGCGCCGAACACGACCTTGTCGCCCGACAGGTCGCGCGGATCGATCACCTGCGCGCGGCTCAGCTTGTCCTCGATGTCGGAGATCGACGCCTCGATCTGCCCCTGCCGCTCCTTGGCGGCATGATATTCGGCGTTTTCGGAAAGGTCGCCATGCGCGCGCGCTTCCTCGATCGCGTCGACGATGGTCGGGCGCTCCGCTTTCAGCCGCTTCAGGTCCGCATTGAGCTTTTCATAGCCCTCCTGCAGCATCGGCATCTTGTCGACGGTCGCCATCCCTTTAGGTCCTTCGTCAAAAAATCACTTGAAGCCGGCCCTCACGGACCCGCCCGCACGTCTTCTCTCATGTGGGAAATTATTTGTGCGAGTGCGAATAATAGGATTGCAAGGGCCGCACTTCAAGGCTGCGTGTCGCGAGCGCCACGATCGCCTGTGCCGCAGCGACACTGGCGGGGGCCGTGGTGAAGTACGGGATCTTCTGATTCAGCGCCGAAGCGCGGATCGGCTGCGAGTCCTTCAGCGACTGCCAGCCTTCCGTCGTGTTGAAGATCAGGTCGATCTGGCCGTCCTTGATCCGGTCGACGATATGCGGCCGGCCCTGCGCCACCTTGTTGACCCGCTCGACCAGCACGCCGTGCGCCGACAGATAATCCGCCGTGCCGCCAGTCGCGACGATCGCAAAGCCGTTCTCGGCAAGCAGCTTCACACCCGGCAGGACAACCGGCTTGTCGCCGTCCTTCACGCTGACGAACAGGGTGCCGCTCTTCGGCAGCACATTGCTCGCGCCGAGCTGCGATTTGGCGAAGGCCATGACGAAATCGCTATCGATCCCCATCACTTCGCCGGTGGACTTCATTTCCGGTGAGAGCACCGGATCGATCCCCGGGAAGCGATTGAACGGGAACACTGCTTCCTTCACCGCGACATAATCGATCGCGCGATCGATCCTGGGCAGGTCGGCGAGCTTCTCGCCCGCCATCACCCGTGCCGCGATCTTGGCGATCGGCGCGCCGATCGCCTTGGCGACGAACGGCACCGTCCGGCTGGCGCGCGGATTGACCTCGATGAGGTAAACGAGGCCGTCCTTCACCGCGAACTGGATGTTCATCAGCCCGACCACCGACAGCGCCTTGGCGAGCAGGGTCGTCTGGCGCTCGATCTCGGCGATGATCTCGTCGGACAGGCTGTAGGGCGGGATCGAGCAGGCGCTGTCGCCCGAATGCACGCCGGCTTCCTCGATATGCTGCAGCACGCCGGCGACCGTCACATCGGTGCCGTCGGAGATCGCGTCGACATCCACCTCGATCGCATCGCGCAGATACTGGTCGATCAGCACGGGCGAGTCGCCCGACACCTGCACCGCGGTCTGGATATAATCGTCGAGCTGCGCCGGGCCGTCGACGATCTCCATCGCCCGGCCGCCCAGCACATAGCTCGGCCGCATCAGCACGGGATAACCGATCCGCTCGGCCACCTTGATCGCCTCGTCGCGGCTGCGCGCGATGCCATTGGCCGGCTGGAGCAGGCCGAGCTTGGTGATCAGCGCCGCGAACCGCTCGCGGTCCTCGGCCAGGTCGATCGCGTCGGGGCTGGTGCCCAGAATCGGAATGCCGGCCTGTTCCAGCGCATGCGCCAGGTTGAGCGGGGTCTGGCCGCCGAACTGGACGATCACGCCGACCAAAGTGCCGTTCTGCTGCTCGACATGCAGGATCTCGAGCACGTCCTCGGCGGTCAGCGGCTCGAAATAGAGCCGGTCCGAGGTGTCGTAATCGGTCGACACCGTCTCCGGGTTGCAGTTGACCATGATCGTCTCATAGCCCGCGTCCGCCAGCGCGAAGCAGGCATGGCAGCAGCAATAATCGAACTCGATACCCTGCCCGATCCGGTTCGGCCCGCCGCCCAGGATGACGATCTTGCGCCGGTCCGACGGCATGGCCTCATTCTCGGGCTCGCCGAAGCTCGGCGCTTCATAGGTCGAGTACATGTAAGGCGTCTTTGCCTCGAACTCGGCCGCGCAGGTGTCGATCCGCTTGAACACCGGCCGCACGCCGAGCTTGTGGCGGAGCTTGCGCACCTCATCCTCGGTCACGCCGCCGGTCATTGCGACTACTGCGTCGTGAATCAGGCCCGACCCACGTGCGATGCTGCGGTCCATGCCGCCGTGCAAATTGGCCGATTTCAGTGCGAGCCAGGCAAGCCGCTTGTCGCTGAAACCCATCGACTTGAGCCGCCGCATGCCCGCGGCGTCCTGCGGCAGGCCACCTCGGCACACTTCCTCCTCGGCGTCGATGATCTCGGCGATCCGCTCCAGGAACCAGGGATCGTATTTCGCGATCGCGTGCACTTCGGCGACGGTGAAGCCTTCGCGCAGCGCCTGTGCCGCTACCAGCAGCCGGTCCGGCGTGGCCCGGGCCAGTGCCGCCTCGATCGCATCGCGCGGTGCGCCGACCAGCGCGTCGACCTGGTTGAAGCCGCTCAGGCCCGTCTCCAGCCCGCGCAGTGCCTTCTGCATCGATTCATGGATGTTGCGGCCTATCGCCATCACTTCGCCGACCGATTTCATCGCGGTCGACAGGATCGGCTCGGCGCCCTTGAACTTCTCGAAGGCGAAGCGCGGGATCTTGGTGACGACATAGTCGATCGTCGGCTCGAACGAAGCCGGGGTCGCGCCGGTGATGTCGTTGATGATCTCGTCGAGCGTGTAGCCGACCGCCAGCTTGGCCGCGACCTTGGCGATCGGGAAACCCGTCGCCTTGGAGGCGAGCGCCGACGAGCGCGACACGCGCGGGTTCATCTCGATGACGACGAGGCGGCCATCCTTGGGATTGACCGCGAACTGCACATTGGAGCCGCCCGTCTCGACGCCGATCTCGCGCAGCACCGCGATGCTCGCGTTGCGCATGATCTGATATTCCTTGTCGGTCAGCGTCAGTGCCGGTGCGACGGTGATGGAATCGCCCGTATGGACGCCCATCGGATCGACATTCTCGATCGAGCAGATGATGATGCAATTGTCGTTGCGGTCGCGCACGACCTCCATCTCATATTCTTTCCAGCCGAGCAGCGATTCCTCGATCAGCACTTCGGTGGTGGGCGACGCGTCGAGCCCTTTGCGGACGATCTCCTCGAACTCGGCGCGGTTATAGGCAATGCCCCCGCCCGATCCGCCCATGGTAAAGCTCGGGCGGATGATTGCCGGCAGGCCGGTCGTCTCGAGCCCGGCCACTGCCTCTTCCAGCGTGTGCGCAATGGCCGAGCGCGCCGATTCCAGCCCGATCTTGTCCATCGCGTCGCGGAATTTCAGCCGGTCCTCGGCCTTGTCGATCGCCTCGGCATCGGCGCCGATCATCTGGACGCCGTATTTCGCCAGGGTGCCGTCGTTGAACAGCGCCAGCGCGGTGTTGAGCGCGGTCTGCCCGCCCATCGTCGGCAGGACCGCGTCCGGCCGCTCCTTCTCGATGATCTTGGCGACGATCTCGGGCGTGATCGGCTCGACATAGGTCGCGTCCGCGAGCTCGGGGTCGGTCATGATCGTCGCCGGGTTCGAATTGACCAGGACGATGCGATAGCCTTCCTCGCGTAGCGCCTTGATCGCCTGCGTGCCGGAATAATCGAACTCGCACGCCTGGCCGATGACGATCGGGCCCGCGCCGATGACGAGGATCGAGGAGATGTCAGTGCGTTTTGGCATTATGTGGTGCTTTGGTCCTTCGCGTCTTCTGCTGGCTCAGGCGGATAGACGTTGGGTTTGTCGGTCATCAGCTTGTCGACGGCGGCAAAGGCCTCGCCGAAGCCGGTCATCACGGTCGCCTCGGCCGCGGGGTCGACCGCGCAGGTCTTGGCGAAATCGACGAAGGCCTCATGGACCTGCTTGCGGACCTCCGCCGCACGGTCCGCCGGCGGATCGCCGAAGTCGAAGCCCGAATTATAGCTCAGGCCCTTGCAGCCGTTGATCGCCTTGAACTCGGCCTGGATGCTGCCGGCGGTGTTGCTCTCGCTCGGGCGGTAGATCAGGTCGATCTCGGGAATGACCTTTTCGATCGTCACCAGCCGGTCGCTGTCGTCGCCGGGCTTGTGGCCGACATCCGCCAGTTTCCAGCCCGCCGCGATCGGGGTCAGGCTGTCCTGCGCCATGCTCGCGCCGGCGCACAGGAACAGGCCGGCCGCGAGGGCGGTAGCGGAAATGGCGGAGCGCGCGATCATCACTGGGCCGGCCCGGTCTCGGCCGCGCAGCCCCAGCCCTCATATTCCACGTCGTAGAGGATCTCGATCTGCAGGCATTGCAGGGTCAGCGCCTTGATCGATGCGGCATCGGCCTTCTGGTGGCGCGCGAGGAACAGCGAGATGCCGCCATCCTCATTCTCTTCGCGCTCGATCACCGAGAAACCGAACTGCCCGGCTTCCTCGGCCAGCTGGTCCAGCGCGTCTTCCTCGCCGGCAAAGCTGACATCGACCAGCCGCTCCAGCTCGGGCCGGTCGCCGCCCTCGGCGAGCCGCGCGAGCACGTCCCGGTCGCCGAGCCATTCCTGCTCGAACCGGGTCTGGTCCACTTCGGGAAGGCTCATGCCGCTTTCTCCAGTGACCCGACGAACTTCTCGAACAGATAGAAGCTGTCCTGCGGGCCCGGGCTCGCCTCGGGGTGATATTGCACGCTGAACGCCGGCCGGTCGGTCAGCTCGAACCCGGCGTTCGATCCGTCGAACAGCGACACATGAGTCTCGCGCGCCGTTGCCGGCAGCGTCTCGCTGCGTACTGCGAAGCCATGGTTCATGCTGGTGATCTCGACGGCGCCGTCGCTCAGCCGCTTGACCGGATGGTTCGCGCCGCGATGGCCCTGGAACATCTTGGTCGTCTCCGCCCCCACCGCAAGGCCGAGCAGCTGGTGGCCGAGGCAGATGCCGAACAGCGGGATGCGCGTCTCGAGCAATTGCTGGATCACCGGCACCGCATACTCACCGGTCGCGGCGGGGTCGCCCGGGCCGTTCGACAGGAAGATGCCGTCGGGCTTCAGCGCCATGACCTGCTCGAAACTGGCGGAGGCGGGCAGCACGCTAACCTTCGCACCGGCTCTCACCAGATTGCGATAAATGTTTCGTTTAGCGCCATAATCGATCGCCACGACATGTGGCCGCGCATCCCCCGAATCCATGGTCCCGTATCCGAACCCCAGCCGCCAGATGCCGCCCTCCCAGCCATAATGCGTCTCGGTGGTGACCGAAATGGCGAGGTCCATGCCCTCGAGCCCCGGCCATGCCCTGGCCATCTCCAGCAGCAGCGGAAGATCGAACTTCCCGTCCGCCCGGTGCGAGATCACGCCATTGGGCGCCCCGCCGGTCCGGATCCGCCGGGTCAGCGCCCGCGTATCGATGCCGGACAGGCCGATTCGGTCGTGCCGCTTCATCCAGTCGTCGAGCCGCTCGACCGAGCGGAAATTGGACGGCGCGGTCACATCCTCGCGCACGATGATACCCAGCGCATGTGGGTCGTTCGCCTCGATGTCCTCGGGGTTCGCGCCGACATTACCGATGTGCGGGAAGGTGAAGGTGATGATCTGCCCGGCAAAGGACGGATCGGTCATCACTTCCTGATAGCCGGTCATCGCGGTGTGGAAGCACACTTCGCCCACCGCCTCGCCTTCAGCGCCGAATCCGCGCCCCCACGCAATGTCCCCATTGGCGAGGACGAGAACCCCCGTCGCTCCTTCGGGCGCAGTTACGGGTTTGGCGTCGGCCATCGTGGCGGGCACTCCTTCGGGTTTCGATGTCGCTAAGCGGCGGTCGCTAAGCCTCGCGGGGCGGAGCGTCAATCTGTTAAAGATCGGGCCGCCGCGCTATCTGTGTGGATTACCGAAAAGGACCGACAATGATTCGCGACGACATCAAGGCCGCGCTCATCACCGCTATGAAGGGCGGAGACAAACAAGGCACCGCCGCCCTCCGCCTGATCCAGTCAGCGATCAAGAACCGCGACATCGAAGCGCGCACCGGCAAGGCGCCGGAGGACGACGACACGCTGGTGGTCGAGGTGCTGCAGAAGATGGTCAAGCAGCGCCGCGAATCGATCGACATGTTCGTGAAGGGCAACCGCCAGGAACTCGCCGACGCCGAATCCGCCGAGGTCGCTGTGATCGAGCGCTTCCTGCCGCAGCAGATGAGCGAGGCCGAGACATCGGCCGCGATCGAGGCGATCAAGGCCGAGCTGGGCGCGAGCGGCATGAAGGACATGGGCCGCGTGATGGCTGAACTGAAGGCGCGGCATGCGCAGAGCCTGGATATGAGCAAGGCGAGCGGGCTGGTGAAGGCGGCTTTGGCGTAAAAAATCGTTACGATCGGACTTCACCCCCCTCCGTTCGTTTCAAGCGAAGTCGAGAAACCGGGCTGGCAACGCCCTCAATGTGTCTCGACGACGCTCGACACGAACGGGGAGCGTGGGGCACAATGCACCATGGCTTTCTGGGCATATATTTTGCGGTGCGCGGACGGCAAATTCTATACCGGCCACACCGATAACCTCGATCGGCGCATCGGGGAGCACCAGAGTGGTGGGCACTGCGATTTCACTTCGCGCCGACTTCCGGTGGAACTCGTCTGGAGCCAGGATTTTCCGTCGCGGATCGAAGCGCTGGAAGCTGAACGAGTCGTCAGTGGCTGGTCCAGAGGCAAGAAAGAAGCACTGATCGTCGGTAACTGGTCGATGGTCTCGTATCTCTCGAAGCCACCCAAGGAAAGAAACGAACATCCCGTGCCACATGGTTTCTCGACTTCGCTCGAAACGAACGGTGGGGTGGGTAACTCCGCATACGAGCAGGGGAGCGGAAATGCGCGCCCGGATGAGGCTCTGCAATGAGCCTCTCCCCCCAATTCCTCGACGAGCTCCGCAGCCGCACCCTGCTTTCGGCGCTGATCGGCCGCACCACAAAGCTGCAAAAGGCCGGCCGGGAATTCCGCGCCTGCTGTCCGTTCCACAACGAGAAGAGCCCAAGCTTCTACGTCAACGACGACAAGGCGTTTTACCATTGCTTCGGCTGCGGCGCGCATGGCGACGCGATCCGCTGGATGACCGACCAGCGCGGCCTGCCCTTCATGGATGCGGTGAAGGAACTGGCCCAGGCCGCGGGCATGGAAATGCCGGCGATGGACCCGCGCGCGGCCGAAAAGGCGGAGCAGGCCAAGGGCCTGCATGACGCGATGAAAGCCGCGGCCGACTGGTTCGAAGGCCAACTCGGCGGCCTCGATGGCGGCGAGGCGGTGGCGCTGCTCAAGCGCCGGGGGATTACGGATCAGGCGCGGCGGGATTTCGGCCTTGGTTTCGCCCCCGATTCGCGCGGCAAGCTGCGCACCGCCCTGCGCGACTTCGGCGATCCGATGCTGGTCGAGACAGGCTTGCTCATCAAGGTTGACGACAAGGAGCCCTATGACCGCTTCCGCGGCCGGTTGATGATCCCGATCCGTGACCCGCGCGGGCGGACGATCGCGTTCGGCGGGCGCATCATCGGCGACGGCGAGCCCAAATATCTGAACTCCCCCGAAACCCCGCTCTTCGACAAGGGCCGCACGCTCTACAATCTCGATCGCGCCGCTCCCGCCAGCCGCAAGTCGGGCCGCGTGCTGGTGGTCGAGGGCTATATGGACGTCATCGCGCTCGCCCAGGCCGGCTTCGGCGAAGTGGTGGCGCCGCTCGGCACCGCACTGACCGAGGCGCAGCTCGAACGGCTCTGGCGCCTCTCCGACATACCGATCCTCTGCTTCGACGGTGATTCGGCCGGGCAGAAGGCGGCGATGCGTGCCGCACACCGCGCGCTGCCAATGCTCGCCCCGGGCCGCAGCCTTGCCTTCGTCACCCTGCCCGAAGGTGTCGATCCCGACGATCTGGTCCGCATGAAGGGACCCGCGGCGTTCGAGGAATTGCTCCGCGCACCCGAACCGCTGGTCGACCGCCTCTGGGCGCACGAACTCACCGCCGAGCCGCTCAACACGCCCGAACAAAAGGCGGGCCTGAAGATGCGCCTCAACGAGATCGCCCAATCGATCGCCGACAAGAATGTCAGCGTGGAATATCAGGCCGAATTCCGCCGCCGCTTCGACGATCTCTACGCCCGGGTCCGCGAGCCCTTCCGCCCCTTCCAGCCGGCGGCGAAGCGCAAACCCGGCCAGAAATGGAAGGCGCCCGATCCCCCAGTCGGCGAGGTCGCAAAGGGCGTCCGCGCCATCGGAATCGACCGGATCCTAGCCAAAGCGGTGCTCGCCGGCCTGATCCGCCACCCGGCCGAAATCGCCCGTCACATGGAGGTTCTCGGCTCGCTGAAGCTCGCCGACGGCGCCCTTGGGCGGCTGTTCGAGGCGGTCGTCGATCTTGCCGTCGAAGACCAGGCGCTTGATAGCGAGCGCTTGCTCACCATATTGTCGAAATCAGGATTCGATAACATCGCCAGCAATCTGCTACGGGCCGACCAATTATCGTGGTCGTTCACGCTGAAAGGCGCCGAACCCGCGAGAGCGAGGGAGGACCTGGACGAAGCCATCGCCATTCTGGTGGCGCGGCCGGAAGTGGATGCGGCACTGGCGGAAGCAACGGCGGCGCTCATGGCGCGTTATTCGGATGAAGCCTTTGAACGGCAGGTTTCGCTGGTGAAGGAACAACAGGCGCTCGACGCACGACTTGCAAATCTGGTGCAAGCGAACGAAGACGCCAGAGCTTTAGGTACCGAGGGCAATTAATGGCGAAGACGGAAATGGCGGACGTCGCTGACACGACCGAGAACAGCGATGCGCCGCTGATCGACTTGAACGATGCGTCGATCAAGAAGCTGGTCGCCCGCGCGAAGAAGCGTGGCTACATCACCTATGAGCAGCTCAACGAGGCGCTGCCGCAGGATCAGATGTCGTCGGATCAGCTCGAGGACGTGATGTCCGCGCTGAACGAGATGGGCATCAATATCGTCGAGAACGACGAAGCCGGCGAGGACGGCGAAGACGGCGATCAGCCCGAGGACGAGGTCGAATCGGTCGATTCGTCCGAGGAAAGCGCGCCCGCGCTCGAGACCAAGAAGAAAGAGGTCATCGACCGCACCGACGATCCGGTGCGCATGTACCTGCGCGAGATGGGCGCGGTCGAGCTGCTCAGCCGCGAGGGCGAGATCGCCATCGCCAAGCGCATCGAGGCCGGCCGCGACACGATGATCCTCGGCCTCTGCGAGAGCCCGATCACCTTCAACGCGATCATCGACTGGTCGACCGCGCTCAACGAAGGCACGATGCAGCTGCGCGAGATCCTCGATCTCGACGCGATGCTGTCGAAGGACCCCGCGCCCGAGTCGCTGACCGACGAGGACGCCGAGGGTTCGGGCGAGATTTCCGAAAAGACCGCCGGCCCATCCTTCAAGGAAGAGGAAGAGCCGGAAGAGCCCGCCGCCGACGAGGATGAGGATTCGATGACCGAGCGGCGCACGCCGCGGCCGTCGGATGACGAGGAAGAGGACAACACCCTCAGCCTGGCCCAGATGGAAGAGCAGCTCAAGCCGCAGGCGCTCGAGCGGTTCGCCAACATCACGGCGATCTACAAGAAATTCTCGAAGATGCAGCAGCAGCGGCTCGAGGCGATGGCCGCGGGCGGCGAACTGTCGGGTGCCGACGAGCGCAAATACCAGAAGCTGCGCGAAGATCTCACCGCCGAGGTCGAGAGCGTCCAGTTCCACAATGCGAAGATCGAATATCTCGTCGATCAACTCTATGCCTTCAACCGGCGCCTGACCGCGCTGGGTGGCCAGATGCTGCGCCTTGCCGAGCGTCACAAGGTGCCGCGCAAGGACTTTCTCGATCGCTATATCGGCCATGAGCTGGACGAGCAGTTCCTGCCCAGCGTGTCGAAGCTCGACAAGAAATGGACGGCTTTCGTCGTCAATGAGAGCGATGCGGTCGACCGTATCCGCATCGAGATTTCGGAGATCAGCCAGGCGACCGGCATGTCGCTCGGCGAGTTCCGCCGCATCGTCAACATGGTCCAGAAGGGCGAGCGCGAGGCGCGGATCGCCAAGAAGGAAATGGTCGAGGCGAATCTGCGCCTCGTGATCTCGATCGCGAAGAAATACACCAATCGCGGCCTTCAGTTCCTGGATCTCATCCAGGAGGGCAATATCGGCCTGATGAAGGCAGTCGATAAGTTCGAATATCGCCGCGGCTACAAATTCTCGACCTATGCCACCTGGTGGATCCGCCAGGCGATCACCCGCTCGATCGCCGACCAGGCCCGCACGATCCGTATCCCGGTCCATATGATCGAGACGATCAACAAGCTGGTGCGGACCAGCCGCCAGTTCCTCCACGAGCAGGGCCGCGAGCCCACGCCCGAGGAAATGGCCGAGCGCCTGTCGATGCCGCTCGAAAAGGTCCGCAAGGTGATGAAGATCGCCAAGGAGCCGATCAGTCTCGAAACGCCGATCGGCGATGAGGAGGATTCGCATCTCGGCGATTTCATCGAGGACAAGAACGCGGTCATCCCGGTCGACGCGGCGATCCAGGCGAACCTCAAGGAAACGGTCACCCGCGTCCTGGCGAGCCTCACCCCGCGCGAGGAGCGCGTGCTGCGCATGCGCTTCGGCATCGGCATGAACACCGATCACACGCTGGAGGAGGTTGGCCAGCAATTCTCGGTGACGCGCGAGCGTATCCGCCAGATCGAGGCGAAGGCGCTCAGGAAGCTCAAGCATCCGTCGCGGAGCCGCAAGATGCGCAGCTTCCTCGATCAATAGGCGCAGCGACGCGGCGGGCCCGGCAATACGGCCCGCCGCGCCCTGAAGTCAGCTGCTGAAGGTGAGGCTGGAGAAGGTCACACTGCAGTTTCCGCTGCCCTGCAGATAGCAGCCAGCCTTGAAATAGACACTCTTGCTCGAATTATCCCAATAGCCGAAATTGGTCGTGAAGTCGTGGATGGTGCTGCCATAGGTCACCTGGATGCGGTTGTTGCTGCCATATTCCATCGTGGCCTGGGTGTAGCTGGAGGTCGTTGCCGGCCCGAGATCGAAATACTCGACCGGAGCGCTGCCGGTGCCGGTGCGGTAAATTGCCCAGATGTGATTGCTTACGCCGGACCGGCTGGCATAGAATTCGAGGCGAAGGATCGGATCCTGCGTTGATTCGCCGAAGATCTGACCAACGGTGAACTCGTCCGAATAGCTGCCACCGTTCTGCAGCTTGATCTTGCCCGACCAGGTCTTGCCGGTCGACGATCCACTGAACGATTTGCCGCGCAGTTCGACGCGGTCGCCCGTGTTGCCTCCGGTGAAGGTGAACAACATGTTGTTGTTGTCCAGGTGCCAATTGTCGGTGTCGATCTTGAAGGCCTGCATATCCGCCGTCGTGAGACAGGTGCTGGTCGACTGAACCTGCAACGCCTGGCTGTTGTCGATGACGGTCTTGTACTTGCTGGCTGAGTAAGGCGAGTTGGTCGTATCGGTCGTGGTGTTGCAGCCGAACGCCAGAGCGGGCGTCGCCGCCAGCGCAAACGAACATCCCAATACCGTGAGTCCGACGCGCAGATAGCCGATGCTCATGAACCTCTCCTGTTTTTTGTTGACCGGCGCCCATGGTGAGTCGTGCCCGGCGGACGCAAAGTTATCATACAACTGACACCGGTATCAATTCATAGGGTTCGCTTTTGGTTCTAATAGACCACCGGGTTGCGGGGCTCTTTCTGCGGATACGCTGGGGAAGGAGCGTGTATTGCGCACGCGCTTTCGTATCGGCCTGGACACCGATCACACCTAGAGGTCGGCCAGCAATTCTCCGTGACGCGCGGGCGCATCCGCCAGATCGAGGCGCCAGATCGAGGCGCCAGATCGAGGCGAAGGCGCTCAGGAAGCCCAAGCATCCGTCGCGGAGCCGCAAGATGCGCAGCTTCCTCGATCAATAAGACCGGAAACGGTTCTTTCTGCCCGCAAGACGCCTGGGACTGATGTCCGAGGCGTTTTTGCATGCCCGCACCCGCGCCCGCGCCTTGGGCGCGAGAGAATTTGCGCGGATATGCGATGGAACGACGCTGGCGGACGTCGAAATAGTCGTGGTTGAGACAGACTTAATCGCCTCTAAACCAGGTCTTTACGCCCTTCGGTATATTCCGTGCCTTCATTGATGAAACCGCGCCGGATTGGCCGGCGCTTCAACAGAAACCCCGGGGGTTCATGGCTTTCGATTCGGCACTTGGTCAACGCATCGGCGGCAGCTGGGGCACCATCGCCACGCTGGCGTCGGTCGACGGGACCGCGACTCATCCGATGCCCCGCGCGCTGTCGGGTCCGACCGTCGCCGTGCGCGACCTGACCGACGCGGTGCATGCGCTGTGCTGGCTGCACGGCCGTCACCCGGGCGTGATCGACCATGCGGTCGTCCACAATCACCAGCCCGCCGCGCAGGACTGGCTCGAATCGGCCGCCGCTGCCTTTACCGAGGAACGCACCTATCTCGCGCGGCTTACCGCCGCCGCCGGCCCCCTGCCCTCGACTCCCGGCCAGGCCGAGTCGGAAGCCGCCGTCGCCGGCCAGCGCCACGCGCTCGACATGCTCGCCCAGTCGGATCGCACCGGCTGTGCCACCGGCGCCGCGATCGCTCTGGTGCTCGATTGGGCCGCCGTTCGGGTCATGCTCGATGCCGCCGCTCGCCGCTTCGGCATCGAGCCGTCCGCCTCCGACCTGCCCGACGAAATGGAAACCGCCTCTCTGGTTTCAGCGCTCGCCGAAACCCCGGCGATCGAGCGTGCCATGGCGTTCGGCGCGCAGCAGATCCTCGCCCAGCATCGCGGCCTGTGGGACCTGCTCGAAGCCCGCGCGAGCGCCCGCAACCACCAGTAGGGCGGCAGTAAACACCGGCTTGCGCACTGCGGCAAAATCCTTCTATCCCCAAACCCGATATTCGAAACGGGATTGGACGACCGGATGAAGCGCTTCGAGGGTACGCAAAGCTATGTCGCGACCGACGATCTGAAGGTCGCGGTCAACGCCGCCGTCACCCTGCGCCGCCCGTTGCTGGTCAAGGGCGAGCCCGGCACCGGCAAGACCGTCCTCGCCTATGAGATCGCCAAGGCAGTCGGCGCGCCGCTGATCGAATGGAACGTCAAATCCACGACCAAGGCGCAGCAGGGCCTGTACGAATATGACGCGGTCGCGCGTCTGCGCGATGGCCAGCTCGGCGACGAGCGTGTGCACGACATCTCCAATTACATCCGCCGCGGCAAATTGTGGGAGGCGTTCACTGCCCCCGAGGTCCCCGTCCTGCTGATCGACGAGATCGACAAGGCCGATATCGAGTTTCCCAACGATCTGCTCCAGGAGCTCGATCGCATGGAATTCCATGTCTACGAGACCAAGGAGACGGTCCGCGCCGCCGAGCGCCCGATCGTCGTCATCACCTCGAACAACGAGAAGGAACTGCCCGACGCGTTCCTGCGCCGCTGCTTCTTCCACTATATCAAATTCCCCGACCGCGAGACGATGCAGGCGATCGTCGACGTGCATTTCCCCGGCATCCAGAAGATCCTGGTCTCAAAGGCGATGGACATTTTCTACGATGTCCGCGACGTGCCGGGCCTGAAGAAGAAGCCGAGCACGAGCGAGCTGCTCGACTGGCTCAAACTCCTCCTCCACGAGGACATGCCGCTCGAAGTCCTGCAGAATCGCGATCCGACCAAGGCGATCCCTCCACTCCACGGCGCGCTGCTCAAGAACGAGCAGGACGTGATGCTGTTCGAACGGCTGGCGTTCATGGCGAAGCGGCAGGCGAACAAAGGCTGAGGCGTCCCGAAAACATGATTTACCTCCTGTAAACCACTGTCGGATACTCAAGCTTTGGGGGGGCACCATCAAGGTGCCCGTGTATGCGTATCTTTTCCTCGATTGCCCTTGTGGCGGCGGCCTGTGGCCTGTCGCCTGCCAGCGCGGCATCCCTGCTCGATTATGTCGGCGAGTGCGTGCCCTTTGCCCGCGCGGCGAGCGGCATCCAGATCTATGGCGACGCCTGGACCTGGTGGGACCAGGCCGACGGCAAATACAAGCGCGGCGACACCCCCAGGGTGGGCTCGGTCATCGTCTTCGCCAAGACCTCACGCCTGCCGCTCGGCCATGTCGCGGTGATCAGCCGGGTCGTCACGTCGCGCGTCGTGATGGTCACCCATGCCAACTGGTCGCGTATGAACGGCGAACGCGGCCATGCCGAGCAGGACGTGACCCTGACCGACGTGTCGCGCGACAATGACTGGAGCGAAGTGCAGGTCTGGTATCGCGACCGTGACGGGCTCGGGACGACGACCTACCCGGTCTATGGCTTCATTTACGGCACGCCCGAGGCGAAACAGATCGCCAGGGCCCACCCAGCGTCCGAGCTGACCGGCGACGATCCCGACTATGTCGGCGCGATGATCGACGTCTACGCACGCTGAGCTTGTTCCTGCCGTCCCGCGTGGCATGATGCCGTAAGGGAGGGCAATATGCTCGCTGCGCGCACTTTTCTGCTTTTGCTGTCATTGACTTTTGCCCAGCCGGCCCTGGCCCAGGTCGATCCCGGCGCCGGCGCATGGAAGCTCGACGGTCCCTATGCCACGGTCACCGCAGGCGGAATCGGCATTCCTGCGGTGGCAGGTGCGCTTTCCCTTTCCCAGACAGGTGAGGCATCGCTCAAAGGCAAGGGCGTCGACAATGTCGCTCAATATGAATCGGATGATCATGAGATCCAGGGGACGATCTACGTCTTCTATCCGAGCTATGCCGATACCGCCCTGGCGACCTGGGCGACGGATCGCGCGATTCGGGAACGCTTCGGGCCGAATGTGGTGCTTGCCGCCGACAGCGTCGTCACCGTGGGCGGCATCCCACATGCCGGCGTACGGCGCATCTATCAGAAGGGCGAGCTGACCGCCGGGAAACCCCTGACGACGGCCGCGGGCTTCGTCCGGGCGGGAAGCTGGATCATCGCCTTGCGGGTGAGCGGCCCCTCGGCACGAAATGCCGATGTCGAGGCCGCGCTCGACGCCCTGCTTGCCGGCATGCGGTTCGACGGCAAGGACAAACCGATGGAGGCCTCGCCGCTGAACCTTGCGGCACCCTGCCCCGCGACTGAAGGAAAACGCGCCAAGCTGCTGAAGGACAAGGCCGCCTCGGGCAATGCGCTGCTGGCCTCGTTGCTCGGCGGATCGATCGTCATCGACGACAAGACCGATGGGACCGTCACCGAGGCGACGGTACTCGCCTTTCCTCAGAACGGCGCAAAGGCGCTGTGCCTTCGCGGCGTCGTCGACACCGGGCAACGAAAGCTCGACGTGCTGTCGCCAGCGAACGCCGATGACGGCCAGATCGCGCTGATCCTGCTCGACGATGCCGGCGGCACTTTCGCAGTCGAGCCCGCCCTGCTGCTGGGCAAGGGTTTTGTCGTGAAACATTATGGCATCGGCACCGTCGATGTCCTCGGCAGCTATGACGCCATGCCGACCCTGGCGCAGATCGGCGACATCATGAGCGGTGCCGACAAGCAAGGCGGCATCATTCGGTCGAGCACGACCTTCACACCCGACGGAAAATCGACCATCAACATCAATGCGAATACCCTGAAGTGACGTCAAAGGCGCGGCGATGTTCCTGAACTTCCTCGACGAGCTCCGTGCCGCCGGCATCCCGGCCAGCATGAAGGAGCATCTGATCCTGCTCGAAGCGCTCGACCGCGACGTGATCGAGCGCACGCCGGAGGATTTCTATTACCTCTCCCGCGCGGTGTACGTGAAGGACGAGGGCCTGCTCGATCGGTTCGACCAGGTCTTCGCCAAGGTGTTCAAGGGTATCTCGACCAATTTCGCGACGCAGAATGCCGACATTCCCGAGGAATGGCTCCGCGCCGTCGCCGAGAAATATCTGACGCCCGAGGAGATGGAGGCGATCAAGTCGCTCGGCTCCTGGGAAGAGATCATGGAGACGCTGCAGAAGAGGCTCGAGGAACAGCAGGGCCGGCACCAGGGCGGCAACAAATGGATCGGCACCGGCGGCACCAGCCCTTACGGCAATTCGGGCTACAACCCGGAAGGCGTGCGCATCGGCGGCGAGAGCAAAAACAAGCGCGCGCTGAAAGTGTGGGACCAGCGCGACTTCAAAAATCTCGACAACACCAAGGAGCTCGGCACCCGCAACATCAAGATCGCGCTGCGCCGCCTGCGCCGCTTCGCCCGCGAAGGCGCGGCGGACGAGCTGGATATCGACGCGACGATCGACGGCACCGCCCGCCAGGGCTGGCTCGACGTCGTGATGCGGCCCGAGCGGCACAACGCGGTGAAATTGCTGCTGTTCCTCGATGTCGGCGGCTCGATGGATCCCTGGGTGAAGCTCTGCGAGGAATTGTTCTCCGCCGCGACCACCGAGTTCAAGAATCTCGAATTCTTCTATTTCCACAATTGCCCATATGAGGGCGTGTGGAAGGACAATCGCCGCCGCTTCACCGAGCGCACGCCGCTCTGGGACGTGCTCCACAAATACGGCCATGACTACAAGCTGGTGCTGGTCGGCGACGCTTCGATGAGCCCGTACGAAATCACGCATCCCGGCGGCTCGGTCGAGCATTTCAACGAGGAATCGGGCGCGGTGTGGATGCACCGCCTGACCACCACCTATCCCGCCGCGGTGTGGCTCAATCCAGTGCCCGAGCAGCAATGGGGTTATTCGCAAAGCGTGCGCATCATCCGCGAGCTGATGAACGACCGCATGTATCCGCTGAGCCTGGCCGGACTGGACGATGCGATGCGCGAGCTGACGCGGAAACGATGAGGGCAGGCATGCAACGACCGACCGCAGTCATCGTCTTCACGCTGGCCATGATGCTGCCCCTGACTCTCTTGGTCTCAAGATGGCGCAGCAAGATAGCGCTGTGGATTCTCGTCGCGTTGGGCGTGCTCGGAACCCCGCTTTTTCTTTACCAGGCGCCGACCGGGGTATTCGGCGGGTGGATATTCTTCATGGCGCTTCAGACTGCGCTGCAGTTGATCGGCCTCGTCCTGCTCTTCGCTAGGCCAGCGCGGCTATGGTTCGCCCAGCGTGATCCATCTCCGATCGCTGGTTGATCTCACTTCCGAGCCGCGGCTTCGACCGCCCTTGCGATCTGGCTGATCTGATAGCCCACTCGCCTGTTACCGGGCATCGCATAGAGCGCCTTCAGATAGGCGACATCCACTTCGGTCACGGATTGCGGCGGGCTCGCCTCGGAATCGAACAGGGTGAGGATCGTGCCGACCTTCGCCTCGCCTCCCACCGGCCTGGTCTTCGCCAGAGCGCGCATCGCGACATAATCGGCAAGCTGAATCACCGTCTTGCCCGCCATGACCGGCGAGTCGATCACCACCGTCGAGGTGTCGATAATCCGCTTGCTCGATGGATTGAGGATCGATGCGGTCTTCACGTTGAGCGAGGAGGGGCCCATCGGGTTGCCGCTCGACGGCGCGGACATACGCTGGCCGTCCTCGTTCACCGTGGCGGTCGCGCTCCATGCGCGTACCGGGCCGCCGCCATCGATCAGCCGGCGGATCTGCGTGGTCTCCAGCCCGGCAAGCAATTCGGGGTTGGTCGCCCGCATGCCCTTCACCAGCGCACCGCCATCAGGGGTCGCCACCAGCGCGACATTGCCCGCGCAGCCCTCCGGCGCGACCTCCGCGCCGACTGCCTTTGCGACCTTGCGGACGCGCGCGACGATCTGGCGCGATATCTCGGGCGTGAACCCGATCACCATCGGGCACACGGGTGCCTCGAACCGGGCCACCTGGCCATCGCTCTTGCCGGCGGTGATGCTGCTGACGAAGCGGGTTGCCTCTTCGCGATCCAGCGGCTTGCGCGCGGTCACGACGACATCGTCCTGGGACGAGTCCTGCGCGGCGGCATGTACTGCCCCGGCCAGGCCGATCGCCACGGCAACACTCAATCCGTACTTACGCATCCCACGCTCTTTCCAAGGAAAATCGTGACTTTCCCCTGAACGTCCCGGCGCCCGATGACCAGCCTTTACGCCGCGGCCCTGGCCAATAATGCTTCAGCCAGCATCGGCTGTGCTGCGAACGCGCCGTCCTGCCAGCCAGGCACCAGCCGATCGACCACCAGCATCAGCCCCAACCCCTCGTCCTGCGACCATTGTTTCCGCCCGCGCCGCACTGCCTTCAACGCCACCCCAGGCGCGTAGACCTTGTTCGGCCCATCGACATAATATTTGTAGATCAGCCACTGGCCGAGCCCTTCCATCTGCAGGAAGATATCGTCGAGCGGCTTCCACTTCTCCCGCGGCCCGACGAACCACATCGCGTGCCGCACGCGCATCGCGGTCAGCGCCCTGCGGGCCAGCCGGCGCGCCTCGGCATCGGTCGGCGCCGCGGCGGCGGCATAGAGCAGGTCGGTCTCGCCCTGCCAGGCGCTGACATAGGCCGGATCGTCCTTGAACGCGGCCTGGATCGAATCATCGTTGATGTCCTCGGGCAGGCCATATCGCTTGCTCAGCACGGCCATTGCCGGATTGGCGAAGGCGAATTGCCGCGTGTGCATCATTTCGTGCAGCAGTACCCCGTCCATCAGCGTTTCGAGACCGAGTTCGCTCGTCACCCCGCCTTTCCGCCAGACCGACGGCATGCTCATCACGAAGAAGCCGCGCGGGTTCTTCGGATTGGGACCTGCAAAGGACATCACGCCCACGGGAGCGGCATTCCCATCAGGCATCGTCACCGTGCCGTGATGGAGCCGCCCGCGCCACCGGATCGGCATGCCGGACTCCGGCACGGCATTCGCCTGGCAGGCCGCATCGACCGCCACGACTTCCGGCATCGGCACGGCCGGCAGGTGCAGCAGCTTGGCCTCGGCCCAGCGCCAATTGCCCAGCGCGCGGTCGATCCACAGTTGGTCGCCGGATTGCAGGCGGCAAGCGCTCCCGTCACCGGCGATGGCCGATGCCGGTCCCATGGCAAGGCATGCCAGGAGGCCGAGGTGCCGCATCCACATCATCGGTCGCATGCCACCCCTTCCCCGCCGGTTTCGCAACGCATTAGTACAGCAGATAGGGTTTCCGTGCTTCCACCCAGGCGCTTTCGTCCGGACTCGTCACAGCATCGAGGTCGCCCGCCGCCGCCGCCGCATCGTCGACCCATTCGCGCAAGCCCGGCCCGCCATTGATCACGTCGATCGCCAGCTTGCCGAATTCATATTCGTACGGGAAATCGCGCCACAAATCATAGTCCGGATAAAGCCGCCGGATCGCCTTGAACGCCAGCGCCTGCACCCGCCACGGCCGGAAAGCCTGATGGTCGTAGAACGGCCCCTCGGCATGGATATGCACGCCATTGCACAATTGCCCGACATGCTTGTGGAAGGTCGGCTGGAACCAGATGTCGCGCAGCGCGCAGCCCCGCAGCCAGTCGGGCGCCACGCGTCGCATCTCCGCCATCACCGCGCGCGCGTCGATATCGGGCGCGCCGAACAGCTCGAGCGGCCGCGTGGTGCCCCGCCCTTCCGACACATTGGTCCCTTCGAGCATCACCGTGCCGGCATAGGCACGCGCCATATTGAGGTTCGGCGCGTTCGGGCTCGGGTTGATCCAGATCCGGTCCTCCGGCCAGCCGAAGCCTGGCGCCGCTTCGGCTGCCCAGCCCTCCATCTCGATCACCCTGTAATCGACATCGAGCCCCTTCAGCGCGACGAACCAGTGGCCGAGTTCGCCCAGCGTCATCCCGTGCCGCATCGGCATCGGCCCGGCGCCGACGAAACTTTCCCATCCCGGCAGCAGGGTCAGCCCCTCGACCGGACGCCCGGCCGGGTTGGGCCGGTCGAGCACCCACACCGACTTGCCATGCCCGGCCGCAGCTTCCAGCGCATAAAGCAGGGTCGTGATGAAGGTGTAGATACGGCAGCCCAGGTCCTGCAGGTCGAACAGCATCACGTCGAACGTACCCATCGACTGGCCGGTCGGCCGGCGCACCTCGCCGTACAGGCTGAACACCGGCATGCCATAGGTGGGGTCGGTGAAGTCGGGCGACTCCATCATATTGTCCTGCAGGTCGCCGCGCACGCCGTGCTGCGGCCCGAACACCGCCGTCACGTTCAGCCCGCTCGCCACCAGGGCGTCGAGCGAATGCGTGAGGTCAGCCGTCACCGAGGCCGGATGGGCGAGCAACGCGACCCGCTTCCCTTCCAGCGGCTTGCGCAGGGCGGGTTCGGCGAGCAGGCGATCGATACCGAATTTCATGAAGCGGTCGGTGCCGCGAGCCGTGCCGTAAAGCAATCCCGATCGTGGAAATCCTCGGGTCCCGCAGGATGGGCAAGCGCCCAGAAGGATTTGGTGCCGTCGCGCTCCTCGATCACCGTGGTCAGGGCGAGATCCCAGTCGACACCCGCCAGTCCGGGCAAATCGGCGGTCGCCTGCAGTTCGGCAACATCCTTCCCGGGCTGCCACGCCACATCGCTGACCGTCGCACCGGCCGCCCGCCGCATCCCGGTACGGTGGTCGTCGAAATCATAGGCGGCCCACTCAGTCGACGGCGCGATATTGAGCTCGACGTAACGCGGCGTTCCTTCGTCCCCGACAAAGGCCTCGAAACAGCTATGCCGCCACAGCTCGTCCCTGAAGCCGGGCGCCGCCGGCACCGGCCACAACACATCGCCGACCCCGCCGGCCACGCGATAGGTCAGGCTGAGCCTGTCCCCGTCCCTTTGCGCCGTGACCGCAATCGATCGAACCGCACGGCTCGGGCAATCGGGATGCGGTACGAGGTCGAATGTCTGCGCGACTCCTTGCCCCTCTTCCTTCCCCGGCGAAGAGTGCCGGGTCGGATCGTCCCCCGGACGATCCTTGAACATGCGGGGCATGTTCAACCCGGCACTGGGTCCAGTCGGGATGTCGGTCATGGCTGCGCGATCCGCTCGTAAAGGTCTTCCCAATCTGGATTGAGCCCCTCGATCTCGCGCACCTTCCAAGCTCGCTTCCATTCCTTCATTCGAATCTCTCGCACCCTCGCAGACTCAAGATCGCTGTGAACCTCGTACCAGACCAGCAAACGGCAACCGTATTTCTTCGTGAAGCCTGCGACGACGCCATTCCGATGCTCCCATGCGCGCCGGACAAGATCGTTGGTCGACCCGATATAGATCGCACCCTTCCGCTGGTTCGTCATGATGTAGACGAAGAACTGCTCGTCCAAACTGCCGTCCCCCAACTGGACCCCGGCCTTCGCCGGGGAAGGGCTTACGAAGGAGCAATGATCGCTTCCTACAGCAGCGCGAAAACCACCCCCATCACGGCGTAGATCACCAGCCAATACCCCGCATCGATCAGGAACAGCCGCAGCGACTGGCGCGAGAAGAGGTAATTCACCCCGAGCGCCGGCACGATGAAGCCAAGCGCGATGCCGCCCGAGATCATCACGGAGAGGCTCAGGTCCGGCGCGCCATAGGTGGTCAGCGTGTGATCGAGGATGAAGGCCGAGAACAGGTTGAGCAGGAAGGTGAGGCCGAAGATCATCGGCATGTTGGCGTTCTTCATCGCATCGTCGCTCAGGCCGCGCGCCGCCTGCCACGCCTTGCCGAAGAGCGGGCCGTACCACAGCCCGCCGACAAGGAACCCCGAAACCGCGGCGACCAGGATCGCCAGCCAGTGCACTTCCGTCCCCATGGTGCTTCTCCCCTTCGTTTCGTCGCGCCACGATATGCCCGTTCGCCCCCTACGGGAAGCAACGACTGGAAAATCCCGCGCAATGCGCCTATGTGGCGCGTTCCCCATGGCAACGATCCTCCCCACCCCGCCGAAAATCGGCATGGTTTCGCTCGGCTGTCCGAAGAACCTGGTCGACAGCGAACGCATCCTGACCAAGCTCCGCTCGGACGGCTATGCGATGTCGCCCGACTATGCCGGCGCCGACGTCGTGCTCGTCAACACCTGCGGCTTCCTCGATTCAGCCAAGGAAGAAAGCCTCGAAGCGATCGGCGAAGCGATCGCCGAAAATGGCCGCGTCATCGTCACCGGCTGCATGGGCAAGGAAGCCGAGGTCATCCGCGCGCGCTTCCCCAACGTCCTCGCCGTCACCGGCGCGCATCAATATGAGGAAGTCGTCGGCGCGGTGCATGAAGCGGCGCCGATGCCGCCCAGCGCTTTTCTCAACCTGGTGCCCGAAAGCGGCCTGAAGCTCACCCCGCGCCACTACAGCTATCTGAAGATCTCGGAAGGGTGCAACCATCGCTGCTCCTTCTGCATCATCCCGTCCCTGCGCGGCGACCTGGTCAGCCGCCGCCCCGACGCGATCCTGCGCGAGGCGGAAAAGCTGATCGAGGCCGGCACCAAGGAGCTGCTGGTCATCAGCCAGGACACCTCGGCCTACGGCGTCGACATCAGGCATCACCCGCGTATGTGGCACGGCCATGAGGTCCGCGCGCACATGACCGACCTGTCGCGCGAGTTGGGCAAGCTCGGCGCCTGGGTGCGCCTCCACTATGTCTACCCCTATCCCCATGTCGACCAGGTCATCCCGCTGATGGCCGAGGGGCTGATCCTCCCCTATCTCGACATCCCGTTCCAGCACGCCTCGCGCGCGGTGCTGAAGGCCATGCGCCGCCCGGCCAACGAGGCGAAGGTGCTGGAGCGGATCAAGAACTGGCGCAATATTGCCCCCGACATCGCGATCCGATCGACTTTCGTCGTCGGCTTCCCCGGCGAGACCGAGGACGATTTCAAATATCTGATGGACTGGCTGGAAGAGGCCCGGCTCGACCGCGTCGGCGCGTTCCGCTTCGAGCCGGTCGAGGGCGCAGCCGCGAACGATCTGCCCAATCCGGTACCGGAAGAGATCAAGGAAGAACGCTACGCCCGGCTGATGGAGCTGACCGCGCGCATCTCGGCGGAAAAGCTCGAGGCGAAGATCGGCCGCACGCTCGACGTGATCATCGATGCGGTCGAGGGAGACGGCGCAACCGGCCGCTCCAAGGCCGATGCGCCCGAGATCGACGGCGAGGTCCATCTCCGCGACGCCGGGCATCTCAGCCAGGGCGATATCATCCGGGTCGAGATCGAGGATGCCGACGAGCACGACCTGTTCGGCGTGCCTGTCGCGTAACAAAAAGGGGAGGCAGCGCCTTTCCGGTCGCCACCTCCCCCTTCGATCGCGGCTAGCCCTTGTTGGTCATTCCGCCGATGCCGTCGACGATACTGCCGACCAGCACGCCGCCGGCAAAGCCGGTCAGGGCGCCAGCGAAGAACCCGGCATCGCCGATCACCGGCGTGAACGCCGTGCCTGCGACGATGCCGCCGACAGCGCCGGCTAGGCCGACCACCCACCACCAGGGATCCGGCTGCGGAGGCCGTGGGCCACGCCACCAGCCCGGCCATTTAGTTCCGCACCACCCCATCATCGCCAAGAATGCGTATCCCATGGACAACCTCTCCTGCGTTTCAAATGGCGGACATCGGTCCGACTGGCCGGTGTCTCGCGCGCACCATCCTCTCATTCCGGACTGATTCAAGACATATTGGCACCGATCTGAGGGTTGTCAGTGGACAACTGTCGTTCAACATCATGCCTACTTCGATTCATCTCGGCCTTGTCTTGCACGGGAACCGCCATGCTGGTCGCGCCCGCGCGTTGACAGTGTGTTGTGCAAACAATACACTGTGGCGACGGCAACAGGAGCGTCGGAAATGGTGAAGGCAGCGGTCCTGACGGCGGCACTCGCGACCACCGTCACTGCCTGCGTGCCGGCCAGGTTCGACGAGCTTGCCTATTCGGTCGATGTCGATGCGGACCAGAGCGTCGCGCTCTTCACCTGCCGGAAATCGTCGAGCGGCACGTGCGTCTTCCGCTTCGACGGCAATGCCAGCCCCGCCACCGCGACCGTCGCGGTCGACGAGACCGGGGCGGTCAGCGGGGTCGGCCCTGGCACCAGCTATTGCGCGACCTCCGGCGCAGACGGCGCGAAATGCCATTCCCAGACGCTGCAGATCGGCAAGCAGACGGTCCGCCACGTCAAGCGGAGTTCCTAGGCGGGCGCGCTGGCCCGCTCGCTGCGATAATAGGCAAAGGTCAGCCAGGTCGCGACCGCACCGAGCAGATGCCACGCCGCATGCCCCTGGAACAGGCTTGCGGGCGCGCAGGCCAGCCCGTGCTGGTCCAGGTTCCAGATGGCGAAGGCGATCGCATTGACCAGGATGCCGGCCAGGTAGAAGCGCAGCCGCACCCCCGGCCGGCGCGGCCGGGCAAGGCCAAGCTCCAGGACGATCGCCGCGATCAGCACCACCGCGAACAGAGAGCGCCGCACCGCGGGCGCCATGATCAGCACCGCGATCAGGGCGGCACACAACAATATATAGAGCAGGATCGCGCGCCGGTCCTTCATGCCCCTCCAGCGGGCAATCGCGCTCACCAGCAGGAACGACCCGACCAGATACATGCCGAGCACGTCGAAGAACTGGCCCCACAGGGTCAAGGTCGCGTGGAGCAGCGCCGATCCCAACCCGACGATGATCGCGGTGATCCCGAACGCCGCCGCCACGACCGGCGTCATCGCCGATTCCCGGTCCGACGCTCGCGCCAGCACGATCATCAGGAAACCGGCAAAGACGAATCCCAGCGACGACCAGCTATTGGCAGGTTGCAGGATCAGCGCCCCGACCCGCGGCATCTCGCAGAAGCAGCGCGTCGCCGTGCAGCTCGCCGGGGCATAGACGCCCCAGTCCGGGCCGAACGCCATGAGCAGCAGGGTAATGCCGAGCCCGGCGAGCGCCGTCAGCGCGAGAGCGATCGCCCATTGGCGCGGCCGTACCTGCTGCATCGCTCTCCCTCTTTTGGGGAGGCTAGCGCGCGCAAGGCACGCCGCCAAGCGCGACGCCCCGGCGCTAGGCGAGGTTCGCCTTGTACAGCTTGAGCAACTCGCCCCAGGCCTTCTCCGCCGCCGCTTCGTTATAGGTCTGGCTGCCCGGCACGCACCAGCCATGGTCGGCCGGATAGACCTCGACCGTCGCCGGGCGCCCCGCTGCCTCGAACGCCTTTTTCAGCACGTCCTTCGCCTCGGGCTGCCGCGCATCGTCATTCTGGGCGACCGCGATCAGATAGGCCGCCCTGGTGCTCGGGATCAGCAGATGCGGGCTGGACGGCTCCGCCGTCACCAGCCCGCCGCCATGGAAGCTGCCCACCGCGCCGATCCGGCCGGACACAGCGGCGGCGGTGCGGAAGGACAGCGGCCCGCCCATGCAATAGCCCTGCACGCCGACTTTCTTCTTCCTGTCCGTCTGCGGCTGAAGGTCGAGGAACGCGAGATAGGCGGCTGCATCCTTGTCGACGCCCGCATCGGTCATCGCCTGGCGGAAACCCATGACCTTCGCCCGGTCGTCCGGCTTGCTGAAATCGAACGCACCGTCGACGACCGGCGCGCGCTTGCTGCGATAAAAGGGGTTCGGCACCAGCACGACATAGCCTTCGTTCGACAGCCGCCGCCCCAGCTCGCGGAACACCGGGCGCAGCCCCAGGATATCGGGCCAGACCAGCACCGCCGGCCACGGCCCCTTGCCCTTGGGATAGAAAAGCGCGGCATCGGCCTCGCCGTCCGCGGTCTTCACCATCACATCGGTCTCGACGACATTCTCGGCAAAGGCCGACGTCGCCAGCCCGGCAACCGCCACGCCCGCCATCACGAACGCCCGGCGGGACAGGTCGGAGGTCTCGACCAGCCCCTGATGGATCTCGCTGTCACACATGCCGTCTCTCCCGGTTGCGATCCCAATTTCGATCGCCCCCATTCGACGGGCGGCGCTTGTCCAAGTCAAGGTTCGTCCCGGACCTATCGGACGATTGATCTACCCCGTTGCGCCGGGGCGGGGCCATGTTCCCATGAAAGATTCGTCATGGTCGCCCCCTTTTCTTTAGCGGCCGAAGATGAAAAGACGGCGCTCCCGCCGCTGGAAGGTGACCGATCCACAATGCTGCTCCGCTCGACGTTGACGATGGTTGCGCTGTTCGCCGCGACCCCGGCTTTCTCCCAGGCCCTGACGGCGGAGGAACGCGCCCAGGTCGACCGGATCGTCACCGATACGCTGAAGGCGACCGAAGTCCCCTCCGCCTCGATCGCGGTGGTGCGCGGCGGCGAGATCGTCTTCGCCAGGGCCTATGGCAAGCAGGCCGAGAACCTGCCCGTCCCGCGCGACGACGCGCCGTACCAGATCGCCTCGGTATCGAAGCAGTTCACCGCGGCCGCGATCCTGCTGCTCGCGAACGACGGCAAGCTCAGCCTCGACGACACGGTCGCGACCTATGTCCCCGACATCACCGACGGCGACAGGATCACTATCCGCCAGCTGCTCAGCCACACGTCGGGCCTGCAGGATTATTGGCCGCAGGATTACAGCTTCAAGGCGATGGCCACCCCGGTCACGCCGCAGGGCATCGTCGATCGCTGGGCGAAGAAGCCGCTCGATTTCGCGCCTGGCGCCCAGTGGCAATATTCCAATACGGGCTATGTCGTCGCCGGCATGATCGTCGAGAAGGTCGCCGGCATCCCGCTGCTCGACTTCCTCAAGCTGGGCATCTTCAGGCCGCTCGGCATCACCGCCTATGATCAGGATCTCGCGGTCGGCAAGGGCTTCCCCCAGGGCTATGGCCGCGCCGCGATGGGCCCGGTGCGCCCCGCCACGCCCGCCGCCCATGGCTGGCTGTTCGCGGCCGGCGAACTGGCGATGAGCGCGCGCGATCTCGCCAAATGGGACGTCGCCCGGCTCGACCGCAAGATCCTCACCCCCGACGCCTGGATGCTCCAGGAAACCCCGGTCAAGCTCAACGACGGCACTTCGACCGGCTATGGCCTTGGCGTCTCTATCGGCACCGCCAATGGCCGCCGCTTCATCGAACATACCGGTGAAGCGGTCGGCTTCCTGTCCGAGAACATCGTCTTCCCGGACGAGAAGGCAGCGATCGTCGTGCTCACCAACACCTGGTCGAGCGACGCCTTTATCACGATCGGCCAGGCGCTCGCCAAGACCCTGCTGCCCGCGCCGCCGCCCCCGCCTGCCGATGCCGCCGATACCGCGGCGCTCGGCCGCGTACGCGTCGTGTTCGACCAGCTTCGCGAGGGCAAGCTCGACCGCGGCCTGTTGACCGAGAATGCCAATTATTACTTCACGCCGGTCACCATCACCGACTTCCGGAACAGCCTGGCCCCGCTCGGCGACCCGGTGACTTTCGTCCAGACCGGCCGCGCCCGGCTGCGAGGCGGCTTTGTCGGCCGCGCCTTCCGCGTCACTTATGGCAACCGCGCGCTGACGATCAGCAGCTATGCCGACCAGAGCGGCAGGATCGAACAATTCCTCATTGCCCCGGTGCAACGCTGATGCCGACCAAGCTGCTCCACGCCGATCGCGGCCAGCCCGCCCATGCGATCGAGATCGTCGAGACTGCGGGCTATGACACCTGGCTCAACGCCCAGCAGCCCCGCACCCGCGCGGCGGTCGCGGCGCAGAAGCTGACTGGCAAGGCGGGCGGCAGCGCGACCCTGCCGGGGGAGGCGGACGACTGGTCGGTCGTGCTGGTGGTCAAGGACGCGACGCTCGGCGCCTGGGATCTCGCCAGGCTGGCCGAGACCCTGCCCCAGGGCAGCTACCGCCCCTCGCGCGATGCCGGCGCCGCGATGCTCGGCTGGGTGCTCGGCCAATACCGCTTCGACCGCTATCGCAAGCCCGAAGGCGAAGGCCCGCGCGTGCTGATCTCGGGCGAGCCGGCGCGGATCGAGGAGACCGTCCGCATCGCCGCCGCGACCAGCAAGGTGCGCGACCTGGTCAATATCGGCGCCTCCGATCTCGGCCCGGCCGAGCTGGAGGCCGAGGTCGCCGCGCTGGCCGAGGCGCATGGCGCCACGCTCCATGTCACCAAAGGCGAGGCGCTGGTGAAGGGCTATCCCATGGTCCATGCCGTCGGCCAGGCCGCGGCCAAGGGCCGCGAGCCGCGCCTGATCGAGCTCGAATGGGGCGACCCGAAACACCCGCGCATCGCGATCATCGGCAAGGGCGTATGCTTCGATTCCGGCGGGCTCGACATCAAGCCCTCGGCCGGCATGCGGCTGATGAAGAAGGACATGGGCGGCGCGGCGCACGCGCTGGCGCTGGCCGGTCTGGTGATGGCCGCGCGGCTCAAGGTGCGCCTGCACTTGCTAATCCCCGCGGTCGAGAATGCGATCGCCGGCAACGCCTTCCGCCCGGGCGACGTACTGAAGACGCGCAAGGGCCTGACGGTCGAGAACACCAATACCGATGCCGAGGGGCGCCTGATCCTCGGCGACGCCCTGACCCGCGCCGGCGAGGACAGCCCCGCGCTGATCCTCGACTTCGCCACCCTCACCGGCGCGGCGCGCGTCGCGGTCGGTCCCGATCTCCCCGCGACCTTCGTCAATGACGAGCCGCTCGCCGAGGCGCTGTTCGCCGCGTCGCGTGCGGTGGACGACCCGCTGTGGCGCCTGCCCTTGTGGGACGGCTATGACGAGATGCTCAAGTCCGACATCGCCGACATGATCAACGCGCCCGACGGCGGCTATGCGGGCGCGGTGACGGCGGCCCTGTTCCTCCGCCGCTTCGTGCCCGAGGGCACGCCCTGGGCGCATCTCGACACCTTCGCCTGGCGCCCCGCCGCCAAGCCCGGCCGGCCCAAGGGCGGCGACGCGCTGGGCCTGCGCGCCGCCTGGGCGATGCTGAAGGCGACCTATGGCTGAAGGCAGCCCTTAGTCCCGGGCGAACCGGGTCGGCGCGGGCTCGTCGATCCATTGCTGTTCCATCGCCTCCCGGTTCAGCCGGATGCGGAAGCGATCGTCATATCCCTCCACCGCGAACAGCCCATCGGCAGTGAGCGGCAGCAGTCGCGCGGTCTCGCCATTCTGGCGCTGGTAGAACAGCGCCCCGTCCCGCCAGATCACCCGCTTGCCGCGATAGGTGCCGGCCAGGCCGCGCAGGGTGGCGGCCGGGATCGTCACGGGATGGACCTGCGCCTCGACCGCGAAGCGAGCCCATTCCCAGTCGGCGCGCGCGACCGGATCGGCGTCGCGCCGCTCGAGCAGGTGAGCCAGGGCGAGCGACTGGGCGGTGTAGAGCGCCTTTGCCGGATCGACCGCGATATCGGGCGGCACCCCCACCCCGTCCCAATTGGTCCGCGACACCGGATGGACCGGACGGCCGGACGAGACGCTGAGCATGAAGCCCGGCGCGATCGGCGAAAAGTCGTTATTGTTGGCCGCGCCCGCGGTGGTCGCGCCGATCAGGGTGCCGAGGCGGAACTGCTGCACGTCATAGGCGAAAGCCTCGGCGGCGGACCCGACATGCTGGTCGATCAGCACATAGAGCGGCTTGCCCTTGAGCCGGCCGGCCGGAAGATATTCGAGCGTGCGCGACTGGACCGGCGCCTCGCCGGCCTGGTGGAAGGTGATGTCGAGCGTGTCGCCGTCCATGAAATGGCTGAGCAGATAGCGCACCGCGGCATGCGAGCCGCCGCCATTGCCGCGCAGATCGATGATCACCGCGTCGCCGCCGCGCAGGAAGCGCATGGCGTCGTCATAGGCGCCGCCGGTCTCGTCCGCTGCCCATTGGAAGGCGGCAACCTTCAGATAGCGGATGTTGCCGGGCAGGATGCTGGTCGCGGCGAGGCCGTGATTGGCGCGGAGCGCCTGCCGCTTGTGCAGGGCATCGAGCGCGCCGGGCTGGTCGGCCGGCCCCTTGGGCGCGATCGCCGCAGCATATTCGGCCGGCGCGTTGTTCATGTACATATGGCGATCGCCGCTCGATTCCCGAAGATCGGTGGTGACGAGCGCCGCGAAGCCCCCGGGGCTGTCGGTGTCGTAACGGCCTGTCGCGAGCCCCTGTTCGAGCCGCGCGGCGATCGCCGGCACGCGCTCCGGGAAGACATAGGTGGCACGCACGACCTTGAGGATCGCGGCGATCGCCGCCTGGCGGTCTGCCGCGGTCAGGGCCGCGGCGGCGTCCGCGCGCGCCACCGCGACGGGCGCGGCGCGCTGGGCGGCGGCAGCGGCCGGCAGGAGCGCGATGGGCGCGAGGGTGGCGAGGAGGGCATATCCGAACGCGGTACGGGGCATCATGCAGGGTCGGCTTTCGCTGGAGGAGCGCCATCGGCGAGGCGATCGGCAAAGGATCTGCGGTCGAGCAGGGCGAGCGTGCGGGCGAGGACGTCGGGCAGCGACAGGCCCAGCTCCTCGTCCAGGCTGCGCGCGGCGGCTTCGGTGGTGGCCCAGAGCTGTTCGAGGCGGGGGACCATCGCCCGCGCCGTGGCGGAGAGTTCGACGATCCGCTCGCGCGCATCCTTGCCGCTGGTGAGCGAGACGAGATCGCGTTCCAGCATCTGGCTGACCGTCTGGCTTGCCGCGGAGTGGCTCACCCCGGTGCGATCGGAGAGGGCGCGGATCGTGGCGGGTCCCTGGTCGATCAGGCAACGCATGATCGGCGTGTAGCGCGGGCGATAGTCGAGGCCGGCGGCCACATAGGTTCCCTCGACCGCGCCGTCGAGCTGCTCGGTCAGGCGGCGGAGCAGGGTGCCGAGCGTGGGGCCTGTCGTCATGGGACGAAGATATATAAGCGCTTATATATTTTCAATCGGTAAAGCGTCGCCACCCCGGCCTTCGCGCTTACTGAACCACGATCTTCCCGGTCATCCCGAAGGTCGAGTGCATGAAGTGCGAACAATGCGCCTCATAGGTGCCGGGCGCCGGCGCGGTCAGGTGCACGTCGGCGCTCTGCCCGCCGCGCAGCTCGATCTCTCCCTTGGCGACCGCCGCGCGATCCGCCGGCGCGATCGTCGCGGCATCGAAGAACGCCTTGGCCGCAAAATCATGCCCGCCCTTCGCCGAATTGACGAAGTGCAGCACATAAGGCTGCCCATGCCGCAGCGTGATGGTCGAAGGCGTGAACTTGAAGTTCGACAGGTCGATCGCGACTCGCTCGGGGCCGCCCTGGGCGGGCGCCTGCGCCCCGGCCAGGGTGAGCAGCGCGACGGCGGACAGGATGGATTTCATGTGGCGATACTCCGGACAGACGGCCCCCGCGGACTGTAAGTAGGGGTGAGCGGGCGGATCGTTCAATCATATCCTGGTATGCATCCCGCCTGCTCCGGGGCTGTGCCTCCTGGTAGCGATCGGCGGGCTCAACCCTAGCCACCATCACTGCGGGGAAAGAGGCGTATCACTCAATTAGAGTGTCTCAACACAGGGGTGCACTCCATTCCTGTCACCGTAATTCCAGAGTCCAGGTCTGCGATGAGCGGGCATTGTAGTTCGCCGCTTTGATCGGTTCACATCATAAAGCCCTCGGTTCTGTCGGGGAGGGGTATTTACTCAGGATGGCGCATGGAGGGGTAGGCTATAGCCACCTCATTCTTACTAAGCGCACCGAGTATTGAATCTATAGCGTTAATTGATATGGAGCCAGGAACGTCTATGGAATAACATCCCAAACTGTCTAGACTAGACGTGTTACAGCCGACTGCGCGGGCTCTTTCTAAGCATCCCGCTATTTCTGGCGCATCTGAGATACGAAGAAGCCATATCGTAGAGTGATTAGAACGCTTCTTATGCGTCCAAGAACTTACGTAGCCCTCTTCATCTTTCTCTACTTCTAACACATCATGAGCAGAAAGATCTCTGATAAACATAGGTGCACCTAACACCTCCAAGCCATCAGGTGATTTTTCGAACGGAAGCGACTCACTTCCCACCGGAGGCCATCCATCCTCAATGCAAAGGCGAAATTGAAGCCATAATTGCATAAGCATTCCTACATTCTAACGTTTTTTTGATGGCAATCTGGACATAAAATCACAGGTTTGCTATCTCGGCCCCCGCCTTGATTGATCGCAGGGGTCATGGTGTACTTGAGCTTGATTAGGTGGTGTTGGAACACCCTTTTCGCTCTTAATATTATCAACCTTTCGTCCACAGTCTGTGCATGCCATCTGGCCGCCGTTCTGCGCCGCATTTTCCGCCTTAGCTGCATTCTTCTGCGCCTTTGTGAAATCTCCGACTCTTGCACCCGATGCAGTACGTTCGACCCGGACAATCGCCTGCTCCACCCTAACGGTTTGAGAACCTCGACTCAGCGCAGGTGGCTCGCCTGTTATTGCTATTTCGGAATTCCGGTGACAGTGCATTCGGAATTCCGGTGACAGTGCATTTATCTCGGCTTGGGGCCGGGCCTGCCGGGCTTGAGCGATCGGCCCGCCTCCCTTTCGAGCCGATCGAGAAAGGCGGTATCGCCCATCGGCCGGCCCACCTGTTCCGCCTTGCGCAGTCGCATCACCCTTTCCTCATCCTCTCCGGCAGCGAGCAGCGCGGCAAAGTCCGGGTAGCGCGAGATGACGGGTTTACGCGTCGTGATACCATCGTCGAGGCGGCCGAGATGGGCGTGAACGCTCGACCACGGCCAGTCTGCCGCCCGCGCCGCCAGGCCGGCGCGCACCGGGTTCAGCGCGACGTAGCGCAGCGCGGCGCCGAGATGCGCCTCGTCCATCGCCATGCAGCCGAAGCGCCCCTGCCAGAAATGGCCGGTGCGCTTCAGCCGGGCGTGGATATGGCCCGCATAGCGCCGATGCACCGCCGACAGCGCCCGCCGCAGCCCGTCCGGGTCGGCCGGCGTGAGGATCAGGTGAACATGGTTCGGCATCAGCACTCAGGACCAGATTTCGACACCGGCCGCCGCGCAATGGGCGCCAAGCAGATCGCGATAGAGCGCATAATCCTCGTCGCCGAAAAAGGTCTGTGCACGGCCGTTGCCGCGCTGCGTCACATGGTGGGGATACCCCGGGGAAGATCGCGCGTGCCAAGCGGGCCATGGGCTGACGGTTATCCCAGGCGCACGACCGGGACAATTAAATGCACTGTCACCGGAACGCCCACCGGAACTCGGAATTTGGAACTCATCGGAAATCTATTCGTCGATAATGGATCTAGCCTCTTTATCGATAAGAATATTCCTAAAATTGCCACCCCGCCACATAGCCCTGATACTAGATAAATCGAAAAGCGGACCATTGAGCAATTCAATTAGTTTTTCTAAATTACCTTCATCGACTCGCTCTCCAACAAAATCTTCAGCCCTTCCCCTGATTGGAAATTTATTTTCTTTCATGTCAGTTGGATTGCCGAGAGCGTCAGGCCAAAGCGCGACATTCACATACACCTCATCAGAAAAATTAGAAGGCTGAAAGTTAACAAGTTGAACAACATCACTCGGTTTGCGAGAAAATGTTTTTCCTCTTCCCTTAAATCCAGCCTGCTCCAAAATATCTCGTCTCACGGTACTTTCCTGCAATAAGTCTGAACACTACACGTCCATTTTTCGCCCGTTTGCTTCTCAAGCTGCCTGCGATAGCCTTCCACTTGTCGTTCACCGCGAGCAATAGCACCTGGATTATCTGGCTTAAGCTCTTTCACGTGCCGCTCGGCAGGGTTTAAGGCATCAACGCGCTTACCGTTTGCTAGAGTGACTTCTTTGCGATACCCTGGTCCAGCATTCCATTCCTTATGCGCCTTTCGCCCAGCCTCGGCGGCTTCTCTTACTACTGGGTTTCGCGAACCTCGTTCAACAACTCCCCTCACTTTACTGAGAACGCGAACCAGGTCCCGCCCTCGCTCAAGTGTCTTGAGCGGATTGACCATGCCCTTCACGGTCTCAACAGCAGCAGCCCCAAGATCCACTTTGCCGTCAGTCGCCACTTGGATCGCCACCTCGATCCCAAAGTCAATGGCTACCTTGCATGGCAGGCCGCACATCCCGTCCGGATCCCGCCCATCGACCGGATCATTCCCGACATAGGCATATAGATTGACCTGATCCTTATACCCGATGGGATCAGTCTGCAAAAACCGCCCGAGCTTCGCCGAGTAGATCCGCGCCTTGTAATAATACATGCCCAGGTCCGGCAGCCACGCCTGCCCGGTATACTGGAACGCCCCGACATCACCGCCACTGGCCACGCCATATTCGTCATAGGCCCTGATCGCGAGCATCGCGCCCGAAGCATCCGCCGACGACACGATCGAGCCCTGATGGTTGCTCTGCAGGCTGCGGCGGTCGGTGAGGCCCGAGCCTTCGTACCAAAGCTGCGGATCGTCGTCCCCGGGCCCATGGACATAGCGCCGCAACAGGCCGGACGCGCCGTTATATTCCGCGATCCGCTCGTCCCCGTCATACAGGAACTGCCGCGTCACCGACACGCCGTCATAGGTCTGGAACAACCGGCCCAGCGGATCATAGACCATCGTGGTCGCCAGCGTGCCGGCCGCCAGCACCAGCCGGTTCTCCACATCATAGGTGAAGCTGGTGCCGCCATTCGCAGCGAGGTTGCCGTTGGAATCATAGCCGAGCGAACCGGCGCCGACGGTCACGTACTGGTTCAGCCCGTTGACGCCGTAGGCGTTGTTCACCGGCGTATAGGCGCCGTACGCATAGCTGTCGTTCGAGCGGCCGAACCCGGTGATCTGGCTCGCATGATTATAGCCGAACGTCGACGTGACATCCGCGCTGGTGCCCGACAGATCGTCCGCCAGGCTCTGGAGCCGTGAGATATCGTCATAGCCGTAAGTGGTCAGCACGGCACCCCGCGCCGCATGCCAGCGCTGGCCCTTCGCCTCGTAATCATAGCTGGCGACCTGGGTCCCGCCGTTCTGCCGGATCGCGCTCATCCGGTCGAGGCCGTCATACTCATAGGTGAAGTAATTGCCGTCCGGATGCGTCACCCGGATGCGGTTGCCGTCCGCGTCATACATCCGGCCGACCGCCCGGCTCACCCCGCCCATGCTGACTGTGCTCGAGGTCAGCCGCCCGAACCCGTCATAGACATTGATCACCGCATCCGCACCGCTCGCGCTGTCGAACCGGGCCGAGGTCAGCTGCCCCCGCGCGTCATAGCCGGAATAGACATTGCGCACCGCCCAGCTCGGCGGCGTGGTGCAGGCATAACCCGAGACGCACGCACCGCTCACCGTCTTCACCGTCGCCCGGTCGAGCGCATCATAGGCATAGGTCAGCGTGCGCCCGTCGCGCTTCCGCAAGCTCGTGCGGTTGTTGTTCGCATCATAGCCATATTGCTCGAAATCGGTCGTGCTGGCGGTGCCCGGCGTGGTCGGCGACGGGAAGGCCCAGATCACCTGCCGGTCGAACCCGTCATAGCCGTACGCCGCCTTGTTGCCATTGGCGTCGGTGATCGAGGCCTGCTTGCCATTGTCGGTATAGCTATAGGTCGCGTAATCCTGCTGCAGCGTCGCCGGAAAGCCATTGGCCGTGGTGACGCCGTACGCCTTCTGCACCTTCAGCACCTGGCCGGCATAATCATAGACGGTCCTGGTGATCCGGTCCGGCCCCTCGCTGCCGGTCGTGCCGAGCGTGCAGGCGCTCGCCGGAAGGCTGGCATAGACCGCCGGGTTCAGGCGGACCGCCGTGCATTCAAGCCGCCCCGCCGCGTCATAGCTGTACTGCGTGACCGCGTAAGGCGTGACCGTGAAACTCGGCCCCGGCCCGACGCCCGACACCACTTCCTTGATCTTGCGATCGAGCAGATCATAGGTCGTGTCGATCCGCTTCGAGACGACGAAGTCGGCCCCCCAGGCCGAGGGAAGAATGCCCTCCGGTTTCCAGTTCTGCAGTTCCCCGCTTTCGACCAGGACGAGACGCCCGTTGACATCATAGCTGTTGCGCGTCGCCGCATGCTTCAGCGGCCCTGCCCCGTCCGGATCGGGCGCGATGGTGCCGACGACCTTGCGCTCGATGTCGTAGCGCGTCGCCGAAGTGAAGGGCGACGCCGAACTCTGCGCCGTGGCCGGGACGACCGGCAGCGCGGCGAGCAAGGCGGCGAGCCCGAAGGCCAGGCGGTTCAGCATGGTGCGCATCTCCCCCACCCCGCTCACGGACAGCTCGTCAGGCCGGCCCGCGGGCTGGTCTCGCTGATCTTGTTGTTCAGACTGTCATAGCCGTAGCAGGTGCGCAGGCTCACCCCCGCCGAGGTCACCACCTTGCCGCGCACCAGCAGATTGTCCGCCGTGCCGTTCGCGCCATATTCGTAAGTGGTCACCGTGATCGGCGCACCGCTGTCGCAGACCGGCGTACTGCTGCCCGCGGCCGTCTGGCACAGCGTTTCGGAATTGGGCAGCCAGACCGGCGTCGCCGCCGCGACCAGGCTGCCGCCGGCATTCTTGATATAGGCATATTTCTGCACGTAATCGGCCAGCTTGAGCGGCCGCGCGGCGCCGGCCGTCGGCGCCGGCTGCATCTCCGATTTCAGGCCGCCCCAGCTGTAATAATCATAGTTGATGACGTTGCCCTTCGCGTCCGTGCTCGTGATCGGCTTGGTGCAGTTCTGCCGCGTATAGGGCGAGGAACAGGGCGCGAAACCGAGCGATTCCACCTGGGGGGTCAGGCCACTGCCGGGCTTCGGGGTCCAGGTCTGCGAGGAGCGGGCATTATAATGGTCCACGTCATAGGTGGCGTTGTACTTGTTCCCTTCCGGAAATGTCGCCTCCATCAGCAGCGCGCCCTTGGCGGTCGGATTGGCCGAGTCATAGGGGTTGAAGAGATTGCCGCCCGAATAGCGATATTGCGTCACCTTCCCGTTGGCATCGGTGAAGGCATAGGGCGAGCTCTTCGTGAAGACATAATTGCCCCCGGTGCCGGCGGGACCGGAAACCGCTGTCTGACAGGAGCCATCGAACGATCCGAAGTCGGGAAATCGCTCGTTCGGATCGCAGCCCACAATGTAGTTCCAGGTCGATCCGTCCGCCAGAACCTGCTTGGTGAGCTGGGTCGCATTGAACATGTTGTACGTGTTGCTGACCTTGCACGTCGCGTAGCCGGGCGGCTTCACGCAGGCGATCTCGCTGGTGAATCCGCTGCCGACATAGCCGTAGGTCGTGGTTTCGCCCGTTACGTCGGTAACGCCGGTCAGAACCCCGCCCGTGTAACCGTAACTGGTCTTCAGCGTCGCACCCGCACAGCTCGTACTGGCCGTCACATAGGTTTGGGAGAGATTGAAGGCGCAGGCCGCGGTCACCACCGGCGATCCGCTCGGACCGACATTGCCGTAATTGAAGACGATCGCGTAGCCGCGGCTGTCGGTTACCATCTTCAGGAAACCGGTAGTGGCGCTGTCATAGGTGAAGGTCAGCTTATGCCCGTCGGGATAGGTAATGGTACCGACGCGCTTGACCGAGTTGCCGGGATTGGTCGTGACGTTCGGGCCGAAATAATACACGACACCGTCCTGGTCGGTGTAGATATAAGCAGTGCCATCCCATTCCAGGCTGCCCGAAGCCGCATCGATGGAATAGGGCGAGATGAACCACGGCGTTACATTTGTAGCGACATCGTAGATGCTGGTCGCCGTGTTGCCCATATACACAATGGCTTGCGTATACTGCGTATATGGCGGCGGCGGTGCCGACGTCACATGGGTAATCTTGACGTAGATGTCGAAATTGCTGCTCATATGTGGCCCGAAAAAGGGCGGGATCGGGTCGTGGAGGCCCGATAGATGGAATCGCTCCATACTCATCGGTCCGATGGTCAGGTCCGTATCCTTCAGGACGAAGGTACCGTCCGACAGGTTCGCGCCGGCCGGGGTGACCGCATAAATGACCGGCGGAACGATGTCGGACGCCAATGCGGCCGTCAAAGGGGAGAGCAACAGCCCGCTGGCGCCGAGAAGCCGGAGCACCCCCTCGACCAGTCCGCTCGATCCATATCTCCGATCGGCTGTCTTGCGGCGTTGCGCGTGAACACGGCAGGACACCGCGACTTTCTTGATTGAAAACATCATCGTCAACTCTCGGCTGGCGGGTGAAATCTGAGGGCGTCGTTCGGATTGAGCCGGCAACTCGTCCCGGTGGTGGTGATGGTGATGTCGCCCGTCGAGGTCGCGCCGAGGCTGTCGGACACCACATATTGCAGCGGGAAGGTGCCAGCGATGCTCGCCCCGATCTCGACCGAGGTGGCACTGACCACGCTCGCCCAGGCATTGTTGTCGAGCGAGGTCACGCTGACGACGGTCAGCGGCAGGTTGTTCTCCGGATCCGTATCGTTGGCGACGACATTGAGCGTCTTCAATTGCGAGCAGTTGAAGCTGGTCGAATCCGGGACCGCCACCGGCGGCGAGTTGGTCGGTGTCGGCGTGGGCGTAGGGGTGGGTGTCGGCGTCGGCAGGGGCGTTGCGCAGGCGGGCGCGCCGCTGGTCCCCACGAAATACTGGGAACGGTTGCCGGCCGGGTCGAAGCAGGTGGCCATCATCACACCGCTGCTCGGGCCGCCCGTCCGCTGGCTCGTCACCAGCCGGCCGAGCGCGTCATAGACATAGACGGTGTTTTCCGACGCCTGGGATGAAGGGCCGGCCAACAGGACCGCGCACGCGACTCCAGCCAGCAACAGCGAACGCGCGCGCATGCAATATTCCCCCCGGGGTGAAACGAAGGCGACGAGCGCCGTCTCCTGCCTCTTTCTGTCCAGCGACCGTCGCAGCGTCAACCGGAACTCCGGTTTCGGTATATCCATTCCGGTTCAAACAGGGCGACGACGCTGATTCACGCTTGGCGGATTCATCCTCCCGAGCAGAAATCCGCGACCCGATTATATCCGCATTATATCCGTAATGGAGGAATCGGCCGAATCCGGCACCGCGCGCAACCGCCTCGATTCACCCGGCGCGCGCCGCCTGCGACCGTCCCCGCACCCGGCAACCCGGCCGAACGATGGTGACGTCGCATACGTGCGGAATCGATGCCCTGATCGGGCATGGGCCGCATCAATTCAACCGGCCTCCGCACCGGCCTAGACTGCGCATGCCGATGGCTGCTCCACGGCGACCCAGGGGATATGTCATGACAATAAAGCCCTCTCGCTGCATTTACTCGCAAGTAAAGCCGAAAATAATTCCGATAGGGGTCGCGAAATTCAGCAAGAACGCGCCAAATTGTCGCCTCGCACTTTTTCACGCCCGGCGTCACCGCGCGCCCCGATCTATAGCATCGAATACTCCAAACACGCTGCAGGCCGCCAGTAGCGCCCGATTCCGCCCCTCTCGCGGGTGGGTCGCGAAAATCAGCGAATATTGCCGGTTTCCCGCAGCCTCCAACACGGATACTTCGCCTTTACTCCAGCGCCGCGCCCGCCTCGATAATCGGCACGAACTTCGCCGCGGTCAGGCTCGCCCCGCCGACCAGCGCGCCGTCGACATCGCCTGCCCCGAGCAGCTCGGCCGCATTGTCCCCCGTCACCGATCCGCCATACAAAATCCGCACCGCGTCCGCTTCGGCGCCGATCAGTTCCCGCAACCGCGCCCGGATCGCGCCGTGCATCGCGGCCACATCCGCCACCGTCGGCGTGCGCCCGGTACCGATCGCCCAGACCGGCTCATAGGCGATCGACAGCCAGCCGGCCGCCGCGCCCTCGGGCAGCGACGCCGCGAGCTGCCCCGTCACCACGTCTTCCGCCCGGCCGGCATCGCGCTCGGCCAGCGTCTCGCCGACGCACAGGATCGCGCCCAGCCCGCCGCGGTGCAGCGCCTCGGCCTTGGCCTTCACTTGCGCATCGGTCTCATGGCAGTCCGCGCGGCGCTCGCTATGGCCGACGATCGAGAAGGACGCCCCCGCCTCCTTCACCAGCGCGACCGAGATGCAGCCAGTATGGGCGCCCTTGTCCGCCGGATGCACGTCCTGCGCGCCGATCGCGAGACCCGCGCGCGCAGCGGCGGCGGCTGGGGCGATCAGGGTCGCCGGCACGGCGATCGCGACATCCACGCCCGGCGCCGCGACTGCCGCGGCGGCGATGCCGTCAAGCTCGGCCAGCGCCGCCAGGCTGCCGTTCATCTTCCAGTTCCCCGCGATCAGCCTGCGTCGTGCCAAAGCCCTGTCTCCCCGTTTCCTGGCGCAGCCGATAACGCGCGTTCAGAATCGCACAAGCTTGAAGGAGCGGGTCGCTCCCCGTAAAGCGTCGCAGTTCGTTCCCTGTCAGCCCCCATAGATCGGCTCTTCTCGACCATGCTCAGTCTCATCCGCCGCGCCGTCAATTCGAAGGTGGGCGTCGTCATCACCCTCGGCGTGCTTGCCGTGATCGCGCTCATGTTCGGCATGGGCGACATCACCGGCCTTGGCGGCACCGGCCGCGTGTCGGGCGATTCGGTCGCAAAGGTCGGCAAGGTGCAGCTCAGCGAGATCGAGCTGAGGGAACGCGCCCAGAACCAGCTCGAGGCGCTTCGCCGCGAGCAGCCGACGATCGACATGGTCCAGTTCGTCAACCAGGGCGGCCTGGATTCGACGCTCAACCGCAGCATCGATGTCCTGGCGTTCCAGGAATTCGCGCAGCGCCAGGGCCTGGTCGCCTCGAAGCGGCTGATCGACGGCCGGATCGCCAGCCTGCCCGGCGTGCGCGGGTTCGACGGCAAATTCAGCCAGTCGGCCTATGAACAATTCCTCGCGCGCAATCGCCTGACCGACAGGCAGGTTCGCTCCGATCTGCTGAGCGAGACGATGGCCCAGTTCGTGGTCGTGCCGGCTTCGGAAGGCTATGTCCCGGTCAAGTTCGCCACGCCCTTCGCCTCGCTGCTGCTCGAAAAGCGCGACGGCCTGGTCGGCTTCATCCCCACGCCCGCCATGGGCAAGGGCGCGCCGCCCACCGATGCGGAACTCGCCGCCTTCTACAAGCGCAACCTCGCCCGCTACACCGTGCCGGAACGCCGCATCGTGCGCTATGCGACGGTGACGATGGACGGCATCAAGGCCGGCGCCATCCCGACCGAGGCGGAGATCGCCAAGGGCTATGAGCTGCAAAAGAAGAGGTTCCTGGCGACCGAAAAGCGCGACATCGTCCAGGTCGTCGTGCCGGATCAGGCAGCCGCCAATGCGCTGGTCGCCAAGGCGAAGGCCGGTTCGCTCGAGGAAGCCGCCCGCGCCGGCGGGTTCGAGCCCAACACGCTGAAGGGCGCCGAAAAGCCCGCCTACACCACCGCCAATTCGCCCGAGATCGCCAATGCCGCCTTCGCCGCCGCCAAGGGCGCGGTGCTCGGCCCGTTCCGCACCGCGCTCGGCTTCACCGTGCTGCGCGTCGACGGGATCGAGAAGGTCGAGGCGAAGTCGCTCGACCAGGCCCGGCCCGAGCTGATCACGCAGATCGGCGCCGAAAAGGCCGTGGTCGCGATGCAGGCCAAGCGCGACGCGATCGACGATGCGATCGGCAACAACGCGACCTTCGACGAGATCGTCGCCGACCAGAAGCTCACCGCCGCCAATTCGGTCCCGCTCACCGCGGCCGGCCTCAACCCGGACGATCCCGCGTCAAAGGCCGATCCCGCCTTTGCCCAGGCGCTGGTCGCCGCCTTCGCCGCCGAACAGGGCGACGATCCGCAGCTCGTACCGGTGGGTGAGGACGGCAGCTTCGCGGTCGTGTCGCTGGCGCGCATCGTGCCCGCCGCGCCGCGCCCGATCGCCCAGATCCGCGAGCGGGTCGCCAGCGACTTCATCATCGACCGGGCCCAGCGCCTCGCGCGCCAGGCGGCGGTCGACGTCACCGCGCGGGTCAACAAGGGCATGCCGCTCGCCCAGTCCATGGCCGAGACCAAATTGGGCATCCCCGGCCCGCAGCAGGTCCCCGCGATCGCGCGCGGGCAGATCGAGAATACGCGCGAGCCGGTGCCGCCGGCGATCACGCTGATGTTCAGCATGACCGAGAAGAAGGCGCGCATGATCGAGGCGCCGAACAAGGCTGGCTGGCTCATCGTCTATCTGAACCATATCGAGCGCGGCAACGCGGCCGGCCAGAAGCCGGTGATCGACCGCGCCCGCGCCCAGATCGGCCAGACGATCGGCCGCGAATATGTCCAGCAGCTCACCGAGGCGGTGCGCCGTTCGGTCGGCGTGACGAAGAACGACAAGGCGATCGGCGTGGTCCGCGCCGCGCTGGTCGGCCAGGGCGGCTCCAATTAATCCTGGGGCGTCCGCGATGACCGGGGCCGCCGTCTCCGCCCTTGCGGGCGGGCGGCCGGCGCTCGTCTGGCGCCGCCAGATCGCCGACACCGAGACCCCGGTCGCGGCGGCGCTCAAGCTGATCGAGCCGGGCCGCGGCGATTTCCTGCTCGAATCGGTCGAAGGCGGCGCGACGCGCGGCCGGCACAGCCTGATCGGCCTCGCCCCCGACCTGGTGTTCCGCGCCGCCGGCGCCCGCGCGGAGGTCAACCGCCACTGGCTGACCGACAAGGCGGCGTTCGAGCCTTGCGAGGCCTCGACGCTGGAGGCGTTGCGCGCGCTCGTCGCGACCTGCCGCATGGACGTGCCCGCGGAACTGCCCCCTGCGCTTGCCTGTCTGGTCGGCTATTTCGGCTATGAGACGGTCGGGCTGGTCGAAAAGCTCGATCGCCCGGCGAACGACCCGCTCGGCCTGCCCGACATGATGTTCGTGCGCCCGACGGTGGTGCTGATCTTCGACCGGCTGGCCGATGCGCTGTTCCTCGTCGCGCCCGTCTGGCCCGATGCGGCGCGTCAGCCCGGCGCGATCGTCGCCGAGGCGCAGGACCGGATCGACGCGGTCGCCGCCCGCCTCGCCACCGCCGCGCTCCCCGCGCCGGTGCGCGCGGTCGACACCGCCGACATCGCGCTCACGCCGGTGCTGCCCGAGGGCCGCTATGGCGAGATGGTCGCGCGCGCCAAGGATTATATCGTCGCCGGCGACATCTTTCAGGTCGTGCTCGCCCAGCGCTTCACCGCGCCCTTCGCGCTGCCCGCGTTCGAGCTTTACCGTGCGCTGCGCCGGATCAACCCGTCGCCCTTCCTCTACCATCTCGACCTGCCCGGCTTCGCGCTGACCGGGTCGAGCCCGGAGATCCTGGTCCGCGTGCGCGACGGGGAGGTCACCATCCGCCCGATCGCCGGCACGCGCCCGCGTGGGCGTACGGCGGTCGAGGACGAAGCCAACCGCCAGAGCCTGCTCGCCGACCCCAAGGAACGCGCCGAGCATCTGATGCTGCTCGATCTCGGCCGCAACGATGTCGGCCGTGTGGCAGAGGCGGGCAGCGTCAGGGTGACGGCGAGCTACACCACCGAGCTGTACAGCCATGTCATGCACATCGTGTCGAACGTGGTCGGCCGGCTCGACAACAGCCACGACGCGCTCGACGCGCTGTTCGCGGGCTTTCCCGCAGGCACGGTCAGCGGCGCGCCGAAAGTGCGCGCCTGCGGCGTGATCGCCGAGCTGGAGCAGGAAGTGCGCGGCGCCTATGCCGGCGGCGTCGGCTATTTCTCGCCCGACGGATCGATGGACAGCTGCATCGTGTTGCGCACCGCGGTGGTGAAGGACGGCGTCATGCACGTCCAGGCCGGCGCCGGCATCGTCGCCGACAGCGACCCGGCGTACGAGCAGCGCGAATGCGAGGCCAAGGCCGGCGCGCTTCTGGCTGCGGCGCGCGAAGCGGTGGCGCAGGCATCCGAAAGCGGGTTCGGGCAATAACCCTTTTTCACCCCTCCCCCTCGGGGAGGGGCAAGGGGTGGGGCAGCCTTGATCGGGGCTCGATGCCCTGATCAAGGCTTCGGTGCCGGGCGAGACGAGCTTTTGGAGCGCGCGGACGCGCGCACCCACCCCTAACCCCTCCCTTTCAGGGAGGGGAACAAGGATCAGGGAATCACGCTCTCCTGCCGCTTCTTCTCGGCCCGCTCGGCCGCATATTGCTGGTTCATCTTCAGCGCGCAGCCGGTCTGGCCGCCCGAGCCCACCGGCGAGCAGGTATCCGGCAAGCCGCCCGCCTCGCGCCCGACTTCGTCGAGCGTCGCGGCGCGGTTGACCCAGCTATTGGTCGCCGCGCTCTTCTTGGTCTCGCGCAGCGCCTTCGGGATACGGTACGGTTCTTCCAGCGTGCTGCACACCACCACTTCGCCCTCGGCCGGCTTCGGGCATTTGTCGGCACCAGTCAGCGTCACGTTGCGGATGCGCTGCGGCGGCTGGCCGGATTCGGCCTGCCGGTCCTGCGCGCTCGCCACTCCGGGAAGCATGAACAGGGCAGCGATGGCGATGGTACGAAACATAAAGAGCGACCTCCTGGGCGGTATCAACGTCCGCGACTGGCCATTGCTCCATCCTGAATGGAGCGGCAGTGAGCCATAATCTAGGTACGATAAAGGCACGGCGCTATGCTCCAAGGGCGCATACTTTGGGTAGGATTGACGTCGTGAACCGAAATGCAGCACTGTTTGGCCTGCCCCTCTCGATTATAGCGGCAAGCTGCACCGCGCCATCGGCTGCCCAGGCGCCGACGGCACGGAAATCGCCCTGCCGCGCCGTGAGATTCGAAGGAACACCGTTCACCCTGTGCGATGCCGATCCGGCACGCCACGCCATCGCCCTGCTCGGCCGCGGTGCGGACGGCGTACCGATGCAGGATTTCGCTGGTGTGCCCGGGCGGCTGGGCAAGGCCTTTCCTCGCCTCGCCTTTGCCATGAATGCCGGCATGTTCGGCGTCACCGGCGATCCGATCGGCCTCTATGTCGAGGATGGCCGTCAACTGGTGCGGCTCAATCGACGCAGCGGCGGCGGCAATTTCTACACGCCGCCGCCCAACGGGGTCTTCTACGGCACCCCAACGGGTTGGCACCTTGCCACGACGGCCGATTTCGCCGCGCACCGGCCCGCCGCCTTGTCCTTCGCCACTCAGTCCGGCCCGATGCTGGTCATCAAGGGCGCGATCAACCCAGGCTTCGACGCAAACGGCGTCTCGTTGAACATCCGAAACGGCGTCGGCATTGCCGGAAACGGGCATGCCTATTTCGCGATAAGCGACGCGCCGGTGTCGTTCGGCCGCTTCGCCAGGCTGTTCCGCCGGCTCGGCTGCGTCGATGCACTCTATTTCGACGGCGCCGTCTCGCGGCTCTGGGTTCCGGCGACGGGACGAAAGGATGCCGGTCCGAAGATCGGGCCGATTGTGGTTGCCCTGCAAAAGCGTTAGCGCCCTCGCGCATGATCCTCGTCATCGACAATTACGACAGCTTCACCTGGAACCTGGTCCATTATCTGATGGAGCTGGGCGCCGAGGTGAAAGTGGTGCGCAACGACGCCCTCACCGCGCGCGAGGCGATCGAGAGCAACGCGCAGGGCTTCCTCATCTCGCCCGGCCCCTGCACGCCGAACGAGGCGGGCATCAGCCTCGATCTCGTCGCGGCCTGCGCCCGGGCGGAAAAACCGCTGCTCGGCGTCTGCCTCGGTCATCAGGCGATCGGCCAGCATTTCGGCGGCCAGGTCGTGCGGGGCGGGCTGATGCACGGCAAGACCTCGCCCGTCTCGCACGACGGCACCGGCCTGTTCGAAGGCCTGCCCTCGCCCTTCACCGCGACGCGCTATCACTCGCTGATCGTCGAGGACATTCCCGCCGACCTGATCGTCAACGCGACCGCCGACGACGGATCGGTGATGGGCTTCCGCCACGCGACCCTGCCGATCCACGGCGTGCAGTTCCACCCGGAGAGCATCGCGACCGAACATGGCCATGCGCTGCTGGCGAATTTCGTCCGGCTGGCCGGCATCGATGTGAAGGCGCTGGCGTGAAGGCAGCGGCACTTTCCCTCCGTTCGTTTCGAGCGAAGTCGAGAAACCGGGCTGAGCGCTTCGCCAATGTTTCTCGACTACGCTCGAAACGAACGGTGAGGGGTACGGCTCGCTCATGACCACCCTATCCCTCCTCCCCGACCCCTCCACCCCGCTTTCCCACGAAAGCGCGGCGCAGGCCTTCGCCGACATCCTCGACGCGAAGACCTCGGAAGAGGCGATCGCCGAATTCCTCATCGCGCTCAGCGACCGGGGCGAGACGAGCATCGAAATTGCCGAGGCCGCCAAGGCGCTCCGCGCCCGCCTCATCCCGATCGACGCGCCGCACGGCGCGATCGACGTGTGCGGCACCGGCGGCGACGGCCATCACACATTGAACGTCTCCACCGCGGTCTCGATCATCGTCGCTGCCTGCGGCGTGCCGGTCGCCAAGCACGGCAATCGCGCCGCCTCGAGCAAGGCCGGCGCCGCCGATACGCTCGAGGCGCTCGGCCTCGACATGGAACGCGCCGGCCTGAACGCCGAGGCGAGCCTGCGCGATATCGGCATCGCCTTCCTGTTCGCGGCGAATCATCACCCGGTGATGAAGCGCATCACCCCGATCCGCCGCCATATCGGCCGCCGCACCATCTTCAACCTGATGGGCCCGCTCGCCAATCCGGCGCGCGTCACCCGCCAGCTCATCGGCATCGCCCGCCCCGATTATGCCGTGCCCTATGCCCAGGCGCTCGAACAGCTCGGCACCGAGGCGGCGTTGGTCGTCTCGGGCGAGGAGGGTCTGGACGAAGTCTCCGGCGCCGGCCCGACCATCACGGTCAGCGTCGGCAGCCTCTCGATGCCGACCCGCATCGCGCCCGAAGACGCCGGCCTGCCCCGCCACGCCATCGCGGCCATCCGCGGCGGCGACCCCGACTATAACGCCGCGGCGCTGCGCCGCCTGCTCGCCGGCGAGCATGGCGGATATCGCGACGCCGTCCTGCTCAACTCGGCCGCCGCGCTGATGGTCGCGGGGAAAGCCGCCGACCTCATCGACGGCGCGGCACTGGCCGCCGAAGCGATCGATTCCGGCGCGGCCAACGGCCTGCTCGATCGCTGGATCGCCTATCCATGACCGATATCCTCGAACGAATCCTCGAAACCAAGCGCGCCGAAGTCGCCGCGCGCAAGGCGACCATGCCGCTGTCGGAGATCGACGCCTGCATCGAACGCCAGTCGAAGCCGCGCGGCTTCCGCGCCGCGCTCGACGCAAAGGCGAAGACCGGCCATGCCCTGATCGCCGAGATCAAGAAGGCCAGCCCTTCGAAAGGCCTGATCCGCGCCGATTTCGATCCCCCCGCCCATGCCCGTGCCTATGAGGCCGGCGGCGCGGCGTGCCTCTCGGTGCTGACCGACGAGCCCTGGTTCCAGGGGGCGGATTCCTATCTCACTGCGGCGCGCGACGCCTGCGGCCTGCCGGTGCTGCGCAAGGACTTCATGGTCGATCCCTGGCAGGTGCCGGAGTCCCGCGCGATCGGGGCCGACGCGATCCTGCTGATCATGGCCGCGCTCGACGACGGCCTGCTCGCCGAGATCGAGGCAAGTGCGATCGACTGCGGCATGGACGTGCTGGTCGAGGTGCACGATGCGAAGGAGCTTGAGCGCGCACTGAAGCTCAAGTCGCGGCTGATCGGGGTCAACAACCGCAATTTGCGCGACTTCACCGTCGATTTCGACAACACCTATCGCCTGATCGGCAAGGCGCCCGCCGACTGCACCTTCGTCGCCGAAAGCGGCCTCACCATCCGCGCCGATCTCGACCAGATGGCGGAACACGGCGTTCACTGCTTCCTGATCGGCGAGGCGTTGATGCGCCAGCATGATGTGGAGGCGGCGACGCGGGCGCTGGTGGGATAGCCGGATCGCGAGATTTTCGCGCCCCTTCCCCACCGTCATGCCGGGCTTGTTCCGGCATCCATGTCTCCCCGAGAGCTGCGGCCGGTGCGTGTGCGGAGCCATGGCCCCCGGAACAAGTCCGGGGTAACGGTCAGCTTACCAGGCGAAGCGGGTGAATCAGGGAGCAAAGACCCGATTTTCCTTCCGTTCGTTTCGAGCGTAGTCGAGAAACAGGCCCAGGCGCTAGAAGGACTGGGACAGACAATCCCTCCCCCGTTCGGGCTGAGCTTGTCGAAGCCCTGTCCTTGCTTCCGCGGAAGAGAAGAGCAGCCCTTCGACAAGCTCAGGGCGAACGGAGGAAGTGGAGCGCTCGCACGAAAACGAAGGCCAGCCGTATGACCCTAACCCATCTCGACGACACCGGCGCGGCGCACATGGTCGACGTCTCGGGCAAGGCCATCACCGCCCGCGAAGCCAGGGCCACCGGCCGCATCGACATGTCGCCCGAAGCCGCCGGCGCCATCCGCGACGGTACCGCATTGAAGGGCGATGTCCTCGCCGTCGCCCGCGTCGCCGGCATCATGGCCGCAAAGCGCACCGCTGAGCTGATCCCGCTCTGCCATCCCCTGCCCCTCACCCGCGTCGCCATCGACCTGTCCGTGGACGAAACGGGCGTGACCGCCACCGCCACCGCCGCGACCGAGGGCAAGACCGGCGTCGAGATGGAAGCGCTCACCGCCGTCTCGGTCACGCTGCTGACGATCTACGACATGGCCAAGGCGATCGACAAAGGGATGACGATCGGCGGCGTGCGCCTGCTGACCAAGACCGGCGGCAAATCAGGCGACTGGAAAGCCTGACCCGCCCTTCACGAACGAACACTAAAGCTATTGCCTAACTATCTCTGCCGCGATAGTTAGGCATATGCTTAACCAACACGATTCGCTCGATCTCGCCTTCAGCGCCCTGGCCGACCGCACCCGCCGGTCGATCGTCGAGCGCCTGTCGCGCGGCGAGGCCTCGGTCAGCGAGCTTGCCCGCCCGCTCGCCATGTCGCTGCCCGCGGTCATGCAGCACCTCTCCTTGCTCGAAAGCTCGGGGCTGGTCCGGTCGGAGAAGATCGGGCGCGTGCGCACCTGCAGCCTCGATACCGCCGCGCTGGGCCAGGCGGAGCAATGGATCCAGCAGCGCCGCCTCGAATGGGATCACCGCCTCGACCGGCTCGGCACCTATCTCGAAACGCTCATGAACAAAGGAGACGATGATGGCACAAAAGGCTGAAGCGACCGAACCCCTGCGCATCTCGCGCGTCTACCCGGTGCCGCGCCCGATCGTGTTCGAGGCATGGAGCACCGCCGAGCATGTGAAGCAATGGTTCTCGCCGGCAGTCTACACCACGCCCGACGCGACGGTGGACATGCGGATCGGCGGCACTTTCGACGTCTGCATGCGGGCGCCCGACGGCAAGGACAATTGGACGCGCGGTACGGTTGCCGAACTGGTGCCGGACGAACGGCTGGTGCTCGATCTGCGCGCCGAGACCGGGGACGGGAAGTTGCTGTTCAACGCCTGGACCGAGGTGAATTTCTCGGACGAAGCTGGCGGCACCCGGGTCGATGTCGTGCAGACCTATGTCTTTGCCGACCTGACCCTGGCGCCGATGATGGTTCAGGGTGCGCCAATGGGCTGGAGCCAGTCGCTCGACAAGCTGGGAGTCGAACTCGCCCGGATGACCGCCTGAGGAAACACGCCGCCCGTCAGCCTGAAGGGTATGACGGGCGGCGATCGATTGCCCGCCCTTAGCGGAACTTGCCGCTCACCGAGATGCCGATGACGCGCGGTTCGTTGAACACCGCCGCCATATAATTCTCGATCACGCCCTTCAGGTTCTTCTCGTTGGTGATGTTCCGCCCGAACAGCGCGACCTCATAGGCCCCGCCCGGCGCGGTGTAACCGACCTTCAGGCCGCCTTCGAACGTGCCGTCCGAATAGAACTCCTTGGTCTTGTAGAGCACGAAGTTCGTATAGCCCTGCAGGTTCCAGTCGGTCGCCAGGAACACCTTGCCGCCATTGCTCAGCGGCACGTCGTAGCGGCCGGTGAAGTTGACGGTATATTCCGGTGCGTTGGGCAACGGCTGGCCGTCGATCTGGGCGAACACCGCCGGCGACCCGAACACGGGGACCGTGATCGTCGGGTTCTGCACGGTGCAGACCACCACGCCGTTCAGCGCGCAGACCTGCGCATAGACGCGCTTGTCCTTGATCTCGCTGTGCAGCAGGCTGAGGCCCAGGCCGAGGCTCAAATTGGACGTCGGGCGGAACTCCGCCTCGGCTTCAAGGCCGTACGCCTTGGCCTTGTCGGCATTGAACAGCACGCCGTTGCCGTTGGAATCATTGCCGTTCAGCTGGATGTCGTCGACCGTGTAGGTGAAGGCCGTTGCGTTCAGGCTCAGCATGTTGTTGAACAGCCGGCTCTTGAAGCCTGCTTCCCAGGACAGGATCGTCTCGGAATTTGCCGTGGTGAAGTCCGAATTGAACACCGCCGACCGGCCCTGGATGGTCGGCCCGCGGAAGCCGCGCGCGACGCGCGCATAGAGGCTGAGATCCGAACTCGCCTCGTACAGCGCACTGAAATCCCAGCTCGGCTGCGTATCCTTCAGTTCGACGAAGCGGCGGCCGGTATAGGTCACGGCGTTCGCCGCGGTGTTGGCCGTCTTCAGCAGCTGGGTGGTCTTCTTGTCCTCGGTCACCCGGCCGCCGGCGGTGAGCGTCAGGTTCGGCAGGATCTTGTAGCTGACCTGGCCGAACGCCGCCCAGGAGGTGTTCACGTCATGCAGCCGCACCCAGTTGTTCGGGTTGCGCGCGGCGGTGTTGAGGAAATAGGCGCGCTGGTAGAAATCGGTGATGTCGCGGGAATCGAAATACATGCCGCCGATCTGCCACTTGAACGGGCCGTCGCCGTCGCTGGCGAGCCGGACTTCCTGGCTGAGCTGGTCGAGGCTGCGGACATTGCCCTGCGATTGGCCGAAGCCGGTCCCGCCGAAATTGGCCGCCGCGCCGCCATCGGTGTCGCCGCGACTGAAGCCCTGGGTCGTCTCGTACGCGCTGATCGAGGTCAGCACGACGCCGCCGAAATCATAGGCAGCGCGAACCGACTCGCCATAGGTCGTATAGGCCTGCGGGTTGTTCATCGCTTCGTCGAACGCGACCTTGTCGCGCGGCTCGGCATCAACGCTGTTCGAGCCCTTCTTCAGCGCGGCGCGGTGGAACAGGGTCGAGGTGCCATCATAGTCGCGGACATGCGCCGAGACGTTGACCGAGAGGCGGTCGCCCGGGGTGAACAGCAGCTGGAAACGAACGTCGCGCTCGTCGAAGCCGCCCATCGCGTCCTTCTGCGGCGAAACGGTGCCGTCGGCGCTGGTGCCGGTGAAGGTGTTGTCGACCCAGTTGTCGCGGTGCTGGTACAGCGCCGACACACGGAACGCGAGCAGATCCTCGACGATCGGGCCACCCACGCCGGCGTCGGCCGTGATCGTGTTGTAGCTGCCATAGGAGAACTGGCCGCGGCCTTCGAACGTCTGGGTCGGCTTGATCGTGTCGAACTTGATGATGCCCGCCGTCGTATTACGGCCGAACAGCGATCCCTGCGGGCCGCGCAGCACTTCGGTCTGCGCCACGTCGAACACCGGGTTCGACTTCAGCACGACATGCTCGAGCACGACATCGTCCTGGATGATCGACACCGGCTGCGATGCGCCAAGGTAAAAGTCGATGTTGCCCAGGCCGCGAATGTAGAAGCGCGGGAAGATACGGCCGGTCGTCGTCTCGGCATAGAGGCCGGGCACGCGGCCGGAGAGCGACAGGATGTCGTCGCCGCCGGTCTGGAAGGAGCGCAGCGAATCACCGGTGAGCGCCGTGACCGACAGAGGCGATTTCAGCACCGTCTCGGGGCGCCGCTCCGCCGTCACCACGATGTCGTTCAGCCCGGCGTCCGCCGACTCCTGCGCCGCCGGCGTGGCGGCCTCCTGGGCGAAGGCTCCGGTCGAACAAAGCAGCGCGCTGATAGCGGCGCCGAACAGGAGCGAAGATTTGGCAACGGTCGATCTGGACACGGGGAACCCCTTTTAATCTGAACTGGGCGCGCGGCTTTTCCCGAACCGAGACGAACGTCACGGTCCCTCGAATCGTTATCGATTTCGCTGGACGAGCCCCACTGACGGGGCCCCTAAGCGCGGAATAAGTCCGTGGAATGACAAGATCATTTCGATGGCGGAACGACAAGATTGATTCAACCTTGGCGCAATCCGTGCGAGCGCGGCGCCGCCGGAAATCCGGCGCTCTTTCTCATTGTGACCGTAAATGTTGGCCGCTCGGCTCGCGCGTTACAGCGGAAAACCTCGTCTGTTTTCGTGTTTTTTCGACAGAATGCGCCGATTTTTTCCGCTGTTATCCGTAACAGGGAAAACGCGGCCTAACATGCTGGAAACAGATCGAAAAATCGAGCCGAAAATCCAACATAACAGCGGAAGAAAAAATAAAGCCGCTGAAACAGCGATAAATCCGAGTCGTTGTTGGAATCCTCAATCCAGCTTGCGGCCGGCGATCCACACCTGCTCCAGGCTGTGTGTGTTGCGGATATCGGCCAGCGGATTGGCACCAAGCACCAGCAGGTCGGCCTGCCGACCGGGCCTGAGCGTGCCGACCATGTCGTCGATCCGCATCACCTTGGCCGCACCGCCGGTCGCGGCGACGATCACCTTCATCGGCGTCAGGCCCGCCTCGACCATCATCTGCATTTCGAGATGCTCGAAATAGCCCTGCCAGCGGCCGGTGGGCGCGCCCGTATCGGTGCCCATCGCGATCTGCACGCCGGCGTCGGACAGCAGCTTGAGGTTGCGCTTGGCCTGCTCCAGCGCCGGCTTGATCGCCTGCGCACTGGCGCTCGCCTTCACCTTCGCCTGCGCTTCCGGATCGAGCAGGGCGGCGAGCGGCGCGCGATAGGCCGCTTCCCGGGTGAAGAAGGGATCGGTCGTGAAATCGGGGGTGGATTCATAGACGAACACGGAAAGGTCGCGCGTCAGCGTCGGGATATAACCCACGCCGTTCGCCTTGATCGCGGCGATCAGTGCCGGGTCGGCATCGCGGTCGCGGATGCTGTGGGCGAGGATGTCGGCGCCCGCATCGACCACGCCCTTCGTCTCGTCGGCGGTGAACATATGGACGGCGATGCGCAGCTTCTCGAGATGCGCCTGGTCGATCATCGCACCATAAACGGCCGGGGTGCGGATCGGCGCGTCCGGCGGCCCTTCCAGCCGGATCTTGATGATGTCCACGCCGCGCGCGGCATTGGCCGCCACAGTGGCGCGACCTTCTTCGGGGGTCTTGGCGTTGAGCACCGGGCCTGAGACGTAGAGCCGCGCCATGCCGGGCCCGAACGGCGCGGTGCGCAGTTCGTCGCGCAGCTTCACCGTCTCCACCCCGTCATCGCCCAGGCTGTAGACGGTGGTGACGCCGTAGCGGGCATAAAGCGCGAGCTGGTCGACCAGCTGGGTACGTGCCGGGACCGCCGATTTGGCGTCGAAGAACAGATGACCGTGCGCGTTGACGATGCCGGGCATGATCGTCTTGCCGGTCACCTCGATGCGCGTCGCGCCGGCCGGAATCGCGGTGCGCCCCTTCGCGCCGACCGCGGCGATCTTGCCGTCGGTCACCACCACGACGCCATCGATGATCGGCGCCCTGCCAGTGCCGTCGATCACCCGCGCGCCGGTGAAGGCGATCGTCTCCCCCTGGACGGGCGCGATCGCCAACAGCGACAATGCCCAGAGACCAAGCCAGCTCAGCAACCGCATGCTCTTGCCCTTTTCCAGCGAAAGCCGGAGCATAGCATCGCGACCGCGCTTGGATAGCGCGGGTTCAGTCGTCTCCACCGCCGAGCCGGCGCTTGCGTTCCAGGATGCGCACCGCGCCGAAGATCACGAAGAGCACGACGGGGATCAGCGCCACCACCTGGAAGGAGCGCGTCGCGGCATAGGCCAGCACGTCGTTCAGCACCGGCCCCGGCTGAAGCGCGGCAAAGGCGGCCTCGCCCCCCGCCCGTTCCAGCTTGGCCTTGTCGTAGATCGCGCCGAGCTTCGGCAGCACCAGCTGGATCGCCATCGCGCCGGCAAAGCCGACCAGCCCGATCGTCCAGGGCCCGCCGCGCGGATAGCGATGCGACACCGCCGCCAGCATGGTCGGCCACATGAAGGCAACGCCCACCGCCCACACCGTCGCCGCGACCAGGGCCGTCACCGGCGACGAGGCCACGCTCAGCAGATACAGGCCCAACGCCGCCGGCACCGTGCACAGCCACAACAGCCCCATGTCGGAAACGCGGTGCGACAGGACGCCGGCGAAATGCCGCATCACGAACATGATCGCCGAGACATAGACGAGCAGCAATATGCCCTTCATGCCCACCGTATGGGTCAGCGCGACATCGACCCAGGATCCCGGCGCCAGCTCGGCCGACGCCGTCAGGAACATGATCGCGAAGAAGATCCAGAAGGTCGGCCGCTTGAACGGCACCGCGATCATCTCGCCGAAACCGACACCCAGCGCCGCGCTTTCGGTCTTCGGGAATTTCTGGGTGAGCGTCCACAGGCCGAAGGCGATGCCCGGCATCATGATCAGCGCGATGTCCCAGCGCCAGTCGAGCCCGATCTGCCCCACGCCGATGCTCGCCAGCCCGCCGACCACGATACCGGCCGGCCACCAGGCGTGCAGCACGTTGAGCCGGTGGGTCTTGTCAGCCGGATAGAGCGCCGCGGTCATCGGGTTGATCGAGGCCTCGGTGCAGCCCCAGCCTACCCCGGTCAGCGCCATGCCGAGGGTGACGAGCGTCCCGATGCCTGCCCCGCTGCCCATGCTCGGCGCCAGCACCATCAGCAACGATCCGCCGACAAAGCTGCACGCCGCCAGCAGCAGCACGCGCTTCGCCCCGATCACGTCGAGGAACGGGCTCAGCACCAGCAGCGAAAAGGCGAAGCCGCTGAACGCGGCGCCGAGCGCACCGCCGATCATCCTGCCCGAATTGGCCGGGTCGATCGGATCGAACACTGCCTGGCGGATCGCATCCGACGCGGCCGTGCGCATCGAAAAGGCGACCGCTGCGGTGAACAGCGCCAGCACGCAAATCCAGAACAGGGCAGTACGATTATAGGCGTCAGGCGCCGGTGCTTCCGTCATACATCTTCCCCCGTGACATGGCCCGTGGCCATGCGAAGCACCCTGCCGACTTGGTTGCGGCCGATCTGCTACCGAAGCGATTGCTATAACACTCGTTTCGAAGATGGTAGCGGTAACTGACGTGCCTGCCGTCTCGACCCCCGGCGCCCCGCCGGATAGGGAGGCCGGATGATCTCCGTCACCGAAGCCCAGGCCCGCCTGTTCGCGCTCGCCCCTCCGATCGAAGCGGAGACGGTGCCGTTGCGCGACGCCGCAGGCCGCTGGGCCGCCCGGGACGTGGTCGCGGCGCGGACCCAGCCCGCCAGCGACCTCTCGGCGATGGACGGCTATGCCATCAGCTTCGCCGACCTGCCCGGCCCCTTCGCCCTGGTCGGCGAGAGCGCCGCCGGCCGGCCCTTTACCGGCAGCATCGGTGCGATGGAGACGGCGCGTATCTTCACCGGCGCCGCCATGCCCGCCGGCGCCGATACCGTGCTTGTCCAGGAAGAGGCACGGCAGGAGGGCGGCCTGATCCTGCTCGCCGGCGAAGGACCCGCCGTCAGGGGCAGGAACGTCCGTCGCAAGGGCCTGGACTTCTCCAGCGGCGACTTGCTCATCCCCCAAGGCACGCGGCTCACCCCGGCGCGGATCGCCGTGGCGGCGACTGGCGGGCATGGCGCCCTCCCCGTCACCCGCCGTCTGCGCGTCGCCATCGTCGCGACCGGCGACGAGCTGGTCGCACCCGGCGCCGCGCTGACCGAAGCGACGCTGCCCGAATCCAACGGCGCGATGCTTGCCGCCCTGCTCGCCGACCTGCCGGTCAAGGTGATCGATCTCGGCATCCTGCCCGACCGGCTCGAGACCATCACCACGGCCTTCGCTTCGGTCGATGCCGACATCCTCGTCACCACCGGCGGCGCCTCGGTCGGCGATCACGACCTGGTCCGCCCCGCGCTCGAGGCAGCCGGCGGCAGCATCGACTTCTGGCGGATCGCACTCCGCCCGGGCAAGCCGATGATGGCGGGCCGGCTGGGCGCCGCGGTGGTGCTCGGCCTGCCGGGCAACCCGGTCTCGGCCTTCGTTACTGCCTTCCTCTTCCTCCGCCCGCTGATCGCAACCATGGCCGGGGCGCTCGATCCGCTGCCTCGCGCTGCCACCGCGATCCTCGGCGAAGACCTGCCGGCGAACGATCACCGCCAGGACTATCTCCGCGCCACGACCCGTAACGGCCATGTCTTCGCGGCACACACGCAGGACAGCTCGATGCTCCTGACCCTCGCGCGCGCCGACTGCCTGATCGTCCGAGCGCCCCACGCCCCGGCGCTCGGCGCGGGAGAAGTGGTGGAAATCCTTCCATTCGCTTGACACGGCGGCGGAACATTGCATAAACGTTCCCAGTCTGTTCCGACGGAGGAATTGGGATGCTTACCCGCAAGCAGCACGAGCTGATCTGCTTCATTAACGACCGGCTCGAGGCGAGCGGCGTTTCGCCCTCGTTCGAGGAAATGAAGGAGGCGCTCGACCTCAAGTCCAAATCGGGTGTGCACCGCCTGATCAGCGCGCTGGAGGAACGCAAGTTCATCCGCCGCCTGCCCAACCGCGCCCGCGCGCTCGAGGTGCTGCGCATGCCGGAGCGGCCCGAGGCAGTGCGCAAGGGCGCTGCTGCGGTCGCCGCACCGACCGGCAATGTGAAGAAAATCCCCGAGCCCGCGAACGACGTGATCGAGATCCCGCTGCACGGCCGAATCGCGGCCGGTGTGCCGATCGAGGCGTTCGAGGGGCAGTCGATGCTCGCGGTGCCCGCCGCGCTACTCGGCGGCGGCGAGCATTATGCGCTCGAAGTCTCGGGTGACTCGATGGTCGATGCCGGTATTCTCGACGGCGACTATGCGCTGATCCGGCGCGCCGACACCGCGCGCGACGGGGAGATCGTCGTGGCGCTGATCGAGGAGAGCGAGGCGACGCTCAAATATTTCCGCCGGGAGGGCGCGATGATCCGCCTCGATCCGGCGAACCGCGCGTACGATCCCCAGCGTTATTCTCCCGATCAGGTGCGCGTGCAGGGTAAGCTCGCCGGCCTGCTCCGCCGCTACGTCTGACCGCTACCGGCGCCGCCACCCGCCAGGGGTGGCGGTCGCCCGGCTGGAGCACGGTGACGACATGGCCGGTGCGCAACGTCACCGCGACCCCGCCGGTCCTGGCCAGCATGTCGCGGTCGAGCTTTAGCCAGCGCGGGCGGCATCCGCCCGGTAGCCAGCGCTCGCTGACGACGATATCGGCGGTGGCGCAGGCTGCGATCAGTTCGTCCGCAGGCACGAGATAGGCGCTCCGCGTCGCGAGGATCCGCCAGGTCCGCTCGCCCGTTCTCTGCTCGACCAGGCAAAGATCGCGGCTGCACCGGGCCTCTGGCTGGTCGGACAGGAACAAGGGTTCGCCGTCCACCCCGCTATTCTCCGCGAGCATGTCCGATGTGTAATCGCCGACCCGTTCGCGCAACAGCGCCAGCCCACCGCGTGCCGTGCGGATCGCGACATGCCGCCCGTCGCCGGTGACGAGCAGATCGGGCGTCGGCGTCGACAGTGCCCAGGCCGCCCCCATCGCAAACGGTACCGCGCCGAGCCGTCGCCAGCGCGTCCGCCACAAGGCGACCCATAGCCCACCGAACGCCATCAGCCCAAACGCACCGCCCGGCATCGCCGGCAGTGCCGCGACCGATCCGGGGATGCTCGCGGTGGCATGCGCGATCCACAACAACAGATCGAGCGACCGCGCCGTCAGCCACCACAAGGGCGCACCGATCCCGGCCAGGTCGAACAACAGCGCCAGCGCCTCGAGCGGCATCACGATGAACGTGGTCAGTGGGATCGCCACGATATTGGCGACCGCGCCATAGATGCCCGCCTTGTGGAAGTGGAACAAAGCGATCGGGATCAGCGACAGTTCGACGACTACGCCGGTCAGCAGCAGCGACAGCAGAGTCCGCCCCAGCTTCTGCCACCATCGCTGTTCGCGCGGCGCAAACCACGCCTTCACCTGCGGATGTTCGTGCAGCGCGACGATCGCCGCAACCGCCGCGAAAGAGAGCTGGAAGCTCGGCCCGGCCAGCGCTTCGGGGAAGAGCAACAGCACGATGAAGGCGCCGGCTGCCACCAGCCGCAGGGTGATCGCCTCCCGCCCCATCGCCATCGCGATCAGCACCAGCAAGGCCGCGACGCAAGACCGGATCGTCGGCACCTCGGCGCCGGTCAGCCAGGTATAGCCGATCGCCGCCACCGCACCCGCTCCTGCAGCGATGAGCGGCAAGCGGAAGCGCAGCGCCAGCCAGGGGCTGAGCGCAAGCAGCCGCAACACCAGCAGCATCACCGCGCCGACCACCGCGGTGATGTGCAGTCCGCTGACCGACAGGAGATGCGCGAGCCCCGATCGCCGCATCGCCTCGGCATCCTCTTCGGAGATGCCGCCCTGATCTCCGGTGGCGAGCGCCGCCGCGATCGCTCCGCCACCGCCCGGCGCGCTCGCCTGGATGTGTTTCGACAGCCGTTCGCGCAGGCCAGCGCCACTCGACACGCCCGGGCTGACGATGGTGACCGGCCCGAATCCGCGTCCGGTGGCGCCGATCCCGTCGAACCACGCCACGCGGGCATAGTCGTACGCCCCGGGTACCGCCGGCTGAGGCGGCGGCATCAGCCGGGCGCCGAGCCGGATCGTCGCGCCCCGCGACAGCCCCGCCGGCACATCCGCCTCGGCCAGGTTGACGCGGACATGTTGCGGCAGGGTCGGCAGCGGCCGCGTATCCCTGCGTCCCGGACGCGCAGGCACCGCTACCACTCGAACCGGCGCCAGCCGCAGCCGTACCAGATCGCGCGACGGCAGCGGTTCGACCCGCTCCACGCGCGCTTCAAAGGTTGCGATCACGGGCCTGGCCAGCACCTGCCCGTCCGAACTCTCCGCCCGCCACCAGATCAACGCCAGTCCCGCTGCGGCGAGCAGTGAGCCCACCGCCACCACGCGCCCGGCCCGCCCACCGCGGGCAATGGCGATCGCAAACAACGCCACCCCGGCCAGCGCAGACAGGACCGTCCACCACCAGCCAGGATCGGGCAGCACGAACCACGCGGCGATGCCCGCCCCAAACGACACCGGCACCCACAGGAAAAGCTGATCGCGCTCCGCCTCGAGCCACAGCTCGATCGCGGCCTTCGCCTTGCGCAACCGGTCGCCCGCCACGATTTGAAGCCACGGGGGTCGCGTGCTAGGGGCCTCGGCGGCTGTACTGGCCATCGATTTTCAAGTCTGGGAGCAAGCGCGTTTGGGCGCAAGGTCTGATACCGCGGCGGCCGATACCGGCACGCCCGACACGTCCGCAGTGGTGACGCGCTTCGCGCCGTCGCCTACCGGTTATCTGCATATTGGCGGCGCCCGCACGGCGCTGTTCAACTGGCTGTTCGCGCGCCATCACGGCGGCAAGTTCCTGCTGCGCATCGAGGATACCGATCGCGCCCGCTCGACCCAGCCGGCGATCGACGCGATCCTCAGCTCGATGACCTGGCTCGGCCTCGATTGGGACGGCGACACCGTTTACCAGTTCGAGCGCGCGAAGCGTCACGCCGAAGTCGCCTATCAGATGGTCGAGCAGGGCAATGCCTATCGATGCTACGCCACGCCCGACGAGCTGACCGCGCTGCGCGAGAGCCAGAAGGCCGCCGGCAAGCCGATGCGATACGACGGCCGCTGGCGCGATCGCTCGCCCGCAGAGGCGCCCGAGGGTGCGCCCTTCGTCGTCCGGCTGAAGGCGCCGAAGGAGGGCGCGACGACCATCGTCGACCGGGTCCAGGGTTCGGTCACCGTGCAGAATGAGGAGATCGACGATCTCGTCCTGCTGCGGTCGGACGGCACGCCGACCTATATGCTCGCGGTCGTGGTCGACGATCACGACATGGGCGTGACTCACGTCATCCGCGGCGACGACCATCTCAACAACGCGTTCCGCCAGCTGCCGATCATCAAGGCGATGGGCTGGCCCGAACCGGTCTACGCGCATATCCCGATGATCCATGGCAGCGATGGCGGGAAACTGTCGAAGCGCCACGGCGCGGTCGGCGTTGAATATTACCGCGATGAGCTCGGTATCCTGCCCGAGGCGCTGAGCAATTATCTGCTCCGCCTCGGTTGGGGTCACGGCGATGACGAGATCATCAGCCGCGAGCAGGCGACCGAGTGGTTCGATCTGGCCGATGTCGGGAAATCACCAAGCAGGTTCGATCTGAAGAAACTGGAGAACCTGAACGGTCATTATATCCGCAGCGCAAACAATGCGCGGCTGGCCGAGCTGGTGATCCCGCGACTCGGTTTCGAAATCACCGAATCGCAGGCTGAATTGCTTCAGCGCAGCATGGAGTCGTTGAAGCCCCGCGCAGCCAATCTCAACGAGCTTACGTCCGGGACGGCCTTTCTCTTTCGCACTCGCCCACTGGAAATGGACGGCGATGCAGCATCGCTCGTCTCCGGCGATGCACCTGCGCTGCTGGCGCGCCTGCATGCCGCTCTTGACGCGGTTGCCAACTGGGATGCAGAGGCTCTCGAAGACGCGGTCCGCCGGGTCGCGGACGATGCGGGGGTGAAGCTTGGTCAGGTCGCGCAGCCGTTGCGGGCGGCGCTGACCGGGCGCAAGACATCACCCGGGATCTTCGATGTGCTCGAGCTGCTCGGGCGCGACGAGAGCCTGGGACGCATCGCCGACCGGATGGCTGCCTGACGGGTTCGAGAAAGGACGTATCGATGAGCAACACCGCGAAGCTGGACGTGGCAGGAACTGCGCACGACTATGCGGTTATGTCTGGCAGCACCGGGCCCGACGTCATCGATATCCGGCGGCTTTATGCCGATACCGGCATGTTCACTTACGATCCCGGCTTCACCTCGACGGCAAGCTGCGACTCGGCGATCACCTATATCGATGGTGACGAAGGCGTGCTGCTCCACCGCGGCTATCCGATCGGCCAGCTCGCCGAACAGTCGAGCTTCATGGAAGTGTCCTATCTCCTGCTGAACGGCGAGCTGCCGAACGCGAAGGAGCTGGAAGGTTTCAGCTACACGATCTCGCGCCACACCATGCTGCACGAGCAGCTCGCGACCTTCTATCGCGGCTTCCGGCGCGATGCGCATCCGATGGCGGTGATGTGCGGCGTGGTCGGTGCGCTTTCCGCCTTCTATCATGATTCGGCCGACATCACCGATCCGCACCAGCGCATGATCGCCAGCCACCGGCTGATCGCGAAGATGCCGACGATCGCGGCGATGGCCTATAAATATTCGGTCGGTCAGCCCTTCCTCTACCCCGACAACAGCCTGTCCTACACCGGCAACTTCCTGCGCATGACCTTCGGCGTTCCGGCCGAACCCTATGTGGTGAACCCGGTGGTGGAAAAGGCGCTCGACCGCATCTTCATCCTGCATGCCGACCATGAGCAGAACGCGTCGACCTCGACCGTCCGCCTCGCGGGCTCGTCTGGCGCGAACCCGTTCGCCTGCATCGCGGCCGGCATCGCCTGTCTGTGGGGCCCGGCGCATGGCGGCGCCAACGAAGCGGCGCTCAACATGCTGCGCGAGATCGGCACGGTCGACCGCATCCCGCATTATATCGAGCGCGCCAAGGACAAGAACGATCCGTTCCGCCTGATGGGCTTCGGCCACCGCGTCTACAAGAACTACGATCCGCGCGCGACGGTGATGCAGCAGACCGTACGCGAAGTGCTCGGCGCTCTGGGCGTCAACGATCCCGTGTTCGACGTGGCGCTCCACCTTGAGGAAATGGCGCTCAACGATCCGTACTTCATCGAAAAGAAGCTGTTCCCGAACGTCGATTTCTATTCGGGCGTGATCCTGTCGGCGATCGGTTTCCCGACGACGATGTTCACCGCCTTGTTCGCCCTTGCCCGCACCGTCGGCTGGGTCGCGCAGTGGAACGAGATGATCTCCGATCCCGCGCAGAAGATCGGCCGGCCGCGCCAGCTCTATACCGGGCCGACCCAGCGCGATTACGTGCCGGTCGCGAGCCGGTGATGCGCGCGGCGGTCACCATCCTCGGCATTCTGGTGCTGCTGATGGGGCTGCTGTGGATCGGCCAGGGCACCGGCTATATCCAATGGCCGCAGTCCAGCTTCATGATCGACCAGCGCATCTGGGCGCTATGGGGCGCGTTGCTGGCGGTCGTTGGTATCGTGCTGATCCGGATCGGGCGGCGGTAAGTAGGACCGGTTACCCCCGTTGTTCGCCGCGATCGCGAATAGCTCAAATCGTCACCCCGGACTTGTTCCGGGGTCCACCGTGCCGCAAATCAAGGTGCCGATGGATGCGCGGCACAGTGGATGCCGGAACAAGTCCGGCATGACGGCTAAACTAAATGATGCTCCGCCGCGTTGGACGTCGATTCAACTGAAATAACGTTTGACGCAGGATAGCGCTGGACGCCCCCTCGGGTGCCGCCCCTCGCTCTTTCTCACGGTCGATCAATGAATTCCCTGTTCCGGCGGGAATTTTCCCTGCTATCCCGGCGAAATTCCCTGTTATTCAATAATAGGGAATCCGTTCTTAAGTGTCTGCAAAAGCATAGAGATTCGACGTCAAAATCGCGCGTTCCGGCCGAAAATGAAAGTACTTCCCTGTTATTTCCCTGTTCCTGCGCCAGGAATTTCGTCGCAGCGATCAGTCCCGATAAGGCAGCGTAAACACGAACCGGGCACCCTGCCCCGGCGCACTGTCCACGGTCACGTCGCCACCCATCGCCCGCGCCAGTTTCCGCGCAATGTAGAGCCCGAGCCCGCTGCCGCCCGGCTCGCGCGGATCGACGCGTTCGAACTTCTCGAAGATGCGCGCCTGGTCCTCGATCGCGATGCCCTTGCCCTGGTCCGCCACGATCACCGCTGCGATGCCGTTCTCGCGCTCGGTGCGGATCCACACCATGCCCTCGCGCGGCGAATAGCGCACCGCATTGCCGATCAGGTTGACCAGCACCTGCAGCGCACGGCGGAACTCGCCCGTCGCGGGCAGCATATCCTGCGGCGCCGGCTTGTCGATGCGCACCTGCGCCTCGGACGCCCGCACGCCGAGCAGGCCGGCCGCGCGGCGCGCGACATCGGCCATATCGACCGGTTCCTGCGCGACGACGAAATCGGGGCGCTCGATCGCCTGGAGATCGACGAGGTCGTCGACCAGGCCCATCAGGTGCCGGCCGGCACTCGCAATGTCGGCGGCGTAATCGGCATAGTCCTGACGCAACGGCCCTTCCGACTGGGCGTTGATGCTGTCGGCATTAGCGATGATCCGGCCGAGCGGGTTGCGGAGCGCCTGGTCGAGCCGCGCCGCAAAGGCATCGGTCAGGTCCTCAGGCGCAGCCTCGGTTCGTGGCGCAACGACCGGCGCGTCCTCGATCATGCGCGCCGCGCCGATGAAACCGGCAAAGGCGCCACCCGCATCGGTGCGCGGCGTCGCGGACAGCCGCACGGTGCGGCCGGTTGCGCGGATCGTCGCATTCTGACCATCGAATTGCTGGTGCATCGCCAGGCCGCCCAGGATGGGGAAGGATCCCTCCTGATCCTCGCCGAGCGCGAACAACCGGGTCAGCGGCTGGCCGAGCATCGACGCCGTATCGAACCCGTGCTTCGCGCCGGCGCTGATCGACAGGAAGGTGATGCGTAGCGCCGAATCCGTCTCCCACGACCAGTCGCCCGCGCTGCGCAGGAAATCGCCCTCGCGCTCGCCCTGCGTCGCTTCGGGATACCAGGCGGCGCGGCTGCGCCAGCCGGTGATCATCAGGCGGACGCCGGCCGCCTCGGGTTCGGCCCGGACCCATAGTTCGACATCGTCGTCGCCATCAGCCGCGACCACGCCGCGCGACACCAGGATGCCGAGGCGCTGCGCGAGCCGCGCCAGATTGGCGATCTGCGGGATAGCGATCGGCTGGCCGATTCCGCCGCCCGCGCGGATGTTGAGGTCCATCAGCCGCTGATCGGCCTCGACCATCCGGCCGGCACGATCGACCAGCCCGCGCACCGGCGGAAGCATGGGTTCGTTCACGTTCATGCCTGAGCCCCCCGCGCCAGCGCGAGCAGGGCGCCGCGATAATCGGGATGAAGCAGCAACGGCGCAAGCGCGGCGCGAGCGCTCGTCGATGGTGTGGCGGCGATGCCGTCGAGCCCCTCGGCAAAGCTGTCGAGGTCGCGGCGGGGATCGGCTTCGCTCAACGCCAGCCCGATCCGCGCGATCGATTCACGATCGAGTTCGAGCGCGCGCAGCACCAGCCACAGGCGGTCGGCACCGGGATCGAGCACGATTTCGCGCGCATCGGTATATTCCAGGCCGAGCGCGTGACCGATCAACGCGACGAACAGCGACAGGCGACGATCCGCCAGGGCCTCGACCAAAAGCGGCGCGAGTTCGTCGGCGTGCGCATCGAGGGCGGCCGCGAGGCGCATCGCCACGGCCTCCAGCCGATCGCCTTCGTCATGCGAGGAAATGCTCCGCATCGCGGCATCGATCAGCGCACGGTCGAGATGGGCAAGGCCGTCACCCGCCGCCTCACCGAAATGCTCGCGGAGCGCAGCCGCCGTCCACCAGGTCAGGCGGTGATGCAGCTCGGCGGGAAGATCGGTCCGCGTCGCCATGGCTTCGGCATCGCCGTGGCGGCGGCTTTCCGCCGCGAGCAGCGCCATCGCCGCGGTAGCGACCACGCCGTCGGGATTCTGGATCAGCCGGGCAAGCAGGCTGGCGCGATCGGGATCCTCCGGCGCCGTGACCGGCAAGGCGCCCGCAAGCACTTCCTGACGCGCACGGCCGACCAGCTCACACATCAGCTCGGCATCCCGCAACAGGCCGGACGAGAGCAGCCGGCCAAGGACCAGCGGCTCGCTATTGGCCAAGGCCTCGGATAGGGCCGGCGCCTCGCGCGCGGCGAGCAGGCGCGCGGCATGCTGGCCCACCGCGCTTTCGACGGCGGAGACGAGACCGGCAAGCGTTCCGCCAAGGGCCGAGCGCGATCGTTCGTCGAGCCGCGATTCGGCGGGGAGGAAGAAATCGTCGATAGCGACCGCCAATCTTTCATCGGCGCACAGATCCGCTGCCGCCGCGCGAGCGAGCAGCCGGCCGACCCCCCATTGGGTGCCATCATCCATGTCGCCAACATCGCTCGACATGCGCCTCTGCTACGGGATTTGTCGTTAAGACCAGCCTAAGGCTTTTCGCGAAACGCCTCAATGGCGGTGCCAAGTGTCGAAAAAGCATAGAGTCCCGCGGCGACCAGCGCGGCGAGCGGCTGCCCGATGGCGACCAGCGGCAGCATCAGCATCGGATAGGCGGCCGGGCTGGCCCACTGGCGACGGCGGATTCGCGCATTGCCGGCCCGCTCGACCAGCCCGCCTGCGACGATGACCGTCCCCGCCGCGACCAGGCCGGCGGCCGAATCGCGGCCAAGCAGCAGGGTGGACAAGGCCGGCACCGCCAGCATGGCGCCTTGCTGGATGCGCAATTCGATCGTCTCGTCGCGCAGCGCCGACGCCGTCGATCCGACCGAGAATCCCGCCATTGCCAGGATCGTCAGCACGAGGCCGGTAACCGGCCAGGCAAGATACAGCGCGGCGAACCCGGCCAGCGCGAAGCTGAAGCCAAGCGCCGTGACGGCAATGCTGGGAATGCCGCGCCCGACCAGGTGCGGCAAGGCGAGGCGCGCCAGCGGCGCCAGCACATAGCGGTCGGCCCAGGGCGTCGGCACCGGCGCGAGCGCCGACAGGATCGCCCTGCCCCGCTCCGCAAGCTGGCGCGAATCGCGTTCGATGCCGTGCGCGCCCCGCGCCGCGCCCGCAGGCAGCCGGACATGAGCCGGTGCGGCCTGGGCCGCCACACGCAGCAAGGTCGACTGGAAATCATAATCCTTCGGCATGGCCGCCACCTCGGCGATCCGCTTCGGATCGAGCAGGGCCAGCCCGGCCCAGGCGGTCAGGGCACCGACCCGCTCGAACGGGCTGCCGCTGCCTTGATCGTCGGTGACGAGCAGCGCGTCGCCATTCTCCGCCGCGAGAGACGAGACGACCTCACCGGTCGTCATCACGCCGTCGGCCACGACAAGCACGCGCGACAGGGGATGCAATTTCTCCATCGCCTCGGCCGCGGTGCGGACGGCGTCGACGGCGACGCCGCGCCGTCCGATCCGGTTGATGGCGCCGAGCAGCTCCGGCGTCAGCCGGGCGATGACGAGGATGATCTGCGATGCGCCCGCCGCGACGAGCAACCGCGCCTGGAACTCGATGAGCGTCAACCCGCCGAACGGCAGGGTCGCGGCAAGCGTCCCGGGCCGGTCATCGGCATCCTCGGTCGCAAAAATCAGCCCGGCCAACATGCTGGGCTGTTAGGCGGAACGACCGCCAATGGCAAAGGTATCGGAAGGGTGCGCCCGTTTAAAGGCGCTCGGCTGCCCGGCGCAGGCGGCGAAGCAGGTTGACGTCCTGCGGTACCGCATCGGCTGCCTCGGACGCGATCGCCATCAGGCGGATCGCCCCGAAGCTCGCGGCAAGCCCCTTGAGACGTGCGGCAGCGCTGCGCCATTCGTCGCCCCCACGGGCACGCTCAAGATTGTCGAGGCCACGGCGGACGCCATCGAGAAAGGCTTCGCGCAGCTCAGCAATCAGCTGGGGTTCGTCGCCCACCGCCGCCGCCAGAGTCGCATCGATTGCACCAGGATCATAAGCCATGCCTGTATTTCTACAGGGAAGCGCTTAAGACAAGGTTTCGCTATTCACTTCCCGCAGGCGGAAATCATGGTAAACAGCTGATATGAACGGGGGTTCGCGCATCATCGATCTTCGGCCAGGGACCGGACCCGCCGTGCCCGCCGAAGATGTGCCGTCACCGCGCCCTGAAGCGGTCGAGCCGCTGGAGCTGCGCCAGGCCATCCATGACTATGACGACGAGCCGGAGCCACAGCCCGGTCGCTGGATCGTCCCGACGCTGGGCATCCTCGTCTCGCTCGGCTGGATCGCCGGCATGCTGTGGCTCGCCTGGCCCAGCCTGCAACGCGCGCTGCCGATCGAGCTGACCGGCTTCATCGCCGCCTTGTGCGTGCCCCCGGCGCTGATCGGCATCCTGATGCTGCTCGCGCTGCGTACCAGCACCGCCGAGGCGCAGCGCTTCGGTCGCACCGCCCGCGCCATGCGCGCCGAGGCGGCGAGCCTGGAACGCACGGTCGCAACGCTGTCGGAAGCGATCGAAGCGAATCGCGCGAGGCTTGCCGAACAGACCACCAGCCTGATGGCGATGGGCGACGGCGCCGTCGCAAAGCTCGCCGGTGTCGGGAACGGCATTGCCGAGCAGGTCGATCTGGCCGACGCGCAGGCGCACAAGCTCGCCACCGCCGCCGCCGCCGCTGAAAACAGCCTCGGCGTGCTGCTCGCCACGCTGCCCAGGGCGCATGGCGAGACCGAGGGGCTGGCAAAACTCCTTGAACAGACCGGCATTTCCGCAGGCCAGCACGCCAGCGCGCTGGACGCGCAACTGGTCGCGCTCGCCGAACGCGGCCGCGAAGCCGACGCCGTCGCCGGCGGCGCCGCGCAAAAGCTCGCCGCCCATATCACCCGCATGGAATCGACCAGTGAGACGGCCGGTAACCGCCTCGAGGCGGTTACCGGCGAAATGTCGGCCGCGGTTGACGGATTGCTCGGCCGCACCGCCGGCGCGGTCGATGAAGCACGCAAGGGCATTGCCGCTCAGGGCGAAGCAATGCTGGCGATGCTCGGCACCAACCAGGCGGCGCTCGACCGGGTCAGCCGCGACAGCGCCGAGGCGCTCGCAGCCCGCATCGGCGCGATCGAGGAGATCATCGACCGGATCGCTGCCCGGCTCGGCGAACAACGCGTCTCCAGCGAGATGGTGATCGGCGAACTCGATACGGGTCTCACTCGCGTTTCCCGCCAGCTCGACGCGCTTCACGCGCAGGGCGTCGATCGCACCCAGACCCTCGCAGCCTCGATCAGCGCGCTCGGCGGCTCGGCCGATGCGATGACCGAAGCGCTGAAGACCGGCGATGCGATCGCGACCACTGCGATCGACACCACCGACCGGCTGCTGACCGCGCTCGATGCCGCGGCGCGCGAGATCGACGAAACCTTGCCCGATTCCCTGGCCCGGCTCGATGCACGGATTTCCGACAGCCGGCGCGTGGTGGGCGAGGCGAAGCCGGAACTGCTGGCGCTCGTCACCGCCGCCGAAAGCACGCATGACGCGATCGAGGCCATCGCCCATGTCATCGCCGGCCAGCGCGATACGCTCGACAAGCTGTCGAGCAAGCTGATCGAGACGCTCAACAGCGGCCGCACCAAGGCGGATGCGCTCGGCGACATGGTCGAGGAGACGATCGGCCGGACTCACCGTTTCGCCGAGGAAGCAGCGCCACGCCTGGTCGAAGCGCTGCTACGGGTCCGCGACACCGCCAGCGCCGCGGCCGACCGCGCCCGCGAGACGCTCGCCACGGTGATCCCGGAAGCGGCACTGGCACTGGAGAATGCCAGCGCCGAGGCGATGCGGCGCGCATCCTCGGTGGCGCTGGATCAGCAGATCGCGGCGATCACTGAAGCCGGCGACGCCGCGGCCGAGGCAGCCCAGCGCACCTCCGAACGGTTGACTCGCCAGATGCTGGCGATCGCCGATTCGACCGCGACGGTGGAAAGCCGGATCGAGGAAGCCCGTACCGAGCGCGAGAATGCGGACAAGGATACCTTCGCCCGCCGTGTCTCCTTGCTGATCGAATCGCTCAACTCGGCCTCGATCGACATCACCAAATCCTTCTCGACCGACGTGTCGGACAGCGCCTGGTCGGCCTATCTCAAGGGCGATCGCGGCGTCTTCACGCGGCGCGCGGTACGACTGCTCGATACCGGCGAGGCGCGCGAGATTGCGCGGCTCTATGACGAGGACATGGCGTTCCGCGAGCAGGTCAACCGCTACATCCATGATTTCGAAGCGATGCTGCGCGCGATTCTGGCGCAACGCGACGGATCGCCGCTGGGCGTGACCTTGCTGTCGTCGGATATGGGCAAGCTCTATGTCGCCCTTGCCCAGGCGATCGAGCGGCTGAGGAACTAGGCGGTCAAAGCACCCGCCGGCCGAAGGCGGCGGGCCGGCGCTCGACCAGAGGGTTCGATTCGCGCTCGAGCATTTCCAGGGTCTTGTCGAACAGCGGCCGAAGTTCGACCACCGACTGAAGCGCTTCGTCGGGCGTGTCGCGATTCTCGACGCAATCGCGGGCGATGGTCTCGATCTTCTCGGCGAGAACGCCAAGCGGTTCGGCGCCGAACTGGCGAGCCTCTCCCTTGAGCGTGTGCGCCGGAAGGACCATGGCGGCGGCATTCAGCGCACGCATCGCCGTCTCGATCGCCGCGACCGACTTCACGCCGTCTTCCCGGAAATATCCCAGGATGCGCACGAAGCCCGCGCCAAGCTCGCTACGAGCCTGCGAGAACACCGTCCAGTCGACCAGACCAGGATCTCCGAGTGACACCGCTATCTCCCACTTCGGGGCCACCAAGACCGCGAAGATATACCCTGCTCTTAGGCAAACGGGGTAAAGGATGAGTTGACACAGTAGCGCGTAATCGACCGGAAGAGCTGGTAAATCAGTGTTTAATCAAGTCGGTGCGGCCGTCGCCGCCGCTTTTACCGGTCGAACGGGTTCTTGGGCGCGCGGAGGGTCAGCCGCACCGGCACCGCGCCGAAACCGAGATCACGGCGGATGCCGTTGATCAGGTACCGCTGATAGCTGGTCGGCAGCTGATCGACGCGGGTGCCGAACAGCACGAAGCCCGGCGGGCGGGTCTTGGCCTGAGTGAGGTAGCGCAGCTTGATGCGCTTGCCGCCGGGCGCGGGCGGCGGATTGGCTTCGATCGCCTTTTCGAACCAGCGGTTGAGCTCGCCCGTGCCGATGCGGCGCGACCAGGCCTCGCGCGTCTCGAACGCCACCTTGAGCAAAGTGTCGATGCCCTTGCCCGTCGCCGCCGACACGGTGAGCACCGGAATGCCCTTCACCTGCGACAGCCCTTCTTCCAGCGCCCCGCGGATGCCGTTGAACAGGCTGCTGGCATTCTCGGCCACATCCCATTTGTTGATCGCGACGACAAGCGCGCGGCCCTCCTGCAACGCCGCGTCGGCGATGCGCAGGTCCTGCGCCTCAAGCCCGCGCGTCGCGTCCAGCAGCAGCACGACCACCTCGGCGAAGTCGATCGCGTGGAGCGCATCGGCGACCGACAGTTTCTCCAGCTTGTCCTGCACATTGGCGCGCTTGCGCATGCCCGCGGTGTCGATCAGCCGGACGGCCCGAGCTTCCCCCTCGGGATCATGCCAGGTCCAGTCGATCGCGATCGAATCGCGCGTGATCCCTGCCTCGGGGCCAGTGATCAGCCGCTCCTCACCGAGCATGCGATTGATCAGAGTCGATTTGCCTGCATTGGGGCGGCCGATGATGGCGAGCTTGAGCGGGGCGTCGAGGCTCTCCTCATCCACCTCCTCGACCACCGCTTCCGCATCTTCGTCGGGCTCGACATGCGGCAGCAGCGCCTCGAACAGCTCGACCATGCCCTCGCCATGCTCGGCCGAGAGCGCGACCGGATCGCCAAAGCCGAGCGACAGCGATTCGAGGATGCCGCTCTCGCCGGCGCGGCCTTCGGCCTTGTTGGCGACGAGGATGACGGGCGTCTTCGAACCGCGCAGCCAGCGCGCGATCTCTTCGTCGAGCGGGACGAGGCCGACACGGGCATCGATCAGGAACAGCGCGACATCGGCCTGGGCGACCGCCGCCTCGGTCTGCGCGCGCATGCGGCCGGGCAGCGAGGCCGCGTCCTGGTCCTCGTAACCGGCGGTATCGATGACGCGGAATTCCATGCCGACCAGGGTCGCGTCGCCCTCCCGCCGGTCGCGGGTGACGCCCGGCCGATCGTCGACCAGCGCGAGTTTCTTGCCGACGAGGCGGTTGAACAGAGTCGATTTGCCGACGTTGGGCCGGCCGATGATCGCGACCACGGGAAGATTGGGCATGGCGCGCCTTAGCCTGCCGCGCCGCATTCGTCACCCCGGAGTCGCACCGGGGTCACGAAGCGGTTGCCGCCGATCAGCGATAGGCCGAGATTCGGCCCTTCTGATCGAGCACATACAGCGTGGAATTGGCCACCACCGGCGGCAGGTTGTACGACTTGCCGGCCTCGATCACCGCGCCGGGCTCACCCGTGTCGGGCGAGGCGGAGACGATCTCGCCCTGCGAGTTGGTCAGGATCAGGCGGTTGCCCGCCAGCACCGGACCGTACCAGGTGATCGGGTTCTTCTTTTTCTTTTCGCTGCGATAATGGCGGAGCTGCTGGATCCAGCGCACCTTGCCCGTCGCGCGGGCGAGGCAGACGAGCCGGGCGTCGTCGGTGACGAGGAACAGCCACTCGCCCGCGACCCAGGGGGTCGAGATGCCGGCGAAATTCTGTTCCCAGATCCGCTGGCCCGAGACGATCTCCAGTGCGACCATGCGCCCGCCCTGGCCGACGGCGAAGACGAGGCCGCGATCGATGACTGGCGAGGCATCGATATCGGCGAGCGACGACACCGAGGTGGAAATGGTGGAGCGGGACAGCGCGTCCTGCCACAGGCTGCGGCCATTCTCGTAGCGATAGGCGTTGAGTTCGCCCGAGGAGAAGCCGGAGACGACAGTGCCCTGGCCTACCGCGGGCGCCGCGACGCCGAACACGCCCTGAGTCTCGAGCGAGCCGGACTGAGTCCAGACGATCGCGCCGGTCGCCTTGGCGAGCGCGAAGAGCTGGTTGTCCTGGCTGAGCACATAGATGTTGTCGTTGTCGATCGTCGGCGAACCACGTAGCGGGCCGCCCGGCTTGACGCGCCAGACCTCGGCACCAGTCGTCGCGTCGAGCGCGGCGACATCGCCGAGACCGTCCGTCGCATAGACCTTGCCGTCATCGAAGCTCACACCGCCGCCAAACCGCGCGCTGCGGGTCTTTTTTTCATCCTTGGAGATATTGGTCGTCCAGGCGCGCGCGCCGGTATCGGCAGCGAAGGCATGGACATTGGCGTCCACATCCATCGCGTAGAGCCGGCCGCCGGCGACGACCGGCGGCGCGGCGAGCCGCTGACGATTGGAGCCGCCATCGATCGAGACGCTCCAGGCGCGCGAGAGCGTGGCGCCCAATGCGAGCTGGCCCATCGACTTGGAGGCATTACCGCCGGGCTGCGCCCAATTGTCATTGGCCTCGGGCGGCGGCAGCAGCACCTGCACGTCGGCGAGGGTCTTGTCCGAAGTCACTTCGGATTCGGCCATGAGGATCGGCACGCGATCGCCCAGTACAGGCGTCTTCTTGCCGCCGCCCTTGAAGATGCCGCAGCCGCTGAGCGCGAGGAGCGCGGCGCCAGCCAGCACCGCCCGGTTCTTGTACATCATTGCGCTTTCTTTTCCTCAACCGGGCCGACCGCGTCGATGCCCATGGTGCCCGCGATCTGAACCGCGCGTTGACGGATCGTGTCAGGCACCGTCTCGTCCCGGGCGATCTGCCCGAAGAGCGGTGCCGCGAGATCGGGCTTGTTCATTTGGAGATAGGCCGCACCGACGAGTTCGCCCGCGCTGCCGAACCAGGGATTGCCCTTCACCGCGAGCGGCCGCAGCCGGCTGACGACGACATCGGGCTTCAAACTATCGAATTCCGCCGAGGTCTGACGGATCAGCGCCAGGTCACGCAGCGGCTGGCCGACCGACGTATCGCCGACGATCGCGCCGAACTTGGCGGCAGCGCCCTTCAGGTCTTCCTTCTGCAGCAACAGGTCGGCCTGGGTGAACAGGGCCAGCGCGCGGTACCCGGCGACGCTCGACCCGGCGAGTTCGGCCAGGCCCTTCTCCGCGCTGCCGATCTTCCGCACCGACAGATCGTCATAGACGGTCTGCAGCTTCTCGCCCTGCTCGCCCGCGACCTCGGCGCTGTGATGCTCCCAATAGAGGAAGCCGCCGAACGCGGCGAGGCCGGCGATGATCGCGACGATCAGCCAGCGGCCATAACGCGTCCACATGCTGGCGAGCTGATCGCGGCGAAGCTCCTCATCGACCTCACGCAGGAATGCTTCATCGGTATTCGGCGTAACGGCCAAGTGGTGCTCCATCGGGCGAAGGCTGGAAAGGCGCGGACCTTAGCGATGGCCGCGGACAAACGGAAGGGATCAATCCTTGGGGGCGTAGGTCTGCTCCGGACCCGGAAAATGGCGGGATCTGACGTCAGCCGCATAGGTTTCAACCGCGGCGGAAATGCGGCCGGCCATATCGTCGAACTTCTTCACGAAGCGCGCGGTGCGCTCGAACAGGCCGAGCATATCCTCAGCCACCAGCACCTGCCCGTCGCACGCGGCCGACGCGCCGATGCCGATGGTGGGGCACGCGACCTTCCCGGTGATCTCGATGGCGATCGGCTCGACCACGCCTTCGATCACGATCGAGAAGGCGCCGGCATCGGCAATGGCGACCGCATCGGCGACGATCTTCGCCGCTTCCTCGGGCGTACGGCCGCGCGCACCATAGCCGCCGAGGATGTTCACCGCCTGGGGCGTGAGGCCGACATGGCCCATCACGGGAACGCCGCGTTCGACCAGGAAGCGGACTGTCGGCGCCATCGCCTCGCCCCCTTCCATCTTCACGGCCGCAGCGCCGGTCTGCTTGAGCAGCCAGGCGGCGTTCTCGAACGCCTTCTCCGGCGAGGCCTCGTAGCTGCCGAACGGCATGTCGATGACCACGACCGAGTGATAGCTGCCCCGCACCACCGCGGCGCCATGCGCTGCCATCATCTCGAGCGTGACCGGCACCGTCGACGGCAGGCCGTAGACGACCTGGCCGAGGCTGTCGCCGACCAGCAGGAGATCGCAGTGCGGATCGAGCAACTGCGCCGTGCGGACCGTATAGGCCGTCAGCATCACCAGCGGCGTGCCGCCCTTGGCCCTGCGCAAGGCCGGGATGGTGAGCCGCTTCATCGGCGCCGGCGTGGGATTCGCGCGGCTGGTCGAGGTGTCGATGGTGAAGGTCGTGGACATGGCCCCGCTGTTAGCGCCGCCACGGGTGGGACGCCAGCCACGGCGAATGCCTGGACCGAGGCGATGTTCTCATCATTTGACTCAATGTCAGATATACTTTACATGGAGTCGCATAAACTTGACATTGGAGGCCGAGAATGGCGTTTCGGGAAAAGATGATGTGGGGGTCGGTCGCAGCGACGATCGTGATCTGGGGCTGGTATTTCCTGGGGTTCGTGCGCGCGCTGGGGGGGCCGAGTTTCAATGTCGGCGCCGAAGTGGGCAATTTCATTGTCGCGGTGGTCGCGCTGACCGTGGTCCAGATCGTGGTGGCGATCGTACTGGCGATCCTGTCGCCGAAAGAAGCGAGCGCGCCGGCCGACGACCGGGACCGGGAGTTTTCGCTGCTGGCCTATCGGCCGGCCTTCGTCACCCTGAGCGCGCTGGTCGCAACGCTGACCGTGGTGGCGCCGCTCACCATGGCGACCGCCCCGGCCTGGCTGAACGGCAAGCCCGTCACGCTGGTGCCGATCGTGATCAGCAATGCGCTGTTGCTGGCGCTGGTCCTCGCCGAACTGGTGCGGGCCGGAACGCTGTTGTTCCTGTATCGCCGGGGGAGTTGAGATGACCCAGTTCGCACCTCAATCCGGCACCGCAGACGCCGGCACGCCCTTTCGCGAAAAGACCGCGTGGATCGCGGTGGCGGCGATGGTGGTGGCCTATGGCCCCTATTTCATCGCGGCGAGCATGGTTGAGCAACGGGGCGAGCCGCACGACACGCTCACCCTGGTCGCGCTGTTCGCCATCGCCACGGCGATACGATTGCTGATTCTCGCTGTCGGGACGATCGTTGTCAGGGCCCGATCTGGCGCCGACGCTCGCCTGCCGGCGGATGAGCGCGACCGGGCGATCGCCGCACGGTCAGCCGCAACCGCATATTATGCGTTGATGGCGGGCATGATCCTGGTCGGGATCATTATGCCGTTCGAAGCGCAGGGCCAGGCGATCACCAACGCCGCGCTGTTTGCGCTCGTGACCGCCGAAATCCTGCGCTACGGCGCCGCCATCTTCGCCTATCGCCGAGGCCGGCATGGCTAACACCCCCATCACGAACCAGATCCGTACCTTGCGCTTCATGGCGGGGGAGATGACCCAGGCCGATCTCGGCGCGCGGATCGGGATGACGCGGCAGACGATCGCCGCGATCGAGGCGGGAAAATATTCCCCCTCGCTCGAGGCGGCGTTTCGCATCGCCCGGGTGTTCGGCAAGCCGCTCGACGATGTGTTCCAGTGGGAGGAGTGACCCTCCTCCCACCGGGCATTGCCCCTCAGGGACGCAGATATTCCCGCTTCTTCGCGAACCCGGCGAACCAGACCGCGAAGACGCCGATCGCGATGATCAGGATCGGGAAGGGCAGCACCGTCCCCGCGCCCTTGACCGCGATGATGTCGGTGGCGGCGAAGAGATAGCCGAACTGGATGACCGCCGCGACGAGCGAGACGATGAAGAGGATCCGTACCGCGCGCGAGCGGGTCAGCAGCCCGATCGCCCCGAGCAGCCCGGCGATCACCGCGAGCGCGAAGAGGTAGTTGTACCAGACGGGCATGCTTGCGTAGAGCTTGAGATCATATTCCGTCGCCGGACCCATCGCCTCGGCACCGTGAATGAACTGCATATAACAGGAATAGCAGCCGAGCGCGCTCCACAGCGCCAGCGCACCGCCAACGACATAGTACCAAACAGGTGGCTGTTCGCCGTCCTCTGTCATGACCTACTCCCCTCCATTGGTGAGAAGGGGATGGTGCGCCCTCCGGGACGAAATGGCAATATTTACAGCTGAATCGGACCTAATCCGGGCATTTTTTGCCGGCAGGCCGGCCGCTCCTATTCGACGTGCACGCCCTTCCAGAAAGCGAAGCGCCCCTTGATCTCCGCCGCGGCCGGCAGGGGATCGGGGTAAAACCAGGCCGCGTCGGGATTGCGCTTTCCGTCCACCACGATCGACTTGTAGCTGGCCTCGCCCTTCCACGGACAGGTCGTGTGCGAAGGGCTGGCCTCGAGCAGATCGGCGTGCACGCTTTCGGGCGGGAAATAGAAATTGCCCTCGACCACCACGATATCGTCCGATTCGGCGATGACGGCGCCGTTCCAGCGTGCGGTCGGCATTGATCTTCTCCGGGAATTATCCAAGCCCTGCCGTATCATAGAGATCGGGCTTGAAGCCGACCAGCAGCTTGCCGCCGGTATCGAGCACCGGCCGCTTGATCATCGACGGGTTGGCCAGCATCAGCGCGATCGCCTTGTCCTCGCCGATATCCGCCTTGTCGGCATCGGGCAGCGCCCGGAAGGTGGTGCCGGCACGGTTGAGCAGCACTTCCCACCCCACCTGCCCCGCCCAGCCGCGCAGGGTCGCCTCGTCGATGCCGGCCTTTTTATAATCGTGGAAGTCATAGGCGACGCCATGCGCATCGAGCCAGGTCCAGGCCTTCTTCATCGTGTCGCAGTTCTTGATGCCGTAGAGCGTGGCGGCCATGTTCAATCCTTCAGGAATTTGCCGAGCGTCACGACCTTTTGCCGTTCGAGCCCGAGCGCTTCGTAGAAACCGAGCGCGGCGTGATTGTCGTCGCGTACCATGAGCTGGACCTTGGGAGCGCCGCGGGCACGGAGCCAGGCCTCCGCCGCGTCCATCAGCGTGCAGCCCAGGCCGTGCCGGCGTTGATCGGGCGCGACCGCGAGATAATAGACCCAGCCGCGATGCCCGTCCAAGCCGACCATGACCGAACCGGCGAGAGTCCCCTGCCCCACGATCAGGATGGTCGAAGCCGGCCCGGCGAGCGCCCGGGCGAAATCGGCCAGCGGGTCATTCCATGGGCGGGTGAGGCCGCAAGCTTCCCAGAGGGCGATGACCGCGGGCGCATCGGCGGGTGTCGCTTGGCGGGGCTTGGGTTCGGGCAGGTCCGGCATGGCCGCGCTCTCGCCCAGTAGCGCGCGCGGCGCAAGGCGTGGCGGCAACCTCTATACAATATGAGAAAGAAGCCGGGCGCAGACGCCCTGCCATGCCGTCGTTCTAACCGGTATGCCGTGGCCGTTGAATCGAAGCGTGTTGTGAATGTCAGTAGGGTAGCTGACATTTTCCTCTTTTCATATATTTCTTTTATATCAATGTTTTAATACTGAAACGGCCTGTCATCGATTGACATTTCCCCAATCCGCTTGCCGGGATGGCCGATCCAGATGCACCTGCATCCTTACATCGGCGGCATTGTGGCGAAGGCCGGCAGCGCCGGATCGAGGTGATCCCAGGCATAGCCACGCACCGTGTAGGTCACCGCCTGGGGGCGGTAGCGGCCCGGATCGTCGAGGCTGGCGGCGTGGATGGTGAACAGGTCGGGCATCGCTGAGAAGGTCAGATGGACCGGCGACCCGCAGGTCGGGCAGAAGCCGCGCGTCTTCACATTGCCGCTGTCGCCGATCATGTCCCAGTGAGTCGCCTCGCCCTTCAGCGTCACATCGGCGCGCCGCGCGAAGGTGAGATAGGAGCCGTGGCCGGTGCCGCTCTTGTGCTGGCAGTCGCGGCACTGGCAGTGATTCTGGAAGATCGGTTCGGCGGCGATCGAGTAGCGGATCGCACCGCAGGCGCATCCGCCGGTATAGGGTTCGCTCATTTTCTCTCTCATTCAGCGGGAGGGGTGGCCCGATCGGGCCTTTTACGAGTCCAGCTCGCCGGCGACCTTGGCCATGGCCGGCACGACCTTCTTCCAGCCCTGGCTCATATTGGAGAAGGCGCTCTCGTTCTTCGGCAGGTCGAAGCCCGAATGGACCATGCGGACCCGGGTGCCGCCCTCGGCCGGGGTGAGCGTCCAGGTGACGACCGTGTCGAGCGGCGAGCCATAGCCCTTGTTGCCCTCGTGCCCGCCCTTCCAGGCGAAGGAGAGGTGCCGGTTCTCGACAACCTCGAGCACCTGGCAATGGATGACGCCGTCCCATTCGCCCGCCGGGGTGGTCTGGAAGGTGAAGCTGGCGCCCTCGACCGGCTCGAACCCGGCCGGCACCATCAGCCAGCGGCCCATGACAGGGCCGTCGGTCAGCGTCTTCCAGATCGTCTCGGGCGCATGGGGGAAGACCTCGTCGACGACGATGTCACAGGTTTCGGCCCGGGATACCGGGGTCTTCTGGGCAAGCTGGTTCATGGATCGATTTCCTTGAGCAGGGAGCGGAGGTCGACGAAACGGTCGCGCCAGAAGACCCCGTAATGGTCCATCCAGTCGACCAGCGGCGCGAGGCCATCGGGCCGGGCGCGGTAATAGACATTGCGACCCTCGGGTCGCTCGGCGACGAGGCCTGCCTGTTTGAGCGACTTGAGGTGCTGGGAGATGGCGCCCTGGGTCACGCCGCTGCCTTTGGTCAGCTCGGCGACGGTGATCTCCTCGGCGTTGACGACGCGCTCGAAGATGCCGCGCCGCGTCGGATCGGCGAGCGTACGCATGACAGTGGTGATGGCGGTGGCTTCGAGCATGAACGAATCATTAGCGAAGGCTAATGCATTAGTCAATGCTAATGCTTTTCGAGCCCAAAGCGACACGGTGCAGAGCGATTTCAGAAGCGAATGCGATCAAGTCGAATTGTCACCCCGATCGGACGCGTTTTGCGGGCCGCCACGCAGGCGCACCCCGGCCCACTGCCGCTACTGCTAGCAGATGGGCAACTTACATATGAGTTGGGCCGCCGCGGGGATAAGTCGGCGAGCGCTTAGGCGTGGCAACGACCGCTTTCCACCCATTTCCGGTCGGCCCGGCACTGGATCGGCGAGCCAAAAGCGGACTGGCAGGGAGCGACCCCATTGCGGACACCGACAGGCATCGGATGGCCCTCAGCTACACGTTTCTTAAGGTGGCCGTGCGACTTAATCACTCCCTGCACAAAAACGGATTTGGGATGGCTTGGCTCCTTAACTTGCAGCCGGAAGGCTTTGCTGTGGTGCCCGCAGATGTCGACCCGCCGCTGAGTGAACGGGAACTTCCATTACACTGGTATAAGGAACGCGGTCTTCATCACCTTTCTACCGGAATAACCGGCGCTGAGATTCCGGAATCAATATGGCCGAAGCGAGCACGCCTGAAGACCAGCCGCAAAGCGTTGCCGCATATCACTCACTTCTCCAGTTTTCGTGCGTTGAGCGAGACGGCCAAGGAAGTCGTCGAGGAGATCGAGTCAGATGTTCATGATTTCCGTCCGATTGAAGTAATTCAGAAGAATGGGAAGCATTACCCAGAGCCATATTTTTTGCTTAATTGCCGCCACAGATTCGACGATATAGTCATATGGGGGGAGACTACCGCTTATTCGAGATTTTTCGGGGAGTTTCGGGCATTTCGCCGACCATATTCTAGCGAGCAAGTCGTTATTGATGGAGCCAAGGTTCGCAATGCACACTGGTGGATCACATCGCAGATGATAGGCGGCCATGGTCATACTGTCTCAGACGATTTATTTTCCCGGCTGGAGCAGCTTAAACTTCTACGCGGCACAGAACCGTTCCGTCTAATCGAAAAGCTTTGACTCGATGGCTACGGCCGCTTTCCACCCAATAGCGGTCGCGAGGTCATTGCTGAACGAACGGCGGCATACGGGATTGTCTACGGCCCGGGCGAAGATCCGCTTTTAGGCGCCTTGCCGCCTCTCCGATCGGCATGAGAGTTCAAATGGTGATTTCCAGCGCGTTATACCATCGGTGTGTCCGCGAAGGCGGGAGCACTGGGAGGCAGAAGGCGTGCGGCATCGTGGATGCCGGAGCAAGTCCGGCCTGACGGCCAAACCCAATCGTGAATGACGCTAGCGGATCAGCTTGCCGCCCTTCATGACGTGGTCGACCTTTTCGAGGACACCGATATCGGCGAGCGGATCGCCCGTCACCGCGATCATATCGGCATAATGGCCGGGTGAGACGGCGCCGACCTCCGCCGATTTGCCCATCAGCGCGGCAGCGCTGGTCGTTGCCGACTGGATCGCCTGAATCGGCGTCATGCCGAAACGGACCATGTAGCGGAATTGCCGCGCGTTCAGGCCATGCGGATAGACGCCGGCATCGGTGCCATAGGCGATCTTCACGCCGGCACGGACCGCCTTGCGGAACCCTTCGCGCTGGGCGTCGGTGGTTTCAGTGTTCTTGCGCAGGATCTCGGCGGGCCAGCCGTCACGCTTGCCGATCTGGTCGATATAGTCGCCGTTATAGATGTCCATCACGAGCCAAACGCCCCTCGCTTTGGCCAGCGCGATACCCTCATCGTCGATCAGCGAGGCATGTTCGATCGAGCGCACGCCGGCGCGGATCGCCAGCTTGATGCCCTCGGCGCCATGGGCATGGGCGGTGGCGTAGCTGCCGTTGCGGGCGGCCTCGGTCACGGCGGCGCGCATCTCCTCCTCGGTCAGTTCGGGCGCGCCGGGTTCGGTGCCGGCGGCGAGCACGGCGCCGGTCGCGATCAGCTTCAGGAAATCAGCGCCGCCCTGGAACAGGCGGCGCGCCTTGACCGTCATGTCGGCGGGACCGGTGACCACACCCATGCGCATGATCGCGGGGACCTCGACATCGGGCGCCACGCCGGTGACCTCGCCACCGCCGCCCGGCACGGTGAGATAGGCGCCGGCGACGCTCATCCGCGGGCCGTCCACCAGCCCGGTATCGATCGCGTTGCGCAGCGACACGTCGCCGAACGCGCGAAAGGTGCCGACGTCGCGCACGCTGGTGAAGCCGGCGGCGAGCGTGTCGCGGGCATGCTTCGCGCCGAGCAGCGCGATGTCCGCGCCCGAATGGAGCAACGGTTCGGCGACATTGGCCGACTGTTCGGCGTCGGCGAGATGGGTGTGCATGTCGATCAGGCCAGGCAGAACGGTGAACGCGCTCCAGTCGGTCAGCGGCGCGCCCGGCGGGGGCGGCGCCCAGGGCGTCACGGCGGTCACCCGGCCATCGTCGATGCGGATCAGCCGGTCGGCGAGCACAACGCCCTTTTCGGTATCGACCAGCTTTCCGGCGCGGACATACAGCGTTTCCGCCAGCGCGGGCGATGAGGCCAGCGCAGCGATTGCCGCCAACCCGAGGATGCGTGCAATCAGCCTGGACACCGTCATTCCCTCCCGCTCATCATGATCGTTGTCCCCGGTTGTTGGACGATCGTCAAACAGGAAATGGAATCAGGGTTTCGCCGGCTTTGGCTTCAGCGAGGCGGGATAGCTGGGCGACCGCCAGGAAGCGATGAGATGGCGCCCTGCGCCCCTATGCGGCTTGCGCCGTCAAGCGATGAAGCCGCGATCATCCTCCGGATGATCGCGAGTCTTCATCACTCCCACTCGATCGTGCCGGGCGGCTTGGAGGTGTAGTCATAGGTCACCCGGTTGATGCCCTTCACCTCGTTGACGATGCGGGTCGCGACGCGGGGGAGGAAGTCGCCGGGGAACTGGAAGGCGACCGCGGTCATGCCGTCGGTCGAGGTCACTGCCCGCAGCGCCAGTACATTGTCATAGGTGCGGCCGTCGCCCATCACGCCGACGCTGCGCACCGGGAGCAGCACGGCGAAGGCCTGCCAGATCGCGTCGTACAGGCCCGCGGCGCGGATCTCCTCGAGATAGATGGCGTCGGCCTTGCGCAGGATGTCGCAGCGTTCCTTGGTCACCTCGCCGGGGATGCGGATGGCGAGGCCGGGTCCCGGGAACGGGTGCCGGCCGACGAATATCTCGGGCAGGCCGAGTTCGCGGCCGAGCGCGCGGACTTCGTCCTTGAACAGCTCGCGGAGCGGCTCGACCAGCTTCATGTTCATCCGCTCGGGCAGGCCGCCTACATTGTGGTGGCTCTTGATCGTCACCGAAGGCCCGCCGGTGAAGCTGACGCTCTCGATCACGTCCGGGTAGAGTGTGCCCTGGGCGAGGAAATCGGCGCCACCGATCTTGCGCGCTTCCTCCTCGAACAGGTCGATGAACGCACCGCCGATGAACTTGCGCTTCGCCTCGGGGTCAGTGAGGCCGGCGAGGCCGCCGAGGAACTGGCCTTCCGCGTTCACATGGACCAGCGGGATATTGTAATGGTTGCGGAACAGGGTGACGACCTGATCGGCCTCACCCGAGCGCATCAGGCCATGATCGACGAACACGCAGGTGAGCTGCTCGCCGATCGCCTCGTGGATCAGCACCGCGGCCACCGCTGAATCGACGCCGCCCGAGAGGCCGCAGATCACTTTGCCCTTGCCGACCTGCGCGCGGATATCGGCGATCTTGGCGGCGCGGAATTCCGCCATGGTCCATTCGCCGGAAAGGCCGCAGACATGGCGGGCGAAATTGGCGATCAGCTTCGCGCCATCGGGCGTGTGCACCACCTCCGGGTGGAACTGCATCGCGTAATAATGGCGCTCGTCATCGGCGATGATCGCATAGGGCGCGCCCTTGCTCGCGGCGACGGGACGGAAGCCCGGGGCGAGCGCGGTGACCTTGTCGCCATGGCTCATCCAGACCTGGTGGGTCTCGCCTTCGCTCCACAGGCCGTCGAACAGCGCGCAGCTGTCGGTCACCTCGATCACGGCGCTGCCGAACTCACCGCTGTCGCCCAGGGTGACGGTGCCGCCGAGCTGCGCCATCAGCACTTGCTGGCCGTAGCAGATGCCCATGATCGGCAGGCCGCTGTCGATGATCTCCTGCGGGATGCGGGGGCTGCCCGCTTCCAGCACGGAAGCCGGGCTGCCCGACAGGATCACGCCCCTGGGCTGCATCCGGGCAAAGGCCTCGGCGGCGGAATTGAAGGGGGCGATCTCGCTATAGACCCCCGCTTCACGGACGCGGCGGGCGATGAGCTGAGTCACCTGGCTGCCGAAATCGACGATGAGGATCGAGTCGCTGGGCTGTGTCATGCGGCCAGATAGCAGATGCGGCCCGGCGGGGAAGCCCCGGTCGCGGGGTTTAGTTCGCCGCGACCACCGGCCCGTCGATGGTCACCTGCTCGACACCACGCTCGCCGACGCGGCACGTGAAGTCGCGATGCTCGGACGCGGTGTCGCGATAATCCTCGCGCAGGCCGAGCGTGCCGCGAATGATCCAGTCGGACGCGACCGCATCGACGATCGTCACCTTGTCGATCTTGGCGATGCGGGCGTAGCGGCGCCCTTCCGATTCGGCGGAGGAAACGCAGGCGTCGACCGCGGCTTCCTCATCGCTATTCGCAACCGAGACGGTGCGGTTGCCTTCTTCCGGGCCGATGACGGGCGTCGGCTCGACTTCCTCGGGCGCCTTCTTCTTGCCGGCACCCGACAGGATCGCGAACAGGCCGCCGGCAAGCACTGCGCCGAGCAGCACGTCACCGCCGTCGATCCGGTCATTGTTGTTGCGATGACGGTGGCGCTCCGCCTGGGCGGGGACTGAAGTGAGGCTCATCGCCACCAGCGCGGTGGCCGCGACTGCCTTGCCGAAAATCGTCATGTCCCCGTCCCTTTCGATTCGATGTCGTACCGATAGGTGAGTCGTGCTGTCGCGTCGATGAACCGCTTCTTTGGACAGCGGGCGCGCGACGTGCGAGGGGCCGTGGATGACGGATGACGGCAAGCTGGACGACATGGCGCGAGCCGGATTCGAGGATCGGGTCGCGGCAGCGCAGGGCGATGGCCTGCAACTCGCACAACTCGCGGTGACGGCGAGCCGGATCGGCCTGGGTCCGCGCGTCTATGCGCTGGCGCGCGCGGCACAGGCACTGGCGCCCGACGACCCCGATGTCGCGAGCATGACCGGCGAGCTGATCGCGGGTGGAGTGCCCGGCTGGCATTTCTACATGGTGCTCGACGAGGCACGCAACGCCGCGTTCGAGGCAGCAATCAAGCGTGCGGTGACGCCAGACACGCGCGTGCTCGATATCGGCGCGGGGACCGGGCTGCTGGCAATGATGGCAGCCCGGGCCGGGGCGGCATCGGTGACGAGCTGCGAGATGAACCCGGCGATCGCCGATGTGGCGACCGAGATCGTGGCGCTGAACGGCTATACCGATCGAGTGCGCATCCTCTCGGCACCCTCGACCGCGATCGGGCCCGAGGACCTTGGCGGCAAGGCGGCGCTGATCGTCTCGGAAATCGTTTCCAACAACCTGCTGTCCGAAGACGTGCTGCCGACCATGGCGGACGCGGTCGAGCGGCTGCTGGCGCCGGGTGGCAAGATGATCCCCGAGGCCGGGCAGATCGTCGTCTCGCTGGCCGACTGGGACGGTTATGGGCGCGACGGCATGGAGGATGTCGCGGGGTTCGACATGCGGCCGTTCAACCGGCTGGAACAACGGCCGCTCCGGCTGAAGGTGGGGGACCGGGGCATCGAGCTGCGCGGCGATCCGGCCGACCTGTTCGATTTCGATTTCACCACCGGCGGCCCCTGGCCGGACGAACAATGCAGCGTCGATCTGGTCGCGGACGGCAATTATATCAACGGCGTGATCCAGTGGATCCGCCTGAGGGTGGATGCGAAGAGCAGCTACGAGAACCGGCCGAAACCGGAAACCATGTCGAACTGGGCGGCCCTGTTCGTGCCGTTCGGGCGCGAGATCGTGCCGCCGGCGGGCACGATCATCCGCGTCTATGGGTCGCACGACCGGCATAGCGTGCGCATCTGGGTCGACGAGCAGATGATCGGGGCGGATCGCTAGCGCACCGCGTTCCTCGGCCGCATACGTCGCGATCCTTGGCAATCATGTTCCGACAATCAGAAAGAGCGTGCCGGTACAGGTCCGGCGAGGGACGGCGTGCCAGATGCTGGGTCATGATTGAATCGACGCCGGCGAGAATATGCGGGAGATATGGGACACCAAGGATGTCCCATATCTCCCTGTCTCGTGATGTAACTTCTTAACAATAGCCTTATATATCAAATACTTAGTTCAAAACACCTGCTGCCAGATAGCGCGTGATGTGGGACACGCAACAAGCTTTGGGTGACCGGAAAGCTGGCGCAATGCAGCTCAGCAATCTCTTCCTGCTTCCCCGGCGAAGGCCGGGGCCCAGCTGGAATGGCTGTCGTGACGACGCGCAGCTTCCGTTTACGTGCGTCCCCCAACTGGGCCCCGGCCTTCGCCGGGGAAGCGCAGTGGGAGAGGCGGCATACGCGGTCGCGGACAGAACAGCGCTTCCCGCGTTAGCGGAGTGCCTTCACCGTCATGCCGGTCCAGGCCGCGGCGAAGGCCCAGCTGTCGGCGGCCTCGGCAATCACCTTGTCGGTCGGCTTGCCTGAACCGTGCCCCGCGCGCGTTTCGATGCGGATGAGATGGGGCTTCGGCCCGATCTGCGCTGCCTGGAGCGCAGCGGTGTATTTGAAGCTGTGGCCGGGCACGACGCGGTCGTCGGTGTCGGCGGTCGTCACCATGATCGCCGGATAATCCTGCCCCGCCCTGATGTTGTGATAGGGCGAATAGGCGCGGAGCACGCGGAAATCGGCTTCCTTCGAGGGATAGCCATAATCGTCAACCCAGTAGCGGCCGGCGGTGAAGCGATCGAAGCGGAGCATGTCCATCACGCCGACCTGCGGCAGCGCGGCGGCGAACAGGTCCGGCCGCTGATTTACCACGGCGCCGACCAGAAGGCCGCCGTTCGAGCCGCCCTGGATCGCGAGCTTGTCCTTTGAGGTCACGCCCTGCGCGATCAGATCCTCGCCTGCCGCAATGAAGTCATCGAACACATTCTGCTTGTGCGCCAGCCGCCCGCCATCATGCCAGGCCTTACCGTACTCGCCGCCGCCGCGGATATTGGCGACCGCAAGCACCCCGCCCTGCTCCAGCCACGCGATCCGCGTCGCGGAGAAGGCCGGGTTCAGCGAGACGTTGAAGCCGCCATAGGCGTACAGCAATGTCGGCGCCGGGCCGGCCGGCAGGTCCTTGCGGCGGACGATGAACATCGGGACCTTCGTGCCGTCCTTCGACGCGTAGAAGCGCTGTGAGACATCATACAGGCCCGGATCGAACGCGACCTTGGGCTTGGCCCAGGCGGTCGCCGTCCCGGTCTTCAGATCGTAGCGGTAGATGGTGGTGGGCGTCGCGAAGCTGGTGAAGGCGTAGAACAGCTCGTCATCGTCCGCCGCGCCGCTGGTGCCGGCGACGCTGCCGATGCCCGGAAGCGCGACGACGCCGTCGGGCTTGCCGTCCAGGCCGTAGCGCCGCAACTCCGACTTCACATCGACCAGATAGGAGGCGATCAGCTTGCCGCCGACGATTCCGGCGCCCTCGAGCACTGCCTTGTCCTGCGGCACCACCTCATGGATCGCGGGCACCGCCTGGCGCACGTCCATCGAGACGATGCGCAGGCGCGGCGCATCCTTGTTCGTCGTCCAGTAGAAGGTGGAGCCGACATTGCCGGCGAGCGACCATTCATTCTCCAGGCCCTTCACGATCGTGCGTGGCCTGGCCGCCGGATCGGTCAGGTCGAGGACCGTGATTTCGTAGCGATTGTCGGTGCCTTCGGTCGTGGTGATGACCAGCCATTTGCCGTCCTCGGTCACCTGCGCGCTATGCCCGCGCTTCGGCGCGTCGGGCGTGGCGTAGATCAGCCGGTCTGCGGACTGGGCAGTGCCGAGCTTGTGGAAATAGACCTGCTGGTTCTCGTTCAGCGCCTGGAACTTGGCGCCCTCCGCCGGCGCGGCGAAACGCGAATAATAGAAACCCGAGCCGTCCTTCGTCCAGGACAGGTTGGAGAATTTGACCCATTCGACCGTGTCGGCGGCGATCGCACCTGTCGCGACGTCGAGGATCTTCACCGTGCGCCAGTCAGTGCCGCCGTCCTGCACCGAATAGAGGACATGGGTTCCATCCTCGGACGGCACCCACTCGCCCAGCGCGGTCGCGCCGTCCTTCGCCCAGGCGTTCGGATCGATCAGGACCCGGCCGGCGCCATCGAGCGAATCGCGGACATAGAGCACTGCCTGGTTCTGCAGGCCGCCGTTGCGCATGTAGAAATAGCGGCCGCCTTTCTTCACCGGCACGCCGAACCGCTCGTAATCGAGCAATTGCTTCATGCGCGCGGCGAAGATGTCGCGCCCCGGCAGGCTCGCGAGATAGGCGTTGGTCACCTCATTCTCGTCCGCGACCCATTTGGCGACCGCCGCATCGGTGCGCACATCATTCTCGAGCCAGCGATACGGGTCGGCGACCTTCACGCCGAACTGCTCGTCCACCGTGTCGCCACGGGTCGTCTGGGGATAGATCATGCTGGGGGCCTTGGTCTGAGCGGCGGCTGAAGTGGCGAGAAGGAGCAAGATCAGGGGCAAGGCGCGACGCATCAAGGGCTCCGGACAAGAAAAAAGGAGCCGCACCCTATCAGGCGCGACTCCTTTCTCAACTGATCCTCCCCGAGCAAGCTCGGGGAGGAATTAATTATTACGCGGCCTGATCGTAATCCTCGTCACCGAGCACCGGGCCCGAATCCTGGCCCTTGGCACTGACGTCGCGATCGACGAACTCGATGATCGCCATCGGCGACGCGTCCGAAGCGCGGATGCCGGCCTTGATGATGCGGGTATAGCCGCCGTTACGGTCGGCGTAGCGCGACGCCAGGACGTCGAACAGCTTCACCAGCTGCGCATCGTCGAGCAGACGAGCGTGCGCCAGGCGACGGTTCGAAAGGCCGCCCTTCTTGGCGAGCGTGATCAGCTTCTCGACATAGGGGCGAAGTTCCTTCGCCTTGGCGGTCGTCGTCATGATCTGCTCATGCTTGATGAGCGATGCCGACATGTTGCGGAACATGGCGGTGCGGTGGGCCGAGGTCCGCTGAAGCTTACGGCCGCCTACGCGATGGCGCATGGTATCTTTCCTTCGTTCGTTAAGGGGCCGTTTGACGGAACCCCAGACCAGGCAGTGTCAAGGGCCACCGCCAATCGCCCGTCTCTTCGATGCAGCGCCGCGGCAAAGCCGCGTCGTCGGACGGAGCCTTCGGCCCCGCCGACCGGGCCTCGCGATCAATCCGGGATTAGCGCCGCTAATCCCGGACGCGAGGCTCAGCCCATGATCTCTTGTTCGAGCTTCTTGGCCATCTCTTCGATGTTCTCAGGCGGCCAGCCCGGGATTTCCATGCCGAGGCGGAGACCCATGGACGACAGCACTTCCTTGATTTCGTTCAGCGACTTGCGGCCGAAATTCGGGGTGCGCAGCATCTCGGCTTCGGTCTTCTGGACCAGATCGCCGATATAGATGATGTTGTCGTTCTTGAGGCAGTTGGCCGAACGCACCGACAGTTCGAGCTCGTCGACCTTCTTGAGAAGGTAACGATTGATCTGCTGGGTGTCGCCCGAGACCTCGCCGGCCGAAGACGGCGCGGCATGGCCGATCGGAGCCGACGGACGGACCGACGAATCGTCGAAGTGGACGAACAGCGCGAGCTGGTCCTGCAGGATGCGACCGGCATAGCCGACGGCGTCCTCAGGGGTGATCGTGCCATCGGTTTCGATGGTCAGGGTCAGCTTGTCGTAATCGAGCTCCTGCCCGACGCGGGTGTTCTCGACCTTGTACGACACCTGCCGCACCGGCGAGTAGAGCGCGTCGATCGGGATCAGGCCGATCGGGGCATCCGCCGGACGGTTCGCGACCGCGGCGACATAACCCTTACCCACGTCAGCGGTCAGCTCCATGTTGAGCGTCGCGCCTTCGTCGAGATGGCAGATCACGAGATCGGGGTTCATCACCTCGATGTCGCCCGACACCGCGATGTCGCCGGCCTTCACGTCGGCCGGGCCGGTCGCGGAGAGCTGGAGACGCTTCGGGCCTTCGCCCTGCATGCGAAGCGCGATCTGCTTCACGTTCAGGACGATGTCGGTCACGTCTTCACGCACGCCGGCGAGCGACGAGAATTCGTGGAGAACGTTCTCGATCTTGATCGAGGTAACGGCAGCACCCTGAAGCGACGACAGCAGCACGCGGCGCAGCGCGTTGCCGAGCGTGAGGCCGAAGCCACGCTCGAGCGGTTCGGCCACGAAAGTCGCCTTGCGCTTGGGATCACCGCCCGGCTTCTTCTCGAGGCCATTGGGCTTCTTCAGTTCCTGCCAGTTCTTAGCATTGACGGACACGGGCTTCCCCTTGGTTTTGGGCCTGAGCGGGGTAACTCAGACCATGTGGGAATCGTCCGCGCGGCGCGATCAACCGCGCGCGGACGAGACGAAAATCAGACGCGGCGGCGCTTGGAAGGCCGGACGCCGTTATGCGGGATCGAGGTCACGTCGCGGATCGAAGTGATCTGGAAACCAACCGCCTGCAGCGCGCGAAGCGCCGACTCACGGCCCGAACCCGGACCCTTTACTTCCACTTCGAGCGTACGGACGCCGTGCTCGGCGGCCTTCTTGCCGGCGTCCTCGGCTGCGACCTGGGCCGCATACGGGGTCGACTTGCGGCTTCCCTTGAAGCCCATCATGCCGGCCGACGACCACGAGATCGCGTTGCCCTGGGCATCGGTGATCGTGATCATGGTGTTGTTGAAGCTGGCGTTCACGTGCGCGACGCCAGAGGTGATGTTCTTGCGCTCACGCCGCTTAATGCGCTGAGGTTCGCGTGCCATGTTGAAATCCTAACCCTGTAGCTGGAAGGCGAGCCGCCCGAAAGGACGGCTCAGCGCATCACTTCTTCTTGCCGGCGATCGGCTTGGCCTTGCCCTTGCGGGTGCGCGCATTGGTGTGCGTGCGCTGGCCGCGGACCGGAAGGCCCTTGCGATGGCGAAGGCCGCGATAGCAGGCCAGATCCATCAGCCGCTTGATGTTCATCGCGGTGTTGCGGCGGAGATCACCCTCAACGGTGTGATCGGCGTCGATCGTTTCGCGAATCTGCAGCACTTCCTGATCGGTCAGGTCCTGCACGCGGCGCTCGGGGGCGATGCCCAGCTTGGCGGTGATTTCCTTGGCCTTGGTGTCGCCAATGCCGTGGATGTAGGTCAGCGCGATAACAACGCGCTTGTTGGTCGGGATGTTGACACCCGCAATACGAGCCATGAAATTTATTCTCCTGCTCCACAGGGCGTGCATGGCTGCAGCCGCCCCATCTCAACGCGTTGCCATCCGAACGCAAGATAACGGCGTGCGCAAACAAGCGCCGCCGGGACCCGGTGTTTCGGAATGATGGCCAAATAGGTGGGCGAGTCGCCCGTGTCAAGGTCGGCAGCGACCGTTACGGACCCATCGGCCCGGATCACGCGAGAATGTTCACCGCCCTCGCCGCGACCAGCGCGATCGTCAACAGCGAGATCGCGGATTCGATCATCATCAGCATCTTGGCGCGGCGCGACAGCGGCAGCGTGTCGGTCGGTGAGAAGGCGGTCGCGTTGGTGAAGGACAGATAGAGATAGTCGACGAAGCCCGGCGACCAGGTGCAGGGCTCGCGCGGTTCGCCGATGGTCATCTGGGGATAGAGGAAATCGCATTTCTCGGTCTCGATCAGGCCGCGCGCCGCAGGGCCGCCATGATCGATGTTCCAGAACCACAAGGCAAAGACGATCACGTTGGTCGCCCAGATGTTGAGCGCATCGAGCAGCAGGGTCTGGCCGATCTTGGTCGCACTGCCGGCAAGCAGCGCATGGACCAGCGCGATCAGCGCGCCCAGATTGATCACCGTGATCAGCGCGGTCAGGGTCAGTGCGGCGCGACGGATCATCCGTCGCTCCCAGGCGACCTGCAGCCAATGGTGATCGGCCTCCGCGTCGCGGGCATTGGCCTGGGTCCAGGCGGTCGCGGCCGACAGCGGCAGCAGCAGCGCGATTTCCAGGCCGGGCGCCAGCCAGCGCGGCCCGATCGTCAGGTCGTTGAACATGAGCAACTGGAGCCCGGCCACCAGCGCGACCGAGGCGCGGGCGAACCAGAAATCCCAGGCATGCGTGTGGATCGCCTTGAGCGCCCAGTTCATCCCCGCCCCTCTCTCGAAACCGTCACGCCGGCAATACGATCGCCGCGATCAGCCCGGGCGCGTTGTCGCCCAATTCGAGCCGCCCGCCATGAAGTCGCGCGACCGCCTCGATCAGCGACAGGCCAAGGCCGGCGCCCGGCGTGCTGCGCGCATTGTCGAGCCGGCCGAAGCGGCGCAGCGCCTGGTCGCGATCCTCCGCGGCGATGCCGGGGCCGCGATCCTCGACCTGGATGCGGACCTCGCCCCCCTGCCCGGTCAACCGCAAGGTCACCTCGCCACCGTCGGCGCCGTGGCGCAGCGCATTATCGACCAGATTGGCAATCGCCTGGGTGAGCAGCTCGCGGTGGAGGATCAGGCGCGGCGGATGCGTTTCGAGCACCGTCGCGAAATGCAGGCCGGCATCTTCCGCCACGGGCGCGTAAAGCTCGGCGATCTCCTCGATCAGTGCGGCCGGATCGATGCTGGCGAACCGATCGCGCGAAACCGATTCGGACCGGCTGATCTCGATCAGCATGGTCAGCATGCGCATCACCAGATCGGTTTCGGTCAGCAGGCCGGCCAGCGCCGCCTCGCGCTGCGCAGGGTCGGCGAGGAGGACCGCATTCTCGGTCTTGGTCCTGAGCCTGGCGAGCGGCGAGCGCAGGTCGTGCGCCAGGCTGTCGGTGACCACGCGCAGTTCGACCATCAGGCGCTCGACCTTGTCGAGCATCGCGTTGAGGCGGGTGGCGAGCCGGTCGAACGCATCCCCACCGCCCGAGGCATTCGCGACACGGCGTGTCAGGTCGCCACCGGCCACACCCTCGATCACATCCGCGACATTGTTCAAGCGCCGCCCGACATAGCGGGTCACGACCAGCCCCCCCATAATCCCCAGCCCGAGCGACAATAGCATCGCCAGCAGCAGCGCCCGCTCGATCCCGCGCTGCACCTGCTCCCAATCGTCGAGCATCCGCCCGCTGACGAGGCGCAGGGCACCGATCCGGCGCACCGAATAACCGGCATCGCGCAGCGACCAGGGCGGCGATGCGCCGATGCGGCCGATGCGGAAATCGACCGAGCCGGACGGTCCGATGGTCGCGACCGAAGGACCTATGCCCGCGACGCGCCGCCCCCGCGCGTCGATCACCGCGATGATCAGCGACAGATCGCCCGGCGCACGCGCCTCCTCGATCGTCTGGTCGAGCGCGCGCAGGCCCCCGGCGCGCCAGACCGAAACCAGCGCATCGGCCTGCTCGGCGGTGTCGCGGCGAAGCGAATCGATCGCGTCGTCATGTACCTGCCGCCAGATGAAGGTGACCAGGACGAGGTTGGAAACAAGGGCCAGCGCGATCGCGAGCAGCGCGATGCGCGCCGTGACCGACAGCCGCCGCATCAGGCCTCGGCCGACAGCCGATACCCCGCGCCGCGCACCGTATGGAGGATCGGGCTGGCGAAGCCTTCCTCGATCTTGCGCCGCAGCCGGCCGATATGGACATCGACCACGTTCGATCCCGGATCGAAATGATAGTTCCAGATCTTCTCGAGCATCATGGTGCGGGTCACCACCTGCCCGGCATGGCGGGCGAGGAATTCGAGCAGGTTGAACTCGCGCGCGCCCAGCGCGATCGGCCGTCCCTCGCGCGCGACCGTGCGGGCGAGCAGGTCGATCTCCAGGTCGCCGACGACCAGGCGGGTCGTCTGGGTTTCGCCGGCGACGCGATCGGCACGGCGGAGCAGGGCCTCGATCCGCGCTGACAGTTCGGCGAAGGAAAAGGGTTTGACCAGATAATCATCGGCACCGGCGTGCAAGCCATCCACGCGATCGTCGACCGTCGCCAGGGCCGACAGGATCAGGGTTGGGGTGCGGATGCCGGCGGCACGAATCGCGCCGACCATGGCCAGGCCGTTCAACCCGGGCAACATGCGGTCGGCGATGATCAGGTCGAAAATGCCCTCGCTGGCGAGGAACAGGCCGTCGCGCCCGTCGCCACAGGTTTCGACCGCGAAGCCAGCCTCGCCCAGGCCCTTGGCGAGATAGCCAGCGGTGGCGGCGTCGTCTTCGACGATCAGGATCTTGCGGGTCATCGGCGGCATTCCGGGCGGTGCCTTTCTGCCTTTACAGCAAAATTGGCCGGCGGAAAGCGAACCTTCCGCCGGCCACGGCGCCCCCGGGAGTGCGGACGCCGATTCAAGGAGTTTGGTGCCCGGCGCGCTGGGCACGGACCCTGATTAACGGGCCGGCGTGCACGGTCCGATGACGGCGATGTGAAGAATTTGTCATGGAGCGCCGAAGGGTCGGCGGAGAACTCGGGCGGACCGATATTCACGCAGACGATCGTTCCTCTCCAGTGGGAGATGACGAAGGCAGCGCATGTGAATGTCGATCCGCCCTAAGGTCCTATCGCTGCGGCGTCGGAGCGGGCGGCGGCGGGCCCTCGGCGGCGGATTTCAGGTTGAGCACCTGCAGCGCCAGCACTTCGTCGACCTTGGGCGCGAGCGTGTCGGCACCGGCGCGGACATAGCCGCTGACGATATAGCTGAGCGTCAGCCGGGTCGCGTTCGACCCTTCGGGCGCAAGCTTGAAGGTCAGCGTGCCGACCACTGCCTCGGCCTGGAGCGGCCCCAGCGCGCCGGAGAGCCGGATCATCTGGGGCGGCTGGATATAGAGGATGCGGGCATGCTCGACGCTGCCCCGGCGATCAGGGAAACGCTCGCAGAAGCAGCCGGTCGCCTGGCCGTCCATATAGAGATTGGCCGAATCGTCGGTGTAGGTGTGCTCCTTGCTCCACCAGCGTTGCGGCGAGCGCAGCGTATCCCAGACCCGGGCGATCGGCGCGTCGACCGTGACGACCTGGCTGATCTCCATCGTGGTCGGCGTGGCGGAGACGACTTCGGACGCGGCCGGGGCAGCGAGCGACAACGCAAGGGCAGCGCCCAAAAGACCGACAGACTTCATCGACGCGCTCCCCGCTGACCCGTGCGCATCATATGCGCTGCGGGGCGAACGGCAAGCGACGCGGCGTCACCTGCCGTCGAGGATCGCCTCGATCGCCTGGGTCACCTGGTCGATATCGCCCATGCCGTCGACGCGCGCCACCAGGCCGCGGGCCTCGTAGATCGGCAGGATCGGGGCGGTCTTGGCGCGATATTCGGCCATGCGGGTACGCACCGTCTCGGCATTGTCGTCGGGGCGGCGCTTGAACTCGGTCGAGCCGCACACGTCGCACACGCCAGCCACCTTGGGCTGCTTGTAATGGTCGTGATAGCCCTCGCCGCATTTGGCGCAGGTGTAGCGGCCGACGATGCGATCGACGAGCGCGTCCTCGTCGACGCTGAGTTCGATCACATGGTCGAGCGTGCGGCCGCGCGCATCGAGCAACGCATCGAGCTGCTCGGCCTGGGCGGCGGTGCGGGGATAGCCGTCGAAGATCACACCATTGGCGGTATCCGGCATGTCGAGCCGCTCACCGATGATGCCCGAGACGATCTCGTCCGAGACGAGCTCGCCCGCCTCCATCACCGATTTGGCCTTGAGGCCGACCGGGCTGCCCGACTTGACCGCAGCGCGCAGCATGTCGCCGGTCGAGAGCTGGACCATCCCCCGGTCGGCCATCAACCGGCTCGCCTGGGTACCCTTGCCCGCACCCGGCGGACCCAGGAGAATGATATTCAAGGCCGTTCCCCTCACTTCGATGTCACCCCTCTCAGCGGAGGCGGCCACCCTTCAACTTCGCCTTCTTGATCAGATCGCCATATTGATGCGCAAGCAAGTGGCTCTGGATCTGGGTTACCGTATCCATCGTCACGTTGACGACGATCAGCAGGCTGGTGCCGCCGAGATAGAATGGGATGCTCAGCGCCGACACCAGATATTCCGGCAACAGGCAGATGATCGTCAGATAGGCGGCACCGATCACGGTGATACGCGTCAGCACATAATCGAAATAGGTCTCGGTATTCTTGCCGGGACGGATACCCGGGATGAAGCCGCCATAGCGCTTCAGATTGTCCGCCGTCTCCTCGGGATTGAACACCACCGCGGTGTAGAAGAACGAGAAGAAGATGATGCCGGCGCCGTAGAGCGACATGTACACCAGCGATCCGTGCTGGAGATACTGGTTCATGTTGATGATCAGATCGCCCATCCAGCTCTCGCCCGCGACGCGGTTGCCCGCGAACTGGGTGATCGTCAGCGGCATCAGCAGCAGCGACGAGGCGAAGATCGGCGGGATCACGCCGGCGGTGTTGAGCTTCAGCGGCAGATGGCTGCGATCGGCCTGCATCCCTCGTTGGGTCTGTCGCTTTGGATACTGGATCAGGATGCGACGCTGCGCGCGCTCCATGAAGCAGATGAAGAGGACCAGCAGGACCACCGCGACGATGATGCCGATGAAGCGCACCGGATCGAGCGAACCAGAGCGGCCGCCCTCGAACAGATTGTAGAGGGTGCGCGGCAGGCTGGCGACGATGCCGGCCATGATGATCAGCGACATGCCGTTGCCGATGCCGCGGCTGGTGATCTGCTCGCCGATCCACATCAGGAACATGGTGCCGCCGACCAGGCTGATCACCGCGCCGACGCGGAACAGCATGCCGGGTTCGATCACGGCCTGAAGGCCATTGCTGGCGCCGAGCGTCTCGAGCCCGATCGCAATGAACCAGCCCTGCACCGCGGTGAGGCCCACCGTGCCGTAGCGGGTATACTGGTTGAGGCGCTTGCGACCGCTCTCGCCTTCCTTCTTGATCGCGGCGAGCGTCGGCGACAGCGAAGTCGCGAGCTGAACGACGATCGAGGCGGTGATGTAGGGCATCACGCCGAGCGCGATCAGGCTCATCCGGCTGAGCGAACCGCCCGAAAAGGCGTTGAAGAAATCGAGCACGCCGCCCGAAGTGCGCTGCGACAGCTGGGCGAGCACCGACGGATCGATGCCCGGCAGCGGCACATAGCTGAGCATGCGGAAGATGATCAGCGCGCCGATCGTGAACCACAGGCGCTTCTTGAGATCGGTCGCCTGGGAGAATTTCGACAGGCTGATGCCGGAGGCCATCGAGTCGGCTGCGGATGCCATAGTTGTGATCGTCCCAAAAAAACCTGGGGGGAAACAAAAGCGGCGGGAAACGTTTGACCGCCCCGCCGCTCATATAGGGGCCCGATCGGGCTTGTCTAAGGGCTTTGATGCAGGATCTGCGACAACGTCGCGACACCGATCGCAAAAAATCCGCCGCGAAACCCGGCTTGCGCCGGGCCCGCAGGGAATTACGCCTTGAACGAAGCCTTGTGCGCGATGCGCTCGAGACGGGCCACGCCCTTCTTGGCCTTGGCCTTCTCGGCCGCGGGCACGACGACGAGCACGTCGACCTTGCCGCCGGCCTTCTCGACTGCCTCGATCGCGCCCTTCGACGCGCCGGCGACAGTGAAGTTCAGCTTCGCGGTGATCGCGCCCTTGCCGAGCAGGCGGACGCCGTCCTTGCCGCCACGCGCCAGGCCAGCGGCCTTCAGCGTCTCATGGTCGAGCGACGCACCGGCTTCGATCTTGCCGGCATCGACCGCCTTCTGGATCGCACCGAGGTTCACCTCGGCATAATCCTTGGCGAAGATATTGTTGAAGCCGCGCTTCGGCAGACGCATGTGGAGCGGCATCTGGCCGCCTTCGAAGCCGGCGATGGACACGCCCTCACGGCTCTTCTGGCCCTTGATGCCGCGGCCGCCGGTCTTGCCCTTGCCGGAACCGATACCACGGCCGACGCGCATCTTGGATTTGCGCGCACCGGGATTGTCGCGGATGTCGTTCAGTTTCATGTCGTGCACTCGCTTTCGCTTTTGTCGCGCTGATTAAAAAGGCTGGGGGCGGAACACCCGAACCTGCGTTCGAGCCGTTCCGCCCCTCACCCTCCCCTGACGGGGAGGATCATTGAGGTCAACCCTCGACCGATACCATGTGCGCGACCTTGCGGATCATGCCCCGAACCTCGGGGCTGTCCTGCAGTTCGCGCGTCTTGTGCATCTTGTTGAGGCCGAGACCGATCAGCGTCGCGCGCTGATCCTTCTCGCGGCGGATCGGCGAACCCGTCTGGGTCACCTTGATCGTGCCGCCGGCGGCGGCTTGCTTCTTCGCCATCTGTCTTACTCCGCGATCGCTGCGGCGTCGGCCTCGGCGGCCTGCGAGCCACCACGGCCGAGCAGGTCGGCGATCTTCTTGCCGCGACGCTGCGCGACCGACTTCGGGCTGACCTGGGTGGTCAGCGCCTCGAAGGTCGCACGGATCATGTTGTACGGGTTCGACGTGCCGACCGACTTGGTCACCACATCGGCCACGCCCAGGCTCTCGAACACGGCGCGCATCGGGCCGCCCGCGATGATGCCGGTGCCCTGCGGCGCCGAACGCACGGTCACGAGGCCGGCGCCGAAATGGCCCTTGCCGTCATGATGCAGCGTGCGACCCTCGCGGAGCGGAACGCGGACCATGGCCTTCTTGGCGGCAGCCGTCGCCTTGGAAATGGCTTCCGGCACTTCTCGCGCCTTGCCATGACCGAAGCCGACCCGGCCCTTGCCGTCGCCGACGACGACGAGTGCCGCAAAGCCGAAGCGCTTGCCGCCCTTCACCGTCTTCGAGACGCGGTTGATGTGGACCAGCTTCTCGATCAGCTCTTCGCCGCCATCGTCGCTGCCCGGACCACCGCGACGATCGTCGCGACGACCGCGGTTGCCGTCACGGCCGCCACGATTCTGGCCACCGCCACCGGGGCCGCCACGGCCACGGCCGCCACGCGGACCACGGCCCTGCGGCGCGTCCTGCGGGGCACCTTCAGCGCCGGCAACGACTTCCGTCGGGTTGATTTCGTCGGCCATTCTTAGAACTCCAATCCGGCTTCACGCGCGGCTTCCGCCAACGCCTTCACGCGACCGTGGAACAGGAAGCCTCCGCGGTCGAACACGACCTTGGTGACGCCTGCCTGCTTCGCCGCTTCGGCGACGCGCTTGCCGACCAGGACGGCTGCATCGATGTTCGCGCCGGACGTGCCGCGCACGTCCTTCTCCAGGGTGGAGGCGGCAGCGACCGTCTTGCCCTGGGCGTCGTCGATCACCTGAGCATAGATGTGCTTGCCCGAACGGTGCACCGACAGCCGCGGACGGCCGGCAGCACGACCGCGGAGCGCGGTGCGGTTGCGAAGGCGACGCTTCGCAAAGAGGGAGAGACCTTTGGTGCTCATTACTTCTTTTTCCCTTCCTTGCGGAAGATGAACTCGCCGTCGTACTTGATGCCCTTGCCCTTATAGGGCTCCGGCTTACGCCACTGACGGATCTCCGCGGCCAGCTGCCCGACCTTCTGCTTGTCGGACCCCGAAATCTCGACGGTCGTGTTGTCCGGCGTCTTCACCTCGATGCCTTCCGGCACGTCGATGTTGACGTCGTGGCTGTAGCCGAGCTTCAGGTTCAACACCCGGCCCTTGGCGTCCGCACGATAGCCCACGCCGTTGATCAGCAGCTTCTTGGTGAAGCCGTCCGACACCCCGGTGATCAGGTTTTGCACCAGGGTACGCTGCATGCCCCAAAAGGCGCGGGCGCGCTTGGTGTCGTTGGCCGGGTTCACCGAGATCCCGCCGTCCTCGAGGACGTAGGTGATCTCTTCGCGCAGCGGCATCGACAAGGTGCCCTTGGGTCCCTTGACGCTCAGCTGCTGGCCTTCGATCGTCGCGGTCGTACCGCTCGGGATCGCGACCGGCTTTTTACCGATGCGGCTCATCAGAATACCTCCGCCAGCACTTCGCCGCCGACATTCTGCTCGCGCGCTTCCGCGTCGGACAGAACGCCGCGAGGCGTCGAGACGATCGTGATGCCCAGGCCATTCATGACGCGGGGCAGCTCGGTCGCGCCCGAATAGACGCGGCGACCGGGCTTCGAGACGCGCGCAACATGCTTAATCGCAGGCTGGCCCTCGAAATATTTCAGCTCGATACGGATGCCCTTTGCGGGACCCATCTCTTCTTCGCTGTAGCCACGGATATAGCCCTCGCGCTGAAGCACGTCGAGCACGCGGGCCCGCAGCTTGGACGCGGGCGACAGGACGGAGTCCTTGCGCGCGCGCTGGCCGTTGCGGATGCGGGTGAGCATATCACCCAGGGGATCGGTCAATGCCATCTCGTGATCCTTACCAGCTCGACTTCGTAACGCCCGGGATCAGGCCCTTGTTGGCCAGATCGCGCAGCTGAATACGGCAGAGGCGGAACTTGCGGTAATAGGCGCGGGGACGACCCGTCACCTCGCACCGGTTGCGGATGCGCGTCGGGTTACCGTTGCGCGGGATTTCCGCCATCTTCAGGCGAGCGATCAGGCGATCGCCGTCATCGAGCGAATTGTCCGCCGCGATCGCCTTCAGCTTCGCATAGGCGCCGGCGTACTTCTTCACCAGCAGCTTGCGACGCTCGTTCTTGTTCACAGAACTCTTCTTAGCCATCTTATGCCGCCTTCTTTTCGTCGCTGGCTTCGATCGGGAACGGGAAGCCGAACAGACGGAGCAGCTCGCGCGCTTCGTCGTCGGTCCTCGCCGTGGTCGTTACGATCACGTCCATGCCGCGGATCTTGTCGACCTTGTCGTAGCTGATTTCCGGGAAGATCAGCTGCTCCTTCAGACCGCAGGCATAGTTGCCGCGACCATCGAAGCTCTTCGGGTTCAGCCCGCGGAAATCGCGAACGCGCGGCAGCGCGATCGTGATGAAGCGGTCGAGGAACTCGTACATGCGCTCGCGGCGAAGGGTGACCTTCACGCCGATCGGCATGCCTTCACGCAGCTTGAACTGCGCGATCGACTTCTTCGCCTTGGTGACGACGGGCTTCTGACCAGCGATCAGCTCCATCTCACCAGCGGCCTGCTCGACCTTCTTCTTGTCCTGCGTCGCTTCGCCAACGCCCATGTTCAGGACGATCTTGTCGAGGCGCGGGACCTCCATCACGTTCTTGTAACCGAACTTCTCGGTCATCGCCTTGACGATGCGATCGTCATAGATCGCCTTCATCCGCGGCTTGTGCGCCGCCTTCTGATTTGCATCAGCCACTGATCGTCTCCCCGGACTTCACGGCCACGCGGACCTTCTTGCCGTCCTTGGTTTCAAAACGAACGCGCGTCGGCTTGCCGTCGGCGGTCACGTGAGCGACCTTCGAGGCGTACAGCGGCGCTTCCGAGCGGACCAGGCCGCCCTGGGGGTCGCCCTGGCTCGGCTTGGTGTGACGGACCGCGATGTTCACGCCCGACACGATGACCTTGCCGTCCTTCGGCATGGCCTGGGTCACTTCACCGGTCTTGCCCTTGTCCTTGCCGGACAGGACGATGACTCGGTCACCCTTCTTGATCTTCGCAGCGGCCATTACAGAACCTCCGGCGCCAGGCTGATGATCTTCATGTGCTTGCGGGCACGCAGTTCGCGCACGACCGGGCCAAAGATACGGGTGCCGATCGGCTCCTCGTTCTTGTTGACCAGCACGGCCGCGTTCGAATCGAAGCGGATCACGGTGCCATCGGCCCGGCGAATGTCCTTCGCCGTACGCACGATGACGGCACGGTGCACGTCGCCCTTCTTCACGCGGGCACGGGGTGCCGCTTCCTTGATGCTGACGACGATGATGTCGCCAACGCCTGCCGTCCGGCGCTTGGATCCGCCAAGCACCTTGATGCACTGCACCCGCTTCGCGCCGCTGTTGTCAGCGACCTCGAGATTGGACTGCATCTGGATCATCGATCCGGTTCCTTCTCACATGGGGTCCGATTCCGACCGGGCCCCGCCTAAAACTCGGCCTCAGCCGTCGATGGTTGCCCGCTCGGGGGTCGCGTGGGTGTTGACCCGCTCGATCACCTTCCAGGTCTTCAGCTTGGAGATCGGCGCGGTCTCTTCGATCCGCACGGTTTCGCCCTGCTTGAACTCGTTGCCCTCATCATGGGCGTGGTACTTCTTCGTACGGCGGATGATCTTGCCGTAGAGCGGGTGCTTCACCTTACGCTCAACGTTCACCACAACCGTCTTGTCGGTCTTGTCCGAGACGATCACCCCGGTCAGCACGCGCTTCGGCATGTCGGTCTTCCTTACTTGGCTTCGGCCGAGCGCACGCGCTGGCTCTGCAGGGTCTTGATGCGAGCGATGTCGCGGCGGACCTCACGCACCCGGCTCGGCTTTTCGAGCTGGTTCGTGGCTGCCTGGAAACGGAGGTTGAACGCCTCGCGCTTCAGGTTGCCCAGCTCCTCGTCGAGCTGGTCTTCGGTCTTCGCCTTGAGGTCGGAGCGACGGGTGTCGATCTTGCTCATGTTATGCAACTCCCAGATGCGAGGTGTCGCCGAGACGGGCAACGACCTTCACCTTGATCGGCAGCTTCATCGCGGCGCGGCTGAACGCCACGGCGGCGATATCGCCAGGGACGCCGTCCAGCTCGAACAGGATCCGGCCGGGCTTGACCCGGGCGGCCCAATATTCGGGCGAACCCTTGCCCTTGCCCATGCGGACTTCGGCGGGCTTCGACGTGACCGGCACGTCCGGGAAGATGCGGATCCACAAACGCCCCTGGCGCTTGATGTGACGCGTGATCGCGCGGCGGGCCGCCTCGATCTGGCGTGCGGTGATCCGCTCCGGCTCCATCGCCTTCAGCCCGTAAGAGCCGAAGTTGAGGGTCGTGCCGCCCTTGGCGTCGCCATGGATCCGGCCCTTGAAGGCCTTGCGGAACTTGGTCTTTTTCGGTTGCAGCATTGCTCTTGTTCCTTAGCGCGCCGGACGGACGCCGGAGGTTTGAGCCTCCATCATGATCCGGTCCTGTGCCATCGGGTCATGGCCCAGGATTTCGCCCTTGAAGATCCAGACCTTCACGCCGCACACGCCATAGGCGGTGTGTGCCTGCGCTTCGGCATAATCGACGTTCGCGCGCAGCGTGTGCAGCGGAACGCGGCCTTCGCGGTACCATTCGGACCGGGCGATCTCGGCGCCGCCGAGACGGCCGCCGCAATTGATCCGGATGCCCTCTGCGCCAAGACGCATCGCCGACTGCACCGCACGCTTCATGGCGCGGCGGAAGGCGATACGACGCTCGAGCTGATCGGCGATGCCCTGGGCGACGAGCTTGGCGTCGACTTCAGGCTTGCGGATTTCGACGATGTTCAGCGACACGTCGGACGAGGTCATCTTGCCGAGGAGGCGGCGCAGCTTCTCGATGTCCGCACCCTTCTTGCCGATGATCACGCCGGGGCGTGCGGCATAGATGGACACGCGGCACAGCTTGGCCGGACGCTCGATCACCACCTTGGAGATCGCGGCCTGGGGCAGCGTCTTCATGATGAAGGTGCGGATCTTCAGATCCTCGAGCAGGAGGCGGCCGTAATCGGCGCCTTCCGCATACCAGCGGCTGTCCCAGGTACGGTTGATCTGGAGACGCAGACCGATCGGATTGCTCTTTTGACCCATTATGCTTCTTCCTGCTCGCGCACGACGATCCGCAGCCGTGAGAACGGCTTGAGGATGCGCGTCGACTTGCCACGACCGCGGGTCGCGAAACGCTTCATGACGATCGACTTGCCAACCGAGGCCTCCGAGACGACGAGCGCGTCGACGTCGAGATTGTGGTTGTTCTCCGCATTGGCGATCGCCGAGGCGAGAACCTTGCGGGCATCGACTGCCATCGCCTTGGTCGAGAAAGCGAGGATGTTCATCGCATCGCCGGCCTTCTTGTTGCGGATCAGCGCCGCGACGAGACCGAGCTTCTGAGCCGAGCCGCGAATCTGCGTACCGACCGAGAGAGCTTCCTTCTCACCGACCTTGCGGGGGGATTTTGCCTTCGACATCAGCGCTTGCCCTTCTTGTCGGCGGCATGGCCGGGGAAGTAGCGCGTCGGCGCGAACTCGCCGAGCTTCATCCCGACCATGTCCTCGTTGACGGACACGGGCACGAACTTGCGACCGTTATAAACGGTGAAGGTCAGGCCAACGAACTGCGGCAGGATCGTGGAGCGGCGCGACCAGGTCTTGATCGGCGCACGCGCGTTGGTTTCCTGCGCGGTCTCTGCCTTCTTGAGCAGATGGAGGTCCACAAAGGGACCCTTCCAGACGGAACGAGCCATTGCGGTTAGCCCTTCTTCTTCGCGTGACGCGACCGGATGATCATCTTGTCGGTCGCCTTGTTGTGACGGGTGCGGGCACCCTTGGTCGGCTTGCCCCATGGGGTGACCGGATGACGGCCGCCCGAGGTCCGGCCTTCACCACCGCCGTGCGGATGGTCGACCGGGTTCTTGGCGACGCCGCGGGTCAGCGGGCGCTTGCCCAGCCAACGGTTGCGGCCGGCCTTGGCGAGGTTGGTGTTGCCGTTGTCCGGGTTGGACACCGCACCGACGGTCGCCATGCAGTTCGAGTGGATATAGCGCTGCTCGCCCGAGTTGAGGCGAACCATCACCATGCCCTTGTCGCGACCCACGACCTGCACATAGGTGCCAGCCGAACGGGCGAGCTGGCCACCCTTGCCAGGCTTCATCTCGACATTGTGGACGATCGTGCCGACCGGCATCTGACCGAGTTCCATGGCATTGCCAGGCTTCACGTCGGTCTTCTTGCCGGCAACCACCTTGTCGCCGACGGCGAGGCGCTGCGGCGCGATGATGTAGGCGAGCTCTTCGTCCGGATACTTGATCAGGGCGATGAAGGCGGTGCGGTTGGGATCATATTCGATCCGCTCGACCGTGCCGTCCACGTCCCACTTGCGACGCTTGAAGTCGATCAGACGATAGCGCTGCTTGTGGCCGCCGGCGATGCCGCGCGAGGTCACATGACCCTTGTTGTTGCGGCCGCCAGTCTTGCGCTTGCCTTCGGTCAGCGCCTTGATCGGGCCGCCCTTGTGCAGACCGCTGCGGTCGACGAGGATAAGTCCGCGTCGTGCCGGGCTGGTCGGGTTGTAATGCTTGAGTGCCATTACTGGATTCCCGTCGTCACATCGATCGACTGACCATCAGCCAGCGTCACGATCGCCTTCTTCATGTCGGAGCGCGTGTAGGGCGTGCCCTTCCACTTCTTCGTCTTGCCCTTCTGGACGATCGTGTTGACCCCCAGGACCTTGACGTTGAACAGCGCCTCGACGGCCGCCTTGATCTCAGGCTTGGTCGCGTCGTTCGAAACCTTGAACACGACCGCGTTCTGCTCGCTGAGCAGGGTCGCCTTCTCGGTGATGTGCGGAGCGACGATCACGTCATAATGACGAATGTCGATCTCGGCTTTCTGCTTCTTAGCCATTGAAGCGCGCCTCCAGCTTTTCGACAGCAGCGCGCGTCAGCACCAGCGTGTCATGCTTCAGGATGTCGTAAACGTTGGCGCCGGCAGCCGGCAGCACGTTGATCTCGTGGAGATTGCCCGCGGCGAGCGCGAAGCTCGTCTCGACCATGTCACCGTCGATCACCAGTGCCGTCTTGCCGAGGCCGAGCTTCGCCCAATCCGCGATCAGCGTCTTGGTCTTGCTCTCGGCCACTGCCAGGCTGTCCATGACGACCAGCGAGCCTGCCTTGGCGTGGCTGCTGAGCGCCATGCGCAGACCGAGTGCCCGGATCTTCTTGTTCAGCGACGGATTGAAATCGCGGACGCGGGCGCCGTGGGCCTTACCGCCGCCGACGAAGGTCGGAGCGCGGCGATCGCCGTGACGCGCCGTACCGCCGCCCTTCTGGCGACCGAACTTCTTGCCGGTGCGGGCAACGTCGGCGCGCTCGCGCGTGCCGCGTGCGGTCGCACGACGCTTCTCGAGTTGCCAGGTGACGACGCGGTGCAGGATGTCGGCGCGCGGGTCGAGGCCGAAGACCTCGTCGTTGAGCTCGATATCGCCGGCTTTCGCCTTGGCGTCGAAGGACTGAATCTTGACCTTCATGTTCAGCCCTCCTGGCCTTCGGTCGCTTCCACGGCCTGGACGTCCTCGGCGGGCGTCTCGGCGGGTGCGGTGTTGCTGTTGGCGGCGGCCTTCAGGCCGGCCGGGTACGGCGCATCGGCGTGACGGGCGACCTTGACGGCGTCCTTGACGAGCAGCCAGCCGCCCTTCGAGCCGGGCACCGAGCCCTTGACGAAGATCAGGCCGCGCTCGGCGTCGGTCGATACGATTTCGAGATTCTGCTGGGTGCGGTTCTTGTCACCCATCTGGCCGGCCATCTTCTTGTTCTTGAAGACCTTGCCCGGATCCTGACGCTGACCGGTCGAACCGAGCGAACGGTGCGAGACGGACACGCCGTGAGTGGCGCGCAGACCGCCGAAGCCCCAACGCTTCATGCCGCCCGCGAAACCCTTACCCTGGGTCACGCCCTGGATGTCGACGATCTGGCCGGCGACATAGTGCGCGGCCGAAATCTCGGCGCCCACCTCGAGCACGGCGTCGTCGGAGACGCGGAATTCGGCAACCTTCGCCTTCGGCTCGACTTCGGCCTTGCCGAAGTGGCCGCGCTGCGGCTTGGCGACATTCTTCGCCTTGGCGGTGCCAGCACCAAGCTGGACAGCGGTATAACCATCACGGTCGGCCTCGCGAACGGCCACTACCTGCAGATTTTCCAGTGCCAGGACGGTGACGGGCACATGGCGCCCATCGTCCTGGAACAAGCGGGTCATCCCCATTTTCTTCGCGATCACGCCAGTGCGCATGATCAATGCTCCTATTACAGAGGCCCGCCGGAACGATTTCCGACGGGCGTGTCAGCCCAAAATATAATGCGTGCCCCGTCCCGGGCTGGTGCCCGGCGAACCGGGCGTGACGGGGGACGCAGACCCCGGCAAGCCGGGCGGTATCCCTGTATTTGATCTCGCCAGTAGCGAAACCGAATCTCGTTTGGAGCGCGGCCTTTAGGCCAGCTTGATCTCCACGTCCACACCTGCGGCGAGATCGAGCTTCATCAGCGCGTCCACCGTCTGCGGGGTCGGCTGAACGATGTCCAGCATCCGCTTGTAGGTACGGACCTCGAACTGCTCACGCGACTTCTTGTCGATGTGCGGCCCGCGGTTCACCGTGAACTTCTCGATGCGCGTCGGCAAAGGGATAGGACCGCGAATAAGGGCGCCGGTGCGGCGCGCCGTGTCGGCGATATCGCCGGTTGCCTGATCGAGCACACGATGATCGAATGCCTTCAGACGAATCCGAATATTCTGCGTTTCCATAACCCTACCGATGCGAAAGAGCGGGTTGCCTTACGGCAACTCTTTGGTTGTTCACTGAAATAGCAACCGCCCGACTCCCTGGGGAATCGGGCGGAGGCGCGTCTATATTACTTCGAGATGCCGCTGACAACCCCTGCGCCGACGGTACGACCGCCTTCGCGAATGGTGAAGCGCTGGCCCACGTCCATGGCGATCGGCGCGATGAGCTTGACGCCCAGAGCGACGTTGTCGCCCGGCATGACCATCTCGGTGCCCTCGGGCAGCTCGACGGTGCCGGTCACGTCCGTGGTACGGAAGTAGAACTGCGGACGATAGTTGGCGAAGAACGGCGTGTGACGGCCACCCTCGTCCTTCGACAGCACGTACACTTCCGACTGGAAGTCGGTGTGCGGCTTGATCGAGCCCGGCTTGCAGAGAACCTGGCCACGCTCGACTTCGTCGCGTGCAACGCCGCGGATCAGCGCGCCGACATTGTCGCCGGCCTGGCCCTGGTCGAGCAGCTTGCGGAACATCTCGACGCCCGTGACAGTGGTCTTGCGGGTGTCGTGGATGCCGACGATCTCGACTTCCTCGCCAACCTTGACGATGCCGGTCTCGACGCGGCCGGTGACGACGGTGCCGCGACCCGAGATCGAGAACACGTCCTCGATCGGCATCATGAACGGCTTGTCGAGCGGACGCTCGGGCTGCGGGATATAATCGTCAACGGCTGCCATCAGCTTGAGCACGGCGTCATGGCCGATCTCAGGCGTCTTGTCGGTCAGCGCGGCAACGGCCGAACCCGGGATCACGGGGATGTCGTCACCCGGGAAGTCGTACGAGCTGAGCAGCTCGCGGATTTCCAGCTCGACCAGCTCGAGGATCTCGGCATCGTCGACCAGATCGACCTTGTTCATGAACACGACCATCGCCGGCACGCCGACCTGACGAGCGAGCAGGATGTGCTCGCGGGTCTGCGGCATCGGGCCGTCGGTGGCGGACACGACCAGGATCGCGCCGTCCATCTGGGCGGCACCGGTGATCATGTTCTTCACATAGTCGGCGTGACCCGGGCAATCGACGTGCGCATAGTGGCGCTTCTCGGTCTCGTACTCGACGTGAGCGGTCGAGATCGTGATGCCGCGCTCGCGCTCTTCCGGAGCCTTGTCGATGTTGTCGTAGCTCGTGAAGGTGGCGCCACCGGTCTCGGCGAGCACCTTGGTGATCGCGGCCGTCAGCGACGTCTTGCCATGGTCGACGTGACCGATGGTGCCGATGTTGAGATGCGGCTTCGTCCGCTCAAACTTTGCTTTTGCCATTTTCGCCTCTTCTTATTCAAATTCCGGGGTCGCTGCGGAGCCGCGCGGACGCGGCCCTTTAGCGACTGATTTCAGATTATGCCAGCTTCGCCTTCACTTCTTCGGCGACGTTGGCAGGAACCTCGTCATAATGCGAGAACTGCATCGTGTACTGCGCGCGGCCCTGGCTGAACGAGCGGAGCTGGTTCACATAGCCGAACATGTTCGCCAGCGGCACGATCGCCTCCACCGCAGTCGCGTTGCCGCGGCTGTCGGTGCCCTGGATCTGGCCACGACGGCTGTTCAGATCGCCGATCACGTCGCCGAGATAATCCTCCGGCGTCACAACCTCGACCTTCATGATCGGCTCGAGCAGCTTGATGCCCGATTTCTGGGCCGCTTCGCGCATGGCGCCGCGGGCACAGATTTCGAACGCCAGCGCCGACGAGTCGACGTCATGATATTTGCCGTCGATCAGCTGAACCTCGAAATCGATGATCGGGAAGCCGATCAGCGATCCGGTCTCGGCCGTCTCGCGCATGCCCTTCTCGACCGACGGGATATATTCCTTCGGAACGTTACCGCCCTTGATCTGGTCGGAGAAGACGAAGCCCGAACCGCGCTCGCCGGGGATCACCTTGATCTTGATCTCGGCGAACTGACCCGAACCACCCGACTGCTTCTTGTGGGTGTAGCTCATCTCGATCGGCTTCGCGAGATATTCGCGATACGCCACCTGCGGCGCGCCGACATTCGCTTCGACCTTGAACTCGCGCTTCATGCGATCGACCAGGATCTCGAGATGGAGTTCGCCCATGCCCTTGATGATGGTCTGGCCGCTCTCGATGTCGGACGTCACGCGGAACGAAGGATCCTCGCGAGCGAGACGATTGAGCGCGACGCCCATCTTCTCCTGGTCGGCCTTCGTCTTCGGCTCCACCGCGACCTCGATGACGGGATCCGGGAATTCCATGCGCTCGAGGATGATCGGTGCGTTCTGCGCGCAGAGCGTGTCACCGGTCGTGGTATCCTTCAGGCCCGCCAGAGCGACGATATCGCCGGCGAACGCTTCCTGGATGTCCTCGCGGCTGTTCGCATGCATCAGCAGCATGCGGCCAACCTTTTCCTTCTTGTCCTTCACCGAGTTGGTGACGATCGACGCGGCGTCGAGCTTGCCCGAATAGATGCGGGCGAAGGTCAGCGTGCCGACGAAGGGATCGTTCATGATCTTGAACGCCAGCGCCGAGAACGGGGCATCGTCGGCCGGCGGACGCGAATCCGGCGTCACGCCGTCGAGCTTCAGGCCCTCGACGTCCTTGATGTCCAGCGGCGACGGCAGATAGTCGACGACCGCGTCGAGCAGCGGCTGAACGCCCTTGTTCTTGAACGCGGAGCCGCACAGCACCGGCACGAACGAGAAGTTCAGCGTGCCCTTGCGGATCAGCTTCTTCAGGGTCGCGACGTCAGGCTCGTTGCCCTCGAGATACTGCTCCATGATGTCGTCGTCCTGCTCGACGGCCATCTCGATCAGCTCGGAACGCGCATTTGCAGCCAGGTCGGCCAGGTCGGCCGGGATTTCCTGATATTCGAACTTCGCGCCGAGCGACTCTTCGAGCCAGATGATCGCGCGATTCTCGACCAGATCGACCAGGCCCTTGAAGTCGCCTTCGAGGCCGATCGGCAGATAGAGGACGGCCGGACGCGCGCCGAGGCGGTCCTTGATCATCTGCACGCACATGTTGAAGTTCGCGCCGGTGCGGTCGAGCTTGTTGATGAAGCACATCCGCGGGACGTGATACTTCTCGGCCTGACGCCACACCGTCTCGGACTGCGGCTCCACGCCGGCAACGCCGTCGAAGCAGGCGACCGCGCCGTCGAGCACGCGCAGCGAACGCTCGACTTCAATCGTGAAGTCGACGTGGCCGGGAGTGTCGATGATGTTGATGCGGTGATCGTTCCAGAAGCACGTCGTTGCGGCCGACGTGATCGTGATCCCGCGCTCCTGCTCCTGCTCCATCCAGTCCATCGTCGCGGTGCCCTCATGGACCTCGCCGATCTTGTAGGACTTGCCGGTGTAATAGAGGATGCGCTCGGTCGTCGTCGTCTTGCCGGCGTCGATGTGCGCCATGATGCCGATGTTGCGGTACATGTCGAGCGGATGGCTGCGGGCCATGATCGGATTTTCCTTAGCGATGTAGGAGGCCGGGGATCGCCCGGCCTCCCGACATATAGGTAGTGGAGGTTACCAGCGGTAGTGGCTGAAGGCGCGGTTCGCTTCGGCCATACGATGGGTATCTTCGCGCTTCTTCACCGCGTTGCCGCGGTTGTTGGCGGCATCCATCAACTCGCCCGAGAGGCGTGCCGACATGGTGTTCTCCGAGCGCGCACGCGCGGCGGAGATCAGCCAGCGGATGGCCAGCGCCTGGGCGCGCTCGGGGCGCACCTCGACCGGGACCTGATAGGTCGCGCCGCCAACGCGGCGCGAACGGACTTCGATGCCCGGCTTCACATTGGCGAGCGCCTCGTGAAACACGCCGATCGGATCCTTCTTCGCGCGCTGCTCGACGGTTGCGAGGGCGCCATAGACGATCAGTTCGGCGACGGACTTCTTGCCGTCCAGCATGACGCTGTTCATGAACTTGGAGAGAACCTCATCCCCGTACTGGGGATCAGGCAGGATGACCCGCTTTTCGGGACGACGACGACGTGCCATTGGATTTTCCTTCTAAACTTCAGCCCTGTGAGATCGAACAGACCAGAGGCCGACTTGCGTCGGTTGGTACAGCCGACCGGCTTACTTCGGACGCTTGGCGCCGTACTTGGAACGCGACTGGCGGCGATCCTTCACACCCTGCGTATCGAGCACGCCGCGGAGAACGTGATAGCGGACGCCGGGAAGGTCGCGAACGCGGCCGCCACGGATCAGCACCACGGAGTGCTCCTGGAGGTTGTGCCCCTCGCCGGGGATGTAGCTGATGACTTCGCGCTGGTTGGTCAGGCGGACCTTGGCAACCTTGCGCAGAGCCGAGTTCGGCTTCTTCGGAGTCGTCGTATAGACGCGGGTGCAGACGCCGCGCTTCTGCGGGTTCTGCTCCATTGCAGGGACCTTGGACTTGGCCTTCTGCGGGTCGCGGCCCTTGCGGACCAGCTGGTTGATCGTCGGCATGAATCTCTTCACCTTAGACTGTGGTTACTTTGCTGGAGCCATGACGCTCGGGAATACAAAAAGGACCGCTGGGTGGACTTTCGACCCCCCGGGCCCTGGAATGCATCCAGCAATGTTCAAGCTTGTCCCGACAGGTACGGTCCCGTCGGAGCAGCGGCGCCTATACAAGCCGACTCGGGGGTGGTCAATGGCGTGCGGGCGAGCCTCGCGAAACGCCGTCCATCGCCCTACCCGTTCACGTCGAGGGGAGTCGAGAAGCTGCCCTACATCACCGTGTCTCGACTTAGCTCGACATGAATGGTTAGGACAGCGGCGTGACTCATGATCTCCTCATCATCGGCGGCGGCATCAATGGCTGCGCGATCGCGCGCGAGGCCTCGCTGCTCGGCCTCAAAGTCCTGCTCGTCGAGCGGGACGATCTGGCCGGCCACACGTCCTCCGCCTCGACCAAGCTGATCCATGGCGGCCTGCGCTATCTCGAATATTACGAGTTCAAGCTGGTCGCCGAGGCGCTGCGCGAGCGCGAGCGGCTGATCCACGCCGCACCGCACATCATCCGCCCGCTGCTGTTCGTGCTGCCGCAGGAGAATTCGGTGCGGCCGTGGTGGATGATCCGGCTGGGTCTCTATCTCTACGACATGCTCGGCGGGAAGATGTCCCTGCCCCGCTCGCGCGGCCTGCGCGCCAGCGACACGGCCTATTCGGCGCCGCTAAAGGGCGGCAACCGGGGCTTCGTCTATTCCGATGCCGCCGTCGACGATTCCCGCCTGACCGTGCTCAACGCGATCGATGCGGCCGACAACGGCGCGGAGATCGCGATTGGCGTGGCGCTCGAGTCGGCGCGCCGTGACGGCGATGTCTGGAGGGCGGCCTTGTCCGACGGACGCACCGCAGAGGCGCGTGCGATCGTCAACGCGGCTGGCCCATGGGTGCACCGGATGCTCGATGATCTGGGTGTGGACGCAAAGAGCGGCGTCCGCCTGGTCAAGGGCAGCCATATCGTAGTGCCGAAACTCTATGAGGGCGAGCACGCCTATATCCTGCAGCTTCCCGACCGCCGAATCGTCTTCGCGATTCCCTATCAGGGAGACTTCACAGAGATCGGCACGACCGACATCCCGGTCGATCATCCCGAGGACGCCAGGATCAGCGATGACGAGGTCACGTATCTCTGCGACGCCGCCAACAGCCATTTCGTGAAGCAGATCGCGCCCGCCGATGTGACGTCGAGCTGGTCGGGAGTCCGCCCGCTCTATGACGACGGCGCAAGCGAAGCGAAGGCGGTCACGCGCGACTATGTGCTCGAACTGGACACTGAAGGCCCTGCCCTGCTCAGCGTGTTCGGCGGCAAGATCACGACGGCGCGCCACCTGGCCGAGGAAGCGATGGGCAGGCTGGCCAAACCCCTTGGCCTGACCGCTCATCCGGCAACGCGGGCGCGGGTGTTTCCGGGCGGCGCCATTCCTGACTTCGCGCCGTTCCTCACCCAGGTCCGCACGACCTGGCCCTTTCTCGGCGAGGCGCGCTCGGCGCGCATGGCGCATGCCTATGGCACGATGCTCGCCGAGATGCTCGAAGGCGTGACCGATGAGGCCGGGTTGGGCGCCGATCTCGGCGGCGGCCTGACCGAGATCGAGGCGCGCTGGATGAAAAGCCGCGAATGGGCGCGTACGCCCGAGGATGCGCTGATGCGCCGGAGCAAGATCGGCCTGCACCTGACCGAGGCCGAGCGCGTCACCTTTGCCGAGCGCTGGAACACGCTCAGCTGAGGAAGCTCGCCAGCGCGTTCGGGTGAATTGCCCAGCCGGCAAAGCCCGCGACGCCCATCAGCAACCCGAACCCGCCAAAACCCCAGGCGGCGACCAGCAGCCACCGCGTTTCCGCCAGCGCCGCAACCGCAGCGAGTGAAATTGCGATCGAGATCAGCGCGTCCGACATGTCGAACTGATCATCATGGGTGTTCAGCGCATCATATTGCGCATCGTCCGCCTCGGCTTTCGCTTTCAGGCGCGGTACCTCGGCGGCATATTTCGCCGCCTCCGCATCCATCGAGACCAGAGCCGTGTGTGCCGCGACAGAGGGCGTCGCTCCGGCGATCACCGCAATCTCGGCCTTGGCCGTCTCGACGATATGCGCCTTGGTCTTCGTCGCCTGATATTCGGACCAGGTGTCGATCGCGTCGCTCTTCGCGAGCTGCATCGCCTGGACCAGATTGTCGTCCTTGATGTTCGCCACCGCCATGAAGACCGATAGAATGACCACCGTCATCGCCACCAGTCGATTCAGCGTCCGGTCGCGGCCGCCCTCGGGGAGGTCATCCTCCATGCGCTATCCTTCGTCATGAACATTCTCCCGGGACGCCGAGAGTGGTGAGCGCACCGCGCCCGCGCAAGGGAAAGCCCTTCTCGTCCGGCCAGTTCCGATGGCGCACAGTCGGGGATTGATGCAAAATATGCTGGGCGTTCGCTATCGGAGCGGGGCCGTCAGGGAGACGCGGATGATGTTGTTCTGGTTGGCCGCAGCCGTACTTCCCGCAACGGCCGACGCGGAACCTTCGACTGCTCCGCGGCCCACCCCGGCGGCGTTCGTCTCCGCGCAATATGGCCTCACCTTCCGCACGCCACGCAGCGTCTATTGCCCTTTGCCGCGCGACTGGGTCGGCTCGGATCATGGCACGGTCATTTTCCTGAGCGCTCCGGGGCGCTGTCACGGTGCCGGCTACCCATCCTCGGGACGCGGCTTCGACCGCAACGTACCACGGATTGAGATCTTCTATGCCTATGCCCTCGAAGACGAGGACACTCCAGCCAAGCCGTGCAAAGCGGCAGGGCGGGTCAGCTTCCTTGGACGTGACCGGTCCCTTTGCCAGTCCCGAAGAAATGGTGGCCTGATGGAACTGTCGGTCTCGGCGAAATACAGGACAGAGACGGAGGGCCAGGCCATTTTCAGCCTGGTCACGACTCCGGGACGGATACGGCGCGATATGATGGCTTTCAGATCGCTGCTCCTGTCGACCAGGACCTGCACGGCCAAATGGCAGGGTGGCAAGGACGGATCCTTTACCACCGGCGCCGGACCGGCATGTCCTAAAGACGCCCGCTTCTTCTGATCCCGATCGGCCAAGCCAGGTTTTGACGAAAGGCCGGCGGATACTCTAGCGGACCCGGATGGCCGACAGCCCCAACCCCCTGCGCGTGAGCGCCCTGTATCGTTTCGCGCGCTTCCCCGATCCGGCCGCGTTGCGCGATCCGCTGGCCCAAGCCTGCGAAGAGAACGGCATCAGGGGCACGATCCTGTTGGCGAAGGAAGGCATCAACGGCACTATCGCCGGCGCGCCCGGCGCGATCGAGCGCGTGATCGACCATATCCGCACTTTGCCCGGCTGCGCCGATATCGAGGTCAAGGACAGCCATGTGGGAAAGATGCCGTTCCATCGCATGAAGGTCCGCCTCAAACGCGAGATCGTGACGATGGGCGAACCCGATATCGATCCGCTGGAAGAGGTCGGCCATTATGTCCCGCCCGCCGATTGGAATGCGCTGATCGATGCGCCCGGCACGATCCTGATCGATACCCGCAACGATTATGAAGTCGCGATCGGCACCTTCGCCGGCGCGATCGACCCCAAGACTCACAGCTTCCGCGATTTCCCTGCGTGGTTCCGCGCGCACCGCGAGGACTTCGAGACGGCGCCGAAGATCGCCATGTTCTGCACTGGCGGCATCCGCTGCGAAAAGGCGACCGCCTTCCTCAAGGCCGAGGGGCTGGACGAAGTCTATCACCTCGAAGGCGGCATCCTGAAATATCTGGAAGAGGTGCCCGCCGGGGAAAGCCGATGGGAAGGCGAATGCTTCGTCTTCGACCAGCGCGTCGCGGTGAAGCACGGGCTCGAGATCGGCACCCACGCGCTGTGCCACGGCTGTCGCATGCCGGTTAGCCCGGAGGACCAGGCGTCTCCGCTCTATGTCGAAGGTTTGAGCTGCCCGGCCTGCCATGATTCCCGCGACGAAAAACAGCGGGCAAGCTATGCCGAACGCCATCGCCAGGAGCGGCTCGCCGAAGCCCGGGGCGAGGCGCATGTCGGGCGGCGTTTTCCGGAAGGCGATTCAAAATAAATTTTCGGGGCCTGTCGAATCCCCCGCTCACCGCCCGTCTCCGCTATACGATCGCAGGACGCGATCGCAGATGGAGGACCGACCGATGCAATATATGCTCCTGATCTATGAAGACGAGGCCGCCTATGGCGACAGGCATGACGGCCCCGCCGTCATGGAGATCGTCCAGCGTCATATGGCGTTCGGCGGCGAGCTGGGCGAGCAGCGCAAAGGCGGCGCAGGCCTGATGCCGACCAGCATGGCCACTACCGTTATGACCCGCTCGGGCGCGCAGACCATCCATGACGGCCCCTTCGCCGAGACCAAGGAGCAGCTCGGCGGCTTCTACATTATCGATGCAGCCGATCTGGATGCGGCCATCGCCATCGCGAAGAAGCTCCCGATCTATGCCGACGGATCGGTCGAGATCCGGCCGCTGCTCGGCGGGACCGATTGAGTCACGCGCTCGACCGGGCCGCGCGCGATCACGGCGCGCGGGTGCGTGCCGCGCTCGCGGCCCGGTTCCGCGATCTCGATATCGCCGAGGAGGCATTCGCCGAGGCCTGCGCCCGGGCGGCGGCGGCCTGGGCGACCGAATCCCCACGCGATCCGGCGGCATGGCTCTACCGCGTCGCCGAGCGGGCCGCGCTCGACATGGTGCGGCGGCGCGCGGTGCGATCGGGCGCCACGTTGCCCGATCCCGAGCCGGCGCCCAGCCCGGAGGAGGAAGCAATGGCCGACACCAGGCTGATCCCCGACGAGCGGCTCAAGCTGATCTTCGTCTGCTGCCATCCGGCGATCCACCCAGAAGCGCGCGCGGCGCTGACGCTCAAGCTGGTCTGCGGGCTTTCGACTCCGGAGATCGCGCGGGCGTTCCTGTTGCCCGAACCAACGCTGGCGCAGAGGCTGGTGCGCGCGAAGAACAAGATTGCCGGTGCAGGCGTACCCTTCGAGGTGCCCGGCCCCGACGCCTGGCCCGACCGGCTCGACGCAGTGCTGAGCACGATCGAGATCGCTTACGCCAAGGCGCATGAAGATGGCGGCGGCAGCGGCCGGCATGCGGGCTATGCGCGGGAGATGCTGGGCATCACCGTCACGCTCGCCGCGCTGGCACCGAACGAACCCGAGGTGCTGGCGCTGGCCGCAACGATATGCTTCGCCGAGGCGCGGCGGCCGGCGCGGGTGGATGCCGCCGGGCTGATGGTACCGCTCGACCGTCAGGATCCGGCGGCATGGGACAAGGCGCTGATCGCCGAAGCGCGCCCTTATCTTGCGCGAGCGCTTGGTGCCGGGCCGCCGGGAAGGCGCGCTCTGCAAGCGCTGATCCATGCGGAATGGTGCGTCCGAGCGACGTTGAATGAGCCGGCGCCTTGGCGGTCGGTGCTCGTGCTGTACGATGCGATGCTGGCGCTGCGGGACGATGCCATCACCCGGCTCAATCGTACTGTGGCGCTTGCCGAGATCGCCGGGCCGGAGATGGCGCTGGAGGAAGTCGACGCGCTGGACGCGCCGGGGCTCGCGGATTTCCTGCCCTATCACGCCGTCCGAGCCGACCTGCTCGCCAGGATCGGCCTGCCCGACGCTGCCCGAGAGGCCTATGATGCGGCCTTGAAGCTGGGTCCCGAGCGCGCCGAACGGCTATGGCTGGAAGCCCGGCGAGCCGGGCTATGACGCCCTACCCCTTCATCTGCCGCGCGACCGCCTTCATCGTGGCCTTGCCATAGGGCGGCTTGAGCCCCGCGATCTTCGCCACATCGAGCTTCACCTGCTTGTAGATGCTCTTGGCATGGCTGAACGTCCTGAACCCGTCCAGTCCGTGATAGGCACCCATGCCGGAAGGCCCGACCCCGCCGAACGGCAGATCCTCCATGCTGATATGGAAGATAACATCGTCGAGCGTGACGCCGCCCGCAATGGTGCGATCGAGCACCTGGCGGCGCTCCGTCTCGTCGCTGCCGAAATAATAGAGGCCCAGCGGCCGATCGCGGCGGTTCACCTGGGCGATCGCGTCACCGATCCCGTCATAGCGGCGCACCGGCAGGATCGGCCCGAAAATCTCCTCCTGCATCACGGCCATGTCGTCGGTCACGTCGGTAACGATGTGCAGCGGCATTTTCCGCGCATTGGACGCGCCGAAATCCTCGTTCGCCGGATTGACCGCCTCGACCTTCGCGCCCTTTGCCCGGGCGTCGTCGAGCAGCCCGTTGAGCCGTGCGAAATGCCGGTCGTTGATCACCGAAGTGTAGTCGGAATTGGCGAGCAGGGTCGGATACATCGCCGATGCCGCTGCCTTCAGCCCGCTGACCACCGCCGCCTCCTGCGCTGCCTCGACCAGCATGTAATCGGGTGCGAGGCAGATCTGCCCGGCATTGAGCATCTTGCCCAGCGCCACCCGCTCGGTCGCCTTGGCGAGGTCGGCCGACTTGCCGATGATCACCGGCGACTTGCCGCCGAGCTCCAGCGTGACGGGCGTCAGATTGTCCGCCGCCGCGTGCAGGATATGCTTGCCGACCGCCGTCGCGCCAGTGAAGATCAGGTGATCGAACGGGAGTTCCGCAAACGCCTTGCCGACATCAGGCCCACCCGAGACGAAGGCGAGTTCGTCAGCTGCGAAATAATCACCCACGATCTCCTCGAAAAGTGCGGCGACACGCGGCGTATATTCGCTGGTCTTCACCATCGCGCGGTTGCCCGCAGCGAGCACGCCGGCGAGCGGCGACATGACGAGATTGACCGGGAAATTCCACGGCGCGATCACCCCGACCACGCCCTTGGGCTGATATTCGATCCACGCCTTCGCGCCGAGCAGGCCGAGCGGGAACAGCACCGGCCGTTTTTCCGGCCGTGCCCATTTCTCGACCGATTTGAGCGCATGATTGATCGGCGCGATCGAGCTGGCGATGTCGGTCAGCATCGATTGCTCGCGGCTGCGATGGCCGAAATCCTCGCTCAGCGCATCGCAGAACTTCGCGGCATTGTCGCTGACCATCGCCGCGGCGCGCTTCAGCCGGTCCTTGCGCACGACGATCGACACCGGCAGCTCGGCCATGAACGCGACGCGTTGCCTAGTGAGGATTTCCTGCATCGTCGCCATCGTCTCTCTCCCCTGCCCGCCGTTCGGCGCGGCTTCATGCAACGCAGCCGATCAGCCCGGCCACCGGCACCACGAGGCTGTCCTGACCCGTCCGGTCGACCCGGAGCGTCGCCTCCGGCACCGAAGCGCCATCCTTCAGGTCGCCGCGAGTCACGATGGACATGGTCAGCACCGCGGTCACGTCGCCCGCCTGATATTGGGTCGTGCCGGCAAAGCCGAAGCCACCCGGGTCATGCTGTTCGGTGCGCGGCAGATCGGTCAAGGTGCCGCCGATCGACAGGCGGAGCTGCGCCGGATCGGCCCCCGCCATCGCGACCAGTGCGCGGGTCCCGCTCGCCGTCCACAGGAACGCGGCGCAGCCGGCCTTGGGCAAGGCCTGGGCCGGAATCGCGCCGATCGGCAGGCCGTCGATCGAGGCCGGCGGCGGAGTCTGGGCGGAAGCGGCGCCGGCGAACAGCAGCGGCAGGATCGCGAAAAACCTCATCCGCCCGATCCTAACAGGAACAACCATGCCGGGTAAGCGGCGATCGCAAGCAGCGCGCCGAACGGCATGCGGTCGTCGAGCTTCGCGGCGCGGCCGCGCACCATCCCGACCAGCACGAAGGCGAGACCGGTCAGCGCCGCCAGCAGCAGCACCGCCGGCAGCATCCGCCATCCGAGCCACAGCCCGATCGCGCCCAGCAGCTTGGGATCGCCCCCGCCCAGCCCTTCCCGGCCGCGGAGCCGCTTGTAGGAAAAGCCGATCAGCCAGAGCGATCCGAAGCCGGCGGCACCGCCGATCAACCGGTCGGCCAGCGGCGGCTCGACCCCGGCGATTCCCGCCACCAATCCGGCGAGCGCCAGCGTCAGGGTCAGGGGGTCGGGCAACCAGAAATCGGTGACATCCAGCGCGGCAAGCGTCAGCAGCAGCCAGCCGAACACCGATCCCGCCAGAGCTTCAGGGCCCGGCACGACCAGCCCGGCAATCACGCCGATGCCGAGCGCGGCAAGCTCGATCTGCCAGTGCAACGGGTCGATCCGGGCGTCGCAACGGCGGCACCGCCCCCTCGCCAGCGCGGCGCTGACCAGCGGGATCAGGTCGCGCGGCCCCAGCACCGCATCGCACCCGTCGCAACGCGACCGACCCCTCAATACTGACCGGTCTTGCGGCCAGCGGATCACGATCGTGGCGAGGAAACTGCCGATCACTACGCCCAGCATCCCCAGCGCGACCGGCCAGAGCCAGAGGTCAGCCATTGGGCTTCTTGCGGATCAGATAGCGATACACGCCGAACAGGTTGATCCCGAACAGCACGATATTCTGCGTGCCGAGCGCGAAATCCTTGGTCAGCACCGACCCGGAAATCCAGGCGACCGACGACGCGAGGAACAGCACGAAGCCCCAGCCCGTCACTTTCCGCCCGAGATCGAGCGAAACCATGCCCGCCGCGATCATTCCGCTGCCCGAGGCGAACCATTTGAGCACGATGGTGAGCGTGTCTTCCATCGCATGGCGATACCCGCCCCCGGCCCCCGCGTCATGCCCAAGTTGGTGCGCCGAATCTTTACGACGAATGCCCGCGCATCGCTCTCGCCAAAACTTGCCGTTTACGGTAAGGTAAGCCCCATGCCCGACCCCATCTATGCCTCGCACAGCTATGCCATCGCGATCGATGCGACCGACATCGATTTCATGGGGCATGTGAACAATGCGAGCTACCTGAAATGGGTTCAGGAAGCGGTGATCAATCATTGGCAGCGCTTTGCTCCGGCCGATGCCGTCGCCGCGCACCTCTGGGTCGCGCTGAAGCATGAGATCACCTATCGCAAGCCGACCTTCCTCGACGACGACGTGATCGCCACCGTGCTGCTCGAAAAGGTCCAGGGCGCCCGGGCCTTTTACGAGACGATCATCAAGCGCGGCGAGGAAGTGCTGGCCGAGGTCAAATCGAGCTGGTGCTGCCTCGACGCCGAAACGCTCCGCCCCGCGCGGCTCGCCCAGAACGTGATCGAGCGTTTCTTCAAGGCCGACACCAGCGCTGCCTAAGCCCTTCTCACTTCGTCACCCCGGACTTGTTCCGGGGTCCACTGTGCCGCAAACCAAGCGCCGATGAGTCTGCGGGATCGTGGATGCCGGAACGAGTCCGGCATGACGCCAGGGGACTAATGGGCCCTGCAAAACCGCAGTGCCGTCCTGCATCGCGGCGGTTTGTAATCGTGCGCGCACGCGCCTAGATCGCCGGCATCTTCTCCCAGCCGGAGCAAAAGCATGTCCGCCGATCCGATCGTCATCCTGTCCTATGCCCGCACCCCGATGGGCAGCTTCCAGGGATCGCTCAGCGGCGCGACCGCGACCGAACTGGGCGCGACCGCGGTCGGCGGCGCGGTCGAGCGCGCGGGGCTTTCGGGCGAGGCGATCGAGCGCATCTATATGGGTTGCGTGCTGCCCGCCGGTCTCGGCCAGGCACCGGCGCGCCAGGCGGCGCTCAAGGCGGGCCTGCCGGACCATATCGAGGCGACGACGGTCAACAAGATGTGCGGATCGGGCATGCAGGCCGCGATCATGGCGTCCGACGCGCTGGCCGCCGGCTCCGCCGACCTGATCGTCGCTGGCGGCATGGAGAGCATGACCAACGCGCCCTATCTCTCGCTGCGGCACCGCGGCGGCGCCCGGATCGGCCATGACCGGCTGATGGATCACATGTATCTCGACGGCCTCGAGGACGCATATGAGCCCGGCAAGCTGATGGGCAATTTCGCCGAGGATACCGCCGCCGCCTATCAGTTCACCCGCGCGCAGCAGGACGATTTCGCCATCGCCTCGCTCGAGCGCGCGCAAAAGGCGCAGAATTCGGGTGCCTTCGACCGCGAGATCGTGCCGATCGAGATCGCCGGCCGCAAAGGCCCGACCCAGGTCACGCAGGACGAGCAGCCGGCCAAGGGCGATGCCTCGAAGATTCCGACGCTCCGGCCCGCCTTCTCGAAGGACGGCACGATCACCGCGGCCAATGCGTCCTCCATCTCGGACGGCGCGGCGGCGCTGGTGCTGACGCGCGCCAGCGTGGCGGAGAAACTCGGCCTCGATCCGGTCGCGCGCATCGTCGCGCATGGCGCCCACGCCCATGCCCCGGCGCTGTTCACCACCGCTCCGGTGTTCGCGATGCGCAAGACGCTGGAGAAAGCCGGCTGGTCGGCGGACGACGTCGACCTGTTCGAGGTCAACGAGGCCTTCGCCGTCGTCGCGATGATCGCGATGCGCGACCTGGGCATCAGCCATGACCGCCTCAATATCCATGGCGGCGCCTGCGCGCTCGGTCACCCGATCGGCGCCTCGGGCGCCCGGGTCCTCGCGACCCTGCTCTCGGCGCTGCGGACGACGGGCGGCAAACGCGGCGTGGCGTCGCTCTGCATCGGCGGCGGCGAGGCGACCGCGATGGCGGTGGAGTTGATGAACTAAGGGCGCGTTAGGTCCTTGCCCTGCAGCGACAAACTGCCCTGGGCGACGATGGAGATATCGGTCTTCGCGGTGAGCTTGATCGCGGCGGCACTGTCGATCGTGACCCCGCTCGCCGCCATGGTGACGATGCTGCCGCTCTTGTCCCTAAGCGTCACCGTCTCGGCCTTGTCGTCGAGCCGGACGGATTGTCCGCCCGGGGTCGATATCTCGATCGCGCCGGCCTCGAAGATATCGATCCGCGCCTTGGAGCGCATCACGATCGATTTCTGACTGTTAGCCGCATCGGGGATAAACGGCGGCGGCTTCTGCTTGCTGTAGAGGCTGCCGATGATCAGCGGGAAACGCGGATCGCCGTTCATGAAGGCGATGACGACTTCGTCCCCGACCTCCGGATAGAAAACCGCGCCGACACCCTTCGACGCATAGAAGCTGCCCAGCCGGGCCCAGACGCCCGTGCTCGCCTGAAGCATCGGCGAGGTCGCTTGATTCAATCAGCGCGATGAACATGGCACCATGCGATCGAAGGGAGGCTTCCGTAGCGCCCTCCAGCTATTTCTCATGACCCGCGTCCGTTGGACGTTCGGCGGTCCCTGTTCTTTCCAGGCGCCTCGCTGTTCCGGGCAAAAACGCTCCCTGTTCCGCGCGAATTCCTCCCTGTTAATCAGGAACAGGGAGAATGACCACCAAGCAGCTGAGTTATAGAGAAAATATCTCCAACAAAGTTGGAGATAACAGGGAGAGAAAAATCTTCGCCCTGTTCCCTCCCTGTTACGTGGTGGAACAGGGTGGGTTTGTGCCCCGGATAGCCCCGCCGGGCGATCGCTCCGACGGAGGTTCGTCGCCCTACAGCTCCAGCCGATAGTAGCGGCTGAACGTCGTATCGACATAGTCGGCGAACGGCCCGCACGGCGCGAACCCCGCTTGTTCGTATAGCGCGCGAGCCGGCGCGAAGGGCGGGTTCGAGCCGGTCTCCAGGCTCAGCCTCTTATAGCCCCGCGCCCTGCCCTCGGCGATCAGGTGATCGAGCATCGCCGCCGCCACGCCCTTGCGCAGATGCGCCGGCGCGGTGCGCATCGATTTCAGCTCGCCATGATCGGCATCGAGCCGCTTCAACGCGCCAAGGCCGAGCAGATCCTCGCCCTCCCAGGCCGACCACAGGGTCAACGCCGGATCGCCCAAGCCCGTCAGGTCGAGCGCGAAGACGCTGCCGGGCGGTGAGTTCTCAAAGGCGGAGCGTAGATGCAATTCGAGCAGGGCGATGACGTCGAGGTGAGTCAGGTCGTCGCGAACGATCCGCATGCCCCGAGATCAGCTCAACGTCTCGTCCGCCGTCACGCCCCAGAGATGGTTCGCCTCGACATACCCCCCCTGCCCGCGCACGTCGAAATAGCACCAGCCCCGCGCGCATTTGCTCAAGCGGCCGACCACGCCGGGCTCGACCCGCCACACCACCCGCCCGCCATAGCGCGGCGAATCGCGCAGCTCGGCGATGGTGCCCATCACCAACCCGGTGCGGGTATCGCTGATCAGCGTGCCCATCATCCAGCCTTGCGTGCCGCTCGGGTCCTCGATCTTGATCCAGGCGCCGCGATCGTAAATGTCGATCACCTTCACCGGCAGGTCGGCGCGCTGGTAGAGCCAGCTCGCCGGATAGGTCTTGCCCGGGCCGGTGCGCATCCGCGCCTTGCCGGCCACGATCGACGCGAAATAGGGCGTCTTCTTCTGGACCAAAGCGGCGAGTGCCGGCGCGACCGCTGACGCAGCCAGGCTGGCCGCGACTGCCGCAAGCACGATACTCGTCCCGAAACGCATATTTGGTCTTCCCCTGATCGGGATTCGTTTACCCTGTTCGACGTGCGCGCTTCAACCAAGTTGACGAGGGCAAAAGCCTTCGCCAAGCCGGATTCATGCCCGAAATGAGACGCGTCCCGAAACCCAAGGTCAACGTCACCCGCGAACTCGCCGATATGGTGATGGAGCGGATGGAGCAATTGTTCGACACGACGAACAACCGCGGCGACGTGCCGATGGACCGCGCGCGGCTGGCCGAGGCGATGGCGGATTGCGATGTGTTCGTGCCGACCGTCACCGATTCGATCGACGCGGCGTTGATCGAGGGCGCGGGCGAGCGGCTGAAGCTGATCGCCAATTTCGGCGCCGGCGTGAACCATATCGACCTGAAGGCGGCGCGCGCGCGCGGCATCGTCGTCACCAACACGCCGGGCGTGCTGACCGAGGATACTGCCGACATCACCATGGCCCTGATCCTCTCGGTCCCCCGCCGCCTCGCGGAGGGTGAGCGGCTGGTGCGCGACGGCCATTGGAAGGGTTGGGCGCCGAGCGGGATGCTCGGGCATCGCATCGGCGGCAAGGCGCTGGGCATCGCCGGCATGGGCCGGATCGGTCGCGCCGTCGCCAGGCGCGCCCAGGCCTTTGGCCTGTCGATCCACTACAACAACCGCCATCGCCTGCCCGAATCGGTCGAGGCGGAATTCGGCGCGATCTGGCACGACACGCTCGACGACATGCTGGGAGCGATCGACATCCTGACGATCCACACGCCGCGCAACGCCGATAGCGAGAACATGATCGACGCGCGGCGGCTCGGGCTGATGCGTCCCACCGCCTGCATCGTGAACACCGCCCGCGGCGGCATCGTCGATGAGGATGCGCTGATCGACGCGCTGGAGAATGGCCGGCTGGCCGGCGCGGGCCTCGACGTGTGGAAGTTCGAGCCCGAGATCGATCCGCGCATGCTGGCGCTGCCCAACGTCATGCTGATCCCGCATATGGGTTCCGCCACCTATGAGGGCCGCATGGCGATGGGCGAGAAGGTGATCGCCAATATCCGCATGTGGGCCGACGGCCACCGCCCGCCCGACCAGGTGCTGGAAGGCTGGGTCTAGTTCTTCAGCTTCCAGCCGCTGCGCAGCAGACGATAGCAGAGGATCCCGAGCGCGATGTCGAGCGCCAGGATGATGATGCTGCCTAGCAGCACGGGCGAGTCGGCCGTGCCGAGGAAACCGTAGCGAAAGCCCGAGATGATATAGAAGAACGGGTTCACATGGCTGAACACGCGGAACGCCGGGGCGAGATGGTCGACCGAGTAGAAGGTGCCCGAAAGCAGGGTCAGCGGCGCGATGAAGAAATTCTGCACCGCGGCGGCGTGATCGAACTTCTCCGCCCAGATCGAGGTCAGGATGCCGATCAGCGCGAGGAACACCGCGCCGAGCAGCCCGAACCACAGGATCGCGATCGGATGGCTCGGGGTGACATGCACGCCCGGCCACAGCGCCATCGCCAGCCATACGGTCAGCCCGACGCAGAAGGCGCGGGTCACGGCCCCGCCGACCATCGCGGCCAGCAATTCCGAAGTCGACAGCGGCGGCATCAGGTAATCGACGATCGTTCCCTGGATCTTGCCGACCAGCAGCGAGAAGCTCGCATTGGCGAAACTGTTCTGCAGCATGCCCATCACGATCAGGCCCGGTGCGATGAAATCGGCGAAGGGAACATCGACGCCGCCGACATGAACCGGACGTTTTCCGCCGGTCGCGACGGTGAAAATGATCAAAAACAGCAGAGTCGTGATCGCCGGCGCCCATACCGTTTGAAGCTGCACCTTGAAGAAACGGCGCACCTCCTTGATATAGAGCGTTCGAAGACCGCCCCAATTGACGTTTCTGATCACGGGAACGCCGGGGGCGTTCATCACCGCCGACTGGATTTCGCCGATTGGGGGCTGGCTGCTCATCGCGGACGCGCTAATAGCTGCCGCCGCCGCCCGCAACCCGGCAATGCGACTTGAGGAATAAAGATGGCCTGGACCGACGAGCGAATCGATACGCTGAGGAAGATGTGGGAGGCAGGCCAGACGGCCAGCCAGATCGCCGAGCAGCTTGGCGGCGTCAGCCGCAACGCCGTGATCGGCAAGGCGCATCGGCTCGGCCTGCAATCACGCCCGTCGCCGGTGAAGCCGAACGAGCCCGACAAGGCCGCTGCGGCCGCGTCCGCGCCGGAACCCAGGCCAGCGCCGCCCAGGGCGCCGGAGCGTGCCCCTGTGCCCGCACCCGCGCCGATCGTGGCGAAGCCCGTGGTCGAACTCGACGAGGAAGAGGATGACGACGATATCGAGGGCGATGTCGAAACCATTGCAGCACCGCCCGCCCCGCCCCAGCCGATCATGCGCTCGGTCGGCCCCGGCGGCTTCCTGCGCCAGGCTCCCGGCGAGCAACAGGCGCCGATCACCCCCGCCCCGCCCCGCCGCCTCGTGCCGGCCAAGCCGTCGGCCGACATGGCGGGCAAGACGACCTTGCTCGATCTCAACGACAAGATCTGCAAATGGCCGCTCGGCCACCCCGGCGAGCCCGATTTCCACTTCTGCGGCGACAAGGTGAACCCGGGCTTCCCCTATTGTGTGGCGCATTGCGGCCATGCCTATCAGGCGCAGCTCCCGCGCCGCGATCGCCGCCCGCCGCCGCCGCTGCCCTTCGGCGGCCCGCGGGTTCGCTGACTTTATTCCCTCCCCCGGCGGGAGAGGGAGGGAGCCGCGTAGCGGCGGAAGGGTGAGGGCGATACTCGCGTCCAAGTCACCCTCATCCGGCGCTACGCGCCACCTTCTCCCGACGGGAGAAGGATTCTTGCGCTCGTGACTCACCGGACCCTATAGCTCTTCCATGGCCGAAGACCTTTTCGCTTCCTCATCCAAAGCAACCACCGATTACGACGCCTCCTCGATCGAGGTGCTGGAAGGGCTCGAACCCGTCCGGCGACGGCCGGGCATGTATATCGGCGGCACCGACGAACGCGCGCTGCACCATCTCGCTGCCGAGGTGCTCGACAATGCGATGGACGAGGCGGTCGCAGGCCATGCCACCCGGATCGAGGTGACGCTCGAACAGGGCAACCGGCTGACGATCGTCGACAATGGCCGCGGCATGCCGGTCGATCCGCATCCCAAATTCCCGGGCAAGTCAGCGCTCGAAGTGATCATGTCGATGCTGCATTCCGGCGGCAAGTTCGACGGCAAGGCCTATGCGACCTCGGGCGGCCTGCACGGCGTCGGCGTGAGCGTCGTCAACGCGCTGTCTTCAGACACGACCGTCGAGGTCGCACGCAACCGCGAACTCTATCGCCAGCGCTTCTCGCGCGGCATCACGCTCGGGCCGCTCGAATCGCTCGGCGGCACGCCCAACCGGCGCGGCACCTCGGTCAGCTTCGTGCCCGACGAGGAGATTTTCGGGCCGGAGATGCACTTCAAGCCGGCCCGGCTCTACAAGCTGGCGCGCTCCAAGGCCTATCTGTTCGCCGGCGTCGAGATCCGCTGGAAATGCGCGCCCGAGCTGGTCAGCGACGATACGCCGCCCGAAGCCGTCTTCCAGTTCCCCGGTGGCCTTGCCGACCATCTGCGTGAACAGATCAACGGACGCGAATGCGCCACTGCGGATTTCTTCACCGGCAACCAGGAATTCTCCGACGGCAAAGGCCGGGTCGAATGGGCAGTCGCCTGGCCGCTGTGGAGCGATGGATCCTATAGCTGGTACTGCAACACCATCCCCACCCCCGATGGCGGCACGCACGAGGCGGGCCTGCGCGCAGCCCTGGTCAAGGGCATTCGCGGCTTCGGCGATCTGGTCGGGCAGAAAAAGGCGAAGGAGATCGCGCCCGAGGACGTGATGACCGGCAGCGAGCTGATGCTCTCGGTCTTCATCCGCGAGCCGCAATTCCAGAGCCAGACCAAGGACCGGCTGACTTCGCCCGAAGCGGCCGTGCTCGTCGAGAAGGCCGTGCGCGACCATTTCGACCATTATCTCAGCAACAATATGGAGCGCGGCAAGGCGCTGCTCGGTTATGTGCTGGAGCGGATGGACGAGCGCCTGCGCCGCAAGCAGGAGCGCGAGGTCAAGCGCAAGACCGCGACCTCGGCACGGAAGCTGCGGCTGCCCGGCAAGCTCACCGATTGCTCCGCGGACGACCCCAAGGGCACCGAGATCTTCATCGTCGAGGGCGATTCGGCCGGTGGTTCGGCCAAACAGGCGCGCGACCGCAAGACCCAGGCGATCCTGCCGATCCGCGGCAAGATCCTCAACGTCGCCTCGGCCACCTCGGCCAAGATCCTGGCCAATCAGGAGATCGCCGACCTGATCCAGGCGCTGGGTTGCGGCACTCGCAAGGACTGTATTCCCGACAATCTGCGCTACGAACGCATCGTCATCATGACCGACGCAGACGTGGACGGCGCGCATATCGCGACCCTGCTGATGACCTTCTTCTTCCAGGAGATGCCGGAGCTGGTCCGGCGCGGGCACCTCTACCTCGCCCAGCCGCCGCTCTACCGCCTGACCGCGGGCACCAAGAGCCTCTACGCGATGGATGACGCCCACCGCGCCGCGATCGAGGCGAACGAGTTCAAGGGCAAGAAGGTCGATGTCGCGCGCTTCAAGGGCCTCGGTGAGATGAACCCGATGCAGCTTCGCGAAACGACGATGGACCCGAAGACCCGCGGCATGCTCCGCATCACCCTGCCCCAGGAATATGAGGAGCGCGCGGTGGTGAAGGATCTGGTCGACCGGCTGATGGGCAACAATCCCGCGCACCGCTTCGCCTTCATCCAGGAGAATGCCGCGCGGATGGACGAGGACGCGATCGACGCCTGAACGGCGCGTCAGTCCTTCATGCGCTGCTGATGATAGCGGGTGCGGATCGCAATGGCCGCCAGCATGTTCAGCACACCAAGCGCCAGCGCGGCCAGCGGAATGGCGGAGGGCATTTGCGGCGCCCATTTGCTGCGGACGATCGCCAGCACTGCCCCCAGAAGCGCAAATGCCACGCCGGTATAGCGTAGTGGCTTGGCCACCCCCTGCAGCTCGCGTCGATAGGCGGCGCGCTGGGCGTGGTCGCTGAGGTCGGGCTTCGTCATGACTGTTTCCATTCCTCCGCGAGCAGGCCCCAGACCAGGCTGTCGCGGACTCCGATATGCGTTTCCCACTCACCCCGCAGCCGGCCTTCGAGCGTGAAACCGAGCCGCGTGAGCAAGACGTTCGAGGCCGTGTTGTCCGGGTCGGTATCTGCAAAGACGCGGCGCTGGCCCGAGGCGAAAAGATGGCCGATCAGCGCCGACACCGCCTCGCGCGCGATACCGCCGCCCCAGGCCGCGCGTTCCAGCACATAGCCGATCTCGCTGACCTTGCCCTGGCGCTTCTCTCCCGTCGCGACATAGCCGATGGCGCGGTCGTCGCCCTTGCGGGTGATCGCCCAGGCGTACCAGCCGGACCAGAGTTCGCCCGGCGCGAAATTCTCGCGCACTTCCTCGACCGTGGCGAAGGGCGCGCGCGACCACCAGGTCATCAATTCCGCATCGGAGAGTGTCGGGAAGAGCGACTCAGCATCGTCTATTGTGCGCTCGCGCAGGCGGAGCCGTTCGGTCTCGATGACCGGAAGGTCGCTCACGCCGTCAGTGCGTCGACCAGCGCCCGCACCTTCTTCTGACGCCATTGCGGCAGCGGGGCGACGATCCAGTAGCCGAGCGCCGATGGCCGCGGATCGCCGATGATGACGACCCGCCCCGAAGCAAGGTCGGCCGCCGCCAGCAGCTCGGGTACGGTCGCCCGGCCAAGCCCCTGCGCCGCGGCGTCGATCGCCAGGCCAGCGTCGCCCACGCGGACGAGCGAGACGTCCGGATCGTTGAGACAGCCCGGCCAGGAAATGCGCGTGTCGATGCCGCCGCCGGGCCGTTCGATCGTGACCATGCCCTCGGATTCGAGCGCTTCGCCTTCATGCTCGCCCGGGCCGTCGCCCCAGCGGATCGCGAGATCGAGGTTCGCTTCGGTGAAGTCGATATCGTCGTCGGCGGAAACCAGCACGAAGCGCAGTTCGCCGTCGGCGCGCGCGATCTCGGCAAGGCGTGGCATCAGCCATTTCTCGGTCAGGTCGCGCGGTGCTGCGATGGTCAGCGACTTGGAGGTCTGCCCCGCCTGCATGGCGCGGACTGCCTCCTCGAACTGAAGGAACCCGTGGCGCAGCGCGGCAAGGCCCGCCTCGCCCTCCGGCGTCAGTTCAAGGCCCTTGGTAGTGCGGCGGAACAGGACGACGCCGAGCGTGTCCTCCAGCGCGCGGATCTGCTGGCCGACCGCGGCTGGCGTGACGGCAAGCTCGTCGGCGGCGCGGGTGAAGGACAGATGCCGTGCGGCGGCGTCGAGCACGCGCAGGCCGTTGAGCGGGAGATGAGTCCGCTTCACGCCCCCACCGCCGGCGCCAGCAGCGCGAATTTGGGAATGTCGACGTCGAACGCCGAACCGTCTTCGCCAAGCATGTGATAGCTGCCCTGCATCGACCCGGTCGGAGTCGCCAGCGGGCAACCCGAGACATAGTCGAAGCTGCCGCCCGGGAGGATCAGCGGTTGCTCGCCGACCACGCCTTCGCCCTCGACCGTGTGGCGCGCACCGCGGCCATCCGTGATGATCCAGTGACGGGTGAGCAACTGCACCGCCATCTCGCCCTCATTCTCCAGCCGGACATGATAGGCCCAGAACCAGCGGCCGCGGCCCGGCTCCGACTGTTCGGGGAGATAGCTGACCGAGACGCGCACGATCACCCCGCGCGTTTCAGCGACATTGGGGAAGAGCGCCTTCACAGCCCCACCGCCCGGAGCGCGCCGTCGAGATCCTCGATCACGTCCTCCGGATCCTCCAGGCCGACATTGAGCCGGAGCATGCCCTCGGTGACGCCCATCTCCAGCCTCTTCTCTTCGGCCACGCCCGAATGGGTGGTCGAGGCAGGATGCGTCATCAGCGAGCGCGAGTCGCCGATATTGTTCGAGATATCCACCAGGGTAAGCGCATCGAGCAGCCCGTGCGCCTGTTCCCGGCCCTCGACCTCGAAAGCGAAGATCGGGCCGCACGCATCCATCTGCGCCATGGCGAGATTATGCTGCGGGTGGCTCGGCAGGCCGGGATGGAGGATGCGCGGCACGCGGCCTTCCAGGAAGGAGCCTACCTTCAGGCTGTTCTCGCTCTGGCGGCGGATGCGCAGGTCGAGCGTCTCCAGGCCTTTGAGCACCACCCAGGCGTTGAACGCGCTGAGCGTCGGACCGGTGTTGCGCGTGAAAGGCAGCAGCGTGTTGTTGATGAAATCTTCGGTCCCGCAGACGGCGCCGGCGAGCACGCGGCCCTGCCCGTCCATCATCTTGGTCGCGGAATAGGCGGTGACGTCAGCGCCGAACTCCAGCGGCCGCTGCAGCGCGGGCGTGGCGAAGGCATTGTCGACGACGCTGACGATGCCGTGCGCGCGGGCGATGTCGCAGACCGCCTTGAGATCGACGACGTCCATCGTCGGGTTGGCCGGCGTTTCGAAGAAGAAGACCTTGGTCTCGGGCCGGACCGCATCGGCGAATTGCTGCGGATCGCGCGCGTCGACGATGGTCACGCCGATCCCGAATTTGGGCAGCAGCGTATCGGTGAGCCAGCGGCATGAGCCGAAAGCGGCGCGCCCGGCGACGATATGGTCGCCGGTCTGGAGTTGGCAGAGCAGCACCGCGGTCATCGCCGCCATGCCGGTCGTCATCGATCGGCATGCCTCGGCGCCTTCGAGCAGCGCGATACGCTCCTCGAGCATCTGCACCGTCGGGTTCTGCAGGCGCGAATAGGTCATGCCGACCTGATCGCCCGCGAAGCGCGCCGCGGCGTCGCCGGCGCAGTCATAGGCATAACCCGAGGTCAGGAAGAGCGCTTCCGACGTCTCGCCCCATTCGGAGCGCGCGGTGCCGCCGCGCACGGCCTGGGTGGCGGGGCGCCAGTTGCTGGTGATCGAGCGATCTTGTCCGGTACGGCGTTTCATGCGGGACGCTTTGCCGGGACGGATTGCCCTGCGTCAATGGGCGACTCCATCTTCCCCCTCCCTTTCAAGGGACGGGTTAGGGGTGGGTGCGCGCGTCTGCGCGCCAAAAAAGACTCGTTCCTCCTAGCCCGAAGCGCCGATCGGGGCATCGAGCCCCGCTCGACGCTCACCCACCCCTTCTCCCCTCCCTTGAAAGGGAGGGGAGAAGAAGGAATACGCATTTTGATGCCCGCCGAGTCGCAGCCCCGCCCATACCGCGCCGCCGCGATCATTGGCTTTGTCGCGCAGTTGCTGTTCAGCTTCCGACTCACCACGCCGCACAAGCTGGTGTTCGACGAAACCCATTATGTCGCCGCGGCCCGCGTGCTGATGCAACTGAGCGGCCCCTCCAACATCGAGCATCCCTTGCTGGGCAAGGAACTGATCGTGCTCGGCATGCTGATCTTCGGCGACAACAGCCTGGGCTGGCGGATCATGTCGACCTTCGCGGCGACCGCCGTCGTGCTTGGCATCTTCGCTATCCTGTGGCTGCTGTTCGGACGGGTGCGGACAGCGACGATCGGTGCGCTGTGCGTGCTGCTCAACATCACCGTGTTCATCCAGGCGCGGATCGGCATGCTCGACGGGTTCATGGCGGCGTTCGTCGTCACGGGCATCGCGGCGCTGCTCTGGGCGATGCGCGCGCCGCCCGGCAAGACATGGCGGCGCTGGCTGCTCGGCGCGGCGCTGCTCGGCCTGGCCGTGGGTACGAAATGGGCGGCCGTGCCCTATATCGCCTATGCGGCGATCGCCCTTGTCGTGGTCCGGTTGAACGACGGGCGGGCGCGCAAACGGTCGATCTACGCCGCACTCAACCCCGGCGACCAGACCTATTGGCCCGGCCTTCCCGTAGTGCCCGCGCTGTTCGCGCTCGGCGTGGTGAGCGTCGCCGTCTACGCCCTCACCTTCCTCCCCGCCTTCTTCTACGCGCAGTTTCCGCTGACGGCCGGCGACTTCATCAAGTTCCAGATGCAGATGTACGCGTCGCAGACCCAGGTCCTGCCGCCGCACACCTACCAATCGAGCTGGCCGACCTGGCCGCTGATGATCCGGCCGATCTGGTATCTGTACGAACCGGTCGACGGGGCGATGCGCGGCATCTTCATGGTCGGCAACCCCGCGATCCTGTGGGGCGGGCTGATCGCGGTGGCGGCGTGTCTTTATGCGTGGATACGCGACGGATCGGGTCGGATGCTGGCCGTCGCGATGCTGTGGATCGGTTCCTACGCGGTCTGGGCCGTCATCCCGAAGTCGCTCGGTTTCTTCTATTATTATTACCTGTCGAGCATCTTCCTGGCATTGCCATTGGCCGCCGTGTCCGACCGGTTCGCCAAAGGGCGATACGCGCATTGGGACGAGGCGTTCCTGGTCCTCGCCTTTTGCCTGTTCGCCTATTTCTACCCGATCATTTCGGCGATGCCGCTCGGCAACCCGCAGGATTTCCGCTACTGGATGTGGTTCCCGACCTGGCCCTAACGGTCAGTCAGCGAGGGTTCAGCGGCGCCGCCACAGCCTGGCGCCGGCGGACACGGTGAGGGAGCACCCGATGCGGGCGTTGGTGGCGATCGGCATGGTGGCGATGCTGTGCGGCTGCTCGACCTTCGACAGGCCGAACGACCCGCCCTACCCGCCAAGGGAAGCAACCACCCGCAAGCCGCCGCGCGAACCGAAGGTGGAGCGTTGGACTCAGCGGCAGCGCGATTGCGAAGTCGGCGACCGGAAGGAGCAGCGGCGCTGCATCATGCCCTATCCGGACGAATGAGGCCCCCCTCAGTAGCGTCCCCACGTAAACCGCGAGGACAGCGCGTAATTCCACACCGCGCCGACCATGATTCCGGCTAGCGCCGAGAACGCCCAGGTGTCCGACTGTGCGTCATAGAGGAACGCCGCGACGCCGACATTGGCGATCGCGCCGACCGAGCAGACCACGCAGAACGACACCCAACCCTCGAACAACTGCTTGGCGCCCTTCAGGCGCCCGTCGCGATAGGTCAGCGCGTTGTTGAGGAAGAAGTTGAAGGTCATTGCGACGATGGTCGCGATGATCGTCGAGACAAGGAAACCGAACTCGAGTTCCTTGAACAGCGGCCCGAGCACGAGGAAATGGACGCCCGCGCCGAGCGCCCCGATCGCGGCGAACATGGCGAAACGCACCGGCACCACCCGCCCGAACATCCGGTCGTAGATCGCGATCAGATATTCCATCGCGACGACGTGATCGAGCTTGCTCTCTCCCTCGGTGCGCAACCGGAAGGTGTAGGGCACCTCCTCGAATTTCAGCGGGCGCGGGTTGGACGTCATGATGTCGAGCAGGATTTTGAAGCCGATCGCCGACAGGTGCGGCACGGCATCGCGCACGAGCTGGGTGCGGATCATGAAGAAGCCGCTCATCGGATCATTGAGATCGGCCTTCAGTATCCGGCGTGAGAGCTTGGTTGCAAAAGCGGATTTCGCGACGCGGTCATGATCCCAGTCGCCGGTCCCGCCGCCCTCGACGAAGCGGGATCCGATGACGAGATCCAGGCTTTCATCCTGCAGCAGCCGGTCGAGCATGGCCGGCAGGATCGTCTCGTCATGCTGCATGTCGCCGTCGATCACCGCGACGATCGGCGCGGCGGTGGCGCACATGCCCTCGATACAGGCCGAGGAGAGGCCGCGACGACCGATACGCTGAACCACGCGGACTCGCCGGTCGATCCGCGCGATCTGGCGTGCCACCCCCGCAGTGCCGTCCGGGCTGTTGTCGTCGACGAAGATCGCTTCCCACTCGTGGCCCCGGAGCGCTGCATCGAGCTTGGCGATGAGCAGCGGCACGTTGCCCGCCTCGTTGAAGGTCGGGATGACGATCGCGAGGTCGAGCAACGGTGCGGTCATCAAAGCGCCGCCAGCACCGCATCCGCCATGCCGCGGGTCGAAAGTGTTCCACCGAGATCGCCGGTACGCGCGCCATTCGCCAACGCAGTCGCGACCGCCGCCTCGATCCGGTCGGCGGGCTCGGGCATGTTGAGCGAGAAACGCAGCATCATCGCGGCGGACAGGATCGCGGCGGCCGGATTGGCCTTGCCCTGCCCGGCAATGTCGGGCGCACTGCCATGGATCGGCTCGTACAGGCCCTTGCCGTCGGCATCGAGCGCTGCGGACGGCAGCAGGCCGATCGAGCCGACACACATGCTCGCCAGATCCGACAGGATGTCCCCGAAGAGATTGCCCGTCACGATCACATCGAACTGACCAGGATCGCGCACCAACTGCATTGCCGCATTGTCCACCAACATGTGAGTCAGCGTGACATCCGGATATTGCGCCGATGTTTCCACCACGACATCGCGCCACAATTGCGACGTCTCCAACACGTTCGCCTTGTCGATCGAACAGAGCTTGCCACACCGGCGCTGCGCCGCCTGAAAACCGGAATGAGCGATGCGCGAAACCTCGCTCTCGTCATAGCTCATCACGTCATAGCCTTCGCGCAGGCCCGCGGGCGTGGTGCGCATGGCCTTTTCGCCGAAATAGACGTCACCGTTAAGTTCGCGGAGGATCAGCAGGTCGATCTTCCGGGCGATCTCGGGGCGGAGCGAGGACGCGTCCTCAAGGCCCGGAAAGAGCTTGGCGGGGCGCAGATTGGCGAAGAGCGTGAGTTCCTTGCGCAGGCCGAGGATCGCCTGTTCCGGGCGCAGGCTGCGTTCGAGATTGTCGCAGGTCGGGTCGCCGACCGAACCGAACAGGATCGCGTCGGCGCGCTTCGCGAGATCGAGAGTCTCGGGCGGCAGCGGGTGGCCGGTGGTGTGATAGGCGATGCCGCCGACCAGCCCCTCTTCGAACGACAGGCCGAGATCGAGTGCCTCGAGCACGCGGCGTGCCTCTGCGGTGACTTCGGGGCCGATGCCGTCTCCGGGCAGGATTGCGATCAGGGGCACGAGGACTCCGTTCGGGCTGGGCGTGTCGAAGCTCCGTTCTTCTTCGACAGCGGACAGGATGGCCCTTGTTCAGGACGAACGGAGTGAGCCGCCCTTTGCCGCCCGGGCGCGACTCACGCAACCGCCCTTTTCAGCCGGTCGATCAGCCGCGCTCGCGCTGCGAGGGTTTCGGCGCGGCGATCGGTGAGGATATCGCTTTCCAGCGCCTCTCCGGTGAGGCGCAGCGCGGCGAGGATATCGAGCCAGTCCGCCTCGCCGCCGGTACGCAGGATATCTGGCAGGCGATCGGGTTCGAGGCCGTAGCCGAGCTCGGCGAGCAGCAGCAGTTCGTAGCGGGCGAGCGCCACGGCCCAGCCGCGCGCGGCGGGCGCTGCTTCGATCGCGCCGATCACGCCGTTCAGCGCGCCGTGGAGGCGCGGATAGGGTTGCGCCTCGGGCAAGGCAGTCGCGGTGAGTGCGGTGACCCATTCGAGCGCGGCGGCGGGGAGCGGCTCGGCGAAGAGCGGGGCGCGGCTGTGGATCAATTCGACGGTGAGGCCGGCAAGCTGATTCTCGGTGCGGGCGCGCCATTCGCCGAGGATGAGGTTTGCCGGCTGCAGGATCGGACGGATATGGCGCGAGCGACCGCCGCGGACATAGCCAGGCTGCAGACCATGTTCCGCAGTGAGCGCGCGGACGATTGCGCCGTGCTCGCCATGCTGGCGGATTGCGAGGACCAGGGCTTCAGCGCGGAGATGCATCGACTGCCCTTAGCGCTCTCCCGCGGGAAAAGTGAATCAGGAGCGGCGGATCTTCTTCGCGATTTGCTGCAGACCGAACTTCTCGACGGTGCGTTTGCCGAAGGCGGCGGTGCGGTCGAAGGCGCCGAGTGCCATGGTCGTGAGCCGGTTCGCGAGGCTGGCGCGGAGGAGGAGCATGTCGAGGCAGTCGACGCCGCCGGTGGAGAACTGGCGCTTGTGCTGGCCGTCGCCTTCGGTGAAGTCGAAGCGGCTCAGCCCGACGCCGAACAGGTCGCGCATCGCCTCCATGTGCAGCACGCCGCCCGGGGAGAGATCCGAAAAGGCGGGATCGTGCCCGACATGGTCATAGCGGACGACACCCGCACTGATCGGGCAATAGAGATAGGCTGCGGGCTCACCGGCGATGTAGAGCAGCCAGCCGCGCACCGAATCCGCCGCCGCGAGCTGATACATGGAGCGCAGAAAGGCCGAATCGTCGGGCAGGCCGTCGCCGAGCAGCTTCTCCTGATAGGTGCGCATCGAGATCCGCCGCGCGACATCGTGGAAGGCGGTCATCTCGTCGGGCGTACGGAAACGGCGGATGTCGAGCTGCCCGCCCGAGACGGTCGCGACCTTCTTCGCCTTGCGCTTCAGGCTGGAGCGCGCGTTGGACGACATGGTGTCGAGCCAGGCGTCATAGCCCGTGGTCAGATCGGTATAGCGACGGGTGTAGCGCTGCCGCACGAACGCGATCATCCCGCCGGCGGCGAAGGCCATGGCGTCGCGGCGATCCTCGGGCAGCGACGTGATCTGATAGCCGTGTGCACTGCGATCGAGTGGGGGCAACACGGGCAGCCGCCCCTCCAGCGCCTCGTCGAGCGTCATCGGCACACGGACGAGCTGACGCTGGATCGAGGCGAGCGTGCGCGCGCCGATCTGGAAGCGGAGCGGCATCGGCACCGCGTTCATGCCGCGCGCTCCTCGACCATGTTCGACCAGAGCTGTTCGGCCTGGCGCCAGCGGGTGCGAAGCGAATTGGGGCCGAGCGGGGCATCGGCGCGGCCCAGGCGCAAGGCGGGCCGGTCGGCGAAGTGCGTGGTGGGGAGCAGTTCGGCCCATTCCCCGAGCAGCGAACACAAGGCCTCGAAGCGGCGGACATGGACGGCGTTGGCGCGGGTGCCGGAGCGATTGGCCAGCTCGAAGCCATGGCTGACGATCGTCACCACGGCATGATCCTCCATCGCGGCATGTTCCAGCGCGGCGCGCTGCTCGCCGGCCGACAGGGCGCAGATCTGGAAGTTGCGGAGTGCCCCCGGGCGATCCTCGATCAGAGTCACCGGCACCTCGATCAGTCCCTCGCGCTCGACCGGCGCGATATGGGTCGGCGGCAACCCGATGGCGCTGGGCCAGGGGTGCTCGGCGCCATTGTGGCTGCTGTCATAGGCGAAGCCAAGCGTGGCGAGCGCGCGCAGCGTATCGTCATTGGCGCTGTAGCTGCCGGCACGGAAGGCGATCGGATCCGGCGCGCCCGCCGCGATCAGCAGTTCGGTGGCGCCGGCGATCAGATCGTGCTGCTCGCTCTCGGTATAATCGACCATCTCGAACCGGCCGAAGCTCGCGCCGCCATCGCCGTGCTTCGCGCCGGTCCAGTGCGGGTGGAGGTGAAGCTGCACCTCCTGCCCCGCATCGAGGATCGTGCCGATCACGCGGCGGGTCGGCTCGAGCCCGAAGATCAGGGCGGGCATCGGATCGACGAAGAAGCACGCCTTGAGCCCGTGCCGCGCGAGCATGTCGAGCTGATAGGTCACGCCGACCCCGGCGGGCTCCATCGAGCGATCATAGATCGCCGCGCGGTCGAGTCCGTCGATATGGTGGCGCCACATCAACTCGGTATCGACGGTAAGGAAGACGGGCGTAGGCATCGCCACCGGGTTCTAGGGGCCGCTAGTGAAAATTCTTTCAACGTCCTTTCCATTTACAAAGCAGCAACACGATTTTTGCGGTCAGGGCACGATTCCGTACTTGGCATAGGTGCGGTCGATCTGCGGCGTCATCATCCGCGCCGCGGCCAGATCGCCCTCGCTTGCCTTGGCATCGCCCATCCGCTTGCGCACCACACCGCGCATATACATGCTGGCGGGAAGGCCCGGTTCGAGATCGAGCGCGGCGTTGAGATCGCTCAGCGCATCCTCGAAGCGGTTCATGCGGAAATAGACCATCGCCCGGCTGTCCAGGATCGATTCGGGCGCATCGCTCAACTCGATCGCCTTGGTGCAATCTTTCAGCGCGGTGTCGAGCATGACGTTGAGCGTGCCCTTCACCCAGCAGCGCGCGTTGAGCAGCACCGGGCTGCCCGGGGTCGCGGCGATGGCGGCGTCGATCGTGGCGATCGCGCCGTCCTTGTCGCCGCTGTCCCCCAGGATCTCGGCCTTGGCCGCCATGAAAGTGGGCTTGTCCTTGCCGCCTTCGTCGATGCGCTGGTCGAGCAGGGTCAGTGCCTGGTCCTTCTTGCCATTGTCGGCGAGCAGCGACGCGAGCTGGTTGATCGCCGCGCCGGATGCCGGATCGATCTTGCGCGCGGCGGTGACGTCGTCGAGCGCCTTCGCCCTGTCGCCGGTCGCTTCGTAGAGGCGCGCGCGCCAGAGATAGAAATCGACATTGGGATCGATCGCGATGGCGCGGGTCAGATCCTCGATCGCCTGGCCGCGCTCATAGATGCGCTCCAGGAACCAGGCGCGATTGCGATAGGGCTCGGCCTTGGCCGGCTGATCGGCGATGCCCTGCTTGTACTGCGCCAGGATCGGATCGAACCTTTTGGCCTTCTTGCCCTCGGCAACGATCTGCCAGGGCGCGGCATAGTCGGCGGGGGCGACGACGCGCAGCAAATGCTGCTTCGCCTGGTCGAGCCGCTGGCGTTCGGCGCCGATGTCGGCAACCGCGATCTCGGCGCCGGTCGACATCATCCGGTCCTCGGTGGTCACCCAGCCGTCCGCCAGAGTCGTGGTCCGCTCCACCCTGGTGCCGGCCAGGGTGGCCGACAGGGTCTGGTTGCCTTCGAGCGTGAAGCCGGTGCCGCCATCGGGGAGACGGATCTTCGTGCGGATCACGAAATTATGCGGATTCTCGGTCGCGACCGGGATGTCGCGCCAGGCCGGCCGGGTGCGGTCGGGCTGGAAATTGAGCTGGGAGACGGCGCGGTCGAGCGAATCCCGATAGCGCTCATTCTCCTTGTCCCAGTCGGGATAGGCGACGCCCGCCGCATGGAGCGTCGCGGTGCCCGCGGCATCGTCGAAGCTGATGTTGCGCGTCACGATCGTCGGCTCGTCGAGATAGGGCGCGATCAGCTTGGCGGCGCCCTGGTCGAGCTGCTCCTTGCTCGCCTGGAGCGATCCGGCGCGGAACAGCTCGGCGAGTTGCCCCCGCACGGTGACCGCGACGCGGAACGGCGCGGGGAAGTTCACCCCGGCGGTCTCGTCGAGTTCGATCTCGGCGCGCAGTTCCGGCCGCGCATCGGGCCGGAGCGGCACCGGGATCAGGCCCGAACCCGCCATGCGCACCGGCAGGACGAAGCGGAAGGGCGGCGCGTCGTGGATATCCTCGATCCGCGCGCCGCCATCGGTGCCGTCGAGCCACAGCGCCTCGCCCGCCACGGTCGCGCGGACGAAGACATGGTCGAAGGCGCCGGGTATCGGCAGGCGATCCTGCAACAGGTCGCCGAGCTGGCTGCTCGCCAGCACCGGCTCGGCCTCGATCCCCAGCTCGTGCAGGATGGCGAGCAGCAGCAGGGTCTTGGCCTTGCAATCGCCATAGCGCAGGTTCCAGGTCTGGGCCGGCGTCTGGGGCACGTAATTGCCGCCATCCATGCCCTTGAACAGATAGCGCACCTTGCCCTGCACCAGTTGCAGCGCCAGCGCGGTCCGCTTCAGCGGATCGGTCTCGGCGGCCTTGATCTTCGCGATCTCGGCGGCGAGCGGGCTGCCTGAAGCGACCAGCCCATCGGTCGCATAGAGCGGCGCCATCACCTTCGAAATGGTGTTCCAGCTGTCGAAGCTGGTCGCCTCGAGCATCGGCGGGCGGCGGAAGCGCGCGGGCGCGTCGGCCGGCATCTCGGCCGGCTTGGGCAAAGGCAGCGCAACGGTCAGCTCGCGATAGCCGCCCGCGATAGTCACCTGGGGCTGGACGCTGTCGCCATTGGCCTTCCAGTGGATGTCGAGGTCCTGCGGCCAGATCAGCCGGGTCCGGGCGAACTGAACGCGGAACGGCTCTGCTGGGAGCGACGCAAAGGCCTGCACATTGCCCTTCAGCGTCGCATCCTTCTGCGTGACCGAATAGCTCATGTGCAGCACGTCGCCCACGCGCAGCCCCTCGACCGCCATGGTCGCGGTGAGCAGCCCGTTGATCATGCGCTGCTCGAGCTGCTCCTCGCGGCGCAGCACCGAGAAACGTTCCCCGGCGGCGAGCAGGTCGATATGCTCGGTGCCGCGGATGATCTCGGCGCGGTGGACGATCAGGTCGCCCTTGTCCGGCAGCCATTGCAGCTTGACGGTGCCGAGCGAGTCGAGAATCTGGGTCGAGCCGACACGCGCCGCGGTTTCGACATAGCCGGTGACCTGCCCGTCCTTGAGCTGCTGCTGGTTGTCGAGGATCAGGAAGACGGGCGAATCGTCCCGCACCGTCGCCGGGTCGATCGGCGGCGCCGGCTTCACCCAATCCGGCGCCGGTGCGTAAAGCGGCTTGTCGCCGGCATGGGCGACGCTGCCGGCTGCGAGCAGCGTGGCGAAGAAGATCGGCCGATACATGATGTTACCCCTTGTCCGGCGCGACTCTAGCGCAGCGCGCGGACGCGACAAGCGGGGGCGGAAAGGATTTTTAGCGCCCGAATGGTGCGGAAACGGGATGCGATCCGCCCGCGGGCGTGGCGGATCGGAAAGGCGCGTGCCGGCGGGATTCTCGCCTGCCTTTTTTCTTCCGCTGTTATGTTGGATTTTCGGCCTGAAATAAGCGCGCGATTCCAAGGGCAAGACCCATGTTTTCCCTGTTATGCCGTAACAGCGGAAAACCGTGCCGAAATGCGGCGAAATATTCCGCTGTTCGCGGCAAATCCGCACCGAAATTTCCCCTGCTTGATTCAAATGTTCGCCGGGATCGGGTCTTGAAAGGGCGGGATGGTCCATAGCGAGTGCGTGACATGGCGGAACGGCGGATTGAATCGAACGACGAAACTCCGGGCTCGGCAGAGGGGGACGCCGAGGCCACGGCCTATACGGTCGGGAAAGGAAAGCCGCCGGTCGGCCGGCGTTTTGCCAGGGGCCAGTCGGGCAATCCCCGGGGCCGGCCGAAAGTGCGCGGCGGATCGGGCGCGCCGGGCGATCGGCTGATCGGATCGGACCAGCCGACGCGGATGATGATCCTGGAGGAAGCGTACCGGACGATCACCGTGCGGGACGGCGACGGCGAGGTCCAGATCGCGGCGAACCGTGCGGTGTTCCGGGCGATGATGGAGCGCGCGCTGAAGGGCAGCAGGATCGCGCAGCGCAAATGGATCGAGATGGTCGAGGCGGCCGAGGCCGAGCAGAAATGCGACCAGCAGGCGCTGTACAACACGCTGGAGCTGCCGACGCGGCCGTTCGTGGACCGGCCGGGCTGGGGCAAGGCGCCGGACATGAAATGGTCGGACGATATCGTGTACGATCCGAATATGGTGCGGACGGTGATACGGCCGGCGGTGGAGGAGGAGTGAGAGTGTGCGGGGCGGGCCTTGGGGTGGCGCGCCTGTAAGGGGTGCAGTCCGGCACTGTCATCGATATCCGACTCTTTCGCCCGTCCGGAGAACCGGGTCAGTCGAGTATCTTCTTCCCCGTGCCCCAGATCAGCCAGACCGCGGCCCCGATGACATTGACCCCGGCGGCGGCGATCAGCGTCGCGGTGTAGCCGCCGGTGAGGTCGAGCAGCAGCCCGGTCGCGGCGACGCCGATGATGCCAGGCAGGGTTCCGGCGGTGTTGCTGATGCTGAACAGAACATCGGCATGCCTCGGCGCGATATCGAGATGGTTGCAGCCAAAACCCGCCCAGCACAGCCCCAGCAGGCCAAGCGAGCCGCACAAGGCAATCAATGCCTCCGCCGGCGACGTCGCACCCGACGCAAGCAGCAGACCGGCGCCCGATCCGATCAGCCCAGCGACCTGAAATCCCTTGCGAACCCGCGTCAGATCGGTTCCGCGCGCGATCATTCGATCGGCCAATGCCGCGCCGAGGTTGCCGACCACGAAAAAGCTGACCCACGGCCCAACCGCGAAGATTCCCGATCCAGCGACCGACAAATGCTGAACGTCGCGAAAATAGCTCGGGAGCCAGGCGAGCATCAGATAGAGCGACCAGTTGCTGCAAAAATGGTTGATCACCAGCGCCCAGACTGCCGAATGCGAGAACAGGCGGCCCCAGGGGACGGGATCGCGATGCTGGCCGATTTCGGCTTCGACCGGGGCGAGCAGCGCGCGCTCGCCGTCCGATATCGTCGGGTGCGCCGATGGGCGCGGATGGATCAGCCAGAACCACAGAGCCGCGAAGCCGATGCCCAATATTCCGAAGACATAGAACACGCTCTGCCAGCCATGGTTCGCGACCAGCCAGCCCGTTGTCGACAAAGCGAATACCGTGCCGAGCGGGATTCCGGTCAGGTTGATCGCGGCGGCGCGCGATCGCTCGGATTTCGGCACCCAGCGAGCGAGCAGATTATAGACCGCCGGAAAGCTCGCTGCTTCGCCGACCCCCATCAGGATGCGGGTGACGATCAGCGCCGAAAAGGCGATTCCGGCCGCGATCGGGGTCAGGAAGGTAAACAACGACCAACCGATCAGCGCCAGCCCGAGCATCAATTTGCCGCCGATCCGGTTGGCAAGCCAACCGCTGGGGATCATCGCCCCCATATAGCCGATGAAGAACGACGACAGGACGAAGCCCTTGGTCGTTCCCGACCAGCCAAACTCCTCCGCCATCGGGATGATCGCGACCGAAATATTGACCCGGTCGATGTAGCAGATGAAGGTCGCGAGAAAGCACAGGGCGACAAGAATATAGCGCTTGCGAATGCCTGCCGGTGGCGGCGCCACCGCGATCTCTTCCATGTTATCCCCCCGGCCGGCGAGCCTCGCCATTAGACGATTTTGAAACGAGTCCTCGGGCAGGCGCAATCTTTTATTCGGGAAAGCAGAACGACTCTATCCGAGCGCAACCTGCTTTCCCCCGGGCCAAATGGTCCAAGATTCGGTGACGTTGCGTAATTGAAGTAGCCATCCACCTGCTTAGGTGCGGAGTCGCCTTTCGGCGCTCCAGAGCAGTAGGATGACCAATGACGATTTATGCCGGACTGGATGTGTCTGACAAGACGACGCATGGTTCGGAGTTTAACAGGATGACCCTGCTCAACGCCTGGCAATATGTACATCCTTGTACGCCAGAGTTTGGCGAATGACCTGGAAGATGGAACGGTGATTTTTGCAAGGCGTGCGCTTCAACGACGGATATCCGAACTTCGTATGTCGTTGGATACCAAAATCGTCGATAAGCTCGCCGCACGTCTTAATCAGCCGGGAAAGGATCGCATCGCGGCGATGTGGGAAGTGGTTGTACTGCACGCGCTTTCCCAACGCGGCGCACTGAGAAACGAAGAAGAGCTTGCGAGTGGGCGTCGCCCTGACATCTTCTTTGAAAGCCCGGGACTGAGCTTCACCGCAGACGTCGCGATCGTGTCGGACGATGGCCTTGACGAGCAGAATCCGTATCAAGAACTCAGCATGCGGCTCGAGGCCCTCAAAAGGCGCCTCGGCCTCAAGATCGGAGGGATGGACCTTCGCGTTCAGTCTCGCCTTGAGCGGACGTCGCGCGGCACCCGAACCCTTCTGCGCCTGCCCGAGCTGAAGAGGCTCGACGCGTTCATCCGCGAGCACATTGAGCCCGAGGTGCGTAATCAGATATCCGCCGGGCAGTCGGTGTTGCGGCTTTCTATCGATAACGACGTCGCCGGCATCGACATAATTATCGACCCGGGGAAGAGTCCGTACAATAGCGGTGGCTACGCTTCATACGACGTGCCCACGATCAAGGATCGCAACCCGCTCTACAACGTCATGAAGGCGAAAGCCGGCCAGCTTCGCGCCGTGCAGGGTATCAAGGGCATCATCGTCGGAGACGGGGGCAGCACGGCGCTTAAGGATCGTCAGCGTGGCTGGAGCGAGGTCGATGCCCGCGAAATTGTGGCAGACTTCCTGCGTCGCAACAGCTCAATCGATTTCGTGCTACTGCTCAGCGTCCGCGAACAGCAGCGGTCCTTTCTCGACGTCAGTCCACCCGAGCGCAAACTCTATGGACAATTCGAGGTTCAACGCGGCTCCGCAAGTGCCGGTGAGCTCGACGCGCTGTTTCGAAGGATCATGCCAGATATACCGGCGCCGATTGCCATGCCCGTTAACGGCGCCTTGCGTGCGAGGGAGTTCGGCTATGGATGGGGACATCAGGGAGGCCATCAGATGTCGAAGAGCAAAGTCAAGATCAGTTCGCGCGAGTTGATGGAGCTTCTCGCCGGCCGACGGACTGTCGCTGAACTGAATCGAATGCACGGCTGGCATGCGGTTGGCCAACGTTCGTCGAACAACTCTATGCCGAACCCGTTCGACCTGTCGTTGAAGCACGGCAGGCTACCGGCCGAGATTAAGGTCATTGCGACTGACGAAGACGATTCCGACGATTGGATCGAAATCGAATTCGGAGAACCTGATCCCGCGATATCGCCTATCAAGTAGTAGGGTTCCTTAATCTAGCGGCATAGCGCGCGGAGGCGATGAGCGGGAATTTGAAGGATTTTCACCGGAAACGGCGCCAAGGCAGAGCCTCAGCTCGCGAGATAATCGCCCAGCCGGAAATCGGCAATCGCCGGGATCATGCGATCGGCCGGCAGAATCGCCGCCGATCCGATGCCGAGCGACGCCATGCCCGCCGCCCGGATCGCCGCAACTCCGGCAACCGCATCCTCGACGCCGAGGCACAGCGCCGGGGCGGTGCCGGTCGCGGCATTACGGGGCATTACGGTGACGCCTTACTTAACCTCTAAACTCTTCAGGGAATACGCCGAAATAGAACCTCGGCCTCGCCCGCTGCTCGGTCTTGTCGAGTGCATCACTCTCGCGACGGCCACTGGCGGCGTGCATGAAGCACACGCAGGATACGCACCGCTTCCCCAGCGAGATCATAAACGAGGATATAGTTGCGATGGACGATCAGCTCGCGCGTGCCAGCTACGCGTCCAGGGCGGCCGATCGCCGGATGGTTGACGAGATTCCGCGCCTTCCGCGTAAACATTTCATCGAGCGTCACGGCGGCAGCCGGATTGTCCTTTGCGATATGCTCGCGCGTATCCCGCCGGTCCTGGCGTGCTTCCACCGTCCAGAGGAGCTTCACGCTTGACTGGCCATCCTACGTCGCGCCTCTTCTCGCCACGCTTGCGCTTCCGCCTCGACTTCATCGTCGGAGATCAGGTTACCCGCGTTAGCCGAATCCAGCCCTGCCTGGACCTGATGGCGAAACCAGATGTCATGTTCGTCAGCCGCGCGCTGACCGGCAACATATTCCCGCATGAAATCGCGGATGAGTTGCGCGCCCGTGCGGTCATGCGCCTTAGCCGCATCCGCAAAGGCACTTTTCAAAGCCTCATCGAGCCGTATCGTGAAGGTAGCTTCACCCACGCGGCATCTCCTGTGTTACACAAGGCGTGCATGGTAACACGAATGACTCGTTCGTGAAAGGTTCGTGGGTGACCTGAAACGCCTTTCCTATCTTACCGCCAATGGAGACGCCGATCAGGCAGACATCCTCGACCCCGAGTTCCTCCAGTACGCCCTTCGTGGCGTTGAGCTGGCCGCGGCCGTTGATCAATCAGCACCAGATCGGGCCATTCACCAGAAACGGCGCCAATGGAGAACCTCAGCCCGCGAGATAATCGCCCAGCCGGAAGTCGGCGATCGTCGGGATCACGCGATCGGCCGGCAGGATCGCCGGCGATCCGATGCCGAGCGACGCCATGCCCGCCGCCCGGATCGCCGCAACTCCGGCCGCCGCATCCTCGACGCCGAGGCACAGCGCCGGGGCGGTTCCGGTCAGGGCCGCCGCGGCGAGGAAGATGTCGGGCGCCGGCTTGCCCGCGGCCACCAGCGCCGGATCCGCCACGGCGTCGAAAAAGCCGGCAATGCCCAGGCGATCGAGCAGCAGCGGCGCGTTGCGGCTGGCCGAGGCCAGAGCGAGCTTCAGCCCGGCGCCCCGCGCTTCCTCCAGAACGGCGCGTGCGCCCGGAAACAGCTCCTCCGGCGTGAAATGGGCGATTTCTTCCAGATACCAGGCGTTCTTCAGGGCGGCGAGATCGGCGCGGCGGCCGGCGTCGAAGCCGGGCCGGTCGCCGATGATGAGATCAAGCGAGCCCATGCGATCGACGCCCTTCAGCTTTTCGTTCGCGGCCTGGCCGAAGGGCACGCCGATGCTGTCGGCCAGCATCTTCCACGCGCGGTAATGGGCTTCGGCGGTATCGGTGAGCACGCCATCGAGGTCGAACAGGATCGCGCCGAGCGGCCGGGGAAAGACGCTCATGCGCCGAAATGCCGGGTTTCGCCCGGGGCCAGGACGACCGGGACATCGCGGTGGGCGAAGGCGAGCGGCGGGCCGTCCAAATTGCGGTAGGTCACGCCCCCCGCATCGACATCGACGCGGAGCCTGCTGCCGCGCCAGAGCATGCCGAACCCGTAGGCGCGCCATGCCTCGGGCAGCATTGGCGCGAAGCTCGGCAACGCGCCGCGCAGGCGGAAGCCGCCAAAGCCCCAGACATAGGACATCCAGCTTCCCGCCATCGCCGCCATATGGACGCCGTGATCGGTATTGTGGTGCAGATCATCGATATCGACGAAGCTGGTGCTGCGGAAATGCCGCCAGGCATCCGCCGATCGGCCGACCTCGCTGGCCAGCACGCTGAAGCTGCAGGCCGACAGGGTCGAATCATGCGCGGTGACCGAATCATAATGATCATAGGCGCGCCGCTTGCGATCGACATCGATGCCGTCGCCGCCGAGCACCAGGCCGAGCACGAGATCCGCCTGTTTCGCCACCTGATGCCGGTAGAGCGTCATCGGATGATAATGGAGCAGGAGCGGGAATTTTTCGGCCGGGGTGCCGGCGAGATCCCAGCGCGGCTTTTTCAGGAAGCTGTCGTCCTGCGCGTCGATCCGCAGATCGTCGTCATAGGGCAGGCGCATCGCGTCGGCGGCCCTGGTCCAGGCGAGCGCTTCGGCGGGGTCGAAGCCGATTTGCGCGGCGGTGGCGGACCAGCTGTCCGGCGCTGCCTCGGCGACCCGCGCGACCACTTCGACCGCGAGGCGGAGATGCGCCTGGGCCATGCGGTTGGTGTACCAGTTATTGTCGATCAGCGCGGTATATTCGTCCGGGCCGGTGACGCCGCGGATGCAGAACTCGCCCGTCCGTTCCTCGTGGGCGCCGAGTTCGATCCACAGGCGCGCGGTCTGGACCAGCATCTCGGCGCCCATCTCCACCAGGAAGCCGGTGTCGCCGGTCGCCTTGTCGTAGAAGCCGATCGCATAGGCGACCGCGGCGTTGATGTGATACTCAGCCGAGCCGCTCGGGTAGTGCGCCGAGCATTCGCGGCCGGCGATCGTCCGCCACGCATAAAGCGCGCCGCGATCATGGTTGAGCGCGCGCGCATTGGCGATCGCGGCGTCGAGCGTCCCGTAACGATAAGCGAGCATCGCGCGGGCGATCTCCGGCGCGGTCACCGCCAGCACCGGGAGCATGAACGCCTCGGTGTCCCAGAAATAATGGCCTTCATAGCCCTGGCCGGTCAGGCCCTTGGCGGCGGCGCTGCTATGGCCGTCGCGACCGGCCGACTGGAAGAGGTGGAACAGGTTGAGGCGCAACGCCGCCAGTGCCGCGTCGTCGCCCTGGATCTCGATCGCCGCGTTGCGCCAGAAGGCCTCGAGCCGGGCAATCTGGCGAGCGGCAAGCGTATCGAAGCCCGTTTCGGCCAAGGCGGCCGCGGTGGACCGCGCTGATGCCGCAATCGCATCGGCATCGGCGGCGGCGGGCTCAACGGCATAGCCGGTGAAGATGTCGATGGAGGCGCCATCGGCAGCGCCCGTGTCGCGCGACAGCTGCGCCGCGCCGACCGCGATGCCGCTGCCGCGAAGCTTCTCAACCACCAGATCCGGCGCCTGCGCGCCGAAAGACGCGAAGCCATAGGCGTGGAGATTGACGCCGAGGCGCGGATCGTCGGCCTGGCCTGCCGCCCGGGGGGCGGGCGCGACATGCGGGGCGAGCGTGATGCGCGCCGCGAAATCGACCGGAGTCGCGCGGATCCTGCGGGCATAGCCGGTCGTGCCGTCGAGCGGGACGACGCGTTCCGCCACGACATGGATTCGCCGCCCATCGGCCAGTTTCCAGCGAGTCTCCCGAGTCAGCAGGCCCGACCGGAGATCGATCCTGCGGCAATTCCGCTCCGCTATCGCCTGTTGGAAATCCACGGCGACGCCGTCGATCGCGATCCGCACCAGCATCGCTTCGGCAACGGGAACGCGCGTGTCGGTGGTCTCGGCAAAGCCGCGGAAGCGCTCGTGATAGGCGATCGGGCTGACCTCATAGGCGCCGGCGAGAAAGGTCGATCCGTCGCCGCCGCCGCATTCGTCGATCGCGCCGCGCACCCCGATCGCGCCGTTGGCGAGGGCGAAGATCGTCTCGGCCCAAGATTCGTGTCCGGAATTCGCGCAGCTCGTCAGCACCCAGCCTTCATCGCTGATCTGAACAGGCGAATCGCCCTCCGGCGCCATCTGCTCCACCTTCGAATCCATGCCTGCCCTCTGCCCGTTCGCGCCTGAAATCGACGTCCTGGCGCTTCCTATGCGCGATGATATCGATTTCATCAATGGTTTTCAGGCGGACAATCCCGCGGCGTCGGATCAGGTTCGTCAAGCCCCTCCCCTGAAGGGGAAGGGCTGACCAAACTGACCGAGGTCAGCGTCAGGTCTCGCGTTCGATCAGCCGGGTGGGCAGCATCACCGATTTCGGGCGCGTGCCGTCGATCATCTGCATCAGCTTTTCGACCAGGATCGCGCCGGCGATGCCGGTTTCCTGCTCGATGGTGGTGATGGCCGGGGTGAAATGGGCGGCTGGCGGGATATTGTTGTAGCCGACCAGCGCGTAATCCTCCGGCGTGCGGTGACCGGCCGCGCGGAAGGCGCCGATCACCGCCATGGCCGCGGTATCGGAAAAGGCGAAGACCGCGTCGGGCGGCGCGTGGCTGCGGATATAGTCCTCGGCGCTCTGGAAAGTGAGCGAATAGGCCATGGATTCGATCTGCAGATGATCGATCCGGATATCCCGGCCGCTGTCCCGCGCGGCCTGGCGCAGGCCCTGGAAGCGAAGATCGATTTCGGCATGCTCGATATTGCCGACGAACAGCCAGCGCGTCGCACCGCGCGACAGGAAGCGTTCGCCGGCCAGCCGCCCCCCGGTGAGATTGTCGCTGCCGACCGCGCAATAGGGGCCGCCCGGATCGACCGCGCCCCACACCACCAGCGGCAGGCCGGCCTTGGCCAGCGTCGTCAGCAGGGTGTGGCGCGTGCCCTGGCCGAGGACGATGAAGCCGTCGGTCGCGCGGGCGCGGTACAGGTCCTGAAAGGCGCGCGCGTCGCTCAGCCCCGGCGGCGACAACAGCAGGTCCTGGTCGCGAATCGACAATGCCTCGGAAACGCCGGCGAGCAGCTCGAAGATGAACGGGTCGGCGATCGAGCCGGCGCGGTGCGAGCCGAAATCGAGCACCACGGTGATGGTGTTGGCGCGCGATTGCCGCAGTTTCTGCGCGTTGCGGTTGACCGCATAGCCATTGGCGCGCGCCACTTCGAGCACGCGGTCGCGCGTCTCGGCGGTGACCAGCGGGCTGCCGTTGAGCACGCGCGAGACGGTCGGCTTGGACACGTTCGCGAGGCGCGCGATGTCGCTCATGGTCAGCGCGGCCGCCGCGCCCTGCCCCCCCTCGCCTTTCCGTTTCGCTCCATCGGCCATGGCGTCACCCTAGGGCAGGCCCCGCGCCCGGGGCAAGCCGCACCGTGATGGTGACAGTTGGTTCTTGAAATGCATTTCATGCTCGGTTACAAACCCGGGTCAAGACGCCAGCAGATGCGTCCGGAAGGGGAAGATGACATGGCATTTCGTATCCACCACGTCCTGATGCGCGGCGCGGCGCCGTTGGCGCTGGCGATCGCCTTTAGCGCGCCGGCCCATGCGCAGACCGCCGCCGCCCAGGCGGACACCCAGGCCGATGCCGCGGCCGATTCGACCGAAGTCGGCGCCGACATCATCGTGGTCGGCACCGCGGGCGCCGGCACGCGCCGCCAGGACGCGGCCTTTGCCGTGACCTCGATCAACGCCGATGCGATCACCCGGCTCGCGCCGTCGAGCACCGCCGACCTGCTGCACGCAGTCCCCGGGGTCAGCGCGGAAAGCTCGGGCGGCCAGAACGGCGCCAATATCTTCGTACGCGGCTTCCCCTCGGGCGGCGATGCGGAATTCGTCACGCTCCAGTCCTCCGGCGTGCCGATCTTCCCGCCGCCCACCTTGTCCTTCCTCGAAAACACCCAGCTGTTCCGCATCGACGACACGATCGCGCGGGTCGAGGCGGTGCGCGGCGGCACGGGCGCGCTGTTCTCCTCGGGCCAGCCCGGGCTGACGGTCAATTTCGTCCAGCGCGAGGGCGGCGACGTCCTGAAGGGCTCGGCCAAGATCAGCGCCACCGATTTCGGCGAAGTGCGCGGCGACGCCTGGGTCTCGGGCCCGCTCGGCCAGAATACCAGCGCGATGATCGGCGGCTATTATGCCCAGTCGAACGGAATCCGCGACCCGCAGTTCCGCGCGGAGAAGGGCGGACAGATCACCGCCAATATCCGCCATGATTTCGGCGAGGGCTCGCTGCTCGTCTATGGCCGCTATCTCAACGATCACGGCCAGTGGCTGCTGCCCGTTCCCGTGACGCAGAACGGCACGAAGATCAGCGACTTCCCCGGCTTCGACGCTCAGACCGGCGCGCTGGCCGGGAGCGAGACGCGCTATTCGACGATCAACACCGGCCGCACCGTCGATCTCGCCGACGGGCGCGGCGCCAATATCTTCAACGGCGGCCTGAACTTCGACTACAGGCTGGCGGAAGGGCTGAAGATCCGCGAGCGCGCCAGTTACATGAAGGGCAGCGCCGATACCGTCGGGCTCGTCCCCAATGGCGCACCGATGAGCGCGGCCGACTTTGCCGCGAGCTATACGCCTGCGGGCGGGCCGACCTCGACGATCGGATCGCTGACCTATGTGAACGGCGGCGGCGCGGTGCCCGGCACCACCCAGGTGATCCAGGCGGGCATCTGGGAAGTGCGTAAGGATATCGAATCCTTCGTCAACGACCTCTCGCTCGAGTTCAAGAGCGGGATCAACACGCTGACCGTCGGTGGCTATTTCGCCGCCTATTCGTCGGACGACAGCTGGAATCTGGGCAACGGCCAGCTGCTCACGGCCGATGAGCATGGCCGCCGGCTCAACCTGACGCTCGGCGACGGACGCCAGGCGACGCGCGCCGGGTTCGTCCAGGGTGCGACCTTCAACGTCAACGCGCAATATGACGGCAAGGACTATGCCGGCTATATCGTCGACGAACTGCAGATCACGCCCGAGCTGCGCCTCGACGGCGGCATCCGCTGGCAGCGCCACGAGGTGACCGGCCGGCTGGAGAACAACACATTCGGCGTGGACACCGACAACAACCCGGCGACTCTGTACAACAACAACACCGCGGTGCTGAACGGCACCTTCTCGAATATCGATTATGGCGGCTCCAAATTCTCCTACACCGCCGGCGCCAATTACGACTTCACGCGGCAGATCGGCGTGTTCGTCCGGTACAGCCGGGGCAACAGCTTCCCCTTCTTCGACAATCTTCGCGACGGCAACCGGATCGCGCCGAGCATCGACAGCTATGAGGGCGGCGTGAAGATCTCCACCCAGCTGGTCAGCGCGTATGCGACGCTGTTCCACAACGACTTCAAGGGCCTGGGCGTCAGCAGGATCATCGGCGGCGTGCCGGTGGTCTCGATCGGCGGCGCGCGCACCACCGGTGTCGAGTTCGAAGGCGAAATCCGCCCGGTCGCCGGCCTGAGCCTGGCGGCCAGCGCAACCTATCTCGACGCCAAATATCGCGACTTCTTCACCTCGATCGACGTGAGCGGCTTCCAGGTCCAGCGTCAGCCGAAATGGCAGTGGCGCCTGACGCCGTCCTACGAACATGATTTCGGGAGCGCCAAGGTCGCGGTCTTCTCGACGCTCAGCTATATCGGCGATCGTTTCTCCGACCCCGAGAACAAGCAGCTCCTGCCCCATTTCTACAAGCTGGACGCGGGCATCTCGGTGGGCGTCGGCGATCATGTGAAGCTGCAGGTGACCGCGGACAATCTGACCAACCAGATCGGCCTGACCGAGGGCAATCCCCGCATCATCGGCGCGCAGGGCAGCGGCGCGATCCTGGCGCGGCCGATCCTCGGCCGGTCGTTCCGGTTCTCGGTCGGTTACGGCTTCTGACGCTATCGCCACGGGCCGGATGGTCCGTGGCCCATATTGCCGCATCATCGATCACGCGGGACATATCGTCCCGCGTGATTTTTTGTGCGCCGCGCCCGATCGCGACCACGCTCCAATCATCGCCCGGTCGACCCTGCGCTTGGCGGCATGCGGCTTATCAGCCAGTCGCCATTCGGGCGTCACCAAGAGCGGGAAGAAGAGCAGATTCACGCGAAGCCGCGAAGGCGCGAAGAGGCATTCGGATGAACGTGCCATCGGTATCGACGGAAGGCAGTGGGCGGTGAGCGAAGCCCCTGGCCAAGAATAGCGCTTCCCCGGCGGAGGCCGGGGCCCAGTCGGAAAGGCTGATGTAACGGAGCGCAACGCTAGCCAGAACTGTCCCCCAACTGGGCCCCGGCCTCCGCCGGGGAAGCAGCTAGAGGTTGATGGGGAGCCCCCTAAAGTCTCGGCCTCAGGCCGGCTGGGCCCTCTCCGCGCCCTCGCCCCGCCGGATCATCCGATCGAACCGGATCAGCGCCAGGGCGATCAGCGCGAGCGGGATCAGCGTCATGTAGAAGGCGTTCTGGCCGGACAGATGCTGGAAGATCATGCCGGTGAGGAACGAGCCGATCGTGCCGCCCAGCGCCGAGAAGATCACCATCAGCCCGACCATCGCCGCATGCCGTTCCTGCGGGAGCGAGGTGAGCATCACCGAGCACAAGGTCGGATAGATCGGCGCCATGAACACGCCGATCAGCGGGAAGAGATAGGCGGCGATCGGCGCGTCGAACCAGCCGACATCGGGGCGCAGCACGAGGCCCTGGGTCGTCGGCAGGGTGACGAGCACGAGCGCGGCGATGCACAGGATGCAGCCGAGCATCAGCGGCAGCCATGAAATCCGGCGCAGCAGCGCGCTGGCGCCGAGCCGCCCGATCGCCAGCGACGCGACGAAGATGCTCGACGCCTGGACGCTCATCTCGGGCGGGAGGTGCAGGATCTCGTTGTTGAAGGTGGGCAGCCAGGTGCCGATGCTCTGTTCGATCAGGACATAGAGGAAGATCGAGACCAGGAAGGCGATCGCGGTGGGCAAGGCGAGCAGCCGGAGCATCTGCCGCCAGCCGGGCGCCCTGGCCGCCACGCTTTCCGGCGCGGCCTCGGTCTCGTCAAGCGGCGTGATCGCCCAGAGCCCGGCGGTGACGGCGCAGATCGCCGCGATCAGCCAATAGACGTGCAACCATTCCGTGCCGGTCGAGTCCGCCCCGATGAACCAGGAGAACATCCAGACCCCGATCAGCACGCCGATCATGAACACGCCCTCGACCAGGCCGGTGAGGCTGGCATGCCCGGCGCGATCGGGACGCAACAGGCCGATCGAGGCATAGGTCGCGACCTTCCCGCTGCCGAAGCAGATACCGGTCAGCACAAAGAAGAGCTGGGTCGTCCAGAAGGCGTTGGCGATCGACATCAGCAAGGCGCCGGCCCCGATGATCAGCATCACCGCGATCAGCGCGCGGCGGAAGCCGAAGGCCGGCAGGCGCGTCGCCAGGAAAAAGGACGCAGCGACCACCGACAGGTCCTTGCAGGCCTCGAGCGACGAGGCGTGAGTCTTGGTGATGCCATAATGGCGGATCGACTGCAGGATCACGACGCCGACGCTGTTCATCAGCAGACCAAGCACCGCATAGGTCAGGATCAGTGCGATCGTCGCGCGTGCCCGTACCCCCATCATATCCTCTCCTCCCGATCCGTTTTCGGATCCCGGACGATGTTTAGAGCGAATCCGCCTTACTGCAAGAAATCGATTTCAAGGGCCTGTGGATGTTGCACACGGGTCGAGCTGCGACCCTCGTGTCCGTGGTAGAAATCACTGGATCGAGCGACGAGACTGCGGATGCGGCGGCGGGCGGACGGTGATCCGGCCGGCGGAGATGAGTGAGGCCGTGCTTCCGGTTTCGGGGTGCCGCGCCCCTTTCGGCTGTGGCCGGGGCGCCGCGGCTCATGCAGCGCGGGCGGAGTCGACGGCATCATGCCCGCTTCACTCGAAAGGTTTGTGACTCAAGACAGATTCGCCTAGCGAGAGAGGGCGAGAAACATCGTCGACTGAGTTGCACCCTATGTCGAACCTGAAGATGGATTTCCGCCAACCCCCTGCCAGGCTGGCCGATCATTTCTCGTTTTTCTACCATTTCCAGCAGGACGACGACCGTTTCGAGGGAGTCGACCGCGCCGATTATGCGCAGTTCCGCTTCATCCTGCGCGGCGACAACGCGCGCTATCGCTTCATCGACGGCACCGAGCAGGCGATGCCGGACATCTATGTGCTGGGCCCCACCACCGGATCCTCAACCCTGAGCTGCGACGGCGCGGCCGAGGCGATCGGCGTCGGGCTGATGCCGCATGGCTGGGCGGCGCTGGTGCCGATGGACGCCTCGGCGGCGGCGAACCGGTTGTTCGATGCGAAGGATCTGTTCGGCCCCATCGTGACCGAGGTGTACGGGAAACTACGCGACACGCAGGATTTCGATGCGCGCGTCGCGATCCTGGAGGAGATGCTGGTCACGCTGATGATGCGGCAGAAACCGGTGTATCACGCGTTCGTCGCCCAAGTGAACGCATGGCTCGCCGGCGGCGCCGCGCCCGACATCGACGAGCTGGTCGACCTGACCGGCCTGTCGCTGCGGCAGGTCCAGCGCAGCTGCAACCGCTATTTCGGGTCGCCGCCCAAGGTGCTGGCGCGCAAATACCGGGCGCTGCGCGCGGCGGTGGCGATGACGCATCGCGACCCCGAGCTGGACGCGCTGCTGGTCGAGGGGTTCTACGACCAGTCGCATGTGACGCGGGAGATCAAGCATTTCACGGGGATGACCCCGCATGCCTTTGCCGAGCATCCGACGGAGCTGAACCGGGAGATTGCCAAGCGGATTGCGCTGGAGCGGGAGAACCCGATCAGGCGGAGTGGGGTGATTACTTGAGGGGGTTGGGGTGCTGTTGGTGGTTTAGTATTGTGTCCCCGGAATACCGTGTCCCCGGAATACCCTGCCGGTATGCGCAACGGAGCTTCAGCTCGCCTTGAGCTACACGGCTGATGAACGCCTCGAACTCGCCGACACGGTCGTCAACCCGGCCGCAGCCACGAGGGTTGCTTCGCTTTCGAGAATAACTCTTCGATAACCGCGTAATCGACTTCCGACTTTAAATTTCGCATGCGAAACGATCCGCATCTGCGAAAGGAAAAGATCATGGTCGCAAAGGGAATCGATTATTATCTTTACTCGGATTCGGAAGATCTCCGTACCGATCTCGCCGTGCCGAAGGTTCCGCGCTCGCACGGCCCCGAGGCCAATTTCAAGCGCAACAACTTCCAGGTCCAGTCGGGCAACATCCCCGATCCGGTCAACTATACCGGCAGGCTCGAATGGGTCACGCGCTATCGCGGCGAGGATATGATCAGGCATTGGCAGAACATCAGCTCGCTCGACGGCAACCTCTACACCGGCACGATGCACAATATGTTCAATACGCCGCCGCGGATCGGCAATCCGACCGTCTGCTGGGGCCTCTACGACGCGGGATCGGGCAAGATCTCGGGGATGACCAACCAACATCAGTTTTACGTCTATGCAACGCGCGATCAGCGCCGCTGGATGGGCGATCTCGCGAAGCGCAATCCGCGCGTCGCGCGCGGGCCCTTCGCCCGGTTCGCGCTGCCCGGTTCCCATGATGCCGGCATGTTCGACATGCGCCCGGTACGGAAGGTGGTGCACAATCCCGCGTTCGTCCTCGCGCTCGGCGCGGCGATGGGCGTGGCCGCCGCCGCGCTCGGGCCGCGCGCCATCGCCAATCTCTCGATGACGCAGAAGGACGATATCCGCACGCAGCTGGACATCGGTACCCGTTATTTCGATTTTCGCCCCGGCTGGATGCATCCCGCGATCCGCCCCTTCTTCGGGAACACGCTCTACCACCAGCACGGACTGGTCCCTGGATATCCCTATGTGGATTTCCTGGTGGACGTGCTGCGCTGGCTCGAGGCCAATCCCGGCGAGATCGTGGTGGTCAACCCGAACACCCAGGGCTTCGCAGCCAATGCGATGACGCCGACTGCTCAGGCCGTGAGGGACGCGCTCACTACCGCGATCGACAGGGTCAAGCCAGCCCGGCGGATCGACATCGGCATGTCCACCGATCTCGTCAGGAGCTACGATGCGCTGATACGCGACAATACCCGCCTGATCTTCTCAAACGAGATCCAGAACGGGTCGCGCTTCTACAACAGCTGGAGCGGGGCCTATGCCACGTTGAGGCCCGCCCCCATCATCAAAGCCTTTGAAGGCATGAAGCGCGACATGCCGGCGGGTGCCAACCATGTCGTGATGCAGATGCAGGCGACGGCGACCAAGATCGGCGCGGTCGTCGCGGCCTCGGTCGTCACGTCGAGCGACGCCTCCTCGCCCCTGCTCGCGACCAAGCCGGTGATGGACGCCGCGACCAATCCCTGGCTGCGCGCCAACGCCGCCAAGCGGCTGTCGCCCGATCACCTGCTGGTGTTCCTCAACGACTTCGTCGACAATTGCATGGTCGAGACCGCGATCATGGTGACGGAGCAGCGCGCCCGCGATTGAACGCGGGCGCCTGGGTTTCCGCTCCGCCCTGCCCTGATCTTGCCTCCCCTCATGGGAGAGATTTTGCTGGTCCTTGGCGAGGGCGCCACATCCACGCGCGCGATGCCGTTCGCGCCTGACGGCAAGTGCGTCGGCGTCGAGCAACGCGACCGGGATAACGGTGATAGTGCATTCAATCGACAGGCCAAGCGGAGCGGCGGCGCTTGGGCGGTAATTAAATGCACTGCGCCGTAATTCCGTTATTCCAGGTGCGAGCCAAGGTCGCGCTGAATTGGGCAGCGTGTGGCGGCCTAAAGGTTTGCATGAATCGATCTGGAGGAGCGAATGGCGACACCTGTCCCTTTTGATGGCGCCGATGCTGTCGAGGATTTCCCACCGGGACAGGTGTCTCGGCCGCTGCCGGTAAAGATGTTCCCGCGATCGACTGTGTCCTGTTGGCAGTTTGCGCCGGAGGAGATGAAGGAGATCGCGAATACCGGCGTCGTTTGGCTCCTGACAAATACGATCGACCCGACAGAGCGCCGCGAGGACACCGCCAGAATCCAACCGGCAGTCTTTGTGCATGCCTCCGTCGAACGCGTCATGGCGGTGGCCAGCCGCCCTCCTCAGTTGCGCAGACAAAATCCACCAACAGCCGCGACCGGGCCGTTGCCGAAGGTCGACAGCAGCGCCTGGACAGGCTTGCCTAGCAATTTCACGCTGGCGGCCGAAAAGCAGGCCCGACTTGCGCACGAGATCGACGTCGCCGAAACCGCTCTGGCCAAACTCGATCTTGGCCAAGAAGTGACCTGCCAAGCCCGAGCCTATTTCGTGGCGGCTCGATTGCTGGCCGAGGCGCCCGAACCGGATTATCAACTCATCTGGTTCATCCTTGAGCGATTGAGCCAGCTCGCCGGGGTGGCCGGACTGATTGTCAGCATCGTTGCTTTGTTCAGATCCTAATAATCTTAACACCACAGATCGTCCCGCCGGCGCGGCCGCGCTGTGTTAGGATAACGGTGACAGTGCACTCAATCCGACAGGTCAGGCGAGGCGGTGGCGCCCAGCTGAGCTATTAAATGCACTGTTACCACAATTGTGATCCGTTAGCTTCGAGGTTTGAACTATAGGTAGGTGAGGAGGTCGACCACTCATGGTGTGGCAGGTCTATTTGGATGAGAGTATAACCGACGAAATGTTCGTCATAGCCGGGTACATGGCTCCGATAGAAAACTGGGCCGCCTTCGCGAAAGACTGGCGGGATTTATTGCCCCTGGCCAAGCTCGGCAAGGATGGCACGCGGCGCTTCAAGATGAGCGAAATGTCGAGCTCAGAAGCAATGGCAATGGTTCCGGCATTCTATCGTGTAATTGAGAAACACGTTATTGCTGGGATATCGGTGGCCTTACGGTCTGATGATTTTAGGAGTGCAAGCAACAGAATTTGGATTTGGAATAAAAGCGGAAGAGCAATGTTACCAATTACGGGAGATTTAATAGAAAATCCCTATTTATTCTTATTTGTATCTATCATGCGAAACTTCCATACTCAAAGAAACTCAGGGCTGATGAGCCAATTCATCCCAGAAAATGTTGAAGTTGACTTCATATTTGACAACCGCCTGGAAAAAAAGAAAATAATTTCCGGATGGGACAAATTTGTATCTGAAGACCTTCAGCTCAAAGATCGATATGGGAGCGCTCCTAGATTTGAAAGTGACGATGATTTCCTTCCCCTGCAGGCTGCGGACTTCCTCGCTTGGTGGGTGCGGCAATGGGAAGAGGGCCTGTGTGAGCGAAATACATTCGGGTCCTGGAAACCAGGGCGACGGTTAGGTCGCATCGCAATAGTCTTAACAGAAGATATGATGGCCGATATTTTCATGCATCTAGCTCTAATCAACGCGCCCGAGGGCTTCTCTGTTCAAGATGCAAAGATTGGCATCACGAAGAGGGTAACGCGCGCCTAGGTTTAAAATTACGAAATTATGGTGACTGTGCATTCAATCCGGCAAGTTGTGCGGGTCCACGGCTTGGCTGGATAATTAAATGCACTGTCACCGAAATCCGTTATAATACAAATACCGGTGCACGTGCGACAGTCCCCTTCTCCCGCAGCGGACCAAGTGCCTCACTTGGCCTTTTTGCCCTCAAGCTCATTGATACGCGCCTCTAATTGCGGCGTCAGCTTGTAGATATCGGTCAGGTCGCTGATTAGGTTGCGCGTCTCGGCCTGCCCATCGAATGTCCCGACATATTTCGTCGTCAGGCCGTTGAAGTGCAGTCGCGCCAGCGACTTGCGGTTATTGTCATCCAGCAGGATCGCGCAATAGGACTTCGCATCGCGCATCACGATGCGCTTGGGATCGACCAGCTTGGACGCGATCGCCTGCACGATCCGGAATCCGCTGACCTCTTCATCTGTGGTTATGGCCTCTTCCGCTGACGGCGCTGAACCCTCGTCATGCTCGGGAACAGCTGAGGCGTTCAGGGCCGAAGTCAGGCGGTCGTTCACATGATCGCGAACGATCGCCGAAAATGAATTGGCGATCAGGCGTGTAAAGTTGTCTTTAACCTGCGACGTGACTTGTCCCGCGTAGACCCTCTTTGCAATCAAGCGGGCGAACTCTTCGGAGGCCGTTCCCATCTCCCTTTCGAGTTCTTTCCGGACGAGCGATTCCAGTTTCAGGTTGGACGCCTCTCGGACGATCGCGTCGATATCGAAACCGGCTTTGGTGAAGCTCTCAAGAATACGCACGTCAGACTTGCGAACGGCGTCCAAGCTCAGCGTGAAAAATGGCTGCGTGTCCATTTTGTTCGGCTGATCGAGATCGGAGAAAAACTTGTAGACCACACCGTTGGTGAGAATTGCAAGCCTGGCATCAGTGACACTGAAATAGCGGAATAATTGCGATGCGTGGTTGATCGTGAGGTCGCCTGTGGAGGGCTTGCATTCAATCAAAATTGAAAGTTTGCCCTCTATGCAGATGGCATAATCGACCTTCTCGCCCTTCTTCGTTCCAACATCAGCGGTGTATTCCGGCACGACCTCGGAGGGGTTGAATACGTCATAGCCCAAGAGGTTAATGAACGGCATGACGAGAGCGGTCTTGGCCGCCTGCTCAGTGAGCAAAACCTCACGATGCTGCTGCGTTTTCGCGGCAAGTTCAGTAAGCCGTGTCGCCAAGTCCATGATATCCCCCCTGCATTCTTATCACAGATACTTGCATCCAAATCAGACCAAAGGCAATCGACCAACGGATTGCGATCACGTAGCCTAAATTGAGGGGGTGGAATCAACAAAAACCGGGTCGGATCGCGCGGCTGCCGAACAAACGAACGGTCAGAGTGCTGAGATACACTGAGCCGTTTTCTCGAACAATTGAACGCAGGAAGTGCGGCTCGGTGGACCCCGGAATAAATCCGGGGTGACGGTAAGATGGTGTGATGAAGGGAGTTTCTAGATTTAACGCCTTATGGCTTTCGCCGGGAACGCAATGCCCCCTCCCCCTACCGCCCATGATAAAAATCATAAACCTGCCGCGCCACCAGCGCCGAAACCCCCGGCGCCTTCTGCAGATCCTCCAGGCTCGCATTGCGCACTGCCCGGCCCGTGCCGAAATGCATCAGCAGCGCCTTTTTCCGCGCCGGGCCGATGCCCGGAACCTCGTCCAGCGGGCTCGCGCCGATGGCCTTGGCGCGTTTCGCCCGGTGGGCGCCGATGGCGAAGCGGTGGACTTCGTCGCGCAGGCGCTGGAGGTAGAACAGGACGGGCGCGTTGGTGGGCAGGGTCAGCTCGCGGCCGTCCATCAGGTGGAAGACCTCGCGGCCTTCGCGCCCATGGTCCGGGCCCTTGGCGACGCCGACCAGGCAGACATCCTCGATGCCGAGTTCTTCCAGCACGCCCCTGGCCGCGTTGAGCTGGCCGCGGCCGCCGTCGATCAGCACCAGATCGGGCCATTCGCCTGAATCCCGATCGGGATCCTCGGCCTGGGCGCGGGCGAAGCGGCGGCCGAAGACTTCGCGCATCATGCCGAAATCGTCGCCAGGGATGGTCTTCGCATCCTTGATGTTGAACTTGCGGTACTGGCCCTTGCGGAAACCCTCCGGCCCGGCGACGACCATCGCGCCGAGCGCGTTGGTGCCCTGGATATGGCTGTTGTCGTAGATCTCGATCCGGTCGGGCGGCTCGGCCAGGTCGAACAGGTCGGCGACCTCGCGCAGCAGTTTTGCCTGCGTGGTGCTTTCGGCGAGGCGGCGGTCGAGCGCTTCCTCGGCATTGCGCTTCGCCTGGTCGAGCAGGCGGCGGCGGGTGCCGCGCTGGGGGATGGAGATGGCGACCTTCGCCCCTGCCCGCTCGGCGAACGCCTCCTGCAGCAGCTCGGTCTCTTCCAGCGCGCGATCGACGAAGATGATGCGCGGCGGGGGCACCTCCTCGTAGAATTGGGTGAGGAAGCTCGCCAGCACCTCGGCCTCGGGCACGTCGTTGGTGTGGGCGGGGAAGAAGCTGCGATGGCCCCAATTCTGGCCGCCGCGGATGAAGAAGGCCTGGATGCCCATGACGCCGTTCTTGTTGGCGAGCGCGAAGATGTCGGCGTCCCCCACCCCTTCCGCGTTGATCGCCTGGCTGCCCTGGATGAAGGTGAGTGCCTTCAGCCGATCGCGGATGATCGCGGCCAGCTCGAAATCCATATTTTCGGCCGCTGCCTGCATCTGGCCGCCGAGCTTGGTCTGCACCTGAGTCGATTTGCCGGCGAGGAAGGCCTTGGCGTCGCCGATCAGGTCCGCATAGTCCGCCTGCGAGATGCGGCCGACGCAGGGGGCCGAGCAGCGCTTGATCTGGTAGAGCAGGCAGGGCCGGTCGCGCGTCCTGAAGAAGCTGTCCGTGCAGGAGCGGAGCAGGAACAGCTTCTGCAGCGCGTTGAGCGTGTTGTTGACCGAACCGGCGCTGGCGAAGGGGCCGTAATAATTGCCCTTGGCGCGGCGGGCGCCGCGATGCTTCTGGATGCGCGGGAAATCGTGATCGGCGCGCAGCAGGATGAAGGGGAAGCTTTTGTCGTCGCGCAGCAGGACGTTGTAGGCGGGGCGATAGCGCTTGATCAGCTGCGCCTCGAGCAGCAGCGCCTCCGCCTCGTTGTTGGTGGTGACGATGGTCATCGAGCGAGTCTGCGCGACCATGCGCTGGAGGCGCTTCGGGAGGCGATCGACCTGGGTGTAGTTGGTGACGCGGTTCTTCAGCGCGCGGGCCTTGCCGACATAGAGCACGTCGCCTTTGGCATCCTGCATGCGATAGACGCCTGGGCGGGCGGGGAGCGTCTTCAGCACGTTGCGGATCGCCGCCACGCCGGCCTCCAGATCGGGCACGTCCGATCCGCGCACGGTGAAGGTGGATTTCTCTTCGTTGAATCGATCGGGGGCATTGGGGGTCGACATCGTTCCCCCAGTTAGGACTCCGGCGCGTCCGCAACAACGGGTATATGTGCCGCGAAACACATAGCCCCTCCCCTTCAGGGGAGGGGTTGGGGTGGGGCTTATCCGCAAGTGCCTGTCTCGGTGAGACTCCCCCCACCCCCAACCCCTCCCCTGAAGGGGAGGGGCTTAGATCTGGAGGAGCTGGACATGCAGTTGAAGGGCAAGACGGCGGTCGTGACCGGCGGCAGCGACGGGATCGGGCTGGAGATCGCGCGGCATCTGCTGGCGGCGGGGGCCGAGGTGATCGTGGTGGGGCGGGATCGCGGGCGGCTGGCGTCGGCGCTGGCGGAGGGGTTCGATACGATTACCGCTGACCTGTCCGATGCGGCGGGGTGCGATGCCTTGGTGGCGGAGCTCAGCGGGCGGGCGATCGATATTTTGGTCAACAATGCCGGGATGGGCGGCACTTTCCAGGTGGGGGTGCCGTTCGACCTGGGCGAGATCGACCGGTGCATCTTCCTCAATCTCAATGCGCCGATCCGGCTGATCGCGGGGTTGCTCGACGGGCTGCGGGCGCGGCCGGAGGCGATGATCGTCAACGTCACCTCGGGGCTGGCGATCGCGCCCAGCGGCAAGGGCCCGGTCTATTGCGGGACCAAGGCGGGGTTGCGGAGCTTCACCATGGCGTTGCGGGCGCAGCTTGCGGGGACGCGGGTGCATGTGCTGGAGGCGCTGCCGCCGGTCGTCGAGACGCGGATGACCGAGGAGAACCAGCACAAGAAGATGCCGGCGGCGGAATGCGGGCGGCAGATCGTCGCGGCGATGGCGGGCGGGCGGAACCAGGCGAATGTCGGCATGACCGCGGTGCTGAACGCGGTGTACAATGTGTCACCCGCCATCGCACGGCGGGTGATGATCCGGTATTAGGGCGGAGGCGCGCCGCCTTGTTCCTCTCCAGCGGGAGTTTTGGCTGTAGTCAGGCCGAAATGCCCCCCGGGCATTTCTCAGTCATGCCGGGGGCATGACTGACCTGACTTCAGGCAAAACTGATAGCGAAGCTTGGCAGCTTTGCTGCTTAGCGTAGCTTGGTGAGGGGCTCCGGGAGCTCTCGATAGGTCCGGAACCCCTCACCAACTTCGACTAGATCGCTGCGCTCTCAAGTCTGCGTATCCTCTCCCACTGGAGAGGAGCGATTGGGCTCGGACTCTTACTTGATCGCCGCGAGATCGGCCTTGACCTTGGCCAGCTGCGCGTCGGTGATCGCGCCGTTGGACAAAGGCTGGACCGCCGTCAGCGACAGGACCTTGAACTGCTCATAGGCCGGGTGCGCGGTCATGCCGGGAAGGTCGGCGTCGAGCACGGCCTTGCCGGCGGGGTCGGCGGCGATCGTCTCGATCGGCGTGTCGAGCGTGAACTTGGCTGCGGGCGCAGCGTCCGCGGTCGCCGCCGGCGCGGCGGCGGGAGCGGCTGGGGCCGGCGCCGCAGGGGCGTTCTGCGCCAGGGCTGGCGCCGCCGTCATCACGAACAGGGCGGCGGTAAAGGCGGCAAGCTTCATGGGATTCTCTCTCCAGGGATATGGCACGCGACTCGGTGCCCCGGCCCCGGTGTAGCCGGGATCGAGACACCGTGAAACGGCAGGAGAGCTGACTTAAGAGTGGTTTAGTTGAGGCGCCCGAGACCGGCGATGGTCTGATCGACCAAAGGCTTGTCTGCCGTAGCGTCATGCTTCTGCGCGATGATCGCGGAAGCGGCGCGGGTGGCGGCATCGGCCGCCGTGGCGCGAACCTCGGCGATCGCGGCGCGCTCGGCTGCGGCGATCTTGTCCTCGGCCATCTTGCGGCGGCGGGTGACGAGATCAGCGGAGTCGCTTTCCGCCTTGGCGATCATCTGCTTCGCTTCGGCTTCGGCATGCGCGATGATCGCGGCGGCATCGCCGGCGCTCGCCGCGTTGCGCGCCTTGGCTTCGGCCAGCTGCGCCTCGGCTTCGGTGCGGAGGCGCGAGGCCTCTTCGAGCTGGGTGCGGATCGTCGCGATCCGCGCGTCCAGCATGCCGGCGATCATCGCCGGTACCTTCTTCCAGATGATGATGCCGATGACGACCAGCATCGACAGCGCGACGAAGCCGGGCGCGGTGATGCCCAGAGCAGCCGGCTCGTGATGCAGCTCGGTCGTGCCGGTCGCCGCCGTCAGGCTCTCATGATGCGCTTCAGCCATGCGCCAGTTCCGCCTTCACTTGCTGTTCGATCGCCGAACGATCGACCGCCACGCCCGAAAGCTTGGCGACGATGTCCTGCACCGCATCGACGGTCGCCGTCTCGATCTCGGCCATGGCCGTGGTCTTGGCGGTGCCGATGCGGGCGGTGGCGGTGGCGAGCGCTTCGGCCATGGCCGCGTCGCCCGCCTTCACCTTTGTCTCGGCCGTGGCCGATGCCTTGGCCTTGGCCTCCGTCACCGAGCGCAGGGCCTGGGACCGGGCCGAGTCCAGCCCGGTCTGATATTCCAGCTCCGACGCGCGGGCGGCGGCATTCGCGGCCTCCGCCGCGGCGAGGTCTCCGCCGATACGGGCGTTACGATCGTCGATCGTGCGCTCGATCTTCGGGACCATCGCCTTGCCGATCCCGAAATAGATCAGGGCGAATACGATCGCGAGCCAGAACAGCTGCGACGCGTAGATCTCTCCGATCTGGGATAGCTGCGGCATCTCGGGGTCGTCCTTAGTTCTTGACGACGAAGAGGATGAGGATCGCGACGACGAACGCGATCAGGCCGAGCAGCTCGGAAGCCGCGAAGCCGATGAACAGGCGGCCCTGCTGGCCGTCTGCCGCGCCCGGATTGCGCAGCGCGCCTTCGAGGAACGAGCCGAACACGTTGCCCACGCCGAGCGCGGCCAGGCCGACGCCGATCGCCGCGAGGCCGGCACCGATGTACATTGCACCAAGATCAGTCATGATAAGCTCCTTAGAAATACGGTAGTTAGACGAAATTCGCAGGACTTAGTGCAGGTGCACCGCGTCGTTGAGGTAAAGCGAGGTCAGCAGCGCGAAGACATAGGCCTGGATCGCGCACACCAGCAACTCGAGCGCGCTGACGCCGATGATCATCACGAAGCTGAGGATGCTGACGAGGATGCCGAGGCCCCCACCGGCGTTCAGGCCCTGCACCACGAAGCTGCCGAACACCTCGAGCAGGATGTGGCCCGCGGTCATCGCGACGAACAGTCGGAGACCAAGGCTGAACGGGCGGACCATGAACGACACGAACTCGACCGGGATGATGACGGGCATCAGCCAGCCGGGCGCACCGTGCGGCACGAACAGCGAGAAGAAGTGGAGGCCGTGGCGCCAGAAGCCGACCGCGAGCACGATGCCGAACGACAGGAACGCCAGCACCGCGGTGACGGTGATGTGGCTGGTCACGGCGAAAGTGTGCAGGCCCGGCACGATCGCCAGCGGCAGCACGCCGACCAGGTTCGCGAACAGGATGAACATGAAGATCGAGAAGATATAGGGCGCGAACTTCTTGCCTTCCGGCCCGATGTTCACCTGCATCATGTTGTCGATGAAGCCGACGACCGATTCAGCCGCGACCTGCCAGCGGGTGGGCACCAGCTGGCGCTTCATGCCGCCCCACATGAACAGGAACAGCAGCGCGAACACGACGACCATGAACAGCGCCGAGTTCGTGAAGGACACGTCGTATCCGAACAGCTCGAGATGCCGGCCGAGCACGGGCTCGACCAGGAACTGTTCCATCGGGTCAATTTTACCGGCCACGATCGCCTTACCCTTGTGCGTTGCTGTCGGAAGCGACGGTCATTCCGCGCGCTCCTTCGAGATCTTGAAGATGTTGCGGAACGCCGCGACGACGGCCAGCACGAGCAGGATCAGCAACAGCCAGGGGCTGGTGCCGAGCCACTTGTCGAGCAGCCAGCCGATAAGGCCGCCACCGATCGGCGCGCCGATCAGCTCGGCCAGCACGCGCGACCCCTGCGAATAGCCCTTGGCGGGCTTTGCCGCGGGGTTCCCGGCAGTACGCGCCTCTTCGACCGCGCGCGCCTTCGCGATACGGCTTTCAAGGTCATCGTTCTGGCGGTCGTCGGCCAACGCGAAAGCATCCTGATAAGAAAACGCCGCCGGGCTTGCGCACGGCGACGGAAAACATGGGGCGAGCCCCCGTTGCGGCGCCCGTTTAGAAAAGGGATCGGCTTGAGTCAACCTCAACCCCCGGCGGGGTTTCGCGACCGTCATCCACCCTTTCGGCGCAGGTGACGGGCAGGATACGCCCGAGGTCATGGATGCGGCATAGCGCCCCTGGAGCGTGACTTGAATCACCGCCTCGATGAGGCCGCGTGCGTTGGCGGCCCATAAAATGTCATGAGGGTCACTGACATTTTCGGCGGCAGATTGACGCATCGGCTCACGCATAGTAGTTTGCTTTTATGCGAAATAGCGAACTTGATATGAGCGAGAGACTGACCGCCCTGAAGGCCCTTGCCAGTCCGGTACGGCTTGCCGTGCTTGACTATCTGAAGGATCCGGTGGGCAATTTCCCGCCACAGGTCGACGGCGACCCGGTCACTGACGGCATTTGCGCCGACTTCCTGCGCGACAAGCTCGGCATCGCGCCGGCGACCGCGTCCCGGCATCTGACCCTGTTAGTGGATTCCGGCCTGCTGATCGCAACGCGGAAGAAGGGCTGGACCTTCTATCGGCGCGACGAGGAAGCGATTGCCCGCTTCACGGCCGCGCTCGCGCTCAGCCTCTGACCCGGCGCAGTCCATGTCAGCGCTCCCCTATCTGCACGTCGATGTCTTCGCGTCGCGCCCCTATGCCGGCAACAGCCTGCCCGTCTTCCTCGATGCCCCGGGGCTCGACAGCCGGCAGATGCTGGCGATCACGCAGGAGCTTCGCCATTTCGAGGCGATCTTCCTGACCGGGGCCGGCGAGGCGAACCGGTATCGCGCGCGCATCTTCGACGGTTTCGAGGAGCTGCCCTTTGCCGGTCACCCCATCATCGGGGCGGCGGCGGCGCTGCATGACAGAGACGGCAGCGACGAGACGCGGATCTGGACGTTCGATCTTGCCGAGAAGAGCGTGACGGTCGCGACGCGGCGAACGGGCGGCGGCTATTTCGGGCTGCTCGATCAGGGGCCGGCGACGTTTCTAGGAGAAGTGGCGGCGGACGACCGGATCGCCGCTGCTTTCAGCCTGTCGGCCGGCGACCTCGATCCAGAGTTGCCGCTGGCGGTGGCGAGCACCGGCCTACGCTATCTCATCATTCCCGTCCGGCCCGATGTGCTGCCGCGCGCATCGATCGGGGCGGACATCACGACGCTCCTGCGGGGTGTCGGCGCTCAATTCGCCGTGTTGTTCGACGAGAGCGCGCTCGAGATACGCCATTGGAACAATGACGGCCTGGTCGAGGACGTGGCCACCGGCAGCGCCGCCGGGACGATCGGCGCCTATCGCCTGCGCCATTGCGGCGCGGCCACGGGCTCGGCCTTCACCCTGAACCAGGGCCGCTTCACCGGCCGACCCAGCCGGATGATCGTCGAGCCCCATGGCAGTCCGGAGGCCGTTCCTTCGGTCAGGGTCGGCGGCGAGGTGACGATCGTCGGGAGCGGACGGCTCGAGGTGCTGCCGTGATCGCGCTCTTGCTGGCCCACAGCCGCGCCATCGGCATTCATGAAGTGCAAATGGGGTTTCATGCGCCCTGGCATATCAATTCGCCGGATCGTTTCGGACCCAATACGCGTTATGTTACCCCAAACCGGATGCGCACGAGCGTCTCGGTGGCGCGACCGACGGGCAGCGAAAGGGACCCATCGTTATGGATATATCTGACGAACTGGAGATGTCCCGACGCGGCATCCTGGCCGGTAGCGCGGCGCTGGCCACGCTGACCGCCATCCCGCAGGCCAGCGCCAGCTCGGGCATGCCGCAGCCTGCCCCGACCATGATGAAGGTCAGGCTTCAGGTGAACGGCAGGCAGCGCGACCTGGAGTTGGACACGCGTACCACCCTGCTCGACGCACTCCGCGAGCATCTCCAGCTGACCGGCACCAAGAAAGGCTGCGACCATGGCCAGTGCGGCGCCTGCACCGTGCTGGTCGATGGCGTTCGGATCAATTCCTGCCTCACCCTCGCGGTGATGCACGACGGCGACAAGGTGACGACGATCGAAGGGCTCGGCACCCCTGGCGACCTTCACCCGATGCAGGCGGCCTTCATCAAGCATGACGGCTATCAATGCGGCTATTGCACGCCGGGGCAGATCTGCTCGGCGGTCGCCGTGCTCGACGAGATCCGATCGGGCATCCCTAGCCATGCCAGCGCCAGCCTGACCGAGCGCCCCAAGGCCAGCAATGCGGAGATGCGCGAGCGGATGAGCGGCAATATCTGCCGCTGCGGCGCCTATTCGAACATCCTTGAAGCGATGACCGAAGTGGCGGAGGCACGGGCATGAAACCCTTTTCCTATGCGCGGGCGACCACTCCCGCCGAGGCCGCCGCGGCGGTAGCGCAAACGCCCGGCGCCAAATTCATCGCGGGCGGCACCAATCTGCTCGACCTGATGAAGCTGCAGATCGAAACCCCGGCACATCTGATCGATGTGCAGGACCTCAAGCTCGACCGGATCGAGAAGACCGATGACGGAGGCCTGCGGATCGGCGCGCTCGTTCGGAACACCACGCTCGCGGCCGACGACCGGGTGCGGCGCGATTATGGCGTGCTCAGCCGCGCCTTGCTGGCCGGCGCGTCGGGCCAGTTGCGCAACAAGGCCACGACCGCGGGCAATCTGCTCCAGCGCACGCGCTGCCCCTATTTCTACGACACCAACCAGGCCTGCAACAAACGCAAGCCGGGCAGCGGCTGTGCCGCGATCGGCGGCTTCAGCCGGCAGCTCGGCGTGATCGGCACCAGCGAGGCGTGCATCGCGACTCACCCCAGCGACATGGCGGTGGCGATGCGTCTGCTCGATGCGACGGTCGAGACGGTGCAGCCCAACGGCACGGCCCGCGGCATCCCGATCGCTGCCTTCCATCGCCTGCCGGGCAGCACGCCGCATATCGAGACGGCGCTTGCCCCGGGCGAGTTGATCACCGCGGTCACGCTGCCCAGGCCCATCGAGGGCACGCATATCTACCGCAAGGTGCGCGACCGCGCGTCCTATGCCTTTGCGCTCGTCTCGGTCGCCGCGGTCGTGCAGAAGGACGGCAGCGGCCGGGTCGCGCTCGGCGGCGTCGCCCACAAGCCATGGCGGGTCGAGGCGGCCGAGGCGGAGCTGCCGCGCGGTGCCGGGCCGACAGCGGCACGCCTGCTGGCCGGCGCCAAGCCCACCCGCGACAATGCGTTCAAGGTGCCGCTGGTCGAGCGCACGCTCGCCGCCGTCCTTGCCGAAGCGAAAGCGTGATCCGATGAAATTCGACACCCCCGCCGGGCAGAACCCGATCGACCAGTTGAAAGTGATCGGCAAGGCGACCGATCGAATCGACGGCAAATTCAAGACCACGGGCACCGCGCCCTATGCCTATGAACGGCACGACGTCGTCGCGAACCAGGCCTATGGCGTCGTCGTGGGATCGGCGATCGCCAAAGGCCGGATCCGATCGATCGACCTGGCCGACGCCAGGGCGGCGCCGGGCGTGCTGGCGATCGTGACCGCGGACACTGCGGGCAAGCTGGCCAAAGGCGATTTCAACACCGCCAGATTGCTCGGCGGGCCGGACATCGAGCATTATCATCAGGCCGTGGCGCTGGTCGTGGCGGAGACGTTCGAACAGGCACGGTCGGCCGCGGCATTGGTGCGTGTCGACTATGCGCGCGCCTCCGACGGGCGTTTCGATCTCGCCGCCGCGCTGAAGACCGCGCCGCTGAAGGCCGACGATGCGAAGAGTCCGCCGATCGCACGGGTCGGCAATTTCGAGGCCGCCTTCGCCAGCGCCGAGGTCAAGTTCGACGCGCGCTACACCACGCCGGACCACAGCCATGCGATGATGGAGCCGCATGCCAGCATCGCGGCCTGGGACGGCGACCGGCTGACGCTCTGGACATCGAACCAGATGATCGCCTGGGGCAAAAGCGAGGTCGCCAAGACGCTCGGCATTGCCAAGGAAAAGGTCCGGCTGGACTCGCCCTATATCGGCGGCGGATTCGGCGGGAAGTTGTTCGTGCGCACGGACGCGATCCTTGCCGCGCTCGGCGCGAAGGCAGCGAATCGGCCGGTCAAGGTCGCGCTGACCCGGCCGATGATATTCAACAACACCACGCACCGCCCGGCAACGATGCAACGCATCCGCATTGGCGCGACCAGGGCGGGCAAGATCACCGCGATCGCGCATGAAAGCGGTTCGGGCGACCTGCCCGGCGGCGGACCCGAGGGCGCAGTCGCGCAGACCAAATTGCTCTATGCCGGCGAGAACCGCATGACCGCGATGCGGCTTGCCGTGCTCGACCTGCCCGAGGGCAATGCGATGCGCGCGCCGGGCGAGGCCCCGGGGCTGATGGCGCTGGAAATCGCGATGGACGAGATGGCGGAGAGACTGGGCATCGACCCGATCGATTTCCGCGCGCTCAACGATACGCAAGTCGATCCGGCAAAGCCCGAGCGCAAATTCTCCCAGCGCCAGCTGGTCGAATGCCTGCGCCAGGGGGCGGAGCGCTTCGGCTGGAAGAGGCGCCATCCGAAGCCGGCAATGGTCCGCGACGGACGCTGGCTGGTCGGCATGGGCGTCGCCTCCGGCTTCCGCAACAATCTGCTGACAAAGTCGGCGGCGCGAGTCCGGCTCGACGCGAGCGGCAGGATCACGGTCGAAACCGACATGACCGATATCGGCACCGGCACCTACACGATCCTGGCGCAGACCGCCGCCGAGATGATGGGGGTCGATCTCGACCGGGTGAAGGTCGTGCTGGGCGATTCCGACCACCCCGCCTCGGCCGGATCGGGCGGGCAATGGGGCGCCAACAACTCGACCGCCGGCGTCTATGCGGCCTGCGTCAAGCTACGCGAGACAGTGGCGCGGAAGCTTGGCTTCAACTCGGCCGACATCGCCTTTTCCGACGGGAAGGTACGATCGGGCAATCGCAGCGCGACGCTGGGCGATGCCGCCAGGGACGGCGACATCGTCGCCGAGGAGCAGATCGAATATGGCGATCTGGACAAGACCTTCCAGCAATCGACCTTTGCCGCCCATTTCGTCGAGGTCGGAGTCGATGCCTATACCGGCGAAGTGCGCGTGCGGCGGATGCTCGCGGTGTGCGCGGCCGGCCGAATCCTCAACCCCAAGGCGGCGCGCAGCCAGGTGATCGGTGCGATGACGATGGGGGTGGGCGCGGCATTGATGGAGGAGCTGGCGGTCGACCATCGCTTCGGCTTCTTCGTCAACCACGACCTGGCGAGCTATGAAGTGCCGGTCCATGCCGACATCCCGCATCAGGAGGTGATCTTCCTCGACGAGGTCGATCCGATTTCCTCCCCGATGAAGGCCAAGGGCGTGGGCGAACTCGGCCTGTGCGGAGTCGGGGCGGCGGTCGCCAACGCCATCTACAACGCCACCGGGGTGCGCGTGCGCGACTATCCGATCACGCTCGACAAGCATCTGGAGCGCCTGCCCCGGATTGCATGACGTCGGCCCGCCCCCGGAACGAGGGAGAAAGTCAGACGCAGCGGAGAAAAAGGGGTCAGAGTGATTTTTGATCGCCTCGGGACCAGCGCTGGCGCACGAAAAGCGAAAATTCACTCTGACCCCTTTTTTGCTCAGAAGCTCTTGCGGATCCCTGCGAACACGCCGCGGCGCGCGCCATATTGCGGCGCGCCGACGCCGACGCCCGATCCGTCTCGGATCAGATAGCTCTTGTCGAAGATGTTGGTGACATCGAGGCGGATCGACAGGCCCTTGAGCACGCCGGGGCCGTCGAGATTCTGCGCGATCCCGACATCGGCGGTGAAATAGGACGGCAGCTTTCCGCCATTGGGGACCAGGCCCGCCGGATCGTCGGCGCGCAGGCCGTCGCCATAGAGGAAGGATACGGTCGGCACGAGCGTGCCGATCCCGTCCCCGATCGTGACGCTGCCGCCGCCCGAGGCGGTCCAGCGCTGCGAATGGTCCGTGAAGATGCTGTGGTTCGCAATATAGGCGAGTTCGTCGGGCGCGAAGAAATACTGGCTGGAGACGATGTTCCGGCCCTTCTCCTCGCCGCGCGCGACATTGGCGTAGAGATCGAGCGCACGGTGGGTGTAGTTGGCGCTGAACTCGACACCCCAGGCATAGCCCTTCGCATAGTTGAACGGGGACAGCACGAGCGAGGGACCGAACTGCCCCTCGTCGAGCAGGTTGCGCTTGATCTTGTAATAGGCGTCGAGCCCGACCTTGAAGCCGGGCGCGATCGCCTGTTGCACGCCGCCGTCGAAATAATGCTCGCGTTCGGCGCGCACCGGGTCCGCCGTCATGATCTCGGTCGCCTTGGTCGTGCCGGCGAACAGCGCCAGGGTCGGCGCGGCGATCAGTTCCTGCGGCGGCGGGGTGAAGTTGCGCGCATAGCCGAGATGGAAGGTCGTCCCCTCGCCCGGCTTCCACACCATGTTGACGCGGGGGCTGACCTGCTGCTCGTTCGTATAGGCGCGCACCGCGTCGAAGCGGGCACCATAGTTGAGCGTCAGCGTCGGGGTCAGCGACCATTCGTCCTGGAGATAGACGCCGTAGAGCTGGCCGTTGCGCCCGCCGCTGTCGGTGATCGACAGCGGAACGTCGGATGTCTGGACGATATCGCCACTGGGAAGCGTGTCGATCGTGAAGACGCGTGAGGTGACGGTCGATCGTGTCCGCTCGTTCTGGAAGAAGAGGCCAAAACGCAGCGTGTGGCTGTCCGAGAGCTTGTAACTGCCATCAGCCTGGACACCGGCAGTGAGGCTCGACAGCCGCGAATTGTCGGCGACCCCGGCGAGGATGAGATCGCCGCCCTGCGGATCGGGCGTGAAGCGAGTCTGCGAATAGCGGATGAAGGGCGCGACCTGGAAATTGAGGGCATCGCCGGCATATTGATAGGTGAGCACGCCATAATGCGTGATCTCGCGCTGGTTCTGGTCGAGCGTCGCCGAATCGAAATCCGATTTGCCGTTCAGGACCCAGTTCATGCCGTTGGGCCCGGCCCCGCCCTGGCCCGGATTGTCGGGAATCTGGAAATAGCCGATCGACGTACCGCCGAACGCGGTGATCCGGCTGGTGTCCGACAGGATATCGGAGAGATAGCCGAAGGCGCGGTATTGCCGGGTATGATCGTGGATCGCGTCGCGCGTGCCGATCGGGTTCTCGACGCCCAGATCATTCTCCTGATAGCTGCCGGAGACGAAATAATTCAGATTGCCGCTCGATCCGTGCAGCGAGGCGCTCGGCTGCAGACTGCCCCGGCTGCCGCCGTAGAAACCGACATCGCCACCATCGTCGAACGCGCCGGAGCGCGTCTTCAGGCTGACCACGCCCGAAGTGCGATAGCCATATTGCGCCGGCAGCGTGCCGGTCACGAGGTCGATCGACTGCGCGATGCGGGGATCGAAGGTGGAGCCGAAGCCGGAAATGCTCTCCGGCACGATCACCCCGTCCAGCCGGTATTGGAGATTGGCGTGCTCGTTGCGGACATGGATCGCGCCGTAGCTGTCAAGCGTGACGCCAGGCGCCTGGAGCAGCACCTGGGAGAGGCTGCGGTCGACCCCTCCCGGCTGCTTCTCCAGCATGGTGCGGTCGAGGCTGTAGTCGCTAGCCCCAAGCGACGGCAGGATCGCGTCCCGCGCGGCATCGAGCTTCTGCGCGGTGACGACGATATCCTTGGGGACCACATCGCCCGCGGAATCGGCGGGCGCGTCCTTCGCCCAGGCCGGAGACGCCACCAAAAGCCCGAAGCCGCACCCTGCGAGCAACATCGACCGACCCATCGAGATCCCTTTCACCTCATGCCGTCAGCCTGCGCTGACGGGGCAGGCCGATAGCGGTGAAAGTCGATGTTACATCATTACATTGTTGTCATGATCGCAAACTGACGGCGAAGCGGTCGAAAGCGTCGATGGGACGAAGCGAACTGGTCGTGTGGCCCCCTTTCCTCTCCCGCATGCGGGAGAGGAGGGCCTCAAACGCAGCGGGAGTCGCGTTCCGGGGCGCCCGCGCCGCGGGTCGCCCAGGTGCCGCCCGGCGTCTTGTACTTCTCGCCCACCGCCGTCTGCAGGATCAGGTTGCAGCCGCTGACGAACGCCATCTGCTCCACCGTCGCCCCCGAGGCCGCGCTCTGGGTATATTTCGCCTTGCGCTGGATGTTGATGTTGTTGACCAGCGCGCGCAGTTCCGCGGTGCCGGCACCGACGACGCCGAGATAGCCATCAGGCTGCTCGCCGACCTGGCCGGCCGAACGCGCCGCCTGATAAGCGGGATCGCGCTGCGCATAGGCCGCCGTGGCAAGGCCCGCGACCCCGAGGGCCGCCGTGATCGTCATGAGCTTCATCATCTTCTTCATCAGAAAATACCCGGATTCTGCTGGATCAACGTCTTCGCCTCGCCATCGAGCCGATAGACCACCTCCTGAGTCACGTTGATGTTGAGATTGATCTCGATCGGCTTGTCCGGGGCGGTCACGTTGATGCAGCCGCTCGTCGCGGTGCTGGCGCCCAGGGCCATGATCGATAGCATTCTCTTCATCCCGTACCTCGTCGGTCTCCACTTTCGTTTCGTCAATCCTGTTTCGGTCATGGCAGTTTCTCGCTTTCGGCAGGCTGAATGGGCTGGATGGGTGGCGGCGTCTGCCCGTTCGCGTCGGGCGGAGGCTTCGCGCGCTTGCGCTGCTCCTCCAGCAGGGCGGGCAGGTTGCGCTGGATGAGGCGTTTCGGATCGTAGAAGGAGGCAGCCGAATCGATCAGCCCGCGGAAGGGTGCCTTGATCCGGACGTTGAAGATGAAGGGCAGCTTCTGTAGCCGGTCGATAATGAAGTTGCGCTTCGCCCCTTCGCCCTGGCCGACCCCGGCAAAGCGCACTTCGGTGACCATCTCACCCGCCAGCGGGCCGTTCATCACCAGCTCCAGATAGCGATAGCGCAGCGATTTCAGCGCCTGGAAGGCAAGATTGCCCCACATGCCGACATCCTTCTGGCTGATCTCCCCGACATAAGCGAGCGTGCCGCCGCCGACCCGCACGGTCAGCCGGCCATTCTCGATCCGCCCGCCCTGCTCGTCGAAGACCATCGGCAGGGTGCCGTCGAAGATGCCGGTCGCGTTGAGATTCTTGAAGTCGAATTGCTGGAGGAACTGGCCGGCGTCCATGCTGCTGACGGTGAAGGTCATGCGGCGTTCGATCTTCTGGCCGAAATCGAGCATGGTCGGTTCCAGGACCAGCGCCCCTCCTGCGAACGGCCAGCGCCCCTCCTCCACCTGGACCCGGGTGCCGGCGAGCAGCCGGTAGCGGATCGTGCCGTCATTCACCGCGATGCCCGGGTTGACCGTCTTGACGGTGGCGATCTGGCCGGGCGCGGTTTCCAGGTTGAGCAGGTCGGTAAAGCGGATCTCCCCCGCGATGCCGGTGACCGGACCAAAGGCGGCGGCGAGATCGGTGCCCGGGGTGCGGAAAATGCCCTCGCTGGTCACGCCGGCCTGGTTCCAGCGTATATGACCCTCGCCCGAGACAGTGCCGACGACATTGGCGATCACGCCGTAGGTCAGCGGGGTGAGCTGGTCGGGCTGGAGCGCCTCCCCAAAGGCGATGCCCGGCACGCTGAGATCGGCATGGCCGCTGCCGTTCGACAGATCATGCTCGATCGCGACCCCGCTGACGAAGATATGCTTCTCGGGCGTGCTCAGCCGCCCGGTGGCGGTGATGCGGTTGTCGGCGAGGCGGAGCGCGACCTCGCTGCCAGCGAGGGGATGGAAGCGCGGCGCGGAATCGGCATCGGCCACACTCAGCGTGCCGCCGGTCAGGTCGAGCACGCCCCTGGCAAAGGTCCAGCGCCCCCGCGCTTCCGACATCAGCAACGGCACATTGGCGATGCGGCCCGATCCACCCTCGATCGTGCCGGCCATGGTGCCGCCCGAGAGGCCACCCTCGACATGCGCGAAGGATAGCTGGGTCGCTCGCTCCGGCGCACCGATGCGGATATCGACGTTGCGCAGATCGGCGCGGGTGTCGCGCAGGCGAAGCATGAGGCTGGCGGTGGACAGGGTGAGTGGCGAACTGCCGATCGCCCCAGACAGCCGCAACGCGCCGGACTGAATGCCGCCGCCGATCCGGCCGCCGTCGAGACGGAACATCGCCCCGTCGACCGGGCAGAGCGTGGCGGCGGCCCGGCCCAGCCTGAAGCTCGATAGGGCGAGCGCATCGATCGACAGCGGCGCGCAGGTGCGGTTGATCTGGAGCCGGTCGCGTCCGTCCCACAGGCCCGTCACCGGCAGGACGAGGGTGTCGATCCGGCCGTCGCCGAGCGGCCCCGACAGGGTGACGCGCGTCGCGATGCGGGTCGTGCCGCTTTGTGTCGCGGCGAAGCTGACCGGCGTCAGCGCGAGGCTGGCATTTCCCGCGGCATAGGGCTGCACGGTAGCGGTGCCGCTCACCGGTCCGCCGGCCACTGCTTGTGCGATGCGGATGGTGGCGGTCGGAAGATCGCCGCCGCCCAGGTCGACCGAGCCATCGAAGCGCACGCCGCCGCCCGGCCAGGCATAGCCGACGCCCTCCCCGCCGGCGATCGTCGCCCAGGCGCCGGAGGCGGTCGCGAGCTGGAGCCGCGATACCCTGGCCTGGCCGCGCCCCCCATCGAGCGAGACAGATATATCGGCGTCGAGATCGGCGGATTGGGCACCGGCCACCGCCGCATCGACCGCCTTGTGGACCAGCGGCCCGACCGGCGTACCGGCACCCATGTCGCGATACGATGCCAGCCGGGCGCGCATCTGGCGGCCCAACAGGGCGTGGCGGGCACCGGCCTTGCCGTCGAACGCGATGCCGGCCTTGCCGAAGCGGTAGGTCCCGGCGAGCGTCGTCGTGCCGGCGGCGAAACCCCGGACCCCGGCGATGCCCGATGCGAGGTTCAGCTTGCCGGCGGTACCGTCAGCCTTGCCGGCAAAGTCGATCGTGCCGGCAAGGGCATGAAGTTCGGCGGAAGCATGACGGATCTTCGCCACGGCCAGTTTCGCGTCACCGCGCCAACCGTCCAGCGCCTGATCGAGCGTCACCGAGATATCGGCGCCCGCATCCGTCAGCGTCACGCCGGAGCAATCCAGCTTTGCGGCATGGACCGGTCCGCGCAGCGTCGGGCGCGATGATTCAATATGTACCGCCAGCACCGCCGTCGCCGGACCGCTGATGCAGGTACCGAGATCGAGCCGTTCGGTGATCGCCGCAACCTGGCCGGCAAAGCCGTTGTTCAGCCTCCCCCGCCCGCTCAGCTTGAGGCCGACCACGCCCTGCGGCGCGATCAGCCTGATCCGCGCATCCTCCACATCGGCATAGAGGTCGGGCAGCGCGAACGGCTTGCCGGAAGGGGCGGGCATCAGTCTGTCGAGCGCGCCGAGCGACAGTTTGCCGTCGACCAGCCGCGCGTTCATCCGGACATGGCCCGCACGGATCGCGGTGACGGTGGCGCCGGACAGGCCGATGCTGGTGCGCAGCTCGATCCAGTCGGCGACGAGATCGGGGTGCGCGGGATCGCCGATCGACACATGGGTCAGCCGCTGGCGGTTGAAGCCGAGATCCGCGATCCGGTAGCGCGCGGGTACACCGTAGCCGGTGAGCGCCTTGTCGATATAGCTCGACGCGATCGGCTTGCGCTGGGTCCAGAGCGCGATCAGCCCCCCGAGCAGCACCAGCGCGACGACGAGCGCGACCCGGCGGGCCCGTCGCCAGCGGGGCTTGTCCTCGATCGCTTCGTCCAGACTCACGCCGCTCGCCACTCCCGGTGCGGCACGAGGATGCGCCCGCATTCAAGCATAGGACACCCCCAAGCACGCGCAATTGCGCGTGGCCAGCCCCCGCACTAATCCTCCAACCGCAATGAGCGTTCCCGAACCAGACAATAGCGGCCACCGTGCCCGCCTGCGCCAGCGGCTGGGCAAAGGCGGATCCGACGCGCTGCTCGATCATGAGCTGATCGAATATCTGCTCGCGCTGGCGATTCCGCGGCGCGACACCAAGCCGCTGGCCAAGGCGCTGCTCGCCGAATTCGGTGGGATCGGCGGGCTGCTGACCGCCGATCATGAGGCGCTGGCGCGGGTAAAGGGCATGGGCGAGACGTCGGTCGCGGCGGTCAAGGTCGCGCACGCCATTGCGCTGCGCCTGCTGCGCGCCGAGGTGGCGGAGCGGCCGGTCCTGTCCAACTGGCAGGCGCTGCTCGATTATCTGCGCGCGGACATGGCGCATCACGTCAACGAGCGTGTGCGGGTGCTTCACCTCAACACCAGGAACATGCTGATCCGCGACGAGCTGATGAGCGAGGGATCGATCGACGAGGCCGCCGTCTATGTCCGCGAGGTGATCAAGCGGGCGATGGACCTTGGATCGGCGGCGATCATCCTGGTGCACAACCACCCGAGCGGCGACCCCTCGCCGAGCCGCGCCGATATCGAGATCACGCGCAACATGGTGGAAGGCGGCAAGCGCATGGGCATCACCGTGCATGATCATATCATCATGGGCACGAGCGGCCATTCCAGCCTGCGGGCGCTGGGGCTGATGTAGGGCAGCGAGGGGCGGATTCGATTCGGCCAAAAACCTTTCCGTCACCCCGGGGTCCACCGTGCCGCACGACCAACGGTCGAGGAGTTTTGCGGAACGGTGGATGCCGGAACAAGTCCGGCATGACGGTGGCAAGTTGTCGCTCCCTGCGCCCCTCCAAGCCTTCAGGAGTGCCAAAGGGTGTAGATTGACCGGCGCGCCATGGTGGGGTGATCTGAAACGGCGAACGGCCGCCGGGCCCGAAGGTCCGACGGCCGCCCCGGAGGGACTGCGCGTCCCGCTAGGATCTTTTACGAGCCCTTGGTCAGGAACCCGGTGAGCTCAGTTTTCGACAGCGCCTTGTTCTTGTCGGTGTCGGCGCTGGCAAAGGCCTGGTCGACCCAGGTCTTGGTGGCGGCGCTGTCCGCCTTGGTCGTCGGATCGCTGGCCGTCTTCAGCGCGACCATCCAGGAACTGAACTCGGTCTCGTTGAGCGAGCCGTTCGAGTCCTTGTCATAGGTCGGGAACTCGGTGCTCACGACCTGGGCGATCTGGTCGGCGCTGGTCGCCGGCTGGGCGGCAGCGGTCTGGGCCGGCGCTGCGGCGGCTGGATCAGCCGGAGCAGGCGTAGTCTGCGTCTGCGCCGTCTGCGGTGCGGCCTGATCGGTAACCGGCGTCACCGCCTGCATCGCCTGATCGACGGGCGAGCCCGTGGCGGGCGCCGTAGCATCGGGCGCGGCTGGTGTCGCTTCCGGCGCAGTCGGCGCCGGCGCGGTTTGCGTAGTCGGCGCCTTCTGTGTATCGGCAGGTTTATCCTGCGCAAGAACAGGGACAGAAATCGTCATAGCGCTGGCAAGAAAAATATATTTCAACATGGTTCTCTCCGTTGGCGTTACTTCAAGATACGTCTAATGGCCAATTTTCCTGTTGACCGACACTTGAAGACAGAACCCCTCACCCATCGAGATAGTTCATTTTTTCTCGATTTGAAGCTTCGCCCCGTCCCTGCTAACGCGCGGCTCATCGCGAGTCCGTTCAGGATTCGCGGCGAACCGAAACCGGAATTTCAGGAACCGTTGCAATGGTGCCACGCTACTCACGCCCCGACATGGTCGCCATCTGGACGCCCGAAGCCCGATTCCGCATCTGGTTCGAGATCGAGGCGCACGCCACCGATGCGCTGGCCGAGCTGGGCGTGGTGCCGAAGGAAGCCGCCAGGGCGATCTGGGAGAAGGGCGCGTTCGAAGTCGACCGGATCGACGAGATCGAGCGCGAGACCAAGCATGACGTGATCGCGTTCCTGACCAACGTCGCCGAGCATGTCGGACCGGAGGCGCGCTTCATGCACCAGGGCATGACCTCGTCCGACGTGCTCGACACCTGCCTCGCGGTGCAGCTCGCGCGCGCCAGCGACATGTTGATCGCCGATATCGACGCGCTGCTCGTCGTGCTGAAGCGCCGCGCGGTGGAACACAAGCTGACCCCGACGATCGGCCGCAGCCACGGCATCCATGCCGAGCCGGTGACCTTCGGCCTCAAGCTCGCCCAGGCCTATGCCGAGTTCGACCGCAACCGCGCGCGGCTCGTCGCGGCGCGGACCGATATTGCGACCTGCGCGATCTCGGGCGCGGTCGGCACCTTCGCCAATATCGATCCGTTCGTGGAAAGCTATGTCGCCGAAAAGCTTGGGCTGAGCGTCGAGCCGGTCTCGACTCAGGTCATTCCGCGCGACCGGCATGCGATGTTCTTCGCGACGCTGGGCGTGATCGCCAGCTCGATCGAGCGGCTCGCGACCGAGATCCGCCATCTGCAGCGCACCGAAGTGCTGGAGGCCGAGGAATATTTCTCGCCGGGGCAGAAGGGCTCGTCAGCGATGCCGCACAAGCGCAACCCGGTGCTGACCGAGAACCTCACCGGCCTGGCGCGCATGGTGCGCGGTTATGTGACGCCGGCGCTGGAGAATGTGGCGCTGTGGCATGAGCGCGACATCAGCCATTCGTCGGTCGAGCGCTATATCGGCCCGGACGCGACGATCACGCTCGACTTCGCGCTGGCGCGGCTCACGGGCGTGATGGACAAATTGCTCGTCTATCCGGCGCGGATGGAGAAGAATCTCAACAAGATGGGCGGCCTCGTTCATTCGCAGCGCGTACTGCTGGCGCTGACCCAGGCTGGGGTGAGCCGCGAGGACGCCTATCGCCTGGTTCAGCGCAACGCGATGAAGGTGTGGGAATCGGACGGCGAACTCTCGCTGCTCGAATTGCTCAAGGCCGATCCAGAGGTGACCGCAGCCCTGTCGCCAGCGGAGATCGAGGACAAGTTCGACCTCGGCTATCACCTGAAGCATGTCGACACGATCTTCGCCCGGGTGTTCGGGGATGTGCCCGCCGCATGATCGATAGCGACCGGCATCGCACGCTCGTCGCGCGCGCGGCGCTGACGGTCGCGGGGCTGGTCTTTGCCTATGGGCTGATCCGGCTCGGGCTGCATGCCGCGGTCGCGCTCGGTTATCCCTATGATCTCGACTATGGCGAGGGCGTCGTCTGGGAGCAGATGCGCCTGATCATGAGCGGATCGGGCTATGAGGCGCTGCGGCCGATGCCCGCCTTCGTATTCGAATATCCGCCGCTGTATCATGTCGTGACGGCGGGGACCGCGGGGACGTTCGGGCTCGATCCGCTCTTTGCCGGGCGGCTGGTATCGCTGGTCATGGCGCTTGTATGCGCGGTGATGATCGGGTTGCTGACCAATGAAGCGATCGGCCGGGCGCAGGATCGCCAGCTACGCCTGATCGCCGCACTGATCGCCGGCCTCGCGTTCGTGACGCTGCCGGTCGTGCTCAACTGGTCGACCTTGATGCGCGTCGACATGCTCGCTTATGCGCTGACGCTGGCGGGGCTGCTGGTCGCGGTGCGCAGTGCGGAGCGCCCGATGCTGGCAATCGTCGCCGGGATGCTGTTCACCCTCGCCCTTTATACGCGGCAGACCAACCTTCCCGCCCCGGCGGCGTCTTTCCTGATCCTGCTGATCGTGCGGCCACGTGCCGCCTGGCTGATGCTGGCGGCATCGCTCATCACCGGCCTGACCGCGCTGACGGTGCTGAGCGTGGCGAGCCATGGCCAGTTCCTGGTCCATATCCTCGCCTACAACATCAACCGCGTGATCTGGGATCATGCGACGATGCTGGTGCTGGTGCTGATGGCGAACATCGTCACCCTTGCGCTGGGCGCGATCGGGGCGATCGCGGCGTGGCGATACCTTGCGCCGGGCGGATGGCGGCAGTTGCGCGGCGATCCCAGCCTGACCGCGACCGCCATCGTGCTGCTGACGCTCGCGCTGAAGACGCTGATGCTGCCGGCGATCCTCAAGTCCGGGGCGAGCGACAACTACCTGATCGACTGGTTCGCCATGATCGCGGTACTGATCGGGATCGCCTGCGTGCCGCTGGCCCGCGCCGCGTTGAACCAGCCGGCGCGTCCGGGCCTTGCGCTGGTCCTGCTCGTCGCGGTCGGCCTGCCGGTACAGATGATCGATCCGCCATTGTGGCCCGACTATGCCAAGGCCGAGCGGGAGCGCCTGGCCTTGGCGCCGGTGGTCGAGCGCATCCGGGCCAGCCCCAAGCCGGTGGTGACCGACGAGATGGTGCTGGTCCTGCGCGGCGGGCAGCGGGTGATGTGGGAACCGGCGATCATCGCCGAACTGGGCAGCGCCGGCGTCTATGACGAGCGGGCGCTGGCGGCGCGGGTGCGGCGCGGCGAGTTCGGCTTCTTCGTCACGCGCGGCGAGCGCGGGTCGCTCCTGTTCGACCAGCGGTTCAATCCGATCATCGCGGATGCGATGGATGCTGCCTATCCCCGGCGCGAGCGGGCGGGCGATCTGACGCTGCATTTGCCGGCCGAGTGAGGTGAACCGTTGCGATCTGTCGATAAGACGAATGCAAATGCTGCAACTGCGAAGGCCTGTAATAATATTGCGCGATTCCGCAATAATCTCCACATGACACATAGCCGGACTTTCCCGGCATCGGAGACCCTACCATGCGCTTCCTGGAAACCGTGGTCAGCACCATGCTGACGTTCACGGCTCTTGCGCTGGTGGTCGAGGTCGTAAGCCTCTGATCCATCGGCCCGCCCACCCCTTGTCCAAAGGGGTGGCTAGGCCGGCGGGACCGCGGACCAGCTCAATCCGTCCATGATATAGGTCGCGTAGTGGAAGTCGCGGATCGCCGCGATCCGATCCCCGCGCCAATCGAGCAGCACGACGAAGACAGGTGCGCCGGACTCGTCCCCCAGTTTCCCGATCAGCAAGGCAGGGCGGCCCTCGGCCGTGCCGACGCTTGCCCGCCAGTCGGGCAAGGCGGCGTAGCGGCTGAAATAGACCGAGACGTCGCGAGCACCGGACAGCGCTGTCCGGTTGGCGAGATCGAGCCTCACGTCATCCGCCAGCAACGCGCGCAGAGCGTCCCAGTCATGCGCGTTGAAGCGATCGGCATAAGCGCGCAGACGCTCGCGTTCGGCCGGGGCGATGACCGCCGCGACCTCGACCTGCTGCGCCTGCGCGCGCAGCCGGCTTCGACCGCGATGCAGCGCTGCCTTCACCGCCGGCACCGTCATGCCGAGGATTGACGCCGTCTCGGCAAGCGAGTGGCCAAGCACGTCGATGAGCGCCACGCTCGACCGCTGCGCGGGGACAAGGTGCAGGAAGCTGCCCAGCCCCGCCTCCACTGCGATCCGGCGATCGGCCTCGTCGGTCGAAATGTCGTCGGAGACGGCAAGGGCATCGCGCGCCTCCTGCCGCCGCCTGCGGCGCAGGGCATCGAGCGCTGTATTGTGGACGATGCGGAAGATCCAGGCGTCGGGTTCGGCCACCTGTGCGCCGGCGCCCAGTGCTTCCGCCGCCTTGGCGAGTGCGTCCTGCACGACATCCTCGCCGTCAAAGGCGGAACCCATCATGCGCGCGGCGTAGCGGTGCAGCCTCGGCCGCATATCGCCCAGCCAGTCGTTCAACCGATCCGTCACATCCGCCTCCGCATTTCCCTTAGCCCAAGGACGCCGCCGGAGACGCAAAGGATTCGGCTGCGGATTCTTTTTCGGCGGCCGAATCCTTTGCGGGATCGACGCCGTCTTTTCCTCCGACGCCATACCGCGTCGATAAAGGACCCACATCATGCAGAGAGTGACGATGGTACGCTATGCGACCAAACCCGAAGCCACGGCCGAGAATGAACGGCTGTCACGCGCCGTGTTCGACGAAGTGCGGGCGACCGCGCCGGACAGACTGGGCTACGCGCTGTTCCGGGACGGGGACGAGTTCATCCACCTGCTCGTCAATCTGGCGGGCGACGATGCGGACGCGGTGACGGGGCTAGCGTCGTTCCAGGCGTATCAGGCTGATCTGGCGGCGCGTTGTGCGACGCCGGTGGAACCGGTGCGGTTGAGTGTAGCGCTGGTCGATAGTTTCGGGATTGGTTGACCGGACAGGCCCTCCCCCAACCCAGTTTCAGGTGAACGATGCCCCGCATCGTTCAGGTCAGGCTGGGAGCCTGACCGACCTGAAACTCGCAAGCGGGAGGGGGATTAAGGATCAGCCCAGCGCGCTCTTCACTTTCTTGAAGAAGCTGGTGGTCTGCGGGTTTTCCTCGCCGGTTTCGGTGGCGCGGAACTGTTCGAGGAGCTCGCGCTGCCTGGCGGTCAGCCTGGTCGGGGTTTCGACCTCGACGCGGATCACCAGGTCGCCGCGGCCGCGGCCTTGCAGGACGGGCATGCCGGCACCGCGCTGGCGCAACTCGCGGCCGCTCTGGGTGCCGGCGGGGATCTTGATCGTATGGCGCTCGCCGTCCGGGCCCGGGATGCGGATCTCGCCGCCGAGGGATGCGGTGGTGAAGCTGATCGGGGCACGGGCGAACAAGGTCGTGCCCTCGCGCTCGAACAGCGCGTGCCGCTGCACGTGCAGGAAGATGTAGAGATCGCCCGAAGGCGCCCCGCGCGCGCCGGCTTCGCCCTCGCCGGTCAGGCGGACGCGGGTGCCCTCGTCCACGCCGGGCGGGATGTTGACGGTGAGCGTCTTGGTCTTTTCGACCCGACCCTCGCCGCGGCAATGGCTGCAAGGGTCGGAGATGACCTGGCCGGCGCCGTGACAGCTCGGGCAGGTCCGCTCGACCACGAAGAAGCCCTGCTGCGCCCGCACCTTGCCATGGCCGCCGCAGGTGCCGCAGGCCTTGGCGCTGGTGCCGGGGTTGGCGCCGGTACCCTTGCAGGGATCGCAGGACGCGGAGACGTCAACGGTGATCTCGGTCGACTTGCCGCGGAACGCATCCTCGAGCGTGATCTCCATGTCGTAGCGCAGATCGGCGCCGCGGCGCGGGCCCCGCGGAGCACGTCCGCCGCCGCCCATGAACTCGCCGAAGATATTTTCGAAGATGTCGCTGAACGCGCCGAAATCCTGCGCGCCGCCACCACCGCCACCGCCGCCGTTGCGGAAGGCGGCATGGCCGAACCGATCATAGGCCGCGCGTTTCTGCGGGTCCTTGAGGCAATCATAGGCCTCGCTGATCGCCTTGAACCGGGACTCGCTATCCTTGCACCCGTCATTCTTGTCGGGGTGATATTTCATCGCGAGCTTGCGATAGGACGCCTTCAGCGTCGCATCGTCCGCAGTGCGCTCGCATTCGAGCAATTCGTAGAAATCGACTTCGGTGGTCATCTTGGGCCCCCGCCCTCCCCGCTACCCCTGCCTTCGCAGGAATAACGGGGGGAACGCAACAAGTTACGCTTTGGTATCATCGACTTCCGAGAATTCGGCATCGACTACGTCCTCGGCGGGCGCCTCCTGCGCCGGCTCGGCGGCGGGCGACGCCTCCGACTGGGCCTGCTTCTCGTAGATCGCCTGGCCGAGCTTCATCGCGACCTGCTGCAGGGCGTTAGCCTGTTCGCGCATCGTGTCGGGATCGCCGCCCTCGACTGCCGTCTTGGCCGTGGCGACCGCTGCCTCGATCTCGGACTTGAGCGACGCGTCGACCTTGTCGCCATTGTCGGCGAGCTGGCGCTCCGTCGTGTGGATCAGGCTGTCGAGCGTGTTCTTCGCCTCGGCCGCCTCACGACGCTTCTTGTCCTCCTCGGCGAACTGCTCGGCATCGCGGACCATCTGGTCAATGTCGCGATCCGAGAGGCCACCCGAGGCCTGGATGCGGATCTGCTGCTCCTTGCCGGTGCCCTTGTCCTTCGCCGATACGTTGACGATGCCATTGGCGTCGATGTCGAAGGTGACCTCGATCTGCGGCACACCGCGCGGCGCCGGGGGGATACCGACCAGGTCGAACTGGCCGAGCATCTTGTTGTCGGCGGCCATCTCGCGCTCGCCCTGGAAGACGCGGATCGTCACGGCCTGCTGATTGTCGTCAGCGGTCGAATAGACCTGCGACTTCTTGGTCGGGATCGTCGTGTTGCGGTCGATCATGCGGGTGAACACGCCACCCAGCGTCTCGATGCCGAGGCTCAGCGGGGTCACATCGAGCAGCAGCACGTCCTTGACGTCGCCCTGAAGCACGCCGGCCTGGATCGCGGCACCCATCGCCACGACCTCGTCCGGGTTGACGCCCGAATGCGGCTCCTTGCCGAAAAAGTCCTTCACGACCTGGCGCACCTTGGGCATGCGGGTCATGCCGCCGACCAGGACGACCTCCGCAATGTCAGCGGCCTTCACGCCGGCATCGGCCAGCGCCTTGCGGCACGGCTCGAGCGTGCGCTGGATCAGGTCCTCGACCAGCCGCTCCAGATCGGCGCGGGTGATGGTCTTCACCAGATGCTTCGGACCGTTCTGGTCGGCGGTGATGAAGGGCAGGTTGACCTCGGTCGTGGCGGCCGAACTCAGCTCGATCTTCGCCTTTTCCGCGGCTTCCTTCAGGCGCTGGAGCGCCAGCTTGTCCTTGGTCAGGTCGATGCCTTCGGCCTTGCGGAAATCTTCCGCCAGGAAGCGCAGGATCTTGTCGTCGAAATCCTCGCCGCCGAGGAAGGTGTCGCCATTGGTGGCCTTCACCTCGAACACGCCGTCACCGATCTCGAGCACCGAGATGTCGAAGGTGCCGCCGCCGAGATCGTAGACCGCGATCGTCTTGCCGTCCTGCTTGTCCAGGCCATAGGCCAGCGCCGCCGCGGTCGGCTCGTTGATGATGCGCAGCACTTCGAGGCCGGCGATCTGGCCGGCGTCCTTGGTCGCCTGGCGCTGTGCGTCGTTGAAATAGGCCGGAACCGTGACGACTGCCTGGGTAACCGTCTCGCCGAGATAGGCCTCGGCGGTTTCCTTCATCTTCTGCAAGGTGAAGGCGGAAATCTGCGCGGGCGAATAATCCTTGCCGCCGGCCTGGACCCATGCGTCGCCGTTCGGACCCTTCACGATGTGATAGGGAACCAGCTCGGTGTCCTTCTTGGTCACCGGATCGTCGAAGCGGCGGCCGATCAGGCGCTTCACCGCGAATACCGTGTTTTCGGGATTGGTCACCGCCTGGCGCTTGGCCGGCTGACCGATCAGCCGCTCACCATCCTTGGCGAACGCGACGATCGAAGGCGTGGTGCGTGCGCCTTCCGCATTCTCAATGACCTTGGGCTTGCCGCCTTCCATCACGGAAACGCAGCTGTTGGTCGTGCCCAGATCGATACCGATTACTTTAGCCATGGTCCTCTTCGGCCCCCGTCTTCTCTAAAAAAAAATTGCCTCTCGGCCGCGCCCCCGAACTGGGCGACGCGACACTTACTGCTGGCGATATAGGGGGGCTTTCGCTTGCCGCAAGATTTTCGACTCCGTAGAGGGCACCCAAGATTTCCCGAAGCGGGAGAATATGATGCGTATCCTGCCCCTCCTTGGTGTCCTGCTGGCGCTTGCCGGCTGTGAAAGTCCCAAGGAAATTCATGTCACCAACGCCTGGGTGAGGCTCGCCGCGGTGCCGCGCGGGCCGGCGGCCGCCTATTTCACGCTGCATGGCGGACCGGCCGACGCGACCCTGGTCAGCGTGACCAGCGACGTCTCGATTCGGGCCGAGATGCACGAATCGATGCAATCGGGATCAATGGCCTCGATGAAACCGATCGAGCAGGTCGCCCTGCCCGCCGGCGGCGAGCTGGTCTTCGCGCCGGGCGGCAAGCATGTGATGCTGTTCGATGTGAACCCCGGCATCAAGCCGGGCGCGCCGGTGCCCCTGCTGCTCACCTTCGCCGACGGCCAGCGGATCACCTACAAGGCCACCGCGGTCGGCGCAGGCGAGGGTGCGCCGGGGAGTTGAGCGCCGAACGAACCGGACGCCTGCTGACTCCGGGCGAGATCGCGCTGGCACGAAGCGTGTTCGGCGATGCGATCGATTATGCGCTGGTACGAATCGCGCGGCGCAAATGGGCGTTCTTCCAGCCGCGCGAGACGGTGATGGCGCCGACAGGATCGATCCATTTCCACCCCGAGGGCAGCCGCTACCGCGACGACTTCGCGGCCGGATCGCTCGACGACCAGGGGCTGTTCATCCACGAGATGACCCATATCTGGCAGCACCAGAGGGGCATCAGGCTGCCGATCAGGCGACACCCCTTTTGCCGGTACGATTACGCGATCCGGCCCGGCCTGCCGCTGCACCGCTATGGCATCGAGCAGCAGGCCGAGATCGTGCGGCACGCCTTCCTGCTACGCCATGGCCGCCAGGTGATCGGGGCCCCGACGCTCGCTCGATACGAGAGCATCCTGCCATTCGAAACCTGATTGACGCGCCAAAACCTTGTCTACGGGCCGGTTTCGCCGCAAAGCGCCGCATGATCCGTTCCCCCTTGCTGTTGCTCGCCTTCCTGCCGACCACGCTTGCCGCGCAGGCGGTGTCCCCCGGCAACTGGGACGTGAAATCGACCGCCGTCGAACTCGTCGTGCCCGGCACGCCAGGCTTCATGCTCCGCATGATGAAAGGCCGCTCGAAGACCGAGCATAAATGCCTCGCGCCCGAACAGGCCAGGGCGGGCGCCGCCGCGCTGTTCTCGCCAGATCCCAAGGCGAAATGCAGTGTCGAACGCTCCTCGGTGGCTGGCGGCCATGTCGATCAGGTCATGATGTGCCCGCAAAAGAAGGGCGATCCGGTGCGTGTCACCCGCACCGGCACCTATAACGGCGCGAGTTTCACCGCGCGCCTCACCATGTCCGGGCAGACGCCCAAGGGGCCGTCACGGATCGTCGTCGACCAGGTTGGAACCCGCACCGACGCCAGGTGCCGATAAGGCCATAACTGCCGTACGCCGAAGGCGGTTACCCCGGCAGCCCTTCTACGCTAGAGAGGCCCATATGCGCGCGCTGTTCAGCCTGTTATCCGCCCTGTTCCTGATCGCAAGCCTCGCGACCGGGGCGGTGGTGCATGCGGCGGAGGTGGCCGGACAAGGCGAGGTGACGGCCACCACTGAATGGCTCCATCTGGCGGGCGATCACGATCAGGTGCCGCCCGATTCCGACAAGAATTATCCGCACCATCATACCGGTTGCCAGGGCCATGATATCGGCGTGCCGTTCAAGACCGGGGCTCCCCCGGCCTGGGCCTGCGATACCGGTGCGGTCATCGAAAGCCGGGGGATGGTGGTGCACGAAGCGCTGCCGACCCGGAACCTGCGTCCCCCCATCGCCTGACGACGACGCCCGCGCCCCAGGTGCGCCTGTCCTCTTCAGGAGATAGTCCATGTTTCGCTACCCTGCGGCGCTCGTCGCCGCGCCGTCGCGCGTCGTCGCGGCGGCCCTTATCCTGTCGCTCGCGGCCTGCGGTGCACCGGCCGGCACCGAGACGCCCGAACCGGAACAAGCGCACAGCGACGGCACAATCACGCTGAGCGCCGAGCAGATCGCCGCCGCGGGCATCGCCCTGACTCGTCCGGGCAGCGGCACTGGCGGCGGCACCATCGAAGCGCCCGCAATGATCGAGGGCGATCCCCAGGCGACCCAGATCGTATCGGCCGCGGTCGGCGGGCGGGTCATCTCGCTGACCCGCAATCTCGGCGAGACGGTGCGGCGCGGCGATACCCTCGCCGTGATCGAGAGCCGCGAAGCGGCGTCGCTCAATGCCGAGGTGGAGGCAGCCCGTGCGCGTGCCGCGCTCGCGCATTCCAATCTCAACCGTGAGGAGAAGCTGTTCGCGATGGGCTATCGGCCCGAGCGCGAGGTGCTGGTGGCGCGCGCGGCGGCGACCGAGGCCAATGTCGCGCTGCGCCTCGCGGGCCAGCAGGTTGCGGCGGCCGGACTGCGCGGCAGCCATCTCAACCGAATCGCGATCGGCGCGCCGATCGGCGGGCAGGTGATCGGACGGACGGCGGTGCTGGGCCAGACGGTGGCAGCCGATGCAGAACTGTTCCGGGTGGCCAATCTTCGCCAGTTGAGCGTCTCGCTCTCCCTGTCCCCCGCCGATGCCGGGCGGGTGGCCCCGGGCGCGAGCGTCGAGGTCAGCGCGGCCGGGCGCCGCGATATCGCGCGCGTCACATTCGTTTCGCCGGTGCTCGACGAGGCAACCCGGCTGGTGCGGGTGATTGCGGTGCTCGACAATCGCGCCGGGCGATGGCGCGCGGGCGAACCGGTGCAGGCCGCGATCCGAATCGTAGGAACTGCGGATGGCGGGAACATGATGGTGCCGGCGGGTGCGGTGCAGACCGTGGAGAATCGTCCGGTCGTGTTCGTGCGCACTGAGACGGGCTTCCGCGTCGCACCGGTGATGCTCGGGCGGCGCGATGGGCCGATGGTGGGGATCGCCTCCGGCCTTACCGGCACCGAGACGATCGCTTCGGACAACAGCTTCACCCTCAAGGCGGAACTCCGCAAGGGCGATGCCGGGCATGAGGACTGAGCCATGATCGGACGGATCGTCTCGCTCTCGGTCGAGCGGCGCTGGCTGGTGCTGCTGCTGACCCTCATCGCCGCCACGATCGGTGCCTTCGCGCTCGTGCGCCTGCCGATCGACGCCGTGCCCGACATCACCAACAATCAAGTGCAGGTGAACATCCGCGCCCCCGCACTGTCGCCCGAGCTGGTGGAAAAGCAGATCGCCTTTCCGATCGAGACCGCGCTCGCGGGCACCCCGGGACTCGATTATACAAGATCGATGAGCCGCAACGGCTTTGCGCAGGTCACGGCCGTGTTCACCGACTCGACCGACCTGTATTTCGCAAGGGCACAGGTGTTCGAGCGGCTGCGCGCGGTCGAACGGGACCTGCCCGAGGGCGCAGTGCCCGAACTGGGACCGATCGCCACGGGCCTGGGCGAAATCTTCATGTGGACGGTGCGCATGGAGCACCGCGCGGGCGACACCCACGCGATCGGCCAGCCCGGGCTGCAGCCGGACGGAAGCTATATCACGCCCGAGGGCGACCATCTGGTCAGTGAGGCGGACAAGGCGACCTATCTGCGCACCGCGCAGGACTGGATCGTCGCGCCGCTGCTCAAGAAGGTCGATGGGCTGGCCGAAGTCGATTCGATCGGCGGCCATGTGAAGCAGTATCTCGTCGTGCCCGATCTGCAGCGGCTGGCCGCGCTGAAGATCGGCCTGGGCGATCTGGCCGCGGCGATCGAGGCGAACAATGTCGGGATCGGCGCGGGCATCGTGAACCGGCATGGCGACGGGCTCGCCGTGCGATCCGACGCACGGGTGACCAGCATCGCCGAACTGGCGCGCATTCCGGTGGCCACGCGCGAGGGCGTGCCGATCCTGCTCGACCAGGTCGCCAGCGTGCGGATCGGCCAGGAATTGCGGATGGGGTCCGCCTCCGAGAATGGCGCGGAAGTGGTGGTCGGCACCGCGATCATGCGGGTCGGCGAAAACAGCCGCAATACGGCTTCGGGAGTCGCGGCACGGCTGGAGGAGATCAATGCCTCGCTGCCGATGGACGTATCGGTACGCCCAGTGCTCGATCGCACCGCGCTGGTGAATGCGACGATCGCCACGGTCGGGCGCAATCTGGGCGAAGGCGCCTTGCTGGTCGTGGTGGTGCTGTTCGCGCTGCTGGGCAATGTCCGCGCGGCGCTGATCGCGGCGCTGGTGATCCCGATCACGATGATGCTGACCGGATTCGGCATGCTGCAGGCGGGCGTGTCGGCCAATCTGATGAGCCTTGGCGCGCTCGATTTCGGGCTGATCGTCGACGGGGCGGTGATCATCGTCGAGAATGCGCTGAGACGGATCGGCGAGCGACAGCATATTGCCGGGCGCCTGCTCACCCGCGACGAGCGGCTCGAGACGGTGACGGACGCGGCGCGCGAGATGATCCGGCCATCGGTGTTCGGCCAGGCGATCATCATCCTGGTCTATGTGCCGTTGCTGATGCTGAGCGGCGTGGAGGGCAAGACCTTCACACCGATGGCGCTGACCGTGATCATCGCGCTTGCCGCCGCCTTCCTGCTGTCGATCAGCTTCGTGCCCGCGGCGATCGCCGTCGGACTGAGCGGGCGCGTGGAGGAGAAGGAAGGCCGGATCGTCGGGTGGCTGACGCGCCGCTACCGGCCCGGTCTGGACCGCGCGATGGCACGACCAGGCGCAACGATCGGTCTGGCGATCGGCGCCTTTGCGGCGGCGGCGGCGCTGTTCGCCATGCTGGGACAGGAATTCCTGCCGCAGCTCGACGAGGGCGATCTGGTCGCGCAGATCCTGCGCGTGCCCGGCACATCGATCGAGCAGAGCCAGGCCATGCAGTCGCAGGTCGAGCGGCGGATCGCCCGCCTGCCCGAGGTGCGTTTCGTCTTTTCCAAGACGGGCACGGCGGAGGTCGCGTCCGACCCGATGCCGCCCAACATCTCCGACACCTTCATCGTGATGAAACCGCGCGCCGACTGGCCCGATCCGGGGTTGCCCAAGACGGCTCTGGTCGAAAAGGTCGAGAGGCTGCTCGGCACGCTGCCCGGCCATGGTTTCGAGATCAGCCAGCCGATCCAGATGCGGTTCAACGAACTGATCGCCGGCGTACGCGGCGACGTGGCGGTGAAGGTGTTCGGCGACGATCCCGCCCTGATGAGCGACGCCGCCGACCGGGTCGCGGCGATCCTGCGCCGCACCCGGGGCGCGGCGGACGTGCGGGTCGAGCAGGCCGAGGGGCTGCCGATGCTCGACATCCGGCCGGACCGCGACACGATGGCGCGGCTGGGCATCACGGCGCGCACCGTGCAGGATGTGATCGCCGCCGCGGTCGGCGGGCGCGATGCAGGGCTGATCTTCGAAAGCGACCGGCGCTTCGCGGTGACGATCCGGCTCGACGAAGCGGCGCGCGCCGATCCGGGTGCGCTGGCGCAGGTGCCGGTGCCGACACCAGCGGGCGCGTTCGTACCGCTGGCGAGCATCGCCACGATCACCGTGACCGAAGGCCCGAACCAGATCGGACGCGAAAATGGCAAGCGTCGCGTCGTGGTGCAGGCCAATGTGCGCGGCCGCGACGTGGCGGGCGTTGTGGCAGACGCCCGGGCCGCGATCGGGCGCGAGATCCGCCTGCCGCCCGGCGTCTATCTCGAATGGGGCGGCCAGTTCGAGAATCTTGCCTCGGCGCGGGAACGCCTCATGCTGGTCGTGCCCGCCTGCCTGATCGCCATCCTGCTGCTGCTCTACGGCGCACTCGGGAGCATCCGCGATGCGGCGATCGTGTTCACCGGAATACCGCTCGCGCTGGTCGGTGGCGTCGCGGCGCTGGCGTTGCGGGGCATGCCCTTTTCGATCTCGGCGGCGGCCGGGTTCATCGCCCTGTCGGGCATCGCCGTGCTGAACGGGCTGGTGATGGTGGCGTCGATCCAGACGCTGATACGAGGTGCGACGGACCGGGCCACCGCGGCGAAACAAGGCGCGCTGGCGCGGTTGCGGCCGGTGGTGATGACCGCGCTGGTGGCATCGCTCGGCTTCGTGCCGATGGCGCTTGGCCACGGCGCCGGGGCGGAGGTGCAGAAGCCGCTGGCGACGGTCGTGATCGGCGGGCTGCTGTCGGCGACAATCCTCACCCTTTTCCTGCTGCCGACGCTTTATGCGAGATTCGGCGGCGGGGCCGCGAAGGAGGACAGGATGAGCGCCTGACTCCCGGGTCGCGTCAGGCCGCGAGTTCCTGCTGCTCGGCGATCGCCGTCGCAAGGGTCAGCACCGCGACGGCCCCCCTGCCCTCGCCTTCGCTCTCCAGCCGCAGCGAACCCTGCATCGCGGTCATGGAATTCGCGCACCAGTGCAGGCCGAATCCGCCCGACTTGTCCTTGCGGGTCGAGAAGCCGCGCTGGAACAAAGTGGGCGCGCGGTCGATCGCGAAACCCTCGCCATCGTCGCGGATGGCGATGACGGTCTGGCCGTTCATTTCCTCGACCGTCACCCCGATGGTGCCGCCCCCTAGGTCCATGGCGCCGATCGCTTCGGCCGCATTGGCGAAGAGATTGCCGATCACCTGGCTGAGGATCACGCGGCTGCCCATCACTCGGTGAGGGCGCGCGGGGAAACTGAAGGCGATCGACAGCTCGCCCGAATAGCGCGCGATCGTGGCGTTCCTGGCGATGATCTCGGTCACGTCGCACGGCTCCAGCTCGGGCCGGCCGTTGGCGGCGTGCTGCTGCTCGCCGATGATCTCGAGCACATGGCTCATCGCCTCGCGGCCGACCTGGAGCTGGCGGCGGCGTTCCTCGCGGTCCCTCGCTTCGGCCTCGATCGCGGCGGCGACGAAAGCGACCAGCTTTTCCCGCCGCGGCTGGGGGATGTCGTCCTTGGCCAGTTCGGCAATGGCGCGGTCGAGCGTGCCGCGATCCATCGGCGCCGGCTGGGCGATGCCCTGGCTGAGGATCGTGCTGATCGGATTGAGCGCGTTGCGGACATTGTGCATCACCGCGACGGCACTTTCGCTGCGGCCGAGCGCGAAGCTCTGCACCTCGAGCTGCTCGCGCAAGTCCTTTAGCTGGCGCAGCATCGCGTTGAAGCTGCGGCCGAGCGAGCCGATCTCGTCCTGGCGCACCGCCTCGTCGGGCAGCAGGCTGAGCGCGCCGGAAGCGCGGACGACCTGCATATGGTTCTCGACCCGGTGGAGCGGACGCAGCACCAGCCGGCCGATCATCCGGCGCAGCATAAGGAGCACGATGAGCATCAGGATGGTCGACCCTGCGACCGCAAGGATCAACATGCGCCGGCCGAGCACCGACACGTCGCGCGGCACGGTGAACGCTGCGCTCGCCACGGCGTGGCCGGCGGGACCGAGGATCGGCACCGCGATGCGCATCGTCTCGCGGCTCGGCGTGATCAGGTTCGTATCGGTGACATTGGCGAGATCCAGCCCGGCGGTGAGCTGGAGCAGACCGGAAAGCTGTTCCGAGGTGATGCGGCGCGCCATCAGCACATAGCCGCGCGGGGCGCCGCTGCCGTCGCTGCGCCGGACCTGTGCGACGCCGACCGCCGAGACGACCGGGCCGAGCCGGACGAAGAAGCTTGCCGAATTGCGTGCGGCGAGGAGCTTCCGGAAATCGATTTCGCGGATCTGCGCGATCAGCGCGACGCGCATCCCCGGATCGTCCTTTTCGCCGTCGCGCCAGCGGGCGATGACGATGCGACCGTCCCTGGCGACATAAGCCATGCCGTTGACGCCGAGATTCTCCATGGCGAGGGGCGAGAAGGATTCCTCCTCGAACGCCGCGGTCTGGTGCGCCATATAGTCGTAGCTGGAATTCCAGTCGCCATAATCGCGCACCGCGCTTTCGACCTTGGACGCATATTCGCCCAGCGCGGCTCGGGTGCGCTCGACATGCGCGTCGACCGACCGGGATTCGAGCTGGTTGAAGCTGGGCACGATGACGCTGGCGAGCAACAGGGTGATCGCGGCGGAGCCGATCAGCCCCACCACGGTCAGGATCAGGACGAGTTTTGCGCCAAGCGAGCTTGGATTGCGCAGCACCCCGATCCGGCCGCCAAGGGCACGGATGACCGGGGACATCAGCCGTGTGTCCCGTTACCCAGTTCCGGTTCGAGATATTCTTCCTCGAGACCCGAAGGATCGGGAATGAAGCGCGCTGCGGCTATCTCGCGCGCGATATCGGCGCTGATCGGCCGCGAGAAATAATAGCCCTGGAGATGTGAGGCGCCGGCGGCGCGAAGCGCCATGACCTGCGCCTCAGTCTCGACGCCCTCGGCGATCACGCCGAGCCCAAGCGCGCGGCCAAGATGGATGATCGAATGGACGATCGCAGCGCTCTCGCGCTCCCGGCCCATGCCGTCGATGAAGCTGCGGTCGATCTTCAGACAATCGAGCGCGAACTTGCGGATATTGTAGAGGCTCGAATAACCGGTGCCGAAATCGTCGAGCGCGATGCGGAAGCCCATCTGGCGCAGGCGGTACAGCGTATCGGCCGCACGATCGGCATCGTCGAAGATCGCCGTCTCGGTGATCTCGATCTGGACCCGGTTGGGTTCCACGCCGGCGCGCTGGACGCATTCAAGCACATGGCCGATGAAATTGGGCCGGCGGAACTGGCGCGGCGAGAAATTGACCGAGACATATTGGCCCGGCCAGTCCTTCAGCTCCTGGAGCGCCTCGCACAGCACCCAGGTGCCGAGCTCGTGGATCAGGTTCGATTCCTCGGCGATCGGGATGAACATCGACGGGCTTACGGGTCCGAACTCCTCGGTGTCCCAGCGGAGCAGGGCCTCGAAGCCGACGACCTCGAGCCCGTCGCGGGCGACGATCGGCTGATAGACGAGATTGAGTTCGCCCTTCTCGATCGACTTGCTGAGGCCACCCTCGATACGGCGGCGGAAGCGGATCGATTCGTCCATGGTATCGTCGAAGGTGCGGACCACGCCGCGACCACCCTGCTTGGCGGCGTTGAGCGCGAGATCCGCACGGCGCATCACGTCGACCGGATCGTGCTTCTGGCCTGCCTCGACATAGACGAAACCGGCCGAAGCGCCGCACTGGACCGAATGGCCGAAGATCTTGAAGGTGGCGGAGCACGCCTTGATCAGCCGCTCGCACGCCATGCAGGCGGCCTGCTCGCCGGGCGAATCGAACAACAGGCCGAATTCGTCACCACCCAGCCGCGCGACCATGCCGCCTTCGGGAATGGCGGCTTGCAGCACAGCGCAGATCTGGCGGATCAGATCGTCGCCCGCGAGATGCCCGAGCGTGTCGTTGACCAGCTTGAACCGGTCCAGATCGACCATCGCGGTGGCGAAGCTCTCGTTGCCGCGCGTCTTTTCGGCGAGCGTGCGCAAGAAGGCGAGGCGGTTGGGCGCCTCAGTCAGCGAATCATGATTGGCGATATGGACCGCCTTGCTCTCGTTGGCGGCGAGCTCCAGACCCTGCTCTTCGAGAATCACGATCTTCTCGGCGAGCGCGGCGCGGGTCGCGGCCAGCTCGCGGTCGAGCTGCCAGCGGTGCGCGAGGGCTGACGCCATCTGAGTCACCTCGGCAACCTCGAACGGCTTGGCGATGTAGAAGATCTTGTCGGCCGGCCCGGCGGCCTTGCTGATCTCGATCGGCGAGAAATCGGAATAGCCGGTGACCATCACCAGGTTGATGTCGGGATCGAGCGCGCGGATTCGGGTTGCGGTTTCCTTGCCGTCGATGCCGGGCGGCATGCGCACGTCGATAAAGGCAACGGCGAAGGGATCGCCGTCGAGGATCGCCTGTTCGATCGCGGCGACGCCGGCAAGGCCCTGCATGGCGTGCGTGAGCGCGAAATCCATCGTGGAACCGGAATCGGCGGCCGAGGCATCGCCATCATCGCCGAACAGCTCGGCCGCCATCGCATCGAGGGCACCGGCATCGGCATTCCCCACCGGCGCGAAGCTTCGCCTGTAGGAATCATGCATCGCAGGTTCGTCGTCGACGATCAGAATGCGCATGGAAACACCGCCGTGGTTAATCATTGAGGGCGCGTCTGCCCCTTGCCACGGCGTAACCGGACGCGGTTAAAGCGGTGTAAACGACGTTGCGACGGGACGAAGCGCCCGGATGCCGAGTTCGATCGCGCCGAGCGGCCCGGCATGATTGCCGAGCGCGGCCGGCACCACATAGTCCTCGACCGGAGCGAGGCCGGGCGCGGCGACATAGCCACCCAGGCTCGCGACCAGTTTCTCGCGGATTCGCGGGAGGAGATGCGGCATGCCGGTCATCACCCCGCCGCCCATCACGATGCGGCGGGGGATACCGGTGAGCACCAGGGTGTGGGTGAGCTGGGCCAGGGCGTGGGCGACGCCGTCCCATAGCGGATCGTCCTCGGTGAGCTGCTCCGCCGGCTTGCCCGCCCGCGCCTTGATCGCCGGCCCCGAGGCGAGGCCTTCAAGGCAATCGCCGTGGAAGGGACAGGAACCGGGCCAGGCGTCGCCGTGCAGCCGCACCGGGCGGATATGGCCGAGTTCGGGATGGGTAAGGCCATTGGTCGGCTCGCCGCCCATGACCAGACCGATACCAATCCCGGTGCCGACGGTGACATAGGCATGGTCGGCGACATCCCGCGCGGCACCCCAGCGCCCCTCGCCCAGCGCGGCACCGGCGACGTCGCTGTTGAAGCCGAGCGGCACGTTCGCATGGCGCGACAGGCGCCGGCCGACATCGGTGTTCGACCAGCCGGCCTTGGTCGTCGCGGTGATGAAGCCGTAATTCTCCGCCGCCGGATCGATCGAGACGGGACCGAAGCTGGCGATGCCCAGCGCCTGATAGCCCGACCAGCGCCCGAGCACCGCCTCGACCGCGGCGAGCGTCTCCTCCGGGCCGGTAGTGGGAATCCGGACTTCCTCGCGGATATCGTCGGGGCCGGAACCCAGGACGCAGATACATTTGGTTCCGCCAAGTTCGACGCCAGCGATCAGGGGATTGGTCATGGCGATGCTATCCGCCCCCTGCGCGAATACTGTCAATCTCACGTCAATGCGCGGACCGGCACATTCTTGCGACAAATGGAGTCTAGGGCTCCGAGTGTGATTCGAGTTGGAGCGACCATGCGGCGTATCGGCATCCTGTTCCTGTTGGCATCGGCCAGCTTCCCCGCCCTGGCGGCAGCCCAGGAGGCGACGAGCGCGGCGCCTGCCGCCGGGGCGGGGCCGGCGGTACAGAGCGACGACCAGGCCGATGTGGAGGAACCCGACGTCATCGTGCGGGGGCAGCGCAACCTGCCCGGCTCGGTGATCGGCGACATCCAGCCCGAGGAGCAGCTCGGCCCGGCCGACATCCGCTCCTATGGGGTCAGCTCGCTATCCGACCTGCTGACCGAGCTGACGCCGCAGACCACCAGCGGGCGCGGCAGTGGCGGTGCGCCGGTGGTGCTGCTCAACGGCAAGCGCATTTCCAGCTTTGCCGAGATCCGCGACTTGCCCACCGAAGCGATCGCGCGTGTCGACATCCTGCCCGAGGAGGTCGCGCTGAAATATGGCTATCGCGCCGACCAGAAGGTGGTGAACGTCGTCCTGCGCCGCCGCTTCCGCGCGACCACGGTCGAACTGGCGGACCGGGTGCCGACCGCTGGCGGGAACAACGATGCCGACGGCAAGCTCGACCTGCTCCATATCCGCGGCGACGGCCGCTTCAACCTGCATGTGGAATATGAAGCGCAATCGGCTCTGACCGAGGACGAACGCGACATCACCGATGCGGATCCCTATCGCAGCCTCCTTCCCTCAAGCCGGGATTTCACCGCGAATACCGTTTATGCGCGGCCGATCGGCAAGGTCTCGGCGACGATCAACGGGCGGGTGGAATATACCGACAGCCTGCGCGTCAACGGCCTGCCGGAGGGCGTGACCGACCCGGCGCTCAATGGTGTATTGCCGCTCCAGCAGCGTGCTTCGACGCTGACCGCTCATCTCGGCACCACCTTGAATGGCTCGATCAGCCCGAAATGGCGCTGGTCCGTCACCGGCAATTACGATCGGAGCGACACCAAGACCTTCAGCGACTCGGACATTCCCGGGGTCGCCGCTGATGCGATTCGGGCCAACCGCGCCTATGGCGTCTCGAACGAGGCCGGTGTCGATGCCCTGTTCAACGGTCCGCTGTTCAAGCTGCCGGCAGGCGATGTCTCGACCAGCATCAAGCTCGGCGCCGATACCAGCAGTTTCGATTCGCGGTCCTATCGCGTGATGGGAGAAGACCCGGATATTTTCGTGCGCGAAACAAATGGCTCCGTCTCACGCGACACGGTCAGCGGGCAGGTCAATATCGACGTGCCGATCGCCAGCAAGACCAACGGCTTCCTGCCGTTCCTCGGCAGGCTGTCGGCCAATTTCAACATCGCCGAGGACCATCTTTCCGACTTCGGCACGATGCAGACCCTCGGTTACGGCGCGAACTGGATTCCGGTCGATGCGGTCCGTTTCATCGTGTCGCATACCGATCAGGATCTGGCGCCGAGCGCGCAACAACTCGGCAATCCGGTGATCACCACGCCGAACGTGCGCGTGTTCGACTATGTCCAGGGCACGACCGTCGACATCACTTCGGTGACCGGCGGCAATCCCGACCTGATGGCCAGCAAGAACCATGTGACCAAGATCGGCCTGACCCTGAAGCCCTGGTCGCAAAAGGACCTGAGCCTCACGGCCAATTACGTCACCAGCCGGACCGAGAATCCGATCGCCGGCTTCCCGAGCGCGACAGCAGCGATCGAGGCGGCGTTCCCGGATCGCTTCACCCGCGATGCGATGGGCCAGCTCACCCGGATCGACATGCGGCCGATCAACTTCGCCGAGAGCAGCCGGTCGCAGCTGCGCTGGGGCATCAACTTCTCCAGGCCGATCAAGTCGAAGGTACAGAAGGAGCTGGAGGCGTTCCGCGCCGGGACCGGACCGAACCCGTTCGCCGGGCTGCAGCCGCCGGGCGGCTTCCGGCGGCGCGGTGCCGACGGCGCCAATACCACGCCCGACGGCAGCGCGCGCAGCGGCGGCACGCCGGCGGGCGACATCCCGGCCGGCCAGCAGGACGGCAACCCGCCGGGAGCACCGGGCGGTGCGCCCGGGGCCGGCGAAGGCGGCCCGCGCGGCGGCGGGTTCGGCGGACGCGGCGGCGGCTTTGGCGGGCGTGGTGGCGGTTTCGGCGGCGGCGGCCAGGGCGGCGGGCGGCTGAACTTCGCGCTCTACCACACCTGGCATTTCAAGGAGGAAGTGCTGGTCCAGAATGGCGGGCCGCGGCTCGACCTGCTCAATGGCGACGCGACTGGCAGCAGCGGCGGCCAGTCGCGCCATGAATTCGAGGCGCAGGCGGGCTATACCAATAACGGCCTGGGGTTCCGCCTGTCGGGCAATTACCGCACCGGCACCGAGGTGAATGGCGGCACGCCGGCCGCGCCGGAACGGCTGAACTTTTCCGGGCTCGGCACGCTCGACCTCAGGCTGTTCGCCGATTTCGGCCAGCGGCTCGACCTGATCAAGAAGCATCCCTGGCTGCGCGGCACGCGCCTGACGATCGGAGTGACCAACATCTTCGACGGCAAGCAGCGCGTGACCGACGCGAACGGCGAGACCCCGATCAGCTATCAGCCGGACTATCTCGATCCGCTGGGGCGGAGCGTGCGGATCAGCATCCGGAAGCTGTTCTTCTGAGGCGGTTGTTGGAAATGTCAGTAGGGTCACTGACATTCCCAACATTACAGTCCTTATATATCAATGACTTAGTGAATCAGAAATTCACCCGGAAGGTTGCGCCAGCCGTGCGCGGCGTGCCGAGCTGGCCAGCATAGGCGAAGGGCGAGGTGCCGACGATCGCCGTGGTCGACAGGTTCTGGAAGTATTTCTTGTCGAAGGCGTTGTTCACCCAGGCCGACAGATCATATTGCCCGTCGCGAAAGGACGCCCCGACGCGGAAGTTGAACAGGCCGTACGGGTCGATCAGGCTATAGGGGCCCGCATCCGCAGTGCCAAAGGTGCTGGAGCGATAGCTGAACTGGCCAATCGCATAAGGGCGCACGCCGCCGGCGAGCTGGACATGATAGTCGATCGACGCATTGGCGACCCATTTCGGTGCCTGGAACAGCGGTTTTCCGGTGAGATCGCACACGCCGGTGACGCCCACCGGGCACGGCGCATTGGCATAGCTCTTGTACCTGGCGTCGTTGTACGAGCCGTTGGCGTCGATCGTCAGGTTGTCGGTGAGCTTCAGCGACGCATCGACCTCGACGCCACGCGCGCGCACATCGCCGACATTGGCGAGATAGGAGCGGTTGCCGTTGGTGGGCACGATATTGGCCTGGAGGCCGGACAGGTCGGTCGAGAAGGCGCTGATGTTGATGGTGACGCGCCGGTCGAAGAACTGGGTCTTCAGGCCGAGTTCCCAATTTTTCACTTCCTCGGGCGCCAGGACCAGCGGCGTTCCCGCCGAGACCGCCGCGTTGAGGTTCAGGCCCGAGCCCTTGTAGCCGGTCGAATAGGACCCGTAGACCAGTATGTCCGGCGCGACCTTGTAGGAAAGGCTGGCGAGATAGGAGACGTTATCGTCCTTCACCGAGACATTGTAGTGGAACGGGATCGAGGTCGCCGGGTTGGGCGTGCCCACGGTCGAGGTGTCGGACCGGCCCCAGCGCTTGTCATGGGTGTAGCGGATGCCGGCGGTGAGGGTCAGCCGGTCGGTGATCGAATAATTCGCCTGGCCGAACACCGCGATGCTGTCGACCGTGGTGCGGACGTCGTCGAGATATTGCGAGCCCGGCGCGATGTTGATCGCCGCGGCGGCCGGGTTCGCGAGCCGGGCATAGGTGGTGTAGAAATTGCTCGCGTCGGTGCCGAACTGGTTGAGGATGAAGTGGTCGCGCAGCACCTGGTGGAACAGATAGCCGCCGACCTGCCAAGTGAACCGCCCGGGCTTTGAGGCGAGGCGGATCTCCTGCGAGAACTGGTCGTCCTTGGTCTGGGCGACATTGACCTGGATGACGTCGAGCGGCGTGCCGTCGCTGTCCTGCAGCGGGCTGAAGTGCCAATAGCGCCACGCGCTGATCGAGGTCAGCGTGACGGGTCCCAGATCCCAATCCGCCTGCAGCGACACGCCCTTCTGGTCGGTCTTCATGTTCTGGATCGAGTTGTTCTGGGTGTAGTCGAGATTCGCCCTGGGCACATAACCGAGCGCGGCGAGTGCCTGGAGCGTGCGGCCAGTGGTCGCGCTGAGGCTTGCGGGCAGCACCAGCTTGGTCGCGCTGACGCAGCAGGTGTCGTCCTCGATCGAATAGTCGCCGATCAGCCGCAAGGTGAGGTTGCTGGCGGGCGTCGCGAGAAACTGGACCCGCGCGCCGCTGCGCCCCACGCTGTTGGCGTCGACCCCGGTCTTGATATTGTCGAGCACGCCGTCGCGGTGGGTGTTGAACCCCGTGACGCGGAAGGCGAGCAGCCCGTCGATGATGGGCCCGGTCACGCTCACGCGTTCCTGGTTGTAATTGTACGTGCCGCCGGAAATCTCGGCCGTGCCCTTGAACTCGAATTCCGGCCCCCGCGTCGTGATGTTGAGCACGCCAGCCGAGTTGTTGCGCCCGAACAGCGTGCCCTGCGGGCCGCGCAGCACCTCGACCCGATCGACATCGATCAGGTCGGACAGCGCCATGCCGGGCCGGCCGAGATAGACCCCGTCGATATAGACGCCGACCGAGGTATCGAGCCCATCCGAGGCGGAGGAGACGCCGATGCCGCGAATGCCGATCGAGGAATTGCGCGGGTTGGAATTATAGGCGGTGAGGCTCGGCGTCTGGAACTGCACGTCGGTGAGCGTGTAGCCGCCCTTGCGCTCAAGCGTCTCGCCCGAGACCACCGACAGCGCGATCGGCACGTCCTGGGCGCGCTCCGACGTGCGCCGCGCGGTGACCACCACGTCCGCGCCCTCGTCGAGCACCGGCGCATCGTCAGACACCACCGCCGATGCCGTCTTGACGAGGTTCTCCTCCGATCCGGCGCCGTGCGCGACGGCCGGCTGGGCGAGCCCCACTCCCGCGATGATCGATGACAGCAGAAGTGACTGGCGGAATGTCTTCATGGGTGGCCTCCCTTGCCCCGGTGCGCTTTTGATCGACCGGTGCGCGGCCGCCCCTCTCCAAGGCAGTCCGGCAAGGAGCCGGCAGTCTCTCGACGCCATGCTCAAGTGCATGCCGCGGGACGGCCCGACCCGCCCAGATCGAAGGCCCCAAGGCTGATTCCTAATTCCTATCGAGTCAATGGGAATTGATTCTTCGGCGACGCGAAGATTTTCTAAAGCCGCCTCGTTTCGTCGCCCCGACGGAACGACTCGTCGGCGGACTTATCCTTTATAGGATAGATGCTTATGAGGCATTTCTACCTTTGATAGGCAGTGCGCGCGAACGCACACGCGTCAAAACGGTTCCCTCTCCTAATTCCTACTAGATAGATATGGATTCTACACCAAAGGATAGATATCCTACGTTCGCCGATCGACCGCCCCGAGGCAGTCTTTGGCTTCAACAACTCGTTCAGGGATCAGCAGATGCCGACCATTGGAAAGCTTGACGTCAGCCAGCAGGGCTTTGGTGCGATGGGGCTGTCGCACACCTATGGGCAGGCCGACGACGCCAGCTCGATCGCGACGCTGCACCGCGCCATCGACCTGGGCATCACCTTTTTCGACACGGCCACCGGTTATGGCGCCGGGCATAATGAGGAGCTGCTGGGCAAGGCGATCAAGGATCGCCGCGACGGCCTGGTGATCGCCAGCAAGTTCGTCCACCGGCCCAATGGCGGTGGCCCTGCAGTACCGGCGGTCAAGCCCCGCGACGCGGTGGAGGCGAGCCTGACCCGGCTCGGCCTCGACCATATCGATCTTTATTATCTGCACCGGGTCGATCCCGATATTGCGATCGAAGAGTCGATCGGCGAGCTCGGGCGGCTGGTCGAGCAAGGCAAGATCGGCGGCGTCGGCGTGTCGGAAGCATCGGCCGACGGCATCCGCCGCGCTCATGCGACCTACCCCCTCACCGCGCTGCAGAGCGAATATTCGCTCTGGACCCGCGACGTCGAGGTCGAGATCCTGCCCACGGTCCGCGAACTGGGCATCGGCTTCGTCGCCTATAGCCCGCTCGGGCGCGGTTTCCTGGCCGGTGCCGAGGTGAGCGATCCCGACGACCGCCGCCGCCAGCATCCGCGCTTCCAGCCGGAAGCGGTCGCCGCGAACAGCTTGCGCCGCGCAACGATCGAGCAGGTCGCCAAGCGCGTCGGCGCGAGTGTCGCGCAGGTGAGCCTGGCCTGGGTGCTGTCCAAGCAGGTCGTGCCCATTCCGGGCACGCGCCACATCAACCATCTCGAGTCGAACTGGGCGGCCAACCATCTGGAACTCGATTCCGAATCGCTCGTGGCGATCGAGGCGGCCTTCCCGCGCGGCGCGACCACCGGTGCCCGCTACCCGGCCGAGGCGCTCAAGCTCGTCCCGCCCGAGCCCATCGCCGCCTGAACGACCCGGCCGAAGGAGCCAATCATGAACGCCATCACCGCGCTTCGCCCCGATACCAACCAGGACCGCTTCACCTATGACCATATCGCCGTCGAGGCGGTGACGCCGACGATCGGCGCCGAGATTTCCGGCGTCGACCTGCGCGAGCCGATCACGCCCGAGATCGCCGCCGACATCCAGCGCGCGCTGCACGACTGGCGGGTGGTGTTCTTCCGCGACCAGGACATCAGCAACGACCAGCTAAAGGCGTTCGGCCGGGCCTTCGGGCCGCTGACCCCCGCGCATCCGATCGCCGAGGGCCTCGAGGACCATCCCGAGATCTGGGAGCGCTCGGTCGCCGAATATCGCACCCGGCGCGAGCGCAACACCGCCCTGCCCCCGGGCCGCGAGCCGCCGCGGGATTACAAGGGCTGGCACATCGACATCACCTTCGTCGCCAACCCCAATCGCTATTCGATCCTGCACGGCGTCGAGATCCCGCCCTACGGCGGCGACACGCTCTTCACCAACCTGATCGCCGCCTATGAGGGGCTGTCGGCCCCGATCCGCAGCCTGATCGACGGCCTGCAGGCAGTCCACCGCACCACCGATTATGACGGCGGCACCAGCGAGCCGCGCCGCGACGGGCGCAGCAAGGGGCCGTTCGTCGCGCTCCACCCGCTGGTCCGAATCCATCCGGAAACCGGCGAGAAGCTGCTGTTCCTCAATCCCGGCACGATCAGTCATATCGTCGGACTGAAGGAGCCGGAGAGCAAGGCGCTGCTCGACCTGCTGTTCTATGAGGCGACCCGGCCCGAATATCAGGTGCGGTTCCACTGGCGACCAAAATCCCTGGTGGTGTGGGACAATCAGGCGGTCGCCCATGCCGGGCCGATCGATTACGCGCAGTTCGATCTGGCACGCGCGGTACGCCGCATCACCGTGGCGGGCGAGCAGACCCGCGGCCCCGACGGCTTTATCTCGCAACAGCTCGAGGGCGAGCTGTTCAACGTGCTCGGCTGATGCCGGCCGCGGCCAGATCGAAGCCCTGGGGTGGTATCGCTCTGGCCGCGTTCGTCGCGGTCACGATCGGCCTGCTGATATTGTTCGCGCCCAACCGTCAGGCCAAGGCGGCGGGCGGGCTGGCGCTGTCGGCACCCCTGCCCGACACCGTCCCGGACGGGACCGTGCTGACGGTCGGCGATCCGGTGACGGAGTGGGTGGTCCGGCACAATGGCTGGGACAAGGACCTGAAGTTCACGATCAAATGGGTGCAGATCACCGGCGGACCCGACGTGACCGAGGCCTTCCACGCCAAGGCGCTCGACGTCGGGCTCGGCGCCAACGTGCCGCCGATCCATGCCATCTGGGTCGGCCTGAAGGTGAAGATCGTCGCCACCGCCTATCGGCGCGATCCATTGAACCACCCGGCCTTCGTGCTGGGTATCGCACCCAAGGCGAATATCCGAACGATCGCCGATCTGCGCGGCAAAAGGATCGCGATCAGCCCAAGCCAGGTACAGGGGCAGATCGTCCTCCAGACGCTGAAGACTGCGGGCATCGCGAAGAGCGAGGTGACCCTGGTCGAACTGCCCTCCAGCATCGGCGGTGACGTCTATACCAGCGCGCTGGCAAGCAATGCGGTCGACATGGCGCCGATTGGCGGCGGCATCGTCGCCGAACGTTATCTGCGCAAATATGGCGACGATGGCGCCCGCCTGTTGAAACATCCCGATTTCCGCGATGACCCGATCTTCGCCTATGTGCCGGTCGAAGCCCTGGAAAACCCTGCCAAGGCCGCCGCGCTGAAGCAGTTCGTGGCTTTGTGGGGCCGGGCCTGGGGGTGGCGGCTAGCGCATCCCGAGGAGCTGGCGCGCGGCTATTATGTCGGCGAGCAGGGCCTGAAGCTGGAGGATGCGCGGCTGATCGTCACCGCTACGGGCAAGCCCGACATCCCGGCGCGCTGGGCCGATGCGATCCAATATCAGCAGGCATCGATCGATATCCTCGCGCCCGAGCTGGGCAATCCGCGCTTCGAGGCCGGGACCCTGTTCGACCCCCGTTTCGAGGCGCTTGCCGCAAGCGGCTTCTCCCTCGCCAGTTCCAGATGACCGGAGGTGTCATGAACGCTCCCTTCCCCCAATTGGTCGTCGCGCCGCCCCGGCATTTTGCCCCCGCGCAGGTCGCGCCAAGCCAGCAGCCGGGTCTGCGCCGGCTCGGCCTCGGCGCCCCGCTCGCCTGGGGCTGGATTCTCGGGCCCGGGCTGCTGTTGCTCTATTGGTCGGTCCTGTCGGCGACCGGCTGGCTCGACCCGCGCGTGCTGCCGGCACCCTGGACGGCGGTGGAGACGGCGATCGAGCTGATCCGCGACGGCCGGCTGCAGGACAATCTCGCGGTGTCGGCCTGGCGCGCCGGACAGGGCCTGGTGTTCGGCACGACCGTCGGTGTCGTGCTCGCCTTGCTGTCGGGGCTTACCCTGCTCGGCGGCTATGTGATCGACGGGCTGGTGCAGCTGAAGCGCGGCATCCCGGTGCTGGCGCTGATCCCGTTCATGGTCCTGTGGTTCGGCGTCGGCGAAGGCATGAAGGTGACGGTGATCGCCGTCACGGTGTTCGCACCCGTCTATATCCAGACTCATGCGGCGCTGCGCGCGATCGACCTGAAACAGGTCGAACTGGCCGAGACGCTGGAGCTGAGCCGCTGGGGCTTTATCCGCCATGTCGTGCTGCCCGGTGCGCTGCCGGGCCTGCTCACCGGGCTGCGCTTCGGCGTGACCGCGTCGTGGCTGGCGCTGGTCGTGGTCGAGCAGCTCAACGCGACGAGCGGGATCGGTTACATGATCACGCTCGCGCGCAATTATGCGCAGACCGACATCATGCTGGTCGGGCTGGTCGTCTACGCCCTGCTCGGCCTGACATCGGATGCGGTGGTGCGGCTGATCCAGCAACGCGCGCTCCGCTGGCGCCGGACGCTCGCGTCGTGAGCGCGGTCGTCCAGGTCCGCGGGCTCGTCCGCCGCTTCACCCGCAAGGGCGTGCTGGAGGGGATCGATCTCGACATTGCCGCCGGCGAATTCGTCGCGCTGCTCGGCCGCAGCGGTTCGGGCAAGAGCACCCTTCTCCGCGCGCTCGCCGGGCTCGACCATGAAGCGGAGGGCACGGGCACGATCCTCGTGCCGGAGCGGCTGTCAGTGGTGTTCCAGGATGCGCGGCTGCTGCCCTGGAAGCGCGTGCTCGACAATGTGCTGCTCGGGCTGACCGGTGCCGACCGGCGCGAACGCGGGCTGAAGGCGCTTGACGAGGTCGGGCTGGCGGGCCGCGAGACCAGCTGGCCGTACGAGCTTTCCGGCGGCGAGCAGCAGCGCGTGGCGCTGGCGCGCTCGCTGGTGCGCGGGCCGGCGCTGCTGCTGGCCGACGAGCCGTTCGGCGCGCTCGACGCGCTGACCCGTATCCGCATGCACGCGCTGCTGCGGCGCCTGTCCGAAGTCTATAACCCCGCCGTCCTGCTCGTCACCCATGACGTCGACGAGGCGATCGAGCTGGCCGACCGGGTGGTGGTGCTCGACGACGGGCACATCGTCGCCGACATCCGCGTCGCCCTGCCGCCCGACGGCATCGCCCGGCGCGAACGGACCGCAGCGCTTCAGCGCGAGCTTCTCGGCCTGCTCGGCGTCGCGGTCGACGCCGCCACCTCTCCCTATGTCCGCAGCGAAAGGATCCCCGCATGACCACAGACAGAAAGCTTCGTCTCGGCGCCTTCCTCCAGGCGACCGGCCATCATGTCTCGGCCTGGCTGCACCCGAATACCGACGCCGATGCAGGGCATAATCTGGAGCATTACAAGAATCTCGCGCGGACGGCAGAGCGCGGCAAATTCGACCTGGTGTTCCTCGCCGACAGCCCGGGCGGCTATGCCGATTTCACTGACGAGGCGACCTTTCGCCAGAATGCCAAGGCGGCGCATTTCGAGCCGGTGACCCTGTGGGCGGCGCTTTCCCAGGTGACCGAGCGGATCGGCTTCGTCGCCACCTCCACCACGACCTATGAGGACCCCTATACCACGGCGCGTAAATTCGCTTCGCTCGACTGGATCTCCGGCGGGCGGGCGGCGTGGAACGTCGTCACCACAGGTGCCGACGTCTCGGCCAATTTCAGCCGGACCGAGCATCTCGAGCATTCGAAACGCTATGAGCGCGCCGAGGAATATATCGATGTCGTGAAGGGCCTGTGGGACAGTTACGAGGACGACGCCTTCGTCCGCGATCGCGCGGCGGGCGTATTCCTCGACACGGACAAATTCCATGTGCTCGGCCACAAGGGCGAGCATTTCCAGGTGCGCGGGCCGCTCAACATCGGGCGTCCGCCACAGGGCTATCCAGTGATCGTGCAGGCCGGCGCTTCGGAGCCCGGCCGCGAACTGGCGGCGCGGACCTCAGAGGTGATCTTCACCGCAAACCTGCTGCTCGAGGATGCCCAATCATTTTACGGCGATGTGAAAGCCCGGCTCGGCAAATATGGACGGCGGCGCGAGGATTTGCTGGTGATGCCAGGCATCTTCGCGGTGCTGGGCGGCACCGAGGCCGAGGCGCAGGCGAAATATGAAGAGCTGCAATCGCTGGTGCACCCGGCGGTCGCCTGGGGCATCTTGAACCGGCATTATCAGGGCGTCGACCTGTCGAGCTACACGCTCGACGATGTGGCACCACCGCTGCCGGGCGATACCAATAGCAGCAAGAGCCGGCTGAAGCTGGTATCCGACCTGGTCGAGCGCGAACGGCCGACCCTGCGCCAGCTCTACCGTCAGGTTTCGACCGCGCGCGGGCATCTGACCACCGTCGGCACACCCGAACAGGTCGCCGATCTGATCCAGACCTGGTTCGAGACCGGCGCCGCGGACGGCTTCAACGTGATGCCGCCGATCCTGCCGACCGGGCTGACCGATTTCGTCGATCAGGTCGTGCCGATCCTGCAGCGCCGCGGGCTGTTCCGCGAGGAATATGAGGGGAAGACGTTGCGTGAGAATCTGGGCCTGAGGCGGCCCGAGAACAGTTTCGCGGCCCGTACCGCTGCCGTGGCGGAGGCATCGTGAGCGAGGCCCTTCAGGCGCGCTATCGCCATGAGGACAGCGCCGCGATCTGCCGCAACCCAGCGATCGACCTGCTGATCAGGCACCGCTCGGTGCGGGCCTATCTGCCCGATCCGCTGCCCGAGGGAACGATCGAGACGCTGGTCGCGGCGGCGCAGTCGGCCGCCTCGTCCTCCAACCTGCAGGTGTGGAGCGTGGTCGCGGTGCAGGACCCCGAACGCAAGGCAAGGCTGGCGTCGCTGGCGGGGTCGCAGAAGCATATCCTCGAGGCACCTTTGCTGCTCGTCTGGCTGATCGATTTCGACCGGCTGACTCAATTGGCGAGCGCGCGCGACGTGCCGGCCGAGGCGCTCGACTATGTCGAGACCTTTCTGCTCGGATCGGTCGACACCTCGCTGGCGGCGCAGAACGCCGTGGTCGCGCTTGAATCGCTCGGGCTGGGATCGGTCTATATCGGCGGCATCCGCAACCGCCCCGCCGAGGTCGCCGCGGAACTCGACCTGCCGCCCAGGATGTTCCCGCTGTTCGGCCTCGTCGTCGGCAAGCCGGACCCGGCGCGCCCGGCCTCGATCAAGCCCCGCCTGCCCCAATCGTCGGTGCTGTTCCATGAGACCTATGCCTGGACCGACCGCCAGCATGACGGCGCGCGCGCCTATGACGGCCGGCTGCGCGCCTTCCAGCGCGAACAGGGCATGGCGGAGCGCGACTGGACTGAACTGGCCGGCGAGCGGACACGCGGGCCGGACTCGATGGCAGGGCGGCATGTCTTGCGAAACGTGCTCGGCGATCTTGGCTTCGAACTGCGTTAGGGCAGATCGAAATTCGACATATGCTGCCCTTTTTCCTCTCCTTTGGGAGAGGATAGTGAAGCTTGGCAGCTTGTTGCCTAGCGTAGCTTGGTGAGGGGCTCCGGGAGCTCTCGATAGCTCCCGGAGCCCCTTGTAACTTACCTGACGCCGCATCTGCGATTATAAATGCAGGTGCGGTGGCAGGCGGGAGGCCG